>NZ_JBQENB010000003.1:100693-305357 GCF_052044215.1 Leifsonia sp. 22587
CCGCTGCGGCTGGGGCAGCGCGTCCGGCCCCACGTCCAGCACGTCGAGCACGCGCCCCGCGACGAGAACGCTGACGGAGGCGTCCCCGACGTGGATGAGGTACTCGGTGGCGGGCAGCGTCTCCGCCTCCTCCACGCGGAACGCAGCGCGCAGCGTCACACCCAGGGCGTCGGTTGTGAGCACGTCGCCCTCAGCGCGCTCCTCAGACACCGCCCAGCCCCAGCGTTCGAGCGCCAGCACCACCGGCTCGAGCTCGCGCCCGAGGGCGGTCAGCTCGTACCCGCCGCGTACCGTCGGCACGCGACGGATGACCCCGGACTGCTGCAGCTCCTTGAGCCGGTCGCTCAGGATGTTCGTGGGGATGCGCGGGAGCCCCGCCTTCAGGTCGCTGTAGCGTCGCGCGCCGGCGAGCAGGTCGCGGACGATGAGCAGTGCCCACCGTTCGCCGACCCGCTCGACCGCGCGCGCCACTCCCCCGGACTGGCCGAAGCCCCGTGGTGACCGTGCCGCCATGCGCGGCCGTCAGGCCTGGGCGGGAACGTCGGCGCCCTGCCCGGTCATGTACGCCTCCGGCCCCTTCTCGGCGGCTTCCGGCGCCATCCAGAGGTAGGACAGGTTGTTGCCGTCCGGGTCCTCGAGGTCGCGGGAGTACATGAAGCCGTAGTCCTGCGCGGGGCGCGGCTCGTTGCCGCCCGCCTCGATGCCCTTCGCGACGATCGCGTCCACGCCCTCGCGGGAGTCGGCGCTCAGGGCGATCGATGCCCCGGCCTGGCTGTGCGGGTCGATGATCTGCTTGTCGGTGAAGGTGGCGTAGAACTCGCGGGTCTGCACCATGAAGTAGATGGTGTCGCTGAGCACGACGCAGGCCGCGTTCTCGTCGGTGAAGAGCGGGTTGATCGTGTAGCCGAGCGCCTCGTAGAACGCCTTGGAGCGGTCGAGGTCGGCCGTCGGGATGTTGACGAAGATGTTGGTGGCCATGATGTCCTCCTGTGGATGATCCGGTGTCGGAATACGCCTAGCTTGCTCTTTGCAAGTTCACTTGTCAAGAACAAGTAAACCGCGTTTGCGAAGCGAGGCGATCGCCTCCCGCATCTCCCGCGCCAGCCGCACCCGGCCATCCGCCTCCGCGGCCTCCAGCGCGAGCGTCTGGGCGGCATCCGCACCCGAGAACCAGGACGCGACCGTCACCCCGTGGCCCGGCCGCGACACGACCCTGACGGCGTCGCCCGCTCCGACGCTGCCCGACTTGACCACCGAGAGGTAGGCGCCGGGCCGGCCCTCCTCGGTGAAGCGCTTCACCCACTGCGGCTCGCGCATCCGGCGCTGGAACGTCGCGCAGGGCTCGCGCGGGCACGTCACCTCCACGATCAGCTCGTCGCCGATCGCCCAGCGCTCCCCGATCTCGGCGCCGTTCACGTCGAGGCCCGAGGTGCGCAGGTTCTCGCCGAACAGTCCCGCCGGGATCGGCAGGTCCAGCTTGCTTGCCCAGACCGCCGCGTCCTCCTCGGCGTAGGCGTAGAGCGCCTTCGACGGGCCGCCGTGGTGCTTCCGGTCCGCCTGCACGTCGCCGAAGAGCCCGAGCGGCCGCACCCTCAGGCGCCGGTTTGCGGGCCGCTTGTCGATGGCGGTGACGCCGATCCCGGAATCGGGAAGCAGCTGCTCCACCCGGCACACCGCGAGAATCTCTGCCATCGGCCCAGTATGTCAGCGCACCCCGCGCATCATCCGCAGCACCCAGGGGCTGATCAGAGCGAGCAGGATGCCGATGACGACGGCCACGCCGCCGATGATGCTGAAGTAGACGCCCTCCGTCTCCGGCTTGTACAGCTTGGCGAGCTGCCCCGCCATCGCCGTGCCGAGCGCCACCGACAGGAAGTACAGCGCCACCATCTGCGCCTGGAACGAGCGTGGTGCGAGCTTCGTGGAGGCGGACAGCCCGACCGGCGAGATGAGCAGCTCCGCGATCGTGAAGACGAGGAGGATGCCGACCATCGCGAGCAGCGGCGTGCTGTTCTTGCCGCCGCCCGCCCAGAACAGGAAGAGGAAGAACGCGAGGCCCATCACTACGGTTCCCGCCGCGAACTTGATCGGGGTCGACGGCTGCTTCTCGCCCCACTTCGTCCAGATCGCGGCGAAGACACCGGACAGCAGGATGATGAAGATCGGGTTGATGGACTGCACCCACGAGACCGGGAACTCCCACCCGAAGAGGTCGCGGTTCAACCGCTCGTCGGAGTAGATGGTCACCACGGTGAACTGCTGCTGGTAGAGCGACCAGAACGCCGCGTTCGTGATGAACAGCGGGATGAAGGCGAGGATGCGGCTGCGCTCGTCGCTGTTCAGCAGCCGCGAGGACAGGATCACGACGAAGTAGGCGATGGCGGCGACGATCGTGACGCCGATCACCCAGAGCGCCAGGTTGAAGGCGTTGATGACGTGCGTGAGCACCAGGACGACGATCACGATGATCCCGGCCACCCCGATCCCGATGACCAGCGGGTAGCGCCGGCGCTCCAGCGGGTTCGGGACATGGCGGGATGCGTCGGGC
Organism: Leifsonia sp. 22587; assembly: GCF_052044215.1. NCBI lineage: Bacteria > Bacillati > Actinomycetota > Actinomycetes > Micrococcales > Microbacteriaceae > Leifsonia > Leifsonia sp. 22587. The sequence goes on from NZ_JBQENB010000003.1 coordinate 103,242, forward strand.
AGGCGCTTCCGGCCCAGCGAGTACTGGATGAGGCCGATCGCCATGCCGACCGCGGCGAGCGCGAAGCCCCAGTGGAAGCCGAGCGTCGTCTGCAGCAACCCGGTCAGCAGCGGCCCGAAGAAGGCGCCGAGGTTGATGCCGAGGTAGAAGAGGGAGAAGCCGGCGTCGCGCCGCGGGTCCTTCTCCTCATAGAGGGTCCCGACGATGCGGGTCGCGTTCGCCTTGAGTCCGCCGCTGCCGAGGGCGACGAACAGCAGGCCGACGAGCACACCGGCGACTCCGGGGATGAGGGCGAGCGAAATGTGCCCGGCCATGATGACCACGGCGCTCCAGAACAGCACCCGCTCGGAGCCGAACAGGCGGTCGGCGAGCCAGGCGCCGAGGATCGTGGCCAGGTAGACCGCGCCACCGTAGGCGCCCACCACGCCCGCGGCGGTGGGCTGATCTATCCCGAGGCCGCCGCGCTCCACCGAGTAGTAGAGGTAGATGAGCAGGATGCCCTGCATGCCGTAGAAGGAGAAGCGCTCCCACATCTCGACGCCGAAGATGTTGGCGAGCGCTCGCGGCTGCCCGAAGAAGCCGTGGCTCGCGTCGTCGTCGCGGCGGGCCGGCGCGGTGTCGGTTTCGCTCATGGCGCCCATGCTCCCACCGTCGGTGCGGCTTCGAAACGCGGCAGATGGCGAGACATTGCGTCGATACGCACAATTCGGTCACATCCTTGACGCAGACGCAACGATCCGCCATAAACTCGGCCCGTGGACAACCTCGATCGCAGCATCCTCGACCTCCTGCGCCAGAACGCGCGGGCCGGCTACGGCGACATCGGCTCGGTGGTGGGGCTCTCCGCCTCCGCCGTGAAGCGTCGCGTCGACCGGCTGGTCGCCGACGGGGTGATCCGCGGGTTCACCATCCAGGTCGACCCGGCGATCGACGGCATGAGCACCGAGGCGTACGTGGAGCTGTTCTGCCGCGGGACCGTGTCCCCCGAGGAGCTGCTGCGCATCCTCTCCGCGGTGCCCGAGGTCGTGGACGCCGGCACCGTGACCGGCAGCGCGGACGCGATCGTGCACATCCGCTCCCGCGACATCCCGAGCCTCGAAGCCGCGCTCGAGAAGGTGCGGCTGGCGCCGAACGTCGACCACACGCGGAGCGCGATCGTGCTCTCCCGGCTCATCAACCGCGGCAACGCCTGACTGTCGCGAATCTTCAAGACGTCCGGCCCCGACCGGACGAGAGTGGCGGCATGAGCACGACAGCACGGGCCGACATCCGCATCGACGCCTCCCGCGAGCGCCTCTGGCAGGCGCTCACGGACCCGGACACCATCTCCCGGTTCCTCTTCGGCAGCCGCGTCGAGACCGACTGGCGTCCGGGCAGCCCGATCGTCTACCACGGCGAGTGGGAGGGCAAGCCCTACGAGGACAAGGGCGTGATCCTCGAGATCGAGCCGGAGGACCGCCTCGTCACCAGCTACTACAGCCCGCTCAGCGGGAAGCCGGACGTGCCCGACAGCTACCAGACCGTGTCGTACCTGCTCGCCGACGACGGTGCGGCGACGCGCGTGACGATCACGCAGGACGGCTGCGCCGACGAGGCGGACGCCGAGCGGATGGCCGCCAACTGGGGCGCCGTGCTCGAGAGCCTCAAGAGCGTCGTCGAAGAGCGCTGAGCGCGGCCTGCGAGAACCTTCAGAGCCGCCGCGTCCCGTCGCGCCGCCATCCGAGCGGCGACACGGCCAACAGTGGCACGATGGGCGCATGAAGCTGCTCGTTGTCGAAGACGATCCGGACATGGGCGGCCTCGTCCAGCGCGGCCTCGCCGCCGAGGGCTACGAGGTCACCCTGGTCAACAACGGCGTCGACGCTCTGATCGCCCTCCGTGGCGACACGTTCTCCGCCGCCGCGATCGACGTGATGCTGCCCGGGATGAGCGGCTTCGAGCTGTGCCGCCACATCCGGGAGGCGTCCAACCCAATGCCGATCCTCCTCCTCACCGCCCGCGACGCCATCGAGGACCGCGTCCACGGGCTCGACTCCGGCGCCGACGACTACCTGACCAAGCCCTTTGCGTTCGCCGAGCTGGCGGCACGCGTCCGGGCCCTGCTGCGCCGCGAGCCGAGCGGGATGCGCCCCCAGGTGACGGTCGGACGCCTCACCATCGACTCGCACGAGCACCAGGCGCTCGTCGCCGGGCACGAGATGCCGTTGAGCCGGCGGGAGTTCACCCTCCTGCGCCTGTTCGCGACGAACCCCGACAAGACGCTCTCCCGCGCGGACATCCTGGAGTCGGTGTGGGGCACGACCGAGAACATCGGCACCAACGTGATCGACCAGTACGTGTCGTACCTGCGCAAGAAGCTGGACGCGGCCGGCGCCGGGCTCTCCATCGTGACCGAGCGCGGGCGCGGCTACCGCCTCGACGCCCGCAACGCGGCCGACCCGAAGAGGACAGCGGGCGCCGACGCGGCCGCTCACGACGGCGCATCGACTCCGTGAATCGCCTGCGGCGGCTGTCGATCTCGGCGCGCATCACGATCGGCAGTCTGGTCGTCGCCGCCCTGTTCGCACTGCTCGCGGTCGTCGTCATCCGGATCGGTGTGTCGTCGATCCTCCACAACGCCACCCTCACCCTGCTCAACAACGACGTCACCGCTCCCGTGGAGGGGCTCCCGACGAACCCGGACGGTCCGTTCGACCTCCCGGGCGGCGGCCAGGAGCTGGCCGTCGTGTCCTCGGACGGCAGCATCCTCGCCTCCACCATGCCCGAGGGTCTCGAAGACCGGATCGGCCGGCTGATCAGCCAGGGAGACGGCGCGCACGACGTCGAGGCGGGCGGCGAGCACTACCTCGTGCTCACGCGGAGCGTCGCCACGTCCGACGGGGTGCGGTACGTGCTGGCGGCCCGGAACAGCGAGACGACGGACCTGCTGCTCGACCGCCTCACCGCTGCGCTCCTTGTCGGCGCGGGCGTGCTGATCTTCGCGTTCGGCGGCGCCTCCTGGCTGCTGGCGCGCACGGCGCTGCGCCCGGTGAGCCGGATGCGCGAGCAGGCGGACCGGATCGCCGCCTCCACGCCCGACGAGGCGGGCCTCCTGCCGGTCGGCCCCGCGCAGGACGAGCTGTCCGAGCTGGCGACGACCCTGAACGACCTCATCCTGCGCCTGCGCGCGTCGGCGGACCGGGAGCGGCAGATGGTGTCGGATGCGAGCCACGAGCTGCGGACGCCGCTGGCCGTGCTCCGCGGGCAGCTGGAGCTGGCCGAGCTGGATGCGGGCGACGCCGACGCCCTGCTGCAGGACATCCGCTCATCTCACGCAACATCCATCCGTCTCGCGCAGCTGGCGAACAACCTGCTCGAGCTGTCGCGCATCGAGGCGGGACCGTCGAGCGGGCGCATCGACTGGCGGACGCTCGTCGACGAGCTGACCGACGCGATCGACCGCGCCCGGCTGCTCGTGAGCAGCGACGACGACGCCACCGGGATCTCCGTCGACTTCGAATACGACCCGCGGCGCCGCCCGGACGCGGGCGCGCGCGTCGCGTTGTCGCCTACGGACTTCGGCCGCATCCTGGACAACCTGCTCGGCAACGCGATCACGGCGATCCGCTCGTCGGACGGCGATCACGCGGAGGCGACGGTCACCGCGTCGCTCGCCCTGTCGGCGGAGGCGCAGGGCGCCGAGTCGGTGGTGCTCACCGTCCGGGACTCCGGCCCGGGGATGCCGGAGGCGTTCATCCCGGTCGCGCTCGACCGCTTCACCCGCGCGGACGGCGCGCGCACTGGACAGTCCGGCGGCGGACTGGGTCTCGCGATCGTCGGCGCGCTAGCGGGGGCAGCGGGCGGCAGCGTGGAGTTGCGGAACGCGGAGCCCTCGGGGCTGACTGTGACGGTCATGCTGCCGCTGCTGCGGGACTGAAGGCCGGTCTCCCGGTCCCCGGCCTCCCGGCCCCCGGTCAGTGCCCCGTGTGATCGGAGTCGACGCCCGCGTCCGGGCCCTCGTCGAGCCGGTCGAGCTGGGACAGATCGTCGGCGTCGAGCTCGAAGTCGAACACCGCGAGGTTCTCGGCCATGCGCTCGGGATTGCGCGACTTCGGGATGGCGACCAGCCCGTTCTGCACGTGCCAGCGCAGGACGATCTGGCTGGGCGTGCGCCCGTGCTTCGCTGCCAGGTCGGCGAGGACCGGCTCGGCCAGCAGGTCGCCGCTTCCGCCGATCGGGCTCCACGACTCGGTCACGATGTCGTGCTCGCTGTCGTAGGCGCGCTGCTCCCGCCGCGGGATCGCCGGGCTTAGCTGGATCTGGTTGACCGCGGGGGCGACGCCGGTCTCGGCGAGGAGACGGTCGATATGCGCCGGCTTGAAGTTGGAGACACCGATCGCGCGCGCCTTGCCCGCCTCACGGAGCCGGATGAACGTCTCCCAGGTGGACACGAACTGGTCGCGCTGCGGGAGCGGCCAGTGGATGAGCAGCAGGTCCACGTAGTCGAGCCCCAGCCGCTGCAGGCTCGCGTCGAGACCGGCCACAGCGCGGTCGTCGCCCTGGTAGTTGCCGTCGAGCTTCGTCGTCACGAACCAGTCGTCGCGCGGGACACCGCTCGCGGCGACTCCGCGACCGACGCCGACCTCGTTGCCGTACTTGGCGGCGGTGTCGACGTGGCGGTAGCCGATGCCGGCGGCGGCCACGACCGCCTGCTCCACCTCGGCGTCGTCGAGCGGCCACGTGCCGAGACCGAGCTGCGGGATGCTGCCGCCACCGGCCAGCGGGAGGGAGGGGATCGAACTCGTCATGCCTGTCACCCTACGCGCGACTCGATGACCCCGTCCGACAGTGTCGTCGGGTTGCCGAACCGGTGGTTGGTGATCGAGATCGCCTGCTCGTGGAGGAACGTCAGCACCTCGACCCGCCCCGACGGCGTGACCGGACCGTGGTAGACCGCGACGTCCGGCGTTCCGCCCAGGGCGGCCGCGAGCGCCGCGGGGTCGCCGCCGATGAGGCGGATGCGGTGAGCGGTGATCCGGCGGCCGCGCACCCGCGACAGCCAGTGCGCATCCGACTCGACGGTCACCTCGACCTCCCGTTCTCGCAGCAGGGCGAGCATCCGCTTGGGCAGCGCTGCCGGCGTGCTGACCGTGAACGGCGAGCGCGCGACCGTCGCCGCCGCCATGACCCGCAGCAGCTCTGGCAGCGAGCTGCCCTCCGACAATCGGATCGCCACCGGAACCGGGCGATACCGGAACAGGTTCCGCTCGACCCCGAGACCCGAGACGTCCTTCACCCGGTGGTATTCCGTGGCCACCGCGATCGCGTCGCTGAGCGCGGAACGTCGCACGAGGTCGAACGACGGGTAGTCCATCGACGACTGCCCCGATTCGATCAGGTCCGAGACGCGGGGTTCGAGCCCGCGCAGGTGCAGGCTCGAGCTGGAGCTGCCCGCCTCCGGCACCCACGAGCCGAGCCCGATCACGTAGTTCGGACCTCCGGCCTTGGCGCCGGCGCCGACCGACGACCGCTTCCACCCTCCGAACGGCTGACGGCGCACGATCGCCCCGGTGATGCCGCGGTTCACGTAGAGGTTGCCCGCCTCGACGGTGTCGAGCCAGTGCGCGAGCTCCTCGGCGTCTAGCGAGTGGAGCCCGGCCGTCAGCCCGTACTCGACGGCGTTCTGGTACCGGATCGCCTCGTCGAGGTTGCGCGCGGTCATGATGCCGAGAACGGGTCCGAAGAACTCCGTGAGATGGAAGTACGATCCCGGCGCCACGCCCGTCCGGATCCCCGGAGACCACAGCCGCCCCGAGCCGTCCAGCGGCTTCGGCTGGACGAGCCACTCCTCCCCGGCGCCCAGCGTGGTGAGTGCATGCAGCAGCTTGCCCGACGCCGGTTCGATCAGCGGGCCCATCTGGCTGGCCGGGTCCTGCGGGTATCCCACTCGCAGGCTCGTCGTCGCGTCGACGAGCTGATTGCGGAACCGCTCGGACGTTCCCACCGAACCGACGAGGATGACCAGGCTGGCGGCGGAGCACTTCTGTCCCGCATGCCCGAACGCGCTCCTGACGATGTCGGCGACGGCCAGGTCGTAGTCGGCGCTCGGGGTGACGATGATCGCGTTCTTGCCGCTCGTCTCCGCCAGCAGCGGAAGGTCCGGCCGCCACGACCGGAACAGCCGCGCGGTGTCGTACGACCCGGTGAGGATGACGCGGTCGACGCGCGGGTCGGAGATGAGCTGCCGGCCGAGGTCGTTCTCGGCGACGTCGACCAGTGCTAGCACCTCGCGCGGGATGCCCGCCTCCCACAACGCCTCCACCATGACGGCGGCCGCGCGGCGCGCCTGGGGCGCCGGCTTGATGATCACGCCGCTCCCCGCGGCGAGCGCCGCGAGAACCGAGCCGGCAGGGATCGCGACCGGGAAGTTCCAGGGCGGCGCGACGACGGTGAGGCGGGACGGCACGAACCGCGCGCCCTGCACCGCATCCAGCTCGCGTGCCCGCGTCGCGTAGTAGTGCGCGAAGTCGACGGCCTCGCTCACCTCGGGGTCGGCTTCGGCGATGGTCTTGCCGGTCTCCGCGGCCATGACCTCGATCAGGCGGTCGCGATTCGCTTCGAGGGCGTGGCCCGCGCGGTCGAGCAGCACCGCGCGGTCCTGCCCGGAGCGTGCGCCCCATGCGGCGCCGGCCTCGGAGACCGACTGAAGGATCCCATCCAGTCGCGACGCGTCGGTGATGACCGCGGCTTCGATGGTGTCGACGCCAATGCTGGTCGATTCCGCGCGGACGAGGATGCGCCGCCCCCAGCCACGGTTGGCGGCCCGGGACGGATCGGTTTCCGGCGCGTTCCGGAAGGCGTCCGGCGCCCGCAGCTCGACGCCCGCGGACCCGCGCGTCAAGCCGAGCACCACGCTCGTCAGCCCCTCGTCGCCGCCGGGCGCTGCGTCGGCCGCCGGAGGATGCGTGAACGACGGCGCCGAGGCGTCCTGCCACTCGCGCGTACGGTCCTGCTGCCGGTTCGGGACAGGCGTCGCCCCGCGCTGCCGGTCCGCCTCGAACTCGGCGACCGACGCGAGGAACCGCTGCTTCTCGCGCTCGAACAGCGTGGGGTCGGATCCCAGCTCGAAGACCGCGGACATGAAGTTCTCCGGGCTGGCGTTCTCCTCCAGCCGGCGGATCAGGTAGGAGATCGCGACATCGAACTCGCGCGGGTCGACCACCGGCGTGTAGAGCACCAGGCGCCCCACCGTCCGGGTCACGACCTCCGCCTGCGCCGTCGCCATGCCCAGCAGCATCTCGAAGTCGATCCGGTCGGTCACCCCGCGGCGCGACGCGAGCAGCCAGGCGTAGGCGATGTCGAACAGGTTGTGCCCGGCGACCCCGATCTTGACCGCATCCGCGTGCTCCGGGGTGAGCGCCCAGTCCAGCACCCGCTTGTAGTTGGCGTCGGTCGACTGCTTGCTCGAGTAGGTCGCCAGCGGCCAGTCGTGGATGGTGGCGTCGACCCGCTCCATCGCCAGGTTGGCGCCCTTCACCACGCGCACCTTGACCGGAGCCCCGCCCTGGATGCGGCGCTGCGTCGCCCACTCGGTGAGCGTCTGCAGCGCGTCCAGCGCGTCCGGCAGATACGCCTGCAGCACGATCCCCGCCTCCAGCCCGAGGAACTCGGGACGGCTGAGGATGCGCATGAACACCGCCATCGTCAGGTCGAGATCGCGGTACTCCTCCATGTCGAGGTTGATGAACTTCGGGGTCGGCGACGCCGCCGCGAGCTCGTAGAGCGGCGTCAGGCGGTCGACCACCCGGTCGACGGTCTCGTCGAACGCCCACATCGACAGCTGCGAGGCGATCGAGGAGACCTTGATCGAGACGTAGTCGACGTCGTCGCGCGCGAGCAGCGTCCGCGTCCCGTCGAATCGCCGCAGCGCCTCCTTCTCGCCGAGCACCGCCTCGCCGAGCAGGTTGAGGTTGAGGCGCGAGCCGTGACCCGCCGGGTCACCCGGCTCGCGCAGGCGGGCGAGAGCGGGCCCGAGCTTGTCGGGCGTCGCGTCGACCACCAGGTGGCCGACCATCCGCCGGAGGACCAGCCGCGCCAGCGGGATGACCACCCACGGCAGCACCGGGCCGAACACTCCGCCGAGCCAGATCGCGGCGCGCTGCCACCACGGAAGGAACCGCGGGATGCGCCTGGCGACCCGCTGCAGGTTGTAGCCGGCGACGAACAGGTCCTGCGGACGCGCGACGCCGTCGACGAAGCCCACCGCGAACTCCAGACCCTCGGGATCGCTCAGCACCCCCGCCAGCCGCTCGGCGGCGGGGTCCCGCCGCGCCGTGGAGCCGTCGGCTCCCCGCCCGCTCTCGGCGAGCCACCGTCGCACCAGCTCGACCGCCTCGTGAGCGATCGCCGCCGGGCGCGTGTCAGCGCCATCTGTTGCATCGACCATGGTGACGACACTATTACCCGGCCCCGAACGCTCCCGGAAGCGACCTGAAGATGTGGATAACTCGTCGCGGCTAGAGTCGATCCATGACCGACCGCTCCACCTCGTCCTCCGCCGCGACGCACGACATCGTCATCGTCGGCGGCGGCCACAACGGCCTCACGGCGGCCGCTTACCTGGCCCGCGCGGGCAAGTCCGTCATCCTGCTCGAGCGCCTGGACGACGTCGGCGGCGCCGCGGTCAGCGCGCAGGCGTTCGCGGGTGTCGAGGCGCGCCTGTCGCGCTACTCCTACCTCGTGAGCCTGCTGCCGCAGCGCATCATCGGCGACCTCGGGCTCGACATCCGCCTGGCCCGCCGGCGCTACTCCTCCTATACCCCTGTGCCCGGCGACCCCGCCGGCGCGGGTCTGCTGATCGACAACACCGACCACGCTGCCACCGCCGCCTCCTTCGCGCGCATCGGCGCGGCCGACGACGCCGCCGGGTTCGACTCCGTCTACCGCAGCACCGGCGAGCTCGCCGCGGCGCTGTGGCCGACGGTCACCGAGCCGCTGCTCACCCGGTCGGAGGCGCGCGCCCTGGTGGGCGACGACGAGCTCTGGGATGCGCTCATCGAGCGGCCGATCGGCGAGTTCATCGAGTCCCGCGTGCAGAGCGATCTCGTGCGCGGCGTCGTCGCGACCGACGCCCTGATCGGCACGTTCGCCAGCGTCTCGGACCCCGACCTGTCGCAGAACCGCTGCTTCCTCTACCACGTGATCGGCCAGGGGACGGGCGAGTGGGATGTGCCGGTCGGCGGCATGGGCGCGGTCACCGGCGAGCTCGCGCGCGTCGCCCGGGAGGCCGGAGCCCGGATCGTGACCGGCGCCGAGGTGACGCGCATCGACCCCGACGGCACCGTCGAATACGTCCGCAACGGCCACGAACGGCGGGTCGAGGGCGCGACGGTCCTCGTCAACGTCGCCCCCGATGTGCTCGACGGCCTGCTCGGCGAGACGCCGGAGCCGCCGCGCGAGCGGGCGGAGGGCGCCCAGGTCAAGGTGAACCTCCTGCTCGAGCGCCTCCCCCGCCTCCGCGACGACGCCATCGACCCGGCCGCGGCCTTCGGCGGCACGTTCCACATCAACGAGACGTACAGCCAGCTCGAGGAGGCGTACGCCGGGATGACCCGCGGCGTCATGCCCGAGCTCCTCCCCTGCGAGATCTACTGCCACACCCTCGCCGACCCGAGCATCCTCGACCCCGAGCTGGCGGCGACCGGCGCGCAGACCCTGACGGTGTTCGGGCTGCACACCCCCGACCGCTGGCTCACCGACGAGAACAACGACGCCACCCGGCAGCGGCTGCAGGATGCGGTGCTCGCGTCGCTCGACTCGGTTCTCGCCGAGCCGATCGAGAGCCTGATGCTGACCGACGCGGACGGCAGGCCCTGCATCGAGACGAAGACGACGCGCGACCTGGAGCAGGCGCTGAACATGCCGGGAGGCAACATCTTCCACGGCCCGCTCTCCTGGCCGTTCGCCGAGGACGACGAACCGCTCGCCACCCCGGCCGAGCGGTGGGGCGTCGCCACCCGGCACCCGCGCATCCTGCTCTGCGGCTCCGGAGCCCGGCGCGGTGGAGCCGTCAGCGGCCTCGGCGGCCACAACGCCGCGATGGCCGTGCTCGAAGGCTGAGAGCTCTCGAAACCAGCCCTCTGCCGCTTCCGGGCCGGCGTGACTAGTGTGTGCATCACCAGAGGCTGAGCCGACGGAGGTCACCATGATGCCGCAGCCGACAGGACGACTCGTCCGCAAGGACGACGGGGTCTATCTCGTTCTCGATCGCATGTTCCGTGCGCCCATCGAGGAGGTGTGGACGTACTTCAGCCGGTCCCCCCGGCTGGCCGAGTGGCTGGGCGAGTACACCGGCTCCGGTTCGACCGGCGCGGTGAAGCTGCGCATGACGGCCGACGGCGACGACGCGGAGTGGCAGGACGTCACGGTCATGGAGTGCGCGGCGCCGCACCGGCTGCACGCGGACATCGGAGCGGCCGGCTCCTCCCATCGCATGTTCGTGCACCTGACCGAGGCGACGGGCCGCACCACGGTCACCGTCGGGCGGCGGCTGCGCTCGCTGACCGAGGAGGCCGACGCGGGACCGCGCTGGGACTACTACCTCGACCGCCTGGTCGCCGCGCATGACCACAAGCCGGCTCCCGAGTGGAGCAGTTACGGTCCCGTGATGATGGACCACTACAAGTCGCTGTGCCGGGAGCTCGACCGCGACCTCCGCACCGACGCCGCAGCCGCGCGCGCCGGCCGCGCCTGACGCAGTCCACCGCGCCCGCCCAGGCCGGCCAGGCCGCCTCAGGCGCACGGCTCAATGCCAGCGGTGATCCTGCAGCGTTATCCGCGGACCGCGTCGCTGGAAGCGGAACCCGCTCGCCAGGATGAGCCGAACGACCCGCTGCCGGTGTCCGCGCCACGGCTCCAGGAGCTCCAGCATCCCCTCGTCGTCGACGCGGCTCCCGGTCAGCGCCTCGCCGACCTGGTGCGCGAGGTGGTAGTCGCCGACACTCACCAGGTCGGGATGCGCGTGGGAGCGCTGCAGCGTCTCCGCGGCCGTCCAGACCCCGACGCCCGGGATGGTCTTCAGCGCGGTCTCCGCCGCGGCGAGCGTTCCCGCGCGCTCCACGGCCCGCTCCAGCGAGGGTGCGACGGCGAGCACGGCCTGGACGGTTCGTGCCCGGCCCGGGTCGACACCGGCGCGATGCCACTCCCACGATGGGATCCCGCGCCACTGCTCCAGCGTGGGGACGACGCGCATGCCCTCCGGCGCAGGGCCGGGCGCCGGCTCGCCGTACCAGCGCAGCAGCCGCGCCCACGAGCGGTACGCCTCCAGGCTCGTCACCCGCTGCTCGATGATCGCCGGGATGAGCGCCTCCAGCATCCGGCCCGTGCGAGCCAGGCGCAGACCGGGGTTGCGGTGCCGGCTGTCGCGCAGCAGGGGGTGGCCGCTCACGTCGAGGCCGGACCAGTCGTCGTCCCGTCCCAGCAGACCCGGGACCGCGGCGATGGCCCACCCGGCGCCCGGCCCCCAGGCCGCTGCCGCGACGGAGCCGTCGGGCGACGGGCGATGGATGCGCAGCGTCGCCGCGCCGTGCGGGGTACGCCAGGTGCGCCACATCCCGCGCAGATCCCACGCGCTGGTGGGATCGTAGGGACCCCGGGCGAGCAGGGCGAGCGTGCCCGGCATGTCGAGAGGGCCGGACGGACGGTACACGGTCTCCGCGTCGGGCGCCGCGCCCGGCCCGGCGGCGCGTGGTGCGGGCAGGACGGCGGACATGCTGGAATGCTACGTCACGCGGCTGACCTTCCGGCGTGCACATCTCGCCTCCCGAGACCCTTCCCGCGTGTCGGGGGTCTCCCCTAGATTTCCGCCATGGGAATCGAACTCGACACGTCCGCTGTCGCGCGCCTGCGCGACGCCGTGACCGGAACCGTCTATGTCCGCGGCGACGAGGGGCTCGCCGCCGAAGTCACCTGCTTCAACCCCGCCATCCGGCATGATCCCGACATCGTCGTCGCCGTCTCCGACGAGCAGGATGTGGTGGAGGCCGTGCTCTTCGCCCGCTCGGCCGGCCTGCCGGTCCGCGTCCAGGCCACCGGCCACGGCGCCGAGGCGCCGATCGTCGGCGGAATGATCATCACCACGCGCGGCCTCAACGGCCTCACTATCGACGCCGACGCACGGCTCGCCCACATCGACGCGGGGCTCCGCTGGGCGCCGGTCATCATCGCGGCGGCGGAGCACGGTCTCGCTCCGGTGACCGGGTCGTCCACCAGCGTCGGAGCGGTCGGTTACAGCCTCGGCGGCGGCCTCGGCCCGCTCGCCCGGCGTTACGGCTTCACCTCCGACTGGATCCGCGGCTTCCGCGTCGTCACCGCGGACGGCCGCATCGTCGTGGCCGACCGCGAGACCAACGCCGACCTCTTCTGGGCGCTCCGCGGCGGAAAGGGCGGCCTGGCGGTCGTCACGCGCATGACGCTGGAACTCGTCCCGCTGCGTTCCCTCTACGGAGGCAGCGTCTTCTTCGAGGGCGGCGCGATCGAACCGGCGCTGCGCGCCTGGGTCGACTGGTCCGCCGAGCTGCCGGATGAGGCGACCACCTCCGTCGCACTGCTCACGGTCCCGGATGTGGACGGGCCGCCGCCGCCCCTGCGCGGCCGAACGGTTCTCAGCGTCCGCTTCGCCTTCCCGGGCGCCACCGCCGAGGGCGAGCGCCTGTTCGCCCCGATCCGGGATGCGGCCCCCGTCTACCTGGACTTCGTGGCGGAGATGCCCGCCACCGCTGTCGCGAGCATCCACAACGATCCGGAGGAGGGCGGCCCGACCTGGATCCGCGGCTACATGCTCGACACCTTCGATCAGGACGCGGCGGACGTCATCCTGGAACTCGCCGGCCCCGGCTCGGGTTCGCCGTTCCTCGCCGTCGAGCTCCGTCAGCTCGGCGGCGCCACCGCGCGCGACACCGACGACGGCTCGGCGGTGGGCGGTCGCGACAGCGGCTACACACTCTCCCTGCTCGCCGCGGACCCGTCCGTGTTCGCCGACGCGGCCCCCGCCCGCGCGCAGGCGATCGCCGAGGCGCTGCGCGACTGCATCTCGGCTGTCACCAACGTGAACTTCGCCGGCGACCTGGCCGACCGCGCGGCCTTCGAAAGCGGGTGGCCCAGCGATGTCGGCGAACGGTTGACCGCGGCACGCGCTCAGTGGGACCCGGAGAAGGTGTTCGCCTTCGGGCCTTCGTGAGTCGGCGGCTCACTCACTCCAGACGCTGGGCGCCTCGACGCGCGTCGAGGGCAGCCCGGCGTCCGCGCCCCACTGCAGCAGCCAGTCCGGCACCGCGACGTCGGTGGGCGACGGACCGACCGCCTCCAGCAGCTCGGCGATCGATACGACGCCCCCCGAGCGCTTCAGGAAGCGTCCCCGGATGAACGCCTGCGTGTAGATCTCGCCGTCGACGGTGAAGCGCTGCTCCACGTAGACCGCCTTCTCGTCGAAGCCGAGGATGCGCGACTCCACGACGAACGGCTGCCACAGCTCCAGAGATTTCCGGAAGGAGATCGTCTCGGAGGCGACCACCGGATACCAGCCGCGGCGCTTGAAGATCGCCCAGACGCCGTTCCGTTGCAGCAGGTCGAAGCGCCCGATGTCGGCGATCGACAGGTACACCCCGTTGTTCATGTGCTTCAGGATGTCGAGGTCGGTCGGCAGCACCCGGAAGCGGGTGCGCGCCACATCCCAGTGGCCGAGCCGGGGCCCGAAGCGCGAGAGGATCGCGTGAAGCATCGTCCGGAAGATCATGTGCACGCGGGCAATAGTAGTGATCAGATCACGGATCGGCGCATTCGTTGTACGCCGTCTCCAACCGAGGCGGCGTCGGGCCGATGCGGCATTGTGCGCACCGCATGACGCTCAGCGCGGGAGCGGCACCTCGAGGATGCTGACGCCGGCGGGCGGCGCGGACAGCGCCTGATCGAGCTCGCCCTTGGTGCGCGCGACGCCGTGGTGCCAGCCGTAGGCGGCGGCAAGGGCGGCGATGTCGACCGAGTGCGGCGTGTACAGCACGCGATCGAACGCCGTCGCCGGCGCGGTGGCGGCGACCTCGAGACCGTCGAAGATGGTCCCGCCGCCGTCGTTGCCGACGACGACCTGGAGGTGCGGATGCGTCTCACCTACCCCGAGGAGCAGCGATCCCGCGTCGTGCAGCAGGGCGAGGTCGCCGAGCAGCACCCGGGTGACACCGGAGGGCGCGCCGGCCTGTTCGGCCGCCGCTGCGGCGGCGCGGGCGATGCCGGTCGCCGTCGCGATGGTCCCGTCGATCCCCGCGAGACCGCGGTTCGCGTGCACGACGATCTTCTTGCCCGGCACGATCCGGTCGACGTCCCGGATCAGGCGGGAGGCGCCCAGCACCAGGCGGTCGTGCGGCCAGGTGTACCGCCAGACCGCCTCCGCCAGGATCGTCCGCGTGATCGGCGCGCGCACGGCCGCGAGCTCCGCCTGCGCGAACGCCAGGGCATCCGCCGGATCGAACGACCGTGCCTTCTCGACATCCGGGGCGACGGCCGCCGGATTCGCCTCCTGCTCGGCCAGTTCGGCGATGCGGCGGCTCGCGAACACCCAGCGGCCGACCCAGCCGCGCACCTCCGGCGACCGGAGGTCAGTGGATGCGTCGGCGCGGACCCCGCCCACGACCCGCGCCCGGCGAGCCGGGTTGTAGGCCTGCGCCCCCGTCGGCGCCACGACGACGACCTCGACGTCATCGCGGGTCAGCAGGACGGGAACCTCTCGGCTCAGGGTCGGATGGCCGAACACGATGGCGCGCTGGACGGCGCCGCCGAAGTCCTCGTCGCGCAACAGCTCGCGGTACGAGACCACCAGGTTGGGCCCGAAGTGCGCGCCGCTGGAGACCTCCGCGACCAGCGGGAGGCCGGCCTCCCGGGCGAATTCTTCGGCGCGCGGCCCGGCGTCGGCGCCGGCGACCACGACCGACCGCAGGCCCGGCTCGATGGTGACGATGGCACGTCCGAGGGCCTCGGTGCCGGCCGTTGAGGGCAGTGCCCCCGTGATCGGCTCCGGCAGCTCGGGAACCGCCGTCGAAAGCGGCTCCCGGAAGGCCACGTTCAGGTGCACCGGGCCCGGGTCGGCGCTGTCCGCACCGACGGCCGAGCGGACGGCCGTCTCGGCCAGCGCTGCGGCCCGGGCGTCCTCGCCCTCGTCGCCGGCCGGCGCCTCCACATCCTCGGACCAGCGCACGGCCGCCGCGTACAGCCCGTCCTGCTGGGTGGTCTGATTCGAGCGGATGCCGCGCAGCTCCTGCGGGCGGTCTCCGGTGAGGACGATCAGCGGGATGCCCGCCTCGTGCGCCTCGAGCACCGCCGGGTGCAGGTTCGCGGTCGCGGTCCCGCTGGTGGTGATGACGACGGCCGGCGCTCCGGTCTCACGCGCGAGGCCCAGTGCGAGGAATCCCCCGGACCGCTCGTCGATCCGTACGTGGAGACGCGCGGAGCCGGAGCGTTCCAGCTCGGCCGCGACGAGCGCCAGCGCCTGCGACCGCGATCCGGGGCTGACGACGAGGTCGCGCACCCCGTTGCGGACCAGGCCGGCGAGGAGGGACAGAGCGAAGTCGGTCGCCGGGTTGCCCGTGGCCCGGCCGGCGAGCGCGGTCGTGCCCGCTTCGGTGGATGCGCCCGTGGCGTCGCCCGCCTGCGGGCGGTCACCCATCCCGGCGGCCGGTCTGGTCGTTGTCGGGACCGTTGTCGTCCAGCTCGGCCAGCTCCTTCTCGAGCTGGCGGATGCGCTCCTCCTGGTCGTGGTCCAGGCGCAGCTTGCCGAGGAACTCCGGGTCGTCGTCGGGTGCGGTCACGCGGCGCCCGACGTCGGATCTGCGGCGGCCTCGTCCGATGAGGAACCAGAGGATCCCGCCGATGACCGGGAACAGGATGATGATGAGCAGCCACACGGGCTTGGGAAGGCCACGCACTCGAGAACGGTCGAACAGGGCGCAGTCTGCCACCGAATAGATGTAGAACACCACGGCTGCGACGCCGAGGGCTATCCAGAGGCGAACCATGGGTCAATCGTAACTCTCAGAGACGGTCTCTAAGCTGGGAGGGTGAAGCGGATTCCCTCTTGGATCACCTACACCGTGCTGCGCCTGCTGGTGTTCGCGGTGCCGCTCGCGATCCTGCTGGTGGTTGGTGTGGTCTGGTGGCTCGCGGTGATCGCCGCCGCCCTCATCGGGCTCTGCCTCTCGTACATCTTCCTGAGCCGTCCCCGCAACGCGGTCTCCTCCGATCTCTACGCCGTCCGCCACCGCGAGACGCCCGCGCACTCGGAGGACGACGACGTCGAGGACGCCGCCGTGGACGGTGCGACCGAGGACCGCGACACGGGAACCGGCCGGCGCGACGGTCAGAAGGCGTAGGCGACGCCGAGCGCGATCCCGACGAGCAGGCCGGTGATGCTCGTCAGCTGCAGGGCGGTGATCAGTTCGCGCGGCGTGCGGCCGAACAGCGTGATGACACAGGCCGGTAGCGCCGCCAGGAGCGCGAACATCCCGAACCAGGCGAACGGGTAGAACACCGCGAGCACCGCAAGGATGCCGAACGGCACGAGAAGCAGCACGCAGAACACGATCCGCGACGCGACGCTTCCGAGCAGCACGGCGAGCGTCCGCTTGCGGGCCTGACGGTCGGGCTCGATGTCGCGGATGTTGTTGACCATCAGCACCGCGCAGGCGATGAGCCCGGCGATCACGCCGCCGTACCAGGCCTCCTGGTTGACCGTTCCGGCCAGCATGAAGGTGGTGCCGACTGTGGCGACGAGCCCGAAGAAGACGAAGACGAAGAGTTCGCCGAGCCCGTAATAGCCGTAGGGGCGCTTCCCGCCGGTGTAGAACCAGGCGGCCGCGATCGCAGCGGCGCCGATCAGCAGGACCCACCAGTGCTGGGTGAGGATCACCAGGATGAGACCCGCGACCGCCGCGAGCGCGAAGAACGTGAGGGCCACCGTCAGCACCGCGCGCGGCGCAGCCTTGCCGGAGCCCGTGAGGCGTCCGGGCCCGACCCGGAACTCGTCGGTGCCACGCACCCCGTCGGAGTAGTCGTTGGCGTAGTTGACGCCGATCTGCAGCAGCACCGCCACGGCGAGGCAGAGCAGGGAGCGGACCGGGTGCCAGACGCCGGGGCCTTCGGCGATCTTCGCCGCGCCGACGCCGATCAGCACGGGGGCAATGGCCAGCGGAAGCGTGCGCAGGCGCGCCCCGGCGATCCAGTCCGCGGTCGTGGCGGGCTTGACGGCCGCGGCGGCGGCACCCGGACGTCCGCTCCGGCCGCCGCGCGGTCCGCGCGCCGTCGGCGGGATGGTCCGCTGCATGCGTGGCTTGTTCTGACTCATCACAGAGCGAATCGTAACAACATCGGCTATGCCTCCCGGTCCGCGGCGAGCGCCGTCACCGCGATGCGGTCGGGCTTGCCGCTCGACAGCCGCGGCACGCGTGCCACCTCGAGGATGCGATCGGGTGCGGCAGCCCGCCCCAGTCGCTCCGCGACGATCCGGCGCAATTCGGAAACGCCCAGCGACGCTGTCCCCTCCACGACGACGACCGGCACCTGTCCCCATTCGGGATGCGGCACACCGACGACCACCGCGTGGCCGAATCCTGCGACCTCCTGGACCGCCCGCTCCACCGCATCCAGCAGAACTTTCTCGCCGCCCGAGATGATCACGTTGTCCGACCGCCCGAACACCGCGACCTCTCCGTCGGCGCCCACCTCGCCGAGGTCACCCGTCCGGTACCACCGGGTTCCGTCCGCCTCGTGGAAGGCAGCGGCCGTCCGTTCCGAATCGCCGAGGTACCCTTCCGCGAGCACCGGCCCGGAGATCTCGAGGAGTCCGTCGACGGCTCGGACGGTCGTCGTCCCGATCGGCATCCCGTCGTACACGCACCCGCCGGCCGTCTCGCTCGACCCGTACGTCGTCACGACGCGCGCGCCCAGCCGCTCCGCGCGATCGCGCAACGTCGGCGTCAGCGCCTGGCCTCCGACGAGAATGCCGTCGAACGCCCGAAGAGCCGCGCCCACCTCTCGCGACCCCACCTCGGCGCTCTCCACCAACCGCGCGAGCTGCACGGGCACGAGCGAGGTGTACCGGAGGTCGCCGGTGAGCCGCCGCGCCGCCTCGGCGAAGCGTTCCGCGTCGAAACGCCCTTCGCCGTACAGCACCGGCTCGCTCTCCGCCGCAAGCGACCGGACCAGCACCTGCGCGCCGGCCACGTAGTGCACCGGAAGCGCCAGCAGCCACTGGCCCTGCCCGCCAAGAGCGCCGGCGGAGGCCGCAGCGCTCGCCAACAGCGCGTCCGCCGACAGTGCCACGCGCTTCGGCGCACCCGTGGACCCTGACGTCTCGATGATCAGCGCCACGTTCTGCGCCACCGTGTCGCCCTGGCTCGGCCACGTCGTCCCGACGCCGCCGTTACCTGACCTCTC
Organism: Leifsonia sp. 22587; assembly: GCF_052044215.1. Lineage (NCBI taxonomy): Bacteria > Bacillati > Actinomycetota > Actinomycetes > Micrococcales > Microbacteriaceae > Leifsonia > Leifsonia sp. 22587. The sequence continues at coordinate 121,698 of NZ_JBQENB010000003.1, forward strand.
GTCACCGGCGTCCGCTCCACCGGGCGCGGCGCCACCTGACCCGTTCTCCTGGTGCCGCGCCCGCGGAACCACGGCATCGCCGCTTCCCGTCAGCGCCTCCCGGAGAGCGACGAACACCTCCTCCGGGTGGGAGGCGTCCACGACCCGTACCGCTCGTGACATGTGCCCGCCTCAGTACTGCCAGGGGAACGGCGACCAGTCCGGTTCGCGCTTCTGCAGGAACGCGTCCCGGCCCTCCACCGCCTCGTCCGTTCCGTACGCCAGGCGCGTCGCCTCACCCGCGAACACCTGCTGGCCCACCAGCCCGTCGTCCACGGCGTTGAACGCGAACTTCAGCATGCGGATCGCGGTCGGCGACTTGGTGAGGATCTCGTTGGCCCACTCGAGGGCGGTCGTCTCGAGCTCGGCATGCGGCACGACGGCGTTCACGGCTCCCATCTCGTACGCCCGCTGAGCCGAATACTCCCGCGCCAGGAAGAACACCTCGCGGCCGACCTTCTGCCCGACCTGGCGAGCGAAGTACGCCGACCCGTAGCCGGCATCGAAGGAGCCGACGTCGGCGTCCGTCTGCTTGAACCGCCCGTGCTCCTCGCTGGCGATCGTCAGGTCGCACACGACGTGCAGCGAGTGGCCGCCCCCCGCCGCCCATCCCGGAACGACCGCGATGACGACCTTCGGCATGAACCGGATCAGGCGCTGCACCTCGAGGATGTGCAGCCGACCGCTGCGCGCCGCGTCGATGCTCGAGGCGGTCTCCCCTTCGGCGTACTTGTACCCGTCCCGGCCCCGGATGCGCTGGTCGCCGCCGGAGCAGAACGCCCACCCGCCGTCCTTCGGGCTCGGCCCGTTGCCGGTCAGCAGCACCACCCCGATCCGCGGATTCGTGCGTGCGTCCTCCAGCGCGGCGTACAGCTCGTCGACCGTGCGCGGCCGGAACGCGTTCCGCACCTCGGGCCGGTCGAACGCGACGCGTGCGATGCGCCCGGTGACATCGTGGTGGTAGGTGATGTCGGTGAGATCGCCGAAGCCGGGGACCTCGCGCCACGCGCCGGGATCGAAGAGTTCTGAGACGTCCGCTTGCATGTGTCCAGCCTACGGTTCAGGCACCCGCGCGGCCGGGCCGTGCAACACTTGGTGGATGCTTCCGGAACTCGCCGACCTGTTAGCAACTTCGCGGGTCGTGTCGCTCCCGATGACCACCCGCTTCCGCGGCATCACGGTGCGCGAGGCGGTGCTCTTCGAGGGGCCGCTCGGGTGGACGGAGTTCTCCCCCTTTGTCGAGTACGACGACCGTGAAGCCTCCTCCTGGTTGCATGCGGCCATCGATTTCGGCTGGCGCCCCACCCCGACGGCACTGCGCGATCGCATCCCGGTCAATGCCACCGTCCCGGCGGTCGACGCGGACGCTGTAGCGGGCGTGCTCGCCCGCTACAGCGGGGCACGCACGGCGAAGGTCAAGGTGGCGGAGCCGGGTCAGACTCTCGCGGACGACGTCGCCCGGGTCCGCGCAGTCCGAGAGACGCTGGGACCGGAGGGCCGCGTGCGCATCGACGCCAATGCCCTGTGGAACCTCGACGAGGCCGAGCACGCCATCCACGCCCTCGCCCCGTTCGATCTCGAATACGTCGAGCAGCCGTGTGCGACGGTGGACGAGATAGCAGAGCTGCGCCGCAGGATCAAGTACATGGGCATCCCCGTCGCCGCGGACGAGAGCGTGCGCAAGGCGACCGATCCGCTCGCGGTGGCGCGGGCGGGCGCGGCGGACCTCCTCATCGTGAAAGCTCAGCCGCTCGGCGGCATCCACTCCGCGCTGCGGATCGTCGAGGAGGCGGGCCTCCCGGCGGTCGTCTCCAGCGCGATCGACACCTCGGTCGGCATCGCCATGGGCGCGCACCTCGCCGCCGCGCTCCCCGAGCTCGAGTTCGACTGCGGTCTCGGCACCGTTGCGATGTTCGTCGACGACGTCTCGGACGACCCGCTGACTCCGCGCGATGGCGTCATCCCGGTGGTGCGCCCCTCCGTGTCGTCCCGACGGCTGGATGCGCTGCGCGCCGACGACGACCGGACGGCCTGGTGGCTCGACCGCGTCCGGCGGTGCCACCGCATCCTCGAGCGGAACGCCGCGCTCTAGCCTCAGCCGTAAAGACGTTCGGGGACGTTCAGCCCGTAGATCGCGCGGCCCGAGTCCCAGATCGCGGCGCAGGCGGCGCGCAGCAGGTTCAGTGGGTCGGACCCTTCCGCCACGATCTTCACGTCGTTGCCGTCGATCGTGACCGTCGCGTCCCCCACCGTCACCGAGCCGTTCCGTGCGGTCTTCACCGCCGGATACGGTTCGCGGAGGCCGCGGAGGTCGCGCAGGATGTACGTGGGACGCGATTCCGCATCCGCCGACAGCAGCTGCTTGCCGCCGTCGATGCCGGTGAGCACCAGCACCGAGGGGATGCCGGCCCGGTTCGCTCCCAGGATGTCGGTGTCCAGACGGTCACCGATGAAGAGCGGACTCTGCGCTCCGAAGCGCGCGACGGCCTCGTCGAATATGGCCCGTTCTGGCTTGCCCGCGACCAGCGGCAGCCGGCCGACGGCCGTGTGCACCGCGGAGACGAGCGTTCCGTTGCCGGGCGCGATGCCGCGCGCGACCGGAATGGTCCAGTCGGTGTTCGTCGCGATCCACGGGCGCTCCGCATCCGACCGGCCCTGGAGGGCGAAGGATGCTTCCGCGAGCTGCGCCCAACCGATGTCCGGAGAGAATCCCTGGATGACCGCCGCGGGATCATCGTCCGCCGAGCGGGTGACCTCGAAGCCGGCCTTCTGCACTTCGTCGACCAGCCCGTCGCCGCCGACGACGAGGATGTTGGCGCCGGCCGGCACATGCTCGGCGAGCAGGCGCACGGCCGCCTGGGGCGACGTGACCACGTCAGACGGTTTCACGGAGAGTCCGAGCTCGCTGAGGTGCTCGGCGACGGACGCATCCGTGCGGGAGGCGTTGTTCGTGATGTAACCGACACGCACGGTTTCCGCTGCAGCATTCAGGCTGTCGACGGCATGCGGGATGGCGTCGGCCCCCTTGTAGACGACCCCGTCGAGGTCGGCGAGCACCAGGTCGACGCCGTCCAGCGGCGCCGCACCGTCAGTGTTCCGTCGGAACAGCGCCATCCTGCGCGTCCTCCCCCTCGTCGGTGTCCGCCGCAGCGCTGTCAGCGTCAGCGGAGTCGCTCTCGTCTGGGACGTCGGTCTCGCCTGGGACATCCGCCTCGTCAGGGACGTCGACCTCTTCTCGGGCGTCGACCTCGTCGGCGTCGGCGAACTCGACCTCTTCCTCGATGACGTCGATCGTCTCGTGCTCGTCGACGGCGTGCGCCTGGTCGAAGGCGGCTTCCGCCCGCGCGGCGCGCTCGCGCCACCGCGCGGCCTGCTCGTCGCGGCCCAGCTCCTCGAGCACCTCGGCGTAGGCGTGGAACAGGTCCGCGCTGTAGCTGAAGGCCCGATCCGGGTCGAGCTGCGGGATCTCGAGCTCAGCGAGCGCGGCCTCCGGCTGGCCCAGGTCGAGGCGCGCGCCGGACATCGCGATGGCAAGGGAGACCTGCACATCGGGCGACAGGGTCGAGCGATCGACGGACCGGCCGAGCTCGAGCGCTCGATCGGGACGGCCCACTCCGCGCTCGCTGTCGACCATCAGGGGCAGCTGGTCGTTCGACCCGGAGATGCGCCGGTACGTGCGCAGTTCACGCAGGGCCAGAGCGAAGTCGCCGATGGCGTACGCCGTGATCGCCAGTGTCTCGCGAACCACGGCGACACGACCGGCTCGCCGGGATGCGGACACCGCGTGACGGTGAGCAGCCTCGGGATCGGTATCGATCAGCCGGGCGGCCATGACGAGGTGCTTCGCGACCCAGTCCGCGTTGTCCTTGCTCAGTGTCTTGAGCTCGACGCGAGCCTCACCAGGGAGGTCGCGCGCCTGGACGTCCTCGGGGATCTCCGGGTCGTCGTGGCGAGGACGGATCGACTGCAGCTCGCGGGCGCGCTGCGCCTCCGCGTCCAGCTGCCGGTCGCCGTCGCGGGCGTCACGGTCACCGCGCGCCGGTCGGCCGTCACGGGTCCAGAGCTTCTCGTCGCGAGCAGGCCGGTCGCGGCGACCGTCGCCCCCCTGGTAGCGAGAAGCGCCACCGCGGGAGTCAGCGCCATCCCTGCGGCCGTACCCACCGCGCTGCTCCGTGCCGCGCGAGTCGTCGCGCCCACGGTAGCCGTCGCGTGGAGCGCTCGACCTCCGGTCGCCGTCGCCGCTCGGACGGTAGCCTCCGGAGCGCTCGGGACGATTCTGGCCGCTGCGACCCCTTTCGCCGCCGGCGCGGTAGCCGCCCTCACGGTCACGGTCCCCACCCGGGCGACCCTTCCACGGCGCACCGCTGCCGGATCGATCCCGCGAGGCTCCGCCCGTACGTGGACGGTCGCTGCCGTCGTCGCGACGCGGTCGGTCGCGCCAGTTGCCGTCGGTGCGCGGACGGTCCTGCCGGCCACCCTCCGTACGCGGACGGTCGTACCGACCACCTTCCGTGCGCGGGCGATCGTATCGACCACCTTCCGTGCGCGGACGGTCGTACCGATTACCGTCTGTGCGTGGACGGTCGTATCGGCCGCCGTCGGTACGCGGGCGGTCGCCGGCGTCGTCGCGGCGCGGTCGGTCGCGCCAGTTGCCGTCGCGAGGCGAGCTCTTCCGCTCGCCATTGCCGGATGCGCGTCGCTGGCTGTCGCCGGATCGCGCGGGCCGCCCGGGCTGCTGCCTGCGGGCGGGACGCTCGCTGCTCGCGTTGTCGTCTGCCGGTGTGTCGCTCACGGCGTCTCCTGTCGGTCTCGGCGGGTCGTGGCCAGCCTATGCGTGGTGCGGCGTTCGACCCCGTTAACGCGAAATGGCCACCCATCACTGGGTGGCCATCTCACAAAGAAGTCCGGCGGTGTCCTACTCTCCCACAGGGTCCCCCCTGCAGTACCATCGGCGCAGAGAGTCTTAGCTTCCGGGTTCGGAATGTAACCGGGCGTTTCCCTCTCGCTATGGCCGCCGAAACACTATTGATGTATCAAAGTGAACGTCGAGCGTTAGCTCGAATCAGTTCTCGACCGTACATCGAGAACCACATAGTGGACGCGAACAATCTTGGCCCCTCATAGCTGCCTTACAACGTTTATGAGAGTGGTGATTATCAAGTTATCGGCTTATTAGTACCGGTCAGCTCCATGGGTCTTTAGTCCCCACTTCCACATCCGGCCTATCAACCCAGTAGTCTAGCTGGGAGCCTCTCGCCCGAAGGCATGGAAATCTCATCTTGAGGCCGGCTTCCCGCTTAGATGCTTTCAGCGGTTATCCATCCCGAACGTAGCTAACCAGCGGTGCTCTTGGCAGAACAACTGGCACACCAGAGGTTCGTCCAACCCGGTCCTCTCGTACTAGGGTCAGATCCTCTCAAATTTCCTACGCGCGCAGCGGATAGGGACCGAACTGTCTCACGACGTTCTAAACCCAGCTCGCGTACCGCTTTAATGGGCGAACAGCCCAACCCTTGGGACCTACTCCAGCCCCAGGATGCGACGAGCCGACATCGAGGTGCCAAACCATGCCGTCGATATGGACTCTTGGGCAAGATCAGCCTGTTATCCCCGAGGTACCTTTTATCCGTTGAGCGACAGCGCTTCCACAAGCCACTGCCGGATCACTAGTCCCGACTTTCGTCCCTGCTCGACTTGTCAGTCTCACAGTCAAGCTCCCTTGTGCACTTACACTCGACACCTGATTGCCAACCAGGTTGAGGGAACCTTTGGGCGCCTCCGTTACTTTTTGGGAGGCAACCGCCCCAGTTAAACTACCCACCAGGCACTGTCCCTGAACCGGATTACGGTTCTAAGTTAGATATCCAGAGTGACCAGAGTGGTATTTCAACAATGACTCCACCGACACTGGCGTGCCGGCTTCAAAGTCTCCCACCTATCCTACACAAGCCACACCGAACACCAATACCAAGCTGTAGTAAAGGTCACGGGGTCTTTCCGTCCTGCTGCGCGTAACGAGCATCTTTACTCGTAGTGCAATTTCGCCGAGTTCGCGGTTGAGACAGCTGGGAAGTCGTTACGCCATTCGTGCAGGTCGGAACTTACCCGACAAGGAATTTCGCTACCTTAGGATGGTTATAGTTACCACCGCCGTTTACTGGGGCTTAAATTCTGAGCTTCGCCGAAGCTAACCCTTCCTCTTAACCTTCCAGCACCGGGCAGGCGTCAGTCCGTATACATCGTCTTGCGACTTGGCACGGACCTGTGTTTTTAGTAAACAGTCGCTTCCCACTGGTCTCTGCGGCCTTCAAACGCTCCCGGAGCAAGTCCGTTCACGCCTCAGGCCCCCCTTCTCCCGAAGTTACGGGGGCATTTTGCCGAGTTCCTTAACCACGATTCTCTCGATCTCCTTGGTATTCTCTACCTGACCACCTGAGTCGGTTTGGGGTACGGGCGGCTGGAACCTCGCGTCGATGCTTTTCTCGGCAGCATAGGATCACCCATTTCGTCAATGAAGACTACGCATCGTGCCTGGGCCTATGTGAGAGACGGATTTGCCTATCTCTCGGCTTACACACTTACACCGGGACAACCATCGCCCGGCTGGGCTACCTTCCTGCGTCACACCTGTTAATACGCTAGCCGCACCAGCATGGGGTCGAGCGTTAGGCCCGGACCTTCACCCCGAAGGGATCCGTGTCCAGGATTAGGACTCTTAGCACCACTGGATTAGCTTGGGCGGTTCTTCGCCGGTACGGGAATATCAACCCGTTGTCCATCGACTACGCCTGTCGGCCTCGCCTTAGGTCCCGACTTACCCAGGGCGGATTAGCCTGGCCCTGGAACCCTTGGTCTTTCGGAGGACGGGTTTCTCACCCGTCTTTCGCTACTCATGCCTGCATTCTCACTCGTGTGGCGTCCACGGCTGGTTTACACCGCCGCTTCACTCGCCACACGACGCTCTCCTACCCATCAACACGGCTGGACCACGAAGGCCTACCAATAATGTCAATGCCACAACTTCGGTGGCGTGCTTGAGCCCCGTTACATTGTCGGCGCGGAATCACTTGACCAGTGAGCTATTACGCACTCTTTCAAGGGTGGCTGCTTCTAAGCCAACCTCCTGGTTGTCTGTGCAACTCCACATCCTTTCCCACTTAGCACGCGCTTAGGGACCTTAGTTGGTGGTCTGGGTTGTTTCCCTCTCGACGATGAAGCTTATCCCCCACCGTCTCACTGCTGCGCTCTCACTTACCGGCATTCGGAGTTTGGCTGACGTCAGTAACCTTTTGGGGCCCATCGGCCATCCAGTAGCTCTACCTCCGGCAAGAAACACGCAACGCTGCACCTAAATGCATTTCGGAGAGAACCAGCTATCACGAAGTTTGATTGGCCTTTCACCCCTATCCACAGCTCATCCCCTCAGTTTTCAACCTAAGTGGGTTCGGTCCTCCACGACGTCTTACCGTCGCTTCAACCTGGCCATGGATAGATCACTTCGCTTCGGGTCTAGGACATGCGACTGAATCGCCCTATTCAGACTCGCTTTCGCTACGGCTACCCCTCACGGGTTAACCTCGCCACATATCGCTAACTCGCAGGCTCATTCTTCAAAAGGCACGCTGTCACCCCTACAAGGAGGCTCCAACGGTTTGTAAGCAAACGGTTTCAGGTACTATTTCACTCCCCTCCCGGGGTACTTTTCACCTTTCCCTCACGGTACTTGTCCGCTATCGGTCATCTGGGAGTATTTAGGCTTATCAGGTGGTCCTGACAGATTCACACGGGATTTCTCGGGCCCCGTGCTACTTGGGATACTCTTCGCGCCATTGGACCATTTCGGTTACGGGGCTGGCACCCTCTGTGGCTGGCCTTTCAATGCCATTCACCTATGATCCTTTGTAACGCTCGCTGTTCGGCAGAAGCAGCAGAAAAGTCCCACAACCCCGACCATGCAACGCCTGCCGGCTATCACACATGATCGGTTTAGCCTCTTCCGGTTTCGCTCGCCACTACTAACGGAATCGCTTTTGCTTTCTCTTCCTGTGGGTACTGAGATGTTTCACTTCCCCACGTTCCCTCTACCCGCCCTATATATTCAGGCGGGAGTCACTGGGTCACCCAAAGGGCCCAGCGGGGTTTCCCCATTCGGAAATCCTCGGATCAAAGTTCGTTTATCAACTCCCCGAGGCTTATCGCAGATTACTACGTCCTTCTTCGGCTCCAGATGCCAAGGCATCCACCGTTTGCTCTTAGAAACTTGAAATCACATGAGTTTGAATCGATCGGCGTCTCATCTGCCGAAGCAGACTTTGACGCAGATTGACCAATGATCTAATCAGTACTCGAAAGTACTGTGATCATCTTTTGTGATCCGAACCCGAAGGTTCGAATCTAAGATGCTCGCGTCCACTGTGTAGTTCTCAAAGTACGGGCGGTACCTTTCCTGCCGGCCAGTCATGCCGACGAGAAAAGGTCCAGAGGTTCGGTTCTCATCCGATCGGATGAGGTCCGGTCCCTCAGGACCCAACAGCGTGCATGTGCGGGGCTTCCGAGTCCGAACCGTTCCTACCTGCAAGAGGTGTACTGAGTTCGAGCTGTTCAGCTCCGCACCAATGTCAATGTTCCACCCATGAGCTAACCGGCTGAGACGTTCGCTCAGATCCGGCGCCTGGACACCCGAGGGTGCCAGATGCTCCTTAGAAAGGAGGTGATCCAGCCGCACCTTCCGGTACGGCTACCTTGTTACGACTTAGTCCTAATCACCGATCCCACCTTCGACGGCTCCCTCCACAAGGGTTGGGCCACCGGCTTCGGGTGTTACCGACTTTCATGACTTGACGGGCGGTGTGTACAAGGCCCGGGAACGTATTCACCGCAGCGTTGCTGATCTGCGATTACTAGCGACTCCGACTTCATGAGGTCGAGTTGCAGACCTCAATCCGAACTGAGACCGGCTTTTTGGGATTCGCTCCACCTTACGGTATTGCAGCCCTTTGTACCGGCCATTGTAGCATGCGTGAAGCCCAAGACATAAGGGGCATGATGATTTGACGTCATCCCCACCTTCCTCCGAGTTGACCCCGGCAGTCTCCTATGAGTTCCCGCCATTACGCGCTGGCAACATAGAACGAGGGTTGCGCTCGTTGCGGGACTTAACCCAACATCTCACGACACGAGCTGACGACAACCATGCACCACCTGTTCACGAGTGTCCAAAGAGTTCCCTATTTCTAGGGCGTTCTCGTGTATGTCAAGCCTTGGTAAGGTTCTTCGCGTTGCATCGAATTAATCCGCATGCTCCGCCGCTTGTGCGGGCCCCCGTCAATTCCTTTGAGTTTTAGCCTTGCGGCCGTACTCCCCAGGCGGGGCGCTTAATGCGTTAGCTGCGACACGGAAACCGTGGAATGGTCCCCACATCTAGCGCCCAACGTTTACGGCGTGGACTACCAGGGTATCTAATCCTGTTCGCTCCCCACGCTTTCGCTCCTCAGCGTCAGTTACGGCCCAGAGAACTGCCTTCGCCATCGGTGTTCCTCCTGATATCTGCGCATTCCACCGCTACACCAGGAATTCCATTCTCCCCTACCGCACTCTAGTCTGCCCGTACCCACTGCAGGCCCGAGGTTGAGCCTCGGGTTTTCACAGCAGACGCGACAGACCGCCTACGAGCTCTTTACGCCCAATAATTCCGGACAACGCTCGCACCCTACGTATTACCGCGGCTGCTGGCACGTAGTTAGCCGGTGCTTTTTCTGCAGGTACCGTCACTTTCGCTTCTTCCCTACTAAAAGAGGTTTACAACCCGAAGGCCGTCATCCCTCACGCGGCGTTGCTGCATCAGGCTTGCGCCCATTGTGCAATATTCCCCACTGCTGCCTCCCGTAGGAGTCTGGGCCGTGTCTCAGTCCCAGTGTGGCCGGTCACCCTCTCAGGCCGGCTACCCGTCGTAGGCTTGGTGAGCCGTTACCTCACCAACTACCTGATAGGCCGCGAGTCCATCCTTGACCGAAGTTCTTTCCACGTACAGGAGATGCCTCCGTACGTCGTATCCGGTATTAGCTTCCGTTTCCGGAGGTTATCCCAGAGTCAAGGGCAGGTTACTCACGTGTTACTCACCCGTTCGCCACTAATCCCCTAGAGCAAGCTCCAGGTTCATCGTTCGACTTGCATGTGTTAAGCACGCCGCCAGCGTTCGTCCTGAGCCAGGATCAAACTCTCCGTAAATGTTTAGCTCCACAGTCGCAAGCGACTGGGAAACATAGTGCAGGCTTGGACAGCAAATGTGTCCGCGCACTGCGAGTTTGTCTTGACTAGTTTCGAATATCTACTGACATTCTGTTTCTAATCCAAAGGAATCTCGCATCGACCACTAGACTAGGTCTAGACAGTCAATGCCGAGGTTGTTTGGCATTTGACATTGTGCACGCTGTTGAGTTCTCAAGGATCGGACGCTCTCGCCTTTCAACCTTCCGGCTGTCTCTGCGAGGCAACTTCTCTACCTTACCACTCTCAGTCAGTTTGTCAAGTCGGCGTTCCGTGTTTCTCGTTGGCCCGATATGTGGTGGGCACAACCGATTCACACGATCCGGTCCGGTTAGACCTGCTCAGTGAGTGGGTGTTAATCCTAAGCGCAGCAAGCGAACTTATTCAAGTTCAGGTTTGCCGCTAGGCTTTGGATTCTGGTCCCGCTTGAGGCCGGGGAGCTCTTCCGCTCTCCCGCACCTTTGGGGTGACAAGTAAGTACTTTACGCAGGGCTCCGGAGCGGTGCAAATTCGGCCCGCAGCCCGGGCGTGTCGCGCTTGACTTCCGCGGAATCACGCGGAACTTGCCCACTAGCGAGCCTGCTGGGCTGCCCCGCAACGCGAAGAACCCCTCGCGAGCCGGCGGCTCTCGAGGGGTTCTCCGTATGGGTGTTCTGACGACCGATCACAGACCCGAGTACGCGTGGAGTCCGTGGAAGAAGACGTTCACGATGCCGAAGTTGAACAGCACCGCGGCGAAACCGATGATCGCCAGCCACGCGGAGCGGGATCCGCGCCAGCCGCGCGTCGCCCGCGCATGGATGTATCCGGCATAGATCACCCAGATGATGAAGGTCCACACCTCCTTGGTGTCCCATCCCCAGTACCGGCCCCATGCCTTCTCGGCCCAGATGGCTCCGGCGATCAGAGTGAAGGTCCACGCGATGAACCCGACGATGTTGATCCGGTACGCGAGGTTCTCCAACGCGACCGAACTCGGAAGGGTCGACAGGAACCGGAACTGCTGCGGGCGGGACTCCGCCACCTGGCGCTCGCGCCGGTACTGCAGCAGCTGCAGTCCGGACAGTGCGAACCCGAGGGCGAAGAACGCCGTGCCCAGCACGGCCACGATGATGTGGATGACCAGCCAGTACGACTGGAGCGCCGGCTGGAGCGGAACCACCGGAACGTAGTACCGCAGGAGTGCGATGCCCTGCAGTACCAGGACCAACCCGAGGACGAAGGTTCCGACGTACTTGATCGGCCACCGCAGGTTGGCCACCAGGAACACCCCGATGATGACGAGCGTGCCCGTCATCGAGAACTCCCACATGTTGGCCCAGGGGACGCGCGCCGCGGCGATCCCTCGGAGCACGACTGCGACGAGATGGAACGCGAACCCGACGATCGTCAGGGCGAACGCCCACTTCAGAGACGCACCACCGCCGGACCCGTTCATGACGTCGTCCTCGACGCGGGTGCTGATGCGCGACGACAGACGGCCGAGAGCGGAGGACGGCGGCGGCGGGGTGTCCGCGGGCGCGCCGCCGATGATCGTCCGCGTCGGCGCGCCGACCGGTGCGGCCACTTCGGCGCGACGCGCGACAGCGCTCGGGACGACGGCCGCCTCGACTGCGGTCGCCCGGGCGCCTCGTCGGGCGAGATCGAGCGCGAAGGCGATGAACGCCGCCGCATAGAGACCCATCGCCGCGTACAGGAACACGGTCGACAGTTGAGCCAGGGTTTCGGTCACGATGCCAGCCTAAGTCGTCGGAGGTCCGGTGAGGACCCGGGAATGCTGATCGGCGACGGCCGTCACCGCCGCGAGGAGGTTGGGGTCGTCGCCCCGGGCGAGACCGGCGTACTCGAGAGTGAGCGAGCCGTCGGCGTTCTCGATCGCCTTCACCCACAACCGCCGCCGGGGGACGAACAGCGAGGTCAGCAGCCCCAGCAGGATGAGCACGGCGAACAGCAGGACCCAGACCTGCGCGGGATCGTGGTGGACCTCCAGGGTCGCGAAGCGCTTGACGCCGTCGAGTGAGATCGTCCCGAGGCCGTTCGGCAGCTCGACCGTCTGCCCTGGCTTGAGCTCGAGCGCCTTGGTCTTCGTGGGCGGACCGGCCAGCTGCTCCAGGGTGTCGGTGTTGAGGCTGTAGACGGACTGGGGCACCCCGTCGTCGACGCCGAGATCGCCGGCGTACACGTTCAGGCTGAGCACCGGATCCCGGAGCCCGGGGAACTTTGAGGCGAGTGCGCCTTGGGCGGTCTGGCTCGCCGTCACGGTCGGATAGAAGAAGCCGATCATCCCGACCTGCTCTTTCAGCCCGTCCGGGATCTTCACGAACCCGAGGGACGTCAGGTTCGGATCCGCTTGCGGGATGAAGGGCACCGAGTCGCTGAACACGACCTTGCCCGCCGTGTCCTTGACCGTGATCGTCGGGGCGTAACCGTTGCCGAGCAGGTACACGTTGGTCCCGCCGATGGCCAACGGGTCGTTGACCTTGATGACCGTGTTCGCTCGCGCATCCCCCGGCCCATTCGTCGTGACATGAGCCGTGTAGTCGAGCGGGGTGCCGATCGCATCCTGGTTCCTGGTCTCGTAGGCCACGTCGAGCTTGTTCACGGCGATCGAGAACGGGGCGAGCGAGGAGTCGCTGAAGAAGCGCCCGGGATTGAACGAGTTGTACGACGGGAGGCTGTTCACGAAGCTCTGCCCTTCGACCACGATCTTCTGGCCGGTGTACCCGAATCCGCCGCCGACGCCGATCGCGAGCAGCACGCCCAGCAACGCGATGTGGAACACGAGGTTGCCGCTCTCGCGCAGGTAGCCGCGCTCGGCCGAGACCGACGTCGACCGCGCATCCTGATACAGGGCGACGCGGTAGTGGTTCGCCTTCAGCACGTCCCGGGCGCTCACGATCGGGTCGACGCCGCGGCCGCGAAGGTCGGCGGGGAGGATCCGCGACTGGAAGCCGGCCATGCGCGACAGGCGGACGGGCGTCTTCGGCGGCTTCGCCCGCATCGCATCGAAATGGTGCCTGGTGCGCGGGATGATGCACCCGATCAGCGACGCGAACAGCAGCAGGTAGATCGCCGAGAACCACACGGACGTGTAGACGTCGAAGAACTGCAGCTTGTCGAGAACCGGCGCGAGCGAGGGGTTGTCGGTGAAGTACTTGGTGACACCGTTCGGGTCGGAACTGCGCTGCGGCACGAGCGATCCCGGGACGGCGGCGATCGCAAGCAGCAGGAGCAGGAACAGCGCGGTGCGCATGCTCGTGAGCTGGCGCCAGAACCAGCGGAGCCACCCGAGCGGGCCCAGCTTCGGCTGGACGACGTCGGGATCCTCGCGCGGGGGCGCCGAGTCGATGTGGTCAGAGGGCCGGCTCAAAACCTTGGATCACCGCCAAGAACTGGGACATGAGCTCGCTCCACAGGCCGGTGACCATCAGGATGCCGATGACCACCAGCAGAACGCCGCCGATGATGTTGATCGCCCGGATGTGCCGCTTCAGGAAGGCCACCGAGCCGGCGACCCAGTCGAAGCCGAGCGCCACGAGGAGGAAGGGGATGCCGAGGCCGATGCAGTAGAACAGCCCGAGAAGCGCTCCGCGCCAGGGCGAGCCGCTGCCGACGCTCAGCGCGCTGATGGCTGCGAGGGTCGGGCCGATGCACGGCGTCCAGCCGAGGCCGAAGACGATGCCGAGCAGGGGCGCCCCGATCAGCCCGGTGGCCGGGCGCCACGACGGTTTGATGGTCCGCTGCAGGAACGAGAACTGCCCGATGAAGACGAGGCCCATCACGATGACGAGGGCTCCGAGGATGCGGACCACGACATCCTGCCAGCGCACGAGCCAGTAGCCCAGCGCACCGAACGCGGCTCCATAGGCGACGAACACGATGGCGAAGCCCAGGATGAACAGGGCCACCCCGGTGAGCAGCCGCGAGCGGTCGCGCTTCGCGCCCGGGTCGCTGATGCCGCCGACGTAGGCGAGGTAACCCGGGACAAGTGGAAGGACGCACGGGGATGCGAACGAGACCAGTCCCGCCAGGAGTGCGATCGGCAGCGCGAACAGGAGCTGCCCGCTGAAGACGATCTGACCGACGCCGCCCACGTCAGTGCTCGGCCACGGCGTCGGAGATGAGGGAGTCGAGGATGCTCTTGTCCGGGATGGCGCCGAGGATGCGCGCGGCGACACGGCCCTGCTTGTCGACGACCAGGGTCGTCGGCGTGGCCTTCGGCGGCACCGTCTTGCTGAACGCCAGGAGCACCGATCCGGTGTCGCGGTCGAGCACCGACGGGTAGGTCACTCCCTTGTCCTTCTCGAAGCTCGCTGCGGTCTGGGCCGAGTCGTAGAGGTTGACGCCCAGGAAGTCGACGCCCTGATCGGCGTACTTCTGGCTGAGCTCCTGCAGCGCGGGAGCCTCCACCCGGCAGGGCGGGCATCCGGCGTACCAGAAGTTGACCACCAGGACCTTGCCCGCGTACTGGCGGGAGCTGACGGTGCTGCCGTCCTGCAGCGTCCCGGTGAAGGCGACGGCTTCCCCACGGTTGCTTGCCGCGTACTCGCTGACGGTGCCGTCGCCGGCGATGTAGTTCTGCCCGTTGCCGGACCGGTACTGCGTCGCCAGGCTGTCGTTCGCGGTGCATCCCGTCAGGGCGAGCGCTGTCGCTGCCGCGATGGCGACGACGGATGCGACGAGGCGCGAACGGACGCGGGACCGGATGCTCACACGGCCCCCACATCGGTGGCGGCGACCAGGAGGCTCGCGGCCGGCTCGACATACGAGACCTCGGTGAGACGCTGCGACTCGGGGGTGTTGCCGAGACGCTCTGCCGGTGCGGCCGCGGACGGCTCGCCCGTCTCGCTCGCAGTCTCCGGGGCGACCTCTGCCGCGAGCTCGAACGTGGTGATGCTCGACAGCGCACAGCGGCGCTTGCGCGGATCGTGCGGGTAGCGCTCGCCCGCGACCGAGAGATGCGTGACCCAGATCGGGAGCTGGTGGCTGACCAGGACGACGTCGCCGGAGTCGACCGACTGGAACGCGTCGTGGACGGCGAGCAGCATGCGCCGCTCGATGCTCACGTAGGGCTCGCCCCAGCTCGGCCGCAGAGGATTGACGAGGTACGGCCAGTACGCGGGCTTCCGCACGGCGAGCTTCATCTTCGTGCCCTCGAACCGGTTCGTCGGCTCCATTATGCGCTCGTCGACGATCGGCTCGAGCCCGAAGGCGGCGGCGATCGGAGCGGCGGATTCGCGGGTCCGCTGGAGCGGGGAGACGCGCAGCGCCGTGATCGGCCGACCGCGCTCCGCGAGATCGTCCGCGGCGGCCTGCGCCATCCGGTGGCCGAGTTTGGAGAGGCCGAAGCCCGACAGCCTGCCGTACAGGATGCCGTCGGGATTGAACACCTCGCCATGCCGGACGAGGTGGACCTGGCTCGCTACCACCGGTCCAGTCTACGGAGGGGTTCCCCTTGAATTCACTGAGCGCGGGATCGGTCGGCACGAGCGCACTTTCTCCACAGTCAGCCGCCAGCAGAAGTTGTCCACAGATCGTCGCCTTCGCGACCTCTCAGGATGCATCCCTTTCTAACGTCGAGCCATGGCCGACGAGGAAGAAGAGGGTGAGGCACTTGCGAACATCCCCCATCACGACCGCCCGCGAGAACGCATGCGACGACTGGGCATCGGATCGCTCACCGATGACGAGGTCCTGGCCCTGGTGCTGGGATCGGGGCAGACGGGGCGCAGCGTGCTGGCGCTGGCGCGCTCCGTCCTCCGGCGCACCGGCGGGTTCCCCGGCCTGGCGACGATGGACTTCGCTCGCCTGGAGAACCTTCCGGGCGTCGGGCCGGCCACGGCGGGGCGGCTGGTCGCCATCACCGAGATCTGGCGGCGAGCCGGTGCATCCTCGGCGTGGACCAGGCTGGTCGACCAGAAGGCCGTCGCGGATGTCGTGCGGCCCGAGCTGCTCCACCGCGACAGCGAGCGCTTCGTGGTCGTCGTGGCCGACCGGGCTTCCCGGCCGATCGAGCTCGTCCTCCTGCGGGACGGCGGAGTCGACGAGTCCGCCATCCAGCCCGCGGACGTGCTGCAGGCGGTCCTCACCCGCGGTGGACGGTCGTTCGCCGTGGCGCACAACCACCCGTCGGGGGTGCTCGACGCATCCGTCGCCGACCTCATGCTCACCCGCCGGCTGGATCAGTCCGCCGCGACGCTCGGGCTCCGCTTCCTCGGCCACGTGCTCGTGGCCGGCGACGCCTGGACATCGCTGCCCGCCGCAGGCTCCGCGCCTACGGGGTCAGGCGCGTCGGTCCGCGGAAGAGGTAGGTCGTCTCGCGCAGGTTCGAGAGGTGCAGCATGAGCATCAGCACCCGGGCGAGGCCCATGCCGAAGCCGCCGTGCGGCGGGATGCCGTACCGGAAGAACGCCAGGACGTCCTCGAGCTCCTCCACCGACAGACCCTTCTCGACCGCCTGCTTCTCGAGGATGTCGACGCGGTGCTCGCGCTGGGCGCCCGTGGAGATCTCGACGCCGTTGAAGATCAGGTCGTAGCTGCGCGTGATCGACGGGTCTTCGGAGTGACGCATGTGGTAGTACGGGCGGATGCTCGCGGCATAGTCCGTGAGGAAGACGAACTCGTGGCCGTAGGTCTCCTTCACGTACGCGGAGATCTGGCGCTCGCCCTCCGGGTCCATGTCGTCGTCCTCGCGCTGCACTTCGTAGCCGCGCTCCGCGACGATGCGCTTCGCCTCCGCGAGAGGGATGCGCGGGAACGGCGTGGAGGGCACCGTGATCTCGACGCCGAACAGGCGCTCGATCTCCTCGCCGTGCTTCTCCTTCACCGCGGTGAAGCCGGCTACGAGGAGGTCCTCGTGCACCTTCATGACGTCCTCGTGGCTGTCGATCCAGCTGATCTCGGTGTCGACGCTCGTGAACTCTGTCGCGTGACGGCTGGTGAAGCTGGGGTCGGCGCGGAACGCCGGGCCGATCTCGAACACCCGGCCGAAGCCGGCCGCCTGGGCCATCTGCTTGAAGATCTGCGGGCTCTGCGCCAGGTAGGCGGTCGTCTCGAAGTACGGCAGCTCGAACAGCTCGGCGCGCGACTCGGAGGCGGAGGCCATGAGCTTGGGGGTGTGGATCTCGACGAAGCCGTTGTCGACCCAGTACTGGCGCAGCGCGTGCTCGAAGGTCGTCTGCACGCGGAAGATCAGGTTGTGACGCGGCTCGCGGAGATCGAGGAAGCGCCAGTCCATGCGCTTGTCGATGCCACTGTCGGCCGCGATCGGGGTCTCCGGGATGGCGGCCGTCTCGACCTCGAGGGTCGAGAGCCGGATCTCGATGCCGCCGAGCTTGACGCGCTCGTCGTGCTTCAGCTCGCCCGTGGCACGGACGAACGTGCCCTGGGACAGCGCCGAGATGGTGACCGCGGGCTCGTCCGCCACGACCACGCCGTCGTCACCGACCGTCCGCGGGTTGACCAGCTGCACGGCGCCGGACTCGTCGCGCAGGACGACGAACTGCACCTTCTTCTGGTCGCGGACGGTCTCGACCCATCCGGCGACGCTTACGGGGCCGTCGGGCAGGGCGGCGAGGTCTTTGATCAGAACGCGTGCGGTCACGAGCCCCAAGCCTACCGGTGCGGTCGGTGTGAGAATGGAGGGACCAGGCACGAAGGAGTAGCCCATGAGTTCCGACGACGTCGTCATCCTGTCCGCCGCCCGCACCCCGCTGGGGAAGATCAAGGGGACGCTCGCCTCGCTGACCGCCGTGCAGCTGGGGACGATCGCCGTCCAGCGCGCGCTGGAGCGGTCGGGCGTCGGTGCGGACGCGGTCGACACGGTGCTGTTCGGCCAGGTGCTCCAGGCGGGAGCCGGTCAGAACCCGGCACGCCAGACGGCCATCGGCGCGGGGATCGGCTGGGATGTGCCCGCCACGACCATCAACAAGGTGTGCCTATCGGGCCTCGCCGCCGTGATCGACGCAGCCCGGCTCATCCGGACGGGCGAGGCGACGGTCGTCGTGGCCGGCGGCCAGGAGTCGATGACGAACGCGCCGCACATCCTGCCCGGGTCGCGGATGGGCTGGAACTACGGCTCCATCCAGGCGCTCGACTCGGCAGCACACGACGGGCTGACGGACGCCTTCGACGGGGAGTCGATGGGCGCGTCCACGGAGAAGTACACGGAGAAGCTCGGCCTGCGGCGCGAGGCTCAGGACGAGTTCGCGGCGCGGTCCCACCAGCGGGCCGGGGCGGCGGCGCAGAACGGAGTGTTCGCGGACGAGATCGCACCGGTGACGATCCCGCAGCGCAAGGGCGACCCGGTCGTCATCAGCACCGACGAGGGGGTTCGACCCGACTCGACGCCCGAGACCCTGGCGGGCCTCCGCCCGAGCTTCGCAGCGAACGGCACGCTGACCGCAGGCAATTCCTCCCCGCTGAGCGACGGCGCGGCCGCACTTGTGCTGACCAGCCGCGAGAACGCGGAGCGGCTCGGGCTGGAATGGCTCGCCCTGGTGGGGGCGAGCGGTCAGGTCGCCGGACCGGACAACTCCCTCCACTCGCAGCCGTCGCGCGCGATCGACGCAGCGCTGCGGCGCGCCGGGTGGAGCGTCTCCGAACTCGACCTGATCGAGATCAACGAAGCGTTCGCCGCGGTGGCGCTGCAGTCCATGTCGGACCTCGGTCTGGACCCGGCCAAGGTGAACATCCACGGCGGGGCGATCGCACTCGGACACCCGATCGGCGCCTCCGGCGCCCGACTGGCGGGTCATGCGGCGCACGAGCTGGCACGACGCGGCGCGGGGCGGGCGGCGGTCGCGCTCTGCGGTGGGGGCGGTCAGGGCGACGCCCTTCTGCTCTACCGCTGAGTGGCGCCGCGGTCGCGGGGGCGGGGCCGGGCGCAGCACGACCGCTCCCCCGGACTGCCGGCGCGTCAGCGCTCGAGGTGGCGCTCGGTGGGTCCCGTGTACTGCGACAGCGGGCGGATCAGCGAGTTGGCGGCGTACTGCTCGAAGATGTGCGCGGTCCATCCGGTCACGCGAGCGGCGGCGAACAGCGGTGTGAACGTCTCCGTGTCGAAGCCCATCAGGTTGTAGGCCGGCCCGGACGGGTAGTCCAGGTTCGGCTTGATGTTCTTCCGCTCCGCCATGGCGGACTCGAGGGCGTCGTAGAGATCCAGCAGCTCCTGGCGGTCGTAGTGCTCCACCAGGGTCACGAGCGCCTCGCGCATAGTCGGCACGCGGGAGTCGCCGTTCTTGTAGACGCGGTGGCCGAAGCCCATGATCTTCCGCTTCTCGGCGAGCGCCGTGTCCAGCCACTGGGCCGCGCGATCGGCGGTGCCGATCTCGTCGAACGCGTGCATCACGGCCTCGTTCGCACCGCCGTGCAGCGGCCCCTTCAGGGCGCCGATGGCACCGGTGACGGCCGAGTACACGTCCGACAGGGTGGACGCGATCACGCGGGCGGTGAAAGTGGACGCGTTGAAGGAGTGCTCCGCGTACAGGATCAGCGAGACGCGGAAGGCGTCCACCACGACGTCGTCGGGCACCTCGCCGAACGTCAGCCAGAGGAAGTTGCGCGAGTAGTCGAGGTCGTCACGCGGTTCGACCGGGTCCAGCCCGCGCTTGCGCCGCTGGATGTAGGCGACGATCGCGGGCAGCTGTGCCAGCAGGTACAGCGCACGACCCTCGTTGAGGTCCCGGTCGAGGATGCCGTCGGGCTGCTGGAGCGTCGCATCCAGCCCGCCCAGCTGGCTCACGGCCGTGCGAAGCGCGTCCATCGGGTGCGCCGATGCCGGGATGTCGTCCAGGGCGCGACGAGTGCGGTCGTCGAGGCGGCGCATCGAGCGCTCCAGCGATTCGAACGCCTCCAGTTCGTCATCCGTCGGCAGCTCGCCGTGCCACAGGAGGTAGGCGACCTCTTCGAAGGAGCAGTGCCGTGCCAGCTCCTGCACCGGGTAGCCGCGATACAGCAGCGAGTTCGTCTCGGGGTTCACCGACGAGATGGTCGTCGTGTCGACGACGACGCCGGCGAGGCCCTTGTGGATCTCGGGGTCGGTCATGTGAGCTCCTTTGCTGGTGGCGGGGCCGCCGGCCCGGCGGATCGCCGCGGACGATGCCTAGCGGCGCACCTCGAAGTTGTACACCGAGGTGTCGAACGCGTTGTATCCCTCGTAGTCAATCAGGTCGTACAAATCCGCGCGATGCTGCATGGTGCCGAGCATCGGCTCCAGCGTCCCCTCGCTCAGGAGCTGGTCGAGGCCGCGTTCGGCCGCACCCATCGCGAGGCGGAGCAGGGAGACCGGCCAGATGACGATGTTCACACCGACGTCGCGCAGCTGGTCGACGGTGAACAGCTCGCTCTTGCCGAACTCGGTCATGTTCGCCAGCACCGGTACGTCCACGGCTTTGCGCACCGCCTCGAACTCCGAGAGGTCCGCCATGGCCTCGGGGAAGAGCGCGTCAGCGCCCGCGTCGACGAGCGCCTTCGCGCGGTCGATCGCGGCTCCGAGGCCCTCGACCGCCCGGATGTCCGTGCGGGCCATGATGAGCAGGTTCGCGTCCCGGCGCGCATCGACGGCGGCGCGGATGCGCTTGAGCGCGGTGTCCTCGTCGACGACCTGCTTGCCGTCGAGGTGGCCGCAGCGCTTCGGGTTCACCTGGTCCTCGATGTGGAGTCCGGCGACGCCGGCGTCCTCGAGTGTCTGGACGGTCCGGGCCACGTTCATCGGCTCGCCGAAGCCGGTGTCCGCATCCACGAGGGCAGGCAGGTCGGTCATGCGGGCGATCTGCGCGGAACGTCCGGCCACCTCGGTCTGGGTGGTGAGGCCGATGTCGGGCAGCCCCAGCTCGGCGGAGAGCACGGCGCCGGAGATGTAGACGCCCTCGAAGCCCTTGCGCTCGATCAGGCGGGCGCTCAGCGGGTTGAAGGCGCCCGGCATGCGGATCAGCTCGCCGGAGGCGAGGCGGGCACGGAAGGCGGCGCGCTTCTCGTGAGCGGGAACAGAGGAGTAAAGCATCTAGAACAGTCCCTTCGGCGCGGGCACCGAGGCGAGCACGCCCGTCCGCGCGGTGATGGTCAGGCCGCCGAGCTCGGCGGCGCTCAGCTCGGGAAGCTGCTGCGCGAGCGTCAGGAAGCGCTCCACCTCGGCGTCCTCGAGCACGCCCGTGGAAAGCGTGCGGAACTTCGCGATGTAGTCGTCGCGCGCGAACGGCCGGGCGCCGAGAGGGTGCGCATCGGCGACGGCGATCTGGTCCTCGATGACGCGACCGTCCGCCAAGGTGATGACCACGCGACCGCCGAACGCCTTCTCGGCCGGGTCGGTGGAATGGTACCGGCGGGTCCACTCCCCGTCCTCCGTGGTGGTGACCTTGCCCCACAGCTCGACGGTGTCGGGACGGGCGGCACGCGAGGGCAGGTAGGAGTCGACGTGGTGCCACCCGCCGTCCTGCAGAGCGACGGTGAAGATGTAGGGGATGCTGTGGTCCAGCGTCTCGCGCGAGGCCGTGGGGTCGTACTTCTGCGGATCGTTCGCGCCGGAGCCGATCACGTAGTGCGTGTGGTGAGACGTGTGGATGACGATGCTCTCCACGCGAGACGGGTCCGCCGCCTCCGGATGCTCGTGGTGCAGCTTGCGCGCGAGGTCGATCCACGCCTGGGCCTGGTACTCGGCCGAATGCTCCTTCGTATAGGAGTCGAGGATCGCGCGCTTGGGCTCGCCGCGGCCGGGAAGCGGGACGTCGTACGACGCGTCCGGCCCGTCGAGCATCCACGCGATGACGCCGTCCTCGCCCTCGTAGATCGGGGTGGGGCTGGTCTCGCCGCGGAGCGCGCGGTCGATGGCCTCGACGGCCATCTTCCCGGCGAAGGCAGGCGCGTGAGCCTTCCAGCTCGAGATCTCGCCCTTGCGGGACTGGCGGGTGGCCGTCGTCGTGTGCAGCGCTTGCCCGATCGCCTGGAAGATCGTCTCGGCCGGAAGGTGGAGGAGCGTCCCGATCCCCGCGGCCGCGGACGGCCCGAGGTGGGCGACATGGTCGATCTTGTGGCGGTGCAGGCTGATGGCCCGCGCGAGGTCGATCTGGATCTCGTAGCCGGTGGCGATGCCCCGGACCAGGTCGCGTCCGGTGAGTCCGTACGCCCGGGCCGCGTGCTGGGCGACGGCGAGGATCGGCGGGATGTTGTCGCCCGGGTGCGAGTACTCGGCGGCCAGGAAGGTGTCGTGGAAGTCGAGCTCGCGCACGGCGACGCCGTTCGCCCACGCGGCCCACTCGGGCGAGACCCTCGTGGTCGGCCACTCGCCGAACACCGTGGAGCCGTCCTGCGGGTGCTCCGCGGCCTCGGTCAGCTCCTCCAGCTGGCGCGACGGGATGGGGTGGGCCAGCGCCTGCGCCCGGGCGGACACAACCGGCCGGCGTGTCAGCGACGCGGCGGCGACCGCCGCGTTGTCGATCACGCGGTTGATCACCATGTCGGTGACGTCCGCATCCACCTCCACCGGGTCGGTCGCGACCTCCGCGATCTTCCACGCCAGCTGATCCTGGCGGGCGAGGTTCTCCTCGCTGCTGTGCACACGAACGTTGTGGAGCTTCACGTATCGAACCTACCTCCCCTACGCTCGGCTCATGGTTCCTGGCCCCGCTCTGCTGGCGTTCGCACTGGCGTCGCTCGCGCTGATCGTCATCCCGGGGCCGAGCGTGCTGTTCGTGATCGGGCGGGCCCTCGCCCTGGGCCGGGTCGGCGGCCTGCTCAGCGTGCTGGGCAACGCGCTCGGGATGCTGCCCCTGATCGTCGCCGTGGCGCTGGGCATCGGTGCGGTCGTGGCGCAGTCCGTCGTGCTGTTCGACGTGATCAAATTCGTCGGCGCCGGATACCTGGTCTACCTGGGCATCCAGGCCATCCGCCATCGCCGCCACACCGCGGTCACGCACGAGGCGACGCCGGTTCCGCGATCGCGCTGGCGGATCCTCGGCGAAGGATTCCTGGTCGGCGTGACGAACCCGAAGTCGCTCGTCTTCTTCGTGGCCGTGCTGCCGCAGTTCGTCGACCAGCAGGCGGGCGCGGTCCCCCTGCAGCTGTTCGAGCTGGGTGTGGTGTTCCTCGTGCTGGCGCTCGTCTCGGACAGCGTCTGGGCGCTCATCGCCGGGACGGCCCGCGAGTGGTTCGGTCGTTCGCCCAAGCGCGTCGAGCGTCTCGGGGCGACGGGTGGGGTGCTGATGATCGGGCTGGGCGGCGTCCTCGCCGTCACCGGGGTCAAGCACTGACCCACGGTCACGGCGAGGGCGGCGCGTCGGACGAGGCCGTCGACGGCGTGGCCGTCGCGGTCGGGATCAGATGTCGCCGGCGGTGGCCACCGGGGTGAGGACGGCGCGGGCGAGCGTGTGGAAGTGCACGTTGAAGCCCAGCACCGCCGGGGTCGACGCCGGGTCGAGGTCGAGTCGCTCGACGTCGAGGGCGTGGACGACGATGTTGTAGTGGTGGGTTCCCGTGCCCGGAGGCGGCCCCGCGCCGGTGAAGCTCTTGGCACCCAGCTCGTTGGACAGCATCGCGGCGCCCTGCGGCAGGCCGCCGCCGCCCTCGGCTCCGGCGCCCGTCGGGAGCTCGGTCACGGTCGCCGGGATGTTGTAGACGGCCCAGTGCCAGAAGCCCGAACCGGTCGGAGCGTCCGGGTCGTGGATCGTCACCGCGAAGCTCTTGGTCTCGGGAGGGAACCCGGTCCACGACAGCTGCGGCGAGATGTCGCCACCGCCGCCGCCGGCGCCCCACTGTTCGCGGGAGAGCGGGCGGCCCTCCGCGACGTCGTCGCTGGACACGGAGAAGGAGGGAACGGCGCCGAAGCGCTCGAGAGGATCTTCAGCCATGGCGCCAGGCTACGCCCGCGCCACGGGCTCCGCGGTCGGGGCCGGAGTGCGCTTGCGGAACCGGCGCGGGAGACCGGTGACACCCCACAGCGTCACACGCAGCATCGCCTCCACCACGATGCCGCCGCCCATCTTCGACGCGCCGCGCTCACGCTCCACGAACGTGATCGGGACCTCCACGATCGACAGCCCCGCATCGTACGCACGTCGAGTCATGTCGATTTGGAAGCAATAGCCCTGGCTCTCGGTCCGGTCGTACTGCAAGGCCCGGAGCGCCTCCGCGGTGAACGCGCGATACCCGCCGGTGACATCCTTCACGGGGAGCCCGAGAGCGATGCGCGAGTACGCGCTGCCGCCGCGGGAGATCGCCCGGCGACGCGCCGGCCAGTTGACCACCCCGCCGCCCTCGACCCAGCGGGAGCCCAGCACGACATCCGCACCGGGACGGTCGACGCCGCGCAACGCCGCCAGCAGGCTGGGCAGCTGCTCCGGCTGGTGGGATCCATCCGCATCCATCTCGACGATGGCGCCGAATCCGGCATCCAGCCCCCAGGTCATCCCGGCGCGATAGGCCGCCCCCAGACCCTCCTTGCCCGACCGGTGCATCACGTGCACGTTCGCGTCGGTCGCGGCCAGCGCGTCCGCCAGCTCACCCGTGCCGTCCGGGGAGCCGTCGTCGACGACGAGGACCTCGGCCTCGGGCACCGACGCCCGCACACGTCCCACGATCGAGCCGATGTTCTCGCTCTCGTTGTAGGTGGGGATGATGACCAGGGTTCGCACGACCCGCCTTTCTGTCAGGGGCGCGCCCCACGGACCTCATCCACACTGTCCTAGGAGTCTGAACAGCAGGCGAACGACTCTTCCGGCGCTCACAGGCTCCACGATCCTACGATCCGGGCGCGACGGAAAGGCTCGCCTACGATGAACCGGTGGCTGTGCCGAAAGTGATCCTCTTCTACGTCTTCGCGCCGCTGCCCGACCCGGAGGCCGTCCGGCTGTGGCAGCGGACGCTGTGCGAAGCCCTCGGCCTGCGCGGCCGGATCCTGCTCTCCGCGCAGGGAATCAACGGAACGCTGGGCGGCGAGCTCGATGCGCTGAAGCGCTATCTGCGGGTCACCAAGGAGTACGGAGCCTTCCGCGCGCTCGACGTCAAATGGAGCGAGGGATCCGGCCTCGATGCGGACAACATGAGCCTCGACTTCCCCCGGCTGTCGGTGAAGGTCCGGGAGGAGATCGTCTCGTTCGGCGCCCCGGAGGAGCTCCGGGTCGACGAGAACGGCGTCATCGGAGGCGGAACCCGCCTCGCACCCGACGAACTGCACGAGCTCGTGGAGCGACGCGACGATGTCGTGTTCTTCGACGGCAGGAATCGGTTCGAAGCGAACGTCGGCCGCTTCCGGGACGCGATCGTGCCCGAGGTCGACAACACCCGCGAGTTCGTCGAGGCGCTCGACAGCGGGGCGTACGACCACCTCAAGGAGCGGCCCGTCGTCACCTACTGCACCGGCGGCATCCGCTGCGAGGTGCTGTCGTCGCTGATGCGGTCGCGCGGGTTCCAGGAGGTGTACCAGCTCGACGGAGGCATCGCGCGCTACGGCGAGGCGTACGGCGACGACGGGCTGTGGGAGGGATCGCTCTACGTCTTCGACGGGCGCGGCTCGCTCACCTTCAGCGATCACGCCGCGGTCATCGGGGCCTGCGTGACCTGCGGAGCGGCCACGAGCCGGATGCGCAACTGCCCCGACCCCGCGTGCCGCGAACAGCTCGTGGTGTGCGAGACCTGCGACACCGCGGCCTGCGCACGGCACGCGGCCTAACGATCCGCTGCGTGCCGACCCGGCGCCCGACGACCACCGCCTGACGGTCCAGCGCTGATTCGTCCACATCGCGGACGGCGAACGCGTTCTCCACCGACTCCGGGAAATCTTGGCGCGCATCTTGCGTTGCGGCCATCATGAACAGCATGGATCCGGTCACCACCATCGTCTGGATCGTGTCGTTCGTTCTCGTCACGGTCACCGTCACGGGCCTTTCGCGCCGGGTGGGATGGTCCGCGCCGGTCGTGCTGGTGTTCGTCGGCGCAGCGGCGTCGTTCGTGCCCGGCGTTCCGACCGTGGCCCTGGAACCCGAGGTGGTGCTGTTCGGGCTGCTCCCTCCCCTCCTCTTCGCCGCCGCGATCCAGACCTCCATCGTCGACGTCCGCGCCAGGCGCGACGGCATCCTGCTGCTCTCTGTCGGCCTCGTCGCCTTCACCGTCGTCGTGGTGGGGTTCACGACCTTCCTGGTTGTGCCCGCCATCACGCTCGCGGCTGCGTTCGCGTTCGGGGCGGTGGTCGCGCCGACGGACACGGTCGCGGTCCAGGCCGTGGCCGGCCGGGTCCGGCTGCCCCGACGGCTCGTCACCGTGCTCGAAGGCGAGAGCCTGCTCAACGACGCCACGGCGCTGGTCGCCCTGAACGCGAGCATCGCGGCGATCATCAGCGTCCTGAACCCGTGGGCCGTCGGCGGCGACTTCGTCCTCGCCGTCGTGGTGGGCGTGGGCGTCGGGCTCGCGGTGGGGCTGCTGCTCGCGATCATCCGGAAGCAGCTGCGGTCGCCGGTGCTCGACACCTCGCTCGCGCTGGTGACCCCGTATCTGGCGTTCATCCCCTCGCAGTTCCTGCACGGGTCGGGCATCCTCTCCGTGGTCGTCGCGGGGCTCTACCTGGGCTACCGCTCCCCGACGATCCAGACGGCCGAGGCGCGGATCGCGGAGACGATCAACTGGCGCACGGTGAGCTTCCTGCTCGAGAACGCGGTGTTCCTCTTCATCGGGCTGGAGCTGCGGTCGATCCTGTCGGCGGCGTTCACGTCGGGAATCACGGTGCCCGACACGATCCTCATCAGTGTTGTCGTGCTGCTCGCCATCTTCCTCGCGCGATTCCTCTGGATGATCGGCACCACGGCGCTGTACCGGTACGGTCCGCGACGCCTCCGCGAGCGCGGCTGGTCCTGGCCGACGGGGATCGCCGTGTCGTTCGCCGGGATCCGCGGCGTGGTCACGCTGGCGGCCGTCTTCCTGCTGCCGAAGGAGACGCCGCACCGCGAGTTCCTGCAGTTCCTGGCGTTCGTGGTCGTGGTCGGGACCCTGCTCCAGGGGCTGGCTCTGCCGTGGGTGATCCGCCGGCTCAAGCTGCCACCGCCCGATTTCGCGCAGGAGGCGAGCGAGATGCAGCGGCTGCTGGCGGAGGCGCAATCCGCCGGTCTGGAGCACCTGGAGTCGCAGGTGACCGGCGACGAGGACGAGCGGGTCATCGAGCGGCTGCGCATCAACGCGCTCTTCCTCTCGGATGCGCTCGAGAATCCGTCGCCGGATGAGGCCGCCGACCTGCCTCTCGAATATCGGAGACTCCGGCGCACCATGATCGTCGCCGAGCGTCAGGCCGTGCTCGAAGCCCGGGCGGAGGGACGCTACCAGGAGCCGGCGGTGCGGTCGGTGCTGGCGTTCCTGGATGCGGAGGAGACAGCGCTCAAGGCGGGAGGGACGGACGGCAAGAAGTCGCTGATGTGAGCGGCTCGGTGCGGCGCCAGCGGCTCGGTGCGGCGCGTCCCGCTCAGCGGACCACGGTGTCGTCGCCGGGCGCATCCATCGCGGCGAGCGCGCCGGGCGTCGCGACGGCGGACGCACCGGGGACGCCGCGGCTGGGCCGCTGCCGGAGGTCGCGCGGGCGGCGCGCCCACAGTCGCGACCGCTTCGACGAGAGGGCGAGCACCACGAGGATGTCGAGCGCCAGCCCGAGGAGGTTGTTGTGCAGCGACACCTGGGGGCCGCCGTTGAAGAAGTCGATCGCGGACAGCACGATGATCAGGGTGCTGTACGACATGGCCGCGATGCGCGCCCAATTGCTGCCGAAGTAGATCAGCAAGGCGAGCAGGAAGTAGACCACCAGCCCGGCCGCGAACACCCCCATGGCGATGCCGAGCACGAGGCTCGCGGACTCCCGCTCGTCCGGGCTCACCGCCCCGGCGGCCAGCTCCGAGCCGACGAACTTCTGCCAGTCGAGGACGTTCAGCACGATGTATCCGACGCCCGCGAGGATGCGCAGCAGCATCAGCAGCACGCCCAGCGTCGTCGGCACCGGCCGGCGCTGGACCAGCGCGAGCCGGCGCGCATCCGCGTCGGCGGCGACGGAGACGCCCTCGGCGTCCACGACCACCCGGGTCAGGTCCACCACCGGCAGGTCGCCATCCGTCTCGATCGTGTCCCCGCCGCCGTTGCGCGCGTGATACCCGGTCGAGAAGTCCCGGATGACGTCCACGCCGACGCCGATCCCCGCATCCATCAGGGTCGCGACGATGTGATCGCGTTCGATGTCCGTGTTCGCGTCGATCTTGTGGGTGATCTGGAGGGTGAAGAGCGAGAAGCCGACCGAGCGATCGAACGTCCCGGCGGCCAGCCAGTCGACGCGCCGGCCGCCCGGAAGCAGCCAGCCCTCCGGGCATCGCCAGAAGCGCACGTGATGCCGCTTCGCCGGGTTTCCCTTCACCTCCTGCTGGTAGGCCACATCCTGCTGGCGCCCGAACAGGAACAGCGGGCTCACCGGCGCCTCGTCGTAGCTTCGGCGCAGAAGCGTCCCGGTGATGATGCGCCAGCTCGAGCGGGCGGTGATCTCGTCCGCACGCGTCCACCCCGCCTGGCGCATCGCGTCGTCGAGCTGCGCCTCCGAGCCGAGGAACGCCAGGTTGATCGGGTCGCCGAGCAGTCCGTCACTGGTCCGCGCCCGACCGATGAAGTAGTCGGGCACGTAGATCTCGGTCAGGATGCGGTGCAGCCGCGGCAGCACCAGGTACGCGAGCACGACCCAGAACAGCACGAAGAACAGGATGAGGAACCAGCCCCACTCGAAACTCTCCGTCAGCACCAGCCACGCGAGCCAGACCGCCGACAGGCCGCCGACCAGGAAGAAGATGTAGTCCAGGGTCGAGCTCCGCGAGGCACGGCGGCGGGATGCCGAACGGCTCTTCGGCACCTCCTGCGGCTCCCCCGTGCGGGCCATGGCGCCATCCTAGAGCCCGCGATCGCCGCGACGTAGGGTGTGCCTATGACCAGCATCCAGGCGCGCGGCGCCGAACTCCGCCGACTGCACGAAGCACCCGAGCTCCTCCAGGTCGTGAACGTCTGGGACGCGATCAGCGCCCGCGTCATAGCGGACCTCCCCGACACCCGGGCGCTGGCGACGGCGAGCCACTCCATCGCGGCGACCCTCGGGTACGAGGACGGCGAGAACATCCCCCTCGACCTGATGCTCGACATGGTCGGCCGCATCGTGCAGGCCACCGACCTCCCCGTCAGCGCCGACCTCGAAGGCGGGTACGGCGACGCCGGCGAGACCATCCGGCGCGCCATCGGCGTCGGCGTCGTGGGCGCCAACCTCGAGGATCGGATGCGCCCCTTCGACGACGCCGTCGCCGAAGTGCGGGCCGCCATCCGGGCCGCAGAGGCCGAGGGCGTCCCCTTCGCACTCAACGCCCGCACCGACGTGTTCGTCCGCAACGCCTTCCCCACCGACGACGAGAAGATCGAGGAGGCCGTCCGGCGCGGCCGCGCCTTCCTCGACGAGGGTGCGACCTGCGTGTTCGTCCCCGGCAAGCTCGACGAGCGGACAGTCGAGCGACTGGTCGGCGGCCTGGGCGCGCAGACGCTGAGCGTCATCGCGGTTCCCGGATCGCTCGCCCCCGCCCGGCTGCAGGAACTCGGCGTCGCGCGCGTCTCGTACGGCCCGTGGACGCAGCGTGTCGCCCTCACGGCGCTGCGGAATTCGGCACTCGAGCTGTACGCGGGCGGCGAGCTTCCCCTCGGGACCCAGCCGCTCAACTGACGCGTCCCGGCGGCCCCGCTGCCAACCCGGCACCGCTGACCGTCCGGCGCGGCCCGGTAACGCTGACGCCCGCGTCCCGCGCCACCTCCGGCGCGGCCCGGTAACGCTGACGCGCGCCGAGGCACGCCTCCGGCCCTTCGATCCCCCGGCGTAGGGTGAGGGCATGAGCGACTTCCGCGCCCTCGTGATCGAACAGCAGGTCGACGGCGGACGGATCACCGCCCACCGCGCGGAGGTGCGCCGGGTCGACGACGCGTTCCTCATGCCGGGCGATGTGACGATCGCCGTGGAGTTCTCCGACCTCAACTACAAGGACGGTCTCGCGATCGCCGGTCGTCCCGGCGTGGCACGCACCTCGCCGCTCATCCCGGGCATCGATGTGGTCGGGACCGTGCAGCAGTCGCGCGACCCGCGGTGGCATCCGGGCGAGCGCGTGGTGCTGAACGGCGCCGGGCTGGGCGAGTCCCACCACGGTGGCCTCGCGGAGCGGGCGCGCGTCGACGGGTCCGCGCTGGTGCGCATCCCGGACGCCCTCACCTCGGAGCAGGCGGCGGCGATCGGGACGGCCGGGTTCACCGCGATGCTCGCCGTGCTGGCGCTGGAGCGGAACGGGATCGACCCGCAGGAGGTCGCCGAGAGCGGGAGCAGCATCCTGGTCACCGGAGCGGCCGGCGGCGTCGGATCCGTCGCGGTGGCCCTCCTCGCGAAACTGGGTTACCCGGTCACCGCGTCCACCGGCCGTGCGGACGAGGTGCGCGACTACCTGACGGACCTCGGCGCGACCACGATCATCGACCGCTCGGAGCTCGACGCGGCCGGCAAGCCGCTGCAGTCGCAGCGCTGGGCGGGCGCGGTCGACTCGGTCGGGAGCCAGACGCTCGCGACGGTGCTCGCGCAGACCCGCTACGGCGGAGTGGTGGCGGCGTGCGGACTCGCGCAGGGCCCGGACCTTCCGGCGACGGTGCTGCCGTTCATCCTGCGGGCGGTGACGCTCGTCGGGATCAACTCGGTGGAGGCGCCGGCCGCGCTCCGCGAGACCGCGTGGCGGCGCCTCGCCACCGACCTCGACGAAGAGTCCCTCGCCGCGATGACACGGTTCGTCGCGCTCGCGGACGCGATCCCGGCCGCGGAGGACATCCTCGCCGGCCGGCTCCGCGGGCGCACCGTCGTCGACGTCCGCGGCTGAACCCGGAGGCGGGTGGACCCGTCGGTATGCTGACGCCATGATCGTCCTCGCCACCGTCGTGGTCACTCTCGCCGCCGCGCTGCACATCGTCATCTTCTTCATGGAGAGCGTCGCCTGGACCCGGCCGACCGTCTGGCGCCGGTTCCGGGTGGCGAGCCAGGCGGCGGCGGACACGGTGCGCCCGATGGCGTACAACCAGGGGTTCTACAACCTGTTCCTGGCGATCGGGGCGGTGGTCGGGCTCATCCTCTACGGCGTCGGGCAGCACGCCGCGGGCCTGGCGCTCATCATCTTCACGACGGCCAGCATGATCGCGGCCGCGGTGGTGCTCGTCACCACGGGCCGCGGCTACCTGCGCCCGGCGCTCATCCAGGGCACCCTGCCGCTGCTCGGCCTGGTGCTGCTGCTCGTGGGGCTGGCGACCGGGCAGAGCTGAGCCGGGCACAGCTGACCACCGGCGGGCTGACCGGGCAGCGGCACAGCGCTCGCGCCGGTTCAGCGTAACTCGGGCGCGACGGACTCCGGCCGGAGCCCCCGCCCGATCAGCCGCGAGCTCACCATCTGCACAACCGGCGTCGCCGCGGCGAGCGCCAGGCGCAGCGGGGCCGGCAGCGGATGCGGGAGCAGGCGCACGCCCTCCGGACGCGAGATGAAGCGGTGCGCCGCGAGCTGGATGCGCTGCATGGCGGCGACCGGGGGCGTCCGCCGTCGCTGGATCGCCTCCAGCAGCCGCAGGTCCATCTCCCCGGCAGCATCCGCCGCGAGCGCCTCGCTCGCATCCGGCGCGGGACCCAGCTCGCGCAACGTCCCCGTCAGGGCGTTGGCCGTCGCCACCGCATCCTGGATCGCGTAGTTCACGCCGACGCCGAACGCGGGCGACATCGCGTGCGCCGCATCCCCGATGGCGAGGAAACCGCGCCGGAACCATCGCGGCAGGCGGTCGATCTGCACGCTCAGCAGCTTCACCTGGTCCCACTCGGTGATCGTCTCGAGCGACGCGCGCAGGTGAGGTGCCGCACCGGCGACCGCCTCCCGGAACGCGTCGAGCCCGGACTGCCGCAGGCCGTCGAAGCCGCCCTTCGGGATGATGAGCCCCGCCTGCACGTAGTCCTGGCGCTCGATCGTGACCACCATGCCGCCCTCGCCGATGTAGGCCAGCGTGTGCGGTGAGGAGCCCTCGGGCTTCGGAAGGCGGAACCACAGCACGTCGATGGGGACGCCCGACCGCCGCGGACGCAGCCCGGCCGCCGCGCGGAGCACCGAGTCGCGGCCGTCCGCCGCGACGACGAGCCGCGCCCGGATCTCGAGCGGACCGTCCGGCCCCTGCGCCAGCACGCCGCGGACCACGTCCCCCTCGCGGACGAGGTCCGTCGCCTCGGTCTCCATGAGCAACCGGAAGTTCGGGTGGCGGGCGGCGTCCTGGGCGAGGAAGGTCAGGAAGTCCCACTGCGGCGCGAGCACCAGGAAGTCGTCGGGGGCGCCCAGCCGGCCGAAGTCGATGGGATGGAGGCGGTTCCCGTTCACGACCACGTCGAGCGTCCTGATGCCCGTGTGCGGAAGCCCGAGGAAGGCATCGCGCAGCCCCAGCTCCCCCAGCACCCCGACGGTGGACGGATGGATGGTGTCGCCGCGGAAGTCGCGGAAGAAGTCGGCGTGCTTCTCCAGCACCACCACATCCACGCCGTTGCGGGCGAGGAGCAGGCCCAGCATCATCCCGGCGGGCCCGCCACCGGCGATCACGCACGTCGTTCGCACCGTCTCCATGATCGGCAGCGTATCCTCCCGCCATGGCCATCATCGCCAGCATTCTGATCGCAGCGGCGGCGATCGTCCATCTCGCGTTCTTCGCCATGGAGAGCGTGCTGTGGTCGTCGCCCGGCGTCTGGCGGCGTTTCGGCGTGGGCTCGCAGCGGGATGCGGACGCCGTTCGGCCGATGGCGTACAACCAGGGCTTCTACAACCTGTTCCTCGCCGGGGGCTCGGTCGTCGGTCTCGTGCTCTACTGGACGACGCTCCGCCAGGTCGGCTTCGGGCTGATCTTCTTCTGCGGCGTCTGCATGGTGCTGGCGTCGCTCGTGCTGCTCACGACGGACCGGAGGTTCTGGCGCGCCGCGCTGCTGCAGGGGGCGATCCCGCTGGCGGGGCTCATCCTGTTCGTGATCGCCGAGAACGCCTGACTGCGCCGAGAGCAGAGGCGCCGGTCAGTCGATGACGCCGCCGTCGGTGGCCAGCTCGCTGCCGTCCACGCGCAGGGCCTCCACCAGGCGTGCGGCGTGCGGGGTCGAGACGATGATGCGCGAGTACTCCTCGCCGTCCAGGTCGATGACGACCGCGGCACGCTGCTTGCCCTTGATCAGCAGGAAGTCCTTGCCGCCGTGGAACTTCCACGTGCCGAGCGACAGGGTGAGCGGGACGGCCGCTCCGGGGGCGCGGATGCCGCGGATCCAGATCCACGGGTCTTCGGTGATGGCGACCGAGCGGATGCTGTCGCGCGGGACGACGACATCCTCACGCTTCACGGCCAGCACCTTCTCGGCCCGCGTGAGATGGATCTCCAGGCGGTCGGGGTGCACGTGCAGGTCGGCCATAGCTCTATCCTGCCAAGGCGCGGCCGCCCGCGCGTCATAGGAATCTCACAAAGCCATCACATTCGTCGGGGATCGACCCGTCCGCGGCCATGTATCCTTCTCGTCGTGGCAGCGCAGCGACGAACTCCGGGTTCGCAGACTTCACTTCGTGAAGCCAACCGAGCCCGCATCGTCGACGCCATCAAGAAGCACGGGGGCCTGACGCAGGTCGAGCTGGCCGGTGCGACGGGGCTCTCCCCGGCCACCGTGTCCAACATCGTCAAAGAGCTCTCGACCTCCGGCGTGCTGCACACCGCGCAGAGCATCCGCTCGGGCCGCCGGGCCCAGCACGTCACCCTCGCCCACGCTCTCGGGCTCGTGGTCGGCGTGCACTTCTCGACCCGCCATCTCCGCGTCGCGCTGGCCGACGTCGCCCACACCGTCGTGGCCGAGAACCACATGCCGCTGGCGCGCGACCACCGGGCCGACAACGAGCTCGACAAGGTGTCGCTGCTGCTCAACGACATGCTGGAGTCGGTGGATGCGTCCCGCAGCGACCTGCTGGCCATCGGCATCGCCGTGCCCGCCCCGATCGACCGGGCGACCGGCACCATCGCGCGCAGCGGGATCATGCGCGGCTGGGACGGCGTGGCCATCGCCGAGTCGATGGAGCGACGGATCAAACGCCCGGTCTTCATCGACAACTCCGCCAATCTCGGCGCGCTGGGTGAGTCCCGGTTCGGCGCCGGCCGGGGCAAGAGCAACACGATCACGCTCGACATCGGCGACGGGATCGGCGCGGGCCTGATCCTCAACGGGCAGGTGTTCCGCGGCAACCACGGCGTCGCCGGCGAGTTCGGCCACACCACCATCCGCGAGAACGGACCGCTCTGCCGCTGCGGCAACCGCGGATGCCTGGAGGCACTGGCGGGCGGTCCCGCCATCCTGGAGGAGCTCCGCGATCACCTCGGCAGCCTGAAGCTCGGCGACGTGGTGCTGCAGGCGATGGCCGGGGATGCGCGCTGCATCCGGGCGATCGCGGACGCCGGCCGGCACATCGGCGTGGCGACGGCGAACCTGTGCAACCTCCTCGACCCGGAGCGCGTGATCGTCGGGGGCGAACTGGCCCGGGCCGGCGAGCTCCTGCTCGGGCCGATGCGGCACTCCGTAGAGCGCTCGATCATCGTCAATCCCGACCTGATGCCCGACATCGTCCAGGGTCAGCTCGGGACCCGCGCGGCCGCCCTCGGAGCCGTCGCGTACGCGGTCGACTGCGTGTCGATCTCCTCCGACGGCGTCTCGTACTGAACGCGCTCCCACCGTGTCCCCCGAACCGGGCGCGAACCGTTACGGAATCGGTTGGCTTCAACTCTTGACGCCAAAAGCCGCCTCTGGGACACTCAACGCAGCCGCCAACGAAGGCGGTCCCGAATCGGAGGTTTTTCAATGAAGATCGCCACCAAGAGAGCGGTCATCGCGTCGGCCGCGATCCTGCTCACAGCCGTCACCCTCACAGCGTGTTCCAACGGTTCCGGAAACAGTTCGGGTGGAAGCACCAAGGACGCCGCCAACGCACAGATCGGCCTCCTCCTCCCCGACTCCGTCACGGCCCGCTACGAGGCCGCGGACAAGCCGTTCTTCGAGGCCAAGGTCAAAGAGCTCTGCTCCGGCTGCAAGGTCCTCTACGCGAACGCCGACGGCGACGCCAGCAAGCAGCAGCAGCAGGCGGAGTCGATGCTGACCCAGGGCGTCAAGGTCCTCGTGCTCGACCCGTTCGACGGCGAGGCGGCCGCCTCCATCGTCGGCGAGGCCAAGGCGAAGAACGTGCCGGTCATCTCCTACGACCGTCTCATCAACAGCCCGGACAGCAACTACTACATCTCGTTCGACAACGAAAAGGTCGGTCAGCTGCAGGGCCAGGCGCTCGTCGACAAGCTGAAGAAGGACGGCGTGCCGTCCGGTGCCGGCATCCTGATGGTCAACGGTTCGCCGACCGACAACAACGCGACGCTGTTCAAGAAGGGCGCGCACAGCGTCATCGACTCCAGCGGCTACAAGGTGCTCGCCGAGTTCGACACCCCCGGATGGGACCCGGCCAAGGCCCAGGACTGGGTCTCCGGCCAGGTGTCGCAGTTCAAGGACCAGATCAAGGGCGTCTACGCGGCGAACGACGGCACCGGTGGTGGCGCGATCGCGGCCATGAAGGCGGCCAACGTCAACCCGCTCCCGCCGGTGACCGGTCAGGACGCGGAGCTCGCGGGCATCCAGCGGATCCTCGCCGGTGACCAGTACATGACCGTGTACAAGGCCCTCAAGCCGGAGGCCGAGAAGGCGGCGGAGCTCGCCGTCGACCTGACCAAGGGCAACAAGCCGAAGGGCGACACCACGGTGAACACCGCGGGCGGCGCGGCGATCCAGTCGTTCCTGCTCACGCCGGTCTCGGTCACGACGGACAACATCCAGAGCACGGTGGTCAAGGACGAGTTCTACGGAGCCGACTCCGCCTCGAAGATCTGCACCGCCGACTACAAGGCCGACTGCGAGAAGTACGGCATCAAGTAACCCCGTAGGACGATCCCGGCCCGGGATGCCCCTTTCACTCGGAAGGGTGCATCCCGGGCCGGGTGGTTCCGATCTAGCCTGAGAACAGGAAGCATGCTGCGCACAGCTCGAAGGAGAACGCCGTGACCATGGAATCCGCCATCGTGGACGAGGAGCGGTCGACCCGCCGGCCCGTCCTCTCCCTCCGCGGGGTCTCGAAAGGGTTCGGCGCCGTCCAAGCGCTCACCGACATCCACCTCGACGTCTACGCCGGAGAGGTCGTCGCGCTGGTCGGCGACAACGGCGCCGGCAAGTCGACGCTCGTCAAGATCCTCGCCGGGGTGCACCCGCAGGATGCGGGGACGATCGAGTTCGACGGCCAGGAGGTCTCGATCCCGTCGCCCGCGGCATCCCGCGAGCTCGGCATCGCGACCGTGTTCCAGGACCTCGCCCTCTGCGACAACCTCGACGTCGTCTCGAACCTGTTCCTCGGGCGCGAGATCACGAAGGGCACGCTCGACGAGGAGGAGATGGAGAAGCGCTCGTGGAGCCTGCTCCGTCAGCTCTCCGCGCGCATCCCCTCGGTGCGCATCGCGGTCGCGTCCCTCTCGGGCGGTCAGCGGCAGACTGTCGCGATCGCCCGGTCGCTGATCGGCGACCCGCGCGTCGTCATCCTCGACGAGCCGACCGCCGCCCTCGGCGTCGCCCAGACCGCCGAGGTGCTCAACCTCATCGAGCGGCTGCGCGAGCGCGGCCTCGGCGTCATCCTGATCAGCCACAACATGGCCGACGTGCAGGCCGTCGCGGACCGCGTCGCGGTGCTGCGCCTCGGCCGCAACAACGGCGACTTCCGCGTACCGGAGGTCAGCTACGAGGACATCATCTCCGCCATCACCGGCGCGACGGACAACGTGGTCGTCCGCCGTGCCGAGCGCCTCATGGAGGCCGAAGAATCCGCAGAACGGAGCCCGGAAGCATGACGAAGGCAGGACAGACGACGGCGTCCTCCGCCGCCGAGACACCGGCCGAGATGGCGGCCGACCTCCAGGACGAGCGCCTCATCCGCGAGGAGGGCCTTGCCGGAGCGGTGCGCGCGTTCGGCCGGCGGGTGCGCGGCGGCGACCTCGGGTCGCTCCCGGTGGTCATCGGGCTGGCCGTGATCTGGGTCGTGTTCCAGATCCTCAACCCGAACTTCCTGAGCGCGAACAACCTGGTCAACCTGACGCTGCAGTGCGCGGCGATCGGCACGATCTCGATCGGCATCGTGCTGGTGCTGCTGCTCGGCCAGATCGACCTGTCGGTCGGCTCGGTCAGCGGTGTGGCCGCGGCCATCCTGGGCGTCGGCTTCACCCAGCTTCACTGGCCGCTGTGGCTCACGGTGATCGTGGCCATCCTGGCCGGCTCGGCGATCGGCCTGCTCTACGGGTTCCTGTTCACGCGGTTCGGCGTGCCGAGCTTCGTGATCACCCTGGCCGGACTGCTCGGGTTCCTCGGCCTGCAGCTGTGGATCCTCGGCGCGAACAGTTCGATCAACATCCCCTACGACTCGTGGATCGTGAAGTTCGCGCAGCAGTGGTTCCTCCCGCCGTGGGCGGCCTACGCGCTGGCCGTGATCGCCGCGGGCGGGATGTTCTTCTCCGACTTCCGCCGCAACGTGCGCCGCCGGAACGCCGGGCTCTCCGAGGGCTCGATGACGGTGGTCGCGGTGAAGGCCGTCCTGCTGCTCATCGGCCTCTGCATCAGCGTCTGGTACCTCTCGACGGACCGCGGGACCGGGGCGATGTTCCTGTTCTTCGTGATCCTCGTGATCGTGATGAACTTCCTGCTCACCCGCACCCGCTGGGGCCGCTCGGTCTTCGCGGTCGGCGGTTCGGTGGAGGCGGCCCGGCGCGCCGGTATCCGCGTCAACCGGGTATTCATCAGCGTGTTCATCCTCTGCTCCACGTTCGCTGCGGTCGGCGGCCTGCTCGCCGCCGCGCGACTGGCGTCGGTCGGCGCGGGCTCGGGCGGCACGGACACCAACCTCAACGCGATCGCGGCGGCGGTCATCGGCGGCACGAGCCTGTTCGGCGGGCGCGGGTCGGCGTGGTCGGCGCTGCTCGGCATCCTGGTCATCCAGTCGATCTCGAACGGCCTGACGCTGCTGAACCTGGACTCGTCGTACCGGTTCATGATCACCGGAGCGGTGCTGCTGCTCGCGGTCATCATCGACTCGCTGTCGCGGCGCTCTCGCGAGTCGCACGGCCAAGCCTAGGGACCGTCAGGTCCCGCACCTGAGGCGGGCGTGGGAAAGTGGTGGGATGACCCGGACCACCACCTTCCGCGCCCGCCTCCTGCGTTCCGGCGCAGAGCCGCAGACGGTGACCGTGCGGTCGTCGTCGGACGCCCCGCCGCGCACGCTGCGGCGCGCCGCGGGCGGTGGCGGGACGCTCAACTTCGACGTCTACGCGCTGCTCGACGCGGACGGCTGGCCCGCCTCCGCCACGTACACCTACGTGGAGTCGCTCTCGCGCGAGCCCGCGGCCCCCGACGCGTAACCCCTCCCCCGATTCCCCTTTCGCCGAGGTGCACGTTGTTGCGGTCGACGCGCCGTGGGAGTGCGCAACAAGGTGCACCTCGGCGAAGGGGGAACGCGGGTTAGAGCGTGGCGGCGGCGGCCGCGCGGGCGGCGGCGGGGGCGGCGTCCAGGATGCGGGCGACGGCCGCGTCGTCGTGTGCGGCCGTGACGAACCAGGCCTCGAAGACGCTCGGCGGGAGCGAGACGCCCTGGTCGAGCATCGCGTGGAAGAACGCCCGGTAGCGGTACGCCTCCTGCCGCTGGACCTCCGCGTAGGTGCGCGGCGCCTGCGGGTAGTCGCCGAAGACGAAGCTGAACAGGTTGCCCGCGCGCTGCACGCGGTGGGCGACGCCGGCGGCGCCGAGCGCGTCCGAGACGCCGCTGGACAGCGTGGCGGCCACCTCGTCGAGCCGCGCGTAGACCGCGGCGTCGGCGTTGGCGAGCGTGGCGAGACCCGCGGCGACCGCGACCGGGTTCCCGGACAGCGTGCCCGCCTGGTAGACCGGGCCGGCCGGCGCGAGGAAGTCCATGAGTTCCGCGCGTCCGCCGAGAGCCGCCAGCGGCATCCCGCCGCCGATGACCTTGCCGAACGCGACGAGGTCCGGCGTGTAGCCGCGGTCGAGCCCCCAGTAGCCGGCCGGGCCGACCCGGAAGCCGGTGAGCACCTCGTCGAGGATGAGGAGGGCGCCGAACTCGTGGGCGAGGTCGGCGAGGGCCGCGTTGAAGCCGTCCTCCGGGGGCACGACGCCCATGTTGGCGGCCGCTGCCTCGGTGATCACGGCGGCGATGTCGGGGCCCTGCGCCTCGAAGACCGCGCGGACCGCATCCAGGTCGTTGTAGGGCAGCACGATGGTCTGCGCGGCCGTCGCCTCCGTCACGCCGGCCGAGCCGGGGAGGGCGAGCGTCGCGAGGCCCGAGCCGGCCTCGGCGAGCAGGCTGTCCGAGTGCCCGTGGTAGTGGCCGGCGAACTTGATCAGCAGCGGGCGTCCCGTGAACCCGCGCGCCAGACGGATCGCGCTCATCGTCGCCTCGGTTCCGGTAGACACCAGCCGCAGCTTCTCGACGAACGGGACGCGCCCGATGACGGCCTCGGCCAGCTCGGTCTCGGCCGGGGTGGATGCGCCGAACGAGAGTCCGCGCGCCGCCGCCTCCTGCACCGCCTCCACGACCGCGGGATGCGCGTGGCCGAGGATGGCCGGACCCCACGACGCGACGAGGTCGACGTACTCGCGCCCCTCCGCGTCGGTGACGTACGGGCCGCGCGCCGACACCAGGAACCGCGGCGTGCCGCCGACGGATCCGTAGGCGCGGACCGGCGAGTTCACGCCGCCCGGGATGACGCGCTGCGCCCGCTCGAACTGCTGGAGGTTCACATCGGTCATCGCAGCCATCCCGCCACTTCGGTCGCCCAGTAGGTCATGATCGCGTCGGCGCCCGCACGCTTGGCGCCGACCAACGTCTCGTGGATGATGCGGTCGCGGTCGATCCAGCCGTTGGCCGCCGCGGCCTCCACCATCGCGTACTCGCCGGACACCTGGTACGCCCACACCGGGACGTCGCTGATGGCGGCGACATCGCTCAGCACGTCGAGGTAGCTCAGCGCCGGCTTCACCATGAGGATGTCCGCGCCCTCCTCGAGGTCGAGCCGCGCCTCGCGCAGGCCCTCGCGTCGGTTCGCCGGGTCCTGCTGGTACGCGCGGCGGTCGCCGGAGAGCTGGGAGTCGACGGCCTCGCGGAACGGCCCGTAGAAACCGGACGCGTACTTGGCCGCGTAGGCGAGGATCACCACGTCGGTGTGCCCGGCGTCGTCCAGGGCCTCGCGCACGGCGGCGACCTGGCCGTCCATCATCCCGCTCAGTCCGAGCAGCTGCGAGCCGGCCTCGGCCTGGGCGACGGCCATGTCGCGGTAGCGGAGGAGGGTGGCGTCGTTGTCGACGTGCCCGCGGTCGTCCAGGACGCCGCAGTGGCCGTGGTCGGTGAACTCGTCGAGGCACAGGTCGGTCTGCACCACGAGCGCGTCGCCCACCTCGTCGGCCAGCACCCGGGTGGCGACGTTGAGGATGCCGTCCGGATCGGTCGCGGCGGAGCCGACGGCGTCGCGGGTCTCCGGCACGCCGAAGAGCATCAGGCCGCCGACGCCGGCCTCCGCGGCCTCGTTCGCGACGCGCTTCAGCGAGTCGAGGCTGTGCTGCGAGACGCCGGGCATCGAGCCGATGGGGATGGGCTCGGTGGCGCCCTCGCGCACGAAGAGCGGAAGGATCAGCTCGGCGGGGTGGAGGCGGGTCTCCGCGGTCAGCCGGCGCATCGCCGGGGACTGCCGCAGCCGTCGGGGACGGATGACGGGATGCAGTTCACTCACTCACATCAGCCTACGCCCGCGTGGCTGAGCGGCTGCCGAACGGTCCCGGTAGCCGGTTCGGTGTCAGTACTCGTCGTCGGAGGTGTCGACCGCCCGGGAGAGCGCGACCTGCACGACGGCGTCGATGAGGGATGCGGCGGTGCGCTCGGCCGCGATGACGTCGACCCGCAGGCCGAAGGCGCGGGCGTCGCGGGCCGTCTGCGGGCCGATCGCGGCGATCAGCGTCGACTCCGGCACCGGGCCCAGCTGCTGCTGCACCTGCTCGGCCACCGAGCCGCTGGTCACGAGGATCGCCTGGAACAGTCCGTCGCGGACCTCCGTGACCACGTTCTCGGGCACCGGGACGCCGACCGTACGGTACGCGACGACCGACTCCACGTCGTGGCCGATCCGGCGGAGGCCTTCGG
The DNA here is from genome assembly GCF_052044215.1 of Leifsonia sp. 22587. Taxonomy (NCBI): domain Bacteria; kingdom Bacillati; phylum Actinomycetota; class Actinomycetes; order Micrococcales; family Microbacteriaceae; genus Leifsonia; species Leifsonia sp. 22587. The sequence continues at coordinate 163,322 of NZ_JBQENB010000003.1, forward strand.
TGAGCAGCGGCTTGGCGATCTCGGACCGGAGCGTGAGGACGCGCAGCGGGAAGGCTCCCTGCGTGGCGGCCTCCCACTCCGCGAGCAGCCCGCGCGCCGAGTTGTCCTCGGAGGGCACCAGGTCGACGTGGTAGCCGGCCGCGGCCAGGGCAGCCGCGGTCGTCTCGCCGACGGCGGCGACGCGGGTGCTCGGCGGCACGACCGCGCGCTGCGAGCTGAGGACGTCGACCGTGGTCGCGCTCGTGACGGTCATCCAGTCGAACTCGCCGTTCGCGAGCCGGGCGAGGGCGGCCTCCAGGGCCGGCGCGTCCGCCGTCGGAGCGAAGTTGATCATCGCGGCGACGACCGGGGAGGCGCCCTTCGACCGCAGGTCGGCGGCGACGGAGTCGCCCCACGGACCGCCGCGCGGCACGAGCACGCGCCAGCCGGCGAGCGGCTTCGGGGTCGGAGCCGTGTTCGTCATCGCGAGCTCCCCAGCGGCGCCAGGTCGGCGGCGCCCGCGCCGAGCAGCTCGGCGACGACGCGATCGCCGACGTCGTGGGCGGCCTCGTCGAGGTGGGCGGCGCCGAGCGAGTCGGGCGTCGCGGCGTGGGAGGCGGTCAGGTGCTCCGAGCCGTCGGGCCGGTACACGGTCGCGGTGAGGAAGAGGAGGCCGTCGTCGACGAGCGCGGTCGCGCCGATCGGGGCGGCGCATCCCGCCTCGAGTCCGGCGAGCACGATCCGCTCGGCGACGACCGAGGCGTGGCTCGTGACATGGTCGACCGCCGAGAGGGCCCGGGCGATCGGGCCGCGGCCCTTCTCATCCCCGGCGCGCACTTCGAGGGCGAGGGCGCCCTGGCCGGGTGCGGTCGGCATGAGCGACAGCGAGAAGTAGTCGGTCACCGCGTCGAGGCGGCCCAGCCGGCTGAGACCGGCGGCGGCGAGCACCACCGCGTCCAGCTCACCGGACGCGACCATCCCGAGGCGGGTGTCGACGTTGCCGCGGAGGTCCACGATGTCGAGGTCCGGGCGCTGCGCCTTGAGCTGGGCGACGCGACGCGGGGATCCCGTGCCGACGCGTGCTCCCTCCGGGAGCGTCTCCAGCGTGAGGCCGTCCCGGGCGCACAGGGTGTCGCGCGCGTCCGCACGCTTCGGGATGGCGCCGATCACGAGCCCGGGAGCGGGCGCGGTCGGCAGGTCCTTGAGCGAGTGCACGACCAGGTCCACGTGCCCGGCGCTCAGCGCATCCCGCAACGCCGTCGCGAACACCCCGGTGCCGCCCAGCTGCGCGAGCGATTCCCGCGAGGTGTCGCCCTGCGTCGTCACCGTGACGAGCTCGACGTCGGCGCCCGTGGCACGGGCGATCGACTGGGCGACCGCGGTCGTCTGCGCGACCGCCAGGGCGCTGCCGCGCGTGCCGATGCGCAGCACGCCGTCGCGGCGCTCGGCCGCGCCGTCGACCCTCGTCACGGTCCCGGTCACGGCGCCAGTCCCGCAGCGGCCGGCTTGAAGCCGAGCCGGACGTTCTCGCAGCATCCCGGACGGCACACGTCGTACCAGGGGCCGAGCGCGGTGACGGCCGGGCGCTGGTCGGCCGGGACGGCGTCGCGCCGCTCCAGCACCAGGTCGACGAGGCCCTTCACGTAGGCGTGGTGGGTGCCGGGGGTCGGGACGCGGACGGCGACCAGGCCGTTCTCGTCGCTGGTCTCCATGGCCTCGTTGTCGAGGTCCCAGAGCACCTCCATGTGGTCGCTCACGAAGCCGAGCGGCACGATGACGACGGCCTTGACGCCCAGCGCGGGAAGCTCGGCGATCCGGTCGTTGATGTCGGGCTCCAGCCACGGCATCGACGGCGGGCCGGAGCGGGACTGGTAGACCAGATCCCACTCGACGGTGCCGCCGGTCGCGGCCTGCGCGACGACCTCGGCGACCGCGAGGTGCTGCGCGGCGTACGCGCCGCCCTCGCCGAAGCCGCGCGACGCGGGTCCGGACTTGGCCGCGTCGGTGGAGGGGATGGAGTGCGTCGAGTACAGGATGCGCACCTCGGTCGCGGGGTCGAGGCCCGGCAGCTTCTGCTGCAGCTCGTCGATCGCTGTGCGGACGCCCTCGATGAACGGCTCCACGAAGCCCGGGTGGTCGAAGAACTGGCGCACCTTGTCGATCTGGATGCGCCCCTCCAGGCCCGTCGACTCCAGCGCGGCCGCGAAGTCCTCGCGGTACTGGCGGCAGCTCGAGTAGGACGAGTACGCGCTGGTCGCGATGGCGATGAGCTTGGTGAACCCGCGCTCGTCGGCCTCGCGCAGGGCGTCGGCCAGGTACGGGTCCCAGTTGCGGTTGCCCCAGAGAACCGGCAGGTCGATGCCGCGCTCGGCGAGCTCCGCCTCCAGGGCCGCCTTCAGCTCGCGGTTCTGGTCGTTGATCGGGCTCACGCCGCCGAAGTGGCGGTAGTGGTGCGCGACCTCCTCCAGGCGCTCCTCCGGGATGCCGCGCCCGCGGGTGACGTTGCGGAGGAACGGGATGACGTCGTCCTGGCCCTCCGGGCCGCCGAATCCCGCGAGCAGGATGGCGTCGTAGGCGGTCGGCTCGGTGACGTGCTCCGGGCCGGATGCCGCCGCGGGGGTGGCGCCCAGCACGCGCTGGGCGGGCTGGGCGTCAGTGGTCTGCGCGTCGGTCACTGGAGGACCTCCACGACCTCGGCCGCCTCGATGCGGCGGCCGGTGAAGAACGGGACCTCTTCGCGCACATGGCGGCGGGCCTCCGTGTAGCGGAGCTCGCGCATCATGTCGACGAGGTCGGTGAGCTCGTCCGCCTCCATCGGCAGGATCCACTCGTAGTCGCCGAGGGCGAACGAGGCGACCGTGTTGGCGAGCACCGAGCGGAACGCGGCGCCCTTCCTGCCGTGCTCGGCGAGCATCTTGCCGCGCTCCGCGTCGGGGAGCAGGTACCACTCGTAGCTGCGCACGAAGGGGTAGACGCACAGCCAGTTGCGCGCCTCCTTGCCTCGGAGGAAGCCGGGGACGTGGGACTTGTTGAACTCGGCGTCGCGGTGCACGCCCATCGCGTTCCACGTCGGGAGCAGGCTCTTCAGGAGGCGCGTGCGGCGCAGCTGACGGAGTCCCCACTGCAGGGTCTCGGCCTCGGGACCGTGCAGCCAGATCATCAGATCGGCGTCGGCGCGGAGACCGGAGACGTCGTAGAGCCCGCGGGTGGTCACCCCCTGCAGTTCGATGTCGGCGATGACGCCTTCGAGCTCGTCGACGAAGGTCGGCACATCCGTGCCGTCGAGGTCGTCGGGGCGCGCCGGGTCACGGCGCAGCACGGCCCAGAGGGTGAAGCCGGTCGGGTTCTCGTCGGGGGTGTCGGGGGCGGACGACTCTGCCGGAACGGCAGCCGGGGTACTCATACCCACAGTCTCCCTCCGAAACCTGGGAAGGCCAAAAACGTGCCTGCGCTCACCGTCGGACGAGGACCACGATGCCCCAGACCGCGCCCGCCACCGCGACAGCGGCTCCGACCGCGAGCCCGGCGAGAGCGGCCGGGTTGTCCTTGCGGAGGCGCTGGATGCGCTCGCTCGCCCGCTTGGGCACGTTCAACTTGTACTCGATCGCGTCCACGGTCGCGGCCAGCTCGGCGCGCGCCCGGTCGACGTCGCTGCGGTCAGTTGTCATACTTGCCCAGCCCCTTCAGCGCGTCCGCGTCCTCTTTGATGCTGTCGATGGTCTGCGACGGAGCGATGCCGTCCATCTTCTTGAACGAGCGGATGCCGATGAGCGCGAGCACGACGGCGATCACGATCAGCGCGCCGAAGACGATCAGAGCGGCCGCCCACGCGGGGAGCGCGACCGCGATCCCGAGGATCGCGGCGGCGATCAGCGTGCCGAGCGCGTAGAACGCCAGCAGCGCGGCACCGATGAGCAGCCCTATGCCGACCCCGGCATATTTGGCCTTCTCGGCGAACTCCGCCTTCAGATGGGCGAGCTCCACCTTCAGCAGCCCGACGAGCTGTCGCGGCAGGTCGGAGACCAGCTGCCCCAGAGACTTCGTGCGCGCACTCTCGGGCCGTACCGGGTCGGTCATCGCGTCTCCCCTCGTCGCTTCCGTACAGTACTCCGTCAGGAGGCCGACGGGCCTGAGCCGTCTGCGGCCCGGATGGCCGCCTCGGCGGCCGGCGACGGGTAGGGGGCCCGCGCCTCGCGGCGGCGCTCGTTGGCGCGCACCACGAACTTCTTGATCGTCACGTAGACGGTCTCGGGGAACTCTCCCACCTTGTCGGCCACGAAGTCCTCGACCGAGTGCACCTGCTTCTGCACTCCGGGCGACTCCCAGACCTTCGCGGCCGCGGCCTTCAGCTGCTCGTAGCGTTGGCGACCGGCACGCGCGCCGAGCACGTAGCCCACCGCCGCTCCGGTGATGAAGAGGATCTTGCCGCGCATTCCGTCTCCCTATTCCGTGTCCGTCGGTCCGTGTTCCGTCCCGCCGTCGGCCTGCAAGGCCTCCGTCAGGGCTTTCCACCGTAGACCTCGTGCCCGCTCGGCCGTGCGGCGAGCATCCGGGATGACGGAGGCGAGGCCCGTCCCGGTCAGCCAGGACCCGGTGACCTCGAGACCCTCGACGCCGTCGACCTCGGAGCGGACGCGCTCGATGCGTTCCCGCTGCCCCACTGTCGCATACGGCAGGGCGTTCGTCCAGGGGGTGCGGGCGAATGCGGTCACGGCGGATTCCGCGAACGGAATATTGAGCAGCCGCGCCGCGTCGGCGATGGCGATCGCTCGGAGTTCGGCGTCCGACAGGGTCGACGTCCCGTCGGTGCGTCCGGCGCGGCCGTAGGAGAGGCGCACCACGTGGCGGCCGGGGCCGGCGGCCTCCGCGACCCAGGCCCACTTCGCGCTGGAGTGCGTCATGGCCTTGGCGCGGACATCGGTGCCCGGAACGTCCGCCACGAGCACCCCCGTGCCGACCGGGCTCGTCGCGAGCCGGTCGTCGTCGATGACGAGGGTCACGAGCTCGACGCTCGACGCGGCGGGCCAGTCGAGCGCGCGCAGTGCGGCGAGCTCACCCCCGAGCCCGGCGAGCAGCTCCAGCGAGGCGTCGGCGGGTGAGGCGAGCACCACGGCATCGGCCGGAAGCTGCGTGCCGTCGCGCAGGGTGAGGAGCCAGCGCGCGGGGCGCGCCTCGGCATCCTCGCTGACGTCTGCTGCCTCAGCCTCCGGCGCGACGCTCCACGGGCGGATGGAGGCGACCGGCGAGTCCGTCCTCACGATCCCGCCCCGCGCCTCGATGTCGGCGACGAGCCCCTCCGGCAGCCGCCACATCCCACCCCGGATGCCGCCGACCGCGCTTCCGGCCTTGGAGGCGGACCGCAGCTCGCCGACCGCTCCCGAGAGCGAGCCGAGCCGGGTCAGCGCCGCATTCAGGCCGGGTGCGACCACGTCGATGTCGAGGTCGTCGGGCGATGCCGAGTACACGCCCGTCGCGACCGGGGCGACCAGCAGGTCGAGGACCTTCCGTCCCATCCGCTTGCGCACGAGGGTGCCGAGACTCCGCTCCTGCCCGATCTTGAGCACCGGCATGAGCCGGTCGAGGTACGCGCGGAACGCGCCGCCCCACCCGATCGCCGCCGCCACGTCCGTCGCGAGCGGGGAGCTCGGGATGCCGAGCAGCCCGGCCTTCGGCAGCGCGACGGACCGCGAGCCGTGACGCACCCAGGCGCCCGACGGGTTCGGCTGCACGACATCGTCGTCCAGCCCGAGGTCGTGCAGCAGTTCGGCGACGTGACCGCCGCGGGTGGCGAAGCTCTCCGCGCCCGCGTCCACGACCATCCCGCCGAGGGAGAGAGGTGCGACGCTGCCGCCGACCCGGCCGGACGCCTCCAGCAGCGCGACCTCGAACCCGGGACGTGCGCACTCGCGCGCGACCACCAGACCCGCCACTCCCCCGCCGACCACGACGATGCGCGTCGGCGGCGCCTCCACCACGTGGCGGAGCTCCTCGCCGACCTCGTCCTCGGTCACCGGGCCGTCGCCCGGGAGATCGGGCACGTCGCTCATTCCGGGCGCCACCCGTGGACCAGCTCGACGACCCGGGTCAGCACGGCCGGGTCGGTCTCCGGCGGCACGCCGTGGCCGAGGTTGAGCACGTGCGACGGGGCCTCGCGTCCGCGGTCGAGCACGTCGCGGACGTGGGCCTCGAGCACCGGCCAGGGGGCGTCGAGCATCGCCGGGTCGACGTTGCCCTGCACCGGAACGACATGACCCAGCCGCCGGCTGGCCTCGTCGAGCGGGATGCGGTAGTCGACACCGACGGTGTCGGCCCCGGCCTCGTGCATCGCCTTCAGCAGCTCGCCGGTCCCGACGCCGAAGTGGACCAGCGGCACGTTCCGCACCTCGGCCTCGGCGACGCCGCCCTCCTCCGCAGCGGCGCCGGCCACCTCGTAGGTGAGGTCGCGCACGTGCGACAGCGCCCGCGCGGACGCAGGCGCGACATGCGTGACGTAGTCGTGCAACGACAGGGACCCGGCCCACGAGTCGAACAGCTGCGCCGCGCTGGCGCCGGCGAGCACCTGGGCGCGCAGGAAGGCTCCCGAGATGTCGGCCGTCCAGGCCATGAGCCGCGCCCACGCCTCCGGGTCGGCGTGCATGAGGGTACGAGCCCGGATGTGGTCCTTCGACGGACCGCCCTCGACCAGGTACGCCGCCAGGGTGAACGGTGCTCCGGCGAAGCCGATGAGCGGCGTCTCGCCCAGCTCCGCGATGGTCAGCCGCACGGCCTCCTGGATGGGCGCGAAGACGTCGGCGCCGAGGGCGGCGGGGTCGACGGCGGTCAGCCGGTCGACGTCCTCCGCCGTGCGCACGGCCTGCGCGAAGACCGGGCCCTTGCCCGGCTGGATCTCCACGTCGACACCGGCGAGCTTCAGCGGCACGACGATGTCGCTGAAGAAGATGCCCGCATCCACGCCGTGCCGGCGGACCGGCTGCAGCGTGATCTCACTCGCCATCTCCGGGTCGAGGCAGGCGTCGAGCATGCGGGTGCCGACGCGCAGCTCGCGGTACTCGGGGAGCGAACGGCCGGCCTGCCGCATGAACCAGACGGGGGTCACCTCCGGCCGGTCGCCCTGGTAGGCGCGGACGAGCGGGCTGTTCGGGGTGCGCCCGGAGGCGAGGGGATGCTCGGGTGGGAGGGAGGTCACCCCACGATTCTGCCAGGGTGGTGTCTGGGCGCGCGCTGGGCTGGGCGCCGGCTGGGCGCCGATTCGAGGTTGGCCGGACGCGAGCGTAGGCTTTCGTCGTGCTTCTGTGCTTCTCGTCGAGTCACCGGACGGCGGACTTCGACCTCCTGGAACGGCTCGAGCGTCACGCTCCGGCCATTACCGCCGCACTCTCGGAGCACAGCGACATCGTCTCGGGCTCGGTCGTGCTCGCGACCTGCAACCGGTTCGAGGCCTACCTCGAGATCGACGAGCCGCTGCCCGCGGCCCGCGCCGTCTCGACCGAAGCCGTGCTGGGCGCGGTGAGCAGCGCCGCCGGCATCGACCCGGACACCCTCCGCGCGGCGAGCGCCGTCTACAGCGACCACGCGGTCGCCGAGCACCTCTTCGCCGTGACCAGCGGGCTCGAGTCCGTGGTGGTGGGCGAGGGCGAGATCGCCGGCCAGGTGCGTCGCGCCCTCGAGTCGGCGCGCGCCGCCGGATCGGTGACCAGCGAGCTCGAGCGGGTGTTCCAGGTGGCCTCGCGCACGTCGCGCGGCGTGAAGAACCGTACAGGGATCATGTCGGCCGGCCGCTCGATGGTTCGGCTCGCGCTCGACCTCGCCGAGAGCCGCGTCAGCGACTGGTCGCAGACCCGGGTGCTCCTCGTCGGGACCGGCAAGTACGCGGGCGCCAGCCTGGCCGCCCTCCGCGACCGCGGAGCGACCGACGTGCGGGTGTACTCCCCCTCCGGCCGTGCGCCGAAGTTCGCCCGCTCGCACGACATCCTCCCCGTCGCCTCCGACGGCCTGGTGGATGCGCTCGCCGAGAGCGACCTCGTCGTCACCTGCTCTGCGGTCACCGACTACGTGCTGACCCGATCCGTCCTGGCCGAGGCGCTCACCCGTCCGGGAGCGCTGGAGCGCCGCCTGGTCATCGACCTAGGGCTCCCCCGCAACGTCGACCCGGCCGTCTCCGAACTGCTCGGCGTCGAACTCCTCGACCTCGAGACCATCACGCTGCACGCCCCGCTGAAGGAGCTGCAGGCCGCCGACGACGCACGCAGCATCGTGGACGCCGCGGCCGCCGAGTACCGCGCGCGGACCGCGGAGCAGGCTGTCACGCCCGCCCTCGTCGCGCTGCGGAAGCACGTGTTCGACGTGCTGGACGCCGAGATCGATCGGGCCCGCGGCCGGGGCGACGGCAGCGAGCAGACCGAGGCGGCCCTGCGCCACCTCGCCGGCGTGCTGCTGCACACCCCGTCCGTGCGCGCCCGGGAGCTCGCCCGCAACGGCGACGCGTCCGCGTTCGTGGACGGCGTGGCCGCCCTCTTCGGCGTCGACGTCGAGGCCGAAGCCGCCTCCCGCCCCCGACTCTCCGCCGTGGACGACGAGTCCGCAGCATCCTGAACCGACCGCGTAAGGAGCGACCGTGAGCGACGAAGCAACCACGACCGCCGTCGCGCCGCATGGCGCCACCGGCCTTCCGTATGCCGCCGAGCAGCTCCGCACCGAGCGGCTGCTGCTCCGGCCGCTCAACACGGGCGACCTGGAGGACGTGCACGCCTACCAGAAGCTCAAGGACGTCGTCCGCTACCTCTACTGGGAGGTGCACGACCACGACGAGTCGGCCGAGCACCTGCGCAAGCGCATCGCGATGAACCGCCTCGCGGAGAACGGCGACGGCATCGTCTTCGCGGTCGAGCTGGCCGACCCGGACGGCGGCGTCGGCCGCGTGATCGGCGACATCAGCCTGTTCCTCAAGAACGCGACCTGGGGCAAGTTCGAGATGGGCTGGGTCTTCCACCCCGCCGTGCACGGCCGCGGCTACGCGACCGAGGCCGCGCAGCGCGTGCTCGAGCTGTGCTTCGACACCCTCGGCGCCCACCGCGTGTTCGCGCAGCTCGACGCCCGCAACGACGCCTCGGCGCGTCTCTGCGAGCGCCTCGGGATGCGCCAGGAGGCCCTGCTGCGCGAGACGGAGATCTTCAAGGGCGAGTGGTCGGACACCGCGGTGTACGCGATCCTGGAGCAGGAGTTCCGCGCCGGCTCGTGACCCGGCGGCGGGCCGGGGCGCATCCTCAGTAGGATGGACGGGTCCCACCACCCGCATCGCACAGGGGAGCACCATGGCCGCACCGTCGAGACTGGATTCCGTCATCACGCTGGCGCAGCACCGCGGATTCGTGTTCCCCTCCGGCGAGATCTACGGCGGCACCCGCTCGGCGTGGGACTACGGCCCCCTCGGCGTGGAGCTGAAGGAGAACATCAAGCGCGAGTGGTGGAACGCCTTCGTGCGCGGCCGCGGCGACATGGTGGGCCTCGACTCGGCCATCATTCTGCCGACCGCCGTGTGGGAGGCCTCCGGCCACGTCCAGGTGTTCAGCGACCCGCTGACCGAGTCGCTGATCACGCACAAGCGCTACCGCGCCGACCACCTGTTCGAGGCGTACGAGGCCGAGCACGGCCACCCGCCGGCGAACGGCCTCGACGACATCCCCGACCCGGACCACCCGGACAAGGTCGGCCAGTGGACGCCGATCCGGCAGTTCTCCGGCCTGATGAAGACCTACCTCGGCGTCGTCGACGACGAGTCCGGCCTGCACTACATGCGCCCCGAGACGGCGCAGGGCATCTTCACCGACTTCGCGTCGGTGCTGCAGACCTCGCGCAAGAAGCCGCCGTTCGGCATCGGCCAGATCGGCAAGGCGTTCCGCAACGAGATCACGCCCGGCAACTTCATCTTCCGCACCCGCGAGTTCGAGCAGATGGAGATCGAGTACTTCGTCGAGCCCGGCACCGACGAGCAGTGGTTCGACACCTGGATCGACCTCGCCTGGGACTGGTTCACCGAGCTCGGCATCAAGCCGGAGAACATCCGCCGGTTCGAGCACCCGAAGGACTCGCTGGCGCACTACTCGAAGCGCACCATCGACATCGAGTACCGGTTCGACTTCGTCGGCAGCGAGTGGGGCGAGCTGATGGGCGTCGCGAACCGCACCGACTTCGACCTGAAGACCCACATCGAGCACTCCGGCAAAGACCTGAGCTACTTCGACCAGAACAAGAACGAGCGCTACGTGCCGTTCGTGATCGAGCCGTCCTTCGGCCTGACGCGCGCGCTGATGGCGTTCCTGGTCGACGCCTACGACGAGGAGCAGGTGCCGAACGCCAAGGGCGGCACCGACAAGCGCACCGTGCTGCGCCTCGACCCGCGCCTCGCGCCGGTGAAGGTCGCCGTGCTGCCGCTGTCGCGCAACGAGGCGCTGTCGCCGCTCGCCCGCGGCCTGGCCGACCGGCTGCGCAAGCGCCGCAACGTCGACTTCGACGACTCGGGCGCGATCGGCCGCCGCTACCGCCGTCAGGACGAGATCGGCACGCCGCTCGCGGTGACCGTCGACTTCGACTCGCTCGAGGACGACGCCGTGACCGTGCGCGACCGGGACTCGATGCAGCAGGAGCGCATCCCGCTGGAAGGCCTCGACCGTTACCTCGCGGAGCGCCTCAAGGAGATCTGATGCGTCAGTCGCGGAGACTCTGGTCCGAACGGCTGGCAGGAGACGCTCCCCAATACGCCCGGGTGATCGCGCTGCTCGTGGCCACCCTGATGGTGGCGTTCTTCGTCGTGTCGGCGATCCACTACGCCCTGGACCGGCATCCCATGTCGCTGCTGGACGAGCACGTGCACTACGACACTGCACTGAAGATGCACGAGGGACGGCTCTCCTACCGAGGCGCCCTGATCGACCAGGGTGTGGTGCGCGAGTGGGCGTGCGGGGTCGGGCACCAGGCCGGGCCCGTGGCGCGCGGCTGCACCGATCCGAAGCTGTCGGCGGAGTCGCTGCCGAGCGGCAAGTACACGAGCGGGTACATCCACTACCCGACCTACTTCGTGGCTGCCGAGGGATTCCGGCACGCGATCGAGTTCGTCGCGGGGCCGCATGACCCGCTGACCGAGTACCGACTGTTCAGCGCGTTCGTGATGATCCTGGGCGTGATCGCCTGCGGGGTTGTGGCGTATCTGTTGCGGATCCGCGGTCCCGGGCTGGTCGCCGCGGTCACCGTCCCGGTGGCGGCGTCGACCATCATGGTGATGTCCGGGACGGTGAACCCAAACTGCGTGGGCATCCTGTCCGGCGCGCTGATCGCCGGCGCGGGGGTCGGGTGGATCCGCCGTGGCCGCGGTTTCCTCTGGCTGGCACTGGCGACGGCCTTCGGCGCGAGCATAGCCGTGGTCTGCTCGCTCCCGGTCGGCGGCTTCCTGCTGGCAGGACTCGGGGCGGTCGTCGCGCGGCGGGCCGGCTGGAGCATCGCATCGGAGCACTGGCGGCCCCGGCTCTGGCAGTTCTTCACCCTCGGGGCGATCGTCCTGGCGCCGGTTGTCATCTGGGGCCGCTACATCGCAGCCAGCGCGACCGTGTCGAACGACACGGTGTACGGGTCGATGCCGTTCGAAGGCTGGCGAAAGGTCGTGGTAGGGATCTTCGCGGAGCTGGGCGCTCTGCACACACCGTGGACAGACTGGGACAAGGCCATGAAGACCGGCCCCGGCGTCGTCGCCGAGATCGTTCGCGCCATCACCTCCGGGTGGCCGGTGTGGATCACTGTTCTGATCTTCGGCGGTCTGGTCTTCACCGTGCTCCGCAGCAACTTCGACGAGAGGCTGCACCTAACTCGCAGCACGCTCATCAGACCCCCTCTGGACCCCCTGCACCTGCTGGCGTTCGGGACGCTGCTGACCGTCGTGCTGTACCCCGCCGCGCTCCGGGTCACCAATGTGCTCACGTTCGGCATCGATGTCGGGATCGTCGCTCGCTACTCGATCGCCTTCGGGCCCCTTCTGATCCTGTTACTCCTCCTTCGCGTGCCGCAGCGCGCGACGCACCTGGTGTTGGGAGCGGTCGGCGTCGTCGGGATGGTCTCGGCGGCCGGAATCTGGCTATGACCGTTACCTCGGCGAGCGGCTGCGCGAGTTCTGACCGGCCCGTCCCCCGCGCGGTGCGCGACGCATGCTCTAGCCTGACCTCGGACTGAGCCCACCGCGACGGAGGCCCGAATGAGCACCGGAGAGACCGCCCGCCGACCCGGCGTCGGCAGCGCGCTCGCCCGCTACGCGCGGGTGGCCCCCGCGAGCATCGCCCTGGCCGTCGTCGTCCTCGCGACCTCGATCGCCACCGGCACGCTGTGGAGCGTCGCGGCCGTCGGCCGGCCGGCCACCATCTGGGCGGCCGGGGTCACGACCACCCTGCAGGCCGGCTCCTGGTGGACGCCGGTCACGGCGCTGTTCGTACCCGAGGACCCGCTGCAGCTCGTCGCCACGGTGCTCCTGTCCCTGACCGTGCTTGCCGCGGCCGAACGGCTGCTCGGCACGGCTCGCACGGTGCTCGCCTTCCTGGTGACGGGCGTCCTCGCCGTCGTCCTCGGGGTGCTGCTGCAGGCGGGTGCGGCGAGCATCGGCGAGCTCTGGGCGAAGGCCACCGAGTTCGACGTCACGCTGGACCCGACCATCGGGATCGTCGGCGCGCTCATCACGGCGAGCGCCTTCGCCGCCTCGCTCTGGCGCCGCAGGATCCGGCTCCTCACCTTCTCGGTCGTCCTGGTCTTCGTGCTCTACAACGGCGACCAGAACAACGTCTACCGGCTCATCGCGGCGTTGCTGGGGCTGGCACTCGGCGTGATCCTGCGCCGCGGGAGCATCCGGCGCCTCCACCGCAGCTCGCACCAGGAGACGCGCACGCTCGTCGCGGGCATCGTCGCGATCACGGCGTTCGGACCCCTGCTGGCCCTGCTCCCGCCCGGCGGCTTCGGACCGCTGTCGTTCGTGGCCGCCTTGTTCCAGCAACCCGCGGTGGATGTCGCACAGGTGCTCTCGCGCTGCGACACCTCGTACTCGAGCAACTGCCGCGCCGAGCTGCTGCTCGTCTCGGTCCAGGGCCCCGGCGCGCTGCTCCTCTCGGTGCTCCCGCTCGCCCTCCTGCTGCTCACCGCGATCGGCCTGCGGCGTGGGCGCCGCTTCGCCCTCGTGCTCGGCATCGTCGTCAACGCCGCGATGCTGGTGCTGCCGTTCACCGCCCTGGGCGACATCACGGTGGTCGCGGACGACGTCAGCGCTCTCGGTCCCGCGCTCGAGGTGCTGCTCTGGCTGCTCGCGGCGATCCTGGTGCCGGCGGCGTCGATCGCCCTGCTGATCGCCACGCGACGGCAGTTCCAGCTGCGCTCCCCGCGCGACGCGTTCGTCCGCTTCGGCATCGTCGTCGTCTGCACCTTCGGCCTGCTCGCCCTCGCGTACCTGGTCGCCGCGCTGTCGTCGCTGACCGAGTTCGTGCCGGACGCGACGGTGGCCGACGTGTTCGCCTCCACGCTGCGCCGGTTCGTGCCCGCCGGGTTCCTCTCCGCGCTCGGCACCCCGATCATCCCGACCGCGCCGGTCGTCTGGCTGCTCTACCAGTGGGTCGGACCCGCCTTCTGGACCGTGTTCGTCTTCGCCACGCTGCGGCTGTACCGCGCATCCTTCACCGGCCGGACGGTCGCCGACGAGGAGCACTTCCGCGCGCTGCTGCGCGAGGGCGGGGGCGGCACGCTCGGGTTCATGGGCACGTGGCCGGGCAACGTGTACTGGTTCAGTGCCGACGGGGAGGCCGCGGTCGCCTACCGCGTGATCAACGGGATCGCGATCACTCTCTCGGACCCGGTCTGCCCGCCGGGACGCGCACAGCGCACCATCTCGGAGTTCGTGCAGTTCTGCGACGTGAACAGCTGGGTGCCGGTGTTCTACAGCATCCACGGCGAGTACCTGCCGGTGTTCGAGGCCCTCGGCTGGCCGACCATGTCGGTCGGCGAGGAGACGCTGATGCACCCGCAGACCTTCGACCTGGTGGGGAAGCCGTGGCAGAAGGTCCGGCAGGCGCACAACCGCGGCATCAAGGCGCGCATCTCGACGCTCTGGACCCGGTGGGACGACCTGTCGCCGCTCATCCAGACCCAGATCACGGCGGTCAGCGAGCAGTGGGTCTCCGAGAAGGAGCTGCCGGAGATGGGCTTCACCCTCGGCGGCATCGCGGAGCTCAAGGACCCGGACGTGCGGCTGTATCTCGCCTTCGACCCGGACGGCGGCCTGCAGGCGGTGACCAGCTGGCTGCCGAGCTGGCGCGACGGACGGATCGTCGGCTGGACGATCGACTTCATGCGCCGGGCCGACGGGTCCATGTCCGGGATCATGGAGTTCGTGATCGCCTCGGCCGCGCAGCGGATGCGCGACGAGGGTGTCGAGGTGCTCAGCCTGTCGGGCGCGCCGCTCGCGACGAAGCCGGACGCGGACCTCGCGGCCGCCGGCGAGGGCGACGGTGAGGGGGACGGCGACGGGGCGACGGCGATGGACCGCGTCCTCGCCTTCCTGGCGCGCACCCTGGAGCCGGCCTACGGCTTCGCATCGCTGTTCTCGTTCAAGAGCAAGTTCAACCCGACCTACGAGACGCTGTACCTCGCGTACCCCGACCCGCTGGCCCTGCCGGCGATCGGGAACGCGATCACCAGGGCGTACCTGCCCGACGCGAACGCGCGCGAGTACGTCGCCCTGGCGCGCACGCTGGTGCGCTGACGTCGCGTCCTAAACCGCCTCGCGCTCCTCACGGCGTCGCCGGATGCGCCGTGCGATGAGCAGCCACGCCAGTCCGCTGCCGAGCACGAACAGCAGCTCGAACAGCAGGAGCAGCCCGCCCCGCGCGGCGGCCGGCCACGGAAGCACCTGGGCGAGCCAGGTGGCCCCGTTGAAAAGTCCGTGCGCGGTCGCCACCGCGAGATAGGCCAACACGACGCTCCACGTCAGCCGGAAGCGGCCGCCGCGCGCCGCGGCGAACACGGCGGCGCCGAGCAGGGCGGAGAACACGGGATGCAGGAAGGGCCCGGTCAGCTCCCGGCCGATGACCGTGGCCAGGAACATCCCGAAGCCGGACCCGTTCTCCTGACCGCGCGCGAACGCCTCCTGCAGGTAGACGAGGTTCTCGATCACGCTGAAGCCCAGACCGACGGCACCGCCGACGAAGAGGCCGATCCGCGCATCCTTCACCGGCAGCTTCAGCGCGAGCACGACGACGGCGGCCATCTTGACCAGCTCTTCGACCACCCCGGCGAGCACCAGCGCGAGCCCGCTCGGGTGCGAGGCGGTGCCGCCGCTGAGCACGTCGATCAGGCTGTTGATCGGGGCCGCCACCAGCGTGGCCGCCAGGCCGCCGACGCCCGCGATGATGACCAGCCGGGATGCGGTCAGCCCGTCCTCGCGCCGCAGCCGGTACGCCATCGTGTACAGGATGGCCGCCCCCACGGTCGCCGCGCCGGTCATCAGCAGGTAGGGCGAGAGCACTGCGGGCCCGTCGTCCGCCGCGTGCGGTGCGATCGCCGAGAGCAGCAGGCTGAAGCCGAGGAGCCAGGCCCAGATGAACGCACTCGCGCCGACGATGATCCACCCGCCGAAGCGGCCGATCCACTTGCGCGGCTGCCGGGGACGCTGCCGCACCGGCGCCTGCTGCAGCGGAGCGGTGTACGCGGTCCAGCCGGCGCCGCTCCACCACCGCAGGAACCGCGCGTCGTACGGGTCGCCGTACCAGCCGGCCGGCGGCAGCGCGGTGTTCTGCGGGTCGTA
Source organism: Leifsonia sp. 22587 (assembly GCF_052044215.1). Classification (NCBI taxonomy): domain Bacteria; kingdom Bacillati; phylum Actinomycetota; class Actinomycetes; order Micrococcales; family Microbacteriaceae; genus Leifsonia; species Leifsonia sp. 22587. The sequence goes on from NZ_JBQENB010000003.1 coordinate 179,121, forward strand.
CCCGGTGGGCTGGTTCTGCGAGGGAGCGACGGTCACCGAGCCAGCATACGAACGGAAGCCATGCGGCACCTGACCCCGTCCGGGTCGCACGGCGAGCCTCCGCACCCGACCGGGCAGGCGCCTGACATGCTGGACCTCAGGCACCAGAAGGATCACCATGCGCTTCACCACACCCGGCCGGAAAGCGGCCGTCATCGCGGTGCTCGTCGCGATCAGCCTCCTGCTGACCCTGCTGTTCGACGCTCTGCACTCGCAGGCGGGCTCGATCATCCTGACCGTGCTCCAGGTGCTCGCCTGGTACCTGGTGACGCGGCTGTTCCGCGGGCCCGGGGAGCCGGTGCGCGCCGCCCGGCCGTGGTGGCGCATGACCAGCCGGCCGCTCCTGAGCGGCGTGCTCGCGGTGATCTACGGCCTGCTCGCCGTCGTCAACATCGGGTTCTCGTTCGCCGGTTTCGGCAGCCTCTCCGGCACGGTGTCCATCCTCGCCGAGCTCGTCCTGGCCGCGCTGTTCGCCGTGTCCTTCCGGCGGCTGTCGTCGCTGGCCCGCGCGACGGCCTGACCCGTAGGCTGGGCGCATGACGCTCGATTCCGGCATCCGCACCGACGAACTCGATGAGACGATCCGCCCGCAGGACGACCTGTTCCGGCACGTGAACGGCAAGTGGCTCGACCGCACGGAGATCCCCGCCGACAAGGCGCGCTGGGGATCGTTCATGATCCTGGCCGAGGAGTCCGAGAAGGCGGTCCACGAGATCGTCGAGCGGGCGCAGACCGCCGACGAGGGCACCGACGAGCGGAAGTTCGGCGACCTGTACACGAGCTTCATGGACGAGGAGCGCGTCGACGCCCTGGGCGTGGAGGCCATCCGCGACGAGCTGACCTTCGCCGACGGTGTGGACAGCATCCCGAGCCTCCTGGAGACGGTCGGGAAGCTGGAGCGCCGGGGCCTCGGCGGCTTCTACCAGCTGTTCGTCGACAACGACCCGGGCGACCCGGAGCGCTACCTCGTCTTCCTGGAGCAGTCCGGGATCTCGCTGCCGGACGAGTCGTACTTCCGCGAGGAGCGGTTCGCCCCGGTGCGGGAGGCGTTCGTCGCGCACATCCAGCGGATGTTCGAGCTCGCCGGGTTCGACGACGCGCCGGCCCGCGCGCAGCGCGTGTTCGACCTTGAGACGGCGATCGCGGCCCAGCACTGGGACAACGTGGCCTCCCGCGACTCGGAGAAGACCTACAACCTCTACAGCTGGGCCGACGCGACCGCGGTCTTCGACGGCGGCGCTCCGGCCGGCCACGACGCCGACCTGAACGTCTGGGCGCAGGCCCTCGGAGCACCCGAGGGAGCGCTGGCCGAGGTCGTCCTGCGGCAGCCGTCGTTCACCTCCGGTCTCGCCGGACTTCTCACCGAGGACCGTCTCGACGCGTGGCGCGACTGGCTGAGCTGGCAGGTCGTCCACGGTGCGGCGCCGTACCTCTCCGGCGACTTCGTCGAGGCCAACTTCGACTTCTACGGCCGCACGCTGACCGGCACCCCGCAGATGCGCGCCCGCTGGAAGCGCGGCGTCTCCCTCGTCGAGGGCGCGATGGGCGAGGCCGTCGGCCGCATCTACGTGCAGGAGCACTTCCCGCCCGCCGCCAAGGAGCAGATGGATGCGCTCGTCGGCAACCTGATCGAGGCCTACCGGCAGAGCATCCGGACGCTCGACTGGATGGGCGAGGAGACCCGCAAGCGCGCGCTCGACAAGCTCGAGAAGTTCACGCCCAAGATCGGCTACCCGGTGAAGTGGCGCGACTACTCCAGCCTGGAGATCGACCCGACGAACCTGGTCGCCAACGTGCGCGCGGCCGCCCTCTTCGAGTTCCACCGCGAGCTCGGCAAGATCGGCAAGCCGCTGGACCGCGACGAGTGGTTCATGACCCCCCAGACGATCAACGCGTACTACAACCCGGGCTTCAACGAGATCGTGTTCCCGGCGGCGATCCTGCAGTTCCCGTTCTTCGACGCCGACCGCGACGCCGCCGCCAACTACGGCGCCATCGGCGCGGTCATCGGTCACGAGATCGGCCACGGCTTCGACGACCAGGGCTCGAAGTTCGACGGTGACGGCCGCCTGGAGGACTGGTGGACGGAGGCGGACCGCGCGGCGTTCGAGAAGCGCACCGCGAGCCTGATCGAGCAGTACAACGCGCTCGCGCCGGCCCAGGTGCCGGAGCACCACGTCAACGGCGCGCTGACCATCGGCGAGAACATCGGCGACCTCGGCGGCCTCGGCATCGCCTGGAAGGCGTACCTGCTGTCGCTCGGCGGCGATGAGCCGCCGGTGATCGACGGGCTCACCGGTGCGGAGCGGTTCTTCCTCTCGTGGGCGCAGGCATGGCAGCAGAAGGGACGCGACGAGGAGGTCATCCGGCTCCTCGCCATCGACCCGCACGCGCCGAACGAGTTCCGGTGCAACCAGATCGTCCGCAACATCGAGGCGTTCTACGACACCTTCGGCGTGACCGACGGTGACCGGCTCTGGCTGGCGCCCGAGGAGCGGGTGACCATCTGGTGACCCTCGGGCCCCTCCCGGATCCGGCCGCCCATGGCCCCCGATCACGGGGTAACATCGTCCCTGTCGTCTCCGCGGACACCCTCGCGGAACGGCGGCGGAGCCGGGTGGGGCGCCGCGATTCCGGGAGAACCGATTCGGAAGAAAGACCCAGCGACACCGTGACGATCCAGGCACAAGAGTCCGCACGCCGAGCGCGCCAGGCGACAGCCGGTCGTGCCAGGCACCGGGCGCCGGGATCGACCGAGACGTTCAGCCGCGGCTTCGACGCGCTCGGGCGGCTCGCGGTCTCCGGGGTCCAGGTGTCGGCGCGGGCGACCGACCTCGCCACGGGTGCCGTGCTGTTCTCCGTCGACGATCACATCGTCATGCCGACCGCCAGCATCGGCAAGGTGCTCCTCCTCGTCGAGGTGGCCGCACGACTGCAGTCCGGCGAGCTGAGCCCGCTCGCCCACCTCGACCGCGACCCGCGCGACGTCGCCGGCGACTCGGGCATCTGGCACCACCTGCACGTGCCCTCGCTGCCGGTCGCGGACCTCGCGGCGCTGGTCGGCGCGACGAGCGACAACCTGGCGACGAACGTCCTGCTCCGCCGGGTCGGCCTGGAGGCGGTCAGCGCACGCACGGAGTCGCTCGGTCTCACGCGCACCGCGCTGCTCGACCTGGTGCGCGACCACCGCGGACCGGATGACGCACCCCAGCTGTCGGTCGGCAGCGCCAACGAGCTCACCTGGCTGTTCTCGGCGCTGGCCCGCGGCGAGATCGTCAACCCGGCGACGAGCCAGCGCGTGATCGCGTGGCTGTCGCTGAACAGCGACTTCTCGCTGGTGTCGAGCGCGTTCGGCCTCGACCCGCACTCGCATCGGCATCCCGAGCACGGCATCCTGCTCGTCAACAAGACCGGGACGGACGACGGCGTGCGCAGCGAGGTCGGCGTGCTCCGCGGTCCGCGCGCCGGCGTGACGTACGCGGTGTCGACCTACTTCGACGACACCAGCCTCCCGGAGCGCTTGGCGGTCATCGACGGGATGCGCGCGGTCGGGCTCGACCTGCTCGAGTACGTGTTCTGAGGGCGCTGCCCGCGCGTCACGCGTTCCGCGCGGCGTCGTTCCGGGAGGCGCGGACCTGCTCCCACTCCGCGATCATCTCGGGAAGCCGCTCCTGCACGAACCGGTAGAAGCCGGCCATGTCGCGCAGGCGCTCCGTCGCGGGCGAATCCGGGTCGCCGACGGCGGCGAGACCCGCGTCCGCCTGATCGGCGAGGGTGCCGTAGATCGGGCTGTTGCGCACCATGAGGGCGTACCAGTCGCTGGGGAGCTCGTAGCGGTCACGCCGGGTGCCGGTCTGCGAGAGGCGGCGGATGATGCCGATCGTCTGCAGGTAGCGCACGGCGCCGGAGATCGCGGCGGGGCTCACGTCGAGCCGTTCGGCGAGCTCGGCCGCCGTCAGACCCGGCGTCTCGGTGACGGTCAGGGCCATCATCACCCGCGCGGGCATCCTCGGCATCCCCGCCGCGGTGAGCACGGCCGCGGAATGCTCCATCACCTCGGCGAGCGCCGCCTCGTCTTTGGCCATGGATCCGTCCCTCTGTTCGTGCTGGATGAGCGGCCTCACGCGCTGAGTGGCCGCCCGCCCGCGCTGACTATCCGATCGCGAAGTCTCTCCGGCTGATCAGCGCCGCGGAGCCCGCGAGGGCCGCGACGGTGATGCCGAGCATCCAGTATCCCCCGGTCCAGTCGACGTTCCCGACGACGACCGGGGCGTCGGCGAAGGGCGAGACGTGCCGCAGCCACTCGGGCAGCTTGATCAGGCCGCCGAAGATGCCGACGAATGCGCCGAGACCCAGAGCCGCCCAACCGACCAGGATGGTCCAGGTCGGGAGGACGACGAACACCAGCGTCAGCACGCCCAGGTAGACCAGGGCGACCGGCAGCTGCGCCGCCGCCGCCGAGAACGAGTCGCCGATGGTGGAGGCCGGCTCGCCCGCGGACACGGCCGACAGTCCCGACGCGACCGCTGCGGCCAGCAGCACGAGCACGATCGCGATCAGCCCGACGGCCACGATCGAGAACAGCCAGCGCACGCGCGAGAGCGGCGTCGCGAGCAGCACCTCCGCCGTGCCGGACGCCTCCTCCTGCCGCAGCCGGATGACGCACTGCACGGCGGCCGCAGCGGCGAGCACGCCGACGATGGAGAAGATCGCCGAGATGAAGAGCTGCGTGAGCGGGCCGGAGCCGCCCGCGCCGATCCGCGTCATCGCCTCCCGGATGCCCGCGAGGTCCGGGTTCTGTGCGAGCGAGCTGTTGATCGCGCTGCCCAGGGCTCCCGCGAGCAGTCCGCCGAGCGCGCCGCCGACGGTCCAGCCGACGACGGTCGGCCACTGCAGGCGCCAGGCCAGTCCGAACATCCCGCCGAGCGCCGGGGAGGCGTCCGCGCGCCCCGGACGCGCCGCGATGAGGCCGGCGCCCGAGTCCCTGACCGCCTGCAGGCCGAAGACGCCCGCGACAAGCAGCGCCGCGAAAGCCACCTGGAGGAGGAGCGGCCGCGGGTCGTCGGCGGTGAACGCGGCGGACTGCTCGCCCCAGCCGATGGGGCTGAGCCAGCTGGGCCACGCCGCGCGCAGGTGCGTGCCGTCGCCGAACGGCGTGCCCATCGCGTCCCCGATGCCGCGCAGCACATAGGCCAGGAGGACCACCGCCGCGGAGAAGCCGTTGGCGGCGCGGGACGTGCTGAACACCTGGGCGAGCAGGAGACCGACCCCGAAGAACGCGAGCCCGGCGCCGCCGGTGACCGCGCCGGCCACGAACGATCCCGCGACCGGGAGACCCGTCGAGATGAACCCCAGAGCGACGAGCACGGCGAGCAGGATGTTCGCCAGCGTCGCGTGGATCACGGTCGCGGTCGTCGGCAGCAGCCGGCCGGCTGGGCTGGACGCGATCAGCTCGGCGCGGCCCGACTCCTCCTCGGCGCGGGAGTGACGCACGGCGAGGAAGGTGTTCATCAGGCCGGCCAGCAGAGCGAGGAACGTGAAGATCTCGAAGAAGGTCAGAGCCGCGAGGGTCGTCCCCTGCGGCAGACCGCGGAGGACGAGGATGGTCGGGTCGGCGATCGCGAGGCGGATCAGCTGCACGCGCGACGCCGCGCTTCCGTACGTCTGCTGCAGGCTCGCCGCGGAGAACGCTCCGAGCGCCGCGATCGAGAGCAGCCAGATCACGAGCTGCCAGCGGTCGCGGCGCAGGCGCTGGCGGACCAGCGCGGCGAGAGTCGCGGCGGTGCTCGACCGGGGCGCCGTCGCACGTGTCGCAGCCGGCGCCGCGGGAGTCGTCACGGTGGTCATCGCGCCGCTCCGGCCGGCGCAGCGGGCCGTCCCGCGGTGTCCTCGCTCGGGTCGTCGCCGTAGTGGCGGAGGAACAGCTCCTCGAGTGACGGCGGTGCGACGGTGAGACCGCGCACGTCGAGGCGAGCGAGCGCGTCCAGCACCGGTCCGAGCGCATCGCTGTCGGCGGTGAAGCGCACCCGGCCCTCGCGGACGGTGGCGTCATGGGCGCCGGGCACCCGCGCCAGCGCCTCCGGCGCTACTCCCTCGGCCCGGAAGGAGACCTCTGTGCGGGTCAGATGCCGCAGCTCGTCGAGCGTGCCCGTCTCGACGGTGCGGCCGGCCCGGATGATGCTGACCCGGTCGCAGAGCTGCTCCACCTCCGACAGGATGTGACTCGAGAGCAGCACCGTGGCCCCCTCGGCGGCGACGCGGCGGATCTCGGCGTCGAACACGGCCTCCATCAGCGGGTCGAGACCGCTGGTCGGCTCGTCCAGGATGTACAGGTCGGCCGGGGTGGCGAACGCGGCGACGAGCGCGACCTTCTGCCGGTTGCCCTTCGAATAGGCGCGGCCCTTCTTGGTCGGGTCGAGCTGGAAGGCCTCCACGAGACGCTTCTTGCGCGCCGCATACGCCGCCCGGTCCGACGTTCCGCCCCGCAGGCGGCCGAGCAGGTCGATCGCCTCGCCGCCGGACAGGTTGGGCCACAGGCTGACGTCGCCGGGAACGTAGGCGATCCGGCGGTGCAGCTCGACCGCATCCCTCCACGGGTCGCGGCCGAACAGGGCGGCGCGGCCGCCGTCCGCGCGCGCCAGGCCCAGCAGCACGCGGATCGTGGTGGACTTGCCCGCGCCGTTCGGCCCGAGGAAGCCGTGGACGTCTCCCGGAGACACCTCCAGGTCGAGGCCGTCGAGGGCGCGCACGCGCCCGAATCGTTTTTCGAGTCCGGAGACGTCGATCACCGCATCCATGGACGGCATGCTACGCCGTTTTCAGTAATTCGTGAAAGTTATGTTTTCAGCGAAGCACTATGCCTGTCCGCAATCCACCGCGTCGATGCCGGCGTAGTCGTGCACCGACGCCGAGTCGGGGATGGTGAACGTGTACGGGACGCCCTCCTCGAGGTCGACCGTCGTGCTCCACTGGTCCAGCTCATCGCCATCGGGCGTGTCCGAGAACCCGGCCGTGACCGTAGCGCCCGCGCAGGTCTGGCCCGGGGTCAGCTCGAAGGTCCAGCCGTCGACGTAGTGCACGTGGACGCCGTCGACGTCGTAGTCGTCGACGGTCGCCGGGTCGTCCGGAGCGGCGTCCGTGGGGTCGTCCGACGGCGTGTCCGAGGGAGCGGCGAACGGCGCCTCGGTCGACGATCCGCTCGGCTGCGCGAGACGGCTGGAGTCGTGGGCGATCGCGGCGATGGTGAACAGTGCGACCAGGAGGATGACGAGCCCGCCGGCCATGCTGCCGAGCGTGATGCCCACGATCGCGCCCGTGGACAGCCCGCGGCGCGCCGGCGGCGCGGGGTACCAGGGGGCGGGGGCGGCCGCATACGGAGGCTGCTGCGGCGGGTAGCCGGGAGGTGGCGGGGTGAAGGGCTGGCCGGTCGGATGCTGCGGGGGTGCGGGAGGCTGCGCTGCAGCCGCATTGTGACCCCCGGGCGCCTGCCACGCGGATGCGGCGAGCACCGCATCCCGGGCCGCCGTCACCGCGTCGCGCCGCTGCATGTCGGCACCGGCCTCCACGATCCGCTGCTCGTACGCCCGCTGCACCTCGTCCGTCCCGGCCGAGGCCGGGATGCCGAGCACTTCGGCCGCTTCGTTCGGACTCACCGCGCCCCCCATCTCCCACCGGCGCAGCTCCCACCGGCGCCGCAGCGCCGGGCACGCGGTGGCCGGGTCAGCGCGTCCGGGACGATCGTATCCGCCGGGCGCATAGGAGCCCGCCAGGGTGGCCTTAGGCGACGCACCTCGATCGTCTGCGGCACTCGGTGAAGGTCTCCGCGGCCCCGCTCAGGCGCTCAGCGTCGTGAGTCCCCGACTCAGCCCCTGGTCGCGCCGCCCCGGACGCTCCGCCGTCGCGATCTCGCCCAGCTCGCGCATGGTCCGGGCGTAGTAGCCGCCGGCGACACCCGAGCGGTAGGCGGCCGGCTGCAGGTCGGCCTCGTTGCGCAGCCGGATCTCCGCCCGCGCCGCCTCGATGGGCGTGATGATCTTGACGCCGGCGCGGTACCGGATCAGCCGGTGCACCCACTGGTCCAGCTGCTCCGGGAGACCGGCGGGAACGCGGTCGTGTTCGCTCGCGAGGGAGCTGCGCGAGCGTCCCCCCGTTCGGTTCTCGACGGGCGCGCCCCGATCCGCCGCCTCGCGCTCCGCCCGCCGTCGGTCCGCCGCCATGACCGACAGCAGGTCGTCATGGCGGTTCGCCTGCCGGGAGAGCACGTCGAGCTCATCCAGGGCGGCCGCGTACTCGTCCTCGTATCCGGCGTAGTCGTCGGGATGCGCGGCGCGGTCGTGCGCCAGGTCGGCGCGAGCCGTGGCCGCCTGAGCCCGCGTGAGCACCGTCCGGCCGCTGCGCACGCGCTCCAGGCGCCAGGTCCAGGTGGCGAGACGCTCCGGCATCAGGTGGCTCATGCGTCCACCGTATGGGCGACCACCGACATCGGACGGAGCGGGCCCGCGCGCCGGTGGGGCGGGCTAGCGTGGATGGTCGTGAGCACCATCCTGCGCCGCCGGCCTGTCGATCGGGAGATCCTGCGTCTCGCCGTTCCGGCGCTCGGCGCGCTCGTGGCGGAGCCGGTCTTCCTGCTCGCGGACTCGGCGATGGTGGGGCACCTGGGAGTCGACCCGCTGGCGGGTCTCGGGATCGCCAGCGCGGTGCTGCAGACGGTGGTCGGGCTGATGGTGTTCCTCGCGTACAGCACCACCCCCGCGGTGGCCCGCCGGATTGGCGCCGGCGACCTGCGCGGCGCGGTCGCCGCCGGCGTCGACGGCTGCTGGTTCGCGCTCGCCCTCGGCGTCGTCCTGGCGGCGGCGGGATTCGCGGCCGCGCCGTTCCTGGTCGGCCTGTTCGGCGCATCCCCGAGTGTGACCGCGCAGGCGACGCAGTACCTCGCGCTCTCGATGTTCGGCCTGCCCGCCATGCTGCTCGTGTACGCCGCGACCGGCCTGCTGCGCGGCCTTCAGGACACCCGCACGCCGCTCGCCGTCGCCGTGGCCGGGTTCGGCGTCAACATCCTGCTCAACTACCTGTTCATCTATGTGGCGGATCTCGGGATCGCCGGCTCGGCGCTCGGGACCGTCGCCGCCCAGTGGGGCATGGTGGCGGTCTACGTCGTCATCGTGGTGCGGCACGCCCGCCGCGCCGGCGCATCCCTCCTCCCCCACCACTCCGGACTCGGACGCACCGCGCGCTCGGGCGGCTGGCTGTTCCTGCGGACGGCGAGCCTCCGCGCCGCCATGCTGCTGGCCGTCTTCTGCGCGACGCAGCTGGGCCCCGACGAGCTGGCCGCGTTCCAGGTCACGATGACGGTGTTCGCGACCCTCGCCTTCGCGCTCGACGCGCTCGCCATCGCCGCCCAGGCGCTGATCGGCAAGGGCCTGGGCGAGGGAGACCTGGAGAGCGTGCGCGCCGTCCTGCGCCGCTGCCTGCAGTGGGGTGTCGGCGCAGGCGTCGTGCTGGGGCTGGTCACGATCGCGCTCAGCCCGGTCGCGGCGGTGGTCTTCACCTCGGATCCGTCCGTCGCCGCGCTGCTCCCGCTGTCGCTCGCGATCGTCGGAGTGGGCGCACCGCTCGGCGGGTACGTGTTCGTGCTCGACGGCGTCCTCATCGGAGCGGGAGACGCGCGGTACCTGGCGCTGACGGGGCTCGTCAACGTCGCGGTGTTCGTCCCGTTGGCCATGGCGGCCGCGGTGTGGGGCGGCCACGACGGCGGCGGGCTCGCGGCGCTCACGGCCGCGTTCGCGATCGGGTACCTCGGCGCCCGCGCGGTGACCCTGGGGTTGCGGGCGCGGGGGCGCCGGTGGATGCGGGCGGGGGCGACCGTCTAGGGGTTCCGGCGGCTGCCGGGCGCGCTGCTGGGTCGGTGGTGGATGCGCGGCGGGCCGCTGCTGTCGCTGCGCCGGTGGGCGTCAGCCCAGCCACTCCCGCGCCGCGACCACGAGCGCGCGGACCCCGGTGTCGATCGTCGGCTGCGGCAGCGGTGCGAAGAACGGCGAGTGGTTGGTCGGGATGTCGGTCTCCACGGTCCCGGCCGCCATCGCGCGGAGCACGGTCTCCGGGTCGGCGCCTCCGAGCATCCAGTACACGAGGGGGGCTCCGGCCGCGGTGGCCAGGTTCCCGACGTCCTCGCTGCCCGACAGCGCGCCCGGGTGGAGCACGCTCGCCTCGCCGAACTCCCGCGCGAACGCGGTGTTGACCCGCTCGGTCGACTCCGGATCGTTCACCGTGACCGGGTAGCGCTCGCCCCACTCGATGTCCGGATCCTGCGGGGCGCCCGACGCCTGCGACTCGGCCGCGATGACGCGGTGGACGCCGTCCAGCACCTTCTGCCGCACCTCCTCGTTGAAGCTGCGGACGCTGATCCCGAGCGTCGCCTCCGCCGCGATGATGTTGTTCTTGGTCCCCGCGTGGAGGCTGCCCACCGTGACGACCGCCGTGTCCTGCGGCGCGATCTCGCGGGAGACGACGGTCTGCAGCCGCATGACCGTCGCGGCGGCCATCACGACCGGGTCGATCGTGGTCTCGGGACGCGAGCCGTGGCCGCCGCGGCCGTGGAGCGTTACCTCCATCGTGTCGACCGCCGCCATCGCGGCGCCGGGGTGCGCGCCGACCATGCCGGCCGGGTAGGGCAGCACGTGCTGGCCGAGCACCACATCCGGGACGGGCACCTTCTCGAACAGGCCGTCGTCGACCATCACCTGCGCGCCGCCGCCGTGCTCCTCGGCCGGCTGGAACAGCGCGACCAGGGTGCCGGACCACTCCGTCCGGGCGGCGTCCAGCGCCTCGACGGCGCCGAGAAGGCAGGTGATGTGGATGTCGTGGCCGCACGCGTGCATCAGCGGGATCGAGTTGCCCGCCTCGTCGGTGACCGACTGCGTGGACGCCCACGCGAGCCCGGTCTGCTCGCGAACAGGGAGCGCATCCATGTCGGCCCGCAGCAGAACGGTCGGGCCGTCGCCGTTGCGCAGCACGCCGACCACGCCGGTCGTCGCGATGCCGGTGTGCACCTCGAGGCCGAGCTCCGTGAGGCGGTCGGCGACGATGCCGGCGGTGCGGTGCTCGGTGAACGCGAGCTCGGGGTGGGCGTGCAGGTCGCGGTACAGGGCTTCGAGATCCATACGGCCACCCTACGACCGGGGGCGCTGGGCCGCTGGTGGGGGTGGGGCGTGTGGGGCGGGGTTGGCGGCGCGGGTCGTCGGACATAGGGGTTGAGATGTCCGACGCAAGCTCTGCGGAGGGAGATGCGCGGCGGATCGGCGCGGGCAGGCCCGGCGGCAGCACGATCGTCGGAAGAAGGGTCCCAAATCTCCGACACAACGCTCTGCGGAGGGAGATATGGGCGACATCCGCGCGGATCTCCGACGAACGGCGACGGATCTCCGACGCAACGCCGGGCACGGTGACCGGGCGACAGCGGCCCCGTCGGGCCCGGCGGCAGCATGATCGTCGGAGAAAGGGTGCGAAATCTCCGACACAACGCTCTGCGGAGGAGATGTGGGCGAGATGCGCGCGGATCTCCGACGAACGGTGTCAGATCTCCGACGCAACGCGCCGGCGCAGGTGACAGGGGCGATCCTTTACGGACGGCGACGGATGTCCGACGCAATGATGTGGACGGCGCAACGGGCAGGCACGCCGCGGTGCGCCGCCCGCGCGGTGGGGCGACCGCGCGGCGCCCCTCCCGCCTGCGCTACGCGACGGGGCGGGGCGCGGCCGTCGTGTTGCCGCGGTGGAAGACGCTGGTGAACGTGGAGGGGCGGGGCACGCCGCCCTCCAGCATCTCGACGACCGCTCGTCCGGCGGCGCGACCCTTGTCGACGGCGGGCTGCACGAGGGTGGTGAGGTCGTAGGGCCACAGGCCGTCGACGCGGACGCCGTCGAAGCCGACCACGCTGACGTCGCCGGGGACGTCGAGTCCGAGCTCCTCCGCCGCGCGGATCACCCCGGCGGCGAGCAGGTCGCTCTGGGCGATGATCGCGGTCGGGCGGGTGGACGGAACCTCGAGCATGGCGCGGCCGGCGAGGCGGCCCTCCTCCACGAACGAGCCGCGCGTCACCCATCCGCCGGCGTCCGGGAAGACGTCGCGAGCTCCGGCGAGGCGTTCGATCGCGGTGGTCGAGCTCGCCGCGGCCACGCGGTCGGGCGTCAGTGCGCCGCGCGCGCGGTCGCGCGTCAGCGACAGTGTGACGACGGCAACATCGCGGTGTCCGAGGTCGGAGAGGTGCTGGGCGGCGANNACGCGCGTCGCCTCCCGGTTGTCCTGGCCGATGGTCGGGACGCCGTCGGCCGGGTCGCCCTCGATCGCCACCAGGGGGATGCCGCGCTGGCGAAGCATGGCGACCGACTCGTCCAGGCGCGGGCTGCAGCCGATCAGGACCACCGCGTCCATCGGGGCGTCCTCGATGCGCTGGGCCGCCTCCCCCGCGTCGGTGAGGATGAGGAGGCCGGCGTCGATCGCGCCGATCTCCTCGGTGATGCCGTCGAGCAGGGCGATCTTGATCGGGTCGCGGAACGCATCCCGAACGCGCTCCTCCATGACCACGCCGACGATCCCCGAGCGTCCGCGGCGCAGCGAACGCGCCCGCGGGTCGGGTCCGGCGTAGTTGAGCTGCTTCGCGGCGGCCAGCACGCGCTCGCGCGTCGCCTCGGAGACCGGTCCGGTGCCGGAGAAGGCGAGAGACGCGGTCGAGTTGGACACGCCGGCCAGGCGGGCGACCGCGGCAAGGGTGGGGCGCGCGGTCGCCGGGGCTGTGCTGGGTTCGTTCACGTGTGATAGCTTAGTCGAATCGTTTCGATCGAAACGATTCGAGCCACCAGACACTCAGGAACAGCGACGATGTCACAGCCGACCTCCGCCCCGACGCGCACCCGCCGAGAGCTGACCGCGTGGCGCAACGCCGTGTTCGTGATCTTCATCCTCAGCGGGCTCGCGATGGCCACCTGGGTGGCGCGCATCCCGGGCGTCCGCGACGACCTCGGACTCGGCAAGGACCCGTCCGCGGTCGGCCTCCTCATCCTCGGGATGTCGGTCGGCGCGATCGCCGGCCTCTCGGTGTCGTCGCCGCTCCTCGTCCGCTTCGGGCCGCACAAGGGGATGGTCGGCGGGCTCGTCATCGTGGCCATCGGAACTTTGAGCATCGGTTTCGGGTCGACCACGTTCCACAGCGTCCCGCTGGTCGCGATCGGGCTCATCCTGCTCGGCTTCGGCAACGGCATGGTCGACGTGATGATGAACGTCGAGGCGACGGCGGTCGAGCGCGAGATCGGGAAGACGCTGCTGCCCCTGATGCACGCGTGCTTCAGCCTCGGGACGGTCTTCGGCGCCGGCATCGGCGCGCTCGCCGCCTGGCTGCTGGTGCCGGTCGCCTGGCACCTGCTGGGCATCGCGGTCGTGATCGTGGTCGTTGCCGTGGTGGCGATCCGTTTCATCCCGCGCGAGGCGGAGCTGGGGGACGACGCGGAGCAGACGGAACGCATCCCCTTCGGCGAGCGCTTCCGCACCTCGCTGGCGGTGTGGGCCGACTGGCGCCTCATCCTCATCGGCGTGGTCATGCTCGGGATGGCGTTCGGCGAGGGCTCGGCGAACGACTGGATCTCGCTGGCCGTCGTCGACGGACACGGCCAGACGAACTCGGTCGGCGCGGTCGTCTTCGGCTTCTTCGTCGCGGCGATGACGGTCGGCCGCGTGGTCGGCGGACCGATCGTGGACCGCATCGGACGCGTCGCCGCCATCCGCATCACGGCCGGCATGGGGGCGGTCGGACTCGTGCTCTTCATCGTCGGCGGACCGATGTGGGTCGTCGTGATCGGGACCGTGCTCTGGGGCTTCGGCGTGTCGCTCGGCTTCCCACTCGGCATGTCGGCCGCCGCGGACGGCGCGGCGAACCCGGCCGCCCGCGTGTCGGCCGTGGCGATCATCGGCTACTGCGCGTTCCTCGCCGGACCGCCGCTTATCGGCTTCCTCGGGCAGCACTTCGGGCTGCTGAACGCACTGTTCCTCGTGCTGGCGCTGCTGGTCGCGGCGTTCCTCGCGGCGCCGGCCGTGCGCCCGGTGTCGGCGCCGCCTGCCGACCGCCGCCAGAAGGCCGCCGAGCCCGCCTGACCCGCGGGGCGGGTGCGGAACGGGCGCGGGCCGCTTCGCGAGTTGCGTCATCAAGTCACCACTCGCGTGGAATTCGCGCATCCACTCACGACTCGAGGCCGGCGCCGAGTCGCACGGAGAGCTCGCTGCCGCTAGTTTCGACATCAAGTCACCACTCGCGCGCGATTCGCGCATCCACTCACGACTCGAAGCGCGCACGGGTTCGCGGAGAGGTCGCGTCGCCGCGAGTAGCGACATCAAGTCACCACTCGCGCGCGATTCGCGCATCCACTCACGACTCGATCGCGAAGCGGGCGCGCGCGCTCACACGAACGCGAGGCGCACCGGGGTCGGGACGGGGGATGCGCCCAGCGGCGTGAGCCTCCGCGTCGGCTCGTCGAAGGCGAAGACCGTGACCTCGTCGCTGTCCTGGCAGGCCGCGAGCACGCGGTCGCCGTCGGGAGCGATGACGAGGTCGCGCGGCGACCGGCCGCCGACGGGCACGGATGCGACCAGCGTGAGCCGGGAGGCGTCCGGGTCGAATGCGAACACCGCGATCGTGTCGTCCCCGCGGTTGCTTGCCAGCACGGTCGTCCCGGATGCCGTGACGCACACCGCCGCGGGGGCGTTGTCGCCGGTGGCGCCGTCCGCGCGGGTGGTCGTGCTCTGCACCCGGACGAAGCGGTCGCCCTCGCGGCGGAGCACGTCGATGCTGGAGTCGAGCTCGTTCACGAGCAGCGCGTGTGCGCCGTCCGGGTGGAACGCCAGGTGCCGGGGACCCGCGGACCCGATGACCACCGTCGCACCGGGCCGCAGGGCGAGCGACCCGGTGTCCGACAGCCGGTACCAGCGCACCTCGCCCAGCCCGAGGTCGACAACGACGACGTCCCCTGTCACCGGGTCGATGCTCAGCTGGTGGACGTGCGGCCCCTCCTGGCGGTCGGGGTCCGGGCCGCGGCCTTCGTGCTGGATGAACGCGGTCCGCTCCCCGAGCGAGCCGTCCGAGCCGAGCGCGTACACGGACACCGTGCCGCTGCCGTACGTCCCGGTCACCAGCAGGCGGCGTTCGGGATGCACGACGAGGTGGGCGGGCGACGCCCCGCCGCTCGATGCGGAGCCGAGCTCGGTGAGCGCGCCATCGGCCGCGCGCGCGAAGGCGACGACGCGTCCGTCCGGCTCGGTCTCGCTCACGGCATAGACCGCTGCGGCGCCCGGCGCGACCGCGACCCACGAGGGATTGGTCACCCGGGCGGCGACCGCGACGTCCGACACGGCGGTCCCGTCGAAGCTCGCCGAGAGCACCCCCTCCGCGTGACCGTCGACGTGCGGGAGGGTCTCGGTGTACGTGCCGATGAGGAGTTCGCGGGCCATGCGCCCATCCAACCACCGCGCCCGGGTGCGCCCCGGCGCCCTGCACGTAGGATGTTCCGGTGCGTCTCGTCATTGCCACCTGCTCCGTCGACTATGCCGGGCGGCTCAGCGCGCACCTGCCGCTGGCCACGCGGCTGCTGATGCTGAAGGCCGACGGCAGCCTCCTGGTCCACTCCGACGGCGGGTCGTACAAGCCGCTCAACTGGATGAGCCCGCCCTGCACCCTCACCGTCGACGAGCCGGACGAGCTCCAGGCCGCCGCGGGCATCCGCGAGGTGTGGCGTGTCACCCAGGCGAAGACGGCGGACATGCTCGTGGTGTCCATCCACGAGATCCTCAGCGACACCGCGCACGACCTGGGCGTCGACCCCGGCCTGCAGAAGGACGGCGTCGAGGCCCACCTGCAGAAGCTCCTCGCGGAGCAGATCCACCTCCTGGGCGACGGGCACGTGCTGGTGCGCCGGGAGTACATGACCGCAATCGGGCCGGTCGACATCCTGGCGCGGGACGCGGCGGGCGCGGCGGTCGCCGTCGAGCTGAAGCGCCGCGGCGACATCGACGGGGTGGAGCAGCTCACCCGCTACCTCGAGCTGATGAACCGCGACCCGCACCTGGCGCCGGTGACCGGCGTGTTCGCCGCGCAGGAGATCAAGCCCCAGGCCCGCACGCTCGCCGAGGACCGCGGCATCCGCTGCCTGGTGCTCGACTACGACGCGATGCGCGGCCTCGACGACAGCGACAGCAGGTTGTTCTGATGGCCAAGCCCCGACCCCGGTTCCCGCAGACCTACGAGAACGCGCCCGTCCGGAAGGCGCTCGCGGCCATCGCCGCCGAGCCGACGCTGGAGAACCTGGATGCGCTGCTCGCCGCGGCGACGAAGGGCGGGCTCGTCGTCGATGTGACGGGGTCGACCCCGCAAGACACCCGCCTGCGCACCATCAGCTCCACCACCGGGGAGCCCGTGCTGCCGCTGTTCACCTCGACGAGCGCGCTCCGCGCCGCCGTCGCGCAGACCGCCGAGGGCGACGGCGCTCCCGTGCAGGCCGTGATCGTGCCGGCCGTGGAGGCGCTGGGCTTCATCCGCACCGCCGATTTCGTGGCCGTTCAGTTCGATCCGGGCGCCGAGCACACCATGGTCGTCGCGCGCTCGCACATCGAGTCCGCCCTCGGCGAGCACTGAACCGGCGCTCAGAAACGTCACATACCATAGGACCGCTATGACCAACCCGACCACCACCGTCACCCGGACGTGGACCTGCATCCTGTTCGACCTCGACGGAACCCTCACCGACTCCGCCCCCGGCATCACCTCCTCGCTCGCGCGCATGTTCGCGACGCTCGGCCAGCCGGTCCCCTCCCCCGCCCAGCTGCTCGAGTACGTCGGGCCGCCGCTGCTGGAGTCCCTGCAGGAGCTCGGCGGGATGACGGAGCCTGCGGCGCGCGACGCGCTCGCCGTGTACCGCGCCGACTACTCGCAGCACGGCGCCTTCGACTCGGCCGTGTTCCCCGGCATCCGCGGACTGCTGGAGCGGCTGCACGCCGCCGGCATCCCGCTCGCGCTGGCCACGAGCAAGCCCGAGCTGCAGGCCACGCGCATCCTGGAGCACTTCGGCCTCGCCCAGTACTTCGAGGTGATCACCGGCGCGACCGAGGATGAGAGCCGCAGCGCCAAGGCGGATGTGGTGGCCGAGGCCCTGCGCCGGCTCGAGGAGCGCGGCGTCGACCTCGACCACACCGTGATGGTCGGCGACCGCCAGTACGACGTCGAGGGCGCCGCCGCACACGGCCTGCCGACGATCCTCGTGGAGTGGGGCTACGGCTCCCCCGCCGAGGCCGCCGGCGCGATCGCCGTCGTGCACTCGGCCGACCAGCTCCGGTCCCTCCTCCTCGGCTGACGGGGGCCTCTCAACGGGCCCGAGGACGGGACTAGGCCGCGCCACGGCTGCCCGGGTAGGCTGATGTGTTGCGAAACCGCACCTCATACAGCACTAGGAATCATCATGCGCACACGTAATCCGTTCGTTCCGGCCGCCATCGTCGCGGCCCTGACCATCGGTTCCCTGGCCGGGTGCTCCACCGCCGGGAACAGCAACTACGTCACCCCGCAGACCGCCGGCTCCTCGTCCTCGGCGCAGGCGACCTCCGGGTCCTCGGACTCCTCCGACTCCGGGGCGACCTCCGAGGAGCTGCCGTCCGACTTCCCGAAGGACGACGTCCCCCTTGTGGACGGCACCGTCGTGGTCGCCCGCGGCGACAAGGACAACGGCTGGTCGGTCACCGTGCAGCCGTCCGGCAAGGACGCCTTCGCGGACGCCCAGTCGGCCCTGAAGGCCAAGGGCTACACCGAGCAGCCCGGCGCCACGGACAGCGCCGCCGTCTACACCAACGACAAGTACACCGTCGCGGTGAAGACCCCCGGCGTCTCCGTCACGTACGCCGTGACCGCCAACCAGTGACGCGCTCCTCGTAGCGCACGGGCCGCCCACCGTCCACGCGACGGTGGGCGGTCCGCTTTCTCCGGGAGCGGCGTCAGGCGTCGATGATGCGGACGAGCTCGTCGATGAAGGCCGTGAAGGTGTCGGCGCGGCGGATGAGGCCGAGCACGGCCTCCCGGTCGGAGAAGACCTCGACGAACTGGTCGAAAACCGTCTGGAACGACGCGCGCCCGGCGGCGGAGAACGCGATGAACGCGATCACGTTGACGCGCGCATCCCCCCAGTCGATGGCGGTGTCGTTGATGACGATCGCGATGGCGGTGCGTTTCGCGCTCATGGTCATCGCGTGCGGCACGGCCAGCGAGTCGGTGAACGCCGTGGACGACATCTGCTCGCGCTCGACGGTCTGGTCGACGTACTCCTGGTCGATCGCCCCGGCTGCGATCATCCGGTCCCCGAGGGCACGGATGAGGGTGATCGGGTCGCGGGCGTAGAAGTTGCGCAGGAACAGGCTCTCGTCGAAGTACTCGAGCAGCTCGCTCTTGATGCGCGCGCGGTGACGCTGGCGGCGGATGCGCGACGCCGCCTGGCGGATGTGCTCCACGTCCGTCTCGGTGAGGAACGGCTGCACGATCACCGTGTTCTCGCGCCTCCCCCGCGGGTCGATCGTGGTCAGCACCAGGTCGGCGTCGAGCTCCTCCCAGTCCACGTCCGTCGAGGTGATGACGCTGGTGATGTCGAGCTCGTCGCCGAGCGTGCTCTCGAGCCGGTCGCGCAGCAGGATGTGCATGTCGTAGTAGTTGGGGCACACGACCGCGCAGGTGACCGCGTCCCGCCGCCGCGACTGCTGCTCCAGGTAGGCGCCGACGTGCATGGCGATGTAGGCGATCTCGTCGTCGTTGACCGCGATGCCCTCGGCGGCCTGCAGACGGCTGGCGATGTAGACGGCGAGCTCGTAGATCATCGGGTACGAGCTCTTGATCGACCGGGTCAGGGGGTTACGCGAGTACGTGTTCTCGTGGGCGCGGGCGACGAGGTTCTGCACGTGGAGGCTGAGGCGCACGATGAAGTCTTCGTCGTGCAGGTCGACGAGGTACTCGCTGGAGGCGCGGTCGATGATGCCGCGGACGACGTCGAGGTGGGCGGAGCTGACGAACTCCTCGATCGGGTCGCGGCCGGCCCCGGGCGCGATCACCCGCGTGCGCATCAGGATGGCGAGGTAGCGCAGCTCGGTCGTGTCGAGCGTGGTGCCGAACCGCCGCTCGATCAGTTCGCCGAGGTCGTGGGCGAGCGACTGGATGGTCTCGCTGGTCTCCGGCTCATCCACTGTCGGGAGGACGCGATCCTTGGCGACCCGGTCGAGCGCCACCGCCATGTGCAGCAGCACGTCGTTGATGCCGTACTCGTTGACGAAGAACCCGCGCGCATCGAGCATCGCGACGAGGTCCGACTTGAACTCGGCCAGCCCTTCCGCGCCGAACGCCTCCTGGATGCGCGCGACGTCGATCACGCTCTGGCGCATCTCGTCGCGGAACAGGCGGCTCAGCAGCTTCCGCCGCGCGATCTCCGGTCCGAGCAGCTGCACCGCCGAGCCGTGCCGCTCGAGGGTGAGCTCGGTGCCGGTGAGGAGCCCGCGCATCCGTGTCAGGTCGGACTCGATGGTGGAGTCCGAGACGAACAGGCTCTCGGCGGTCTCGTAGACGTCGATGCCGTCCGGCTCGTCGAGCAGCCTGCGCGCCAGGAAGACCAGCCGCTCCTGCGGCGACCCGGCCTTCCCGGTGTCGGAGCTGCCGTCGCCCGCCAGGTAGGCGGCGTACGCGTCAGGCTTGACCCGGTATCCGCTGGGACCGGACTCGACGACGTCCCCGAGCGCGGCCGCGTACGAGCGGATGCTGCGGGTCGTCACGCCGATGTCGTGGGCGAGTTCGCCGGCCGTCACCCAGGCAGCACGACGCGCCAGGATGTCCAGCATCCTCGTCTGCTTCGCCGAGAGCGCCACCGCGATCACCTTCCCGTCACGAGTCAACCACCCCTCGCGCCCGCGACCGGGCGTTCCGGCGATGTTTCCGCACCCCCGGAAGAAACGCTGCTGGAAGCGTCCCGCCGCCCGGAGGGACCATGACTGTCGTCCCATGAGCTCCACCCAGCACCTCCCCGCATCGATGGATGCGGCCCTGCGTCACCCGGAAAGGCAAGATCGATGAGGATCGTGGTCGTCTGCGGCGCCGGTGCGTCCAGCACCTTCGTCGCCGTGAAGCTGCGCAGCGCGGCACGCAGCCGCGGAGCCGTCGTGGAGGTCGAGCCGGGCAGCGCCAGCCAGCTGGAGTCTCTCACCGGCGTCGACGTCGTCCTCGTCGGAGCGCACCTCGAGTACGCCGTGCCTGGCCTCCGTGAACGCGCCGCCGCGACCGGCACCGCCGTCGCCGTGCTCCCTCCCGTCTCCCCGGCCGCCCTCGACGGCGACAGCGCGCTGGACCTGGCCCTCAGCGCCCAGGCGACGACACTATGAGAGACGGCGGCCGCCTCCGGCCGACACCGAGCGAAGGAGATCAGAACCATGGCTGAACGGATCATCACCGTCGGATCGACGCACGGGCTGCACGCCCGCCCGGCGAAGCTCTTCGTCGAGGCGGTCAACGGCTCGGGTGCGAAGGTGAAGCTGACCAAGGAGGGCGGCAAGACCGTCGACGCGGGCAGCATCCTCGGAGTGATCTCGCTGGGCATCGACCACGGCGACAAGATCGTGCTCACCACCGACGCCGCCGACGGCGAGGCCGTGCTCGACGACCTGGCCGAGATCCTGGCCACGGACCACGACGCCTGATCATGACCGCCAACGCGAACGAATCAGCCACGCTGCTCCGCGGCGCCGGCATCGGCCAGGGCGTCGCCGTCGGCCCGGTGCTCCGGATGTCCGCTCCGCTTCCCGAGCCCTCCGACCAGCCCAGCACCCGCACCCCCGACGAGGAGAAGGCACGCGTCCAGGAGGCGGTGGCCGCGGTCGCCGCGGACCTGCGCCGGCGCGCATCCACCGTCCAGGGCACCGCCGCCGATGTGCTCGAGGCCCAGTCGATGATGGCGGAGGACTCCACCCTCGCCGACGACGTCGCGTCGCGGATCGACAGCGGCCGCACTGCCGAGCGGGCCGTCTTCGAGGGGTTCGCGGTGTTCCGCGACATGCTCAAGGAGCTCGGCGGCTACATGGGCGAGCGCGCCGGCGACCTGGACGATGTCTCGCAGCGCGTCGTCGCCGCGCTGGAGGGCAAGCCGGCTCCCGGCGTTCCGGACTCGGACACCCCGTACGTCCTGGTCGCCCACGACCTCGCTCCTGCCGACACGGCCCTGCTCGACCTGACGAAGGTGCTCGGCCTGGTGACGAAGGAGGGCGGACCGACCTCGCACACGGCCATCCTGGCGCGGGAGAAGTCGATCGTCGCGATCGTCGGGGCCGACGACGCCGACCGGCTCTCCGACGGCGACGAGGTGATCGTGGATGCGGCCTCCGGCACCGTCACCGTCTCGCCCACCGACGAGCAGCGTGCCGACGCGCAGCGCCGCATCGAGGAGCGGGCCGCGGCGCTCGCCGGCGGCGTGGAGCCGGGCGCCCTGGCCGACGGGACCGCCATCCCCCTGCTGGCGAACCTCGGCTCGGCCGAGGGCGCCGAGGCGGCGATCGCCGCGGGCGCGGAGGGCGTCGGGCTGTTCCGCACGGAGTTCCTCTTCCTCGACCAGCGGATGGCGCCCACCGTCGAGCAGCAGCGGGAGCAGTACCTCGCCCTGCTGCGCGCCTTCAGCGGCGGCCGGAAAGTCGTCGTCCGTGTGCTTGACGCCGGCGCTGACAAGCCGCTGGAGTTCCTCAACGACGCGCACGAGGACAACCCGGCGCTCGGGCTCCGCGGGCTGCGCTCCCTCCGCGCCAACGAGGACATCCTGCGCGAGCAGCTCACCGCCCTCGCCGAAGCGGACGCCCAGACCGACGCCGACCTCTGGGTCATGGCGCCGATGGTGTCCACCGTCGAGGAGACGCGCTACTTCACGGAGCTCGGCCGCGAGTACGGCCTGAAGACCGTCGGCGTCATGGTCGAGGTGCCGTCGGCCGCGCTGCTCGCCGACCGCATCCTCCCGCTGGCCGACTTCGCGTCGATCGGCACCAACGACCTCACGCAGTACACCCTCGCGGCCGACCGCCTGCTCGGCTCGGTCGCCGGCTTCCAGGACCCGTGGCATCCCGCCGTCCTCCGCCTCATCGGCGAAGTCGGCGCAGCGGGTGCGGCGACCGGCAAGCCCGTGGGCATCTGCGGCGAGGCGGCGGCGGACCCCCTGCTCGCCGTCGTGCTGGTGGGCCTCGGCGCCACCACCCTCTCCATGTCGCCGGCGGCGCTCGCCGACGTGCGACTCTCCCTGAAGCGCTACACCCTCGGCCAGGCCCGATCCCTGGCCGAGACCGCCCTGGCCGCCGACGGCGCGGCCGAAGCCCGGGAGGCGGTCCGAGCGGCCGCCGACCGATTCACGTCCCAGGACAGAAACGAGGCACCAGAATGACATCGGCGACACAGACGTCGGCGACGGCGTCGACCCCGAAGAAGCCCAACAGCGCGCGCGTCCACGTGCAGCGGTTCGGCACCTTCCTCTCCAACATGGTGATGCCGAACATCCCGGCGTTCATCGCCTGGGGATTCATCACCGCTCTCTTCATCGCGACCGGCTGGCTGCAGAACACCGGCTGGGCGATCAGCCCCATCCTGGGCGGCTTCGGCGACTCGGCGAAGGTCGGCTGGCAGGGCGCGCAGACCGTGCTCGCGCAGGACCCGAGCGGCCACACGTTCCAGCAGTACGTCGGACTCGTCAGCCCGATGATCACCTACCTGCTGCCCCTGCTCATCGCGAACACCGGTGGCCGCATGGTCTACGGCGTCCGCGGCGGCGTGGTCGGCAGCATCGCCACCATGGGTGTGATCGTCGGCTCGACCATCCCGATGTTCATCGGCGCCATGATCCTCGGCCCGCTCGGCGCGTGGATCATGAAGCGCATCGACATGCTGTGGGAGGGCAAGATCAAGGCCGGCTTCGAGATGCTGGTCAACAACTTCTCCGCAGGCATC
The DNA here is from genome assembly GCF_052044215.1 of Leifsonia sp. 22587. Classification (NCBI taxonomy): domain Bacteria; kingdom Bacillati; phylum Actinomycetota; class Actinomycetes; order Micrococcales; family Microbacteriaceae; genus Leifsonia; species Leifsonia sp. 22587. The sequence continues at coordinate 202,190 of NZ_JBQENB010000003.1, forward strand.
GTCGGCATGCTGCTCTCGATCGGCGCGTTCTTCGGAATCGCACCGATCGTGGAATGGCTGAGCTCGGTGCTCGGCGGCGCGGTCAACTGGCTCGTCTCGGCGCACCTGCTGCCCTTCGCGAGCATCCTCATCGAGCCGGGCAAGGTGCTGTTCCTCAACAACGCCATCAACCACGGCGTGCTCACCCCGCTCGGCGTCGAGCAGGCGCAGCAGACGGGCAAGTCGATCCTGTTCCTGCTGGAGGCCAACCCCGGCCCCGGCTTCGGCATCCTGATCGCGTACTCGATCTTCGGTCTCGGCATCGCCCGCGCCAGCGCTCCGGGCGCCGCCCTCATCCAGTTCGTCGGCGGCATCCACGAGATCTACTTCCCGTACGTGCTGATGAAGCCGATGATCATCATCGCGGCCATCCTCGGCGGCATGACCGGCATCGCCGTGAACGTGACCTTCGGCTCGGGCCTCCGCGCCCCCGCCTCCCCGGGTTCGATCATCGCCGTGCTGCTGCAGACCCCCGCGGACAGCTTCGTGGGTGTGACGCTCTCCGTGGTGCTCGCGGCGGCGGTGTCCTTCATCGTCGCGTCGATCATCCTGCGGGCCAGCCGCAAGCGCGACCTCGCCGCGGGCAACGCCGGCGACCTGTCCGCCGCGGTCGCCCAGACCGAGGCGAACAAGGGCAAGCAGTCGTCGGTGCTCGAGGGCCTCGTCCAGGAGGGCGAGCACGACACCGGAGACGCCCAGGGCGACGCCACGAAGCGACTGGTGCAGAACATCGTGTTCGCGTGCGACGCTGGGATGGGCTCGAGCGCGATGGGCGCATCCGTGCTGCGGAACAAGATGAAGAAGGCAGGCGTCGAGGGCGTCACGGTCACCAACCAGGCGATCAGCAACCTCGACGGGACGGCCGACCTGGTCATCACGCAGCGCGAGCTGACCGACCGCGCGAAGGGCCAGTCGCCGAACTCGGTGCACGTGTCCGTCGACAACTTCATGAACAGCCCCAAGTACGACGAGGTCGTCGACCTCGTCGCCAGCCAGCAGAAGACCCCGGAGGACGCCACCAAATGACCGACACCATTCTCGACCGGGCGAACGTCGTGGCCGCGGGCACCGCGACCACGCGGGAGGACGCGATCCGGGAGGCGGGTGGACTGCTCGTCGCAGCCGGCGCCGTCGAACCGGGCTACGTCGACTCGATGCAGGACCGCGAGAACACCGTCTCCACCTTCATGGGGAACGGCCTCGCCATCCCGCACGGCACCAACGAGTCCAAGGACGAGATCAAGCGGTCGGCGCTCTCCTTCATCCGCTACTCCTCGCCGCTCGACTGGGGCGGCGAGGAGGTGCGGTTCGTCGTCGGCATCGCCGGGCAGAACAACGAGCACCTCGAGATCCTGTCGAAGATCGCGATCCTCTTCTCGGAGGAGGACGACGTGCAGAAGCTGATCGACGCCCCGGACGCGGACGCGCTGTTCGCCCTGCTCGGCGACGTCAACGAGTGAGGAGCGCATCGTGAAGGCCGTCCACTTCGGCGCGGGCAACATCGGACGCGGCTTCGTGGGGCTCCTGCTCCACGAAGCCGGGTACGAGGTGGTGTTCGCGGACGTCAACGCCGAGCTGATCGACGCGCTCGGCGCCGCGGACTCGTACGACGTGCACCTCGTCGGCGAGGACTCCGAGACGAAGACCGTGACCGGCTTCCGGGCGATCAACAGCGCGACGGATGAGGATGCGCTGGTCGCGGAGATCGCATCGGCGGACGTCGTCACGACGGCGGTCGGCCCGCGCATCCTGCGCTTCGTCGCACCGGTCATCGCCCGCGGGCTGGCGGCCCGCGCCGACGACGCGCCCCGGCTCGCCGTGATGGCGTGCGAGAACGCGATCGGCGCGACCGACCTGCTCGCCGCCGAGCTGATGGACGGCCTCCCCGACGACGACACCCGCGAGGAGCTGGCCGCACGCGCCGTCTTCGCCAACACGGCCGTCGACCGGATCGTCCCGGCGCAGGCCGCCGATGCGGGCGTCGACGTCACGGTGGAGACGTTCTACGAGTGGGTGGTCGACCGCACGCCGTTCGGCGGGCACGAGCCGCGCATCCCCGGCGCGCACTTCGTCGACTCGCTGGGCCCGTACATCGAGCGCAAGCTGTTCACGGTGAACACCGGCCACGCGACGGTCGCGTACACCGGCTTCCTCGAAGGGGCGACGACGATCAGCGAGGCGATCGCCATCCCGGCGGTCCGCGAGGCCGCCGAGGCGGCGCTGCGGGAGACGTCCGCGGCGCTGTCGGCGAAGCACGGCCTGGCCGAGGCGGATCTGGCGGCGTACCGCGAGAAGATCCTCGGGCGGTTCGCGAACCCGTACCTGGTGGACGAGGTGACGCGGGTCGGCCGCGAGCCCATCCGCAAGCTCGGGCGCAACGACCGCTTCATCGGCCCGGCGTCCGACTACGCGGAGCACGTCGGCGGCGTCCCGGCCGCGCTGCTGTCCGCGATCGGCGCGGCCCTGCGGTTCGACGTCGCGGAGGACACGCAGAGCGTCGAGTTGCAGCGCCTCCTCGACGAGGCGGAGCCGGCCGCGATCGTCGAAGAGGTGATGGGCGTCGAGCCCGGATCCGCCCTCCACGACCCGCTGGTCGGCGTGGTCTCGGAGGCGCAGCAGGACCGCATCCACCGGGCCCGCTGAGCCCTTCTCCTGCGGGCGGTCGCGCGGCTCCTCACGGGGTGGCGCGACCGCCCGCTGGGTATCCGCCGACCGCCGGTGCCGGTGGCGGGACCCGGTGGTACGTTTCGCATGTGAGCCGAATCGTGTCGGTGGCCCCGGTGCTCCCCGCCCGGAGCTACAGCCAAGGGGAGATCACCGCTGCGCTGCTCGCGATGATCACGTCGGACCCTGCGCGGCAGCAGGTGATGCGCCGCATCCACGCCTCCTCGGGGGTGCAGACGCGGAGCCTGGTGATGCCGCTGGAGCGGTACAGCTCGCTGGCGTCTTTCCAGGAGTCCAACGACTACTTCATCGCAGAGGGGACCTCGCTCGCCGAGCGCGCTCTCACGGCCGCGCTCGCCTCCGCCGGGCTCGAACCGGCCGACGTCGACTTCCTCCTCTTCACCTCCGTCACCGGCATCGCCGCGCCCTCCATCGACGCGCAGCTGGTCTCGCGCCTGGGCCTGCGGTCCGACGTGAAGCGCCTCCCGAGCTTCGGGCTCGGCTGTGTCGCCGGGGCCGCGGGCATCGCCCGTGTCAACGACTACCTGGCGGGGCATCCCGACGAGGTCGCCGTGCTGCTGTCGGTGGAGCTGTGCTCGCTGACCGTCCAGGCGAGCGACGACTCGATGGCCAACATCGTCGCCAGCGGCCTGTTCGGCGATGGGGCGGCCGCGGTCGTGATGGTCGGCGAGCGTCGCGCCGAGCAGCTGGGTCTCGCCGGCCCCGAGGTCGTCGACACCCGCAGCCACATCTACCCGGACACCGCGGACGTGATCGGCTGGGACATCGGCGGCACCGGGTTCCGCATCGTGCTGAGCGCCGGCGTGCCCGAGGTGATCGAGCGCAACTTCGCCGGGGACGCCCGCGGCATCCTCGCCGCCCACGGCCTGGAGGTCGCCGACGTCGGCGCCTGGGCCGCGCATCCCGGCGGCCCGAAGGTGCTCGAGGCGTTCTCGCAGGCACTCGACCTGCCCGAGGGGGCGCTGGATGCGAGCTGGCGCTCGCTGGCCAACGTCGGCAACCTGTCGTCGGCGGCCGTGCTGCATGTGCTCGCCGAGCAGTTGGATGCGCATCCCGCCGGCACGATCGGGCTCCTGTTCGCGCTCGGGCCCGGTGTGACGAGCGAGCTGGTGCTGCTGCGCTGGGCGGAGGGCGCCGAGCGGACGATCCTCGCACCGCTAACGGTCGCGGAAGTCTCGGCCCCGGACGCCGCTGCATGATCTGGTACACCGTCCTGGTGCTGGCCACCGGCGCCGAGCGCATCGCCGAGCTGGTGGTGTCCACCCGCAACGCGAAGTGGTCGTTCGCGCGGGGCGGCGTCGAGTTCGGTCGTGGCCACTTCCCCGCGATGGTGGCGCTGCACACCGGACTGCTGCTCGCCTGCCTCGCCGAGGTGTGGTTCGCGGGACGGCCGTTCCTCCCCTGGCTCGGCTGGCCGATGCTCGTGCTCGTCCTCGCCAGCCAGGCGCTGCGCTGGTGGTGCATCGCGACCCTCGGTCCGCGCTGGAACACCCGGGTGATCGTCGTGCGCGACCTGCCGCTGGTGACCGGCGGCCCGTACCGCTGGTTCACCCACCCCAACTACGTCGCCGTGGTGGTCGAGGGGTTCGCCCTCCCGCTCGTGCACACGGCCTGGATCACAGCACTGACGTTCACGGTGCTGAACGCCTGGCTGCTGGTCGTCCGCATCCGCTGCGAGAACCGGGCGCTCGCGACCGTGGTCGGATCCCCGGCGCCCGCATGAAACCGCACGTCGTCGTCGTGGGCGGCGGCCCGATCGGACTGGCGTGCGCGATCGAGGCGCGCATCGACGGGATGGACGTGGTGCTCGTCGAGCCGCGCGTCGGCCCCATCGACAAGGCCTGCGGCGAGGGCCTGATGCCGGGGGCGCTGGCCGCCCTGCACCGGATCGGCGTCGACCCGCACGGCCGCCGGCTCGACGGCATCGCGTACCTGGACGGCGCCTCGCGCGTCGAGCACCGGTTCGCCGAGCGTCCGGGTCGCGGGGTGCGGCGCACCGTTCTGCACCAGGCGCTCGCGGAGCGGGCCGCTGAGCTCGGCGCTCACCGCATCCACGCCAAGGTGACCGCTCTATCGCAGACCGCGGACGGGGTGACGCTGACCCTGAGCACCGGCGAGACCGTCGAGGCGCCGTGGGTGATCGCGGCCGACGGGCTGCACTCGCCGGTGCGCCGGATGGCCGGGCTCGACGGGCGGGCGCAGGCGGCCCAGCGGCGGCGCTTCGGGCTGCGGAAGCACTTCGGCGTGGAGCCGTGGACGTCCCTGGTCGAGGTGCACTGGTCGCACGGCGCCGAGGCGTACGTGACGCCGGTCGATGACCGGACGGTCGGGGTCGCGGTGCTCGGCTCCCGTCCGCTCGACATCGATCAGGTGATCGCCGGGATCCCCGAGCTCGCGGGACGGCTCGACGGTGTGCCGTCGGTCTCGGACCCGCGCGGTGCGGGCCCGCTCCTCCAGCGGGCGCGGTCGCGCTCCGCGGGGCGCGTGCTGCTCGCCGGCGACGCCTCCGGCTACGTGGATGCGCTCACGGGCGAGGGGATGCGCGTCGGCTTCGCGCAGGCCAGGGCGTCGGTCGCCGCGGTGCGGGCCGGCAGCACGGAGCAGTACGAGCGGGCGTGGCGCGCGACGACCCGCGACTTCCGGATGCTCACGTCGGCCCTCGTGGTGGCCGCCCGCTCCAGCTTCCGGCCCCGGATCGTGCCGACCGCGGCGCGTCGCCCGGAGCTCTTCGGCTCGATCGTCGAGCGCTTGTCGCACTAACGACCCTCCTCGCGCTCCTCCAAAATGCCTGCATTATCGGGCTTTTAAAGCATGCGTAGCAGCTGTGGATACTGGTCCGCGGTCGTCGCTGCCAATTAGTATGTGAGATCGATGATGGACATTCGAGATACGGAAGGTGAGCCATGGACGATCCCGCTGACACCGGCGACGAGACCCTGACCCCTGCAACCGGAGCCGAGGTGCGACCGTCGTCCGCCCCGCCGACGGCAGATGCGCCCGGCCACTCGAAGCGGCCCCCGAAGCGCACGACGGTGACCTTCTACCTGACCGACGCGATGCGCAACCGGGCGCGAGCCGCATACCGCCGGACGTCCTTCGATGAACGGGACAGCAGTTGGTCGGAGATGCTCAACAAGGCCCTCCTCGCGGAGGTGCAGCGGCGTGAGCGCGCGTACAACGGCGGCCGTGCCTTCGTGGGCAACGACAAGCCGCTGACCCCGGGGCGGCCGATCGGCTTCTGAGCCGGGAACGGCTGCGGGCGCGCGAATTCCCGGCACGCCGGCGGCTGGGGTTGCCGGCGTGCCGGGAAGACATCACCCGCGCTCAGCGGGCGCGGGCACTCACCGCAGGTGGTGGTGCCGACGGCCGCGACCGGCCGTGGTGAAGGCGAGCATCACTCCGAGGAGCGCCAGCAGCGCACCCAGCGCCCCGAGGCCGAGGTCGTCCGACCCCGTCGAGGCGAGGGCCGTGGTACCCGACATCGCACCGGACATCGCGCCGCCCGCGAGCGCCGTGGCACCCCCGGTCGAGGCGACCGTCGCCGGTGCCGACAGCTCGCCGGCCGACGGCGTCGACGGGGTGGTCGGCGTCGTCGGGGTCGTCGGGGTCGTCGGCGTCGTCGGGGTCGTCGGCGTGGTCGTCGAACCCGTCGTGGTGGCGTCACCGACCACGGAGATCGCTCCACCGCCCACCGTCACGGGAACGTCGACGCCGATCGGGAGACCGATGCCGTCGAGCAGACCGCCGCCGGTGGTTCCGGTCCCGCCGTTCGTCCCGCCTGTCGATCCGCCACCGGCGGTGGCGCCGCCGGTCGCAGGAGCGGTGGTGGACGATCCGGCCGACGTGGCGTCACCGATCCCGGAGACCGCCGTGCCGCCGACCGTCACCGGGACGCCCGCACCGACGGGCACCTGGATGCCGGACAGCACGCCGCCGTCCGTCGACCCTCCGGTCGCGGTGGTTCCGCTGCCCGAGCCGGCCGCCGGAGCGGTCGTCGTCGACCCGGAGGTCGTCGCGTCGCCGATCACGGACACCGCGTCACCGCCCGCCGTCACCGGCAGCGCAGCGTCGACCGGAGCCTGGATGCCGGACAGGATGCCGCCCGAGCCGCCGTTCGCGGTCGAACCGGTCGCAGTCGAGCCGGACCCGGTCGCGGGCGCCGTCGTGGTGGAGCCGGACGTGGTCGCGTCGCCGATCACGGACACTGCGTCACCGCCGACCGTCACCGGGACGGCCGCACCGATGGGCGCCTGGATGCCGGAGAGGATCCCGCCGTCCGAGCCCGAGCCGCCGGTCGCGGTCGCGCCGCCGCCGGAGCCGCTTCCGGACGGGGCGGTCGTGGTCGATCCCGTGCTGCTCGCGTCACCGAGCACCGAGATCGCGTTGCCGCCCGCCGTCACCGGCGCCACAGCGCTGATCGGCGCCTGGATGCCCGAGAGCACGCCGTCGGAGCCGGAGCCCGACGCGGTCGCGGTCGACCCGGATCCGGCCGCGGGGGCCGTCGCCGAGGAGTCGGACGACGTCGAGTCGCCCACCACCGAGATCGCGTTCCCACCCGCGGTCACGGGCACGGCGACCGAGACCGGCGCCTGGATGCCCGACCCGACGCCGTCGGAACCGGACGAGGTCGCGCTGCTCCCGGACCCGGAGGCCGCCGGAGCGGACGCATCGGAGCCGCTGCTTGCGGAGTCGCCGACGACGCTCACGGCGTTGCCGGAGACGTCCACCGGGACGCTGACGGCCACGACCGCCTGGTCGCCGCTCAGCACTCCGCCGACCGAGTCGGGAGAGATCGAGGCGGACGGGGCGGCGGGCGCCGCCGGGGCGCTCGCGGTGGATCCGGTGCTCGTCGCATCCCCGAGGACGGAGATGCCGGTGCCCGAGATCGAGACGGGGACGGTGATGCCGACGACCGCCTGGTCGCCGGTGGCGACGCCGTCGCCGCCGGACGTTTCGGCCGCGTTCGCCGCGGCCGTTCCGGCGAGCCACAGCCCGCCGACGCAGAGGGTGAACCACATCCCTCTGGAGACGTACTTGTTCATGGGTCATGCCTTTCGACTGAGAGTTGTCGCCCGGGCACACGAGTGCCGGGCAGGGGTCATGTGCTGCCTGCGCGGCAGCCGTGACCTGCTCAGTCGGGGCTGATGTCGTGGTCGGCGACGGGGCCGGCGGGGACGTGATCGTCCGCGGCCGCGCCGCTGAGTCGGATCCACGAGGACCCGGAGAAGAAGAAGCCGTCTGCGGTCGCGGCGAATCCGGGCGCAGCTCCGCCCGGGCCGCTTCCGCCGCCCGTCGAGCCCGCGGATCCTCCCGGCAGCCCGCCGGGCGCTCCACCTCCGGGAGCCCAGGGGTCTCCCGCGGGGACGCCTGCAGGCGCCGAACCGCTCGCACCGGCACCGGCCGACGAGCCGAACGGCAGCAGTCCGCCGGGGAGGCGCGTGCCGGAGGCCGCGAGCAGGGCGGGCACGGATGCCGCGAGCGCCGCCGAAGAGGCCAACGCCGCGTCGAGGCCGCCAGGGAGCTCGGACGCGGGCGAACCCGGCTCCGGCCCGGCCTGTTCGCCGTCCGCCGCGATGATGGGGGCGACGGCCGTGTCGACCGCGCCCACCACGTCCGACACCGTCTGGTCGACGGTCCCGGTGACCGGATCCGTGACCGTCGCGACGGGCGCGGGAGGCAGGACGTCGCGCACCACGGGGACGGCGGCGACCACCTGGTCCACCGCGTCGGCAACCGGCTGCACCGCACTGGCGACGGGCGACTGCTCGACCACCTGGTCGACGGTGGCGGTGACCGGGGTGACGACCGCGGACACCACGCTCTGCACCGGGTCGGGAAGCGCGGGTGCCACCGCCTGGGTGACCGAACCGACCGCATCCCCCACCCCCGTGGTGACGCTCGAGACGAGCGCGCCGACCGGTGCGGCGGGCGGCGCCGGTTCGGCCGCCGAGGCGGCGGACCCTCCGGCGAAGAAGCCGAGAACGGTGAGACCGGCGCCGGCGATCAGAGAGCCGACCAGCACGCGCGCAGGGGTGAGGATGCTGTGGCGGGCCTTCTCAGCCAGCTCCGGCATACGATCACCCCCTGACCGTTCGAGACGAGGGCGACTATACGCTCCGTTCTAGGGGACCGGAAGTGCGGATTCCCGATCGGCACTCGCGTGCGCCGCGCCGGGCCTGCGGGAACGACGCGCCGAGGCCGCCGCGATGGCGACCACGATGAGCGCTCCGACGGTCATCGCCGCGCCCACCCAGAGCGGCGAGGTGTACCCGAGACCGGCCGCGATGGTGAGCCCGCCGAGCCAGGCGCCCAGGGCATTCCCGAGGTTGAAGGCGGCGATGTTGGCGCCCGAGGCGAGGGTCGGAGCGTGCGCTGCGGAGGAGAGCACCCGCAGCTGCAGAGCCGGCACCGTGGCGAACCCGAACGCGCCCATGAGCACGAGCCCGATGATGGCTCCGGCCGGGACTCCCGCCACGAGCGCGAACGCGGCGAGGACCACGGCGAGCGCTGCGAGCAACCAGAGCAGCGTGCGGTCGATCGACCGGTCGGCGAGCCGCCCGCCGGCCCAGTTGCCCGCGAACAAGCCGAGACCGAACAGGATCAGCAGCCACGGCACGGCGGCGGATGCGAAGCCCGCAACACCGGTCAGCGTGTACGCGATGTAGGTGAAGGCGCCGAACATCCCGCCGAAGCCGAGCACCGTGGCCGCCAGCGACAGCCAGACCTGGCCGGAGCGGAACGCCGACAGTTCGCCGCGCAGCCCGGTCGCGGACCGTCCGCCCGCGCTCGCCGGAACCAGCAGGGCGACGCCGATCAGGGCGATCACGCCGATCCCGGTGATGGCCCAGAAGGTGGAGCGCCATCCCAGCGCCTGGCCGAGCAGCGTGCCGAACGGAACGCCCAGCACGTTCGCGGCCGTGAGCCCGGTGAACATGACCGCGATGGCGCGGGCCTGCTTCTCGGGCGCGACGAGTCCGGCCGCGACGACCGAGCCGATGCCGAAGAAGGCGCCGTGGCAGAGCGCCGCGATGATCCGGCCGGCGAGCATCGTGCCGTAGTCCGGGGCGACGGCGGAGAGCAGATTGCCGACGATGAACAGCACCATCAGCCCGATGAGCGCGGCCTTCCGCGGCAGGCGCGTCGCCGCTGCGGTCAGCCCGAGAGCGCCGACGACCACCGCGAGCGCATATCCCGAGATCAGCCACCCGGCCGCGGCCTCGTCGACGTGGAAGTCGGCCGCCACCTCCGGCAGCAGCCCGGCGATGACGAACTCGGTGAGGCCGATCCCGAATCCTCCGAGAGCGAGGGCGATCAGGCCAGCGGGCATGGATGTCTCCTTCTGGATGCGGTGGGGGTGCGCTACTCTGTTAGTTGCAGACGCGCTATAAATAGTTGCACGTGCAACTACATTGCGCAACCCCGTCTGCTTCGACCGCGGCCCGAACGCGGCCGGACACCGAAGGGAGCGCCCATGGGCATCGCGGACGACGCGGTGGAGGTGCGCGCGCACGGCTGGCGCACACTGGCCGCCCTGCACGGGTACATCGAGGCCGAGCTGGAGCGGGAGCTGAGCCGCACCGTGCAGCTGTCGGTGGTCGAGTACACCGTGCTCGACGCGCTCGCGCGCCAGGACGGCTGGCACATGCGGATGCAGCAGCTCGCCCGCGCGAGCGCCCTCAGCCCCAGCGCGACGACCCGCCTCGTGAACCGGCTGGAGGACCGCGGGCTGCTCACGCGCATCCTGTGCGACGACGACCGCCGCGGCATCTACACCGAGCTGACCGGGCCGGGCCACGAGCTGCTCGACACCGCGCGGCCCGTGCACGACGACGCGCTGGCCCGCGCGCTCGACGGCGCCCGTCAGGTGCCCGAGCTCGCGCCGCTCGTCGACGCGCTGCCGGAGCTGACCGCGCAGCCCGAGCTGACGGCGCAGCCGGCCTGACCGCGTTCCGCGTGACGGCTCAGCGCAGCACCTCGACGAGCGCCACCCACGAGAACGCGACGGTCGCCACGATGGCGACGATGGTGCCCACGGCGACCAGCACCAGCCCGGCGGCCCCGGCCGTGGATGCGACGAGCAGGATCCCCGCGACGGCGTAGACCAGCGTCGGCACCGCGAAGAAGGCGATCCGCTCCAGCGTGTAGCGCCGGAAACCGGTGCGCACCGCATCCCGCGCGACCGTGATCCCGCAGCGCACGTCGATCACTGCGCACAGCGCCGCCCCGACGAGGACTTGGATGCCGTAGCCCACGGTCTGCTGCCCCGGGATGAGTGCAGCGCACGACAGCGCCACCCCGAGGATGAGGGCGGCGATGGATGCGCCGGCGCGCGCCGCCAGCCCGGCCGACTTCGCGATCGTGGCGATGTTGACGGAGAGCGCCACGATCAGCAGACCGCCCAGCGCCGCTCCGGCGCCCGCGACCGCCACGTTGAACTCGGACCAGGACGCGAACGGCTCCTCCATGCGGCCCAGCGTAGCGGCGCCTCACCGGCAGGGCGTATAACGGGGGCATGGCGGACGCGATCACGAACTGGATCGAGCTCTACCGGCGCGCATGGGAGAGCAACGACCCCGACGACATCCGGGCGCTGTTCACCGAGGATGCGAGCTACCGCACCGAACCGTTCGCCGAGCCGTGGGACGGGCACCTCGAGATCGTGGAGGGGTGGCTCGACGCCCAGGACGACCCCGGTGCCGCGACGTTCGAGTGGCGGCTGCTCGGGCAGGACGGCCCCGTGTACTTCGTCGAGGGCGTGACCGACTACCGCGAGGGCCCGATCTACAGCAACCTGTGGATCGTCCGGCTCGCCCACGACGGGCGCGCCGAGGAGTTCACCGAGTGGTGGATGGAGCAGGAGCCCGACCAGGACTGACCGCCGCACCGGTCACAGCTGGCCCAGCCACAGCCCGAGCCCTGCCGCGGCGAGCGCCAGCACGAGCATCCCGACGCCGTTGAAGGCTGCTGCCCGGTAGCGTCGTTGCTGCGCCAGGCGGACCGTCTCGTAGCTCGCCGTGCTGAACGTGGTGTACCCGCCGAGGAAGCCGGTGCCGAGCACGGCCCGCCACTCGGGCGGCAGGCCGTGGGCGAGCGCGAGTCCGGTCACCAGCCCCAGCAGGAACGAGCCGGTCACGTTGATGATCGTGGTCCCGATCGGGTAACCGGTCCGCAGCCAGGAGCGGAGCGCCCCGTCGAAGAGGAGGCGCGCGACGGCTCCCACGCCGCCCGCGGCAGCGACCGCCAGCACCAGCGGGCTCATCCGTGTCCCCCTCTAGTGCGGCGGCGCGCGATCGCCGACGCGAGGGCGATGCCCGCCACGGAGGCCAGCGCGCCCACGGCGATGGTCGCCACGGCGTACAGGATGCTCAGGCCGACGCTCTGCGCGGCGATCAGTCCGTCGGTGTCCACCGCGAGCGAGCTGTACGTCGTGTACCCGCCCAGGATGCCCGTGCCGGCGAACAGCCGCACGTCACGACGGCCGCCCTCGTCCGGCCCGCGCAGTGCGAGCGACTGCAGCAGCCAGCCGAGCACGAATGCACCGGTGACGTTGATGAGGAAGGTGATCAGCGGCACGCCCGCGACGGGCGGCACCGACAGCGTCAGCAGGTAGCGTGCGGCCGTGCCCAGCGCGCCTCCCACGAACACGAGCAGGACCGAGCGCGGCCGCAGGTGCAGGGGCGCTCGACGGCGGTCGGCCGGCACTAGACCGGCGGGTCTTCCCACGGGAACGACTGCGTGCCCGGGATCGGGTTCAGCGGCACCACGATCACGGGACGGTGCTGCCGGTGGGCCAGATGCACCGCGATGGAGCCGTTGAAGAACTCGCGCACGCTGCCCCGCAGGCCCGCCTCGCGCGTCCCGACCACGATGTAGCGCGCGTTCATGTCGTCGGCGAGCCGCGCCAGGCACCACGCCGGGTCGCCCGCCAGCTGCTGCAACGAGTACGGGATGCCGCGGCCGTCCAGCACGCGCCGGATGTGCGCCTCCAGGTCGGGGTCGAAGCGCTTCTCCTCCGTCTCCGGTAGATCCGGATCGTAGGGAAGGGCCACCACTGTTCCGTCCACGTAGCTCGAGACGACGTAGCGGTCCGGATCGACGTTGGCGCAGACCAGCGGCACATCGAGGTCGTCCGCGAGCCGCGCCGCCTCCTCCAGCACCGCGACCGGCTGCCCGGGGACCACGGCCGCGAGGATGCCACCCCGGCCGGCGATCTCGTTGCCGCTCATGCCCCTAGTGTGCACCATCACGGGTTCACTCGCGTCTGGGCGTGGGGTACGGTCGGCCTACCAGTGTCCGAGAGGAGCCCGAACCGATGGCCGACAAGCCACCGCTGCCGCGGGAGCGCCGACGTACCACCCGTGGACTCCGTCCGCTCCCCGAGCTCACCAAGGACCTCGTCGCCCAGCTGCGCCGGCTGGTCGCGACCGAACTCGCCCTGTTCAAAGCCGAGATGGCCGCCAAGGCGAAGGCGGCGGGGATCGGCGCAGGGCTCCTCGTGGGCGCTCTGCTCTTCCTGTTCTTCGCGTTCGCGGTGCTCATCACTGCGGCCGTGCTGGGCTTCGCGCTCATCCTCCCGGCGTGGCTGGCGGCGATCATCGTCGGCGTCATCCTCATCGTCATCGCCGTCGTGGTCGGCCTCATCGGGCTGCGCAGCCTCAAGAAGGGCGTGCCGCCGGTGCCCGACGACCTGGGCAGCGAGCTGAGCGCCGACGCGAAGGCCCTGAAGGGAGAGCAGCCGTGACCTCCGACACCACTCCGTCGATCGGACGCCAGGGGCAGCGTCCCGCCGGCCGCCCGCCGCTACCCCCGGGTGCCGGCATCAACCAGATGAAGCTCGACCTCGAGGTGACCCGCGACGAGCTCGCGAGCACCCTGGACGACCTGTTCGCGACCTTCAACATCCGGGTGCAGATCCGCTCCCACCCCGTGGTGTTCGTCAGCGTGTTCCTGACCATGGTGGGCGCGGCCGCCGGCATCGCGACCCTGCTCCTCCGGAGGCGCGGGCGTGCCCGTTGACGACGGGGGCGTCGGCAGCGCCCGCGCGAAGGCAGTCCGCCGCATCGAGGACCGCCGCAGTGAGCCCTGGTACCGCCTGCCGTGGGGGTTCATCCTCAAGCGCACGATGCGCAGCTTCTCCACGGACCAGTGCACCGACCTCGCCGCCGGCCTGACCTACTTCGCCGTCCTGTCGCTGTTCCCCGCACTGCTCGCGCTGGTCAGCCTCCTGGGCATCGTCGGCCAGAGCAAGGCCGGGATCGACGCGCTCTTCGGGATGGTGAACGACCTCGCGCCAGGCATGACCGACGTGCTGAAGGGACCGATCGAGACGCTCGCCGCCTCCCCCGCGACCGGATGGGCGCTCGCGATCGGCATCATCGGCGCCGTCTGGTCGGCGTCGGGCTACGTCGGCGCGTTCGGTCGGTCCCTGAACCGCGTGTACGGGGTGCAGGAGGGGCGGACCTTCTTCACGCTCCGCCCGGTGCAGCTCGGCGTGACACTGCTCGCGCTGGTGCTCATGGCGCTCCTCGCGCTGCTGCTGGTCGTCTCCGGTCCGGTCCTCGAGTTCCTGGGCGCGTTCCTCGGGCTGAGTGACGCCTTCCAGGCGATCTGGTCCGTCGTGCGGTGGCCGGTCGTCGTCGTTGTCATCGTGCTGCTGGTCGCGGTGCTTTACGCCGCTACCCCGAACATCAAGCACCCGCGCATCCGCTGGCTCACGCCCGGGTCGATCGTCGCGATCGTCGTGCTCGGCGTGGCCTCCGCCCTGTTCGCGTTCTACGTCGGCAACTTCGGCAACTACGACCGGACGTACGGCGCACTGGCCGGCATCATCGTCTTCCTGCTGTGGATCTGGATCGCGAACAACGCGCTGCTGCTCGGCGCGGAGCTCGACTCCGAGGTGGAACGGGCGCGCGAGCTGGTCGCGGGCATCGAGGCGGACGACGTGCTCCGCCTCCCGCTGAAGTCCGACAAGGCGCTCGCGAAGATGCGGGAGGCGCACGCGGGCGACGTGCTCGCCGCGCGCGAGATCCGTCGCCGCTACCGCTGACCTCCTCCGCCCGGCTCCGGCCCGCTCGCTAGGCTCGGAGCATGAGCGACCCGCGCCCCGGCCACGACGTCCCCGACTCCCGCGGCCGCACCGGCCTGCACCGCACCGGTATGGACCTAGCAGGCAACCCGGACGTCCGGATGCGCGAGGTCGAGGTCACCTCGGACGGTTGGCACGTGCTGCGGCGCACCACCTTCGACTACCGCGGACGCTCCGGCGAGTGGACGACCCAGTCGCGCGAGACGTACGACCGGGGCAACGGCGCGACGGTGCTGCTGTACGACCCGGTCGGGCGCACGCTGCTGCTCTCACGGCAGTTCCGTTTCCCCGTGTACGTGAACGGCCATCCCGACGGCATGCTCATCGAGTCGGCCGCCGGGCTCCTCGACGGCGACGGCCCCGAGGAGGCGATCCGCCGGGAGGCGGCGGAAGAGCTCGGCGTGACGATCGGCGGGCTCACGCACCTCTTCGACCTGTACATGAGTCCGGGCTCGGTCACCGAGCGCGTGCACTTCTACGCGGCGCCCTACACCCCCGCGGACATCACGGGAGGCGGCGGCCTGGAGGACGAGGGCGAGGAGATCGAGCCGGTCGTCGTGCCCTACGACGAGGCGCTCACCATGGTCGCCGACGGCCGTATCGCCGACGGCAAGACCGTCATCCTCGTGCAGTGGGCGGCGCTCAACCTCTTCGGTTGAGGGCCGCGATGCGGCGACGGGTCAGCCGTAGCGGAGGGCGGGGCCGTCCGACTTGAGGAAGTCGATGTGCAGGTGGTTGCACGTGTCGTCGAACGGCTTGAAGTTGCTGAGGTCCATGGAGGCGCGGCAGCCGATCTGGCCGAGGCCCGTGCCGTCCGGGACCAGCGGGTCGAGGATCTTGATCAGCTGAACCGACTTCGCGTCTCCACCCGTCAGCGGCGAGCCGTTGAGGAGGTAGAAGTCGACCGCGTGACCGCCGCCGTCGGCGTAGTGGGCCGAGTCGGTGCCCGCGCCCTCGATCTGGCCGGTGCAGCGACGGTTGATGTCGCTGACGCCGACCTGGTTGAAGTTGTCGAGCGCCACCGAGATGGCCTGCAGCACGCGGTAGTCGATGCCGCAGCCGGGGACCGCATGGCCCTCGGCCAGGTCCGCGATCTCCGGGATGTGGTTGGGGACCGAGCCGACGAGGCGGCCGGATGCGACCGCGCCCATGAGCTGCACGGCGAGCGCCTGCACGGTGGGCGAGACCGTCGTGTTCATGGTCGAGTCGAGAGCCTGCGGGCTCTCCTGGATGTCGAGGCCGTCACGGGCCACCACCTGGGTGACGCCGCCGCCGGTGAGGGTCTGCACGGCGAGCGCGGTGCGCGCGGCTCCGACGGTCGATCCCTCGCCCGTGGTCGCGTAGGCCGGGAGGGCTGCGGTGCCGAAGAAGGCGGCGAGGGCCACCATCACGACAGCGTGGACGCCCCAGCGACGGCGCTCCGGACGCGCGGTGCGCACCCGCGGCGCACGGACAGCCGCGGCGGTGCGTGCGGGACGCTCGGGCTTGGGCCGGCGCTCGGCGCGGGCGGGCTTCACGACGACGCGCTCCCGCGTGCGGGGCCGGCTGCGCTCGGCCTCGAGCCGTGCGCGACGGCTCGGGAACGTCTGGGTCGCGGTCAGCTCCTCCGCGGTGGTGAACGCGCTCACGGGATCGTCGGAGAGCTGCGACTGCTGGTCCACATCCACCACGACGGGTGCCTTGACACTGCGGCGAGGCCGCACGGAAGGAGTGGACTGGGGCAAGCTGCTGGTACTTCCTGGACGAGTCGGTCGGGGCGACGCACCGGGGGAGGCGCGAAAGGCGTACTCCCTTTTCTATCGGATTTCGGCTGGATGTTCCATCAATGCAGATGAATAGATCCCGGCGGGGGGCGCATCCTGCGCGTTCGGGTCATGCAGGGGCCCCCGATCCGGGACCGGACGGCAGCGTCGCCGTCACCCACGAAAGTACGGTCCTCACCTGTGCCCGGCAGGCCGCGGTACGGCTGATACGACGGGGATCGGCGCGGATGCCCGGCGGGGTCTCAGGGGATGGCGACGGCCAGCTCCACTCGGCCGGACGCTTCGCGGAGCGCGACCGTCCCGCGTTCTGCGAGCTGTCTCAGACCGATGCCCGAATCCGCCGCCCCGAGAGTGCCGCCCGACTCGATGACGACCTTCACGCCATCGCAGTCCGCGGCGCGCAGGGCGATCGCGACCGGCGAGCCGTCGCCGTGCCGCACGGCGTTGGCGAGTCCTTCCGAGACCGCATCCACGACGGCGGAGGCGCGTGTCGGATCCACCAGGCGCCCCCAGACGGCCTCGTCGACGGCCACCCGCAACTCGATCGCGGACGACCAGCTGTCGAGCAGGGCGCTGACCTCGTCGGCCGCGTGCCGTTCGTCGTGGGCGCCCCGCAGCGCGTCCCGCGCGCGGCCGAGCACGTCGATGACACGGCGGGCGGCCGCCGCCCGGTCGGCGGGCGGAGCCGCGGTGAGCGCCAGCGCGCCGGCGATCAGCTCGGACTGGACGCCCGCGTGGAGCAGGCGGGCGAGGGTCGCGCGCTCCCGGTCGTAGTCGGCGCGGACCCGGGCGGCCGCCGCGACGTTGGCCTGCAGCGCCGCCTCCAGCTCCGCCTGGTCCTGCCGCACCCGCACCGACAGCGAGGAGACGAGGGCGACCGTCAACGCGATCAGCGGGTAGGTCGCCGTCTCGAACCACGCGGGGGCGGGGTCGCTGCCGGCGAGCGCGAGCCCGACGGCTCCCGTCGCCGACACGAGGAGGCCGACGCCGATGTAGAGGAGCAGGAGCACCGTCAGGCGCGCGGCCGAGTGCGCGGGCAGCGTCACCGATGCCACGAGGGAGCCGCCGATCAGGAGGACGACCAGGCCGGCCGCCACCGGTGCGACGATCACCGGACCGGAGAGGATGGACACGAACGGCAGCACCATCGCGGTGAACAGCAGGGCGGTGGCGAGCGGAGGCGCCGCGCGCATCCCGCCGACGACCGACGTGAACCATTCGCGGGGCGCGACCTGCTCGCCGTCCGGTCCGGGCGCGGCGCCGTCGTCCTGGTAGACCCGGTGGCTGGCGGGACGGACGACGTCCTCGGCGAGCCGCCGCAGCAGGCGCGCCGCCTCGGCCGGTTCGGGCAGGTCCGCCGCCGCGGTGGCTGCCGTCCGTTCGAGAGCCTCCACGACGTCGTCCAGCGCCTCGCTCCGCAGCCGGGCGAGCCGCTCCGTGGCGCAGCCGATGTCGTCACCGGACGCGCGCTGGGCCGCCCGCAGGCGACGGAAGACGCCGAGGTGCTCGCGCACGAGGTCGACGGCAACGGCGATGAGCGCGAACACCGCGACGACGACCACGACGTTGACGGCGATGCGACCCGCCAGGTCGCCCGGCGCGACCGGGATGCCGAGCAGACCGCCGGCCTCGAGGAAGAGCAGGGGGCGGACCGCGCCGATCGCCGCGTAGATCGCGAAGACGGCAACGGGACGCGCGCCACGCGGGACGACCCGGAGCACAGCCGCCCCGAGCAGGAGGAGCCCGCCCAGGATGCCGTGCTGCAGGCCGGCGACGGCCAGCACGGCTCCCGGTCCTCCGGAGACGTACTGGAGGCCGGACATCACGGTGAGCGCGAACGGCAGCGTGAGCAGCCAGGTCCACACGGTGATCGCCGCCGGCCCGTGGACGCGCGCGAGGGAGCGGCGGAGCGCGGTCATCGGATCAGAGTCCCGAAGCGGGGTCGCCGAAGGTCGACGTGTACAGGGTGGCCGCCGCGACGCGCGGTGCGGTGCGCTCCCCGCCCGCGAACCCGAGCGCCTGGAAGACGCGCTCTACGCTCTTCTCGACGGCTCGCACGGTGACGTTGCGCCTGCGGGCGATCTCCGCGTTCGACAGGCCTGCCGCGAGCAGCCGCGTCGTCTCGAGCTGGGCGGCGGTCAGGCGCAGCAGACGCGAGCGCGCATCCGTGCCCGGCTGCTCCCGCCGGACGGGACGGTCGGCCAGGACCGCCTCCGCCGCATCCACCAGCTCCTCCACCGACTCCACCGCAGCCTTGTTGACGAAGGAGGCGTCCGCGACCGTGCTGCGCTCCTGGGCGGCGGCGGCCTCGCGCGACAGGTTGCTGAGGAACATCACAGCGACGTGCGGCGACCGCGCCCGCAGGATGGTGGCGAGCTCCACGCCGTTCGGCCGGCTGCCGAGGTCGATGTCCGTCACCAGGAGGTCCGGGTCGAACGTGCCGGCGAGCGCGAGCGCGTCGGGGGCGGTCGCTGCGCCTGCCGCCTCGAAGCCGCGCTGGCCGAACGCGTCGACGACGAGGGAGCGCATGAGGGCGTGGTCCTCCACCACGAGCACCCGCCGCCGCCATGTGTCCACCGTCACCCGCACAGGATAACGCGGGTGAGGCTCCCGTCCGGACCGTTCGCCGACCCCCGTTGTGGTCGGCCGGGAGCCGCGGAATCCGTTCCGTAGACTGGCTCCGAAGACCCGACGACACGGAGGATGCGCATGGGATCGAGGTGGGCACGCGTCGGACGCGGGATGCTCGCCTCCGGTGCCGCGATCTTCGTCGCCGCGCTGTTCCACGTCGCAGGAGGCGGAGCGGCGCCCGGTCTCGTGCCCGTCGCTCTCAGCCTGGCCTTCGCGACCCTCGCCTCCGTGGCGCTCACCACACGCCGCCTCTCCCTGTGGCGGCTGACCGTCGCCGTCGGGCTCAGCCAGTTCCTGTTCCACGCACTCTTCTCGCTCGGCGGCGGAGGCGTGCGGTTCACCGCGCCGGACGGGATGGCGCACCTCCACCTGGGCGCGCACCTCACGATGTCCGCCGGGACGATGAGTGGCGGTGCCATGCCCGCGGCGCACGGGTCCGAACTCACCCCGTCGATGTGGCTCACGCACGCGAGCGCCGTGCTGGTGACGGTGGTCGCCCTCCGCTTCGGCGAGCAGGCGTTCTGGGGCCTCTTCCGGACGGCGCGCGTGCGCATCGCCCGGACGGCCGAACGACTCGTCGTGGTGCCGGTCCCCGTCTCCGCGGCCGTCGTCGCGCCGACGGTCGTCGCGCCCGCCCGGCTGCGCGATCTCGGCCTCCCGCTCGCCCGGCTGCGCCACCGCGGTCCTCCCGCGATCGCCGGCGCGTTCTGACGGCAGCCCGGGGTCCCCGGCTCGCCGCGTGACGCGCGCACGCGTTCATCGACGATCCGATCGCAAGGAAGACCCCATGAAGAAGTCCACGTTCGCCGCGTCCGCCGCGGCGGCATCCACCGCCCTCCTGCTGCTGGCCTCACCGCTCGCGGCGAGCGCCCACGTCCACGTCGACCCTGACCAGGCGTCGCCCGGCAGCTACACGAACCTGACCTTCAAAGTTCCGACCGAGTCCGCGACAGCGGGGACGGTCAAGCTCGTCGTCGACCTGCCGACGAAGACGCCGTTCACCTCGGTCAGCTACCTGCCGCTCGCCGGCTGGACCACCACGGTCGACACCGAGAAGCTGGCGAAGCCCGTGAAGACGGACGACGGCACGATCACCGAGGCGCCCATCCGGATCACCTGGACGGCCGACAGCGGCGTGCAGATCGCGCCGGGGCAGTTCCAGCAGTTCACCGTGTCGGCGGGCGCCATCCCGAAGACCGGCTCCATCGAGCTGCCGACCCACCAGTACTACTCCGACGGGACGGTCGTGGACTGGGACCAGCCGACGCCCGCGTCGGGTGACGAGCCCGAGCATCCCGCCCCCACCCTCTACATCGAGGACGCGGCGCCGGCCGAGGACGGATCGCCGACGCTGGTCGCGACCCCGGCGCCGGTCCCCGCCGCGGCGACCAGCACCACCGCGACCGTCGTGTCCATCGCGGTGGGAGTGGGCGGCCTGGCGCTCGGCGCGATCGCCCTGGTCGTGGCCGTGTTCGCCCTCACCCGGGTGGGACGCCGGGGCGAGCGTAAGGTGCAGGGATGACGAACAGGCTGCTCGCCGCGACGGCCGGCCTCGTCGCCGCCGTCGCCCTGGCCCTCGCCCCGGTGGCCGCCGCGGACGCGCACGACTACCTCGTGAGCAGCGACCCCGCGGCGGATGCGACGGTCACCGCTCCGCTCTCCGCGGTGACGCTCACGTTCAACGACCGCGTGCTCGACCTCTCGGGGAAGGGCTCGACGAACCTGCTCACCGTGACGGGTCCGGACTCCGGAAACCGGCACTTCGAGACCGGATGCGCGACCGTGGCCGACACGGC
Organism: Leifsonia sp. 22587; assembly: GCF_052044215.1. Lineage (NCBI taxonomy): Bacteria > Bacillati > Actinomycetota > Actinomycetes > Micrococcales > Microbacteriaceae > Leifsonia > Leifsonia sp. 22587. Next base: position 223,189 of record NZ_JBQENB010000003.1, read on the forward strand.
CCTGACCGCCCCCGTCGCCCTCGGCGGCGCCGGGCGGTACACGGTCACCTACCAGATCGTGTCTGCGGATGGTCACACGGTCTCGTCGTCGTACGCCTTCACGTACCAGCCGCCGGCGGGGGCCACCGCAGCGGCGGGCTCGGAAGGCAGCCCGTGCGGCGCGACCGGCTCGACGGAGGCGCCGTCGTCGCCGGGTGCAGGCGGCAGCAGCGCCGGCGCCACCCCGCCCGCCACGGCAGCCGCATCCACGGCCCAGCCGACGACCCCGGCCTCCACCGGGACCGACCTGGGCCTCGTCATCGGGATCGCCATCGGCATCGTCGTGCTCGCCGTGATCGGCATGGCGATCGTGCTGCTGACGTCGCGACGCAAGCCGCCGGTGGCGCCGGGCGCGCCGGACGATCCTGCGGGCACCGACTGAGCAGTGCGAGGAGGGGGCTTTCCGGCCCGGGATCGCAGGCGTAGCGTTCGCGCATGGCCAGACAGACCAGCGACCAGCAGACCGACGACTTCCCGGACATCGTGCCCGAGGAGCAGATGGATCCGGACATCGTCCCCTCCCCGCAGCCGACACCCGACTCGGTGGACGACGGCGACGAGGAGGACGGCCGCCTCTAAGCGGTCGGGTCCTCCCCTTCGCCGTGTTCCGGGAGCTGTCCCTCCTCGGCGTCATGCGCCGTGAGATCGGCACTCGTGTACTGACGCTCGCCCGGCGCGAGGTCCTCGCGCTCGTCGTCGCCGTTCGCCCGGGGGTCCGACATGGTGGCTCCTTCCATCGGAATGCTGTGCGGCTTCGGACGATAGTCGCGCCTCTCGCGGTGCGATAGGGGCGGACGGATAGCGGATGCCCACCGCGGGTTGAGGTCCCGTCCAGTCTTCTGGGGCAGGGTGGGGCCGTGGAGATCGTGGTGGACGTCGTGCTCGTGGTGCTCGCCGTCCTCGCGATCGCGGCGGGCTGGACGAAGGGCGCCATCCGCGCCGCCGGGACGCTCGTCGGCCTGGGCCTCGGGCTCTGGCTGGGGCTCACGATCGCGCCGATCGTGGTCGACTGGTTCGCGTCCGCCGGTTTCGGCGGGGTGACCCAGCGCTCGGTTGTCGCCGCCGTGGTCATCCTGGTCTGCGCCGGGGTCGTCTACGCCATCGCCGGTGCGCTCGCCTCCCTCATCGGCAAGTTGCTGCGCCACGGGCCGATCCGCTGGCTCGACTCTCTGGTCGGGGCGGTCCTCGGGCTCGCGACCTGGGCGGTCGTGGTCTGGCTCCTGGCCGGATTCGCGATGGCCACGAGCCTCGCCACCGTGGTCCAGGCGGCCAACTCCTCGAGCGTGGTGGCGACCCTCAACCGGATGGCGCCACTCCCCTCGTCCACCGTGCTGGGAGCCGTGGACGACGCCCTCGCCGGAGCGGGCCTGCCGAAGGTCTTCGAGGGCGGGGAGACGATCCGCGCGGTCCCCGAGCCGGACGGATCCGTCCCCGCCGCCGTGTCGGGCGCCGAGCAGTCGGTCGTCACGGTGCTCGCCTCGAAGCCCGCGTGCGGGCTCGACTCCGAGGGCAGCGGCTGGGTGGTGCAGCGGGGCCGGGTGGTCACCAACGCGCACGTCGTCGCGGGAGCCTCGTCCGTGGTGGTCCGGCAGTCCGGCAGCACCGCCGTCGAGCGGGCGACGCTCGTCGCCTTCGACCCGTCGCGTGACCTCGCGGTGCTCGACGTCACCGACCTCGGCGCGCCCGCGCTCGACATCGGCCCCGACCTGGCCGCGGGGGCGCCGGCGTACGCCCTCGGCTACCCGGGCGACGGTCCGTTCACCGTGTCGCCGCAGCGCGTGCGCGACCGGGTCACCGCCCGGGGAACGGACATCTACCAGAGCGGAAGCGTCGACCGCGACATCTACTCGCTCCGCGGCTCCGTGCGGCCGGGGAACTCGGGCGGACCGCTGCTCGACGCCAACGGCGACGTCGCCGGCGTGGTCTTCGCGCGGAGCGCGACGGACCCCGACACCGGGTACGCGCTCACCCTCGCCGAACTGCGGCCCGTGCTGTCGTCGGTCGGCAGCGCTCCGATCAGCTCCGGCGCCTGCTCCGCCGGCTGAGCGCCTCGCGAGACGCCTCCGGTCATGGTTTGCTGGAGGCCATGAAGGCAGTGACCTACTCCGCCACCGGCGACTCCGACGTCCTCACCCTCGGCGAGCGCGAGGAGCCGCATCCCGGTCCCGGCGAGGTGCGCGTGCGCATCCACGTCTCGGGGGTCAACCCCACCGACTGGAAGGCCCGGCGCGGCAGCGGCCCGGCGGAACTCCCCCGCCCCCAGGTGCCGAACCAGGACGGCGCCGGCGTCGTCGACGCGGTCGGTGAGGGCGTGACCGGGTTCGCGCCCGGCGACCGCGTCTGGGTGTGGGATGCGGCGTACCAGCGCCCCGACGGCACGGCCCAGGAGCTCACGGTCGTGCCGGAGCGGCAGACGGTCGCGCTGCCGGACGACGTGAGCTTCGACGAGGGTGCGTCCTTCGGCATCCCCGCGCTGACGGCGCATCGCGCTCTGACCTCGTACGAGCAGGCGCCGACGGAGCTGGCCCCCGGATCGCTGGAGGGGCGCACGGTCCTCGTCGCGGGCGGCGCCGGCGCTGTGGGGCACGCCGCCATCCAGCTCGCCGTCTGGGCGGGCGCGACCGTGATCGCGACGGTCAGCAGCCACGAGAAGGCCGAGCTCGCGCGGGCCGCGGGAGCCCACCACGTCGTCAACTACACCGACCCGGACACCGCGAAGGCGATCGGCGCGCTGGCGCCGCGCGGCGTCGACATCATCGTCGACGTGAACGTGATCGCCAACGCCGAGCTCGACGTGAAGGTCGCCGGCGCCAACGCCACGATCGCGAGCTACGCGGACGCACCCGGCGCCGACTCCGTCACGATCCCCGTGCGCCCGAGCATGTCGAAGAACCTGCGCTGGCAGTTCGTCCTCACGTACACGGTCGCTCCGGAGGCCAAGGAGGCCGCCGTGCGCGCGGTGGCCGCTGCAGCCGCCGACGGCGCCCTCCGCGTGGGAGAAGAGCACGGCCTCCCGATCACCCGCTACCCGCTCGCCGAGACGGCGGCCGCCCACGACGCGGTCGAGGACGGCGTCGTGGGCAAGGTGCTCATCGACGTGATCTGAGCGCCTGCACCACCAGCGCGACGACCGCGGCGACCGCGATCGCGGCGGAGTACCCGAGCGCCGTCGGCAGCAGCCCGATCGCGACGATGAGCTCCCCGGCGACGAGCGCGGGCACGCCGTAGGCGAGGTAGCTGACCAGGAAGATCCCGGCGAAGAGCTCCGCGCGCTGATCGTTCGGGGCGAGCGGCGCCAGGATGCGCAGCATGGCCGAGAAGCCGGCGCCGAAGCCGCCTCCCGCCACGGTCGCCCCCACGAACAGCAGCGGCAGGATGGCCGCCGCGATCCCTACCGCGGCGATCAGCACGCCGACCAGGATCGCCGCCATCGCCCACACCACCGTCCGCCGCGCCGGCGCACGGGTCAGCAGCAGGCCGGCGGTCGCGCCGACAGCCGGCGGCACCGCGACGATGGCTCCGTTGAGCAGTCCGCTGTCGAGGTGGAACACCCCGTGCAGGATGGACGGCGACAGTCCGATGAAGAGGCCCGCGAGCATCCACGTCGCCAGGAACAGCGGGATGGCTCCCGCGAACTCCGAGCGGGCGGCGCGCGGGATCAGCAGCCGCGGGATCAGCGACCGGACGGCGCCGGGGCGGCGCTGCACCGTCTCGGGCGACGCCGCGATCACCAGGATGCCGGCGGCGAACAGCAGCGCGAGCACGACGAACACGAGGGTCGTCGGCTGCGGGACGAACTGCACTGCGAGGCCGGTCAGGAAGGCGCCGATGGCGATCCCTCCGACGGGCGCGGTGCTGCCGATCGTGGCGCCGAGCTTCTTCTGCCGCTCCGGCGCGAGCTCCACCAGCGCGGCCGTGAACGTGCTCATGGCCGCGCCCGTCGCGACGACCTGCACCGCGCGGGCTCCGATGATCCAGCCGATGTCAGGTGCGAAGAGGAAGACCAGCATCGCGACGACCTGCAGCGCGAGCGCCCCGATCAGCACGGGTCGCCGGCCGATGTGGTCGGAGAGCGACCCGGCGATCAGCAGGGTGATGAGCAGGGTGACCGCGTAGATGGCGAACGCGACCGTGAGGAGCCACGGCTGGAAGCCCCACTCCTGCTGGTAGAGCACGAACAGCGGGCTGGGCGCACCCACCGCGAGAGCCACGGCCACGAAGGCCAGGGCCGCTCCGGCGAACGCGGCGGCCGGGCGGAGCCGGAAGGAGGAGACGCGGCGGGACGGGCGCAGGGGACGCGCGGCCAGGATCCCTCCGGTCGGGCAAGGCTCTTCGGCTGTGGTCATGGTCGGCTCCTTAAAGCAAAATCGATTGCTTTTAGCGACTATAGGGAGGGTTCTGGTAAAAAGCAACAGGGTTTGCTTTAAGCTATTCCCATGGAAAACACGACCACACCGTCGAAGCGGACGGGCGGACGCAGTGCCGCGGTCATCCACAACGTGCGGACCGCTGTCGAAGAGCTCGTCGAAGAGAAGGGCCAGGACAGGGTCACCGTCCCGATGATCGCCGAGCGCGCCGGCGTCAACCCGACCAGCATCTACCGCCGCTGGGGCGACCTCCCGACCCTGATCAACGACATCGCCACCTACCAGCTCGACCCCTCGCGCCCGCTGCCCGAGCGCGGCGACCTGCGCGCCGACCTCACCGAGTGGGCCCGGGAGCTGGTGGAGCACTACCGCAACCCGGTCAACGCGGCCCTGCTGCGGGGCGGAGCCTCCGCGGCCGGCGAGCGCCAGTCCAACTGCCTCCGCAACCGCCGCATCGAGGCCAACCTCCTCCTCGAGCGGTACCCGGATGCCTCGATCACGGACGACGACATCCTCGACACCGTCGTCGCCCCGATCGTCTACCGCGTGATCTTCTTGCCCTGGACGCTGGAGGACACCACCGCCGAACACTTGGTGGCCCGCCTCTTCCACTGACGCGTCTTTCACCGACGCGGCCGGAAGGCGCTAGGGTCGGGAGGCGATGCGCCAGGAACGGACCAGCGAGGAACGCGCCGCGGCCCGCTCCGGCTGGGCCGTCGGAATCGCGACGGCTCTGTACGGGATCTCGTTCGGAGCCCTCGCGACAGCCTCCGGCCTGGACGTTTGGCAGGCCTGCGTTCTGAGCCTGGTCATGTTCAGCGGCGGCTCGCAGTTCGCGCTGATCGGCATCCTCGCCTCCGGCGGCGCTGCGGCCGGCGGGACCGCCATCGCCAGCGCCGCACTGCTGGGCGTGCGCAACTCCTTCTACGCGCTGCGGCTCTCGCGGATCATCGGCCCCGGCTTCTGGCGCCGCACCGCCGCCACCCAGCTGACGATCGACGAGTCCACCGCCGTCGCCACCGCGCAGACGCAGCCGCGCGCCCAGCGGATCGGCTTCTGGGTCACCGGCCTGGTCGTCTACGTCGGCTGGAACATCATGACCCTCGCCGGCGCACTCCTCGGCGACCTCATCGGCGACGTCAAGGCCTACGGGTTGGATGCGGCCGCCGCGGCCGCCTTCCTCGGGCTGCTGTGGCCGCGGCTCAAGGCGCGCCAGACACAGGCGGTCGCGGTGGCGGGCGGTTTCGTCGCCACCCTGCTGACCCCGTTCCTCACGCCCGGGCTTCCGGTGCTCGCGGCCGCCGTGGTGGCGATCGTGCTCGGCGTGCTGAACCTGTTCGGCACCCGAGACGATCCGCCGCATCCCGAGGCCATCCCGATGGAGCGGGAGGTGGAGCCGTGACCACGTGGCACGTCATCCTGCTCGGGTCGATCGCCGTGCTGGCCCTCAAGGCCGTCGGCTGGCTGGTACCCCCCAAGGCCCTGGACCACCCGACGGTCGCGCGCGTCAGCGACCTGCTGACCGCGGCCCTGCTCGCCGCGCTGATCTGCGTGCAGACGCTCGGCGCGGGCCAGTCCCTGCAACTGGATGCGCGCCTCCCCGCCGTCGCGATCGCCGCCGGCCTCTACGCCCTCCGCGTCCCGTTCATCGTGGTGGTCCCCGCGGCCGCCGTCGTCGCCGCGCTCATCCGCCTCTTCACCTGAACGGCGCCTCAGTCGTAGCCCAGGATGATGACGTCGTCGTCCAGGCGATGGTCGGCGTCGGCGGCAGTGCACGGGGTCATGCTCGGGATGCTAGGCGAGCGGCGGTGCCCGGCGGATGTACATGACGTCGATCGGACGGAGCGCTTCCGACGGCCTGTACATCGCCGGGCCGTCCGCGGCGCGGCCGTGTCGGCGGCTCCGCATACCGTGACGCCGTGAGCGCATCCTGGCACCCGGTGGCGAATGCGCAGCCCACCGAGTGGCTGATGCGCCAGAGCTCGACGGGCACGCCGTACGGGGTGATCCGGCGATTCGCCTTCGGCGACCCGAACCGGCCGGACATCTGGTTCCGGGTGGTCACCTGGGCGCCGACCTCCGAGGGCAGGGAGCTGATCGGCTGGTGCCGCACGCTGGAGGCCGCGGCCGCCGCGGCCTGGGATCACCGCTGCGCGGCCGAGTCGTGGCGCCACCACCTCGCCGCACGCCGCACCGATGCCGGGACGATGGCGGCCCGTCGCCCGCCCGCCGCCGAGCTGGTGCGGTTCTACCGGGCGTCGCTGCGAGCGAAGAGAGGAGCGGGCACGGACCGCGAATCCGTGCTGGCCCGGATGCCGCAGCCCGCCGGCCGCCCCTAGCCTGGTGCTGTCTCGGCCAGGGGGAACCGATCCTGTCGGGGGACGGATCGGGAAAGGGCCCGGAGCGCTCAGCGCTCCGGGCCCTTTCATGTGCACAGGATGTGCGGGACCGACTTACTTGGTCAGCGGCTCCAGGGTCGGGTCGTTGGCGTACGCCTCGGCCGCGTTCTCCTTGGTGACGATGACCGGCTTCAGCAGGAAGGCCGGGACGACCTTCTTGCCGTTGTCGTACGACTTGTCGTCGTTGATTTCCGGCTTCTTGCCCTGCTGCAGGTCCTTCACCATGGTGATGGCCTGCTTGACCAGGTTGCGGGTGTCCTTGTTGATGGTCGAGTACTGCTCGCCCGCCATGATGGACTTGACCGACTCGGCCTCCGAGTCCTGACCGGTGACGATCGGGACCGGCTTGCCGGCGCCCTTCACCGAGGTGATGATGGCGCGGGCCAGGGTGTCGTTCGGCGACAGGACGCCGTCGAGCTCGGTCGAGCCGTAGTTCGCGGCCAGCAGGGTGTCCATGCGGGTCTGCGCGTTCGCCGGCAGCCAGCCCTGGGTCGACGTCTGCTTGATCTCGGTCTGACCCGAGACGACCTTCAGCGTGCCGTCCTTGATCTTCGGCTCGAGCACCTTCATGGCGCCGTTGAAGAAGACCGCGGAGTTGGCGTCGTCAGGCGAACCGGAGAAGAGCTCGATGTTGAAGTTCTTCTTGCCCGGGTACTTCTTCGCCATGCCGTCGAGCAGGGCCTGGCCCTGCAGCTCGCCGACCTTCTCGTTGTCGTACGCGACGTAGTAGTCGACGTCGTTCGTGTTGAGGATGAGGCGGTCGTACGCGATGACGGTCGCGCCGGCGTCGTGCGCGGCCTTGGCCTGCGCGGCGAGCTGGCCACCGTCGACGGCGCCGATGATGACGACCTTCGCACCGTTGGTGATCATCGACTGGATCTGCGACTGCTGGTCGGAGACGCCCGAGCCACCGGCGTACTGGACGTCACCCTTGAAGCCGGCCTCCTTCAGGCCGTCCTCGAAGAGGCCACCGGCGAGAACCCAGTTCTCCGACGTCTTGGTCGGGAGGGCGACGCCGATGGTGGCGCCCTTGTCGAAGCCGGACGCGGACGAGCCGTCGCCGGAACCGCTGCGGGCTCCGCCGGAGCAGCCCGTCAGGGCGAGCGCGGCGGCAGCTGCGACGGCCACTGTCGCGAGTGCGATTTTGCGCATTGCTATCTACTTTCTCTGTGTGTTGGGGGTGTTGCAGGGTGGGAAAACGGAAATCGTTACTTGGTGAGAGACCGCGAAGTGTCCTCGGCCTGGTCGCCCGTCGGCACGACGGCCGGCTGCTCCTGGGCCGCGGCGTCGATGCGCTGCGTGCGGTCGCGGTTGAACATCCTGCCGATCAACGACGGGCCGCCGCGACGCTTCGAGTAGACGTCGATGCCGACCGCGATGAGCAGGACCAGGCCCTTGATGATCTGCACCTTGTCGCTGGTGACACCCAGCAGCTGCAGACCGTTGTTCAGGACCGCGATGACCAGACCACCGATGATGGAGCCGGCGACGGTACCGATACCGCCGGAGACCGCGGCGCCACCGATGAAGACTGCGGCGATCGCGTCGAGCTCCCAGCCGAGACCGTCCTGAGGACCGGAGGACACGGAGCGGGCGACGGCGATCATGCCGGCCAGCGCGGCGAGCACCGACATGTTCATCATCACGAAGAAGTTGATGCGACGGATCTTCACACCGGAGAGCTCCGCAGCGTGCCAGTTGCCGCCGACCGCGTAGATGTGACGACCGAAGATCGTGTTCCGGGTGATGAACGAGTACAGGATGATCAGCACGCCGAGGATGACACCGGCGACCGGGAACGAGGTGCCGACACGGCCGCTGCCGAACAGCACCGCCGCGTACACGACGACCGCGTCCAGGATGACGACCTTGAACACGCTCACCCAGAGGGGCGCCTTCTCGGAGCCCATCTTGGTCTGCTTGCGGCGGGTGCGGACCTCGGCCAGCGCGATGACGACGGCGATGATCAGGCCGAGCAGCAGGGTGGAGTTGTTGAAGCCGGTGTTCGGGCCCCACTCGGGGAGGAAGCCGCCGCCGATGTAGGTGAAGCCGTCCGGCACGGGGATGGTGTTCGCGTTTCCGATCAGCTGGTTGAGGCCGCGGAAGATCAGCATGCCGGCGAGGGTCACGATGAAGGCGGGGACGCCGACGTAGGCGACCCACCAGCCCTGCCAGGCGCCGATGACGACGCCGACGAGCAGGCCGAGCACGATCGCGAGCGGCCACGGCACGTTCCAGTCGGTCATCGACTTGGCGACGATGATGCCGACCAGGGCCGCGACCGAGCCCACCGACAGGTCGATGTGACCCGCGATGATGACCATGACCATGCCGATGGCCAGGATCAGGACGTAGACGTTCTGATTGACCAGGTTGATCAGGTTCACCGGCTCGAGGGTCTTGCCCCCGGTGAGGATCTCGAACAGCAGGATGATGACGACGAGCGCGCCCAGGATGCCGAACTGGCGGCCGGTCGACTGCCCCCCACCGAACATCATGCCGAGGTCGCGGATGCCTCCGGACTTCTTCTTCTCAGCGGTCTGTGTGGTCATGGTTATCGGGTCACCCTCTTCTTGGCGGAAGTCATGCTTTTCAGGAGAGTCTCGGGGGTCGCTTCCGCGATGGGGAGCTCGTTGGTGATCTGACCCTCGAAGATCGTGTAGATGCGGTCGGAGATTCCGAGCAGCTCGGGGAGCTCGGAGGAGATGACGATAACGCCCTTCCCCTGCGCGGCGAGCTGCTGGATGATCCCGTAGATCTCGAACTTGGCGCCGACGTCGATGCCTCGGGTCGGCTCGTCGAGGATGAGGATGTCCGGGTCGGTGAACATCCACTTGGCCAGGACGACCTTCTGCTGGTTGCCGCCGGAGAGCGTGGAGACGCCGCGGTCGACGTCGGGCGTCCGGATGCGCAGGAGCTTGCGGTACTCGTCGGCGACCGCGTACTCCTGCAGGTCGTCGACGACGCCGCGCTTGGCGATCTTCTTGAGCTTGGCGGCGACGACGGACTGCTTGATGTCGTCGAGGAGGTTGAGACCGAGCACCTTGCGGTCCTCGCTCACGTAGGCCATGCCGTTGTCGATGGCCTCGGAGACGTTGCGGACCTGGATCTCCTTGCCGTCCTTGTAGATCTCGCCCGAGACCCAGGTGCCGTAGGAGTGGCCGAAGACGCTCATCGCGAGCTCGGTGCGGCCCGCGCCCATGAGGCCGGCGAAGCCGACGATCTCACCGCGGCGGACGTAGAAGCTGGAGTTCTTGACGACCAGACGCTCGGGGACCTGCGGGTGCTGCACGACCCAGTCCTTCACCTCGAAGAACTTCTCGCCGATGTTCGGCGTGCGCTCGGGGAAGCGGCTCTCGAGCGTGCGGCCGACCATCCCGCGGATGATGCGGTCCTCGTCGACACCGTCCGCCTTGACGTCGAGCGTCTCGATGGCGCGGCCGTCGCGGATGATCGTGATCTGGTCGGCCACCTGCTCGATCTCGTTGAGCTTGTGGCTGATGATGATGGAGCTGATCCCGCGGCCCTTCAGCCCGAGGATCAGGTCGAGGAGGTGCTGCGACTCGGCCTCGTTGAGCGCCGCGGTCGGCTCGTCGAGGATGAGGAGCTTGACGTTCTTGTTGAGCGCCTTGGCGATCTCGACCAACTGCTGCTTGCCGACGCCGATGTTCTTGATCTGGGTGTCGGGGTCGTCCGTGAGGCCGACGCGGGCGAGCAGCTCGATGGCGCGGGTCTTGGCCTGCTGCCAGTCGATGATGCCGCCGCGGCCCGGCTCGTTGCCGAGGAAGATGTTCTCGGTGATCGAGAGCTCGGGGATGAGCGCGAGCTCCTGGTGGATGATCACGATCCCTTGCTGCTCGCTGGACTTGATGTCCTTGAAGCGCATGACGTCGCCCTGGTAGACGATGTCGCCGGAGTAGGTGCCGTAGGGGTAGACACCCGAAAGCACCTTCATGAGGGTGGACTTGCCCGCGCCGTTCTCGCCGCAGATCGCGTGGATCTCGTCGGCGTGGACGGTGAGGGAGACATCCTCCAGAGCTTTCACACCAGGGAACTCCTTGGTGATCGAGCGCATCTCGAGGATGACTGCGTTCGACGGCATCGTCGCTCCTTGGCTCTGCGTGGAAATGATGTGCCTAAGTAGTAAACGCTATGTTCACACTTGTCGTCAAATAGTGAAGACAACGATGCGATAACGGCTTCACTCGTTGCCCGCGAGTGCTCCCTGGATCACGATCGCGGCCGCACCGAGGGACTCCGCGCGGTCGCCCAGCGAGGACACCCGGACGCTGGTCGTCCCCGCGATGATCGGCAGCGCGTTGTGCTGGATGCCGTGCCGGATCGGGTCGAGCAGCGCATCCCCCAGCCCCACCAGCGGGCCCCCGATCAGCACGAGCTCCGGGTTGATCACGTTGGCGATGTTGCCGATGGCCCGTCCGATCGCCGTTCCGGCGTCGCTGACCACGCGCAGCACCGCCGGGTCCTTGTCCAGCCCGCGCCGGAGGATGTCCGCGGTCGTGACGGCCGCGCCCGCCCCACGACCCAGGGATTCGAGCATCACGCTGGTGGATGCGACGGACTCCAGGCAGCCGCGGTTGCCGCAGCGGCAGATCACGCCGTGCTCCGCGACCGGGGTGTGGCCGAGCTCGCCGGTGATCCCGAGGAAGCCGTAGTACGGCTGGCCGTTGAGGATGAGGCCGGCGCCGATCCCGGTGCCGATCTTCACGAAGATGATGTTGCGCTCGCCCCGGTTGGCGCCCCACGTCACCTCGGCGAGCGCGCCGAGGTTCGCGTCGTTGTCGACCATGACCGGGAAGCCGAAGACGTCCTCCAGCTCACGCCGCGTGATCCCGACCCACTCGGGGAGGATGGCGCCCTGCAGGACGGTTCCGGTCCGCCGGTCGATGGGTCCCGGGATGCCGACGCCGACGGCCAGCACCGACTCCCGGTCGTGGCCGCCCTCCACGAGCATCCGGTCGAGCAGGCTGGAGGCCTCCCGCACGGCGCCGAGCACGTCGTACCCGGGCTCGAGGGCCACCTGCTCCTCGGCGATCACGTCGTAGCCGAGGGTCGCCAGCACGATGCGCACGTGCCGCCGGCCGAAGTCCACGCCGACGGCGACGTCGCCGGTGTCCGTCAGCTGCACGAGAAGAGCCCTGCGTCCGCTCGAGGTGACCGGACTGGTCGCGACGACGCCCTTCGTCGCCATGTCCCGGACGATGTTGGACACGGTGGCGGTGGACAGGCCGGTCCCGCGCGCCAGCTCAGCCTGGGTGGACGGTCCGTTGGCCAGGAGGAACTCGACGAGTCGTTCCTGGTTCAGATGCCTCAGTGCGCCCTGCGACCCGGGATTGCGTGCGCCACGTGGGATCAGCCCCGGAGTGGCGGTCATGACGATAAGCGTGAATGATCGAGCGGTTGGAGTCAAGCTGTGAACGCAACAGTCCAGCCCACACTCGGGTGACACGAGCGTCGGGGAGGCCGATCTGGCCGCAATACCCCCGGAATCAGTCGATCTCAGTAGCATCGGGCCGGTGACCGAGCGACCGAGCGCGAACGTTTACGTGGATGGCTTCAACCTGTACCGCCAGAAAGTCGAGCACCACCCGGACGCGAAATGGCTGGACCTCCATTCGCTCGCGCAGACGCTGATCCCGACCCACTCGATCAGGCGGATCCGTTACTTCACCGCGCTCGTCCGGCCGGCCCTGGGAACGGATCCGCGCGCTCCCATCCGGCAGCAGACCTACATCCGTGCCCTGCGGACGAATCCTCTGGTCACCGTGCACGAGGGACAGTTCCGCAACGACGCACGGTGGATGCCGGCCCTTCCGATCACCTTCGACGAGGCGGGCGAGATCACCAAGGTGAAGGTCCGCAAGACCGAGGAGAAGGGATCCGACGTGAACCTTGCGTCGTACATGACGTACGACGCGTGCCGCGATGACGCCGACCTTTTCGTGCTGGTCTCGAACGACTCGGACTTCGTGACGATGCTGAGCATCCTGTCCGGCGAATTGGGGAAGAAGTGGGCCTTGCTGAGCCCGGTCGAGCGGCCGAACAGCCGACTCCTGGAACTCGGACCGGTCTTCATCAAGCAGATCCGCCGTGGTGCCTTGCTCGCCAACCAGCTGCCCGCGGAGATCCGGTCTGAGGAGCACGGGCTGCTGCGCCGCCCGGAGGCGTGGTCTGTTAACGAAACAGGGGCCCCGTAGGGCCCCGTACCCGGTAGCCGAAGCATCCGGGGGTGTGACACCACACTACTCGACCATCGTCCGCAGCGGCCAGATGCGGCCACTCGACTTCGCCTCGAACGCAGGGGAGGCCGATTCTGCTGGGATGATGGAGGCATGCCCATCCTGAACAAGGACATGCAGGTCTGCATCTCGCTGGCCGGCCGCCCCAGCAACATCGGCACGCGCTTCCACAACTTCCTGTACGACGAGCTCGGACTGAACTTCGTCTACAAGGCGTTCACGACCGACGACCTGGAGGGCGCCGTGCGCGGCATCCGGGCGCTCGGCATCCGCGGCTGCTCCGTCTCCATGCCGTTCAAGGAGGCGATCATCCCGCTGGTCGACAACCTGGAGCAATCCGCCGTCGCCATCGAGTCGGTGAACACCGTCGTCAACGAGGATGGATTGCTCACGGCATCCAACACCGACTACGAAGCCGTCGCGCAGCTGCTCGCCGAGCACCGGGTCGACCCCGCGCAGCGGGTCCTGGTGCGCGGCTCCGGCGGGATGGCGAAGGCCGTGGTCGCCGCCTTCCGCGGCGCCGGCTTCGACGACCTCACCGTGCTGGCGCGCAACACCGACGCCGGCCCGGCGCTGGCGGAACGGTACGACTACGCCTGGGTCGCGGAGGACCCCGAGCCCGACTTCGACGTCATCGTCAACGTGACACCGCTCGGGATGCGCGGCGACACCGAGTCCGTCCTCTCCTTCGAGCGGCCGTTCATCGAGCGTGCATCCACCGTCTTCGACGTGGTCGCGTTCCCGTCCGAGACGCCGCTGATCGCCGCGGCGCGCGAGGCGGGCACGGCGGTCATCACCGGCGCCGAGGTGATCGCGCTGCAGGCGGCGCGGCAGTTCGAGCGCTACACGGGCGTCGCGCTGACGCCGGAGCAGGTCGCCCGGGCGTCGGAGTTCTCCCGAGCGGAGTGATGCGGAGCGCCGCGTCCGGGGAGTAGCTTGAGCCCACGGACGTGAAGGAGCGTGACGCATGGGCATCGGAAGCGGCATCTTCATCTTCGTCGTCGGGCTCATCCTCGCCTTCGCGCTGCAGGTCGAGGTGAGCTGGATCGACCTGAAGACGACCGGGTACATCCTGATGGGCGCGGGGCTGGTGGTGTTCGTCATCTCCCTGGCGTTCGCGCTGCGGCGCCGGCCCCGCACCGTCATCCGGCGCGAGAGCATCGACCCCGCCACGGGCGAGCGGGTCGAGCGACGCACCGATGAGTACTGAGTCCCCGCCCTACACTGGTCGGGTGCCAGACGACGTCCTCGCCCTCGAGAACCAGGTGTGCTTCGGCCTGGCGGTGGCGGCCCGGAGCGTGATCGCCCTCTACCGGCCGGTGCTCGAACCGCTGTCGCTGACCCATCCGCAGTACCTCGTGATGCTCGCGCTGTGGGAGCAGGAGCCGCGGTCCGTCAAGAACCTGAGCGACACGCTCGCGCTGGAGCCGGCGACCCTCTCGCCGCTGCTCAAGCGGCTGGAGGCGACGGGCTACGTCGAGCGACGCCGCAGCACGGCGGACGAGCGCGCGCTCGAGGTCCGCCTGACCGAACGCGGCCGGGCGCTGCGCGCGGAGGCGGAGCAGATCCCGCCGCGCATCATCGAGCGTCTCGGACTGCCGATCGCCGATCTGGAGAACCTGCGCGAGAGCCTCCAGGCCATCATCGCGGCCGCCGCGCGCACCCCGTAGCGGCTGTACCCTGCCCTGCGGGTCAGGGTCTACGCTGACGGCGGAGGACGACATGCGCATCAGCGAGCTGGCCGAACGGGCCGGAGTGACGGTGAAGGCCGTCCGCTACTACGAGCGACTCGGCCTGGTCGCTCCCACGCGGCTGGGCAACGGCTATCGGGAGTACGGCGACGAGCACCTGCGCGCCGTGCGGGAGATCCGGGAGCTCGCTGCCACGGGCATCCCGCCGGGCAAGGCGCGCCCGTTCATCGAGTGCCTCGGGTCCGGTCACGCGCACAGTGACGAGTGCCCCGCATCCCGGGACGCCTACCGCGACGGCCTCGCCGAGCTCGACAGCGCCATCGCGCAGCTCGAGCGGCGCCGGGAGCTGCTGGCCCGGCGGCTCGCGGGGGCCGAGCACCGCATCCCCGAGCCGGAGCACGGCTGCGGGTGCACCGTCCCCCTGCCCTGACCGCTCGCCCGGATCATCCCCAGGGATGACCCATCCCCCACCTGCGGTCGATGCCCTCCGGCGGCGCTCACGGTTGACTCGGAACGTCGGCTCGCAGCGCAGTGCTCCGGGCCGGACACGAAGGGGGAAACCGATGACGACGCTGGGCCACGGACTGCGAACCGCACCGACGCTCGGAACGCCGTCGGAACCGGTGCGGCGGCGGGCGCGGGGGCTGCTCGCCGCCGTCACCGGCAACGCGTACCTGCAGCTCGCGATCACCCTGCTGCTGATCGCCGCCGGGATGGCGCTCCTCCTCGTCGGGATCGGTTTCGTGCTCGACATCGCGGTGCCCTGGGTCTTCGGCGACGAGCTGCGCGCACTGAAGGTGCTTCTGCCGCAACTGGGCTGAGCCCTGGCCGATCAGGCCCGCCGACCCCTAGAGTCCCGGACATGGGACGCCTCCTCTATTCCGCGATCGCCTCCGTCGACGGCTACACCGTCGACGCCGCCGGCTCGTTCGCCTGGGCCGCGCCGGACGCTGAGGTGCACGCCTTCGCGAACGCTCTGGAATGGGGCGTCGGCACCGTGCTCTACGGGCGCCGGATGTACGAGACGATGCGGGTCTGGCAGGACATGCCGGGGGCGGAGGACGATCCCGTGACGGCCGAGTTCGCGGCCGCCTGGCGGGACTCCGACAAGATCGTCTTCTCGTCGAGCCTCGCCGGGGTGACCACTCCCCGCACGCGGCTGGAGCGGACCTTCGACCCGGATGCGGTGCGCACGCTGGTGCAGGACGCCGAGCACGACGTGTCGATCGGCGGCCCGACCCTCGCGGCCCGCGCGTTCGCCGCCGGCTTGGTCGCCGAGGTGTGGCTCATGCTCGTGCCCGTGGCCGTGGGCGGCGGCACGCCCGCCCTGCCGCTGGGCCAGCGCCTCGGGCTGGAGCTCCGCGACGAGCGCCGCTTCGGCAACGGCACGGTGGCCCTGCACTACGCCGTACAGAACTGAGGAGACCTCGACTTCTACTCCCCTGTGTGCGCCCGGAGCGCTACCCTGAGCGCGAAGGCCCGTGCCGGAGCGGGCCGGGGAGTGCACGCATGACCAAGCACAGGATCCTCGCGGCAGCTGCACTGACGGCCGCCGTCGCCGCTCTCGCTCTCGGCTCTCCACAGGCCGTCCAGGGCATCGCACCAGGCGCGACCAGCGTCCACTTCACGGCCGCCGGCGACTACACGTCCTCCGCCGCCGCAGCCAGCGTCCTCCAAGGGGTCAAGAACATCGCTCCCGACCTCAACCTCGCAGTCGGCGACCTCTCCTACGCCGCGGCGGGTCAGGAGCAGGCGTGGTGCGACTTCGTCACCCAGAATGTCGGCGCCGGTTTCCCGTTCGAGCTGGTCTCGGGCAACCACGAGAGCAGCGGCCAGAACGGCAACATCAACGACTTCTCCGCCTGCCTGCCGAACCAGCTGCCCGGCGTCATCGGAACCTACGGGCGGCAGTACTACGTCGACGTGCCACAGGGTGCGCCGCTCGTGCGCTTCATCATGGTCTCGCCGGGCCTCCCGTTCTCGGACGGCACGTGGACCTACGCGGCGGGCACCTCCCATTACACATGGACGCAGAATGCGATCGACGGAGCGCGTGCGGCAGGCGTCCCCTGGGTCGTGGTGGGGATGCACAAGCCGTGTCTCTCACTCGGCCAGTACACGTGCGAAGCGGGCGCTGACATCCTGAACCTGCTCGTCTCGAAGAAAGTGGACCTGGTGCTCACCGGCCACGAGCACCTGTACCAGCGCACCAAGCAGCTGGCGACCGGTCCGAACTGCTCCTCGATCGCGCCGGGCACCTACTCTGCTGGCTGCGTCGCCGACGCGGACAACACGCTCGTCAAGGGCTCGGGGACGGTCTTCGCGACCGTCGGCACCGGGGGCAACAACAACTACGACATCCAGCCGGGCGACAGCGAGGCCGGCTACTTCGCGTCGTCGTACGGGAACTCCGCGGCCCCCGTGTACGGATCCATGGACGTCACCGCGACGGCGACGCAGCTGAACGCGTCCTTCGCACGCGCCACTGGGGCGAACTTCACGGACAGCTTCGTCATCGGGCCGCCTGTCGCCGGCAACCAGCCGCCGAACGCCAGCTTCGTCTCCTCCTGCACCGACCTCACCTGCTCGTTCGACGGGACCGGATCCTCCGATCCCGACGGCACGATCGCGACCTACGCCTGGGACTACGGCGATGGCGCCTCCGGCACGGGGGGGACCGCGACGCACGCCTACGCGGCGGCCGGAACGTACACGCCTCGGCTCACCGTGACGGACGACGGCGGATCGGCGTCCTCGACCACGCGGACGATCACGGTCACCGCGCCTCCGCCGCCACCGGACACGCTGGCCACCGACTCCTTCGAGCGCTCGGTCACGAACGGCTGGGGCACCGCTCCGACGGGAGGCGCGTGGTCGGTCTCCGGCTCATCCTCGCTGTACTCGGTCGCCAACGGCACCGGCCGCATCCAGCTGCCCGCGGCCGGCGGCGGCACGACCCGGCTCCCCGGAGTCAGCGCGACGGGGATCGACCTCCGGATGGCCGTGACTCTCGACAAGCTCCCCTCGACGGGGAACGTCTACCTGACCGTCCAGGGGCGCCGGATCGCCACCAGCGGAGCGTACGCGTCGAAGGTGATCGTGTCCTCGGCAGGCAAGGTGACGATCCAGATCGTGCGGGTCGACCAGAACGGTGGGAACGAGGTCGTCGTCCAGTCGTCCGTCGCCGTCCCGTTCACATACGTGGCCGGAACCCGGCTCGACATCCGCGTGCGGACCACGGGAACGTCCCCGACCTTGGTCGAGACGAAGACCTGGCTTGACGGGACGCCGGAGCCGAGCACATGGCAGCGGTCCGCCAGCGACAGCACGACTGCGCTGCAAGGCGCGGGTGGGATCGCCATCACGGGCTATCTGTCCGGCGCCGTCGCGAACGCACCGGTGACGATGAGCGTCGACGACCTCGCCGCGGTCAAGCCCTGACGCCGTCCCACCAGCGCAGCACCCGGAGCGCGCGCAGAGTGAGCCACTGGCTCGGGAAGCCCTCCATCTCGAACTCGACGTTGACCGGTCCCTCGTGGTCGTTCTCGAGCACCCAGCGGCCCTCGGCGTCCCGCTTCGACCGGACCAGTTCCACCGCCTCGGACAGGCGCGGATCCCGCCGGTCCTGCAGCCGGAAGTGCTCGAGCCCCCGCAGCGCGTCGTGGTACCAGCGGACCGGGTAGGAGAGCATCGTCATCCGGGGATCCGGGATGCTGCCGTCGGAGCGACGGCGGAACAGCCCGCGCTCGAGGAGGTACTCCTCCCCCGCGGCCGCGGTCTCCTCCACGCGCGGGTCGGAGCCGCCCGCGTGCTGCCAGGCCCGCAGTCCCTCGACGGCGCAGATGGTGGAGTGGAAGGACGAGACCCGCGCGCCGTACTCCGCCCAGCAGTTCCAGCCGCCGTCTCCGAGCCGCGAATCGGCCAGGGTCTCGGCGACTCGATCGCCGCTCTCCCCGAAGTACGTGGCGATGGTGAGCACCACGCCGTTGATGCACGGTTCGGTCTCGCCGTCGAAGTACGGCTCGCCGGCGTGCTCCCAGCGAACATTTTCGCGAACCCGGGCGATGGCGCGTCGCGCCTCCGGACTCGTCGGATCGAGGCCGAAGTCCACCAGCTGCTGCAGGGTGAAGTGCGTCCCGCTCCACGCATCGAAGCCGTCGCGCTCCGGGGGGATCCAGCCGGGCCGGTAAGTCCCGCCGTCCCAGAGGCCGTCCTCCGCCTGCTCGGCCAGCAGTGCCGCACCCCAGCCCTCCGTTGCGATGCGGGCGCGCTCGGCTGCGACCTCCTCATCGGGCGCGTCGGTGAGCGCGTGCAACACCTGCCAGCGGATGGCCGGATCGGAATCGAGAAGCCAGTCGAGGACGTCCATGCGGCACACCGTAGCCCTCGCACGCGCCTGCGCGCACCTGCCTGCAGGGGTACCCCCCATTGGAGGGATATGTCAATGACTGGACCCGCCTCCACCGGGCGTCTTCCGTGGGCGGCACAAACCCATCCGGGACACACCCCATCCGGGCACATCCACCGAAAGGAAACGGCAGTCATGACCATGTCAGACGACCAGTCCGCGGACACCCCGATCTTCGACAGCAGGCGCGAGACGCTGGAGCCCGAGGCCGGCCTCCCCGAGTCGGTGCTGCCCGGCGGCGCAGCAGGCGCCGGCGGCACGACGACCAGCGGCACGACGACCACCAGCGGCAACTCGACCGGCGGCCAGAGCGGCGTACGCGAGGAGGCGGGACGCGTCGCCGGCTCGGCGGCGCAGGCCGGCAAGGACGTCGCAGGCACCGCGAAGGAGCAGGCGAAGAACGTCGCGAGCGAGGCGAAGTCGCAGGCGAGAGACCTGTACCACCAGACCCAGCGCGAGCTGCGGGACCAGGCGGCCCAGCAGCAGGAGCGGGTCGCGAGCGGTCTGCGCTCCGTCGGCGACGAGCTGGACCAGATGGCCTCGTCCTCCGAGCAGGGCGGCGTCGCCAGCGACCTCGTCCGGCAGGCCGCACAGCGCACCCACTCGATCGCCGGCTGGCTCGAGCAGCGCGACCCCGGCTCGCTTCTCAACGAGGTGAAGTCGTACGCACGACGCAACCCGGGCACGTTCATCGCCGCGGCGGCCATCGCCGGCGCGCTCGCGGGACGCCTGACCCGCGCTCTGGCGAGCGGGAACGACTCCGACAGCGGCAGCAGCTCCGGCTCGACCGGCACCACCGCCGCCGGATACACCGGGACGACCGGGTACACCGGCACGACCGGTTACACCGACACCACGGGCTACACCGGCGCGAGCACGACCGGCCTGAGCGGCACGGGGACGGTCGCCGACGGCGACCTGTACGACGACGGCGTCACCGACCAGCCTGAGCTGCCGGGCGCCGGCTACACCGGAGGCCGGGCATGACCGACCAGCCCAGTGCCGCAGAGGATCGCGCAGCGAACAGTTCGCTGGGCGAGCTCCTCGGAGAGGTCAGTCGCGATCTCTCCACGCTGATCCGCCAGGAGATGGAACTCGCCAAAGCCGAGATCCGGCAGACCGCCACGCGCGCCGGAAAGGGCGCCGGGCTGCTGGGAGGCGCCGGCTACGCCGGACTGATGGCGGTGTTCTTCCTGTCGATCGCCCTGTGGTGGGCGCTCGGCTACCTGGTCGGCAACGCCTGGTCCGCGGTGATCGTCGCCGTGATCTGGGCGATCGTCGCGCTCGTCCTGTACCTGGTCGGGCGCAAGCAGCTGGCGACCGTGAAAGGCGCACCGCAGACCGTCGAGACGGTCAAGGAAATCCCCCCGACCCTGAAACCGAACGGAGAGAACCGATGAGTGACGACCCCGACGCCATCCGCGCCGACATCGAGGCCACGCGCCGCAATCTGAGCGGAGACGTGGACGCACTGGCCGACAAGGTCACGCCCAGTAAGATCGTGGACCGCCAGACCCGCAAGGTCAAAGGCGCCTGGCACTCCCTCAGCGACCGGGTGATGGGCACCGCCGACGACGTGGGAGGCACCGTCTCCAACGCCGGCGAGTCCGTCGCCGACGCTGGCCGCACCGTCGTGAACAAGGCACAGGGCAACCCGCTCGCCGTCGGCCTCATCGCCTTCGGCGTCGGCGCCCTCGTCGCCTCGCTGATCCCGGCGAGCAACAAGGAGAAGGAGCTCGCATCCTCGGCGAAGGATGCGGCACAGCCCCTGCTCCAGGAGGCGGCCGACGTCGGCAAGCAGGTCGCGAACGACCTCAAGGAGCCGGCCCAGCAGGCCGTCCAGTCGGTGAAGGAGACCGCGCAGGAGGGGGTGTCCACCGTCAAGGAGGAGGCCACCGACCGCGCGAGCGATGTCGCCGACGACGCCAAGCAGTCGCAGCAGCGGTTGCAGTCCGACCAGTAGAACCCCCTCCCCGCGCGGCGGTCGGCCTCCCCCGGGCCGGCCGCCGCCCCTTTTAAAAGCACTGCACCGAGAGGATCCGACGATGAGCGATGTCGGGGCCAGCAAGCGCCTGGCCGATGCCCCTTCCCCCGAGGACTCCCGCAAGCCGGAGAGTCCGCACCACCTCGACAAGCCGTCCTGGAAGCTGGTGCTGAAGCGCACTATGCGCGAGTTCAGCACCGACAAATGCACGGACATCGCGGCTTCGCTGACCTACTACGGCATCCTGTCGCTGTTCCCGGGGCTGATCGCCCTCGTCTCCTTGCTCGGCGTCGTGGGGCAGGGACGCTCCGCTACGAACGCCCTGATGGGGATCGTGAAGCAGGTGGCGCCCGGTTCCACCGCGCAGCTGCTGGAGGGCCCCATCCGGAACGCGGTGAACTCCCCGGCATCCGGGTTCGCGCTGGTCTTCGGCATCGTCGTCGCCATCTGGTCCGCCTCCGGCTACGTCGGGGCGTTCTCCCGCGCGATGAACCGAATCTACGAGATCGACGAAGGCCGGCCGTTCTGGAAGCTCAAGCCCCAGCAGCTCGTGGTGACCGTCATCACCGTGGTGCTCGTCACCATCGTCACGCTCATCCTCGTGGTCTCAGGTCCCGTCACCAAGGCCATCGGTGACGCGCTGGGCCTGGGCGCCGGTCCGCGCATCGCGTGGGAGATCGCCAAGTGGCCGGTCCTGCTCCTGGTGGTCGTCGTCATCATCGCGGTGCTGTACTACGCCGCCCCCAACGCCAAGCAGCCGAAGTTCCGCTGGATCAGCATGGGCGCCGTGATCGCGATCGTGGTGCTCGCTGTCGCGACATTGCTGTTCGCGTTCTACGTCGCGACGTTCGCCAACTACGAGAAGACGTACGGCCCGCTCGCCGGGGTGATCGTCTTCCTGCTCTGGGTGTGGATCGCCAACCTCGCGCTTCTCTTCGGAGCGGAGTTCGACGCCGAGACCGAGCGCGGCCGGGAACTGCAGGCCGGCATGGCGGCCGAGGAGACCATCCAGCTGCCGCCGCGCGACACCCGTCTCAGCGAGAAGTCGGAGCAGAAGGAGGAGGAGCTCATCGACGAGGCCCGCAAGGTGCGGGAGGACGCCGACTGACCGTCAGTCGATCGAGCTGCCGACCACGCGGTTGCCGCCCGCGTTCTTCGCGGAGTACATCGCGTGGTCGGCCTCGCGGATGAGCCGGTCCGGGTTCCAGCCCGGGTCGCTCGTCCGGGCGATCGACATCCCGATGCTGGCGCTGATCGGGAATCCCTCCGGCAGGTCGGCGAAGGGCAGGCCGATCGCGAGGCGGATGCGGTCGGCGACGTCCTCCGCAGCGGCGACCTCGGGCACTTCGCAGACGACGACGAACTCGTCGCCGCCGTAGCGGGCCACCAGGTCCTCCTGCCGCACCACCTCCTGAAGGCGTCGTCCGACCTCCCGCAGCAGCAGGTCGCCGACGTGATGGCCGAGACCGTCGTTGACACGCTTGAAGCCGTCGAGGTCGATGAAGAGCGTGGCGACGAGGGCCGGAGTGGCCCGGCCGTACTCGAGCAGCTGCGTCTCCAGCCGACGGCGGTTCGGCAGCCCGGTCGTCTCGTCGTGCATGGCCGCGTGCTCCAGCTGCCGCTGCAGGCGGAGGGTGGTGATCGCCTGCGCGGCCTGTCCGGCGAGCGCGTCCGCCAGCGGAGCGGCCTCCGAGTCGAACTGCCGCGGGTGCAGGAAGAAGGCGACGAAGACACCGAACAGCAGATCGTCGTGCTGGATGGGCGCCACGAGCACCGCATGCACTCCGGCGCCGCGCATGGCGGCGCCGAGCACCGGGGTCACCTCGTCGGCGGCAGCGGCGCCGCTCACGGCGAGCACGTTCCGCAGCCCGGAGGCCTGGGCGACGAGAGTCTCGCCGCCGGGCATCCCGTGCAGCGGGTTGTCGCCGGACGCCTGCAGGAATCCGCCGCATTCGTTCCGGAGGAAGACCGCGGACTGCTCGGCCTGGTAGGCCTTCGCGACGGTCGTAGCCAGGATGTCGACCAGCTCCTGCTCGTTGGTCGCCGCCGAGAACGCGATCGAGGAGTCGATGATGAGCTCCAGCCGGTTCCGCGTGCGCTCCTGGAGCGCCTGCGACCGCATCAGCTCCCGCTCGCGCTCGGCGCGGTCGGTGGCGTCGACCAGCACGAGGACCGCCCCGTCGCCGGAGTCCTCGCGGCCGACGATCACCGGGCGGTACGACCCGTCGCGGTGCGCCAGGCGCACCATGCCCTCCGACCGTCCGCCCACGCCGGCGAACCGCTGACGGACGGACTCGAACGGCCGTCCCGTGAGCTCGGCCACAGGCAGACCGGTCCACTTGGCGAACAGATCGTTCGCTTCGACGATCCGGCCCTCCGCATCCAGCCGCACGATGGCGCAGGGCAGGTCGTCCGCAGCAATGGGGCGCACCGCTCGTCTCCTTCGTCTGGCTGAGCCGCCGTCCGAGGGCTCACCTAATGAATTTAGCCTACGAATGTTTGCAACCAGTCGGCGAAACGATCCGGATCGGTCGGACGCGCGATGAAATAGCCCTGGCCGCGATCGCACCCCGCCGAGCGCACGGCGGCCAGCTGCTCAGCGGTCTCGATGCCCTCCGCCACGACGCGCATACCGCCCGTCTTCGCTTGAGCGACCGCGTCGGCGACCGCCTCCCAGTCGGCGCCGGCGATGAGGCTGCGGTCGAGCTTGAGCTCCTGGGCGTGGACGGCGAGCGCACGCTCGATGGACGAGTGCCCGGATCCGAAGTCGTCGATGGATACGGTGACGCCCCACTTCTGGATGATGTCCAGCCGGCCGGTGACGGCGCTGTAGTCGGCGATCCGCTCAGCCTCGGTGACCTCGACGATGAGGTCCGCCGGAGCCAGTCCGGAGTCCGCGAGCTGACGTTCGAGCTCGTCGAAGAAGCGGTCCGTCTCGAGCTGCAGCGGGGAGACGTTCACGGCGACCGCCAGGTCGTAGCCGCGCTCCCGCCACTCGCGGCCGATGCGGCAGCACTCACGCAGGGCGAACAGGCCGAGGTCGTGGATGACGCCGGTCGCCTCGGCCAGCGCGACGAACTCGGTGGGCGGTACGGGACCCCGTGTGGGATGCGTCCACCGGCACAGGCCCTCGACCGCCACGACGGCGCCGGAGGCGAGGTCGATCTGCGGCTGAACGTGCACCTGGAGCTGATGGGCGGCGATCGCGCGGGCGAGCTCCCGCGCATCCAGCTCAGTCGTCGCCACCCGCACCTCCTCTTCGGCCGTCCACGCCACAGTGCCCGCACCGGGGGCGCCTGTCAACGGGAGGGGCGGTCAGGCCTCGCTGCTGGAAGGCCCGAAACCGGGCTGCGGGAACTCCGCGCTCACGTCGCCCGTCGGTTCCTCCTGCCGCAGAGTCGCGGCGATGCTCGGCCCGGCCCCGACCCGCGAGAAGGCCACGAGACCGCCGCGCACACTCGACTGGTACGTCGTCATGACTCCGTCGACGGGGAGGTCGATCTCCGCCGGCGGCCGTCCATCCGCGAAGGGCACCGCCCGCTGCGTCGTCGAGCCGTCCTCCTCGACGAACTCCGCCAGGCCGAAGGTGAGCCCGCCGCGGTCGAACGACACCCGGACGAGCAGGAAGGTGCGGAGCGCCTCGTCGTCGAGCTCGTCCAGCTCGTCGACCAGCGAACGCAGCTCGGCCGTCGTGCCGAGCCGCGGTCCCGCATCCCGGACATCGCCGGCCCACGCCCGCACGTGCGCGGCCAACGCGTCGAGTGCCGCTTCGTACGACGCGGGAGACGTGCCCTGGATGCCGAACTCGCCCCACTCGGCGACGTACCGGTCGTTCTCGTCGTCGTGCTCCACCGGCACCGTGATCCGCGGTTCCGACGCCTTGTACGACTCCCAGGCGGCCAGCTCTTCCGGTGTCAACAGCTCGCGCAGCTGCCGCACCGCATCCTCGTCGTCCGGCTCGGCCGCCGACGCGAGGATGGCCCGCTCGAAGAACGCGTTGTCGTCCACGGCCGTCTCCTTCCGACTCCCCCCAGCATCGCAGGTGCGGCGCGAGGGGTGAAGGGCGTGCGCGCGTCAGGGCAAGCACATAACAAGCCATCAGCGTCCGCACAGCGCACGTAAGAATCCCGAAAGAATGCGCCGCCATCCTGGGAGACATGGATCACACGTCGACCGCCGCGGCACCCTTCCCGCAGGCGCCCTCCCGCCCCCGGCCCCGGTCGCGCGGAGGGTCGTCGCAGGCCGGCGCACGCACCGTCCGCGCGGCTCTCGTGCTCGGCGTCGTGGTCGTGCTTGGGATGTGGTGGCTCACCGTCCCCGCGGGCTTCTCCGCTACTCCCGCGAACGCCCTCACGTCGATCGGCGAACTGGCGGGCATGGTCGGCGGGTTCCTGGTCTGCGCGCAGGTGCTGCTGATCGCCCGGGTGCCGTGGTTCGAGCGGGCGGTCGGCCTCGACAAGCTCGTCTCCTGGCACCGCTCCCTCGGCGCATCCGTGCTGTTCCTGATCGTCGTGCACGTGCTGTTCCTAGTGTTCGGCGGCGAACTCGTCGACACGAACCCGCCGTGGACGGAGTTCGTCAGCATCCTGCAGAACTACCCCGACATGCTGACGGCGCTGATCGGCACCATCGCCTTCCTTGTGGTCGGCCTGAGCAGCGCCCGGCTGATCCGCACGAAGCTGTCGTACGAGGTCTGGTACTGGCTGCACGTCACGACCTACGTCTCGATCTTCCTCACGTTCTTCCACCAGTTGAGCGGCGGCGCCCACTTCGTCGCGCAGCCGATCAACCGCATCCTGTGGATCGCGCTCTACCTCGGCACGGCCGCCGCGGTGCTGACGTGGCGGTTCATCCTGCCGACGATGGATGCGTGGAAGGGCCGGATGCGGGTGGTCGCGGTCGTCCTCGAGAGCGAGGGCGTGAACAGCGTCTGGCTCACCGGACCGCGCGTGGAGCAGCTGGGCGTCCGCGCCGGCAACTTCCTCCTCTTCCGCTTCCTCAGCCGCGGCCACCTCGGGTCCGCGCACCCGTACTCCGTGTCGGCCGTCCCGGCCGACGGCTACCTGCGCATCACGGTCGGGGCGATCGGAGACCACTCCACGCGTCTGCCGGCTCTCAAGCCCGGCTCGCTGGTATTCGCCGAGGGACCCTTCGGCCGGTTCACCGCCGACCGTGCCAGCCGTGCGCGCATCCTGCTCATCGCCGGCGGCGCCGGAATCGGGCCGATCCGCGCCCTCGCCGAGGAGCTCGTCCGGCGCGGCGCGCAACCGGTCGTCCTCTACCGCGCCCGCTCGGCGCGGCACCTGGCCCTCCTCGGCGAACTGCAGGCCATGCCGGGCGTCACCGTCATCCCGTTGGTCGGGCGGCGCTCCGAGCTCGGCTACGACCCGCTCGACGTCGAGCCCCTCCGCCACCTCATCCCGGATGCCCACGACTGGGAGGCCTTCATCTGCGGCCCCGAGGGGATGGGCGAACGGGCCGAGTCGTCCCTCCGCGCGCTCCGGATGCCGAAGCGCTTCATCCACCGAGAAGAACTGAGCATGTCATGAGCAGCACATCCTGGCGGGGAACCGTCCTCTTCACCACCATCCTCGTCGTGATGGGCGCGACCGTCGGCCTGAAGCTCTACGGGATCGGCGAAGACGCGACGACGCCGACGGCGGCGTCCACCACCACGTCGAGCGCCACCGGCTCCAGCGGGAGCGCGGGCGGCGGCTCGAGCACCACGTCCGGGTCGTCGGACGCCGCGTCCAGCACCCCGTCGGCGACGCCGAGCCCGACGCAGTCCTCCTCGACCACGGTCATCACCGGTTCCGCAGTAGAGACGCGCTACGGCGCCGTGCAGGTGAAGGTCACCTTCTCCGGCAGCACGATCACCGCCGTCGACACCATCCAGTCCCCCGACCGCGACGGGCGGGACGTCGAGATCAACTCGCAGGCGCTGCCGATCCTCGAGCAGGAGGTGCTGTCGTCGCAGTCGGCGAACATCGACACCGTCTCGGGAGCGACCTACACCTCCGAGGGCTACATCCAGTCCGTCCAGTCGGCGATCGACCAGCGGTGAGGTTCCGGGAGACGGTGATGGGCATCCCGATGTCCATCGACATCCGGGACGACAGGGATGCGGCGCCCGCGGCCGAGCGGGCGTTCGCCGTGCTGCGGGCGGCCGACCGCCGCTTCAGCCCCTACCTGCCGAGCAGCGAGCTGAGCCGTGCCAACGCCGGCGAGCACGTCGCGCAGAGCGACGACTTCCGCGAAGTGGTCGCGGTCGGCGAGGCGGCCGCGCACGCATCCGGGGGCGCCTTCCGCATCCGCCGGCCCGACGGCACGTGGGATCTCGACGGCGTCGTGAAGGGCTGGGCGGCGGCACGCGCGGCACGGGAACTGGCGGCGGACGACCTCCGCGACTACTGCCTCAACGCGGGCGGCGACGTCGTGGTCGCCGGAAGCCCGGGCGACGGCGCACTGTGGAACGTCGGCATCCGGTCGCCCCACGATCCGGCGGCGATGCTCGCCGTGCTCGCCCTCACCGACGGCGCCGTGGCGACGTCCGGCGCCTACGAGCGCGGATCCCACATCGTCGACGGCCGCGACGACTCCCCCGCCGGCGGTCTGCTGAGCGCCACCGTGATCGCCGACGACCTGACCACGGCCGACGTGCTCGCGACCGCCGTCTTCGCCCTCGGTGCCGACGGCCTCCACTGGGCCATCGAGCAGGGAGCGCGGGGCGTGCTGGCGATGGATGCGGCAGGCCGCATCCTGGGCGTCGGCGAGCTCCCTTTCGCCCGTCCCGCGGCCGCCGGATGAACGGCTCCGCACCCCCGGCCGCGCCCGGCCTCGGCTCCTATACTGCGGACATGACGGACACGGCGCGCGTGCTCATCGCCGAGGACGACAGCCGCCTGGCCGGGATGCTGGACACGCTGCTCCGCTCGGAGGGGTTCGACGTCGAGGTCGCGCGCGACGGGCAGCGCGCCCTGCACCTCGGGCTGACCGGCGACTTCGCCGTGATCGTCCTCGACCGCGGGTTGCCGGCGATCGAGGGCCTGGATGTGCTGCGACGGCTGCGCGAGAACGGCGTCACCACGCCCATCCTCGTCCTCTCCGCTCTCGGCACGGCGCCCGACCGGGTCGACGGACTCAACGCCGGCGCCGAGGACTATCTGGCAAAGCCCTTCGACATCGACGAGCTCGTCGCCCGCGTCCGCGCGCTGAACCGGCGCGCATCCTCGGTGGTGCCGACCGTCCGCTTCCCCGGTGGACGGCTCGACACCGACAGCAGGACGGTCACGGTCGACGACGGACGACGCACGGTGCTCTCCGAGCGCGAGTCCGCCCTGCTGGAGCGGCTCGCCCGCCGCCCTGGGCAGGTCTTCTCGCGCGCGGTCCTGCTCGACGAGGTCTTCGCCGACGCCGACGATCCCGGAGTGGTGGACACGTACGTCCACCACCTGCGCCGCAAGTTCGGCCGCACGCTCATCGAGACGGTGCGCGGCGTCGGCTACCGGATGGGGTCGCTGTGAGGACCGCCGACGAACAGGAGCTGCGCTCCGCCTCTCTCCGGCTCGCCGCCCAGTTCGCGCTGATCATCCTCGGCCTCTTCATCGCGCTCGGCGCCGTCGTGTACACGGTGGTGTCGGCCGGGCAGGCGGAGTCCGCACAGAAGACGTTGTCGGACGCGTCGATGGTCGACTCGGTGCACGACGCCCCGCGCAGCCTCCTCGTCACCGTGGTGATGCCCGGTGGACGCGACAGCTCGCCCGACATGCCGGAGGGGCTGCCCGACGAGAAGGCGATCCAGGAGGTCATCGCCCACGGCGGATCGCAGTCCGGCGTCGTGGAGGCGGGCGGCCAGCGCTATCTCACCGAGACGGATGTGCGGCATGGCAAGGTCGTGCAGATCGCGTACAGCCTCGCCGAGCAGGAGGAGGAGCTCAACCGGCTGGTCGTGGCGCTCGTCGCCTCCGGTCTGATCGCCACCGTCGCGGCGGCGGCCATCGGACTCGTGATCGCCCGCCGCTCGATGCGACCGCTGGCCGAGGCGCTCGCGCTGCAGCGGCGCTTCGTGGCGGATGCCGGGCACGAGCTGCGAACGCCGCTCACCCTGCTGAGCACCCGCGCACAGCTGCTGCGGCGGCACGTCGCCGCGGGAACCGCGGGATCCTCGGACACCGGCGACGACGAGGTGCGGACGGGACTGGACGAGATCGTCGACGACAGCCGGGCGCTCACCGAGATCGTGCAGGACCTGCTCACGGCGGCCGACCCGCGCCAGACGGCGGAGAGCGAGGGCGTCGACCTCCGCGAGCTCGCAGCCGCCGTCGCCCGCTCGGCCGACGGCCGGGCGGAGGAGCGCGGCCTGACCATCTCGGTCGATGCGGCGCCGGACGCGATGGTGACCGGCGCCCCCGTCTCCCTGCGGCGGATGATCGTGGCGCTGGTCGACAATGCACTGGACCACGCGCGATCGGAGGTCCGCGTCTCGGTCGCCGTCGCCCGCGACCGCGTCGTGCTGACGGTCGAGGACGACGGACCGGGCTTCTCGGCGGGCGTCGAGGACCGCGCGTTCGAACGGTTCGCGACCGCCCGGGACGCGCAGCCCGGCGACGATCGTGCCCGGCACTACGGTCTCGGGCTCGCGCTGGTGGCCGAGGTGGTGACCCGTCATCACGGCACGGTGGATGCGTCCAACCGTGCGGGCGGAGGTGCGGTCGTCACCGTGCGGCTGCCGCGGCGCTCGTGAGAACCGCTCCGCCCCCGGCTCAGGGCGTGACCGCGTCTCGCAGCGTCTGCACCGGGGCGACGATCACCGTCTCGAGGCGGCTCACCACCTCCAGGTAGTCCGCCGTCCAGATGAGGCGGACCGCCGTTGCGCTGTCGTGCATGTCCGCCGAGTGGGCCTGGCTCTCGAGCACGGCTCCCGCAAGACGCGCCACCATGGTCGGGTCGCTGGGGACCGGTTCCGGCAACGGTCCGCGTGCGAGAAGTCGCGCCGCCAGCTCGCGGTACCAGCTCTCCAGGCGGTCGAGGGCGTCGTTGAGCGCTTCGCGCGCCTCCGCCGTGTGCGGGTCGACGGGAGGCTGTCCGCGCCACAGTTCCAGGATGGCGTCGCTCGCCAGCCGGACGCCCGCCACCCCGGTGACGGAGGCGGACACCTCCGCCAGAGGGAGGCGCTTCGTGCCCCGCTCGGCGAGGTAGGTGCGGAAGGCGTCGTCCAGCCGACGTGACGCCGCCGCCGCGCGGAGCGACTGAGCGTGTGCATCGACCGGTATGGTCGCACCGCCGCGTGGTCCCGCGCCCGCCGCGACGGCGGCGCTCAGATAGCCGATGCCCTCCGAGTACGCGTCGGACAGCGCACGTCGCAAGGACGCCGCGGCGCCCCTCGGCCAGAACAGCACACCGACGAGGAGGCTGACCGCACACCCGAGCGCGATGTCCTCGATGCGGATCAGGCCGACCGTCCACCCGGTCGGAGCGATGATGTTGAAGAGGAGCACGAGCACGACCGTGAACGCCGCCTGACCCGCCGCGAACGAGATCGCCGCCGGGGCGACGCCGGCGACGAGGATGCCGAGCGGCAGCACGATCCACAGCGCGACCGGGTTGCCGCCGATCACGAAGAGCGCCGCAGCGCCCAGCACGACCCCGAGCACGGTGCCGAGCACCCCGCGCAGGACGGTCTGGCCGGTGCTCAGGGCGTTGGACCGCAGCACGGACAGGGTGCCGAGCACCACCCAGAACGAGTGCTCGACCCCCGTCAGCTTCGCGAGCAGCACCGCCAGCCCCAGGGCGATGGCCCCGCGGATGCTGTTCCGCAGCCAGACCGAGTTCCAGCCGATGTACCCGCTGGCGCGTTCGGCGGCCGCGGCGACCGGGCCGCTGAGGTCGCCGGGCTGACGCCCGAGCAGCCGCTGCCACCAGGTGCGGCGCTCGGCGCGCGCGGTGAGAGCGATGTTGCCGCCGACCGTCGCGACCGCATAGGCGAGCTCCTGTGCCCGGAAGCCCGGGTCGAGTGTGGTGACCACCTCATCCACCGCGCCGCCCGGTGTGGGTGCCGGGGCCGGCTGGGCGAGCATCGCGGCCTCCACCGCCCGCCGCGCGTCGGAGAGGCGACGGAGCGCGTCCTCCAGGTCGGACGGGTCGGCGCCGTGTTGCGCCAGCGCGAACGCACCCTCGTCGAGCACGTCCGCCGCTGCTGCCTTCAGCGCCCCCGCCGCGTCATGCGTGGGGTCGGAGGCGGCCAGCGGGCGGGCGTACCGGTCGTACTGGGCCATGACGGTGTCGAGCCAGTTCAGTTCGTCGACGAGCCGGACGATCGTCCGCGCCGGGGTGCTGAGGCTGGTCGGCCGATACGGAGTGGCGAGGAACGACTCGTGCAGCGCTCCGACCGCGGCACCGGCCGCGACGACCGCGCGATCCCGCTCGGCGAGGAGGGAACCGTCCTCCGTCTCGTCCCGCCCCGCCAATGCCTCGCGCATCCCGAGCATGTAGGCGGACTCCGCCCGCAGCCGTGCGCTCAGCGCCCGGAGCGCCTCCACCGCCGGTCCTCGCAGCGGTTCGCGGGACGGTGCCGGCCAGAGGACCGTGACCGCGACGATGCAGACGACCGCCGCCATCCCCCAGCCGAGCAGGCGCGGCCCGAGGGACGCCACAGTGCCCGGCAGGGTCACCGGAAGCACGAACGCGAGCAGCAGCGCGGTGCTCGCCGACGCCGTCACCGAGCTCACGGCCCCCGCGAAGAGCACGGCCAGCGCGACCACCGCCATCGCGAGCGCGGACAGCCACGCCGGCTGGGAGGTCAGCGTCCCGAGGCACACGAGCACCGCACCGGCCACGGCGAGCGCCGCCAGCGCTTGAGCCCGCTCGCGGAGCGGCCCACCGAAGTCGACGAACAGCAGCATCGCGAACGACCCGAACGCCGAGAAGATGGCGACGTCCGGATTGCGGATCACCCCGCTGGCGAAGGCGAACAGCAGCGGCATGACGATCGCGGCGCGTCCGGCGCGTCGCAGCGCGCTGTAGCCCGGATCGTGCCGAGCCAGCCACTGCCACACGCGCACACGGCCTCCCGCATCCCGTGCGGCGCCCGACGATGCGGGGCGCCGTCCAGGCACAGGATAGTGGCCCGTCCGCCGCGGCGGTCAGGGGTCCCGAGCGCATCCCGTCAGCCGCCGCGTCGACGCCCGCTCCGTCGAGTCCGCTCGCCGGCCGCATGGTGTGCGACGACCGGTGCCGCGAGTCCGGCCCACCGCCCGTACAACCCGATCAGGATCAGGGCGCCGCCGTACATAACGGCCCACCACGGGAATCCCAGGGCGGCCCCGCTCCCCTTCGCCGTCCGGACGTCCTCGGCAGGCGTGGGCAGGACACGGCGACCCGTGACCAGGATGCGATGGCTGTTGATCCCGAGCGGCGTACAGGTGACGAGCGTGACCAGATCCTCCCCCGTCCTCTGCCGCAGGGTCGTGGTGTCTTCCGGCGCGACCACCCGGGTGCTGATCACCCGGTAGGCGAGCACGCGCCCGAAGGTCGTGAGGATGATTCTGTCGCCGAGTCGGAGCTTGTCCAGCTCGGTGAACATGGTCGCCTCCGCCAGCCCGCGGTGGGCGGTGATGACGGCGTGCGTGCTCGTCCCGCCGACCGGCAGCGAGGTGCCCTGCAGGTGACCGGCCCCTCTCAGCAGGCTGGCGTCGCTCGTGCCGTGGTAGATCGGCAGGTCGACCCCGATCTTCGGGATCTGGATGCGCGACATCGTGCCGTTCGGCGTGTTCAGCAGCCTCCAGTAGTCGTAGACCTTCCCTGCGTTGCTCCCGCTGCCCGTGGGGACCCTGGTGTTGCGCCCCAGCACCGCTCCGGCCGACAGGTCGGAGTTGTAGCGCCGGGCCTCCGCGAGCTGCTCTGACGCGCGCGGCTTCACCTTCGCGATGGACTGGTTGTACCTGCTCACCACCAGCGACTGGTTGTAGGAGGCCAGCCAGCTCGCCGCGGGAGAGTAGGCCAGGATCGTCGCTCCGATGGCGGCGACGACGATCGTCAGGATGAGCAGCCAGCCCGGTCGCCATTGCCGTCGCGGTCCGGCGTACCGCCCCACTGTCGGCCGCATCCTCGTGCGTCCTCGCGACGCCGATCACGCGCCCTCGCGGCGGGTGTTGCGACGGCGGACGACGAGCACACCACCGAGTGCCACCACGAGCAGCGCGATCCCGCCGATGGTCATGGCGAGCTGGATGCTCGATCCCGTGAACGGCAGCTGCGGCACTCCCTGCTGCGTGTTCTGGATCTTGACCAGCGGCACGGTGCCGTTGGCGCCCGCCTTCACCATCACGGGCGTAAGCGCGGCGGCGCCCGAGGGCAGCACGAACCCGTTCGGCGCGGCGATCTCCTCGAGCACATAGCAGCGCTGCTGCAGGTCGTGCCCGGCGACGGTCGTGTCACTCACCGTGCCGTCGGCCGCGACGGTCTTCTCCGTGTCTCCGACCCAGAGTCCGGGGATCACGATCGTCCCTGAGCCGTCGGAGGTCGCGACGTACGGCGTGTTCGTACCTGCCGTCGTGACCTGCTGAAGTCCCGTGATGTCCGCCGTGCACGACGACTGCTGGTCGGTGGTGCCCATGTAGACGCGGAACTTCGCGCCGCTCAGGCCGTCGCTGTTCTTCGCCTGATTCACCTTCTGGACGGTCAGATCGCCCCAGCGGGTGACGACCGTGGAGGACGGCGAGCCGTCCGTCCCGTTCGGCGTCCCGGGGGTCAGGCTCAGGTCGTTGAGGTCGACGAACGCCTGGTTCTCGATCGCCCCGGGGGCGGTGACGGTCGCCTCGAAGGTAAGCACCACGTTCATGCCGGCTCGGAGCTTCGCCCGTCCCGCGGCGGTGAAGGTCACCGTCAGCTTCTGACCCGTCCATGCGGCGTCGTAGTCCGTGCCCACCACGAAGGTCGTCGTCCCCGCCACGACGGTGACCGGGACGGCGGCCGCTGGGCTCAGCTTCGGATCGAGCGTGTCCGACAGCACGAAGCTGTCGTACGTCTGCCCGGGCGCCAGAGCCGGGATCAGCTGGGTCACCTGATAGGTGACCGGCGCACCGAGGATCACACCGTTGCCCGGCTGATCGACGACGTTCTTCGCCGGTCCCTGGGCGACCGTGTTCTTCGGGTACAGGTTGACGTCGTACACCCAGTCGCCGTCGAGCTTCTCGTGGTCGGCCGGCGTCGGGAGCGTCACGATGAACGGCGCCGCGGGCGCGACGACGTTGCTGGGCGTCGACACCTCCCGGACGAAGTACACGCCGAGCGGAAGCTTGGCCGATGTCGCGAGGCCCGACGCATCCGTGGCGGGCAGCAGGGTGCAGTTGCTCAGCGCGTACGAGCCGAGCTGGGTCACGCCTTGCGCGGCCGCGGCCTGCTTAGCCGTCGCGGTGATGGCGTTGACCGCGTCCCAGCCCCGGTTGGTGCCGTCGAACAGGTCGATCCCGCCCACCGTGCAGTACTCGAACACCACGCCGGCGACGGGCGCAGTGGTCGGGTCGGTGCCCGTGCCCGCCGGGTTCTGGTCGCCGTTGCCCGGGTTCTCGTACTTGTGGATGATGATCCGCCCCTGCTGGGACGTGTCGATCGATGCGGCGTTCGCTGCGACGCTGGTCGACAGGGCGCCCAGCGCTCCCAACGACAACGCCGTGCCGACTGCGAGGGCCGAGAGCCCCCGGTGTCGCGTGTGTGCGCTCATGTGCTGTGTGCTTCCTTTCCGTCCGCGCGGTGCGGCGCGAGGTCTCACACATGAAGACGGATCGGCGGCGGCCTGAGGACGTTCCGGGTCCCGGCATGCATTTCATTCGGTGATCTACGCCCTATCGCGGCCGTTCGTCACCACCAGGAGTCGTCCTCCAGGCGCACGGCGAACACCGGTGGCGAGACCCGCGTTCGCCGCACCCGCGGCGGCTTGGGATCGGGAACCCGGTGGTCCGCCTCCGCGAAGTGCGCCGCGAACGCCTCCGACCAGCGCTCCATGCGCTCGGCGGTGGGCCGCACGCCGGCGGCGGAAACCCGGGCGGCCATCTCGAGAGCGGCGGCATGGGCCTTGCGCCGGATGCCCAGGTACGCGGCCGCCGACAGTGCGGAAGAGGAACTCACATCCTGTTAAGAATGCATATCGCCCGTTTCGTGACGCCGAGTGGATATCCCGCTCGCATCCGTCGCGGTTCCCAGCTGCGAACAAGCCTCCGGAAATGCGAAAGGCCCCCGGTCTCCCGGGGGCCTTCACGTCCGTGCGCGAGGGGGGACTTGAACCCCCACGCCCTTGCGGGCACTGGCACCTGAAGCCAGCGCGTCTGCCAATTCCGCCACTCGCGCGAACCCAGGAACTCTAACACGACGCGCGGATCGTTCACGAATCCGGGCATCCTCCGGTCGGCTGATCTTCACCCGATAGCCAGTGGCTTTCCCAGGGTTCCGACTAACATGCATGTAGTCATCGAGCCGGGAGCGGGAGACTGTGGGCATTCTGGACAACTTCGAGCGGGGGCTCGAGCGCGCCGTCAACGGCGCGTTCGCGAAGACCTTCCGCTCCGGGCTGCAGCCGGTCGAGCTCACCAGCGCTCTCCGCAAGGAGCTCGACACCAAAGCAGCTGTGGTCGCGCGCGACCGCGTGCTCGCTCCCAATCGCTTCGTGCTGCGGATGTCGGACGCCGACTTCACGCGGATGCGTTCGATGGGCGCCGCGCTTACCGACGAGCTGATCGACTTCGTGCAGAAGCACGCGGCCGCCCAGCACTACCAGTTCGCCGGGGGCATCTCGATCGAGCTGGAGCAGGACGCCGAGTTGTCGGTGGGGATGCTCCAGGTGGAGTCGGAGAACGTGAAGGGCGACGTCGCCTGGACGCCCGTGCTCGACATCGACGGCGTGCACCACCCGCTCGCGCACTCGCGCACCGTGATCGGCCGGGGCACCGACGCCGACATCACCGTGAACGACACCGGCATCTCCCGCCGCCACGTCATGATCGCCTGGGACGGCCACCGGGCGCAGGTCGAGGATCTCGGCTCGACCAACGGAACGAAGCTCGACGGCGAGCCGCTCCGCAAGGCGATCCTCGAGCCGGAGTCCGTCATCACGCTGGGCCGCACGCGGATCGTCTTCCGCGTGCTCCCCCAGGCCGCTCCCACTCAGCGCGGCCGCGCCGACGACGCGACGCGGCGCCACGATGTCGGCAACTTCTGGAGTCCTTCGTGAACCCCAGTGAGCTGACCCTGCTGGTGCTGCGGTTCGGCTTCCTCCTGCTGCTGTGGCTGTTCGTCTTCGGGATCGTCTACGCCCTGCGGACCGACCTGTTCGGCCAGCGCGTCCGCAAGCTGCCCGAGTCCCGTGCGGCCGCGGCTCCCGCCTCCCCGTTCCCGGCGGCGTCTTCCGCGCCCGCACCCGCCGCCGTGCCGGTCCCGGCCGGTCCGACCGAACCGGTCATGAAGGCCGCACCGGTCTCCACTCTGCCGTCGGGCGCCAACCGCGCCGGCGGCCAGACGAACGCCAGCGTTCAGACCACGCGCCGGCTGGTGATCACCTCGGGTCCGCGCGCCGGCACCGAGCTGCCGCTCGGCCGCGACCCCATCACGATCGGTCGCTCCAGCGACTCCAACCTCGTCATCCGTGACGACTACACCTCCACCCACCACGCCCGCCTG
The DNA here is from genome assembly GCF_052044215.1 of Leifsonia sp. 22587. Classification (NCBI taxonomy): domain Bacteria; kingdom Bacillati; phylum Actinomycetota; class Actinomycetes; order Micrococcales; family Microbacteriaceae; genus Leifsonia; species Leifsonia sp. 22587. The sequence goes on from NZ_JBQENB010000003.1 coordinate 260,003, forward strand.
CTCCTCTGGAACGACGAGTGGATGATCCAGGATCTCGATTCCACGAACGGCACGTTCCTCGACGGCCGCCGCGTGACGGTCCCGACCCAGGTCCCGCTCGACACGCCGATCAAGATCGGTACGACCACGTTCGAGCTGCGGCGGTAATCGTGGCGGCGAACAAGGCGGCGGCGATCTCCCACGTCGGGAAGATCCGCTCGAACAACCAGGACTCCGGATACGCCGGACGCCAGCTGTTCGTCGTCGCCGACGGCATGGGCGGACACGCGGGCGGCGACGTCGCATCCGCCATCGCCGTCACCCGGATCCGTGAGGCCGACCGCGAGTACGAGACGCCCGCCGAGGCGGAGTTCGCTCTGCAGTCGTCGCTGATCGCCGCCAACTCGCTGCTCGCGGAGACCGTTTTCGAGCATCCCGAACTGACCGGGATGGGCACCACGGTGAGCGCGATGGTGCGCGTCGGCGACCAGATCGCCTTCGCCCACATCGGCGACTCCCGCATTTACCTCCTCCGCGACGGCGAGCTCAAGCAGGTCTCCACCGACCACACGTTCGTGCAGCGGCTGGTGGACAGCGGCCGCATCACCGAGGAGGAGGCGATGGTCCACCCCCGCCGCTCGGTGCTGATGCGGGTGCTGGGGGATGTGGACGCGTCCCCCGAGATCGACACGTGGACGCTGGACACCCGTCCGGGCGACCGCTGGCTCATCTGCTCCGACGGCCTGAGCGGTGTGGTCAAGCACGACGACATGCTGGCCGCCCTCTCGTCGAAGGACGGGCCCAAGCAGGTGGCGGAGCGGCTGCTCAAGCAGAGCCTCGACGCCGGAGCGCCCGACAACGTCACCGCGATCGTCCTCGACATCGGCGACACCGCCCGCGGTGACGTCGTCAAGGAGCCCGTCACCGTCGGCTCGGCCGCGTCTCCCCTGCAGTTCGGCGCCGAGCCGAAGCCGACCACCCGCGCCGCGCGCCTTCCGGGCCTCCGCTTGCACCCCATCCGCCCGGCCACCGGGCCGACGCACTTCGAGCCGCAGTCCGAGGACTACCTCGACGAGCTGATCGAGGAGGATGCGCGCCGCGCCCGGCGTCGCCGGATCACCTGGATGGTCGGTCTGATCATGCTTGTGGTGGCGATCGTGCTCGCCATCGTGCTCGGCTACCAGTGGACCCAGTCCCGCTACTACATAGGAGCGGCGCCCGACGGCAAGGTGGCCATCTACCAGGGCGTGCAGCAGGGCATCGGACCGATCAGCCTCTCGCACCTCTACCAGGAGTCGGACGTCGTCGTCGACGACCTCCCCGAGTACGACAAGCAGCAGGTCGAGCAGACCATCAACGCCGACGACCTGCGTGCGGCCCAGACGATCGTGGAGCAGCTGAGCGATGCCGGCAGACAGTAGCACCGCCGCGCGCGAGCAGGCCCGTCCGCCCCGGAACCTCACCGGGCCGGTGAAACGGCTGCGCCTCCCGGCGAAGCTTCGCAACCGCGAGCTGTTCCTCCTCCTGATCGCCTGCGCCATCAATGCGGCAGCCGTCGTCCTGGTGCAGCTGGGCGCCCTCGGGCACGTCGACCTGACGCTCGTCTACCTGGGAGCGGGACTTTCGGCGCTGGTGCTCGGCATGCATATCGCGCTCCGGTTCGTGGCGCCCCAGGCGGACCCGTTCCTGCTGCCGATCGCGACGCTTCTGACCGGTATCGGGATCGCCGAGATCTACCGCATCGACATCCACTACAAGGACGCCGGCTGGGACAGCGCCGGGGTCAAGCAGATCGTGTGGAGCGCCATCGCGATCATCTGCGCGATCCTGGTGGTGGTGCTCATCCGCAACCACCGCATCCTGCAGCGCTACACCTATCTCTTCGGGTTCGCCGCGCTCGTGCTGCTGCTCCTCCCGATGCTCCCCGGCATCGGGCGCGAGATCTACGGCGCTCGGGTCTGGATCGGCATCGGACCGTTCAGCTTCCAGCCCGGCGAGATCGCCAAGATCTGCCTCGCGATCTTCTTCGCCGGCTACCTGGTGCAGGCGCGCGACTCGCTGTCGACGGTCGGCAAGAAGTTCTTGGGGATCCGCTTCCCGCGCGCCCGCGACCTCGGCCCGCTCCTCGTGGTCTGGCTGATGGCCATGGCCGTGATCGTCTTCCAGCGCGACCTCGGCACCGGTCTGCTCATCTTCGGTCTGTTCCTCGTGATGCTCTACGTGGCCACCGCGCGCATCAGCTGGGTCATCCTCGGACTGCTCCTCATCGTCGGGGGCGCGATCGCCGCGAGCCAGCTGCTCCCGTACGTGCACGACCGCTTCGCCAACTGGCTGACCCCGTTCTCGCAGAACGTCTACGACGCGCAGGGCGGCAGCTTCCAGCTCGTGCAGGGGCTGTTCGGGCTCGCCCACGGCGGCCTCATCGGAACCGGCCTCGGGCAGGGTCAGCCGTGGGTCACCCCGGTCTCGCAGAGCGACTACATCATCGCGAGTCTCGGAGAAGAGCTCGGTCTCGCGGGCCTCTTCGCGCTGTTCGCGCTCTACCTGGTCTTCGTCGCGCGCGGGCTCCGCATCGGCTTCGCCGGACAGGACGACTTCGGCAAGCTGCTCGCCGTCGGACTCTCGTTCACGGTCGCCCTGCAGTGCTTCATCGTGATCGGCGGCGTGACGCGCGTCATCCCGCTGACCGGGCTCACCACGCCGTTCCTCGCGTCGGGCGGTTCGTCCCTCGTCGCCAACTGGATCATCGTGGCGCTGCTGCTGCGGCTGTCCGACACCGTCCGCAATCAACCCCGGCTGGTGGTGAGCTGACATGAACCGTGAGATCAAGCGCGTGAGCACGATCGTGCTCGGGATGTTCCTGGCCCTGCTGGTCTCGACGTCCATCCTGCAGGTGTTCCAGGCGGACACGCTGAACACGGATGCCCGCAACACCCGCGCCCTCAACGACAGCTACTCCGCGCAGCGCGGCGCCATCCTCGTCCAGGGCCAGCCCATCGCCCAGTCGGTGCCGTCGAACGACGTCTACAAGTGGCAGCGCGTCTACAGCAACGGTCCGCTCTACTCCGCCGTCACCGGCTTCTTCCCGATCAACGGGGAGCCGACCGGCCTCGAGGGCGCGCTCAACGCCAAGCTGAGCGGCTCCGCCAACTCGCAGTTCTTCGACCGGGTGAACGCCATCCTGACCGGCAAGAACCCGCAGGGCGCAGCCGTCGAGACGACGATCGACCCGGTGGCGCAGCAGGCGGCGTGGGATGCGCTGGGCGACAAGCAGGGGGCCGTGGTCCTCCTGCAGCCCAAGACCGGCAAGATCCTCGCCATGGTGTCCAAGCCCACCTACGACCCGAACGTGCTCGCCTCCCACGACGGCAAGGCGGTCGACGCGGCCTATCAGCAGTTGCTCGCGGCCCCTGGGGATCCGCTGATCAACCGCACGATCGGCGGCAACCTGAACCCGCCCGGGTCCACTTTCAAGCCCGTGATGAGCGCCTCCGCCTTCGGAACCGGCCAGTACACCAAGGACAGCCAGCTCCCGAACCCCGCGTCCCTGCCGCTCCCCGGCTCCGGCACCGTCGTCAAGAACGACTCGCTCACCACCTGCGGACCCGGCGCCACCGTGTCGATCGCCACCGCGCAGATCCTCTCCTGCAACATCCCGTTCGCCGAGCTCGGCATGGAGCTGAAGCCCGAGGTGATCAAGGACCAGGCGGACAAGTTCGGATTCAACCAGTCGCTGAGCATCCCGATCCCGGTCGAGAAGAGCATCTACCCCCTCTACACCGACCCGGCGGAGCGGGCCCTCGGGTCGTTCGGGCAGATGGACGACCGCGCCACGCCGCTGCAGATGGCGATGGTGTCGGCGGCGATCGCCAACGGCGGCACGCTGATGACGCCCAACCTGGTGGACTCCATACGGTCGGCCGATCTGCAGACCGAGGAGAGCTTCCAGCCGAAGGAGTTCTCGCGTCCGCTGACCCAGCAGAATGCGGACACCATCAAGCAGATGATGGTGGACGGCGTCGATCACGGCGTGGCGAGCAATGCAAGAATAGACGGGGTCCAGGTCGGCGGTAAGACGGGCACGGCGCAGAACGGGGAGAACGATCCCTACACGCTGTGGTTCACCGGTTTCGCGCCGGCGAACGACCCCGAGTTCGCTGTGGCTGTAGTTGTCGAAAATGGCGGTGGACAGGGTCAGAACGGCACGGGGAACTCCCTTGCCGCTCCGATCGCGAGGAAAGTACTAGAGGCGGTGCTGAATAAATGAGACCCACAGCAGGGCTCACCTTCGGGGGACGTTACGAGCTGCAGTCGCGGATCGCGATCGGCGGCATGGGCGAAGTGTGGCAGGCCACGGACCTCGTCATCGGTCGCACCGTCGCCATCAAGATCCTGAAGGACGAGTACCTCGGCGATCCCGGCTTCCTCGAGCGCTTCCGCGCGGAGGCCCGCCACGCCGCTCTCGTCAACCACGAGGGCATCGCCAACGTCTACGACTACGGCGAGGAGGACGGCAGCGCCTACCTCGTCATGGAGCTCGTCCCCGGCGAGGCCCTGTCGAGCATCCTGGAGCGCGAGCACGTCCTCAGCACCGACCGGACGCTCGACATCGTGGCGCAGACCGCCGCCGCGCTCCACGCCGCGCACGCGGCCGGCCTGGTGCACCGCGACATCAAGCCCGGCAACCTGCTGATCACCCCGGACGGCCGGGTGAAGATCACCGACTTCGGCATCGCCCGCATCGCGGACCAGGTGCCGCTGACCGCCACCGGTCAGGTCATGGGTACGGTGCAGTACCTGTCGCCCGAACAGGCGTCCGGTCACCCGGCGTCCCCGACGACGGACATCTACTCGCTCGGCATCGTCGCGTACGAGTGCCTCGCAGGCCGCCGTCCATTCACCGGTGAGTCGCAGGTGGCCATCGCGATGGCGCAGATCAACGAGGCGCCGCCGGAGCTCCCCGCCACGGTGGCGGAGCCTGTCCGCAATCTCGTCTTCGCCTGCATCGCCAAGAACCCCGCGGACCGTCCCTCCTCCGCCGCACACCTCGCGCGCGCCGCCCAGGCTCTGCGCCGCGGTGACGTGCGTGCCGCTGCGGCCGCGGTCCCGGCCATCCTCGGAGCAGCCGCCGCGACGGATGCCGCCACCGTGCTCATGCAGCCGCCCGTGGCGCCGACCCAGGCCACGACCGTCCTACCCGCCACCGCGGTCGCGCCGGTCGTCGAGGAGGAGACCACCGAGCCTGTCGAGGAGCGCAAGCGCAGTCGCTGGACCTGGCCGCTGATCGCCCTCATCGCCCTGCTCGCGCTCGTGCTGATCGGCACGATCATCACGCTGGTCGCCCAGCCCAAGGTCGCGCCCACATCGTCCCCGGTCGTGACGCCCACCAGCCAGCCCACCACGCCGTCCCCGAAGCCCACCCCGACGAGCAACACCGTCCAGATCACCGAGAGCGACTTCCTCGGCCTGACCGCCGACCAGGCGCGCGACAAGCTCCAGCAGCTCGGGATGGTCGCCGACGTCTCGCAGGGCAACGCCGCGACGACCCAGGACCAGGCGAACAAGGTCTACTCGGTCAACCCGACCGGCCCGGTGCCGAAGGGCTCGACGATCTCGGTGAAGGTCTACGGCCCCGTCGCGCCGGTCCCGACGCCGACCGACACCGTCTCGGCCACCCCGCCCTCGGGCCAGGGGACGCCGAACTCGCAGATCACGGTGAACTTCGGTTCCGCCACCTGCCCGGCCGGGCAGAACCTGATCGGCCGACGCCTCTACGTGAACGGCCAGCCGCAGACGCCGGTCAACGACACCAAGATGGTGTGGTCGCCGAGCGCGGCCGGAACCTACCAGCTCACTTACACCATCTTCTGCGGGGAGTCCGTGGAGTCCGGCCAGTCGCCTGCACTGCCGTACGAGGTCACCTCTTCGACCTCCACGCCGGCGCCGGGTGCCGGGGGCACCGGGGGCAACGGCAACAAGTGACCCCGGCCCGGGGCCTCGGGCGGATATCCAGCCGGGCCCCGCTACACTAACCGGAGTCAGCACCCAGAAGGAGTCCGCATTGAGCCCAGATAGCCGCCTGCTCGCAGGCCGATATCAGGTGGGCGAACTCATCGGCCGGGGCGGTATGTCGGACGTCCACCGCGGCACCGACACCCGACTGGGCCGCACGGTGGCGATCAAGCTGCTGAAGCCCTCCCTCGCGACCGACCCCGCGTTCCGCACCCGTTTCCGCCAGGAGGCACAGGCCGCGGCCCGCATGACGCACCCGACGATCGTCCGCGTCTTCGACGCCGGCGAGGAGACCGTGCGCGAGCCGAACGGTCACGAGGCCCAGCTCCCGTTCATCGTCATGGAGTTCGTCGACGGCGTCCTTCTGAAAGACCTCATCAAGAAGGGCCCGCTCGAGCTCTCGGAGGCCGTCCGCATCACGGAGGGCATCCTCACCGCGCTGGAGTACTCGCACCGCGCCGGCGTCGTGCACCGCGACATCAAGCCCGGCAACGTGATGATCACCAAGTCCGGCCAGGTGAAGGTCATGGACTTCGGCATCGCCCGCGCCATCAGCGACTCGTCGGCGACCGTCGCGCAGACCACCGCCGTGCTCGGCACGGCCAGCTACTTCTCGCCCGAGCAGGCGAAGGGCGAGTCCGTCGACGCCCGCACCGACCTCTACTCCACCGGCGTCGTGCTCTTCGAGATGCTCACGGGACGTCCGCCCTTCCGCGGCGACACCCCGGTCGCCGTCGCCTACCAGCACGTGAGCGAGACCGCGGTCGCGCCGAGCACCGTCAATCCCAAGATCTCCCCCGCGATGGATGTCGTGGTCGCCCGCGCCCTCACCAAGGACCGCTTCGAGCGCTACCAGACCGTCGCGGAGTTCCGCGCCGACCTCGAGGAGGCGGCCGCGGGCCGCGTCCCGAAGCGCAAGCACGAGGACGAGCTCGCGGAGACACTGTTCGGCGCGCCCCCGAGCTCGGTGTCCGGCCCGGAGGCCGCCTTCCGGCAGCTGGCCGAGGACCAGACGATGACGCGCACGCAGCGCCGCCCACCGGTCATCTGGATCTGGGCCGGCATCGCCATCATGGCGGTCGTCATCGTGGCCGTCCTCGCCTGGGTGCTCCGGCTCGCGCCGAGCACGACCATGCCGGAGACGTCGCGCAAGGTGCCCAACCTGTCCGGGCAGACCCTCGACAAGGCTTCGGCTGAGCTCGAGAACATGAAGCTCAAGTGGGTGCAGACGAGCGAATCCAGCCCGACCTACTCGCAGGGCGAGGTCATCCGCACCGACCCCGGCGCGGGGATCGTCGTCGCGACCGGTGACACCATCACCGTCTACGTCTCTACCGGCAAGAAGACCGTGTCGGTTCCGGACGTGCACAACATGACGGTGGATGCGGCGACACAAGCGCTGCAACAGGCCGGGCTCACCGTCGGTCCGACGACGTCGGAGAACTCACCCACGGTGCCGGCCAACGTCGTGATCTCCACGGATCCCGCGGCCAACGCCTCCGCGCACGAAGGGGACGCGATCGGCCTGCACGTATCGAGCGGCAAGGTGACGCTGACCGACCTCACCGGGCAGACCATCCAGGCCGCCACGGGCATCCTCTCTCAGCTCGGACTGACCGCCAACCCGAAGCCGGACCCCACGTGCCCGCAGGACAAGGGCGCGACGATGGTGCACACGCAGTCGGTCGCCCCGGGTGATGTGCCGCAGGGCACGACCGTCGATCTGACCTACTGCTCGGGCTGATCCGACGCCGGCGCGCTCAGCCCAGCTTGACCAACGGGTTGAGCGAGCGGGCCGCCTCGGCTGCGCCCGCCAGTCCGGACGCCTCCAGCCAGTTGCCCAGCATCCGGTAGCCGCCCTCGGTGAGCACCGACTCCGGGTGGAACTGCACGCCATAGATCGGTGCGTCGCGGTGCTGCAAGGCCATGATCACGCCGCCCTCGGTGCGTGCGGTGATCTGCAGCTCCTCGGGCAGGGTGCCGTCGACGACGGCCAGCGAGTGGTAGCGCGTGGCCGTGAAGGGCTGCGGAACGCCGTCGAAGAGGATCGTGTCGTCGTGGGTGACCTTCGAGGTCTTGCCGTGCATCAGCTCTTCGGCGTTGGTGACCACCCCGCCGAACGCCTCGGCGATCGCCTGGTGGCCGAGGCACACGCCGAGCAGCGGCTGGCCGGTGGTCAGCACCTGCTCGACGACGGGGACGGACACGCCCGCGTCGGCCGGCTTTCCCGGGCCCGGAGAGAGCAGGACGGCGTCGTACTCGGCGAGCTTGCCCGCCAGCTGGTCGGCGCTGACATCGTCGTTGCGCACGACATCGGTCTCGGCGCCGAGTTCGCGCAGGTAGCCGTTCAGCGTGTAGACGAAGCTGTCGTAGTTGTCGATGACGAGTACGCGAGTCACGGCCCCACGGTACCTTCCTGCGGACCGAGGAGCGAATCCACCCAGGGGAACACCCAGGTCACCAGGGCGAACAGGAGCACGGCCGCCAGCACGAGCAGGATGAGCAGCCGCACCCACCACGGTCCGGGCAGAACTCTCCACAGGGCTCCGTACATCGTCAGCCTCCCTGTCCGACCGCGGCGGCGATCTCACTCGGAACGTCCTGCGGCGGCGCGAACGTCTGGTACACGCTGTACGCGATCAGCCGCTCTCCGGCATGAAAGGGCGGATTGCACGTCGTGATGGTCATGAACCGCTCCACGGGGGTCGCGGCCGGCTGGCGCGGCACGGGCAGCAGCACGCCGACCGCGGTCGGCTGCACGTACTCGAAGTTCCGGAAGGTGTACGCGTACCAGCCGTCCTGAGTCTGTACGTAGATGCGGTCCCCGATGCGCAGCTTCGAGAGGTCGATGAAGGTGTTGCCCCATCCCGAGTCGTGCCCGGCGACGGCGAAGTTGCCGACCTGACCGGGCATCTGAGTGTCCACATAGTGGCCCACTCCCGCCGTGTAGCTGTTCAGCACACGCTCGGTGTCGACGGTCTGCCGGATGACCCGCTTCCAGTCCGGGCCGAGCCGAGGGATGTAGAGGACGGCGAAGGGCTGGTAGGGAGCCGGCGCGGCCATCACCGGAGGATCGACCTGGGCCGCTTCAGGGTCGGGTGCCGGTTTGGGCGCCTTGATGGCGTCGTCCACCCACTTCTGGCTCTGCTGGGCGGCGGCGCTGGTCTGCTGACCGGCCAGCACGAGGTTGTTCCACCAGATCTGCCAGCCGAGGAAGAGAAGGACGAGCACGCCCGCCGTGATCAGCAGCTCGCCGATGACACCGACCACCGTTGGGCGCCGTGCAGGGCGGCGTCCCCGACGACTGTCGCGGGTGTCGGGCGGGGTCATGTGTCACATTCTAGAGAAGGTCTCTGTGAAACGACACGGGCCCTGCACCCCCTCGGCCCCTGTTCGGGGGCCTCAGAAAGCTCCGGGGCTTCCCCGCTACACTGTGGTGCTATGGCCCGCAGCAAGTCGAAGACGAAACCTGAGCGACCCGCCCGCGCCGAGCGCACTGCAGCGGCGTCCGGAGAAGAGGCGCCGAACCCGGTGTGGTTCAAGCCGCTCATGTTCGGCTTCATGCTGCTCGGATTGATCTGGATCATCGTCTTCTACGTGAGCCAGAACCAGTACCCCATCCCTGCCCTCGGCGCCTGGAACATCCTCGTCGGCTTCGGGATCGCGTTCATCGGCTTCCTGATGACCACCCGCTGGCGCTAGCGCGTCTCGCACTCCCTCTTCGACCCGGGTCGGCTCCCAGCCGGCCCGGGTCGTGTGTTTTCCACACTTCTCCACAGGGTGCCTGTGAGTAGTCGACGCTCGTTCGTGCGTGCTTTCCCCAGTGTTAATAAGCCTGTGGAGAGTTACAGCCGTGTAATTACCCACAGTGTTAATAAGCCTGTGGATAACTTATCCACGCGTTGTGGGAACTACAGGATTCAGACGAAGAAGTGGATGAGGCTGATCGCCACGAAGATCAGGCACAGCAGAACGAGCAGCGGAAGCTGCCAGCGGCGGCGCTGCGGCTGGCGGGTCTCAACGTAGATCAGCCCGACGAGGAAGCCGCCGACGAGCCCGCCGACGTGCGCCTGCCAGGCGATGTTGAACCCGGGCAGGAAGCCGATACCCAGGTTGATGGCGAGCAGCACGAGCATCTGGGTCGCGTTGCCGCCCAGCCGTCTCTGGATGATGAAGAACGCCCCGAACAGGCCGAAGATCGCGCCGGATGCGCCGAGCACCGGCTGCACCGGAGAGGCGAGAAGCAGCACGCCGAGCGAACCCGCGAAGCCGCTGATCAGGAACAGCGCCAGATAGCGGGCCCGTCCGAGCAACGGCTCCAGGGCCATCCCGAACACGAGCAGCGTGTACATGTTCAGCGCGATGTGGATGATGTTGGCGTGCGCGAACACGCTGGTGAACATCCGCCACGGCTCGAAGGCCACCCCGAACGTGCCGCTCGGGTAGGAGTAGGCGCCCGCGTACACGATGGCGCTGTTGACGGGGAGGTTGAGCAGCTGCCCGAGGGTCTGGACGATGAACACGAGCACGCACACGGCGATGATCGCGTACGTCACGACGGGCGCGCCCGACCCGGTCAGCCGCGTGAGCCACGCCGGCTTGGTGCGCGGATGCGTCGCGCGCTGCTGCGCCATGCACTCCGGGCACACCACACCCACGGCGGCCGGAGTCTGGCACTCGCCGCAGATCGTGCGGCCGCAGCGCTGGCAGAGCACGTAGCTCTGCCGGTCAGGATGCCGGTAGCAGTAGCTCGCGCGGGCGTCGACGGGCTGAGTCATGTGTGCTGCTCGCCCGCCCTCTCTCAGACCTGCTCGACGTCGATCGACTCGATGACCACGTCGTCCAGCGGCCGGTCGCGCGCATCCGTCGGCACCTCGGCGAGCTTGTCGACGATCTTGCGCGACGCGTCGTCCGCGACCTCGCCGAAGATGGTGTGCTTGCCCTGCAGCCAGGTGGTCGGCGCGACAGTGATGAAGAACTGCGAGCCGTTGGTGCCGCGGCCGCCCTGGATGCCGGCGTTCGCCATGGCCAGGATGTACGGCTGGGTGAAGTCGAGCTCCGGGTTGATCTCGTCGTCGAACTGGTAGCCCGGTCCGCCGACGCCCTGGCCGAGCGGGTCGCCGCCCTGGATCATGAAGCCGGGGATGATGCGGTGGAAGACCACACCGTCGTAGAGAGGAGCGGTCGACTTCTCGCCCGTGGCGGGGTGCGTCCACTCGATCTCGCCCGTCGCCAGCCCGACGAAGTTGCGAACCGTCTTCGGCGCGTGGTTGCCGAAGAGGTTGACCTTGATGTCTCCGTAGTTAGTGTGGAGCGTGGCGACAGCGGTGTGCTTAGACATGGCACCAATTCTTGCACAGGGCGTACAGACGACTTGGGCGGCCTGAGGACCTCTCGGGCCATCCTCAGCCCTTTCGGTGGCAAGATGGAGTCAGTCGCCACCCCGACTCGACGGAGGAACAGATGAGCCTGACACGGAAGCGCAAGAAGGAGCTCAAGCGACTGCGCAGCGGAGCCGAGGACCTGTGGACTCAGCAGCAGGAGGTGCTGGCGAACGCCAACGCCCTCGCGGCCGAGGCTCGCAAGCAGGCGGCTTACTACACCCGCGAAGAGATCGCGCCGCGCGTCCGTGGGGGGTACGACCAGTACGTGCGCCCCGCCGCCGACACCGCGAAGGCCACCGCGGGCCGCTACGTGGGCCAGGCGCGCGAGCGCGTCGTGACTGACGTCATCCCCGCGGTCGGCACTGCCGTCGGCACCGCGCTCTCGGTCGTCGACCACGCACGCGCCGCCCGCTCCGCCGCCTTCGCCGGCGAGTTCAAGAAGGCCGGCAAGGAGCTGACCAAGAAGACCAAAGCGGCCACGCAGAACTCGGGTCCGGGGGCGGGAAGCGTCATCGCCATCGGTCTGGGGATCATCGCGGCCGTCGGTCTGCTCTATGCGGTCTGGCAGACGTTCCGCGCCGACGACGAGCTGTGGGTCGCCGACGAGGAGCCTGCTGCTCCGGCGACCGGCACCACTCAGCAGTAACGACCCCCGGGTCTTTTCGGGGGTTTCCCCGATGGTGAGGATGCGCGCCCGCTGACACGCTGGAGAGCATGAACAGTCTCTTCCGGCCCCGCGATGGCCGCATCCTCGCCGGCGTGTGCGCCGGTCTCGCTCTCCGTTTCGGGCTGCGGCCGTGGACCGTGCGTCTGATCTTCCTGCTGTCGTGCCTGCTGCCCGGTCCGCAGTTCATCGCCTACCTGGTGGCGTGGATCGTCATCCCGAGCGAGGGCAGGACCGCGACCGTCTAGGTCGTTGCGCCGCCCGTGCCGTCGTCGAGTCCGGCGAAAGCCAGGGCGATGTCGACCAGCTCGACGTGGCGCTTCGGGATGCCCGCCAGCGGGAACCACGCGGCCTCGTCCGTGGTGCCGTCCAGCTCGTTCGTCAGCTCCCCGCCGACCACGGTCGCGCGGTACACGATGCGGAGCGCGTGGAGGGGGCCGGCCTCCGGGATGAACCGGTGCTCGGCCGGGATCACTTTCGAGTCGATCCCGAGCAGCGCGCCGACTTCCGCGACGTAGCCGGTCTCCTCCGCGATCTCGCGCACGACAGCGTCCGCCGGATCCTCACCCGGGTCGATGCCGCCGCCCGGGAGTGTCCATCCGGACCGGCCGCTCTCGTTCCAGTGGGCGAGAAGGATGCGGTCACCCTGCGTGATCACACCGTAGGCGGCGACGCGGATATCCATCGCCACACTCTACTTCCGTTGTCGGTGGTGAGGAGCAGACTAGGGGTGATGCCCGAACTGCCGGAAGTCACTGCCCTCGCCGCCGACCTCGATGGCCGGCTGAAGGGTCGCGTCATCGACCGCCTGTCGATCGTCGCCTTCTCGGCGCTGAAGACGTTCGATCCACCGGCCGACGCGCTCCATGGCCTGACCATCGCCGGCGTCAGCCGCCACGGCAAGTTCCTCGACATCACGGCAGGCGAGCTCCACGTCGTGGTGCATCTGGCACGGGCCGGCTGGATCCGCTGGCGCGACGCTCCGCCCCCTCCCCCGAACGGACGCCTGGGCAAGGGCCCGCTCGCCGCGCGGCTGGTCCTCGACGACGGGTCCGGTCTCGACATCACCGAGGCCGGCACCAAGAAGAGCCTCGCGATCTACGTCGTCCGTGACCCAGCCGAGGTGCCGGGCATCCAGCGACTCGGACCGGACCCGCTCGATCCGTCGTTCACCGAGGAGGCGTTCGCCGCCATCCTCGCCGCCCAGGGCCGGGCGCAGATCAAGGGCGTGCTGAGAAACCAGTCGCTCATCGCCGGGATCGGCAACGCCTACTCCGACGAGATCCTGCACGTGGCCAAGATGTCGCCGTACAAGCCGGCCAACATGGCAGCCGACGACGTCGCTCGCCTGTACGAGGCGATGCAGTCGACGCTCCGGGATGCGCTCGCTCGCGCCGACGGTCTCGCGGCCTCCGAGCTGAAGAGCGAGAAGAAGTCCAACCTGCGGGTGCACGGCCGCACCGGTCAGCCGTGCCCCGTCTGCGGCGACACGATCCGCCAGGTCATCTTCCACGACTCCACCTTCCAGTACTGCCCCACCTGCCAGACCGGCGGCAAGCCCCTGGCCGACCGCGTGCTGTCGCGCCTGCTCAAGTAGGAGCCGATTGCGGACAACCGACCGAGCGCCTCACGGGGAGACGGCTAAAGTCACCCACCGTGCGCCTGGTCTATCTCGACGAATCCGCCCGCGACGACCGCTTCTACTTCTTCGGTGCGCTGATCGCCGATGCGGCGGCCGTACGCCACATCGAGGAGAGCATCGACAAGTTCGCCCGCCTCATCGCGATGAATGTGCGCGGGTTCGACCCTCACACCGAGTTCCACGCTGTCGAGATGTTCCAGGGCAAGGGCAGGTGGGAGAGCGTCCCGGTCAGTTGGCGCATCAAAGCGTGCGACGTCGTAGCCAAGGTCTTGGCCGCCTCGACTGCACGGTTCGTCTTCAGGGGCGTGGATCTGGTCGCTCAGCGGTCGCGATATGCACGGCCCTTTCCCGCGCATCTCCTTGCGCTCGCCCACACCCTGGAAGATGTGCACATGCGATTGGGTGGCATCGACGAGGACGGTCTCGGGCTGGTCCTCGCCGACGAGCATCACTCAGCCGGCAACGCCAGAAGGAGCCTGCGCAGCTTCAAGCTGCAGGCGGTCCCCGGATACACCACACGAACACTGGAATGCATTGCCGACACCCTCTACTTCGGGCCCTCCTGCGACAGTCGGATGCTGCAGGCCGCAGACATCGCTACGTACTTCCTCAATCGGCATCGCACGATCGAGGAGCGTGATCCGCGCTCCGCGCGCGCGATCCACAAGATCGTCAGGAACATTCGCTCTGTGACGGTCAGCGAGTACGTCTGGCGTCCGTGAAAGACACAACGCCCCGCGCGAGCGGGGCGTTGGCTGTTGCGGGAGGCTTTCGCGTCCTGCCGTCTCAGCTTAGCAGGCGCAGTCGAACCCGCGCGGCGCGGTGAGGGGGTCGACCGACGCAGTGATGCGGCCCGCCTCGTCCTCGGTCGGCAGCCCTTCCCGCGCCCAGTACTCGTATCCGCCGATCATCTCGCGCACCTCGTAACCGAGCCGGCTGAACGCGAGCGCCGCCCGAGTGGAACCGTTGCATCCCGGTCCCCAGCAGTAGACAACGACCGGCATATCCATGGGGATGAGAGCCGGGGCACGTTCCGGGATCTCGGCCGTCGGCAGGTGGATGGCGCCGGCCACGCGTCCCTGTGCCCATGCGGTGACGGAACGGCTGTCGACGAGCACGAACCGATCACCGCGCTCGAGGGCGGCATGGACGTCGGACGGGTCCGTCTCGAAACGGAGCTTCGCGGAGAAGTGCTGGGTGGCGTCGGAGATCGTCAGTGTCATGGCTTCGAGACTAGGAAATCGGACCGCGCTGCTGAAGAGACCATCGACGGCATCCGGCGCGTTCCGCCGTCGATCTCATGGCAGAATCGCGCCATGACCGTCACATCCCCGTTCGTCGCCGACAGCACCGACCGCACCATCCTCGCGGAGCTGCAGCGCGACGGGCGTCAGTCCATCGCCGAGCTGGCGCGCACCGTCCACATGTCGAACAGCGCGGTGGCGGAGAGGGTCCGCCGTCTGGAGGAGGTCGGCGTGATCACGGGATACCGCGCGGTGGTGGATCCTGAGCGCCTCGGCTACGGCATCCTCGCCTACCTGCGGCTCCGCTACCCGAGCAGCCAGTACAAGCCGCTGCACGACCTGCTGGCGGAACTGCCCGAAGTGGTGGAGGCGCACCACGTCACCGGTGACGACTGCTTCATCCTGAAGGTGGTGGCGACATCCATGCGCCACCTGGAGCAGCTCAGTGGCCGAGTGGGGACGCTCGGAAGCGTGACCACGAGCGTGTCGTACTCGAGCCCGTTCCCGACCCGGACGATCGTCCCGCCGAACGAGTGAGCCGCCGGGTCGAGCCGCGGCCGATGCGATAAGTGTGGAGCCTAGGAGATTCGAACTCCTGACATCCTGCTTGCAAAGCAGGCGCTCTACCAACTGAGCTAAGGCCCCGCGAGAGGTGATGGTGGGGATACGAGGACTTGAACCTCGGACCTCTTCGTTATCAGCGAAGCGCTCTAACCGCCTGAGCTATATCCCCGAATGGGCAGATACGAGACTACCCGATCGGCCCTGGCATTGCGAAATCGGTCAGTTGTTGGTGAAGCCGACCAGCAGGCCGCCCGTGATCTTCACGGACAGGTTGTACAGCAGGGCGAAGACGGCTCCGAGGGCGGTGACCACGACGATGTCCAGGATGGCGACGATGAGCGAGAAGCCCATCACCTGACCCAGCCCGAGGATGGAGCGCAGGTCGCTCCCGCCGGCGCCCGAGATGTCCTTGAACAGGCTGTTGATCTGGTCGAAGATCCCAGTGCGGTCGAGGACCGTCCACACCAGGAACGTACCGACGATGGCGATGATCGCCAGGCAGATGCCCGCGAGGAACGACAGCTTCACGGTCGACCAGAAGTCGATGTAGACCAGCTTGAGCCGCACCTGCTTGGCGGATGCGGGTCGGCGGGTCGACTTCTTGGCGAGCTTGTCGGCGACGCTACTGCTCATCTACGGTTTCTTCCTTCCCGACCGCCTCGGTCTCCTCCGCGAGAGTGGAGTCGACGAGGTCGCGTTCGGTGTTCTTCGCCAGAGCGATGATCTTGTCGGACTCGGCGAAACGTGCAAAGACGACACCCATGGTGTCACGGCCCTTGGCGGGTACCTCGGCCACGGCAGAGCGTACCACCTTGCCGCTGGCAAGAACCACAAGGACCTCGTCGTCCTCGCCGACGATGAGAGCGCCCACGAGATCGCCGCGGTCGTCGCTCAGCTTGGCCACCTTGATGCCCAGACCACCGCGGCCCTGGAGCCGGTACTGGTCCGCGGACGTCCGCTTGGCGTACCCGCCCTCGGTGACCACGAAGACGTAGCCCTCGTCCGAGACGACCGATGCGTCGAGCAGGCTGTCCTCGCCGCGGAAGTGCATCCCGATCACACCGGAGGTCGAACGTCCCATCGGACGCAGAGCCTCGTCGGACGCGGTGAAGCGGATGGACATGCCCTTGCGCGAGACCAGCAGGAGGTCGGAGTCCTCCTCGACCAGCAGAGCGGAGACGAGCTCGTCGCCCTCCCGCAGCTTGATCGCGATGATGCCACCGGTGCGGTTGGTGTCGTACTCCGACAGGGCCGTCTTCTTGATCAGGCCTTCGCGGGTGGCGAGCACCAGGTACTTGGCCGCCTCGTAGTCGCGGATGTCGAGGATCTCGGCGATCTGCTCATCCGGCTGCAAAGCGAGAAGGTTGGCGACGTGCTGGCCCTTGGCGTCGCGGCCGGCCTCCTGCACCTCGTACGCCTTGGCCCGGTAGACGCGACCCTGGTTGGTGAAGAACAGCAGCCAGTGGTGCGTGGTGGTGACGAAGAAGTGGTCGACGACGTCCTCGCCGCGCAGCTGTGCGCCCTTCACGCCCTTGCCGCCGCGGTGCTGGCTGCGGTAGTTGTCGCTGCGCGTGCGCTTGATGTACCCGCCGCGCGTGACGGTGACCACCATCTCCTCTTCGGGGATGAGGTCCTCGACGCTCATGTCGCCGTCGTAGCCGAACATGATCTCGGTGCGGCGGTCGTCGCCGAACCGGTCGACGATCTCGGTGAGCTCCTCGCCGACGATCGAGCGCTGGCGGGCCGGGTCGTCGAGGATGGCGTGGTACTCCGCGATCTGCTTCTCGATTGCGTCCGCCTCCTCCATGATCTTCTGGCGTTCGAGGGCGGCGAGGCGACGCAGCTGCATGGCCAGGATCGCGTCCGCCTGCACGTCGTCGACCTCGAGCAGGCCCTTCAGGCCGTCGCGGGCGTCGTCGACCGTTGCCGACCGGCGGATGAGCGCGATGACCTCGTCGAGGGCGTCCAGCGCCTTGAGGTATCCGCGCAGGATGTGCGCCCGCTCCTCCGCCTTACGGAGACGGAAGCGGGTGCGCCGCACGATGACGTCGATCTGGTGGTCGACCCACGCGACGATGAAGCCGTCGAGCGAGAGCGTGCGAGGCACGTTATCGACGATCGCCAGCATGTTGGCGCCGAAGTTCTCCTGCAGCTGCGTGTGCTTGTACAGGTTGTTGAGCACGACCTTGGCCACGGCGTCGCGCTTCAGCACGATGACCAGTCGCTGACCGGTGCGGCCCGAGGTCTCGTCGCGGATGTCCGCGATGCCGCCGATACGGCCCTCCTTGACCAGGTCGGCGATCTTGATCGCCAGGTTGTCCGGGTTGACCTGGTACGGGAGCTCGGTGACCACGAGGCAGACCCGGCCCTGGATCTCCTCGATGTTCACCACGGCGCGCATGGTGATCGAGCCGCGGCCCGTGCGGTACGCATCGTGGATGCCCTTGACACCCAGGATCTGCGCGCCTGTCGGGAAGTCCGGTCCCTTGATCCGCTTGATGAGCTCTTCGAGCAGCTCCTCGCGCGGCGCGTCCGGGTTCTCCAGGTACCACAGCGCGCCGGCCGCAACCTCGCGCAGGTTGTGCGGCGGGATGTTCGTGGCCATGCCGACCGCGATTCCCACCGAGCCGTTGACCAGCAGGTTGGGGAACCGGCTGGGCAGGACGGCGGGCTCCTGGGTGCGACCGTCGTAGTTGTCCTGGAAGTCGACGGTCTCTTCGTCGATGTCGCGGACCATCTCCAGCGCGAGCGGCGCCATCTTCGTCTCGGTGTATCGCGGGGCGGCGGCGCCGTCGTTTCCCGGCGAGCCGAAGTTGCCCTGGCCGAGCGCGAGCGGGTAGCGCAGGCTCCACGGCTGAACGAGGCGGACGAGCGCGTCGTAGATCGCCGAGTCGCCATGCGGGTGGAACTGTCCCATCACGTCGCCGACGACGCGGGCGCACTTCGAGAACGCCTTGTCGGGACGATATCCGCCGTCGAACATCGCGTAGATGACGCGACGGTGCACCGGCTTCAGGCCGTCGCGCACCTCGGGCAGGGCGCGCCCGATGATGACCGACATGGCGTAGTCGAGGTACGACCTCTGCATCTCCGACTGGAGGTCGACCTGGTCGATCCTCCCGTGGATGCCGAAACCGGCCCCGTCGGCCGACACGTTCTCTTCGTCCGTCACAGTCTTCTCTTCCTCTTCGGTTCCCTCAGGTCATCGGCGCCGGAGCGTCAGATGTCGAGGAACCGGACGTCCTTGGCGTTCTTCTGGATGAACGAGCGTCGCGATTCGACGTCCTCGCCCATCAGGGTGGCGAAGATCTCGTCGGCCGCTGCCGCGTCGTCGAGCGTGACCTGGAGCAGCGTGCGCGTCTCCGGGTTCATCGTGGTCTCCCACAGCTCCTGGTAGTCCATCTCGCCGAGACCCTTGTAGCGCTGAACGCCGTTGTCCTTCGGGATCCGCTTGCCGGCGGCCAGTCCCTCGGCCAGGAAGGCGTCGCGCTCGCGGTCCGAGTAGACGTACTCGTGCTCGGCGTTCGACCACTTGAGGCGGTAGAGCGGCGGCTGCGCCAGGTAGACGTAGCCGAGCTCGATCATCGGCCGCATGTAGCGGAACAGCAGCGTGAGCAGCAGCGTGGTGATGTGCTGACCGTCGACATCGGCATCCGCCATCAGCACGATCTTGTGATAACGCGCCTTCTCGGGGTCGAAGTCCTCGCCGATGCCGGCGCCGAACGCCGTGATCATCGCCTGGACCTCGTTGTTGCCGAGCGCGCGGTCGAGCCGCGCCTTCTCGACGTTGAGGATCTTGCCGCGGAGCGGGAGGATCGCCTGCGTCTCCGGGTTGCGGCCCTGCACGGCGGAACCGCCGGCCGAGTCGCCCTCCACGATGAAGATCTCGGAGATCGTCGGGTCCTTGGACTGGCAGTCCTTGAGCTTGCCCGGCATCCCGCCGCTCTCGAGCAGTCCCTTGCGGCGAGCGGTCTCGCGGGCCTTGCGGGCGGCGAGTCGCGCGGTCGCGGCCTGCAGCGCCTTGCGGATGATGTCCTTGGCCTGGTTCGGGTTGCGGTCGAACCAGTCGCCGAGCTGGTCGCCGACCACCTTCTGCACGAAGGCCTTGGCCTCCGTGTTGCCCAGCTTGGTCTTGGTCTGCCCCTCGAACTGCGGCTCGGAGAGCTTCACGGAGATGACCGCGGTCAGGCCCTCGCGCACGTCGTCGCCGGAGAGGTTGTCGTCCCGGTCCTTCAGGATGCCCTTCTCACGCGCATAGCGGTTGACCAGCGTTGTCAGCGCCGCGCGGAAGCCCTCCTCGTGCGTGCCGCCCTCGTGGGTGTTGATCGTGTTCGCGTAGGTGAACACGCTCTCGTTGTAGCTCGTAGTCCACTGCATGGCGACCTCGAGGGCGATCTTGCGCTCGGTGTCCTCCGACTCGAACGAGATGATCTCGTCGTGGACGACCTCCACCTTCTTCGCGGAGTTGAGGTACTGCACGTAGTCCATGAGTCCGCGCTCGTAGAGGAAGACCTCGTGGCGCGGGGTGTGCTCCTCGTCGACCTCTCCCTCGACCGGCTCGATCTCGGGGGCGCGCTCGTCGGTGATCGCGATCCGGAGCCCCTTGTTGAGGAACGCCATCTGCTGGAATCGGGTGCGCAGCGTGTCGTAGTCGAACTCGATCGTCTCGAACGTGTCCGGGCTCGGCCAGAAGGTGATGATCGTTCCGGTGCGCTCCGACGCCTCGCCCTGCTCGAGCGGCGCCTGCGGGACACCGTTGCGGTAGCTCTGCCGCCAGACGTACCCCTGCCGGTGCACCTCGACGTCGAGCCGGCTGGACAGCGCGTTCACGACCGAGCTGCCGACGCCGTGCAGTCCGCCGGACACTGCGTATCCGCCGCCGCCGAACTTGCCTCCGGCGTGCAGGATCGTGAGGACCACCTCGACCGTGGACTTCTTCTCCACCGGATGCTCGTCCACGGGGATGCCGCGACCGTTGTCGTCGACGCGCACGGCACCATCGGCGAGGATGGTCACCTCGATGTTGTCGGCGTGGCCCGCGAGGGCCTCGTCGACCGAGTTGTCGACGATCTCGTAGACCAGGTGGTGAAGACCGCGGGGACCGGTGGAACCGATGTACATCCCAGGTCGCTTGCGGACGGCTTCGAGACCCTCGAGGACCTGGATCTCATTAGCGCCGTATTCGTGTTCCGTCCCGGCCGCGTTCGGTTCCATCGTCATATGAAATTAGGCTCCTGACCGCACTCAACAGTGACTCTCCATTCTACCAAGAGCGCGCGGTGGAAATGCCGGAAAACGGCCGTCTGAGCCATTTTCTTCGGACTGGCGACCTCTTTTGTGCTCTCAGCCGTAAGTATCGCGCGGACCGCGCCCTGGAATGGACCTGGGGCCTCTTTTCCAGGAGGGGGCGTCCGGCCCCTGAAAACGGATCGAAGCGATGCCCGCCTCGGGGAACCGTTCCGCGATGTGCGCGAGGAGTTCGGAGCGCATCATCCGCAGCTGCGTCGCCCACGCCGTGGACGCGCAGCGGACGACCAGCACGCCGTCCACGATCTGGTCCGGGACGGCGTGCTTCGCCGTCTCCTCACCGGCCAGTTCGCGCCACCTCTCGAGGAGGTCGGACTGGGCGAGAGCCGAGGTCCAGCCCAGCTGCGCGGCCAGCGCATCCACCACGTCCCCGACGCCGTGAGGGTCGCGGCCGGAACCGAACGGCGTGCTCGTCCCGGGGCCCTGCTCGTCGCGCGCGGCGCGTTTACGGCGCGCCGGTGTCCCGGTGAAGAGCGACTTCAGCCGGAGGTAGACGGCGGATGCTTCGCTGGCCCGCTCAGACACCGGTCGCCTCCACGATCGCGCCCGCCTCGATCCGGACTGTGTGGGCCGTGAGCTCGTCGGGCACGTCGTCGAAGACGGCCGCCGTGATGAGCACCTGCTCGTACCCTGCCACGGCGGTTGCGAGCATCCGGCGTCGCGCCTGGTCGAGTTCGGCGAAGACGTCGTCGAGGATGAGCACCGGGTCGCCGGTGGTGGACTCGCGGCGCAGCAGCTCGGCGGAGGCCAGCTTCAGGGCGAGCGCGAATGACCACGACTCCCCGTGGCTGGCGTATCCCTTGGCTGGAAGCCCGTTGAGCTCGAAGAGGACGTCGTCGCGATGCGGGCCGACGAGCGTCAGACCGCGGTCGAGCTCCTTGCGACGGCCAGCGGCCAGTGCCCGCCGGAAGGCCTCGGGGGTGGTGACACCGGCTGACCCGGTCACATCGTCGGGGGCGGAATCGTCATCGTCCTCGACGTGGGCACCGTGGATGGTGAGCTGCGGTACCAGACGCGGGTGGTGGTCGTCGCCGGCCACCGACCGATAGGCCGCGACGAGCGGATCGCTCAGCCGCCCGACCAGCTCGAGGCGCGCATCCATCAGCTCGGAGCCCAGCTGCACCAGGCGATCGTCCCAGATGTCGAGCGTGCCGAGCTGGTCCTCCCGGACGCGGGACGCCCGGGCGGATTTGAGGAGGGTGTTGCGCTGCTTGAGCACCCGCTCGTAGTCGGCGATGACCGCCGAGAACCGGGGATTGCGCTGGATCAGCAGCTGGTCGAGGAACCGCCGGCGGATCCCCGGCTCCCCGCGCACGAGCGCCAGGTCCTCCGGAGCGAAGAGGACGCTCGAGAAGTACCGCGGGAGTTCGCGCGGCTTGATCGCCGCCCGGTTCACCTGCGCTCGGTTCGCGGTGCCCCGGTTGAGCTGCACCTCGACGAGGAGCTCACGGCCGTCATGCTGGATGCGGGCCCGCACGATCGCGGCGTCCGCATCCTTCCGGATCATCGCCTGGTCGCTCGACACCCGGTGCGACCCGAGGGTGCTCAGGTAGCCGAGCGACTCGACGAGGTTGGTCTTCCCCTGACCGTTGCGGCCGACGAAAAGGTTCGCGCCGGCCGCGAACGGCACCTCCGCGGTGCGGTAGTTGCGGAAGTCGGTCAGGGAGAGGTGTGTGACACGCACAGAGTGACGGGTCTCAGTCCACGGCCTTCACAGCGTGGCCGCCGAACTGGTTGCGCAGCGCGGCGACGGCCTTCATGGCGGGCGAGTCCTCCTGGCGGGAGACGAAGCGCGCGAAGATCGACGCGCTGATCGTCGGCACGGGGACGGCGTTGTTGAGCGCCTCCTCGACCGTCCAGCGGCCCTCGCCCGAATCCTGCACGTAGCCCTCGATGTGCTCGAACTCCGGGTCCTGCTCCAGCGCCCGGACCAGCAAGTCGAGCAGCCATGAACGGACGACGGTCCCCCGCTGCCACGCCTTGAAGGTGCCGGTGACATCCTTGATGATGTCCTTGCGCGTGTCCAGCAGCTCGTAGCCCTCGGCGTACGCCTGCATCAGCGCGTACTCGATGCCGTTGTGCACCATCTTCGCGTAGTGGCCGGCGCCGACCTCGCCGACGTGGACGAAGCCCTCGTCGCGCGGACCCTCCGGCCGGAGGGCGTCGAAGACGGGCATCACGCGCTCAACCTGGTCGGCGGAGCCGCCGACCATGAGGCCGTAGCCGTTCTCCAGACCCCAGATGCCGCCGGAGACGCCGACATCCATGAAGTCGACACCGCGGGGCGCGAGCAGCTCCGAGTGCTTGAAGTCCTCGGTGAACTTCGAGTTCCCGCCGTCGATGACGAGGTCGCCCTTCTCGAGCAGCGGCTCGAGCTCGCGGATCACCGAGTCGGTGATCTCGCCGGCGGGCACCATGACCCAGACGGTGCGCGGCGCGGGCAGCGCGGCCACCAGGTCGGCGACGGTCGCCACGTCCGACACGTCCGGGTTCGTGTCGTAACCCGTGACGTCGATGCCGTTCTTCTCGAGCCGGGCACGCATGTTGTTGCCCATGCGTCCGAGGCCGATGAGGCCGATGTGCATGATTGTCCTTCTTCTTTCGCTTCGACGGCGCCGGGTCTAGCGCAGGAGCAGGTTCGGCTGGAGCAGATACTTGTAGGAATCCGCGCCGGCCTGATCCTTCGACGTCTGGCTCGTGATGAGCACAGGCCCCGGCTTGTTGGGGTTCTCGGTCTTGGTGAACGAGATGCGCACGAATTCCGAGTGCACCGCACCGAGACCATCGAGCAGGAACTGCGGCTTCAATGAAACCACCGTCTCCTGGCCAGTGAGAAGAGCGTCGATGCTCTCGGATGCCTGCGCCTGCTCGGAACCGATCGCTTCCAGCGTCAGCCCGTCGGCGGTGAAGGTGTAGCGGAGCGCGGCCTCGCGCTCCAGCACGAGGGCGACGCGTCGCGTCGCCTCGATGAGCTCTGCGGTGTTGATCACCGCGTAGTTGTCGACCTGCTCGGGGAACAGCCGGCGGACCGGCGGGAAGTTGCCCTTGATCAGCAGCGACGTCACGGTCTTCCGGTCGGCGGTGAAGGCGATCAGCTCACGATCGTCGCGGTTCGTGATCGAGATGGACACGTTGCCGCTGTGGCCGAAGGTCTTGCCGATCTCGGTGAGCGTGCGTGCGGGCACGAGCGCGGTGACCGGTTCGCCCGAGGTGGTGCCGTTGTCCCAGTCGATCTCACGGACGGCCACGCGGTAGCGGTCCGTCGCGACGAGGCCGAGCGTGTTGTCGCCCACCTCGAGCTGGACACCGGTGATGACCGGCGTGACGTCGTCGCGGGATGCGGCGACGCCGACCTGCGCGACGGCCTGAGCGAACTCCTCGGCCGGCACCAGACCGGCCTCTCCGCCGACCTGGGGGATGCTCGGGTATTCCTCGACGGGCATGGAGAGCAGGGTGAAGTTCGCGGATCCGGCCCGGACGACGATCTTCGACTCCTCCGTCGAGAACCGCACCGGCGCGTTCGGAAGCTTCGACGCGATCTCCGCGAGGAGACGGCCGGACACGAGGACGCGTCCCGGCTCCTCGACCTCCGCGGCGATCTCCGTCTGCGCCGAGACTTCGTAGTCGAACGACGACAGCTGCAGCCCGTTGTCCGTGGTCTCGATCAGCACGCCGCTCAGGATGGGCAGGGTCGTCCGCTGCGGAAGAAGCTTCACCGCGAAGGAGACGGCCTCGCTGAACACATCCCGATTGGCTTGGAACTTCACGAAGTCACCTCTGACGGCTTGACGGATAACGGACGTGACAAATCCTAGCGCCTGGCCTGTGACGCGGAAGCGGCGCCCGTCGGCCCTTGAGGTTGTCGTCCGCCCCCTATGAGAAGAGTTAAGAAGTAATCGTGTTAACCGCTGTGGAAACTGTGGATAACTCTGTTGAAGCCAGACGAGGACTGGAAACTACACGTCGGTGACTTGTTGATGGCCTGAGGATTCCTGTTGTTCACAAGGTCGTGGGCCCGTCGACGCCGAGGAGGGCTTTTCACAGGCCACGGTCTCTCGTCCCCATTAATCGTCGAGTTCTCCGGAACCTTTCCACAAGTTATCCACACGTGTTAATAACGCACTGTCCCCACTCTGGGGATGGAGATGTGGATAACCGGTCCGCTACAGCGGCCGACGGCCTACTTGCCGTAGCGGTGGTTCTGCTTGATCCGGCTGGTGAGCTCGGTGACCTGGTTGTAGATCGAGCGGCGCTCCTTCATGAGCTCGCTGATCTTCTTGTTCGCGTACATCACGGTGGTGTGGTCGCGGCCGCCGAAGAGCTGGCCGATCTTGGGCAGGGAGAGGTTGGTGAGCTCACGGCACAGGTACATGGCGATCTGTCGGGCCGTCGCCACCGCCTGCGAGCGGCTCGACCCGTAGAGGTCGTCGACCGAGAGCTTGAAGTACTCGGCGGTGTTGGTGATGATGTCGGTCGGCGCGATCACGTTGTCGTCGTCGAGCGTGATCAGGTCCTTGAGCACCGTCTGCACCAGCGGCATGTCGACCGGCGTGCGGTTGAGGCTGGCGAACGCCGTGACGCGGATGAGCGTCCCCTCGAGCTCGCGGATGTTGCTGGACACCTTGGTCGCCATGAACTCGAGGATGTCGTCCGGAACCTGGATCTTCTCGCTTTGCGCCTTCTTTCGCAGGATGGCGATGCGCGTCTCGAGGTCGGGCACCTGGACGTCGGTGATGAGTCCCCACTCGAACCGCGACCGCATCCTGTCCTCGAAGCCGGTGAGATGCTTCGGCGGCAGGTCGGAGGTGATGACCACCTGCTTGTTGTGGTCGTGCAGCGTGTTGAAGGTGTGGAAGAACGCCTCCTGCGTCTCGACCGCTCGCTGCAGGAACTGGATGTCGTCGATGAGGAGGATGTCGATGTTGCGGTAGCGCGCCTGGAACGACGAGCCCCGGTTGTTGGCGATCGAGTTGATGAAGTCGTTCGTGAACTCCTCGGAGGACACGTACCGGACGCGGATGCCGGGATACAGGCTCATCGCATAGTGCCCGATGGCGTGTAGGAGATGGGTCTTGCCGAGTCCCGAGTCGCCGTAGATGAACAGCGGGTTGTAGGCCTTGGCCGGAGCCTCGGCCACCGCGACCGCCGCCGCATGGGCGAAGCGGTTGGACTGGCCGATGACGAAGTTGTCGAAGCTGTACTTGGCGTTGAGGCGGGTGTCGCCGCCGCGCGGCGGTGCGGTGATCTCGGTGGGCTGGCTGACCATCGGCGGGGCGATCTGCTCGACATAGGCCGGAGCGACCTCCGGCTCGGCGCCCGTGCCGGCCATGGCCTCCTGCTGGATCTCCGGGTTCACCACGATCGCGAACGTGTTCACCGCGAGGTCGTCGTCGAGACCGCCGATCGCGTTCAACAGGGGCAGCCGGCTCCGCTGCTCGATCATCCCGCGGGTGAACTCGTTCGGCACCTCCAGATAGAAGGTGCCCGCCATGATGCCCTTCGGCTCGACCAGGCTCAGGAATCCATACAGCTGCGGCGTGATCCGGTCGTCGGTCTCGAGCTTGCCGAGCACGTTCTGCCACGCCGCAGCTATGGACTCTTCGCCGCCTGCCATCGTTCCCCGTCTTCGTCTGTGTTGCGGATGCCGTCAGCCCGACGAGGGGACGAGTCGACCCCCGGTGACTCTCATCGGGTTGGCGGCTTCGGATGCCGCCGGTGGGTATTCACAGAGTTATCCACCGCTGTGTGAGAAATACCGTAGCCATCTCCGGCCAGAATTGGCACGGCCTGGGGATAACTTTCGACCTCACGGTAACTTGTCCACAGAAGCTCGATCAAATCCGATCCGAGGCATATGACGGCGAGTCGAACATCCCCTGCCTGCCAATACCGTGCATAATCAGTGGATTTGAGTCCATCGGTTTGACCTCGCCTGCACCCAGGCCGTAGTTTTAATCAGTTGACTTGCGGCCCTTCCGGCTGCCCTGAAACTTTCCTGGCCTCCTCGTGCTGGCCCTTCCGCTCAGCACCGGCCTGTGAAGAGACCACCCACGGAGATTGATATGAGCAAGAGAACGTTCCAGCCGAACAACCGCAAGCGCGCGAAGACCCACGGCTTCCGCCTCCGCATGCGTACCCGTGCGGGTCGCGCGATCCTCTCGGCTCGCCGCCGCAAGGGCCGCGAGAAGCTCTCGGCCTGACCTTCCTCCGGCAGAGGGCCGACCGGTGCTCGCCAAAGCCCATCGCATCACGCGAGGGTCGGACTATCGGACGACGGTACGGCGCGGATCCCGCTTCTCCGGAGCGGTGACCGTGACCTACATCCGTCCGAATCCCGACTCGGACGTGGTGCGATTCGGTTTCATCGTGAGCAAAGCGGTCGGGAACGCGGTGCACCGCAACCTGGTCAGGCGCCGGCTGAAGGCCGCAGCGTACGACCTGCTCCCCCACTTCTCGTCTCCCGCCGCTCCGGCCGGGGGCCTGGATGTGGTGGTGCGCGCATTGCCAGCCTCTGTTCAAGCGCCGTGGGCTAGCCTGCACGGGGAGCTTCTCGACGCTTCCACTCGATTCACCAGCCGCAGTCAGACCAGGTCGTCACAGTAAGGGCATCGTCCGTCCATGAACACCGCGCTCGCAGCAGTGCTCCTCGCGCCGCGGAATGCCGCAGTGCTGGTGCTGCGTGCATACCGCGCGGTGATCTCCCCGCTCTACGGCGACGTCTGCCGCTACTACCCGTCGTGCTCGGCCTACGCCCTGCAGGCGATCCAGCAGCACGGAGTGATCGTTGGCTCGGTGCTCGGCATCCGGCGCATCGCGCGCTGCCACCCGTGGGCGGCGGGCGGAGTCGACGACGTCCCGCCGGCGAAGAAGCCGCGTTACCGGGTCACCCCGTTTGGATTCGTCGTGGCACCCCACGACAGTGTCATCAGCCAGCGAAGGGCTTAGCCACAACACATGGACATCATCGGTACCATCCTCTGGCCCATCAAATGGGTCGTGGAGCTGATCCTCGTCGCCTTCCACTGGCTGTTCACGCAGATGGGACTCGACCCGGCGGCGGGCATCACCTGGGTGCTGGCGATCGTCGGCCTCACGGTCGTGGTCCGTGCGGCGCTGATCCCGATCTTCGTCCGGCAGATCAAGAACCAGCGACGGATGCTGGAGATCGCGCCCCAGCTGAAGAAGATCCAGGACAAGTACAAGGGTAAGAAGGACCAGTTCTCGCGTGAGGCGATGTCCCGCGAGACGATGGAGCTCTATAAGAAGACGGGCACCAACCCGCTGAGCTCCTGCCTGCCGCTGCTGCTGCAGATGCCTGTGTTCTTCTCGCTCTTCCAGGTGCTCAACGGAGCGCAGGGCGGTCACGCCGGCGTCGGCCCGCTCAACGAGGAGCTGGCGCAGCAGTTCGGAAACGCGACCCTCTTCGGCGTGGCCCCGCTGCACCAGAGCTTCCAGGGCGCCATGAACGCCAACCCGCCGCAGGTCGCCGTCATGATCATAGCGGCCGTTATGGTTGTCCTGATGACGGGGTCGCAGTTCCTCACGCAGCTGCAGATCGTCTCCAAGAACATGTCGCCGGAGACCAAGGCGAGCCCGCAGTTCAAGCAGCAGCGCATCCTGCTGTACCTGCTCCCCTTCGTGTTCCTCTTCTCCGGTTTCGCGTTCCCGCTCGGCGTCATGTTCTACTGGCTCACCTCGAACCTGTGGACCATGGGCCAGCAGTTCCTGGTGATCCGCAACATGCCGACTCCCGGATCGGACGCGGCGAAGGCCCGCGAGGCCCGACTGGCCAAAAAGGGCAAGCTGGTTCAGGCGGACGGCTCGACGGTGCTCACCGTGGAGGAGCAGCCGAAAAAGCAGCCGACCCAGCGAGTGCAGCCCGTAAGCAAGACGCGTGCCAAGAAGCAGGCAGGAAAGTAAGGACCTCCCACCGATGACCGACGTGCAGACCTCCTCCCCCGAGCCGGTGGACGCCGCCGAGAACGACGTTCTCGTCGAGGAGTCCGAGGGATCGACCGAGGGCACCGAGCTCGCGCCGGCTGACCTCGACCGCGAAGGCGATATCGCCGCCGACTACATCGAGGAATTGCTCGACATCGCAGACATCGATGGCGACATCGACATCGACACCCGCAACGGGCGCGCCTACATCTCGGTGAATGCCGAGGAGGGCTCGAACCTCTCGCTCCTCGCGAAGCCGGACACCGTCGCCGCGCTTCAGGAGCTCACCCGACTTGCCGTTCAGAACCAGACCGGTGGCTTCTCGCGTCTGATCCTCGACATCGCCGGTTCGCGCGATGCCCGTCAGGCCGAGCTGGGCCTGCTGGTCGACCGCGCGATCGCGCGCCTCGATGAGGGAGCTGCCGAGGCCGCGCTGCCGCCGATGTCGTCGTACGAGCGCAAGCTGGTGCACGACATCGTGTCTGAGCGCGGCTACGTCTCGACCTCGCACGGCGAGGGCCGCGACCGCCACACGGTCATCACCGCGGCGTAGTTTCACGTGAAACTGTGACTGATCTCGAACTCGAGCCGCCCGCCGCTGCCGTTCTGTTCGGCGATCGGATCGATCTTGCTCGTCGCTTCACTCGCAACCTCGCTGAGCAGGGCGAAGAGCGAGGACTGATCGGACCACTGGAGCTT
The DNA here is from genome assembly GCF_052044215.1 of Leifsonia sp. 22587. Lineage (NCBI taxonomy): Bacteria > Bacillati > Actinomycetota > Actinomycetes > Micrococcales > Microbacteriaceae > Leifsonia > Leifsonia sp. 22587. Next base: position 289,439 of record NZ_JBQENB010000003.1, read on the forward strand.
CCGCGGCTGTGGTCACGCCACATCCTGAACTGCGCAATTGTCGCCCCGCTTCTGCGTCCGGGCGTCGTCGGTGATGTCGGTAGCGGCGCCGGCCTGCCCGGTCTGGTGCTGGCGATCGCGCGTCCCGATGTGTCGTTCGTTCTCATCGAGCCGATGGAGCGGCGCATCGCCTGGCTGAATGAACAGGTCGTCGAGCTGGGTCTGACGAATGTGCGGGTCGTCCGAGACCGCGCCGAGGATGTGCGGCTGTCCGAGCCGCTCGACCAGGTCACGGCTCGCGCGGTCAGTGCGTTCCGTAAGCTCCTCCCGCTGACCGCTCCCCTGCTTCGGGACGGCGGCGAACTCGTCCTCATGAAGGGTGCGGGTGCTCCGGCCGAGGTGGAAGCCGCCGGCAAGGAGATCCGCAAATACGCGGTGCACGATATCGAGGTTCTGGAACTCGGCGAAGGCCTGTTGTCGGAGACCACGAGGGTCATTCGGGCGACTGTTCGCTGATCGCGACGCGTCTCTGCGCCGCTTAGGATGCCTCTGGGCGCGCCGAAGCATGCGCTTCCGTTCGCTGAGCGGGATTCTCCGGGCATCTTGCGGCTCGCCGGAGACCCGAATTTGGGACCCGTGAGCGGCGATTCGGGTTCTCGTGGCTGCTAAAGGAAGTGTCGGGCGGGGGGTTGATGGCGACTAGCCGGCTTGATGCGGATGACACGGGTGATCTTCTTGCCTTCCGCTCGGAGCTCTGGACGCGGCATGTTGGGGTGCGACCATCTGGGTGCGCCGCGTGCATCGACGGAAAGACCGCGTGGGTTTGCAGCGGGGCTTGATGTGCCCATGCAGTCATCGACGCCGGAATCTGCGGCGGTAGTTTCTGCCGGATAGGACGAAGCAGGGTGAGGGCGGAGGCTTCACGTGAAAACTGCGCACTCCCCCGGCGGGCCCTGCGGTACCGCCGGGGTCGGGCAAGCTAGCTACGAACGCAACTGTCGGCGCCCGGATTCCGCTATGCGCCGTGCCGGATCGAGACGCATGCGACGACTCTGAGCGGGGCGCGTCGCGATGGTCCCATGATCGTGATCAGCCATCGAGTTCGACTCGACCGCACACCAGATCGGGTCGGAGGCGTGTGCCGGAGGTCGTTGGCTGACTAGCGCGCAGGCCAGCAACAAGCCAAGGGGTCGCTGCCTTTGAGGTTGCGGACTAGGTACAGGGCGGTCGGCGAGCATGCCGGTTGTTGCGCCGCGGAACTCGGCATGCTGGCGGCGGCACGTTGGCTAGGTGCGTGGCTGAAGTGTCTTCAGCTAGCGTTCGCAGTGCGCAATTCCGCTCCACCGGGCTGCCACGACGCGCAGGAGACGATATCCCCGCGTCCACATCAACCCCGCTTGTCTGGCGCGGCCCCGGTTTCACGTGAAACGTACCCTCCGGATTCCACGGCGGGCTCCCCTCCGGGCCTACGGCCACGACAGGCGTTCAGTTTCGCCAGGTTGCTGTCGAGGCCAACTATGCGACGCGGGTGCCGGCGCGCGCTGTCCGATCATCCGCCAAGAACGTCAGCACGGAGAGCTTGGTTTCACGTGAAACTAGCGCTAGAAGGTTCGCGCAGGCGGCCAATCGGTCGGTACGACTGTGGGCGAGCGCCCGATCGCCCTCGTGAGAGCCCACCGCGGCATCGTCGCGCCTGTTGTGGCGGGCACGCGGACCACGGAGATTATGCGTCCCTACTTGCCTCTCCTTTCCTGGGCTGCTGCGGCAGCATCATTCAGCCCGCGACTGCCGCGCGCCGTCGGTGCTTGTGCCTCTCCCGACGTCCGTGCCGCATACGACCTGAGGCGCCGCCGGAAAGATCAGGCTTTGCCGCTGTGGGTCGCGTCGCTCTCAGCAGTGTCCGTCGACAATAGCCACGTCGGGCGCCAGCGCACAGCGGGCCAGCGGGACCTTTGCTTCGCAGATGCCGGAGCGAAGGCCTGAAGAGGGTTAGGCGAAACTTCCGTGCGCTCGCTTAGCGGGATACAGCGAGCTGCTGTGCGCCCAGGCTCAAAGTTGCGGCGCGCCCTCCATCGAAGCCGCTTGAGATCCCTTCGTTTCACGTGAAACACACCTAAGGCAGCAGTCCTTGGCGTGCAGAACATAGGGCCAGGACTGGATCGACCCCGCTTGCAGGGAGCTCCATCATGGAACACCCGAAGGCCCTGACGTTTCACGTGAAACGCGCTCTAGTGCGCACGCCTCGCTCGGTGGGCACCCCATAAGCAGTGCAGCCCTTTCTCCCGCCGCCTGCACCGAAGCTGCTTTATGGTGCCGCCGGATGCCCCTCCGTTTCACGTGAAACGCGCTGTGTTCTGTACGCCTCGCAGGGTGAGCACCCTGGGTGCAGGAATCCCGTCCCCGCCGCCCGCTCCGGAATTCCGCTTTGGAGTCGCTGGCGACCCCTGCGTTTCACGTGAAACACGGTCGAATGGTGCGGGTCTCGCGCGATGGTGCGCCACGACCGCGAGAGCCACTCCCCCGCCGCCATGCGCGGAACCTGCAGACCAGAGCCGACGGAAAAGTGACGGCTAAGACGCGCACCGATCTGTACTACGTGAGTCCGCCGCAAACTCACAATCAGCCGCGTCGCCACAGCGCGCGGCGCGTCGGGAAGCGTCTCGCATCCGAGTTAGAGTTGATCGACGGGTGCGCTGAGGGTGTGCCGAACGACCGACCAAGAGCCGGTGCAAAGCACCACAGAGCGACGAGGTTTCACGTGAAACAACCCCACCACGATGACCGCGGCAGAGTAGGTGAGATCGACAGCGAGATGGAGCCGATGACTGAGGACGCGACCTTCGACGGGACCACCCCGCTCGCCCAGGAGATCGCGAATCTGGCCCGCCGACGCCAGGCGATCGCGGCAACGACCCTCCCCCTTCCCTCCAAGACGCGCATCTTCACGATCTCCAACCAGAAGGGCGGGGTCGGCAAGACCACGACCGTGGTCAACCTGAGTGCCGCACTCGCGAAGTCGGGCGCGCGGGTGCTCGTCATCGACCTGGATCCGCAGGGCAACGCATCCACGGCGCTCAGTGTCGAGCATCGGGAAGGCACGCCCAGCGTCTACGACGTCGTCGTGAACGACAGGGAGCTCGAGGACGTCATCCAGAAGAGCCCCGAATTCGACGGGCTGTTCGTCATCCCCGCCACGATCGACCTCGCCGGCGCGGAGATCGAGCTCGTGTCGATGGTCGCCCGTGAGCAGCGGCTGTCCCGTGCTCTCGACCGGTTCCTCGACGAGTACGACATCGACTACGTCCTGATCGACTGCCCGCCGTCGCTGGGCCTGCTGACGATCAACGCCTTCGTCGCAGCCACGGAGGTGCTCATCCCCATCCAGTGCGAGTACTACGCGCTCGAGGGGCTGAGCCAGCTGCTCAAGAACATCCAGCTCATCGAGCGGCACCTCAACCCCAAGCTCCGCGTGTCGACGATCCTGCTCACGATGTACGACTCCCGCACTAACCTGGCCCACCAGGTCGCGGCGGACGTCCGCGAGCACTTCCCCAACGAGGTGCTCGACACGATCATCCCCCGCTCCGTCCGCATCTCCGAAGCACCGAGCTACGGACAGAGCGTCATCAGCTACGACACCAACTCCAGTGGATCGCTCTCCTACATGGAAGCGGCCGCGGAGATCGCACGCAGAGGAGTACCCCGCTAATGGCAGCGAAGCGCACCGGACTGGGCCGAGGCATCGGCGCCCTGATCCCCACCAGCGACCAGAGCACTCGGCCGGTGGACGTCTTCTTCCCCGACAACACCGCCGGGCTCGGTGGCTCGGCGGTAGCTGTGGCCGAGCGTCCCGACGACCTGGTGGCCGTGCCGGGCGCACGACTCGCCAGCATCTCCCCCGACGACATCGTGCCCAACCGCGTGCAGCCGCGAACCGAGTTCGACCGGGAGGCGCTCGACGAGCTCGTCGCCAGCATCCGCGAGGTCGGCGTGCTGCAGCCGGTCGTGGTGCGACCGCTCCCCGACGAGCCGGGACGCTACGAGCTCATCATGGGCGAGCGTCGACTCCGCGCGACGAAGGAACTCGGCCTGGAGACGATCCCGGCGGTCGTCAAGGACACCGCCGACGAGGACATGCTCCGGGATGCGCTCCTCGAGAACCTCCACCGGAGCCAGCTGAACCCGCTCGAGGAGGCTTCGGCCTACCAGCAACTCCTCGCCGACTTCGGTATCACGCAGGAGGAGCTGGCCGCGAAGATCGGCCGCTCACGGCCGCAGATCACCAACACGATCCGCCTCCTGAAGCTGCCGGCAGCGGTGCAGACCCGGGTGGCGGCCGGCGTGCTCAGCGCGGGCCACGCGCGGGCCATCCTGTCGCTCGGCGACGACCACGAGGCGATGCTCCGGCTCGCCGACAAGATCGTCAACGAGGATCTGTCCGTCCGCCAGGCAGAGGCGGCCGCCAGCAAGACGCCGAAGCCTGCACGGACCAAGGCCACCGCGGGACGTCACCGCGGCCACCTGGACGAGATCGCCGGCACGCTGGGCGACCGCCTGAACACGCGCGTCAAGATCACCCTGGGAGCACGAAAAGGCCAGATCGTGGTGGATTTCGCGACGATCCAGGACCTCAACAGGATCCTCGACGAGCTGGGTCAGCCGAGCTTCACCCCACCAGAAGTGTCAGGCGTCCGCGATGGCAGCTGACGCAAGCGCGGCGTAGACCTCGCCGGTCTCCCGCCCCGCGGCGGCGATCGCCTGCGGCATGATCGACGTCTCGGTGAGCCCGGGGAGCACGTTCGCCTCGAGGAACCACGGGGTCCCGGCGGCATCCACGATCAGGTCGATACGCGACAGATGCCGCAGGCCCAGCGCGATGTGCGCCTTCGTGGCCGCGTAGGCCACGGCTGCGCCGACCGCGGAATCCAGCCGCGCGGGGACATAGAAGCGGGTCTCCCCCGCGTTGTACCGCGCATCGAACGTGTAGGCGCCGTCGACCGGCTCGATCTCCACCGCGGGAAGCGCTTCGGGGCCCTCGCCGACGTCGATGACGGCGACGGACACCTCCACACCCTCCACCTTCTGCTCGATGAGCGCCACGTCGGAGTAGGTGTACGCATCCACCATCGCGCGCGGAAGCTCCTCGGCGGTCGCCACGATCGTGACGCCCTGCGCCGAGCCTCCCTGGGCCGGCTTCACGACGAGCGGCAGGTCGAATCCCGCGAGGACCGTCTCCAGCACGCTCCCGGCGCCGAGCTCGCGGAAGGTCTCCTGCGGCAGCGTCACCGAGCGCGGGGTCGCCACGCCGGCCCGCTCCACGACGGTCTTCGCGGTCGGCTTGGACCAGGCGAGACGCGAGGCGTCGGCGCGGGAGCCGACGAACGGCACGCCGGTGAGCTCGAGGAGACCACGCAGCGCGCCGTCCTCACCGCTCGCTCCATGCAGCGCCGGCCAGACCACAGCAGGCCTCGACTCGTTCAGGAAGGCCAGCAGCGAAGCGTCCGGGTCTCGGAGGGTGACGCGGTGCCCCAGGCCGTTGAGGCCGTCGGCGACGCGTCGGCCGCTGCGGAGCGAGATGTCGCGCTCATGCGAGATCCCGCCGGCGAGCACGACGATGTCCAGTGCTTCGTTTTCAGCCATGATCAGGCCTTTCTCGTCATCCATGCGTCTACGGCGGCGCGGTCAGCGCAGATCGGTGGGCGGGTTCGCGCTCGTCCGGCTGCGGCGGGACGCCGCTTCGAGGTTTCCGGTGCCGGCGAAGGTCTCCAGCAGGTCCTGCTCTCCCCCGATGACGTTCGCGAGGCGGCGGACACCCACGCGGATGTTCTCGGGGGTCGGATAGCAGAAGGAGAGCCGGATGTTCTGAGCCCCGGACCCGTCCGCGTAGAAGGCCGTCCCCGGCGTGTACGCGACGAGCTCGGTGACCGCCCGCGGCAGCATCGCCTTCGAGTCGAGGTGCGGCGGAAGGGTCACCCAGACGTAGAAGCCGCCGTTCGGGTCCGTCCAGCTCAGCTCGGGCAGGTGCTCCTGCAGCGCCTGGATCATCGCCTCCTTGCGCTCCCGGTAGACGCCGCGGAAGGTGTCGATCTGCCCCTTCCAGTCCGCGTCGCGCAGGTACTCGGAGATCACGAGCTGACTGAACGAGCTGGGGCTCAGCACGGCGGCCTCGTTGGCGAGGATCAGCTTCTCCCGGATGGCGTGCGGGGCGAGCGCCCATCCCACCCGGAATCCGGGCGCGAGAGTCTTCGAGAACGTGCCGAGGTAGACGACGCCGTCCTTCTCGACCGACCGCATCGCAGCGGGCGGCTTCTGGTCGAAGTACAGCAGGCCGTACGGGTTGTCCTCGAGCACCAGGATGTCGTTCTGACGCGCGATCTCGAGGATCTCCAGCCGCCGCTCCCAGGTGAGGGTGACTCCCGCTGGGTTGTGGAACGTCGGCACCGTGTAGAGGAACTTCACCCGACGTCCGGCCGCCTTGAGCCGGGCGATGTGCTCGCGCAGCGCCTCCGGGATGAGGCCGTGCTCATCCATCGGGACGTGGTCGACCTCCGCCTGGTACGACTTGAAGATGACCATGGCGGTGACGTAGCTGGGCCCCTCAGCCAGCACGACGTCGCCCGGGTCGATGAAGAGCTTGCTGAACAGTTCCAGCGCGTGCTGCGACCCCGTCGTCACGACGACGTCGTCCGCGCTGCCGCTGATGCCCTCCAGCGCCATCACGTCGAGGATCTGCTCACGCAGGGCCGGGACGCCCTGACCGGAGCCGTACTGGAGGGCGACGGCGCCCTGCTCGCGCATGACCCGGTCCATCGCACCGACGACCAGGTCTTGCGGGAGGGCGGAGACGAACGGCATGCCGCCGGCCAGCGAGACCACTTCGGGCCGGCTGGCGACGGCGAACAGGGCTCGGACCTCACTGGCGGCCAGGCCGCTCGTACGCTGCGCGTAGTGGTGATACCACGGGTCCAGATTGTTGCCCCGCTGCTGCGGGGAGCCCTGTTCGATCACGTGTGGGTTCCGTTCGTCTGCCGTTCAGCAATGCTATGGGGACGGCCCGCCGCGGAGAAAATCGGTGGACCGCCGTGGGTACGAAAAAGACCCGCCCGGCGGGTGAGCGCCGGACGGGTCTGAAGAGGACGGGTCGCGCTACGCCAGGTAGGCGGCCAGGTCGGCCTCGAGGGCGGGCTTCGGCTTGGCGCCGATGACGGTCTTGACGACCTCGCCACCCTGGTAGACCTTCATCGCGGGGATGGAGGTGATCTGGTACTTCGCAGCGGTCTGCGGGTTCTCGTCGACGTTGAGCTTGACGATCTCGATCTTGTCGGAGTGCTCGGAGGCGATCTGGTCGAGGATCGGACCGACCGCGCGACACGGACCACACCACTCAGCCCAGAAGTCCACCAGAATGGTCTTCTCGCTGTTGAGGACGTCCTGCTCGAAGCTGGCGTCCGTGACCGAACGTGCTGCTGACATTTTCTTGTATCTCCTTATGCGGTGGTCGTGAGTTCGAGGTCACCCGACGCGCCATCCGCCGCGCTGTCGAGCAAGTTCTGGGGAAGCGTGGTCAGGTAGTGCTCCGCGTCGAGCGCGGCGACCGTACCGGACGCCGCAGCGGTGACCGCCTGACGGTAGGTCGGGTCGATGACGTCGCCTGCCGCGAAGACGCCGGGGAGGTTGGTCTTCGAGCTGCGGCCATCCACCGCGATGGTACCCTCGGCGGTCAGGTCGAGCTGGCCGTGCACGAGGTGGACGCGCGGGTCGTTGCCGATGGCGATGAACAGCCCGTGGAGCTGCAGCTCGCTCTGCTCGCCGGTGACCAGGTTGCGGAGCGTGACGTTCTGCACCTGCTCGTCGCCGCCGATCGCCACGACCTCCGAGTTCCAGATGAACTCGATCTTGTCGTTCGCGAAGGCGCGGTCCTGCATGATCTTGGACGCGCGCAGCGAGTCGCGGCGGTGGATGACGTAGACCTTGTCGGCGAAGCGCGTGAGGAAGGTGGCCTCCTCCATCGCGGAGTCGCCGCCGCCGACGACGGCGATCGTGCGCTGGCGGAAGAAGAATCCGTCACAGGTGGCGCACCAGGAGACGCCGTGTCCGGAGAGTCGCTCCTCGTCGGCGAGTCCGAGCTTGCGGTACGCCGAGCCGGTGGCGAAGATCACCGCGAGGGCCTCGTGGACCGCTCCCGAGCCGAGGGTGACCTTCTTGACCTCGCCGGTCAGGTCGACCGACACGACGTCGTCGAGCACGATCTCGGTGCCGAACTTCTCGGCCTGCGCCTGCATCTTGAACATGAGGTCGGGGCCCATGACGGCCTCCGGGAAGCCCGGGAAGTTCTCGACCTCGGTGGTGTTCATGAGCTCACCGCCCGCCTCGACCGAGGAGGCGATCAGCAGCGGCTTCAGGTTGGCGCGGGCCGCGTAGATGGCCGCGGTGTATCCGGCAGGGCCGGAACCGATGATGATGATCTGCCGCACGGCGGAACTCCTTGAGCTGTCACGACGCCTTCGTCTGGAGGCGTCGACCTGTAGAACACATCCTAGGCGGATGCTATTCCTGTCACCTGGGCGCGCGCGAACGCCGTCCGGCGCGGTTCAGGATGGGCGCCAATCCGCTCTCCAGATCGGGCGAACGCAGGATGACGAGGAAGCCCACGTAGACGATCAGCATGACCACGCCGACGACGGCCGTGGCGATGACCGCGGCGATCGGACCGCTGACCGGGAATGCTCCCGCACCCACTCCGCCCAGGATGACGAGGAAGCCGGCTCCCGCGGCGATCGACGCCAGCGCGGCGACCACGAAACGCCACAGCGACGCGAGGATGCGGCCGCCGTCCACTCCCCCGGTGCGCCGCCGGAGCAACCAGAAGGCGAGCGCCGCCTGCACGAAGCTGGCGATGGAGACGACCAGCGCGACCGAGGCCGCACGGATGCCGGGCGGTACCAGGAAGCACAGCAGGACGCCCGCGACGATCACCACGACCTGCGCCAGGGTGAAGAAGAACGGTGTGCGCGTGTCGCCGAGCGAGTAGAAGGCACGCTGGGCCATGAACACCAGCGAGAACGGGACGAGGCCGACCAGGTACGCGATGAGCACGAGACCGAGCGCCTGGTAGTCGGATGTGAACACCCGCGCGACGGGGAACGCGGTGACGATGAGGGCGGCCGACGAGAAGACGATGAGCAGCATGATCGATCGCGCGGCGGCCGAGAAGTCCTCGCGGAACTCGGTGATCGATCCGCGGTGGGCGTGCTCCGCCATCCGTGTGTAGAACGCGGTGACGATCGAGACCGCGATGATGCCGTGCGGCAGCATGAAGATGAGCCAGGCGTTCTGCATGGCGAACGGTCCGGCGTAGCCCTCGCCCGCCGAGTTCGACACGTTGGTCTCGATCAGACCCGCGACCTGGGTCGCGATCAGCATGGCGAACGTCCACCCCGCCGCCTTGCCGGCGGTGCCGAGGTCGACGCCTCGCCAGCCGAAGTCGAAGCGGAAGCGCAGCCCGACACGTCGCCAGAAGACGAAGAGGATGAGCGCCTGCACGGCCACGCCCAGGGTCGCTCCGCCCGCGAGCAAGGCGATCATCCCGAACGACCAGTCGCTGCCGTGCCGACCCGACGCGGCCGAGCCGAACGCGAGGATGAACGCGAGCAGCGTCGCGATGGCGACGATGTTGTTGATCACGGGCGCCCAGGTGAACGGCCCGAACGACTTGCGGGCGTTGAGCACCTCGCCGAGGAGCGTGTACAGCCCGAGGAAGAAGATCTGCGGCAGCGACCAGTACGCGAAAGCCGTCGCGAGGTCCTTCTGCGCTGCCGGGATGCCGAACAGCGAGACGAGGACGGGCGCCAGGAACGTCGCGACCACCGCCACCGCGGCGAAGACGACCATCCCGAGCGTGACCAGCTTGTTGATGTACGCGCGGCCGCCGTCGGCGTTCACGGACGCGCGGACGATCTGCGGCACCAGGATGGCGTTGAGGATGCCCTGCGCGATGATCGCGTAGATGCTGTTGGGGACGATCGTCGCGGTGCCGTAGGCGTTCGCGGCGAAGGTGACGACCCCGATCGCCTGCACCAGCAGCCAGGCCTTGGCGAAGCCGAGGAGGCGGGAGACCAGCGTGCCGGAGGCGAGCATCGCGCTGGCGCGTCCGACGCTAGCCACCGGGGCGCTCCTCGGGGGTGGCTGACGTCGCGGGCGCGGCCGGCTCGGTCTGGTTGTCGTTCTCGGTGTCGGTCACGGCGGAACCGTCCGACCCGGTTACATCGTCGCCGCCGTCCCGCGAGCGGCGCCGGCGCAGGATGTTGCGCACGATCCCGAAGCCGAAGAGCAGCACCAGCAGCACGCCGAAGATCAGCGCGCCGATGCCCTCCCAGTCGGCGTGAACATCCACCGTCACCGTGGTGGGGTCGCCGATCGGCACGCCGGTCGGGCTGTAGAGATGCAGTGAGAGCACGACCTGGCCGTTGCCGACCTTGGCCTTCACCGGGATCAGAACCGTCGCACGGGAGTCCTGCGGGATGCGCTTGGTCGTCGACTGGTCGACCTCGAGCCGGCTGTTCGAGGGCGAGGCGGCCAGCACGACCGTAACCGCGTCACCCGGTAGCCCGTTGCTCACGGTGAACGGGATCGATCCCTGCGCGCTCACCAGGTTGACGTTCTCCGTCGGGAGGATGCGGATGGAGTGGAGCGTCTTGACGGTCGCGGCGCGCTCGGCGGTCACCGCCGCAGGCCAGTCGGCGCGCGGGTTGAGCCACGAGACGGCGAGCAACGTCAGGAGGTCCGCGCGGGTGCGGCCGGTGAGCCGGGTCGGGTCGTCGAGGACCGTGGCGAACTGGCCGAGCGCCCCCTCGTCTTCGATGAGAGCGCGGATGTCGGTGATCCGCTGTGCGGACTCCGGGGAGTCGACCAGATCGAGACCGGAGGTCGGCGTGGTGTCCTTGACGGTCGCGAACGACGCCGGCGTCGACCACGGCGACGAGAACAGCGCATTGAGGGTCCGCTCGAGCTGCGTGCCGCTCGACGGCCACGAGCGGTCCAGTGCCACGAGCAGACGCCGCGGGTCGCCCGACTCCTGATTGATCAGCTCCAGCTGGGCGTTCACCTTGGACATCGCGGAGTTCCAGGCGACGTCGCTCGGCGCGGAGATCGCCTGCCGCAACGCGTCGCTGAGCCGCTGATCGGACGACACCAGACGGTCGTCACCCGCGGCGATCGGAGCGTTGGGCGTCGAGCCGAGGTCGGCGGCGTTGGTGTTGCTGCCCGACAGGATGGTGGTCTTCAGCCCCGCGGCGGCGAGCGGTGCGAGGTCGGCGCGCCGGACGGTCTTGTCGCCGGGCCAGCTGATCCCGGTGAGCGTGTAGTCCCAGGCGAGCAGGGCGTTCAGGTCGGGGATGACCGGTCCGGGCGTCGCCGTCGGGGTCGGTGTCGGCGTGGTCGCCTTGGGAGAGGGGGTCGCGGTGGCCGTCGACGGCTCGCCCACCGGGGTGGGCTGGGGCGTGAAGTTCTTCGGGTCGATGGCGTAGGCGAGGGACGTCGGCGGCAGCGGCGCGGGGAGACCCGCCTGGAGCTGGCCGACGGCGTCCGCATCCGCGTAACCGAGAGAGAAGGTGTCGTTCGGCAGCTCGGACAGCCGCGTCAGCCAGTCGATGGCGCTCGCCGGAGCGGCGTTGCCCAGCACCCGGATCGACGCGATGATCATCGGGTCGATCCCGACCGTCACGGTGGTGTGCCCGGTGAGGCCGTCCAGCTCGCGGGTCAGGATGCCGTTCGGCGCCGTGTAGGTCGCCAGGTCGTCGGCCGCGATCAACCCGTCCGACCCCGGCGGGGTGACGATCGGCATGACGACGTTCACGCTGGCCTGCTTGGCCGCTCCCCCGGGGTACCAGACCACGGAGCCGCGGGCCTGCGCGCCGGCCGATCCGATCGTGACGGAGGCGCCGATCCCGAACACGCCGGACGTGGTGCGGCCGGCGAACGGGAGGGACGCGGCCGGCGCGGCGACCCGCACGACCGTACTCGAACCCGGCTCGAGGGTGTTCAGCTGGGCCTGGCCGACCGCGACGGCGTTCGCCGGCTCACCGGTGCCCGCGAGCCACTCCGTCAGGGCCTTGCGGTTCTCCTGTGCAGCGGGGTCGGTCCAGAGCGTCACGGTTCCGGATGCGAACGCCTGGTCGGTCGGATTGGAGACCGTCACCGAGACGCCGAGGTCTTTGCCCGGCGACAGGACGCCGCCCTCGTCCGCCGTGACGCTCGCGGTGAGCGCCGTGCCGCTGGAGGATGCGGTGGGCGTCGGGCTCGGTGTCGCGGCGCCTGCGGGTGCCGCTGCGCCCGTCGCCGCGGTCGCGGCTGCGAGGGCGCCGACCGTCAGAGCCGCCGCCAGCACCCGCAGGCGGGCGCGGAGCCGCGCACCCTTCCGGAGGGTGGAGGGGACTGCGCTCATGCGTCGACGCGCGATCCCGACTCGGCCTCCATGACGACGATTCTAGAGGCCACCCCCTGAGAGCCCGGCCAGCGGGGCCGTTAAACTGGGGCACCATGCAGAGCGTCGCCGAATCCCTCGAACGCCTCGGCGACCTGGCACGCACGCCCTCGGTCGCCCGCCTGGCCGACGCTTTCGAGGCCGCGGGGCACGAGCTCGCCCTGGTCGGCGGGCCCGTCCGTGACGCGCTCCTCGGGCGCGCGGTCCACGATCTCGACTTCACGACCGATGCCCGGCCCGACGACATCCTGCGCATCGTCGGTCCGATCGCCGACGCCGTCTGGGACGTGGGTCGTAAGTACGGCACGATCGGCGCCCGTCTCGGCGACGACACGGTCGAGATAACCACCTACCGCAGCGACAGCTACGACGGCACCACACGGAAGCCCGAGGTCGAGTTCGGCAACACCCTCGAGGGCGACCTGCTGCGCCGGGACTTCACCGTGAACGCGCTGGCGCTGCGACTGCCCGAGGTGCGGCTGGTCGATCCGTCCGGTGGTGTGGAGGACCTCCTCGCCGGAGTGCTCCGCACGCCCAGCACCCCGCAGATCTCGTTCGGGGACGATCCGCTGCGGATGATGCGCGCCGCCCGGTTCACCGCGCAACTCGGATTCACGGTCGACGACGAGACGCGCGAGGCGATGAGCGCCATGGCCGACCGGATCGAGATCGTGAGCGCGGAGCGCATCCGCGACGAGCTCAGCAAGCTGCTGATGGCCGACGAGCCCCGCGCCGGGTTGGAGCTGCTCGTCGAGACCGGGCTGGCCGAGCTCGTCGTGCCCGAGATCCCGGCCCTGCGGCTCGAGGCGGACGAGCACCACCACCACAAGGACGTCTACCAGCACAGCCTCACGGTGCTCGACCAGGCGATCGGGTACGAGAAGGAGCGGCACCCGGGCGAGGCGCCCGACCTGGTGCTGCGGCTGGCCGCCATCCTCCACGACATCGGCAAGCCCGCGACGCGCCGGTTCGAGCCGGGCGGCGCGGTCAGCTTCTACCATCACGACATCGTCGGGGCGAAGCTCGCGAAGAAGCGCCTGACGGCGCTCCGCTTCGACAAGGCCACCATCGACGCCGTCGCGCGCCTCATCGAGTTGCACCTCCGCTTCTTCGGCTACGCCGACGCCCAATGGACCGACTCGGCGGTGCGCCGCTACGTGAGGGACGCCGGCCCCGAGCTCGAGCGACTGCACATGCTGACCCGTGCGGACGTGACCACGCGCAACCGGCGGAAGGCCGACCGGCTCGGCTTCGCCTACGACGACCTGGAGGCCCGCATCCGGGAGCTGCAGGAGCGCGAGCAGCTGGAGGCCGTCCGGCCCGACCTCAACGGCGAACAGGTGATGAGCATCCTGGGCCTGCGGCCGGGCCGTGAGGTGGGACAGGCGATGAAGTACCTGCTGGAGCTCCGGCTCGACGAAGGCCCCCTCGGTGAGGAGGAGGCGACGCGCCGCCTGCTCGCCTGGTGGGAGGAGCGCTGACGCGCCGTCTCGCGCACCGACTCGTCCACAACCGGGCGCAGTAGCGTCTTCTCCACTGATCCGGCGTCGGCGCCTCGGCAGGGCCCCGTCCTCGCGAGAGTGGAGGCATGACCGAGATCACCGCCGGCTGGCGTCCCGCACCCGCATCCGTTACGCTAGGGAAGTTGCCCGGGCAGAGTCCTGCCCTGGGCACGTCTATGACACCCTCCTGCTGCAGAACGTCTGCAGCCGCTGAGACCAGAGGAGGTGGGTTAGTCATGCATCAGTACGAGTTGATGGTCATCCTCGATCCCGAGATCGATGAGCGCACCGTGGCTCCGAGCCTTGACAAGTTCCTCAACGTCGTCCGTAACGACGGTGGAACGATCGACAACGTCGACATCTGGGGACGTCGTCGCCTGGCTTACGAGATCAACAAGAAGTCCGAGGGCATCTACGCCGTCGTCCAGCTCACCGCTGAGGGCGACACGACCAAGGAGCTCGACCGTCAGCTGAAGCTCAGCGAGGCCGTCATGCGCACCAAGGTCCTCCGCGCCGAGGAGGCGATCGCCCAGGTCGCCGCCGCTCAGAAGCGCGCCGACGAGAAGGCCGCCCGCAAGGCCGCCACCTCCGAGAAGGCCGGCGCCTAGTCCCATGGCCGGCGAGACCGTCATCACCGTGGTGGGAAACCTCACCGCCGATCCCGAGCTGCGCTACACGCAGAACGGGCTGGCAGTCGCCAACTTCACCATCGCGTCCACCCCCCGCACGTTCGACCGTCAGGCGAACGAGTGGAAGGACGGCGAGGCTCTGTTCCTCCGCGCCAGCGTCTGGCGCGAGTTCGCGGAGCACGTCGCGGGTTCGCTGACCAAGGGGTCGCGCGTCATCGCGCAGGGCCGGCTGAAGCAGCGCTCCTACGAGACGAAGGAAGGCGAGAAGCGCACCAGCATCGAGCTCGAGATCGATGAGATCGGCCCGTCGCTGCGCTACGCCACCGCTCAGATCACCCGTACGCAGTCCTCCGGCGGAGGACGCGGCCAGGGTGGTTTCGGTGGCGGTTCACCCGCCGTCGAGGAGCCGTGGGCGGCTTCGGCTCCGGCCGACCCGTCCGCCGGTGCGGATGTCTGGAACACTCCGGGCTCCTACAACGACGAGACCCCCTTCTAACGAGACTCGCCTCTCGGACGAGGGGCACACATCATCAGCCCGCCGGCCCAGCGCCGGGACGGGCGGAAAGCAAAGGAAACCATGGCTGGAAAGTCGAGCGGCGACCGCCGCAAGCCGATCCGCAAGGGCAAGGACGGCAAGAACGCCGCCCCCGCGAAGTCCGTTCGCGTCGGCGTCATCGATTACAAGGACGTCGCCACCCTTCGGAAGTTCATCTCGGAGCGTGGAAAGATCCGCGCTCGCCGGATCACCGGTGTCTCCGTCCAGGAGCAGCGCCTCATCGCCCGCGCGGTCAAGAACGCGCGCGAGATGGCGCTCCTCCCCTACGCCGGCTCTGGCCGCTAAGGAGAAACGACATGTCGAAGGTTATTCTCACGCACGAGGTCACCGGCCTCGGCTCGGCCGGTGACGTCGTCGACGTCAAGAACGGCTACGCCCGTAACTACCTCGTCCCGCAGGGCTTCGCGATCGCGTGGAGCCGTGGTGGCGAGAAGCAGGTCGAGCAGATCAAGGCGGCCCGTGCCGCTCGCGAGCTGCACACCGTCGAGCAGGCCCAGGACCTCAAGGCCAAGCTCGAGGCGACCAAGGTCAAGCTGACCGTCAAGGCGGGCCGCGAGGGCCGTCTGTTCGGTTCGGTCAAGACCGGCGATGTCGCGGAGGCCGTCAAGGCGGCCGGCATCGGCGAGCTCGACAAGCGCAAGATCGAGCTCCCGAACCCCATCAAGGTGGTCGGCGACCACGAGGCGACCGTGCGTCTGCACGACGACCTCTCGGCCGTGATCTCCCTCCAGGTGGTCGCTGCCAAGTAGGCAAACACGCGAAAGTGTAGCGG
>NZ_JBQENB010000003.1:305365-514874 GCF_052044215.1 Leifsonia sp. 22587
CGAAGGCCCGCCGCTACCTCTCGTTAAGGGGATTCTCCCCCGTCTTGTACACAGGTCCGGGCGCCCACGTCCCAACGTTGAACACAGGGTTCAAGGAACTTTTTACACACAGGGTGGGGAAAGAAAAAGTCCCGATCAAATCGGATAAAGCCGCGCAAGCTCATTTGTTGTCCACAGAGTTCCACACACCTTCTACACACACTCCACGGCGTTTCGCGCAGATTCTCCCCAGTTTTATCCACAGGCTGAGTTGTGATGTGGGGATGGGGTTCATAGTGTTGACCGACGTCGACGGACGACAGCCGCCGCAGAGCGGCGATGTCGGAGGTCGTCCCGACAATCGAGCCAGGGAAGCGGTTCGTGCGACCAGCGCGAGCCGGCGTCCCGGCATGGTCTCGTCGTGCCCGCGCGAAACAGTGGAGGAGTGAACGTGTCGATCGCCCATATCGGTCTCGCCGACGGTCGTGACCCGGGCGACGCCCGCTCCCCCGAGCGCACGCCGCCGCACGACCTCCTGGCCGAGCAGAGCGCTCTCGGCGGCATGCTGCTGAGCAAGGATGCCGTCGCCGACGTGGTCGAGGTCATCCGGGGCACCGACTTCTACATCCCCAAGCACGAGATCATCTACGACGCGATCCTGTCGCTGTACTCGCACGGCGAGCCGACGGACGTCATCACCGTCACCGACGAGCTGACCAAGATCGGCGAGCTCTCCCGGGCCGGCGGAGCCGAGTACCTCCACACGCTCACCAGCCTCGTGCCGACCGCGGCCAACGCGGGCTACTACGCCAACATCGTCGGCGAGAAGGCACTGCTGCGCCGCCTGGTCGAGGCCGGAACCCGCATCACGCAGATGGGCTACAAGGCCGAGGGCGAGGTGCTCGACCTGGTCAACAACGCGCAGGCCGAGATCTACTCCGTCACCGGCACGCAGGAGACCGAGGACTACGTTCCGCTCACCGAGGCGGTCACGGTCGCCATCGACGAGATCGAGGCCGCGAAGCACAAGGACGGCTCGATGACGGGCGTCCCCACCGGCTTCGCCGAGCTCGACGAGCTGACGAACGGCCTGCACCCCGGCCAGATGGTGATCGTCGCGGCGCGACCCGCGCTCGGAAAGTCGACGCTCGCGCTCGACTTCGCCCGGGCCGCGGCGATCAAGCACGACATGCCGACGATCTTCTTCTCGCTCGAGATGGGCCGGAGCGAGATCGCGATGCGTCTGCTCTCCGCCGAGGCCACCGTCCCGCTGCAGAACATGCGCAAGGGAACAGTCGACAACCGCGACTGGACGACCATCGCCTCCACCCGCGGCCGCATCAACGACGCCCCCCTGTACATCGACGACAGCCCCAACATGACGCTCGTCGAGATCCGCGCCAAGTGCCGCCGGCTCAAGCAGCGGGTGGGCCTCAAGATGGTGATCATCGACTACCTGCAGCTGATGACCAGCGGCAAGCGGGTCGAGAGCCGCCAGCAGGAGGTCAGCGAGTTCTCGCGTGCGCTCAAGCTGCTCGCGAAGGAGCTGCAGGTGCCGGTCATCGCCCTGTCGCAGCTGAACCGTGGCCCGGAGCAGCGCGCCGACAAGCTCCCCGCCCTGAGCGACCTCCGCGAGTCGGGATCGATCGAGCAGGACGCGGACGTCGTCATCCTCCTCCACCGCGAGTCGGCCTACGAGAAGGACAACCCCCGCGCCGGCGAGGCCGACCTCATCGTCGCCAAGCACCGAAACGGCCCCACCCGCACCGTCACGGTCGCCTTCCAGGGCATGTACTCGCGCTTCACGGACATGGCGCCGATCTAAGCGCGTGTGAGCTGACCGGCCTGCACCCATGCTGACCCTCGATCGCGACGAAGCCCGGCGGATCGCCGTTCGCGCCCAGCGGCTCGACGCCCGGGCCGCGGTCGCCGTCGCCGAGGTCGTCCCGCTCGTCGAGCACCTGACGTTCCTTCAGCTCGACCCGACGGCGGTGATCGCTCCGAGCGCCGATCTCATCGCCTACACCCGGCTCGGCGCCGGCTACCGGCCCGAGCAGCTCCAGCAGGCTGTCGAGTGCGACCGCCTGCTCTACGAGCTCAAGGCACAGGACGATCCCGTCCAGCCGCCGTTCGCCATGGTCCGGCCCGTCTCCGACCTCGGGCTCAATCTCGACCGCATGTCCGCCGGGCCCGTCCACGGCGGATGGAAGGCCTGGCTGGAGGCGAACCCGGGCTTCCGGCGGGACGTGCTCGACCGCCTCCGCGCCGAAGGCCCGCTGATGTCGAAGGACATCCCAGACACCGGCCAGGCGCCGTGGGGCTCCTCCGGCTGGACGCACAACCGCAACGTCACGATGATGCTCGAACTGCTCCAGGGCCTCGGTGAGGTCGCCGTCGCCGGCCGGGTCGGCCGCCAGCGCACGTGGGACCTCGCGGAACGCGTCTACCCGGCGGGCATCCAGGTCGTCCCCGAGCGCGAGGCGAAAGGCATCCGCGACGCCAGACGGCTGAAGGCCCTCGGCGTCGCACGCCCGCAACTGGTGGGCGACGCGGGAGAACCGGCGCGCGTCGACGGGAGCTCACGCGAGTGGCGTGTCGACCCCGATGCGGTCGGGCAGCCATTCGCCGGACGTACCGCCCTGCTCTCGCCGTTCGACCGGCTGGTGCACGACCGGGTGCGCAGCGAGGAACTCTTCGGCTTCGAGTACCTGCTCGAGATGTACAAGCCCGAGGCGAAGCGCCGCTGGGGGTACTTCGCGCTGCCGATCCTCCACGGCGATCGCCTCGTCGGCAAGCTCGACGCCACCGCTGACCGCAAGGCAGGGCTGCTGCGCGTGGCGGCGGTGCACGAAGATGCGCCGTTCACCGCCGGCACGCGCGACGCCGTGGACGCGGCCATCACCGAGCTCGCCGCCTGGATCGGCGTCGAGGTCCCGCGATAGCGCGGATCGCGGCCGTGGCGCCTGTCAGACCTGGATGCTCACCTCGTAGACCTGATCGGTCGGATGCCCGGCGCGCTCGTGGATGCGCATGAGCGCCTCCTTGGACGGCCCCGTGGACAGGCAGAACACCTTCCCGCTCACCGGGTCGAGCCACGCACGCTCGATGTGCACGCCCTCCTCGGCCTCGATCGCAGCGTCGGCATCGTGCGCCTCCTGCAGCTGTTCCCTGGTGACGTCGACGAATCCGTCGTGAACGTCGATGAATGTGGCCATGATCGGCTCCTTTCTGATGACAGCAGCCTCGCCGACCGCGGCCGCCACGACATCGGTCATCCGACCCATCTCGCCTTCTTCCGGAAACGGTTCCGGCGCTACACTGCGCTCATGGGCACGGGGTCGCCGCCCGCGGGCGGCGTGGCCAGAGTCTGTCCGCTGTTCGTCGGGCGCGAGGACGTGATGGCGCTCGTACTGCGCCGGAGGGCCGAGGCGGCGGCGGGACGGGGCGAAATGCTGCTCGTGGGCGGTGAAGCCGGCATCGGCAAGTCGCGTCTTCTCGACGAGTTCGTCCTGCAAGCGGGCGGCCGGTCCGTCCGGGCAGATTCGTTCGCGGGTGACCGCGGCACGCCGGGGCTGCTCCTCCTCGGCATCGCTGCGGCGCTGCGTGAGGCCGAGCAGGATGCGGCGGCCGATCGGCTTCGGGAACTGGTGCTGAGAGCCGCCGATGACGCCGCTTCGGAGGGCGCGCGGCGCATCCTCGTCGCCGAACTCGCTGCGACGCTGGCGGAGGGTCTGGCGACGCCACTGCTGCTCCGCCTGGAAGACCTGCATTGGGCCGACCAGCTCAGCCTCGATGTGCTGCAGCGGGTCACGGTGTCCTTGCCGTTGGTCCCCTCGCTGGTCGTCGCCAGCTATCGCTCCGAAGAACCGGAGACGTCCCGGGATTTCACGACGTGGCGGTTGGGGCTGCTCGCCCAGCGACGCGCTGAGGAGGTGGTGCTGGAGCGCCTCGACCGCGACGGCACCCGGCGCATGCTCGCATCCATCGGAGGGGAGGAGCCCGCCGCGGACGAGGTCGACCGGCTGTTCGACGCCTCGGACGGAATCCCGTTGCATGTCGAAGAACTGGTCGCGGTCGGTGTGGATGCTGTCCCCGACACCATCGGCGAGGCCGTGGTCGTGAGGATGGCGCGGCTCGGTGAGAACGCGGCCCTCGCTCTGGCCGCCGCGGCGGTGATCGGGCGGGAGTTCGATCGCGGCTCGCTGGGGGCGGTCCTGGGCGATGCCGCGGGTGTCGACGCAGCGCTGGAGGAGCTCATCGCGGGGAATTTCGTCGTCCCGGCCGGAGACGGGTTCGACTTCCGTCACGCGCTGATCCGCGACGCCGTGTACGGCTCGGTGCCGGCGGCCAGGCGACGCGAACTGCACGCACGCGTCGTCGGGGCAGTGCCGCAGCTCTCCGACGCAGCCATGTCCCGCCATTTCGAGCGTGCCGGGCGCGCCGACGAGGCGTACGCCCGAGCGCGCAGGGCGGCGGGACGGGCCGCGGCTCTGTCGGCCCATCGTGAGGCCGTCGACCTGTATCGCCGGGCGGAGCGCACGGTCCCCTCCGGCACACCGGTGGCCGAGCGGGCAGAGCTCCACCGGCTGCTGGGAGCCGAGCTCGCCGCGACGGATGCCAATCGGGAGGCCGAACGGGAGTTCTCCCGGGCCATCGAACTGTTCCACGAGGCGGGAGACCCCGTGGCCGCGGCCGCCGCCGTGCCGGCGCTCGTCGCCGCCCGGCACCTCCTCGGCGCCGGATACGAGGCGCGAGCCGCAACCATCGAAGAGGCCCTCGACTGGATCGCCGGCGTCGGTGCGACGCCTGCGTCGGAGCACGTCCGCGGCCGCCTCCTCGCGGCCGACGCCGCTGCCGCCATGCTGGATCGCCGTCTCGACCTCAGCCTCCGCTTGACCGAGGAGGCGCGCGAGCTCCTCACCGACGACCCCGAAGAGAGTCTCGCCGTGGACGTCACGCGGGGAGCCGTGCTCGTCTTCGCCGGCGCGGGCGAGCAGGGCTGGGAACTCCTCGAGCACTCGGCCTCGGTGGCCGCCGCCCGCGGATGGGAGGCCGCGGCCGCCCGCGCGTACCGCATGATCGGCTCCTCCGCGTCGGTGCTGCTCCAGTACCGGCGCGGACGCCGGTGGCTGGAGGAGGGAATCGCGTACGCCACGCGGATCGAGCGCTGGAACGACGCCCACTACCTCGAAGCGCACCTGGCTCACGTTGAGTGGGCGACGGGGTCCCTCGACGCGGCCGAACGGCGGGCGAGCCGGGCGCGCGCCGACGGACGCGGCGGCATCACCACCGAGGTGACCGCCCTGCACGTGCTCGGCTACGTCGCCCTCTCGCGCGGCGACACCCGTCGGGCCTCCGCCCTGCTCACCGAGGCGGCGGAGATCGGCGAGCGCATGAACGAGCTGCAACGCCTCTCCCCCGCCCTGTGGGGGCTCGCGGAGGTCGCTCTCGCCGACGGCGACGCGGAGCGCGCGATCGAACTGTGCGAGCGGGGTCGGCGGGGCTCGGAGGCGATCCAGGATGCTGCGTACGCCTTCCCCTACCTGGTCACCGGCACGCGGGCGCACCTTCTTCTGGGCGACGTCACCGGCGCCCGTGGATGGGTGGAGCGGGCGGGAGCGCTCGTCCGGTCGCGGGGCATCCCCGGCACGGAGTACGGCATCGCGCATGCCGAGGCGCTCGTCGCGCTGGCCGAACGCCGGCTCAGCCGGGCGAAGGAGCTGCTCGCCGCTGCCGGGGACGGTTGGGATCGAGTGGACCGATGGTGGGAGGGGACTCAGGCGCTGCTCGACCGCGCGGAATGCGCCCGACGGACCCGCGGTCCGGCCGAGGCGGCCGCCCTGGTCGACGCGGCGCGCGCCCGGGCCGAGGCAGCCGGCGCCGACGCGCTGCTCGCGCGAACGGACGCCCTCACCCGGCGCCTGGCGCGGGGTGCCGAGATGTCGGTGCTGAGCTCGCGCGAGCACGAGGTCGCGCGACTCGTCGCGGCCGGGGCCACGAACCGTGAGATCGGAGAGAGTCTCCACATCGCACCCAAGACGGTGGCGACGCATGTCGAGCACATCCTCGCGAAGCTGGGCGCGGCCCGGCGGACGGAGATCGCCGCCTGGGCCGTCGAGGAGGCGCGGCGCGGTTCGGCCCGGTGAGGTTCATGCCTCCGACCTCTGCGCCCGGCGGAAGCGGGCGGGAGTGACGCCCACCTCCTCCCGGAACGCCCGGGTGAACGCGGACTCGGAGCGGTAGCCGACCTGCGACGAGATCGTCGACACGGTCAGGTCGGTGCCGGCGAGCAGGTCGGCGGCCCACATCAGGCGGGTACGAACCAGGAATCGGCCGAACGTGGTCCCGGTCGCCGCCTGGAAGCGGCGAATGAACGTCGCCCTCGACATCGCCGAATCGCGGGCCAGTGCGGCGATCGACCAGGAGTCCCCGGGTTTCTGCACCACGCGCTGGATCACGTCGGCGATCGGCCCGTCCGCGGCGGCCGTCCACAGGCCGCGATGAGCGCCCGCGCTCGCCGAGGTGCGGAGGACGAGCGCGATGAGCACCGTGCACAACGCCGACATGATGGCCGCACTCCCCGCACCGTCGTGCTGGGCCTCGGCACGCATCAGCGCGCTCAGCTGCAGGAGCACCGACCTGCCCGCCTCCGATTCGAACAGTGACACGTGGGTCGGCGTGGGCAACGAACCGAACAGGATGGCGCCGGCGCCCGGGGCAACGCGGTAGTGGCCGCAGAACAGGTCGATCACGGCCGGCCCGCCTCCGGCGCTGGAGGTGCGCGTGAAGGTGGCGCCCGCGGTCTCCACCGTTCCGCGGGCGGGCAGGGAGCCGGAGGTGATGACCCGGTGCCGCACGGCGGCGGGCAGGACGATCACGTCGCCGGCGACCATCGGGAAAAGGCGGCCGCCGACCTCGAACTTCAGCTCGCCCTCGAGGAGCACATGGAACGGCACCTCCCGTTCCGCACCGGGCTGCACCACCATGGTCGTCGACGCTCCGAGCAGGCACCGCTTGTCGAGCGTGGCCTCGAGACGCGCCATGCGCAGCATCCGGCTGATGTCATCCACTGTGAGACTTTCGAGCATTTTCTTGATACGCGAACATGTACAAGTATCATGACCGTCGCTGTTGACTGCAAGCATGGAAACCACGACAGCACTCACCGCGGACGTTCTCGTCCTCGGATTCGGCAAAGGCGGGAAGACCGCCGCGCACGCTCTCACCGACGCGGGGAAGCGGGTCATCCTGATCGAGCAGTCCGCCGACATGTACGGCGGAACCTGCCCGAACGTCGGCTGCGTCCCGACCAAGATGCTGGTCCACTACTCCACCTCCAAGCGGCTGGAGGATGAGGCCCAGGAGTTCTTCGCCAACTCGATCGAGGGCGTCCGCGCCCTGACCAGCGCCTTCCGGGCCGGCAACTTCGACGCTCTCGACGGCAAGGACACCGCGACGGTCATCACCGGCACCGCCCGATTCGTCGACCCGCACACGGTGGAGGTGGGGAGGGACGCCGACCGGATCACGGTCACAGCGCCGACCATCCTGATCAACACCGGCTCGGAGCCGATCGTCCCGGACATCCCGGGCCTAGCAGACAGCGCCCACCTCGTCAGCAGCACCGACCTCACACGGACGGGGACACTCCCCCGCCGGCTGGTCATCATCGGCGGCGGCTACCTCGGCCTGGAGTTCGCCTCCATCTACCGGCACTTCGGGGCGGAGGTGACCATCCTGGAGGCTGCCGACCGGCTGCTGGTCCGTGAGGACGAGGACGTCGCGGCCGTCGCGACCGGGATCCTGGAGGGCGACGGCATCTCCATCATCACCGGAGCCCGCGTCACGGGGGTGGCGGACACCGACGGCGCCGCCATCATCAGCTACGAGAAGGACGGGCGGACGCGCGACATCCGGACGGATGCCTTCCTCGCCGCGACCGGACGCCGTCCGGCCACGGCGGCCCTGGGTCTGGAGGCGGCGGGTGTCCGGACTACGGCCCGTGGCGCGATCGTGGTCGACGACCGGCTGCGCACGACGCAACCGCACATCTTCGCCCTCGGAGACGTCAACGGCGGCCCGCAGTTCACGTACGTGTCGCTGGACGACGCGCGGGTCGTGATCGACCAGCTGCTGGGGAGCGGGGAGCGGAGCACGGCCGACCGGGCGGCCGTGCCCGCGACGCTGTTCATCACGCCGCCGCTCGCTACCGTCGGGATGACCGAACGCGAAGCGCGCGAACGCGGGCTGAACATCCGCGTGGCCCGCGAGAACGTCGCCGACATCGTCGCGATGCCGCGGGCGTACACGATGGAGGAGACGCGCGGGGTGATGAAGTTCATCCTCGACGCCGACACCGACCTCATCCTGGGCGCCGCCATCCTCAGCATCGACGCCCAGGAGATCATCAACACGATCGCGCTCGCCATGCGCCAGGGCGTCACGGCCACCACGCTCAAGAACGCGATCTACACGCACCCGAGCTCGACGGAGGCGCTGAATGAAGTCCTCGGTGTCATCGTCGGGTAGGACGGGACCCGAGCGCAGGGCGGCGGATCATCCTCGCGGAGGACGCGCCGCCGCCCGGGCGGGGGTTCAATGGGATCCATGATGGGCATCATCCTCCCCGTGCTGCAGGGCGCCGGCAGTGTGGCGCTCGCCCTCGTGGCCTTCGCCCTGTCGTTCACGTGGCCGTCGCTGCGGGAGCCGATCGCGGCTCTGCGCACCGACCGCGCACGCCTGTTCGCGTCGCTCGGGCTCGGCCTGGTGCTCGCGCTGTCCGCCGCGCTGGTCTACGTCACGCCCGGCGTGCTGCTGCGGGACCCGCTGGGGATGCTGCTCGCCGTGCCGGTCGCCATCCTCTGGCTGACCGGGGCCGTCGCCCTTGTCATCCGGGGGATCGTTCTCGGCGGCGCGGCCCGGGGCATCTCGTACGCGCTCGCGACGGTCGCCGTCGCCGGGGTGATCGCCGGGATCGTGTCCGCGCTCGTGACGCAGCACGGCGTGACCGACACGGTGACGCCGATCGGAGGTTTCCTCCTCGCCCTCGGGGCGCTCGCCGCGTTCAGCCTGTGGGCACGCGCCGAGGAGCCGGCTCCGCGTCCGCTGGCGGTCTGACCGCCCAGCGGCGCGAGATCCACACGACGCCGTACCCGGCGGCGAGGATGACCACTGCGATCAGCAGCACGTAGAACGCGACCGAGAGGTACCCGTTCGGGCTCGTGTGCGGGTTGAGGAACGGATAGGGGTACCAGGGGCGCGTTCCGGAGACCGGTTCGGCAGCGATGGGAGCGCGCAGCAGCGTGTAGAAGGCCCAGACGATGGGGAAGGCGGCGATACCCCACACCGCGCGCAGCCGCAGCGGCGTGCGGCCCGGCGCGAAGAGCCAGTCGATCAGCAGGTAGAGCGGCGCGACGACGTGCAGCACCTCATTCGACCAGGCGACGGTCGTCCCCTGCGGCAGCGGGATGTTGCGGAGCAGCAGGTTGTAGACGACCCCCGTGGTCACCAGGTAGGTGACCGCCGCGGCTCGGATGCCGGTGTACCAGACCGGGTCGTCGCCGGTGCGGACCACGAGCAGCACGGCGCCGATGGCGAGCACGACGAGCCCGAAGACGTTCGAGTCGATCGTGAAGAAGCTGAAGAAGTTCAGAACCAGACCGGTCACGTCGCCGCCGCGTTCGCTGGTCGACCGGATGCTCGTCGCGAGCTGGGTCACCACCGCGGCGACCATGAGGAGGACGACCACCGCGCGGAGGACCGCGAAACCGATTCGCATGCCTGGATCGTAGCGAGCGCGGCCCCACGATGCGGCGAACGCGCAGGAAGCCGTTGACTAGACTGGAGGGCGAATCCGTACGAAAGAGGTCGCCGAATGGCTACCGCCGTCCCTGCCCCGGGCCCGACCGTCCATGCGCACAGCCGGTACTGGGTCGTCCCCGCGATCCGGGCCCTGGCGGCCCTCGCCGCCGGCGCGGTGATCACGTTCACCCGGGACGCGCACACGGCCGCGTTCGGACTCATCGTCTTCGGCGTGTTCGCCCTCGTCGACGGACTCGCCACGGGCATCCTGAGCTGGCTGTTCGCCGGCCGTCGCCTCACCCGCACGCTGTTCGCGGTGCAGGGCGCCATCGGCGTCGTCGCCGGCGTGGTGGCGCTCGCCCTGTCGGGCGGCGGGCTGGGGCTGTTCCTCTACCTCGTCACCGTCTGGGCAGCACTCGCCGGATTCCTGGAGCTGTACAACGGCATCCGCGAGCGCGGCCGGGACGCCGCCGCCCGCGACTGGTTGATCACCGGAGCTCTCACCGCGGTGCTCGCCCTCGTCCTCCTCTTCATCCCCGCCGACGCGGTGCTCGCGATCGGCCTGTTCGGGGCGTGGGCCGTCATCGTGGGCGTCTTCCAGGGGATCGGCGCCGCGACGCTGCGAGGGGCCTCCCGCCCGACGGCGGATGCCCGCGGAGCGGAGAGCGGATCGTGACCGCGCGCGACAAGAAAGACCCTCGAGTGACCCAGAACCTGCAGCCTTCGCGGCGCGACCGCTTCCTCCCCGTCGAGCTCATCGGCATCTCGGCCGGCCTGGCCGTCTTCGTCGGCCTGATCGTGCTGATCGCGACGCGCGAGTTCGTGCTCGCCGGGATCGCGCTCGGCGTGACGTTCATCATCGCCCTGGTTCTGCTCGCGCTGTTCGCGCTCGCCTTCAAGCCGACCGAGGCGGAGGTCGAGGACATCCACGAGCAGGATGCGGAGGCCCGCGCCAAGGCCGCCCAGGCGCGGCAGGACGGCGACGACCGCCCGCGCGGCCACTGACCGCCCGCCGCTGCGCCCCTACAGGTAGTCGACCAGCTCGGACGCCAGCCCGATGTACCCGGCGGGCGTCAGCGCCAGCAGCCGGTTCTTCGCCGCCTGCCCGATCTCCAGCCCCTCGACGAACGCGATGAGGGCCGCGTGGTCGACCCGCTTACCGCGGGTGAGCTCCTTGAGCAGCGCGTACGGGTCGGAGATCGTCGAGCGTCCGGCGGTGACCTCGGCCCGGATCACGGTCTGGATGGCCTCGGCGAGCACCTCCCAGTTCGCGTCGAGGTCGTCGGCGAGCGCCTGACGGTCGATGGCGATCTGACCGAGGCCGCGCTCGATGTTGTCGAGGGCGAGCAGCGAGTGGCCGAGCCCGACGCCGATGTTCCGCTGGGTGGTGGAGTCGGTCAGGTCGCGCTGCAGCCGGCTGGTGACGAGCGTCGCGGCCAGCGAGTCCAGCATGGCGCTCGACAGCTCCAGGTTCGCCTCGGCGTTCTCGAACCGGATCGGGTTCACCTTGTGCGGCATCGTCGAGGAGCCCGTAGCGCCCGGCTCCGGCACCTGGCGGAAGTAGCCGAGCGAGATGTAGGTCCAGATGTCGGTGCAGAGGTTGTGCAGGATGCGGTTGGCGTGCGAGATGCGGCTGTACAGCTCCGCCTGCCAGTCATGCGACTCGATCTGCGTGGTCAGCGGGTTCCAGTCGAGGCCGAGGCTCTCGACGAACTCGCGTGAGATGCGGGGCCAGTCCGCCTCGGGGTC
This sequence comes from Leifsonia sp. 22587, assembly GCF_052044215.1. Classification (NCBI taxonomy): domain Bacteria; kingdom Bacillati; phylum Actinomycetota; class Actinomycetes; order Micrococcales; family Microbacteriaceae; genus Leifsonia; species Leifsonia sp. 22587. Next base: position 316,895 of record NZ_JBQENB010000003.1, read on the forward strand.
GGCGACGAGATGGGCGGCGAACGTGCCGGTCGCTCCGCTGAACTTGCCGAGGTGCACGCCGCCCTCGATCTGCTCCCGCACCCGCTCGAGGCGGTGGACGAAGACCGCGAGCTCCTTGCCCATCGTGGTGGGCGTCGCCGGCTGGCCGTGGGTGCGGGCCAGCATGGCGTCGTCGCGGTACTGCTTCGCCTGCGCGCGCAGTTCCGCGATGACTGCACGAAACTTCGGCAGCCACGTCTCGCGCACGGCGGCGCTGACGGTCAGGGCGTAGGAGAGATTGTTGATGTCCTCGCTGGTGGCCGCGAAGTGCGTCAGCTCGGCGATGCTGTCGAGACCGAGCGCGTGCAGCCGCTCCCGGACCAGGTACTCGACCGCCTTCACGTCGTGCTTGGTGGTCGCCTCCAGCTCGGCGAGCCGGTCGATCTCCGGCTGCCCGAAGTCGTCGGCGAGGGCACGGAGCCCCCGCTTCTGCTCCTCCGTGAGCGGCGACGACCCGAACATCCCGTGCTCGGTCAGGTAGAGCAGCCACTCCACCTCCACCTGCACGCGTGCACGGTTGAGCCCGGCCTCGGAGAGGTGGTCGCCGAGTCCGAGCACGGCGGACCGGTAACGGCCGTCGAGCGGGCTGAGCGGCTGGGGAGGCAGGGCGGTCATGGTGCTCCTCGCGGGATCAGGCGGCGGGTTCCCCACCATTCTCCCGCACGAGGAGCGGCCCCGACGACGTCAGTCCCGGCTCACCGGGCGGATCAGCAGGCCCAGCAGCCACGCGATGATGCCGAGCACCAGCGCCCCCAGCACACCCGACCAGAAGCCGTCGATGTGCAGCCCGAAGCCCATCGCGTCGCTGATCCACGACACGATGAACAGCAGGAAGGCGTTCACGAGCAGGGAGATCAGTCCCAGCGTCAGGATGTACAGCGGGAACGCGACGACGCGGATCACCGTCCCCACGATCGCGTTGACCACACCGAAGATCAGCGCGATGAGCAGGTAGGTCAGCACGAGCGCGGTCGTGTCATCCGCATAGGGCTTCACGGTCACGCCGCTGACGATCAGCGTCGTGAGCCACAGGGCGAAGGCGTTGACGACCAGTCTGAGCAGGAATCGCATGGCCACATCTTCGCAGTGACCGGCACCGGGGTACAGGGGTCCGCTAGAGTCGGCGCGTGGCGAGACGACCCGACGGCCTGGTGGCACCAGAGTCTCTGGACGATGCGTCGACCAAGAAGGTGTACCGGCCGCTGCAGTGGTGGCCGCTTCGCGTCATGAACCCGTGGCACAAGTTCGCGGTCCTCGTCGCGCAGAATGCGAGCATCTGGCTCATCTCCCTCGCGCTCGGGCGCTTCGTGCCCGAGGTGGTGAACCTTGTCATCACTCAGACGCTCACAGCGGTGACGATCATCGCGGTCGCTCGCTCGTTCCGCGGGTGGGGAGAACCGGTCGCTCCGCCTCGAGCCTGGTGGAGGTTGTCGGCGCGGCCTCTCATCGGCTGGTGGCTCGGCGCGCTCTATCTCCTGAGTGCCTCGAGCCCGCTGTTCGACTCGGACAGCCGAAATGACGGCTGGGTGATCCTGTCGGTGGAGTTCGCCTTTCTCGGACTCGCGTTCCTCAACTCCTCGATTCGGCTCACAGCCCAGCGCCGCCGTCCACAGGCTTAGGGAATTCCCCTGCCGGTATGCGGGCGCGGCTAAGTTGGGTCTGTGAGTTCCGATGACACGCTCGGCGTGAGACTGCGCCCGGAGATCGTCGCCGTCCCCGCCTACCGGCAGGGGCGCCCGGCGCCGGCCGACGGTTACAAGCTGTCGAGCAATGAGAACCCGTACCCGCCGCTGCCCTCCGTGGTGGATGCGGTGGCCGCGACCCTCGGGGAGCTCAACCGCTACCCGAACGCCGGCGGCGCCGACCTGCGCGCGCGCCTGGCCGAGCGCCACGGCGTCTCCGTCGAGCAGGTGCACCTGGGCAGCGGCTCGGTCGCCCTGCTCTCTCAGCTGATCTCCGCCGCGGCCGGGGTGGGCGACGAGGTCGTGTACTCCTGGCGATCGTTCGAGGCGTACCCGGGCCTGGTCACTGTCGCCGGCGCGACCAGCGTGCAGGTGCCCAACCGGGCGGACGGAAGCCACGACCTCGACGCGCTGGCCGACGCCATCACCGACCGCACCCGCGTCGTCATCGTCTGCACCCCGAACAACCCGACCGGCACCATCGTCACCGCCGCGGACTTCGAGGCGTTCATGGCGCGCGTCCCGTCCGACCTGCTCGTGCTGCTCGACGAGGCGTACTACGAGTTCGTCACCGATGACGCGGCCGTGGACGGCATCCCGCTGCTCTCGCGCTACCCGAACCTCGTCGTGCTGCGCACGTTCTCGAAGGCGTACGGACTCGCGGCGCTCCGCATCGGCTACGCCGTCGGGCCCGCGGCCGTGCTGAATGCGGCGCGGTCGGCGGCGATCCCGCTGTCCGTCACCGACGCCTCCCGCGTCGCCGCCCTCGCGTCGATCGACGCGGAGGACGAGCTCATGGAGCGCGTCGCCCGCATCGCCATGGTGCGCGACCGGCTCCGGGATGCGCTGCTCGAGCAGGGCTGGGCGGTTCCGGAGGCGCAGGGCAACTTCGTCTGGCTGGCCACGGGCGAGCAGACGGAGGCCGCGAACGACGCCTTCTTCGATGCGGGCCTGACGGTCCGCGCCTTCCCGCCGGAGGGCATCCGGATCAGTGTCGGCGAGGAGCAGTCTGTGGACAAACTCCTTCAGGTGGCGGCCGATGTTGTGCGGAACCTACCAAATGGCCACCCCGGCAAGCGGTTAGGTTAGTACGGTGGTTGCGACGAACGAGAATCCGCGCCCGGCGAACACGGTCCAGCTGCTGACAGCGGACGGCCGTTTCCAGCCGAGCGAGACGTCGGCGGAGTACCTCCCGTATCTGGAGCGGCTCGACGAGAACGACTACCGCCGCTTCTACCGCGACATGGTGCGGGTCCGTGCCTTCGACAACGAGGCGGCCAACCTGCAGCGGCAGGGCCAGCTCGGCCTCTGGGTGCCCAGCCAGGGCCAGGAGGGCGCGCAGGTCGGCTCCGCGCACGCCGCGAAGCCGCAGGACCACCTGTTCCCGTCGTACCGCGAGCACGTGATCGGCATGATCCGCGGCATCGACCCCATCGGGATCATCGGCCTGCTGCGTGGCACGACGCACGGCGGTTGGGACCCGACGGACCCCGCCGTCGGCAACTTCCACCTGTACACGCTGGTCATCGGATCGCACACGCTGCACGCGACCGGGTACGCGATGGGCATCAAGTTCGACGGAGCGGTCGGCACGGGCGACCCCGAGAAGGATGCGGCCTCCATCGTCTACTTCGGCGACGGCGCCACGAGCCAGGGTGACGTGAGCGAGGCGTACGTCTTCGCCGCCAGCTACCAGACCCCGCAGGTCTTCTTCCTGCAGAACAACCACTGGGCGATCTCCGTGCCGGTGAGCACGCAGTCCCGCACCCCGCTCTACCTGCGCTCCAGCGGCTTCGGCATCCCGGGCGTGCAGATCGACGGCAACGACGTGCTGGCCTCCTATGCGGTCACCGCCAAGCACCTGGACGACGCCCGCAACGGCGAAGGCCCGAGCATGATCGAGGCGCTGACGTACCGGATGGGCGCGCACACCTCGAGCGATGACCCGAGCAAGTACCGCAGCGACGAAGAAGTCACCTATTGGGCCGAGCGCGACCCCATTCTGCGGTTCCGGATCTTCCTGGAGCAGCAGGGCGTCGGGCAGGCGTTCTTCGACAGCGCGGACGAGGAGGGTGCCGACCTCGCGGCGGACATCCGCCGGCGCACGCTGGAGCTCGGCACACCGAGCGTGGCCTCCATGTTCGACCACGTCTACAGTGAGCCGCACCCGGTGACCGAGGAGCAGCGGCGATGGCTCGAGGAGTACGAGGCATCGTTCGGAGGTGACGCATGAGCGACGTGAGAAGCGAGGCCGAGTACGTGGAGGCCGAACTGATCGAGAGCCATCCGGAGGACGGCGGCGCGAATGACGGCGACGGCGCGGTCAACAGCACCTCTCTCGACACCCAGGCGATCGATGTCGTCGAGATCATCGAGAGCGACCCCGACTCGCGCGTGCTCGAAGAGCACGTCGCCGAGCAGGAGTGGACGCGCGAGTTCGTGATCGAAGACGAGGACGCGGCCGCCGTAGCGCAGGCGAACGCCGACGCTCAGGCGTCCGCGGAGGTCGGCGTGGATGCCGCCGCCGCGGATCACGCGCCGGCGGACGCACCCGAGGCGGCTCAGCCGTCCGAGGAGGCGGCCCCCGCGCCGGCCCCCGCGCCGCGCATCCAGTCGCTCCCGATGGTCAAGGCGCTGAACGCCGGTCTGCGCCGCGCACTCGCCGACGACCCGAAGGTGCTCATCCTCGGCGAGGACGTGGGCCCCCTCGGCGGCGTCTTCCGCGTGACTGAGGGACTGCAGCAGGAGTTCGGGACTCAGCGGGTCGTCGACACCCCGCTCGCGGAGGCGGGCATCATCGGCACCGCGATCGGGCTCGCGATGCGCGGGTACCGCCCGGTCGTCGAGATCCAGTTCAACGGCTTCGTCTTCCCCGGCTTCGACCAGATCACGACGCAGCTCGCCAAGATGACGAACCGCCACAGCGGCAAAATGCGCTTCCCGGTCGTCATCCGCATCCCGCACGGCGGGCACATCGGCGCCGTCGAGCACCACCAGGAGTCGCCGGAGGCGTACTTCGCGCACACGGCCGGCCTCCGCGTGGTCGCGCCGTCGACGCCGCACGACGCCTACTGGATGATCCAGGAGGCGATCCGCTCCGACGACCCCGTGGTCTTCTTCGAGCCGATGAGCCGCTACTGGCCCAAGGGCGAGGTCGACCTGGTCGAGAACGCGACCCCCCTGCACGCGAGCCGCGTCGTCCGTACCGGTACCGACGCGACGGTCGTCGCGTGGGCCGGCATGGTCAGCGTCGCGCTCCGCGCGGCCGAGCTCGCCGCCGAGGAGGGGCGCAGCATCGAGGTCATCGACCTGCGGTCGCTCTCCCCCATCGACTACGCACCGGTCGTGGCCTCGGTGCAGAAGACCGGGCGCCTGATCGTCGCGCAGGAGGCGCCGGGCAACGTGTCCGTCGGCTCCGAGGTCGCGGCGACGGTCACCGAGAAGGCGTTCTACTCGCTCGAAGCCCCGGTGATCCGCGTCGCCGGCTTCGACGTCCCGTTCCCGCCGGCGAAACTCGAGGAGCTCTACCTCCCCGACGCCGACCGCATCCTCGAGGCCGTCGACCGAGCGCTGGCGTACTGAACGCCGGCGGCGCAGCGACGCCGCACCCTGACAGAGAGAAGTCGCACATGAGCGAGTCCCAGTTCCTGCTGCCCGATGTGGGCGAGGGTCTGACCGAGGCGGAGATCGTCTCGTGGAAGGTGGCGCCCGGCGAGCAGGTCGCGGTCAACCAGGTGATCGTCGAGATCGAGACCGCCAAGTCGCTGGTGGAGCTGCCGTCGCCGTTCGAGGGCACGGTGGGCGAACTCCTCGTCACGGAGGGGCAGACGGTCGAGGTCGGCACGCCGATCTTCACCGTCACCGCCGGAGGCGACCCCGCGCCCGCTCCCGAGCCTGCACCCGCCGACGAGCTCGTGGCCGACGCGGCCGCGACCGTTTCGCACGAGGAGGAGCCGAAGCCGGGCGCCGTTCTGGTCGGCTACGGCTCGGCCGGGCACGGCAGCAGCCGGCGCCGCCGCGTGAGCCACCCGGGCACGGCATCCATCCCCGTCGCGTTCAGCGGCAGCATCCCGCAGCAGTCCGCCGCACCCGCCGCCGCAGCGCACGCGCCGCAGGCGCCGGCGACCGCACGCGCGACCGCCCCGGCGGCCCGGCCCTCCGGTCCGGTCGTGGCCAAGCCGCCGATCCGCAAGCTCGCCAAGGACCTGGGCGTCGACCTCACGCTGGTCACCCCGACCGGTCCGATCGGCGACATCACCAGGGACGACGTGGTGCGGGAGGCGACGCAGGCGACCGTGTTCCGCAACATCCAGACGCCGGAGTGGCCGGACGACCGCGAGGAGCGCATCCCGGTCAAGGGCGTGCGCAAGGCGATCGCGAGCGCGATGACGTCGAGCGCCTTCAGCGCGCCGCACGTCAGCCTGTTCGTCGACGTCGACGCCACCCGAACCATGGAGTTCGTCAAGCGTCTGAAGAACTCGGCCGACTTCGCGGGCGTCAAGGTGTCGCCGCTGCTGATCATGGCCAAGGCGATCATCTGGGCCGTGCGCCGCAACCCCACGGTCAACTCGACGTGGACGGATGAGGAGATCGTCGTCCACCACTACGTGAACCTCGGCATCGCCGCGGCGACTCCGCGCGGGCTGATCGTGCCGAACGTCAAGGAGGCGCAGGGCATGACCCTGCTCGAGCTCGCGCGAGCCCTCGAGCAGCTGACGCTGACGGCCCGCGACGGCAAGACGCCGCCGAGCGACATGAGCGGCGGCACCATCACGATCACGAACATCGGCGTGTTCGGGATGGACACCGGCACGCCCATCCTGAACCCGGGCGAGGTCGGGATCGTCGCCCTCGGAACGATCAAGCAGAAGCCGTGGGTGGTCGACGGCGAGGTGCGCCCGCGCTACGTGACGACTCTCGGGGCCTCGTTCGACCACCGCGTGGTCGACGGCGACGTCGCCTCGCGCTTCCTGGCGGATGTGGCGTCCATCATCGAGGAGCCGGCGCTCCTGCTCGACTGAGTTTGACAATCATTCTCAACAAGCCGTAGTCTGTTGCGGTGCACGCGACCGCGTGCCCTCGCTTCGTGTCGTTCGCGACTTAGACAGGCTCCCCATGAAGACGCGCTCCCTCGTCTCCGCCCTGGCGCTCGCCGCCGTGACCGCGCTGGCGCTCGCCGGCTGCTCCACCCCGTCCGCTGAGGCGGATGGCACCCTCCGCGTCGTCGCCAGCACCAACGTGTACGGCGACATCGCCGAGACGATCGGCGGCGAATCCGTGCACGTCACCTCGCTGATGTCCGACCCGGCTCAGGACACGCACTCCTTCGAGGCCAGCGCCCAGAACCAGCTCGCCGTGAAGAAGGCCGACGTCGTCATCGAGAACGGCGGAGGCTACGACGACTTCATGCAGACGCTGGTGAAGGGCGCGCAGAGCGAGAGCGCGACCGTCCTGAACGTCGTGGACCTCTCGGGCAAGAAGCCCGTGGACGGCGAGCTCAACGAGCACGTCTGGTACGACATCCCGACGATCCGTACGCTGACCGACGCGCTGACCGTCGCGCTGGCGAAGGCGGACCCGTCGAAGAAGGCGGAGTTCGAGAAGAACGCCGAGGCCTTCGAAGCGAGACTGAGCGCACTGGAGGCGGCTGAGGCGAAGCTCAAGGCGTCGTACGCCGGTGAGGGCGTCGCCATCACGGAGCCGGTGCCGCTCTACCTGCTGGACGCCATCGGGTTGCAGAACAAGACCCCCGAGAAGTTCAGCGCCGCGATCGAGGAGGAGAACGACGTCTCCCCGGTCGTGCTCAAGGACACGCTTGCGCTGTTCAGCGGCCACCAGGTGCGGCTGCTCGTCTACAACGAGCAGACGACCGGGGCCCAGACGGAACGGGTGCTCGCCGCGGCGAAGCACGCCGGCATCCCCGTCGTGCCCGTGACCGAGACGCTGCCCGACGGCCTGCACTATGCGGGCTGGATGCAGGGCGTGCTCGATGAGATCGGAAAGGCGCTGGCACGATGAGCGAACCGTTGCAGCGAGTGGCAGCGCCCGGCGATCGCGACGTCGTCCTGAGGCTGCGCGACGCCTCCCTCGGGTTCGGCGAGCGGACGCTGTGGAGCGGCCTCGACCTGGATGTGCACGCCGGCGAGTTCGTCGCGGTCCTCGGGCCGAACGGCTCCGGCAAGACCAGCCTGCTGCGCACCATCCTGGGCCAGCAGCGTCTCGACTCCGGCGAGATCGCCTTCGAGGGGCACGCGGTCCGCCGCGGCGATCGCCGCATCGGCTACATCCCGCAGCAGAAGCTCATCCCCGCCGGCACTCCGCTGCGCGCCCGCGACCTGGTCGCCCTCGGCGTGAACGGTCACCGCTGGGGCCTCCCGCTCCCCCGCCGCGCGGACCGCGAGCAGGTCGACGGCCTGATCGACGCGGTCGGCGCCCGCCGCTACGCGGACGCCGCGGTCGGCTCCCTCTCCGGCGGCGAGCAGCAGCGGCTGCGTGTCGCCCAGGCCCTCGCCGGCGACCCGGCGCTCCTGCTCTGCGACGAGCCGCTGCTCTCGCTCGACCTGCAGCACCAGCGCGGCGTGAGCGAGCTCATCGACCGGCGGCGCCGCGAGCACGACAGCGCGGTGGTCTTCGTCACGCACGACGTGAACCCCGTGCTCGGGATGGTCGACCGCGTGCTCTACCTGGCCGGCGGCCGGTTCCGCACCGGCACGCCCGACGAGGTGCTGCGCAGCGACGTGCTGACGGACCTGTACGGGACCCCGGTGGACGTCATCCGCAGCCGGGGCCGCATCGTCGTGGTGGGCATCCCGGACGCGGAGACCCATGACCACCACGAACACACCCGCGAAGCGCACCCGGAGCCCGCCGCATGATGCACCTCGACATCTGGTCGCAGCTCTTCGACTTCACGGACTACGGCGAGCTGCTGCTGCTCGTGAAGAATTCGATCTTCGCCGGGGCCGTGCTGGGCATCGTCGGCGGACTCATCGGCGTGTTCGTGATGCAGCGCGACATGGCGTTCGCGGTGCACGGCATCAGCGAGCTCTCCTTCGCCGGCGCGGCGATCGCGCTGCTCTTCGGCGTCAACGTGGTGGCCGGCTCGCTGATCGGCTCCCTGATCGCGGCCGTGCTGATCGGCGTGCTCGGCGCGCGAGCGAGGGACCGCAACTCGATCATCGCGGTGCTCATGCCGTTCGGGCTCGGGCTCGGCATCCTGGCGCTCGCGCTGTATCCCGGCCGGAGCGCCAACAAGTTCGGGCTGCTCACCGGGCAGATCGTCTCGGTGGACGACCCCCAGCTGGGCTCGCTGCTGGTGATCGGCGCGATCGTGCTGATCGCGCTTCTGCTGATGTGGCGCCCGCTGACCTTCGACAGCCTGGATGCGGATGTGGCGGCCGCGCGCGGCATCCCGACCCGGTTCGTGGCGCTGGCGTTCATGGTGCTGCTCGGGCTGGCGGTCGCGGTGAGCGTGCAGATCGTCGGCGCACTGCTCGTGCTGTCGCTGCTGGTCACACCGGCCGCCGCAGCGATGCGCATCTCGTCGTCCCCGCTCGCCGTCCCCGTGCTCAGCGTGGTCTTCGCGCTGGTCTCGGTGGTGGGCGGGATCATGCTCGCCCTCGGCAGCGCCCTCCCGATCAGCCCCTACGTCACGACGATCTCGTTCGTCATCTACGTGGTGTGCCGGATCGCGGGCGGCCGGAGGACGCGGCGCCGAGCGGTCACGCGCGACCGCCGGCCGGAGGGCTCACGGCCGCTCGTGAGCCGGGCGGGATAGCCTGGGATGGTGAAGCGCAACACGTGGCAGCGGGAGGCCGTCCGCGAGGCCCTGACCTCGACGGAGGGCTTCATCAGCGCGCAAGGGCTGCACCTCAGCCTCCACGAGGCGGGGTCGCCGATCGGCCTCGCGACGGTCTACCGCGCGCTGGCCGACCTCGCCGCGGAAGGCGACGCGGACTCGCTGCAGTCGCCCGAGGGCGAGAGCCTGTACCGGGCGTGCACCACGGGCCACCACCATCACCTCATCTGCCGCAACTGCGGGCTCACCGTCGAGATCGAGGCGGACGCGGTCGAGGAGTGGGCGCGGCAGGCGGCGGCAGCGCACGGCTTCACGCAGGCGCAGCACGTCGTCGACGTGTTCGGCCTGTGCGCCTCGTGCACAGCCAAGGCTGATTTGGCCGGCCCCGCATCCATGGCGTAGAATGGTTCTTTGGCTGAGTGGGCTCCTCCCGCTCAGATCGTGTACGAAACCCCCACACTTTCATGCGTAGGGAAGTCGTGCGCCGACAAGTGACCTTGGGTGGTGCCGTCCGGCACCACGGTATTGGAGAAGAAAGAAATGGCAGCAGTGTGCCAGGTGACTGGAGCCGTTCCCGGCTTCGGTCACAACATCTCGCACTCGCACCGTCGCACGAAGCGCCGGTTCGACCCGAACATCCAGAAGAAGACGTACTACGTTCCGTCGCTTCGCCGTAACGTCACCCTGACCCTGAGCGCCAAGGGCATCAAGGTCATCGACGCCCGTGGCATCGAGGCAGTGGTCAAGGACCTCCTGGCCCGTGGGGAGAAGATCTAAGCATGGCGAAGCAGCAGGACATCCGTCCGATCATCAAGCTCCGTTCGACGGCGGGCACCGGTTACACCTACGTGACCAAGAAGAACCGCCGCAACGACCCCGACCGCCTCGTGCTCAAGAAGTACGACCCCATCGTGCGCAAGCACGTCGACTTCCGAGAGGAGCGCTAATCATGGCCAAGAAGTCCAAGATCGCCAAGAACGAGCAGCGCAAGGTCGTCGTCGAGCGCTACGCCGCCAAGCGCGCCGAGCTCAAGAAGGCCCTCGTCGACCCGAACGGTTCCGACGAGTCCCGTGAGGCCGCCCGCCTCGGCCTGCAGAAGCTTCCCCGTGACGCCTCCCCGATCCGCGTGCGCAACCGCGACGCCGTCGACGGTCGTCCCCGCGGAAACCTCAGCAAGTTCGGTATCTCCCGTGTTCGCTTCCGCGACATGGCGCACCGCGGCGAGCTGCCCGGCATCACCAAGTCGAGCTGGTAATCCAGCGCGACGACGCTCATCCGAGGGGCGTCCGGCTTCGGCCGGGCGCCCCTTTGGCGTCTCCATCGGTGAAAGAGGCCGGAAATCCGCGAGTTTCCGCGGGATTCTGATACATTCGAGGCGGTCGACCGACCAAACGTAATGGCCCAGTGTGGCCTCAACCGTTCCACAAGATAGCTGTAGATCCAGCACAAGGTCCGAGGAGGACACTCAATGGCTGACAACCTGAACAAGACCGAGCTCGTTGCCGCCGTCGCTGCGGCGTCGGGTCAGAGCCAGGCCACCGTCTCGAGCGTCGTCGACGCGTTCTTCAGCACCATCAGCGAGACCGTCGCCAAGGGTGGCAAGGTGACCATCCCGGGTTGGCTCGCCGCCGAGCGCAGCGAGACCGCTGCCCGCACCGGCCGCAACCCGCAGACGGGCGAGGAGATCTCGATCCCGGCCGGTCACCGCGTCAAGCTGACCGCGGGTTCGAAGCTCAAGGCTGCCGTCAAGTAGTCCTTCCCAGCTTTGCCCGAGGGCGGCGCCGCGATCTGCGGCGCCGCCTTCGTCGTATCCGGGCGTCCGCTGCTGTGGGCGGGCATCCAGGGCCGTGGACGTAGGCTGGACGGGTGCCACGAATCCTCCGCGTGATCGGCCCTGCCGTGCTGCTCCTTGCAGCCGCCGTGGCCATGATCGCCGCCCTCGCGTTCGGTGGCGGCGCGGCCGCGCCCCTGCTTGCCGACCCGGGCGTGCTGGTGCGCTGGGGGCTGCCCGCCGCGACGCTCGTGGTCAACCTCAGCCTGGCGGGAACAGTCGGCGCGCTCGTGCTGGCCTGCTTCGCCTTCTCCCCAGACCGCGACGAGTACGGCAAGGCGCTCGACTTCGCCGCGGGCAGCGCCGGCGTCATGACGGTCGCCGCGGCCGCGACCGGGCTCTTCACCTTCGTGAGCGTGTCGAATGTGCCGTGGTCGTTCGACGCCACCTTCAGCAACGGGCTGAGCTCCTTCGTCACCAGCGTCTCGCTCGGGCAGGCGTGGCTCGGCATCACCCTGATCGCCGCGGCGGTCACCGTCCTCTGCTTCGCGGTGCGCAACCAGACCGCCATCGTCTTCGTCACCCTTCTCGCCATGGCGACCGTGGTGCCGATGGCGCAGCAGGGGCACAGCGCCGAGGCCGCGGGTCACGATGCCGCGGTCACGTCTTTCGGCCTGCACGTGCTGTTCGCCGCGATCTGGCTGGGCGGGCTCGTCACCCTCGTCGTCGTCAAGCAGACCCTCGGGAAGGGACGCCTGGTCACGGTGCTGGAGCGCTACTCAACGGTGGCCCTCCTCTGTTTCATCGTCGTGGCGGCCTCGGGCTATGTGAACGCGGAGCTGCGCGTCGGCACGCTCGCCGAGCTCGCGACGCCCTACGGCATCCTGGTGCTGGTCAAGGTCGCGGCGCTGGTGGTGCTCGGCCTGTTCGGCCTGACCCAGCGCCGCTTCCTGATCAACCGGCTGAAGACGAGCGGTGAGCCGCGCAGCTTCTGGTGGATCGTCGTCGCCGAGCTCGCCTTCATGGGCATCGCCTCGGGCGTCGCCGCGGCGCTCGCCCGCACCGTCACGCCGGTCCCCGAGACGCGAGCGGCCACGCCGACTCCGGCCGAGATCCTCACTGGCGAGAAGCTGCCTCCGGAGCTCACCTGGGGGCGTCTGTTCACCAGCTGGAACTTCGACCTGCTCTGGGTGCTCGCCTGCGCGTTCGGGCTCTTCTTCTATCTCGCCGGTGTGTGGCGTCTGCGCCGCCGCGGCGATGCCTGGCCGATCTACCGCACCGTCCTGTGGACCCTGGGCATCGTGCTGCTCTTCTACATCACCAACGGTGGTGTGAACGTCTACGAGAAGTACCTCTTCTCGGCCCACATGTCGGCGCACATGGTGCTCACCATGGCCGTCCCGCTCCTCTTGGTACCGGGCGCGCCGGTGACTCTGGCGGCCCGGGCGATCCGCAAGCGCCGCGACGGGTCGCGCGGAGGCCGCGAGTGGATGCTGCTCGCGGTGCACTCGCGCTTCGCGGCCGTCATCTCCAACCCGATCGTCGCCGCGGTGCTGTTCGCGGGCTCGCTGTGGGCGTTCTACTACACGCCGCTGTTCCGGTGGGCCACCACGGACCACATCGGGCACGAGTGGATGATCACGCACTTCCTGATCACCGGGTACCTCTTCGTGCAGTCGCTGATCGGGATCGATCCGGTGAAGTACCGGCTGCCCTACCCGTTCCGTCTGCTGCTCCTGCTGCTCACCATGGCGTTCCACGCGTTCTTCGGCCTGTCGATCATGCAGATGCACGGGCTGATGCTCGCCGACTGGTTCGGGGCGATGGGGCGCACCTGGGGCGACGCTCCGCTGGTCGACCAGCAGACCGCCGGTGGGATCGCCTGGAGCATCGGCGAGATCCCGACGGTCATCCTCGCCATCGTCGTGGCGATCCAGTGGAGCCGCAGCGACGAGCGGGAGACCCGCCGGCGGGACCGCAACGCCGACCGCACCGGCGAGGCCGAGCTCGAGGCCTACAACGAACGGCTCGCCCGGATGGCGGACCGCGACCGAGCGGTCCGCTAGGGCTCCTGCGCCACCACGATGGCAAGCGACCCGTCCGGCCGGATGGTGACGCTGCTCAGGCTCATCGAGAACGGATGGTCGTCGCTGCGCTCGCTGACGGTGCCGTCGAAGAGCGACTGGACGGTCACGTCCAGGTGGGCGACGCCCACCATCTCGTCCGTCTTCCAGCCGGTGTCGCCCGCCACGAGGCGGACCACCGGATAGGTGACCATCGACCAGACCGGGTCGCCCTGGACCCGGTCGTCGATCTCGGCGCCGAACGGGCACCCCGCCGGCTGCAGCACCTTCTGCTCCGCGCAGCGGTCGAGGAAGCCGTCGACCTGCTTCTGCACGGCGGTGGTGAACGCGGTGGTGGGCTGCGCATCCACGACGGTCTCGGTCACTTCGCCGGGCGATACCCGCGCGAGCACGGGCGCAGCGCGGACGTAGGCCGACGTGTGCGACAGTTCCAGCGGCGCGAGGGGGACGGCGAGATAGTCGGCGGAGACGCTGAAGGCGTCGGCCGGCTGGTCCGGCGAGGCGGCGCGCGGGCTCACGGTGTGGCGGCCGACGGTGAAGTCGTCCGCGTGGGCCACAGTGATCCGGGCGACGCCCAGCGGCGTGGAGGCGAACGACCAGGTGGGCAGCACGCCGAGGACGGAGCCGGTCTGCCGCACGTGGAACGTGGCCGAGACGGGCTCGCCGTCGGCGGAGGCCTCCACGACGACGGTGCGCGTGCCGTCCTTCTCGGCCGTCTCGGACGCGATGCGCGCATCCCGGATCGCGGGCAGGATGTCCGACCGCAGCAGCTCCCGTGATGCGCCGGTCGGCAGCTGAGCAGCGCGGAGCGACGCCCGCGTCGGCGCGGCGCCCGGCATGGCGAGGGCCTCCGGGACGCGGTGGGCGGCCAGGTTCCCGACGAACGCCTCCACGAAGCCGGACGAGCTGTAGTACGTCCGCTGGACGGCACCGATGGCGGCGCCGAGCGCGATCAGGAGGAGCACGCCGAGTCCCGACCAGAGCAGGACGGCGCGCCGGAGCGCGCGCGTCTCCCCCACAGCCATGAGGCCATCCTAGGGTCCTGTGGATAAGCGGCAGCCGCCGTGCAGGCGGGGTTAGAGTAGTCCGGCAAGCCGGGCGAGACGGAAGGGGAGGTCATGGGCCGTCTTTCCCTCTCGCCTGAGCAGCAGGCGGTCTTCGACCTCATCGAGAACACCCGCGAGCACGTCTTCGTCACCGGCCGCGCGGGCACCGGCAAGTCGACGCTGCTCAACCACCTCTCGTGGAACACCGAGAAGTCGCTCGTCATCTCCGCGCCCACCGGCGTGGCGGCGCTGAACGTCGGCGGCCAGACCATCCACTCGCTCTTCCGCCTGCCGATCGGGGTCATCGCCGACCACGCCATCGACCAGAGCGCCGAGCTGCGCAAGTTGCTCAACAGCATCGACACACTGGTGATCGACGAGGTCTCCATGGTCAACGCCGACCTGATGGATGCGGTCGACCGGAGTCTTCGCCAGGCGCGGCAGCGCGCGGGCGAGCCGTTCGGCGGCGTGCAGGTGGTGCTGTTCGGCGATCCCTACCAGCTGGCGCCCGTGCCCGGCGACCGGGAGGAGCGGGCGTACTTCGCCGACACCTACCGCTCGATGTGGTTCTTCGACGCGAAGGTGTGGCAGGAGACCGACCTCCGAATCGTCGAGCTGCTGCAGGTGCACCGGCAGCACGAATCGGACTTCCGCTTCATGCTCAACGCGGTGCGCCATGGCCGGGTGACGAAGGAGATCGCCGACCGGCTCAACGAGGTGGGCGCGCGCCCCGCGCCGGACGACGGGACGATCACGCTGGCGACCCGCAACGACACCGTCAACCGCATCAACGCGCAGGCGCTGGAGCGGCTCCCCGGCCGGGCGCTCACGGCCAAGGCGGAGGTCAGCGGCGACTTCGGCGGGCGCAACTTCCCGGCGGACGAGACGCTGGAGCTCAAAGTGGGCGCGCGGGTCATGTTCCTGCGCAACGACGTGGGACAGGGCGACGGGCCGCGGTGGGTGAACGGCACGATCGGCACGGTCACCAAGATCGACTCCAACGTCTACGTGGATGTCGACGGCGAGGTGCACGAGGTCGAGCCGGCCATCTGGGAGAAGTTCCGCTATACGTGGTCACCCGAGACGAAGAAGCTCACGAAGGACGTGGTGGCCGAGTTCACGCAGTTCCCGCTCCGGCTGGCCTGGGCGGTCACCATCCACAAGTCGCAGGGCAAGACCTACGACTCCGCGATCGTCGACCTCGGGACCCGCGCGTTCACGTCCGGGCAGACCTACGTCGCGCTCAGCCGGATCACGACGCTCGATGGGCTCTACCTGACCCGACCCCTGCGGCCGAGCGACATCACCGTCGACCCCGACGTGGAGCGGTTCATGAGCGACGCGCGCCCGGTCAGCATGCCGGTCGGCGGGGCCACGCGGTGACGGCGGGGCGGACGCGAGAGAGGGGAACCGGATGGCGGTGACGTTCGTGCTGGACTTCAGCGACGGGCAGCGGCTCGAGACGAGCGGCAACGGTGTGATCGGGCGGAATCCCGCCGTGCATACCCCGGGTACCGAGATGGAGGACCCGGCGCACGTGGAGCTCGTGACCATTCAGGACGACGTGAAGTCCGTGTCCCGGGCCCACCTGGCCTTCGGGCAGTACGACGGCGTCTTCTGGGTGATGGACCTCGGCTCGGCGAACGGCACGACCATCACCTACCCGGGCGAGGGGACGTTCGCCTGCGACCCGAAGACGCGGCACGAGGTCGATCCCGGCTCGGTCGTGCGCTTCGGGAGCGCGTCGTTCGCGCTGACCCGGCGCTGACAGCCCCTCGGGGGGCCGGTCAGTGGTGGTGGTGGACCGTCACCGCGGCGACCCCGGCATCCGTCAGGGTCAGCGCCGGGATGGTCACCGCGCTGACGACGCAGGCGCTCAGCACCAGGCCGGCGAAGAAGCGGAAGAAGCTGCTCTGATCGGGGTTCGGCCGGCCGCGGCGGATGACGACGGCCGCGGTCGCAGCGACGGCCACGTCGAGCAGGGAGGCGGCTCCCATCGGCACGAAGGGCAGCGCGAGGACAGTCCCGCCCGAGGCGGTGGCGCCGACGACGGCAAGAGCGGCCCACATGCCGACGGGCAGGAGGGCGAGGGCCGGAACCAGCCGGAACGCCGGCGGCCGGTCCTTCGCCAGCGTGGCGGCGGCCCAGACTAGCTCTGCGAGCGCCAGGACCAGGAAGGCCGCGAGGAGTGCAGGGGGTGCGCTGGGAGCCAGGGCCGCATGCAGCAGCCCCGCTCCCAGCGCGGCCACGGCCAGGAACGCGCGGGTCGCCGGGCCCACCGCGACGGCCGAATGGGCCGAGGCGGCGGGGGCGACCCGCAGCGTTTCCGTCATCCTGCTCATGGGATCCGTGGCCCCGCCGGTCAGGCGGCGGCTGTGGTGGCGCGGGTGCCGCGGTCGGCGCCGAGGCCGGTGCCGAGCAGGACGATCGCGCTCACGAGGTGCAGGAAGTGGTCAGGCGTGTTCAGGGCCAGGATGTTGGCGTCCGTGCCCACGAGGAAGAAGCCGACGATGCCGAGCAGCAGGTAGACGGCGCCGACGGTGATGTTGACGGCCTTGGCCGCAGCGACGCGGGTGAGCCCGGCGATGAGCAGGGCGGCGCCGATCAGGAGGTGGGCGATGTTGTGCAGCGGGTTTACCTCGAAGATGCCGAGCAGCAGTCCGCCCTTCGTGGCGACGAAGCCCACGCCGCCGGTGACAGCGAAGCCGAGGAGCCCGACCAGCAGGTAGACCGCACCGAAGATGGTGGCCACCAGGCGATTCGGTGATGTGCGCATTGTCTCGTTCCTTCCATAGGACGGCGCACGGGCGCGCGCCTCACTTTCCCATTCGAAGCGTCGTCCGAATCGGATTGGAGCCACAGCCCCTTGCGGAAGGGTCTGGTTTCTGCCGCACGTTACAATCGCTGGACACGCAGGGCGACCGTCGGGGGTACAACTGATGCGACGAGACACGACGTTCAAGCGGTTGGCGCTCGCCGCGACCGCGGGAATCGTCGCGCTGATCCTCGCCGGCTGCACCGGCGCATCCGGCAGCACGGACCTGCCGGAGCAGCAGTCCGGCGGCTTCTCGAAAGACGTCTCGAAGCGCCTCTCGACCGCGGTCACCGACGCCATGACCCTCGCCGACGCTTCAGCGGGCTTCGCCGGTGTGTGGGCACCCTGGGCGGGCAGCTGGACGGCCGCGCAGGGCACGACGACCCGCGGCGGCTCGAAGCCGGTCACTGAGGGCATGACGTTCCGCATCGGCCAGAACACGACGCCGATGACGTGCACCGTGCTGCTCCGGCTCGTCGACGAGGGCCGCGTCGAACTCGACGACCCGGTGACCAAGTGGGTGCCCGGCCTGGTCGGGGTCGACGGCGTGACCCTGCGGGAGCTGTGCCAGAACACCTCCGGCATCGGCGACTACGCCGCGGCACTCCGCTCGCAGTTCGTCCTCAACCCGACCCGCCAGTGGCCGCCGCTGGAGCTGGCGAGCGACGGCATCGCGATGCAGCGCTACGGCAACCCGGGCGAGAAGTACGGCGCGTCGTCCACGAACGCGGTCCTCGTCGGGATGGCGCTGCAGAACGCCACCAGCCGTAGCTGGCCCCAGCTCTACAAGCAGTACGTGTTCGACCGGCTCGGCATGAACGCCAGTACGCTGCCGGAGAGCGCGCAGCTGACCGTGCCGGGGCCGCATCCCACCGGCTACGCCGCGGGACTCGACGGCGCGGGAGCCACGGTCTGCGAGCCGATGCGCGACGTCAGCCGCCTCTCCCCCTCGCAGGGATGGACGAGCGCCGGAGTGGTCTCCACCGTCTCCGACCTGAAGGCGTTCGGCCAGGCGCTCGCCACCGGCGACCTCCTCAGCGAGAAGTCCCGCAAGGCGCAGACGGACGCCGTCGTGAACGGTCAGTCGTGGCAGCGCTACGGCCTGGGCGTGCAGCTGCTCGGTCCCCTGCGCGGCAGCAGCGGGGCGATCCCGGGCTACCTGTCGGCGGTGTTCGCCGACCCGTCCTCCGGGCTGACGGTCGTCGTGGCGCTCAACAACTCCACTCCCGGCGCGGGCTTCGCCCAGCTGCTGGCGCAGCGCCTGGCATCCATCGTCTCGAAGGTTCCGCCCGCGCAGAAGGGAGCGAAAACCGTCGCGTCCCTCCCCTGGTCGGAGCAGCAGACCATCGACGCGATGGCCAAGGCGGCGCCCTGCCCGGCGAAGAAGGCCGGCTGAACCCTTTCCAATACCCCGCGTCATGAAACCGCCGCGGCTGCGTCCTCCCTAGTGGGGCAGTCGCACCAGTGTTGATCCGCCGCGATCACGGCTGCTCAGCGACGTCTATGAGTACGCTCATGACACCGCTCCAACGCAGCCGCTCGCGCCGCGTCCTACTCTGCCACCACCAGCCATCTACGGCCCGCAGCCGCCGGGGGGTATTTCGTGAAGGACGTGAGCCTGGCGTGGCCGTCAGATTCTTGCCGATGGCTTACAAAGGACTAGTACATGGCGATTCTTTTTGCACTGTTCCTCGTCGTGGGCGCACTGGGAGCGCTCGCGATATGGCGGATGGAAAAATCTCGTAGCCGGACGCTCGACACGCACTTCAGTGGCGTAGTAGTGGGGAAGCGCAAATCGGCAGAAAGGGCCGAGGGTACATTGCCGCCCCGAGGCGTTGGTCCAGGGGGTATCAGGATCGTTCCTGAGTCGTTCATCCTTGAGATTCGGCACGAGCACGAAACTCGCTATTTAGTCGTCGATGAGGCCACATTCGATAGCTACGAGCCTGGTGATGATTATCCGAGAGTGAGCGGCGACGACGGGGAATAAAGCGGATGCAATTCGGTCCAATTCTCATAGGCTTTCTGGCGTTCCTGTTCGGAGTCATATGTGTCGCCGTGCCAAGCAGACTGCGCCTTCCAGACGGAACCCGCTGGATGCCGCTCCACAAGCGCCGTCGGCGAATGACCCCGAGTGAAGTCCGGATTAGCGGCTGGGTATTCGTAGGCATCGGTGTACTCGCAGCCCTGGGCGGATGCCTTTCGTTATTCCGTTGACGGCGACGAACCTGGGCAATACCTGATCGCCTGCGCCGCCTGCAATGTTTCAGTTCGCCAGGTGGCTCACGGATGTGCGTCATGGATGGGAGGTCGATCGCGTCTGAAACTAACGATGCGTTGTTCAAGCCTTCCGACCGCGATCATCGCGGTTACAGCCGCTTTCGGCCGATAGGACAGTGAGTCTCTTGAAGAGGGGGTCGGTGCGTTCAAGCCGAACAAGATGGCGCTGGGTCAACGTGGTGATTGCCCCGTGTGCAGTCTTGGTGGCCCTGTTGACCGCCTGCGGGCAAACTGACCTACAACGGGTTGCTTTGACGATGAACACATCGCGCCCCATGGATTCGAGAGCGACGCAACTGTGCGAAACACTTGTCGGCGACGGGAGAGTGCCAGCAATCGGGCGCCTACTTGCGGCTCAAGATTCCTCGCACGAAGAGGTACGCCGCCTCATCACAATGGTGAATAGGAGGGCTAGTGCTGAGCCTTCGGGCCTTTCGGGCACCGGGTACGCGTCGCTCTGTCTGACAACGCCGCTGGGGGATCGAGCGAACCGGTTGCTCGTCTACGTTTTGCCAGATCACGAGGCCGCCCCTTTATACGGCTGGAGGCAAGGCAGGTGATTACGGAGATCGGAGGTGCGTAGCCGGTGAAGTCCACAGAACGACGATTACTGGAGTGTGAACATGGCAGCTTGCGTGATGATCGCTCGGCCACTGCGCCTACCTAAGTGAGCCACTCAGCGAGTTTCACGCAATGCTCCTCCGCTGCGAAGCTCCTGGGTGCCGCGGTCGCGAGAAGCCGCGGAACCCCATCTCACTTTCAAGGGGAAGGCCGCTGATTGAAACAGAGACGCTGCATGAGAGTCGTGAATGCGCTTGCTGCTGGCGCACTCATTGTTTCCGCAGCCAGCGGTTGCGCCGCGGCCCCCGCTGCCGCTCCGCCGTCGCTTGCTGCTGATTGTGCGAGAGCGAGGGCAGCCGGATCGCACCTGTCTTCAGCAGCAAGCAGCCATGCAGCAGACACCTCGGTCGCTGCGGACCGCGCATTCTCGGAGGCGCGGAACACGTTCGATGCGTCGATCAACGACCTTCATGATCAGCGATTGCGGGCAGCAGCCGACGCTCTGGTCGAGCGGCTCACCACTGGACCGGTGCGAGGCACGGCGACTCGCCGTGTCGACGCATCGGCTCTCAGCGACTGGAACCGGTCGGTCACCTCGATCTGCGGCCCACACTTCGCACCGCGACGCGACGCGCAAGTCTTCTAGGGCGTAATCGCCTGCTTACGCCCCCGCCAGCGCCGCGAGTTCCGCGCGCACCGGGAACGCGTCGTCCTCCAGCACGAGCTGCAGGGCGGCGCCGGTGGCGCGGTTGACGATGACGGGCGCCAGCAGGTTGACCGTGCTGCCCTCGCGGGAGGGCGTCACGACGACCAGCAGAAGGGCGTCCGCCGCCTCGGCGATGCCGAGCTCCGCGGCGCGGTCGTCGGGCAGCTCGGGCGAGTAGCCGGGGAGGTGGCGGGAGGCGTCGATCGTGAAGAGACGGATCTCGGGGCGCTCCAGGGACGCGAGCGTGTACAGGCCGTCGGCGGCCGCGACCGCGTCCAGGGTGAAGGCGTCGAGCGGCTCCAGGCCGGGAGGCGGGGTGAGGAAGTGGACGGCGCTCACCGGAGGAAGTCCATCAGCGTCGGCTGCAGCACGCGGGCCGTCACGGCGATCGCGGTCTGGTAGTTCACGTCCTGGGTCTTCAGGTCGAGGATGACCTTGCTCAAGTCCACATCCTCCAGCGACGAGCGCTGGCCCTCGAGGGCGTTCGCGCCGACGGCCAGGGCGTCCTTCGCCTTGTCGATGCGGGTCTGGCGGCCGCCGACCTCCGCGTGCTCTCCCACGATCGCCTTCATCCTGTCGTCGATCTCCGCCAGGCGGGGGGTGACGTTCACGCCCGTGCGGAGGTCGTTCGCAACGTTGTCGATCAGCGCGAACACCGACGACGCACCGGTACCGAAGGCGGCGGCGCCGTCCGCATCCACCCGCACCGTGGTGTCGGGGCCGATCCTGCGCTCCACTGTACTTCCCGCCGTGCCGGTGAACGAGTAGTCCGGCTGGAAGGCGACGCCCGCATCCGAGTTGCCGGCGAACACCGTCCGGCCCAGGTACGTGGTGTTGGCGAGCGAGAGGAGGCTCATCTTGAGCCCGTCGAGCTCGGTCGCGATCGAGTCCTTCGCCGTCTGCGACATCGCGCCGTCGTTCGCGCCCTGAACGGTCAGGTCGCGCACGCGGTGCATCAGCGTCTCGACCGACGTGAGCGCCGAGTCGGCCGTGGTCAGCCAGGCGTCGCCGTTCGAGACGTTCCGCTGGTACTGGGAGGTCGCGGCCTGGTCCGACCGGACGCCGAGCGCGCTCGCGGTGGCGGTCGGGTCGTCCGACGGCTTGTTCAGCAGGCGACGGCTGGTCGCCTGGTCGTACAGCTGGGCCTGGCGCTGCAGGCTGAGCTGCAGGTTCCGCTGGGCGTTGAGGGTCTGGGTCGCGTTGGTCACACGGCTGATCACGGCTACCTCCCGACGAGTCCGGTGTGGTTGATGAGCACATCGAGGGCCTCGTCCACGGCGGTCATCACGCGCGCGGCGCCCTGGTAGGCGTGCTGGAAGGACAGCATGTTCATGTTCTCCTCGTCCAGGTCGACGGAGGCGCCGGCCAGCTGGGCGTTCGTCGCCGAGCTCGTCGCCATGTCGGCCAGGTCGGACTGCTGCTGCTCGGTGCGGCTCGCCACTCCGACGCGCACCACGAACGCCGACCACTGCTTGTCGACGGCGTTCGTTCCCGTGCCCAGCTGGCTGATCGCGTCCGCGACGCTCCCGTCCGATCCGCCGGCGCCGGGCGTCCCGGTGGCGATCTGGCTCACGCTCGTGGGGACCACGGAGAGGCCGAGAGCGGCGGGCTTGGTCGGGTCGATGGCGAAGAAGTCGAGGCCGGTGGCGCCGGTCGGCGTGGTGCCGGTCTGGTGCACGGCGTTCACCCGCTGCGCGAGGGTCACCGCGAAGGCGTTGTAGCTGGCGGCCGCCTCGGCCAGCACTCCCCCGGTGCCGTTCGCGTCGGCCGGCGCGAGAGTGGACACCGCGCCGGCGATGGAGCCGCCCTCCATGGCGATCGCCGCGCCGGGGCGGTACGCCCACTCCAGCCGCGGCGGGTCGCCGGCCGCGTCGGCCAGCCGGTTGGCTCCCGCCGCCTGCACGGCGTTCGCGGTGGTGCCCGAGACCAGCGCGTTGCCGCCGACCAGCACATCCACCGTGCCGTCGTCGTTCGGTCGCACCACTCCCCCGGCAAGCTTGGCGATGGAGGTGGTGAGCAGATCCCGGCGGTCCATCAGCTCGTTCGCGGACTGCCCCGACGCGAGCGCCGTGCGGATGCGGCCGTTGAGGTCGGCGACCTGCGTCGCGGCGGCGTTCAGGTCGGACACCATGCCGTCGACCGAGGTGCGCAGCGCGCTCCACTGGCCGTCGACCGCGCTGTAGCCGCTCTTCAGCTGGGTGACGACGCTGCCCGCCTGCCCGAGCAGCACGCCGGCGGGCGCCTGCTCGCCGGGCTGGTTGGAGACGTCGCCCCACGCCGACCAGAACTTCTGCAGCTGCGTCGAGAGGCCGTTCGTGCCGGGCTCGTTGAGCGACGACTCGAGGGTGGAGAGCGCGTCGGCGCGGGTGTTCGTATAGCCGGAGAGCGCCGTCGTGCTGCGGACGCGCGCGTCGATCGCGGCGTCGTCGAGGCGCTGGATGCCGTCCACGTTCACGCCCTGGCCGGGGCGGACGCCGCCGCTGAAGAGGCCGGTGCTGTTGAGCGGGGCGACGCCCGAGGTGCTGACACGCTGACGGGTGTAACCGGCGGTGTTCGCGTTGACCAGGTTCTGCCCGACGACGTCGAGGCCCGCCTTCGCCGCGACCAGGCCGGTGTAGGCGGTGTTCAGCCCGCTGAAGGTGCTCATCCGGTCACGCCTCCGTGTCGAAGAAGCGCGCGGTGTCGCCCAGGCTGCCCGCGCCGCCGGCGCCGTACACGCCGGGGTCGTCGTTTCCGCCGGAGAGCGAGCTGAGCGTCTCCTGCGTGGAGCGTGCCGCCTCCCGCAGCAAGCGCTCGTTGGTGTCGCGCACCTCGGCGATCTGGGCGGTGAGCTCGGTCATGGCGGCCAGATGGGAGCCGAAGATGTCGGACCAGATGCCGTCGGGGGCGCCCGCGGCCAGCTCGCGCAGGGTCGCATCCGGGCTCAGTCCCCACTCGGTGGCGAGGGATGCGACCTCGACGGTGCGGGCCAGGCCGGCCGCGCGCATCCGCTCGATGACCTGCTCGACCTCACGGGTGGCGTGGGAGATCCAGCGCGACTTGCCGGCGATGAGCAGCAGCTGCTCCTCCTCCAGCTTGAAGAGCAGGAGCTCCAGAAGCTCGCGCTCCTTCCACAGCTGCGCTGAGAGCTCGCTCGCGGCCATGTCGCTACCAACTTCCTCGTGAGTCGATGTGCGCACCTGGTCTCCTCGGGTCTGACGGACGGGTGGACGGTGTCCCCGTCACGACAGACCATCGGCACGCTTGCGCCCGATGTTAGGCGCGAGCAGCACCTGTGCCGGGATGCGACCTACCGCTTCACAGAGGGGTGTCAGTATTCCCCGTACTGGGGGTACGGGCTGCCCCGTAATGGGGGCAGATGGCATGCATTCTGAACAGTCTCGAATTGTTACCGTGAACAACGGAAGACGCCTAGCACCTCGCTCGGCACCCGACTAAGTCCGAGCGTCCACCGCACCGCCCGAGTACCCGCGAGAACCTCCCCGAACGAGGTCGACGCGCGGTACCCGTCCGATGAAGAGGGGTCGCCCAGCGTGAACCGGAACGAACGCAACACGCTCGTCGTCGAGAACCTGCCGCTTGTCGGCTACCTGGTCTCCGACCTGTGCTCGCGCGCCACGCACCTGTCGCGCGACGACCTGGCCTCGGCCGGCGCCGTCGCCCTCGTGCAGGCGGCCGACGCGTACGACGCCTCCACCGGCGTGCCCTTCGGCGCCTACGCCCGCACCCGGATCGTCGGGGCGCTCGCCGACGAGCTCCGCGCCTCCGACTGGGCCACCCGCGGTGCGCGCAAGCGGATCAAGGAGACGCTCGCGGTGCAGGAGAGCCTGACGTCCTCCCTCGGACGCAAGCCGACCGTGGAGGAGATCGCGAACGCCCTCGGCGTCGACCGTGAGACAGCGGCGGCCGGGCTCGCGGACGCCTCTCGCACCGTCACCGCCCTCGACGAGACCATCGAGCCGTTCCTGGTGTCGGAGACGCCGGCCCCCGAGGATGCGCTGCTCGCCGACGAGCAGACGGCGTACGTCCGCGCCGCGGTCGCCGCGCTGCCCGACCGGATGCGCTCCATCGTCGAGGCCATCTACTTCGACGACCGCACGGTCACCGAGATCGCCGAGGAGCTCGGCATCACCCACTCCGCCGTCTCGCAGCAGCGGTCGGAGGCGATCCGGCTGATGCGCGAGGGGATGGCGACCCACTACTCCGATGACGGCGACCCCGTCGTCATCGAGGCGAAGACCTCGCAGGCCCGGCGCAGCGCGTATCTGGCGCGTCTCGCGCAGCACGCGGTCGCGGGCGTCTCGCGCCTCTCCCCCACGTCGCCGAGCTCGGTGCGCGCGTCCTGACAGCGGATCGCTAACGGGACGGAACAGACAGCCGATAGGGGCTGATGCGGACCACGGAAGGGCCGCGGACCACCACCCAGTCATGGAGGAAACATCATGGGTATGCAGATCAACACCAACATCGCGGCGAACAACGCCTACCGCAACCTGAACAACACGCAGAGCGACCTCTCGAAGTCGCTCGAGAAGCTGTCCAGCGGCCTCCGCATCAACCGTGCGGCGGACGACGCGGCGGGTCTCGCCATCTCGGAGGGCCTGAAGTCGCAGGTCGGCGGTCTCACCGTCGCCGCCCGCAACGCTCAGGACGGCATCAGCGTCGTGCAGACCGCTGAAGGTTCGCTCACCGAGGTCCACTCCATCCTGCAGCGCATGCGCGACCTCGCGGTGCAGGGCGGCAACGACTCGAACAACGCGACCTCGCGCGCGGCGATCAAGACGGAGGCCGACGAGCTGGGCAAGGAGCTCGACCGCATCACGCAGGGCACCAACTTCAACGGGATCGACCTGCTGAAGGGCGGCACGCTGAACTTCCAGGTCGGCGCGGGCTCGACGGCGAACGACACCATCGCGGTCGGCCTGGCCAACGTGGCGACCTCGGTCGGCACCCTCGGCAGCGCCACCGGTGCGACCGGCTTCGACGTCAGCACCAACGCGGCGGCGAACACCACGATCACTGCGATCGACACCGCGATCACCGCGATCTCGACGGCCCGCTCGGAGCTCGGTGCTTCGCAGAACCGCTTCGAGTCCGCTGTCCGCAGCCTGAACGTCTCGAAGGAGAACCTCTCGGCCGCGTCCAGCCGCATCACCGACACCGACATGGCCGAGGAGATGGTGAAGTACACCCGCTCCAACATCCTGTCGCAGGCCGGCACCGCGATGCTCGCTCAGGCGAACCAGTCCAACCAGGGCGTCCTGCAGCTGCTCCGCTGATGAGGCCCGGCGGCCGGGGCGTAGTCCCCAAAGCGTGCCCCGGCCGCCGCACCACCCCGCTCCATCGCACCACCCGAAGCACCCCGCACCGCCGTCGTAGGAGGGAGACCACCGCATGGGCATGGCCGTCGACGGGCTCATAAGCGGTCTGAACACCACGCAGCTGATCGACAGCCTGATGCAGGCGGAGGCGATCCCGCAGACCCTGCTGAAGAACAAGGTCACCGACTCCACCACCTACATCACTGCGATGCAGGCGCTCAACACGAAGGTCGCGGCCCTCGCGGATGCGGCGGCCAAGCTGGCGAAGCCGGCCGGCACCGACCTGCACACCGCGTCCACCACCTCCACCTCGGTCACCGCCACCGCGGGCACGGGAGCCGTGGACGGCACCATCGACTTCACCGTGGACAAGCTGGCGCAGGCCCAGGTCACGGTGACCGGGCCGCTCACGCAGTGGCCGGACCAGCCCCCGACCCTCACCTTCGTCGCCGCCGACGGAACGGTGAAGCAGGTCACGGCGGGCAGCTCCTCCCTCGCCGACGTGGCGGCCGCGATCAACCAGGCCGGGGTGGGCGTCAGTGCCACCCAGGTCGCCGCGGGACTCGACCCCGGCACCGGCCAGCAGCTCTATCGGCTGCAGCTCAGCTCCACGAAGACCGGCTCGGCGGGCGCCTTCACCGCGTACCGCGGCACGCCGGCCGACGTCACCGCAGGCACCGCGACGAATCTCCTCTCCGACCCGGGCGCGGCCCAGGTGCGGGCGGCCCAGGATGCGCAGCTCACCCTGTGGGCGGGCACCGGCGCCGCGCAGACGGTCACCAGCTCGACCAATACGTTCACGGGGGTTCTGCCCGGCGTGACCGTGTCGGTGAGCTCCGTGTCCAGCACCCCGGTCACGCTCACCGTCGCGCGCGACGACAAGGGACTCACCGCCGCCGCAAGTTCGCTCGTCTCGAGCGTGAACGACATCTTCACCCTGATCGCGCAGAAGCAGGCGGTCACCACGTCGACCGACTCGGCCGGCGGCACCGTGGTCACCGGTGGCGCCTTCACCGGCGACTCGACGACCCGCGACGTCAACCAGAAGCTGGTGGATGCGATCAGCTCCCCCATCGGCGGCGTCTCCCCCTCGACCTACGGCATCAGCATCCAGCGCGACGGCACCGTCACGTTCGACCAGAACGTCTTCGCCACTGCGATGGCGGCGGATCCGGACGCCGTGAAGAGCGCTCTGACGACCATCGCGCAGCGGGTCGCGGACGCCTCGACCGCTGCGAGCGACACGTACACCGGATCGCTGTCGTTGCGCATCAAGGGCGAGCAGTCGACCGTCAAAGACCTCAACGACCAGATCACCGACTGGGACACCCGGCTCTCCGACCGTCGCTCGACGCTCGAGAAGACCTATGCGAACCTCGAGGTGCAGCTGCAGCAGCTGCAGTCCCAGTCGTCGTGGCTGACCGGCCAGCTGTCGTCCCTCCCCACTGCGAGCGCATCATGAACGTCCTCACCTCCGCCGCCGCCAAGCTCAACGCGTACAACCGCGACAGCGTGCTCTCCGCCAGCCCGGCGCGGCTGCTCACCATGCTCTACGACCGGCTCCTGCTCGACCTCACCCGTGGCGAGGCGGCGCTCCAGGCGGCGCAGTGGCCGACGGCGTGGGAGAACCTGCGCCACGCCGACCAGATCGTCGCCGAGCTCGCCGGCACGCTGCGCGTCGACCTGTGGGACGGCGCGGACGGCCTGCTCCAGCTCTACGGCTACCTGGCGGACCTCATCGTCGGCGGGATGATCGAGCGCGACCCGGCGAAGGTGCGCGAGGCGATCGAGCTGGCCGAGCCGCTGCGCCAGACCTGGCACGAGGCCGCCCGCATCCTGCCGGCCGCTACCGCCGCGGAGACGGATCGGGACCTCGGTGTCGCCTGACGCCGTCGAGGTGGATGAGCTGCGCGAGGACGTCCTCGGCTGGTCCGACGCCCTCGACCGCATGGAGCAGGAGCTGCACGGTGCGCTCGCCGCGGTGGACCCGGTCCCCTGGCGTCCCCCGATCGGTCTGGGCCCCATCCCGCCCGAGCTGCAGGAGCGCGCCGCGCGGCTGCTCGAGGCGCAGCTGCACACCATGCGCTACCTCGAGGACGTGCGCCAGACGACCGCGCGCCACCTGGCCGCGGTGCGTGCGGTGCCCCGCGCGGAGGCCGGACCGCACCCGGTGTACTTCGACCTGATCGGCTGAGTCCCCCGACGGGGTTCTCCACCTGTGGATAACTCTGTGCAGAATCCGTGGATACGCGGGTGAATCGTGTGGAGGACACGCGCGGGATGTGTGCACTCTCAGATTCTCAGCGAAGCGTAATGCCGCCTGACCAGGCATTTTCAGCGTGACGCGCGCCGTTCGAACGGGTCTTCGAAAACACACGGCTGTAATTCACATCGGGGTACAAGCTGTGGATGGATGTGTGGGAATCGCCCACCGAACACCCCCCGAAAGCGGGAGCTAACGGTTGCGGGGGAGCGGTCGATAGCTCTTCCTGAGCACGGATCGCTCATCGACTTGGCCACGGATGGGCCGCCCCACGACCCTGGAGTGCAGCTGTGCTCGAATCCGTGACCAGCGCCGCCCTGACGAGCGCCCTCGACGGCCTCGCCGCGCGCCAGCGCGCCATCGCGAACAACATCGCCAACGTGAACACGCCGGGCTATACGGCCGAGCGGGTGTCGTTCGAGGATGCGCTCGCCGCCTCCGTCGCCGACCACGACGGACACGTCTCCGCGACCACCGCGCGCTCGCTCGAGCCGACCCGCCTCGACGGCAACAACGTGAACCTCGACACCGAGACGCTGTCGAACGTCGACACCGTGCTCCGCTTCCAGTTCGCGTCGCAGGCCGCCAGTAACCAGTTCTCCGCCATCCGTGCCGCACTGAAGACCAGCTGAGGAGTATGACGTGACCTTCGACGCCATCGGGATCGCCGGAACCGGCCTGACCCTGCACCGGAAGTGGCTGGACGCCATCTCGGACAACCTCGCCAACATCAACACCGCGAAGCCCACCGACGGCGCCGCCTTCCAGGCGCGCTACATCGTCGCGCAGGAGGGCGAAGGCGTCTCCGGCGCCTACGTCGCGGGCGCCGCCTACGGCAGCGCCGAGGGCCGCATGGTCTACGAGCCCGACAACCCGGTCGCCGACGCGAACGGATACGTGCGCTACCCGGACATCGACCTGTCGGAGCAGATGGGGTCGCTCATCATGGCGCAGCGCGGCTACCAGGCCAACGCGGCCGTCGTCGACCGGGCCAAGGAGACCTACCAGGCGGCCCTGCAGATCGGGAGGAACTGATGCCCATCCCCGCCATCGGAGCGATCTCCGCCGTGACCGCCGACCCGGGCGTCTCGGCGACCTCGGCCGCGGGCGGCACCGGGGGAGCGTCCTTCGGGAACGCCCTCACCGGAGCCGTCGACGACCTGCAGCAGCTGCAGGGGACCAGCGACAAGCTGGCGATCCAGGCGGTCACCGGCAACCTGGACGACATCCATGACGCGACCATCGCATCCACCCGCGCCCAGGTGACCCTGGAGCTGGTGGCCGGCGTGCGCAACAAGGCCGTGGACGCGTTCAACGAGATCATGCGGATGCAGGCCTGATGCCCCAGCAGGTGACGAGCTTCTTCCGGCGGATCGGCGACTCCATCCGCGGGTTCTCGCTGGCCCAGCGGGTCATCGCGATCATCGGCGTCGCGGTCGTGGCCCTCGGGATCACCGGGATCGCCATGTGGGCGTCCCAGCCGTCGTACACGCCGCTGTTCTCCGGCGTCGCGGCGTCCGACGCCTCCGCGATCGTCGACCAGCTGCGCACCGACAACGTGCCGTACCAGCTGACCGACGGCGGATCCACCATCCTGGTGCCGCAGGAGAAGGTCTACGACGAGCGGCTGAAGGCGGCGTCCGCCGGGCTCCCGGCCTCCAACACGGGCGGCTATTCGCTGCTCGACAAGATGGGCGTCACGTCGTCCGAGTTCCAGCAGAACGTCACGTACAAGCGGGCGATGGAGGGCGAGCTCGGCAACACGATCGCCGCGATGAAGGGCGTCAAGACCGCGTCCGTGCGGCTGGCGATCCCCGAGGAGACCGTCTTCGCGGCGGACAAGAAGGACCCGACGGCCTCCGTCTTCGTCGAGACGCAGAGCGGCGTGAACCTCAGCGCCGACCAGGTGCAGGCCATCGTGCACCTCACGAGCGCGGCGGTTCCCGGCATGAAGCCGACCGACGTCGCCGTGGTGGACGCCGACGGCACCGTGCTGAGCACGGTCGGCGGCGGCGCGACCGGGGGAGCGGACAAGCAGGCCAGCGACTACGAGACCCGGGTCAAGGCCGCGGTGCAGGACATGCTCGACAAGGTGGTCGGTGCGGGCAACGCGACCGTCGCGGTGGCGGCGGACGTCAGCACCGAGAGCGCGCAGCGCACGGAGGAGTCGTACACCGCGCCGACCGATGCGCCCTCGCTCAGCGAGACCACCCAGAAGGAGACCTACACGGGCTCCGGGGCGGCGGGGGGCGCCGGCGTGCTCGGCCCCGACAACATCGCCGTGCCCAACGGGACCAACGGCAACGGCAGCTTCAACTCCGAGTCGAGCACGAAGGACAACGCGGTCGACAAGGTGACCGAGCAGCGCACCATCCCGGCCGGGGCGATCAACCGCCAGACGGTCTCGGTCGCGCTCAACTCGGACGCGGTCGGCGGCGTCAGCGCCAACGAGATCCGCAACCTGGTCAACGCGGCGGCGGGCATCGACGTCAAGCGCGGCGACTCGGTGAGCGTCGAGATGGTCCCGTTCAGCAAGGCGGGGGCGACCGAGGCGGCCAAGGCGATCAAGGAGGCGAAGGACGCCGCGGCGGCCGACCAGCTGACCAGCATCATCCGCACCTCGCTCATCGCCGGGGCGATCGTCGCAGCCGCGATCATCGCGTTCGCGCTGTTCCGCCGCGGCCGGCGCCGGGCCGCCGAGAACGCCGAGCTCGCGCTGGACGCGGACTCGCTCGCGCTCGACGCCTCCCCGTTCCCGATCGCTCTGGAGCAGGCGGCGCCCACCGTGCCGATGCAGCTGGACCCGCTGCCGGACCCGACCCCGGACCCCGGCGAGGTGGAGGCCGACCGCCGCAGGGCGGAGATCGAGGCGCTCGCCGAGCGCGACCCGCACAAGACGGCCGAGTTCCTCCGCAGCCTCATGGATGACAGGGCCGGCGTATGAACGCGACCCTGACCGGCGCCCAGAAGGTCGCCGTGGTGCTGATGAACATGGATCAGCAGCGCGCGGCCCAGGTGATGAAGCAGTTCTCCGACGAGGAGGCCGACGAGATCACCGCCGAGATCCTGCGGCTGCGCCGCGTGGACCCCGGCGTCGCCGAGAAGGCGCTGAACGAGTTCCACGACCTGGCCACCCGCGGCACCATGACGACCCGCGGCGGCCGCGACATCGCGGTGGGGCTGCTGGAGGCGTCCTTCGGCGCCGAGCGCGCGACCGGCGTGCTCAACCGGGTGGCGTCGAACCTCGCGGGTAAGCAGTTCGAGTTCCTCGACACCGTGGAGCCGGCCCAGGTGCAGATGCTGCTCGCGGGGGAGCTGCCGCAGACCAGCGCGCTCGTGCTGGCGCACCTGCGCGCGGACCACGCGTCGCGCATCCTGACCGGGCTGGACGAGCGCACGCGCACGGAGGTCGCCCACGCGATCGCGACCATGGGGTCGCCGAGCCCGGATGCGGTTCGGGTCGTGGCGGAGACGCTGAAGCAGCGCGCGACCGCGGTGGTGGGATCCCGGGCGTCGTCCGACGCCGTCGGGGGAGTGCAGCCGCTCGTCGACATCATCAACCGCTCCGACGCGGCCACCGAGAAGGCGCTGCTCGAGGCTCTGGAGCAGCGCGACCCGCAGCTGGCCGAAGAGGTGCGCTCGCGCATGCTGACCTTCGAGGACATCGTGCGGCTGGAGTCCCGCGACGTGCAGCAGGTGCTGCGCGGCGTGGATGCGGCCGTGCTGGCGGTCGCGATGAAGGGCGCGGGCGAGGCGGTCACCGAGGTCATCACGTCGAACCTGTCCGAGCG
Organism: Leifsonia sp. 22587; assembly: GCF_052044215.1. Lineage (NCBI taxonomy): Bacteria > Bacillati > Actinomycetota > Actinomycetes > Micrococcales > Microbacteriaceae > Leifsonia > Leifsonia sp. 22587. The sequence continues at coordinate 349,052 of NZ_JBQENB010000003.1, forward strand.
CAACCGGGAGATCCTCGAGGACGAGGTCCGCATCCTCGGCCCGGTGCGGGTTTCGCAGGTCGAGGACGCGCGCGCCGAGATCGTGCGCGCCATCCGCGACCTGGAGGCCACGGGCGCGATCACCGTGCAGCGCGGGGACGAGGACGCGTATGTCGAGTGAGTCCGCCGTCTCCGCGGTCGCGTTCGAGCCGCTCGCCGTCCCGGTGATCGCCGAGACCGAGCACGAGCGCGCCGCGATGACGTCCGCGCGCTCGCGCGGGTACGCGGCGGGGTTCGCCGACGGGCGTCGCGCCGCCGCCGAGGAGCAGGCGCGCTGGCTGGCCGCCGCCGAGGACACGCGTGCGGCGGAGGCCGTCGAGGCGGCGGACCGGGTCGCGGTGCTGGCCGCCGCGCTGCGGAGTGCGGCGGTGGAGTTGCGGGAGGCGACGGTCCCACTGCTCGCGGAGGCCGAGTCCGTGCTGCTGGAGGCGGCGTTCGAGCTCGCGACCACCGTGGTCGGTGTCGCGCTGCAGGACCGGCTCGCGGCAGCGCGCGCGGCGGTGGAGCGCGTGGTCGCCGCCGGCCGCCCAGGGGCGGTGCCGGTGGTGCGCATGCACCCGGACGACGTCGCCGAGCTGCACCGCGCCGGGATCGCGTACGAGGACACGCAGCTGGTCGCGGACCCGACCCTGACGCGCGGCGATGCGATCGGTGAGCTGCCGACGGGCTGGCTCGACGGGCGCATCCACACCGCCATGCTCCGCGCGAAGGAGGCGCTGTCATGAGCGCGGTCCTGGACCGCTGGCGGGCGGCCGTCGCCGCCGCTTCCGTCGAACGCGTCGGCCGGGTCACCGGTGTCGTCGGTCTCGGCGCGGAGCTCGAGGGCGTCCCGGCGGCGTTGGGCGACGTCGTCGTCATCGGCGAGGAGCCGGGCGTGCACGCCGAGGTCGTGGCCACGACGGCCGACCGCGTCCGCGTGATGCCGTACGGGCCGCTGACCGGGATCGCCGCGGGAGCGCCGGCGCGGGCCGTTCGCGCACCGCTGCTGGTGCCGACCGGGCGCGGGATGCTCGGCCGCGTCGTCGACGCGCTCGGACGACCGGTGGACGGACTCGGACCGATCGAACCGGACGGGTTCGTTCCGCTCGGCAACCGGGCGCCCGATGCCATGCGGCGGGCGCGCATCCGGCAGCCCCTCGGCCTCGGCGTGCGGGTGCTCGACACGATGGTCACCGCCGGCCGGGGCCAGCGCCTCGGGCTCTTCGCCGGATCGGGCGTCGGCAAGTCGTCCCTGCTGTCGATGATCGCGCGAGGGACGGACGCGCAGGTGTCGGTGATCGCGCTGGTGGGGGAGCGCGGCCGCGAGGTCCGCGAGTTCCTCGAGGACGACCTCGGGCCCGCCGGACTGGCCCGCTCGGTCGTCGTGGTCGCGACCTCGGACGAGCCGGCCGTCATGCGGCTCCGCGCCGCCTTCGCGGCGACCAGGATCGCCGAGGCGTTCCGCGACGAGGGCGCCGACGTGGTGCTGATGATGGACTCGCTCACCCGCGTCGCCATGGCGCAGCGCGAGATCGGGCTGTCGGCGGGGGAGCCGCCGGCGACCCGCGGCTACCCGCCGTCGACGTTCTCCCTGCTCGCCCAGCTGCTGGAGCGCGCCGGGACGGGCGAGACCGGATCGATCACCGGGCTGTACACCGTGCTGGTCGACGGCGACGACCACAACGAGCCGATCGCGGACGCCGCCCGCTCCATCCTCGACGGGCACGTGGTGCTCGACCGCAAGCTGTCCGTGGTCGGGCACTTCCCGTCGGTGGACGTGCTGGGCTCCGTCTCGCGGCTCGCGTCGCGCGTGACCACGCCGGAGCAGCGCGCCTCGGCGGTGGCGCTGCGCAGCATCCTGGCCGCCAAGGTCGCCGCGCAGGACCTGCTCGACGTCGGTGCGTACAAGCCGGGCACCAACCCGAAGGTGGATGCCGCGGTCGCCCACGCCGGCGCGATTGACGCGTTCCTGCGCCAGGGCATCGGCGAACCGGCCGCGGCGGCGGAATCGTGGGCGCGGCTGGATGCGCTCGTCCGAATGCTGGGAGGCGTGTGATGGCACGGGCGTTCGCCCTGGCGGGCCTGCTGCGACTGCGGCAGATCGAGAAGGAGCACGCGGCCAGCGACCTGGCCGCGGCCAACGCGATGCGGCGGGATGCGGGGGAGCGGCAGGCGCGGGCCATCGCGGCGCTTCACGCGGTCCCGGTCGAGGCGACCGACGCCGGGACGCTCTTCGCCATGGCGGCCGCGCGCGCCTCCAGCCGCAGCATGCTGGCCGACCTGTCGGCGCTCGCCGCGGAGGCCGAGGCGCAGGCGGCGGACGCGCAGCACGCGTTCACCGAAGCCAAGAAGCGGGCGGTCGGGCTGGAGAAGCTGGAGTCGCGGCACCGGGCGGAGGTCGTCGCGGGCGACCTGAGCAGCGAGCAGGCGGCCATCGATGAGATCGCGACGGGCGCGTGGCAGCGCGCCAGGAACGGGGGAGACGTATGACCGTGACGGATGCGATCGGCCGGATCGCGCAGATCCAGGCGACGCTGGTGCAGCTGGAGACGGGCACGCGGGCGACGAGCGCGACGTCGGCGTCGTCCGGGAGCTCGGCTGCGACCTCGACCTCGGCGGCGGACTTCGCCTCGGCGCTCTCCGGGGCGCTCGGCGCCACCGACGGCACCTCGACCGGGGCCGTGACCGGGTCGGATGTCGTCGCCGACGCCAAGAAGTACCTCGGCGTTCCCTACGTGTTCGGCGGGACCAGCGCCTCCGGGCTCGACTGCTCGGGTCTGGTGCAGCGAGTGTTCAAAGACCTCGGGATCGACGTGCCGCGCCTGGTCTCGGGCCAGTCGACGGTCGGCACCGAGGTGCCGTCGCTGGCCCAGGCGCAGCCCGGCGACCTCATCGTCACCAACGGCGGCGAGCACATCGTGATCTACGCGGGCGACGGCAAGGTCATCCACGCGCCCAGCGAGGGACGCACCGTGAGCCTGGTGGACAACTGGATGAAGGACTCCGACATCGTGACGATCCGACGGGTCGTGCCACAGGCGGCTCCGGCCGTGGCGTCTCCCGCGGCGTCCGCAGGAGTCGGGTCGCTGGCGTCGCTGCTGTCCGGGGCCGGCTCCGCCGGGTCGGCGGGCTCGTCGGCGCAGGCCGACATGCTGCGGTCGCTGTTCGCATCGCTGAGCCAGGGCGGTTCGCTGTGAGCCCGGGCGGGGTGACCGCGGCGCCGCCGACGGTGGCCGCGCGTCCGGCTTCCGGCTCATCGGCGAAGGGGTCGGGGGAGGCGTTCGACGCGTTCCTGCAGGGGGCAGTGGATGCGGGGCCCCGCGACGCGCAGGACGCGCGGCCGGATGCAGCGCGGCCCGAACCGCGACGGGACGAGCACGGTCGGCCCGTCGGGCGCGCGGCGCACCCCGGCAAGGTGTCGGGCGATCACAGCGGTCACGGGCGTCCGCGCGCGGCGAGCGGGGACAGCGACATCGGGACTCCGGCTGCGACGGATGCGACGAGTGCGGAGGGGACGACCACGGGTGCGGCTGGCACCGACCCTGCGGCGGCCGCCGCGGCGCTCGTGACGGATGCCGCTCTCCCGGCTACGGTGGATGCGACTGCCGCGACGCTGCCGGCTTCGGTCGGCGTTGCACCCCTAGTGCCCGCCGCCACGGGCGAGGCCGTCACGGCCGTCGCGGATGGCGGCGCCGCTCCGCTCGCTGCGGCGACGGCGGAGATCACGCCGGGTGCGGCCGTCGCCTCGGCGATCGCTGCTCCTGCGGAGGCCGCGGCAGCGTCCGAGACGGCGAACGGCGCGAACATCGCGAAACCGTCCGCGGGAGCGAAGGCGGCCGCCCCGACTGCCGCCGCGGGATCTGCCGTGCCCGAGTCGCGCGCCGGCAGCCCTCAGCTGGGGTTCGCATCGCCCGCCGGCACGCCTGCCGTTCCCCCGGCGGCGCCCAACACGTCCCTCGACGGGGCGACGAACGAGCAGCCTGGTGCAACCGGCGCCCCCGCGGCGCCCGTGATCGAGTCCCGTGACCATGCGGTCGCAACGCCGACCGCGCCCGCTGTCGCCGCATCCACCGCAGCCGTTGCGGCCGGCACCTCCGCGGGAACCGCCGGCACCGCATCCACTGTCGTGCAGAGCGCTGCCGACGCCGCGCGCCCGAAGCTTGCGGCGACCGACGCCGCAGCATCCTCCGCGCCCGCCGCGTCGCCCACACCCACGCCCACGATCACGCCGGATCGCACGGCCGCCGCCCAGCCCCCTGCTCCCGCGCCCGCCGCATCCACCACCCCCTCGTTGCCCGCGCAGCTGGCGCGCCCGGTCTTCACGCTGGCCGCCGCGGGAGCGGGCGAGCACGTGATGACCGTGCACGTCACGCCCGACACCCTCGGACCCGTGACCGTTCGCGCGCACGTCGGCAGTGAGGGCGTCCGCGTCGAGCTGTTCGCGCCGACCGACCTGGGACGGGATGCGCTGCGCGCCATCCTCCCCGACCTGCGCCGCGACCTCAGCGGCGCGGGCCTGAGCGGAACGCTCGACCTCTCGTCGCAGAACCAGCCCGCGCCGCAGCATGACGCACCCTCCGATGGCGGACGCGGGTTCGCCGGAGGGCAGCGCGAGGAGGCGCGCCGCCCCGGCGTCGCGCAGGCGGCATCCACACGCTCCACTCCGTCCGCACCCGCGGACGGGTCCACGCACACCATCGACCTGATCGTCTAGAAGGGAGCCACCGTGGCCGTCGACCCCATCACCGGAACCGATACCGCCTCCACGGGCGGCATCTACTCCACACCACCCACGCGCACGCCGAAGCAGTCGCTCGACAGCGAGGCGTTCATGCAGCTGCTCGTGACCCAGCTCCGCAACCAGGACCCGAGCTCGCCGATGGACACCAACCAGATGATCTCGCAGACCACGCAGCTGGCCATGATGGAGAAGCTCACCAACATGGACACGACCGCCCAGGAGGGGTTCGCCCTGCAGATGCGGCAGGCGGCGGCGACCCTCATCGGGCACACCGTGAGCTACCTCGACAAGAACGGCGACACGCAGACCGGTGTCGCCTCCTCCGTCTCCTACGCGGGCGCCGTGCCGATCGTCACGGTCGGCGATCAGAAGATCGCGCTCGACTCCATCCTCGGGGTGGTGACGCCGGCCGCCGCGGGCTCCGGCACGTCCTCGGGCTCCGGCTCGTCGTCCGGCTCGGGCTCGTCGTCCGGCTCCGGCTCGTCCGGTTCGGGCTCCACCGCACCGACCGCCTGACCTCACCGCTCTTCCTCACGAAAGGAACCACCCATGCTCCGCTCGCTCTACTCCGGAATCTCCGGCCTCCGCTCGCACCAGACCATGCTCGACGTGACCGGCAACAACATCGCCAACGTCAACACGACCGCGTTCAAGGCGTCGGCCGTGCAGTTCCAGGACACGCTCTCGCAGCTGGTCAAGGGCGCCGGCGGCGCTCAGGCCGAGACCGGCGGCACGAACCCGGCCCAGATCGGCCTCGGCGTGCTCGTCGCCGGAATCTCCACTAACTTCACCCAGGGCGCGGCCCAGGCGACCGGCCGCTCCACCGACATGATGATCAACGGCGACGGCTTCTTCGTAATGAAGATGGGCGGCGAGACCGTCTACACGCGCGCCGGGTCGCTCGACCCCGACGAGCTGGGCCGGCTCGTGGGACCCGGCGGCGCCATCCTGCAGGGATGGAACGCGGTCAACGGCGTCGTGCAGCAGGGCGGCGCGCTGAGCGACATCACGATCCCGCTGAAGGCGGTCACCCCGGCCTCGGCCACGACCACCGCGAACGTGACCGGCAACCTCCCCGCCGATGCGGCGAACGGCGACCAGCTCGTGCGCGACATCTCCGTCTACGACGCCAACGGCTCCGCCCGCAAGCTCACGCTGACCTTCACGAAGACGGCCGCCGGCTGGGATGTTGCGGGCGCGGATGCGGCGGGCGCGACCGGCACCGGATCGCTCACGTTCACGAACGGCACCCTCACCGCGGGCGGATCGCTGACCGTCGGCGGTGTCGCGGTGAACCTCGGCTCGGTCACCGGCTACTCGGGGATCACCTCGGTGGCCTTCAAGGACCAGAACGGCCGCGCGGCCGGAACGCTGGAGTCGTTCACTCTCGACAAGGACGGCACCATCACCGGCCTCTTCTCGAACGGCGACAAGCAGTCCGTCGGGCGCATCGCGCTGGCCACGTTCGTCAACCCGGGCGGCCTCGAGAAGGCCGGCGGCTCGACCTACCGCGCGACCGTCAACTCCGGTGCCGCACAGCTCGGCGGACCGGGCGAGGACGGCCTCGGCCAGCTGCAGGGCGGCTCGCTGGAGATGTCGAACGTCGACCTGTCGCAGGAGTTCACCAACCTGATCGTCGCGCAGCGCGGCTTCCAGGCGAACGCCCGCATCATCACGACATCCGACGAGGTGCTGCAGGAGCTGACGAACCTGAAGCGGTGATTCCCTGGGAACTGAACGGTCTCCTGACCGGTCGCATCGACAGCAGGGGTCTTCGGGAAACGCTGGAGCCCCTGCTGTCTACCCAGGGTGGATCACGTGGCTGGCGCGGTTACGCTGAGCAGCGCCCCGCAGCGCTGCCACCGGAAGCAACCCGATCAGCTCGATCTGACCGCGATACCCGCTACGCCAAGAGCAAGACCGCGGCTACCCGAGATCGCCCGCGTATCTCATCAACAGGGAGTCCCGTCGCTCGAAGCCGACGGCCTCGTAGAGCCGAATCGCCGACTCACGCGACGGCCGTGACGTGAGATCCAGTGTCCGCAGACGACGGGTCCGAGCCAATTCGATGACCGCCTCCAGGAGGGCGCGGGCGATGCCGCGGCCGCGGAGCGTCTCGTCGACCACGACGTCGTCGAGGTGGCCGCGAACGCCCGTCGGCAGGGGAAACGAAGCGAGCGTCGCCATGCCGACGAGTGCGCCGTTTTCGCGGGCAACCACCAGATCGGTTCCGTCGTGCTGCAGCATCGCCTCGATTCGTGCCCGATCGAAGGTCGCCGTTGAGGAGAGCTGCGGCAGCAGTCGCTGAAGCGCGTCGAAGTCATCCTCGGACAGGGCATCGGCAACAGCGATGTGAACCCCGGGCTCGGAAGCGAGTGACGCGGCGACTGTCGGCTCCGCGCGAGGGACGTCAGCCAACACGCGGTCGATCCACTCGCGACGGGCCAAAGCGGGAATGGCGTCCCGCTCGAACCATCCGAGCTCCACGATCTCGTCGAGATCAGGCGTCGCCGGGCTGAGAAGGCGGCACTCGTAGGCGGTCGTGATGTACGTCGCCCGGTCGCCGTTGGGGTACTCGACTGCGAGTAGAGGCCCACCGTAGGCGCCCACGATCCCGAAGATCTGTACGTGAGCACCCGTCTCCTCGAAGATCTCCCGCACGACGGCGTCCGCGGGCTCCTCACCGGGCTCGACCCCGCCACCGATGAGGCTCCACAATCCGGAGGCATCCCGGGCGAGCAGGAACTGCTCGCCGTCGCGGATGACCGCGGTGACAGCGGGAAGCAGCAGCAGGTCGGTCCCGACCCGGTCGCGAATCGACTGAACGTACTCGGACATCGGCATGCGAGAAGCCTACGCAGCGCGGGTGACGCGGATCGGTACCGTTGAGGGATGAGCGCGCCTGACGCCCGACCGGACGGTCCCCTGACGCTCCGTGTCGGAGGGTCGACCCGCGACGAGCTGCGGACGGCCCTCCACGCGGCGGGAGTGCAGCTCAACGCGTATGCCGAGACGTTGCTCGACCACCCGGTGTTCGATCCGCGGGACGCGGAGGTGGTCGACATTCTGGAGCGCGACCTCGCCGACCTCGAACTGGTCGGCGGCGGGACCCTGCCCGAGGTGTTCGACGCGGCTCGCGCGCACGGACTGGAGCTGTGCCCTCCGGACACGGGCCCGTACCTCCGGCTGGCGATGTCGTGGCAGGAGAACGCGCCCGACTCGGTGCTCTCCGCAGGGCGGTCGCCGGCTGGGGCGCTCAAGGTCGCCGCGGCGCCGCTCAGCGACGATGTCGAGTATCCGAAAGGGTTCTACCTCCGCGTCGTCGACGGGCGTCCGTGGCTGCGGGGTTACCGCTGCGATGACGAGTACCGGTACTCGTCCGGCGACCGGTTCGCGTTCCGAGTCGGCGGCTGAGGGGCGGCGGCTGACGGGGGCCGGCTGACGGCGGGGTCCATCGGGCGGCAGCCGCTCGGGCGGAGCCTGGCGGGCGGGGCCGGGCGGTCGTCGTCGTGCAGAGTCCCGCTGTGCGCAGCCCGTAGGCTCGTGTCGTGCCCATCGTCGCCGAGCTCGCGCCGACACTGCTCGGCGTGGCGGTCCTCGCCCTCGTCGCGGTCGGGGTGCTGGCCGCCTACCGTGTGCCGCACCGCTGGGCGCCCGCGCTGGCCATCCTGCGCGGTGCGGCGCAGCTGGCGATCATCAGCGTCATCCTCGCCGGGGTCATCACCAACCCGCTGTGGGTCACGCTCGCGCTGCTCGTCATGTTCTCGGTCGCAGCCGGCACCGCCACCCACCGCGTGGGATGGTCGCGCGGGCACGCGGCGATGATGGCGACGGCGATGGCCAGCGGCGTGATCGTGTCGTTCTCGGTCGTCTTCCTGACCGGCGCGATCGCGTTCACCGCCCGGTACGCGCTGGCGATCGGCGGCATCGTGATCGGCAACTCGATGAGCATCGCGACGCTCGCCGGGCGCCGGTTCACCGAGGGCGTCCGGGACCACTGGGACGAGGTGGAGGGATGGCTCGCGCTCGGCGCCACGCCGCGGCAGTCCACACTCGACCAGGCGCGCACCGCGGTGTACTCAGCGCTGATCCCCTCCGTCGACCAGACCAAGACGACCGGGCTCGTCACGCTGCCCGGCGCGTTCGTGGGCGCGATCTTCGGGGGAGTGTCGCCCCTCGAGGCGGGCCGCTTCCAGGTGGTCGTGCTCGCCGCGATCATGGCGGCCGGGGCGATCACCGCGGTGATCGTCTCCACGTGGCTGGCGCCCGTGCGAATGCGCCCCGCCGCACTGCGCTGACGCGCCCCGCACATCCCGTTACCCTCGTCTGTCCCTGGCCCCCTCTCGCCGAAGTGCACGTCGTTGCGCAGCAATACGGCGTGTCGCCCGCAACAAGGCGCACCTCGGCGATCTGACGGCTGGACGCCGGCAGCATGGCCGCATCCCTGTGCCGCTGCGGGCGCTGAAGTGCACGTTGTTGTGCGGTTGTGCGGCGTGTCGGGCGCAACAACGTGCACCTCAGCGATCGGGCGGCGCAGGCGCGCGCGTCGTGAGCGCGCATGCCACGAGCGCCCGATCGATTCGTGAGTGGATGCGCGAATCCCGCGCGAGTGGCGACATCATGTCGCCACTCGCGCCCGCGCGGTCGAGGCGCGCGCGTCCCCGCGTCCGCGACTCGTGAGTAGATGCCCGAATCCCCTACGACTGGCGACATCGTGTCGCTACTCGTGCCCCCGCGGTTTTCACCAGGCGGGCCCGCGTCAGCGAGTCGTGAGTGGATGTGCAAATCCCCCGCGAATAGCGACATCATGTCACCACTCGCGCCCCCGCGGTCGCCCGCGAGCGTCCCCGCGTCAGCGAGTCGTGAGTGGATGCGCGAATCCCGCGCAAGTGGCGACATGACGTCACCACTCGCGGCACCGGACCGCGGGCGCGAGGCCCGCTTTCAACGTTGTAAAGTCGGGGGAGGCGCGCGCGAGAGGGGAGCATCCATGGCTGCGACGATGCACGATGTCAGCCGGCTCGCCGGCGTGTCCATCAAGACGGTGTCCAACGTCATCAACGACTACCCGTACGTGCGCGAGGAGACCCGGCGGAAGGTCCTCGACGCGATCGCCACTCTCGGCTACACCCCGAACCTGTCGGCGCGCAGCCTGCGGTCGGGGCGGACGAACGTCATCTCGCTGATGATCCCCGACCTGCGCAACGCGTACTTCGCCGAGCTGGCCGACTCCGTGATGCGCGCGGCAGCCGAGCGCGGACTCGCCGTGCTGATCGAGCAGTTCGGCGACGACCGGCAGCACGAGATCGACGTGCTGCGCCAGCCGCGCGCCCGGATGGTGGACGGCGTGCTCTACAGCGTCCTCACCCTCGACCAGGGTGACGTCGACCTGATCGCCGAGCTCACCACGCCCGTCGTGCTGCTCGGCGACCGGAGCCTGAACGGCACCCGTGACCACGTGACCATGCGCAACACCGAGGGCGCCCGGGCGGCCACCGAGCACCTCATCGCGGGCGGCCGCCGCCGGGTCGTCGCGCTGGGCGCGCATCCCGGCGAGGAGATCGGCTCGGCCGCGCTGCGCCTCGAGGGGTACCGGCAGGCCCTCGAGGCGGCGGGCATCCCGTTCGACGAGTCGCTCGTCGTCCCGGTCGGCTCGTGGCACCGGCGCAACGGCGCCGAGGGGATGCGCGACTTCCTCGCGGCCGGGACCCCGTTCGACGGGGTGGTCGCGTTCAACGACGCGATCGCGCTGGGCGCGCTGCGCGTGTTGCAGGAGTCCGGCCTGCGCATCCCGGAGGATGTGGCCGTGGTCGGATTCGACGACATCGACGAGACCCAGTACTCGATGCCGACGCTGTCGACGATCGACCCCGGACGCGAGGAGATCGCCGCCACCGCCGTCGACCTGCTGATCCGGCGGATCGAGGGCTCCTCCGAGGTGTTCGTGCCCGAGGAGATCGCGGTGCCCTTCCGGCTGGTGCAGCGGGAGTCGTCGGCAGGCTGATCGGAAAAACCATTTGACACGGTCACATCCGTCGCGCAATATGGTCTCTACAACGTTGTACTACAACGTTGTAGACAAGGGTGTCAGTCACACCGCGAAGGGAATCCAATGAAGAAGCTCCTTGCAGCGGGCGGCGTGATCGCGGTCGCGGTCGCGGCGCTCACCGGGTGTTCCGGAGGCAGTGGCGCAGCAGCCAGCTGCCAGAACAAGATCGTCAACTCGGACGCCAAGCAGGTCACCATGTGGGCCTGGTATCCGAACTTCGAACCGGTCGTCGACCTGTTCAACAAGAACCACAAAGACGTCCAGATCTGCTGGACGAACACCGGCGCGGGCAACGACGAGTACACCAAGTTCTCGACCGCGATCCAGGCCGGTTCCGGCGCTCCGGATGTCGTGATGCTGGAGAGCGAGGTCGTCCCGAGCTACATCGCCGACGGCTCCATCGTGAACCTCAGCAAGCTCGGCGCCGACAAGGTCAAGACCAACTACTCCGAGGGCGCCTGGAGCGACGTCAGCAGCAGCGGCGACGCCTACGCGATCCCGGTCGACGGCGGTCCCGTCGGGCTGCTCTACCGCAAGGACCTCTTCGACAAGTACGGCCTCACCGTCCCGACCACCTGGGACGAGTACGCGGCCGACGCCGAGAAGATCAAGCAGGCCACCGGCGGCAAGACGCTCATGACCGACTTCCCGGGCAACGGCCGTGCCTACCAGACGGCCCTGTTCGCCCAGGCCGGCGCCGCGCCGTTCGAACTGAGCGGCAAGCAGGACATCAAGGTCGACCTGGACGACCCGGCGAGCCAGAAGGTGCTCACCTACTGGAACGGCCTCGTGCAGAAGAAGCTGGTCGGCACCGAGGACTCCTCGACCACCGATTACAACACCCACCTGGTGAACGGCACCTACGCCTCCGTGATCGCGGCGGCGTGGCTTCCCGGCTACCTGCAGGGCTTCACCGGCGCGGACAAGACGGCGAAGTGGGCCGTCGCCCCGGTCCCGCAGTGGGACACGGCCAACCCCGTCCAGATCAACATCGGCGGCTCGGCGTTCGCGGTGAGCAAGCAGGCCTCGGACCAGAAGGCGGCGGCGAAGGTGGCCACCGAGATCTTCGGCACCGAGGAGGCGTGGAAGCTCGGCATCGAGAAGGCGGCGCTGTTCCCGCTGTGGAAGCCCATCCTCGAGTCCGACTACTTCACCTCGAAGGCCTACCCGTTCTTCGGCGGTCAGCAGATCAACAAGGATGTGTTCCTCACCGCGGCGAAGGACTACAAGGGCTTCCAGTTCAGCCCGTTCCAGAACCTGGTGTACGACAAGCTGACCGACGCGGTCAACGCGACGAACAAGGGCAAGTCGACGCCGGAGGCGGCGCTGCAGACGTACCAGAAGGCCGTCGTCAGCTACGCCAAGCAGCAGGGCTACACCGTCAAGTGACGAACGCGGTGCCCGGGCCGCGCCAATCGGCCCGGGCATCGCTCACGCACCACCGTCCCACATCCTGAAGGGCTTCACCGATGACCCAAACCGCCGCCGCACCGCCGCGGCAGCGCACGCCGCGCGTCCGGCGCCGCCGTGACATCGTCGGCCTCCGGCGTGCACGCTGGGGCTGGGCGTTCACCGCTCCGTTCGCCGTCTTCCTCGTCGCGTTCCTGCTGATCCCGCTCGTCTACGCGTTCGTGCTGAGCCTCCAGAACACGACGCTCGCCGGAGGCACCTCCTGGGTGGGCTTCGCCAACTACGTCCGCGCGTTCACGGACCCGCTGTTCCTCGACGGGGTGTGGCGCGTGCTGCTGTTCGCGGTCGTGATGATCCCGGTGCAGATGGTGGTCGCACTGATCGCCGCGCTGCTGATCGACGCGCTCACCACCCGCTTCGCGAAGATCTCCCGGCTGCTGATCTTCGTCCCGTACGCCGTGCCGGTCGTGATCGGCGCGCTGATGTGGGGCTTCCTGTACAGCCCGAGCTTCGGGCCGGCGCAGGAGCTGTTCGGCGCCGTCGGACTGCAGGCGCCGAACTTCTTCTCGGACCAGAACGTCTTCGGATCGCTGGTCAACATCGTCACCTGGCAGTGGGCCGGGTACTACATGATCATCCTGTACGCGGCGCTGCAGGGCGTCGACCCGTCCATCTACGAGGCGGCCCGGGTGGATGGCGCCAACGCCTGGCAGATCGCCTTGCGGATCAAGATCCCGATGGTGGCGTCGTCGCTGCTGCTGGTGCTGGTGTTCGCCCTGATCGGGACGCTGCAGTTCTTCAACGAACCGCAGATGCTGCGCGGGATGGCGTCGGGATCCATCACCTCCAACTACACGCCGAACATCTACGCGTACACGGTCGCGTTCTCGTACCACCAGTTCAACTACGCGTCGGCGATCGCCTTCGCGCTCGGGATCGTGATCTTCATCGGGTCGTACGCCTTCATGTTCGCCACCCGCAAGAGAAGTGGACTGATGAAATGACCACGCAACTCCTCGGCGCCGAGCCCGCGGCCGACACCCGCAGCATCCGCACCGGCCGCCCGACGCGGTCTCGCCGGGAAGCGCCTGCGGACCGTCGCACCGGCCGCCAAGTCATCCCGCACATCGTGCTGGCGGCGTTCATCGTCTACTTCGCCCTGCCGTTCTGGTGGCTCCTTGTCGCGAGCACGAAGAGCCAGCAGACGCTGTTCGACGGCAAGACGAGTCCCCTGTGGTTCGGCGGGAGCTTCGACCTCTTCAGCAATATCTCGTCGCTGTTCAGCTACTCCGGCGGCCTCTACGCGCACTGGCTGGGCAACTCGTTCCTCTATGCGATCGCCGGCGGCCTCGGCGCGACCGTGCTCTCGGTGCTCGCCGGCTACGGGTTCTCGATGTACGGCTTCCGCGGCCGCCGGCTGTTCTTCGCCATCGTCCTCGGGTCGGTGATGGTGCCGGCCACGGTGCTCGTCATCCCGCTGTTCGTGCTCATGAGCGGCGCGCACCTGACGAACACGATGTGGGCGGTCATCCTGCCGTCCATGCTGAACCCGTTCGCCGTCTACCTGATGAAGGTCTACACGGACGAGGCGATCCCCTCCGAGATGGTGGATGCGGCCCGCGTCGACGGCGCCGGCGAGATCCGCATCTTCGCCCGGGTCGCGCTGCCCCTGATGCGCCCGGCCGTCGTGACGGTGCTGCTGCTGTCGATCGTCGGCACCTGGAACAACTTCTTCCTGCCGCTGGTGATGTTCTCGAACCCCCAGCTGTTCCCCGTGACGGTCGGGCTCGGAGCGCTCCAGGCGCAGGCGCAGGTCAACACGGGCGGACAATCGCTCTGGAACCTGGTCATCACCGGGGCCCTGATCTCGATCGTCCCGTTGATCGTCTCCTTCCTCACCCTGCAGCGCTACTGGCAGGGCGGCCTGGCGATCGGCAGCGTCAAGTGACCGTCGCCCCTCCTCCTCTTCCGAATCCCACCGACCGCACGACAAGCACGAACCGAGCATCCCTGGAGTCCCATGTCTGACACCCGCATCGTCATCGACCGCGCCGCACGCGTCGCGCCCCTCAACCGCCGCATCTTCGGCTCGTTCGTCGAGCACCTGGGGCGCTGCGTCTACGACGGCATCTACGAGCCGGGTCACCCGACCGCGAACGAGGACGGCTTCCGCCTCGACGTCGTCGACCTCGTGCGCGAGCTCGGCTCCAGCACGATCCGCTACCCCGGCGGCAACTTCGTCTCCGGCTTCCGGTGGGAGGACTCGGTCGGCCCGCGCGACCAGCGCCCGGTCCGCCGCGACCTCGCCTGGCACTCGCTGGAGTCGAACCAGGTCGGCCTCGACGAGTTCTCCCGCTGGCTGAAGCTCACCGGCTCGGAGCTGATGCTGGCCGTGAACCTCGGCACGCGCGGCATCCAGGCGGCCCTCGACCTGCTCGAGTACGCCAACCACCCGTCCGGGACCGCGCTCAGCGACCAGCGCATCGCCAACGGCACGCCGGAGCCGCACGACATCCGGATGTGGTGCCTGGGCAACGAGATGGACGGCCCGTGGCAGACCGGCTACATGACCGCCGACGACTACGGCAAGCTCGCCGCCCGCACGGCCGCCGCGATGAAGATGGCCGACAAGGACCTCGAGCTCGTGGTCTGCGGCTCGTCCGGATCCGGGATGCCGACGTTCGGCGACTGGGAGCGGATCGTGCTCGAGCACTCCTACGAGCACGTCGACTTCATCTCGGCGCACGCGTACTACCAGGAGCGCGGCGGCGACCTCGGGTCGTTCCTCGCGTCGTCGGTGGACATGCAGTACTTCATCGACACCGTCGTCTCGACCGCCGACCACGTGGGCAACAAGCTGAAGAGCCGCAAGCGCATCCAGATCTCGTTCGACGAGTGGAACATCTGGTACCTCGACGAGCACCAGGCGTCGGAGGAGGTCAACGAGGAGTGGCGGTACGCCCCGCGCCAGCTCGAGGACGTCTACTCGGTCGCGGATGCGGTGGTGCTCGGCAACCTGCTGATCACGCTGCTGAAGAACCACGACCGGGTGACCAGCGCATCCCTCGCGCAGCTGGTCAACGTCATCGCGCCGATCATGACCGAGCCGGGCGGCGACGCGTGGCGCCAGACGACGTTCTTCCCGTTCTCGGTGACGAGCCGGCTGGCGCGCGGCGAGGTGCTGCGGCCGACCATCAGCACCGGGAAGTACGAGACCGCGGTCTACGGCGAGGCCGACCTGGTGGACGCGGTGGCGACCGTCGACGAGACGGACGGCACGGCGGCCCTCTTCGTCGTGAACCGCAGCACCACCGAGACGCAGACGGTGAGCGTCGACGTGCGTGACCTCGGGGTCTCCGCGGTGCGCGAGGCGCTCTCCCTGTGGGACGACGACGTCTACGCGAAGAACACGATGCAGGACCAGAACCGTGTCGGCCTGCGCCCGACGCCCACCGTATCCCTCGCCGACGGCATCCTCACCCTCGAGCTGCCGCCGGTCTCCTGGACCGCCGTCTCGCTCGGCTAGAGCAGGGTCGTCCCCAGCATCCGGTGGCCGATGGCGATGGACTCGCCGTCGACCGCCGACCGGGGCGAGGTGAGGAAGGCGACCAGGTCGGCGATCTGGTCGGGGGACGACTCCCCGCCTCGCCCCGGTGCGACCTCGGCGGAGGGGGTCTCGGTGACGAGGCCGGGGTTGATGACATTGACGGCGACGCCCGTCCCGGCCAGCTCGTCGGCGAGGTTCTTCGCGATCAGGATGGTGGATGCGTTGCGCACCACCGCCGTGATGTTGCCGCTGATGTAGGCGTTCTGGCCACTGATCGCGACGATCCGGCCGAAGCCGGCGTCGCGCATCGCGGGGATCACCGCGCGGGCGACGCGGAGGAACGACAGCGCCTTGCCGTCGACCGCGCTCAGGATCTGCTCGGGGTCGGAGCTGCGGGCCGGGTCGAGGGTCTGCGCGGGAGGCGCGGCCGTCACGACGAGGCCGTCGATGCGTCCGTGACGCTCCAGCACCTCGTCGACTCCCCGGCGCACGGAGTCCTCGTCGGAGGCGTCCAGTGCGACCCCGTCGGCGGAGGCGTTGCGGGAGGCGACGACGACGGTCGCGCCCTCGGCGCGGAGGCGGTCGACGACCGCGGAGCCGATGAAGCCGGTGCCGCCCACGACGAGGACGACGCGATCACTGAACTGAAGATCCATACCCGCCTCAACCCCGTCGAGTACACGAATATTGCACGCTGAAGGGGCGGATCGCGTGCACTTTTCGTGTACTCGACGGTGGGGGGAGGGCGCAGGGGAGGCGCGTCAGCGGGAGGCGGCGGGAGCGGTGGTGGGCACGGGGGCGGGGGCCTGCAGTGCCTGGGGGATGAGTTTGCGGATGGTGTCGGGCTGCGCGGACAGCACCACCACATCCACTCGCCGGTTCTGGGCGAGGTCGTTGTCGGTCGTTCCGGTGAAGCCGTCGACCGGACGGGCCGAGCCGAAGCTGACCGCCGCGATGCGGGCCTGCGGGAAGCCGTTCACCTCCACCAGGTGACGGAGCACGCTGGTCGCACGGCCGGCGGAGAGCTCCCAGTTGGTCGGGTAGGGGGCGCCCGGCTGCCGCAGGTCGGCGTGGCCCTCGACCGAGACGTCGTACGAGGCGGGCGCGAGCACCGGTCCGATGTCGTTCAGCACGGCGACCGCGCGGGGGCTGAGCTCGGCCCGGTTGGAGTCGAAGAAGGTGGAGTTGCCGACCAGGCCGATGGTCAGGCCGCGGGAGTCGATCTTCAGCTCCACCGCATCCTGCAGCCCGTCGTGGGTGAGGGCGGCCTGGATCTGGTCCTTCAGCCGCTGGAGGTTCTGCACCTCCTGCTGCGCCAGCGCGAAGTCGGTCGACTTGCCCGACTCGTCGACGTGCTTCGGGGGCACGACGACACCGGCCGCGGTGTCGATCTTCTGCGTCTTCACCTGGCCGAAGCCGGTCGCCAGCGAGTCCTTGAGCTGCTCGAACTTCTTCGCATCCACCGTCGACATCGCGAACAGCACGATGAACATGCACATGAGCACGGTGACCATGTCCATGTAGGAGGCCATCCAGCGCTCCTCGTTCTCGTGCTCCTCGGGCTCCTCGTGCTTCTTGCGACGGCGGGCGGACATGTCAGGCGGCTTCCTCGACGGGATCCTTCGCGCCGCGCGACGCCTTGGCGGCCTTCGACGCCGGCTTGTCCGCGTCGCCGTCCGGCACCATGGCGCGCAGGCGCTCGCCGAGGAGGCGCGGCTGCGAGCCGGACTGCACGGCCAGCACGCCCTCCATGAGCAGCGTCATCCGCTCGACGTCCAGCTCGGAGAGGCGGCGCAGGCGCGCGCCGAGCGGCAGCCAGAGAAAGTTGGCCGACATCAGGCCCCACAGCGTCGCGACGAACGCGCTCGCGATCAGCGGTCCCAGCTCGCCCGGCTCGGCGAGGTTCTCGAGCACGTGGGTCAGCGACACGACGGTTCCGATGATGCCGATCGTCGGGGCGTAGCCGCCCATCGCGCTGAAGAACTTCGCGGCCACCCGGTCCTTCTTGGAGCGCGTCGCGATCTCGTCCTCCAGCAGCACGCGCAGCTCGTCGCCGTCCGTGCCGTCGGCGATGTTCTGCAGGGCGCGCTTCAGGAAGGGGTCGTCGACGCCCTCCGCCTCCTGCTCCATGGCGAGGAGACCGCTGGCGCGCGCCTTCTCGGCGAGGCCGACGACCTGGTCGATCACCTGCTGCGGCGGCTCCACCTTGCCGCGCAGGGCGCGCGGGAGCGCCTTGAACGCCGTCAGGAAGTCCTTGATCGTCCCGCTGGCGATGCCGACGGCGATGGTCGCCCCGAAGACCAGCACCATGGGGGCGGGGAGCAGCAGGGCGCTCAGGTGGGCGCCCTCCATCGTCACCATCGCGACGACGGCGCCGAACGCGAGGACGATGCCGATGATCGTTGCCGGGTCCATTACTTCTTCCTTGCTCGCAGGGGGACGGCGCGGGCCTCGGGGTGAGCCTGAACCGTGTCGTCGTCTTCCAGGCCGGTCAGCGTCACGAGCCCCAGCGGCGGCGCGGGCACGGGGCGCGGGCCGGCGGCGGGGAGGTCGTGGGCGAGGGCGATCACACGCGCCCGGTACGCGGCGATCTTCTCGATCACTTCGGACAGGGTCTCGGTGACGATGAACTTCGCCCCGTCGACCATGACGAGAGTGGTGTCCGGACTGGCGTGGATGCGCTCGATGAGGTCGGGGTTGACCGCAAACTGGCTGTCGTTCAATCGGGTGACGACGATCATGGGCGCGAATCCTGGTCTCGGCTCCGGGTGAGCCGTCACGAGGGCACTATCGGTCCGGAACGGTCCGTCGTTAGGGGGACGCCGTGCGCCTAACGGGATCGGGACGGCGGCCGATAGTCGGCTCCGTGACCACTCTGCAGGCCCCGGCACCGGATGCGCCCGAGGCGCCGGTCTACGACTTCCGGCGGCCGACGACCCTCGCACGCGAGCACTCGCGCGTGCTCGAGCTGGCATTCGAGACGTTCGCGCGGCAGTGGGGCACCCAGCTGACGGCGAAGGTGCGCGTGCTCAGCCAGGTGGAGTGCGACAGCGTGCAGATGCAGACGTACGACGAGTACGCGGCGTCGCTGCCGGCCACCACGGCGATGGTGCTGTGCGAGCTGGAGGGCATCGCCCCGAAGGCGGTCATCCAGTTCCCCACGGTCGCGGCGCTCTCCTGGGTGAACGCGATGCTGGGCGGCCAGGGCACCCCTGTCGACCACGAGCGCACCTTCACCCAGATCGAGCACGCGCTGGTACGGCGGCTGATGGACGACGCGCTGGAGGACCTCCGGTACTCGCTGGGGTCCATCCTGGTCGCGCAGATCGCGGTGGACGCCATCCAGTACAACTCCCAGTTCGCGCAGGCGGCGGCCACCAGCGAGCTGATGATCGTGGCCGGCTTCGAGCTCCGCGTGGGCGAGAACGTCGCCCGTGCCACGGTCGCGCTCCCCGCGGTGGCCGTGCTGCCCCAACTCGGCGAGACGAACCCCACCCACAGCACCGAGAACGCCCGGGAGCTGGTGGATGCGCAGCTCGCGCGCGTCCCGGTCGACGTGTCCCTGCGCCTCACCCCCGCAACCGTTCGGCCGAGCGTCGTGCTCGGCCTGTCCGTCGGCGACCTCCTTCCGCTGCCGCACCCGCAGCACCGACCCTTCGACCTCACCGTCGGCGGACAGACCGTCGCCTCAGCCGGGCTCGGCTCGAGCGGCTCCCGTCTCGCCTGCGTGATCATCGACACAGAGGACTGAACCATGAGCATGACCAGCACCGCCTCCTCCACCGGACTCTCCCTGGGTCAGGCGCAGGCCGCCGCCGACACGGTCGCCCGCGTCCTCCCGACCGGGACGCCGCTCACGCCTCTGCTCACACAGGGCTCGGACGTGCCGGCCGGCGCGCAGGCGGTCGTCGCGACGTTCGTCGGCGCGGTCTCGGCCGATGTCGCTGTCGTGCTGCTGGAGGCGCCGCACCTCGTGGACGAGGGCGCGGACGGCTCGCCCGTCGTTGCGCTGCAGGATGTGCTGCAGCCGGCCCTCGAGGCGGCCAGCGACACGTTCGGCGCCGGTGTGCTCGACGACGCCCGCGCGGAGGACGCCGCGGAGCTGTTCACCGACCCCCACACGACCGTCTTCGCCCTGAACGGCCCGGCCGGCGTCGCGGGCTGGTTCGCGGTGCGCGGCCGCGCCTCCGTCGCCGAGCGCTCGGGCTCGGGCGTGCTCGGCGGCAAGCTGGCGCGCATCAGCAACGTCGAGATGGCCCTCACCGTCGAGATCGGGCGCACCCGCATGGCGGTGCGCGACGTGCTCGCGATGGAGCCGGGCGCGGTCATCGAGCTGGACCGATCGGCGGGATCGCCCGCGGACGTGCTGCTCAACGGCCGCCTGATCGCGCACGGCGAGATCGTCGTGGTCGACCAGGACTACGCGGTCCGCATCACGAAGATCCTGGACACCGCCGAAGACCTCGACTGACCCGGTCGCGTCCCCTCCGGTCTCCCCCCCCGTCCGCGCATCCATCTCGCCGAGGTGCAGCTTGTTGTGCCCTCACGCGGCGTGTCGCGCGCAACGACGTGCACCTCGACGAAAGACGAGGGGCGCAGGCGACGGGAGGCGCTAACGGAGCGGGGAGGCCGGCCGATAGAGGGGGGCGTGGAGACCCTGTTCATCGCCCTGCGCGTGCTCGTCGTGCTGGGCGTCATCGTGGCGCTGCTGTGGTTCGTGCAGCGTCGCGTGAGCAAGGGACGCACGACGGCCCGCCGGCGCCGCGGCAACGCGGTCACGGTCGTCGGCCGGCAGGGGATCGGCGCGAAGGCGTCGGTGGTCGTCGTGGATGTGGACGGCAACCGCTTCGTGCTCGGCGTCACCGAGCGCCAGGTCTCCGTGCTCCACACCTCCGACCGTCCGCAGGATGCGGACGTCACCCCGCTCAAGCCCGTCCGTGATGCGGACGCCGAGACACGCTCGGATGACGAGGTCCTGGCCGCGACCGGGACCACCAGCTCCACCCGCACCACAACGACCACCAGGCAGGATGCCGACTTCCTCACGGCGCAGGGACGCGCCTCGCTTTTCGACGAGGCACTCAAAGGCTCGATCCTGTCCCCGGCTACATGGCGGCAGGCGAGTTCGGCGGTGCGCCCCAAGAAGTGAGGGCGCGCGCAGTGACGCCGGGAGTGACGGCGCCGGGAGTGTCGGCGCGCGCCGGGCGGCTGCCCCGCCTCGCGCTGGCCGGCGTGCTGGTCGCGCTGATCGCCGTCGCCATCGTCCTGCTGGGCGCGAACGCCGCGCACGCGGTCCCGACCCCGGTTCCCACTCCCTCCGGTCCGTCCGGACCGTCGGGCGGCAGCGGCGGCCTCACACTCGACATCAACGGGCCGAACGGCACGCCGAGCGCGGCCATCCTGACCCTCGTCGGCATCACTGTGCTGTCGGTCGCTCCGGCGCTGCTGCTGATGATGTCGTCGTTCACCAAGATCTTCGTGGTGCTCGCGATCACCCGCAACGCGCTGGCACTGCCGTCCATCCCGCCGAACCAGGTGCTCGCCGGTCTCGCCCTGTTCCTGAGCCTGTTCATCATGAGCCCGGTGCTGGTCGACATCAACAACACGGCCGTGCAGCCCTACCTCGCCGGCCACATCGACTTCACGGCCGCAACGCACGCCGCCGAGGCGCCGCTCCGCCACTTCATGGCGTCGCACACGCGCGAGGAGGACATCGCGCTGATGACCCGCGCCGCGGGCCGGGCGAACCCGAAGGACATGAGCTCGGTGCCGCTGCTGACGCTCATCCCGGCGTTCATGATCTCCGAGCTGCGGGCGGCCTTCATCATCGGCTTCGTCATCTTCGTGCCGTTCCTCGTCATCGACATGGTGGTCTCCGCCGCGCTGATGTCGATGGGCATGATGATGCTCCCGCCGGTGATGATCTCCCTGCCGTTCAAGATCCTGCTCTTCGTGCTGGTCGACGGCTGGGGACTGATCATCACGAGCCTCATCACGAGTTACGGAGGCGGCGGATGAACCCGAACGCGGTCCTCGACATCGCCATGCAGGGGCTCCTGGTGACGGCCAAGCTGGCCGCGCCGATCGTGATCACCGCCCTGGTCGTCGGCTTCGCCATCTCGCTGGTGCAGTCGATCACGCAGATCCAGGAGGTCACGCTCTCGTTCGTGCCCAAGGCCGCCGCGGTCGCCGTCGCCCTGATCATCTGCGGCCAGTGGATGATCTCCGAGCTGGTCTCCTTCACGCACGTCCTCTTTGAGAAGCTCCCGCAACTGCTGGGTCACGGCTGATGAACATCCCCATCGACCTGGCCGCCATCGAGGCGATCGCGCTCGCCTCCCTGCGGATGGTGGCGTTCCTCGTCATCGCGCCGCCGTTCTCGTACAACGGGTTCCCGGCGCAGGTGAAGGGGATGCTCGCCATCGGCCTGGCGGTCGCGGTCGCGCCTCGGGTCGGCGCGGGATACCGGTCCGGCGACACCGGGGCGTTCCTGCTGGACATGATCCGGGAGCTCGCGGTCGGCGCGACGCTCGGGTTCCTGGTCTTCCTGGTCTTCGCGGCCATCCAGTCCGCCGGCAGCCTGATCGACCTGTTCGGCGGGTTCCAGCTCGCGCAGGCGTTCGACCCGCAGTCGATGATCAACGGCGCGCAGTTCACCCGGATGTTCCAGCTCACCGCCTTGGCGCTGCTGTTCGCCTCGGGCGGTTACCAGCTCATCATCGGCGGCCTCGTTCGCACCTTCGACGCCATCCCGCTCGCGACCGGCCTGAGCATGGCCGACCCGGCGAAGGAGATGGTCACCGGCGTGACGCAGATGTTCCTGGCGGCCCTCCAGATCGCCGGTCCGCTGATCGTCGTGCTCTTCCTCGCCGACGTGGGCCTCGGCCTCCTCACCCGGGTCGCCCCGGCCCTGAACGCCTTCTCGCTGGGCTTCCCTCTGAAGATCATGCTCACCGTGGTGCTCTCGGCCATCGTCTTCGTCGCGCTCCCCGGCGTCGTCTCGGGCCTCACCGACACCGCCGTCAAGATCATGCTGGGGGTGGGCCGATGAGCGACGCGCAGGAACGCACCGAGAAGGCGACCGACAAGCGGATGAAGGAGGCCCGCTCCAAGGGCCGCCTCGGCAAGTCGACCGACCTCACCGCGTGGGTGGGCGTGGGCGCGGCCGCGGTGATGCTGCCGTTCACGATGCAGACCGGATCCACGGCGGCGATCGACCAGCTGTTCTCGGTGCGGTCCGTGATCGAGAGCCCCGACCCGGCCAAGGCGCTCGCCGCGCTCGGCGACGGCCTGGGCAGCATCATGGCGACGATCGGACCGCTGCTCGCAGTGGGCGCGCTGGCGGTCGTCGGCGCCGCGGCGGTGCAGGGCGGCATCCACTTCAAGAAGCTCGAGGGCAAGTATGAGCAGTTCAACCTGGTGCAGGGCCTCGGCCGGGTGTTCGGGATGCGCGCGCTCTGGGAGGGCGCGAAGACGCTGCTGAAGTCCGCGGTCGTCGCGATCGGGCTGTTCCTCGTCGTGCAGGGGCTCATGCCGGTGCTGCTGACCTCCGGCTCGATGCCTCTCGCCTCGCTGCTCTCGGCCGCGTCCGGCGGCACGGCCGGCCTCCTGCAGGCGGCGGTCGGCGCGGGGCTCGTGCTCGCCGGGCTGGACGTGCTGGTCGTCATGCGGCGCAACCGCAAGCACACCCGCATGAGCAAGCAGGAGCTGCGGGACGAGAACAAGAACACCGAGGGCGACCCGCTGGTGCGCTCGCAGCGCCGCTCGCGCCAGCTGGCGATGAGCCGCAACCGCATGATCGCGGCGATCGGAGGGGCGGATGTGGTGCTCGTGAACCCGACGCACATCGCGGTGGCGGTGAAGTACGAGCCGGGCAAGTCCGCCCCGCGCGTCGTCGCGAAGGGCGCGGGAGCCATCGCCCTGCGCATCCGCGAGAAGGCCGAGGAGGAGCGCGTGCCGATCGTCAAGGACATCCCGCTCGCCCGGGCGCTGCACGCCGGATGCCAGATCGGCGACGAGATCCCGGTCGAGCTCTACAACTCCGTCGCCCGCGTGCTCGCGTTCGTCATGTCGCTGAAGCAGCGCGGGTCGGCGGCCGGATTCCACACGATGCGACCCCAGCTGCAGGGAGGGCTGTCATGAAGCCGAACAAGGGCCTCGCCGCCAAACTGGCCGTGCCGATCGGGGTGGTCGGCATCATCATGCTGCTGGTCGTGCCCGTGCCGTCGTGGCTGCTCGACCTGCTCATCATCGTCAACATCATGCTGGCGCTGGTCATCCTGCTCACCACGATGTTCGTCAGGAAGCCGCTCGACTTCTCGGTGTTCCCCTCGCTGCTGCTGGTCGCGACGCTGTTCCGGCTGGGACTCAACGTCGCCTCCACGCGGCTGGTGCTCGGCGACGGGTTCGCCGGCCAGGTCATCCAGGCGTTCGGGCACGTCGCGGTCGGCGGGTCGATCATCATCGGCGCGGTCGTGTTCCTCATCCTGGTGGTCATCCAGTTCATCGTGGTCACCAAGGGCGCGGAGCGCGTCGCCGAGGTGGGCGCCCGCTTCACCCTCGACGCGATGCCGGGCAAGCAGATGGCGATCGACGCCGACCTCAACGCGGGCCTCATCACGGAGGAGCAGGCGCGGGCCCGTCGCGCCGAGGTCTCGGCCGAGGCCGACTTCTACGGCGCGATGGACGGCGCCTCGAAGTTCGTCAAGGGCGACGCGATCGCGGGCATCCTCATCATCGTCATCAACGTCGTCGGCGGCATCGCGATCGGGATGATCCAGCGCGGGATGGAGCTCGGCGACGCCGTCAACTCGTACACCCTGCTGACCATCGGCGACGGGCTCGTGTCGCAGATCCCCGCGCTGCTGATGGCGGTGTCGACGGGCATGATCGTGACGCGGTCGAACGCCGAGTCTGAGATGGGGACGACGGCGAGCAATCAGCTCAGCCAGTCGCGCAACGCGCTGATGATCGCGGGATGCGCGGCGATCGTGATGGCGCTCATCCCCGGGATGCCGCCCATCCCGTTCGTGCTCGTCGGCGCGTTCCTCATCCTGGCGTCGCAGCGGCTGAAGACGGCGCAGAACGCGGCGAAGAAGGCGCAGGCCGCGCAGAACGCTGTGGCCACGGCGACGAAGGCCGAGACGACGGAGGACCTGATCGAGCAGATGCGGGTGCACGCGCTCGAGATCACCCTGGCGCCGGACCTGGTGGACATCGTCAGCGGCGCGTCGGACGACCTGCTCGCCCGCGTCCGCGCGCTGCGGCGCAAGATCGCGCTCGAACTGGGCGTCATCGTGCCGCCGGTGCGCACGCGCGACAGCGCCGAGCTGCCGCCCTCGACCTACGTGATCAAGATCGCCGGCGTGGAGGCGGGGCGCGGCCAGGCGCCGTCGGGACGGGTGCTCGCCCTCGGCGACGCGCTCGACAACCTGCCGGGCACGCCGACCGTGGAGCCGGTGTTCGGCCTCCCGGCGAAATGGATCCCGTCCGAAATGCGGCACAGCGCCGAGCTCGGCGGCGCGACCGTGATCGACCGGGTGTCGGTGCTGATCACGCACCTGTCGTCGATCATCACGTCGAACGCCGCGCGCCTGCTCACCCGCGAGGACGTGCGCCTGCTCACCGAGGGCGTGAAGCAGGTGAACCCGCCCGCAGTGGAGGAGCTCATCCCGGCCCTGCTGTCACTGGCGGAGGTGCAGCGGGTGCTGCAGGGGCTGCTCGCGGAGCAGGTCCCGATCAACGACCTGCCCCGCATCCTCGAGGCGCTGACCCTGCGGGCGAAGGTGTCGAACGACCCGGAGGGGCTGGTGGAGGCTGCGCGCGCGGCCCTGGGACCTGCGGTCGTCGCGCCGCACATCGACGCGGGAACGCTGCGGGTGATCATGATCGACCCGGGGCTGGAGCAGTCGATGCTCGAAGGACTTCGTCCGGCGGAGGGCGGGATGCAGATCGTGCTCGACCCGGTGCGGCTGGAGGGCGTGCTCGCCTCGCTGCGCGACACGGCCGGCCGACTGGACGACGCAGGAGTGTCAGCCGTGCTGGTGTGCGCGCCGGCGCTGCGGCCGGCCATCCGCCGCCTGGTCGCGGGGCAGATCGCCGGACTCGCCGTGCTGTCGTACCAGGAGGTGACGGCCGTCCAGGCCGCGATCGAGACGGTGGGGGTGGTCCGCGGTGCGGAGTCGATCGCGGCCTGAGTGGGTCGACGGCGACGAGGAGGTGCTCCCGGCCGTCTCGACGTCGTCGCTGGCGTTCCAGGCCGTGCTCGACGACCTCGTCCGGGCCGTCGACGCGCCGGAACTCCCCGCGCCGGGCGCGCCGACCGGCCCGCTGGCCGCGAGTCGTGAGTCGATGCGCGAATCCGCAACGAGTGGTGAGTACATGTCGCAACTCGACGGGTCGTCGCCGGAAGAATCCGCGAGTGGCGAGGAGATGTCGCCACCCGTCGCGCAGGCGCCGGTGGGCGCGCCGCCCGCACGGCTGCGCGGGCGCGGCGACCTCACGCTCGTGGTGGGCGTCGGGGACGAGGTGCACGACGCCGCCCGCGTGCTGGCCGCGTCGGCGGACGCCGCCGCCGAGGTGCAGCGCGTCGCCGACCGGCGCGACGCGCTCGCCGCACGCGCCGACGGTGTGCGCCGCGAGATCCCGGTCGTCGCGGCGTTCCCGCTCGCCGGTCCGGGCGCGGTCCCCGCGGTCGCCGTCGAGCTCGCCGGGATCGCACCGGACCAGGTGTGGGCGGCGGTCGACGTCTCCCGCAAGCACGAGGACACGGCGGAGTGGGTGCGAGCGCTGGATGCGGTGCTCGCGGTGGACGCGCTGGTGGCGACCGGCGCCTCCCGCACCCTCACCCCGGACTCCGTGCACCGGCTCGGACTGCCGGTGCTCTGGCTGGAGGCCCCGCCCGGCGGATAGGCTGGGCGGATGCTGGTACTGACGCGCAAGACGGGGGAGCGGGTGCTCATCGGCGACGACATCGTCGTGACGATCCTCGAAGCGCGGGGGGACGGCGTCCGCATCGGCATCGACGCGCCGCGCGGCATCCGCATCCAGCGCGACGAGGTCGTGAAGGCCGTCACCGAGGCGAACCAGGAGGCGACCGAGCGCGCCGCGGAGACGGAAGACGCCGAGTCGCTCATCAAGAAGTCGCTCGGCCTCTAGCCGACCTGGCCGACCGCTCCCACCAGCTCCACTGGCCGCGCCTCCCGCGCCTTCGGCACATGGAAGCCGTGCACCGTGAGGTAGATGCCGAGGAACAGCTCCCACACGACCTCCGGCAGTGTGGCGACGAACGACCAGGCCGACACCTGCTCGTAGGCGCCGAGCAGCACGGCCACGCCGGACAGCGACACCAGCGGGCCGCCGATCATCCCGAACCACGCCCAGCCGCGGGGCACCAGCCGGGCGCGGTGCAGCATCCAGCCGAGCATCAGGCCGTTGCCGATGCCGACGACGAAACCGGGGCCGAGCAGGAACGTCCAGCCGTGCAGGGCCACCAGCGCCTGGGCGATGACCACGGTGGATGCGGTGGCGCCGCCGCCGGCGTCCTCCCGCAGTGTCACCACCGACAGCAGGCTGAGGATGCCGACCGCGATGAGCGTCGACTCCATGACCCGGGCCACGACATAGCCGAGGGCCAGCGAGGGACTCGTGCGGCGCAGGACGGGGTAGAGCGCGAGCGCGGTGCCGAGGTTGGCGATTATGAGTGCCACCTCGAGGAGCGCGCCGGCGAGCACGGGCGTCGCGGAGCCTACACCGAGTACGAACCGCGGGTCGGTGAGCACCGGCCCGTAGAGCAGTGCACCGGGGATGGAGGTGGCGAAGGTGAGCAGGAACAGCACGCCCGCTAGGAGCGAGCGGCGACGGTCCGGGTCCATGATGTCCTTTCGAGGTGTACGGCGTACACCAGCGTTGCCAACAGGCTAGGCGTACGCTGTACACCATGTCAAGGGACGCGACGCCGACTCGCCAGCCGCTCAGTCCCGACCGGGTCGTCGACGCGGGTGTCGCCCTCGCCGACAGCGAAGGCCTCGATGGCCTCAGCATGCGGGAGCTCGCGCAGCGGCTGGGGGTCGTTCCGATGGCCCTCTACAAGCACGTCGCCAACAAGGAGGACCTTCTCGACGGCATGGTCGACCGGGTCTGGGCGGAGGTCGAGCCTCCTGCGCCGGAGCTCGGCTGGCGGGAGGCGATGCGCCGGCGGTCGATCTCCCTGCGCGACGCCCTGCGGCGCCACCCGTGGGCGGTCGGGCTGCTGGAGGGACGGATGCGTCCCGGCCCCGCCAACCTCTTCCAGCACGACGCGATGATGGGGTGCCTGCGCGGCGCGGGCTTCGGTTTCCGCACCACGGTGCACGTCACGTCGGCCCTCGACGCATACGTCTACGGGTTCGCCCTGCAGGAGAAGACGCTCCCGTTCGGCACCCCCGAGGAGTCGGGGGAGGCCGCCGCCCGCAAACTCGAGGCCACGCCGCCGGAGCTCGCGCAGCGGTTCCCCCACCTGCTCGAAGTGGCGGCCGAGCTCGCCCGGGCCGGGTACGACTACGAGGAGGAGTTCCTGACCGGGCTCGACCTCATCCTGGACGGCGTCGAGCGCCTGCGCCCCGAGTGGATCAGCGGCTGACGCGTCCGCCGACCGGCGAAGCAGACCTCACGTGGGGCAGAATGACCGCATGGCGGTGATCAGGACCGAACGCGGGCTCGACCGGCTGGTCAACTTCTCGGACGCGACCGTCGCGATCGCGATCACGATCCTCATCCTGCCGCTCGTGGATGAAGCGTCCCAGATCGGCCACGCCTCGTTCGGGGCGTTCATCGGCGAGAACTTCTGGGAGATCTTCGCGTTCGTCGTCTCGTTCGCCGTCATCGCCCGGTTCTGGGTGGTGCATCACCGCATCTTCGAGACGGTGCGCGACTACAACGCGGCGATCGTCTGGTTCAACTTCCTCTGGCTGCTGGCGATCGTGGTGATCCCGTTCAGCGCCAACGTGATCTCGGCGAGCGGGGGTCAGCGGCCCGAGGTCTACGCCCTGTACATCGGGAACATGCTGCTGGCGACGCTGGCGACGCGGCTCATCGGCACCGTGCTGGTCCGGAACCCCGACCTGATGACCGAGGAGGCACGCGCCGACATCGACCGGACCCGCGGTCTGGCCGAGCTCCTGCTCATGGCGGCGGCGCTCGTCCTGGCCGTCCTGATCCCCGCCATCAACCTGTGGTGGCTGTTCCTGCTCTTCCTCGCCGGGCCCCTGCACGCGCTTCTCCACAGGCTCGCGTACGGCCCTTCCCAGAAGGCTGCGTGAGGTTTAGCGTCGAGGCATGCGTCCAAAGACCCTCGTCATCCTGGCCGTCGTTGCGGCCGCGTACATCCTCGGCGCGCGCGCCGGCCGTGAGCGCTACGAGCAGCTCACCGAGACCTTCACGTCGTTCTGGAACTCGCCGGATGTGAAGAAGGCGCGCAAGAAGGCGAAGGCGCAGGCCGAGAAGGCGCGCAAGCGCTACGCCTGAGAGGCGTCAGCCGCGGAGCCCGCGAGCTCCGCGCCCGCCGGACTCAGGGCTCGTCGTAGTCGCCCTCGGTGTACTCGCCTTCCGGTGCGTCGACGGGCTCGTCCGCGTCGGTGTACGTGCCTTCCGTGACGTCCTCCGGACCGACGCCGTCGGTCTCGGTGTACTGGCCGTGGACGGTACGCTCGTGCGGCGCCTCCCCGTCGACCTCGGTGTAGCTGCCCTCGAGGTTGTCGCGTGCGTCGCCGATCGGCTGCTCTGGGTTGCTCATACGACGGACACTACGCCGTGCAGCCCGCGTCCACCACAGGCATCTGGACCGCAGTTCGAAGGCGCCGCCTCTAAGGTGACGGTGTGAGACCCGACCGACGCCGCGAACGCATCCCGCACGCCGGCGGGCGCACCGTCGAGGGGATGTCGCGCCGCGGCTGGATGCTGCTGGTCGCCGCCACCGTGGCGGTGGGCGGCGTCCTCGTCTCGGTCGGATTCGCAGCGGTCGGGTTCCCGAGCCCGGGCACCTCGTCGGCCGCCTCGTCCGAGCCGCAGCCGGTGTCGCGGCACACCCTCGAACCGCTCCCGGGGCCGCGAAGCCTGCCGCCCCGACCGACTTCCACACGTGTGGCGACCGTCCCCGCGCAACCGCTGGACACCCTCACCGCCGGCGACTGCCTGCAGACATACGACTCCAAGGAGGCGCCGGCCTACCCGATGGTGGACTGCTCGGCGCCGCACCTCGCGCAGCTTCTCTGGAAGGGCACGCTGCCCCAGCCGGCCGGCGCGGCCTTCCCCGGTACGGATGCGCTCGACGCGCAGGTCAGCGACCTCTGCGAGCAGCACCTCGACTGGCACTGGGTCGCGGTCTGGAACGAGGACGTGCAGGTCGACCTCCGCTACCCCGGCACGGCCGCGCAGTGGTCGACCGGCGCCCGCTCGTACTACTGCTTCGTCTACACCTTCTCGCGTCACGAGCTGACGTGCAGCGCGCTCGCGGGAGGCTGACCTCGCCGCCGTAGCCGCATCCACCCCGCGCGGAGTAGTCTGCGCCCGTCGCACGGAGGGACGGCGGGCGGATGAGCGAAGAGGCACCCGAGGGCACGTGGCCGCATCGCGTGCTCGAGCTGAGGATCCACGGCATCAAGAACACGCCGCCGACCGAGATCCTCGGGCGGGAGCAGAGCGAGCTGCGGCAGACGCAGGGCGACGAGAACGGCGGGTTCTGGTGGGCGCCCGATCAGGACCAGGCGGACCGCGATCCGGACGATCCGCCCGGCACTGTCGACCCGTCGGTGCCGCCGGAGGGGGTGCGTACCGAGGCGTACTCGTGGGGGCGGCTCGCCCGCTACGGCTCCGGGCCCCTCCTGTTCATCGGGCAGCTCTTCGTGCAGCTGGCCTGGCTGCTGCTGGCGCCGTTCGGCCTGGCGAACACCGCCTACTGGACCCGGCGCATCCCCACCCAGCGACCCGGCGGCGAGTGGGATGCCGGGGTCGGCGGCGCGTCGCTGCGCATCTTCGCGCTCGGCCTGACCCTGCTCTACGTCTGCGCACTGGGCTCGGTGAGCCTCGACCTCGGGGTGCAGTGCGTCTCCGGCACGGCGTGCACCGCCTTCCCGAGCGCCGTCACCGGATTCTTCGGAACCGAGCCGCTGAGCTGGCGCGGTCCGCAGCTGTCGCTGCTGTCGCTCGTCCCGATCGCCGGCGTGCTGCTCCTCTTCGTGGTGTCCCGCCGTGCGCGTGTGCGGTACGAAGCGGCGATCTTCGACGCCGCCGACCGGATGGGCGGCCGCGGCGTCCAGCGGAAGGGGCGCCTCCGTCCGCTCGCCTCGGAGGGCTTCTGGCGGACAGCGCGGGTCGGCTCGCCGACCGAGCGCCTGCACCTCGCCGCCGCGTTCCTGCTGGTGGCGCTGCTCCTCTCGTGGGACCGCATGTTCGCCGGCGTGGAGGAGTGCGCCAAGCTGCAGACCTTCGTCTCCGGGGAGTGCCTCGGCGGTGCGCTGCGCACCGGCGACGTGCTCGCCCTGACCGGCGGCATCGTCGCAGCAGCGGGACTCGTCGTGACGATCGTGCTCGTCGGAGTGCTCGCCGAGACCACGAACACCGGCCGGGAGTCGGTGGACGAGTTCCTGCGCGACCGGCTGCGTCGGACCGGCACGGTCACCGGCTGGGTGCTCGCGGCAGCCGTCGTCGTCTACCTGTATGTGGGTGCGTCGCTGTGGTTCGGCGGCCAGTACGAGGTCCCGGGAACCGGTGCGTTCCTCGGCCTCGCGACCGCGCCGTCCATCATTCTGGGCGTTCTGCTGGCGATCTGCGTTTCGGCGCTCGGCTGGCGCCGGGGGGTCCCGCCCTGGCTGTCGATCGTGCTCATGACTGGCGCCGGCCTCGCCTTCCTGGTCGGGGTCGCGCAGAACCCGCCGACGCAGGATGCGGACCCGGGTGCGCTGCGCCTGCCGCTCTTCCTGATCGCTGCGGTGCTCACGCTCGCGCAGCTCATCGTCGTCTGGTGGTGGCCGCGGTCGCGCCCGGGCCGGCGGGTCGGTCACCCGGAGCGCTTCCAGGCGGAGGGGTGGGCCGGGATGGGTCCCGGTGTGCTGATGCTCCTCGCGCTCGGCGCCGCCATGATCCTGTCCACCCTGCTCGTCCTCGGGGTGCAGGGCTGGCTCGTGAGCGGCTCCCCGCCGTGCGGCTGTGCGGCGCCACCCCACGGCGTGCTCCGGCCCCCGATCGTCTACCACAACTTCGGCGACGTGCTCCCGTTCATCGCGATCGCCTTCGCGCTCGTCGTCACGGGGATGGCGCTCCCGCTGCTGCGCTGGATCCCGCTGCTCACCACGCCGCGCACGGTCGATGGGCGCCGCCCCCTCCTCGAAGGGGTGGATTCGTACCAGTACGGCCGCATCCGCGCGAGCACGACCGCCGACCGCCTGGCGCTGAAGATCCTGCGCGCGCGGCGGCTGGCGGCCCTGGTGCATCGCGGTGAGCCCATCCTCGGAATCCTGGCCCTGCTGCTCGCGATCGGGTTCGTGGTCGCGCTCGCCGTGTCGTACACGACGGTGTTCCGGGCGATCGACGGCCTGGTGGGGCCGGCTCTGACGGTGATCGCGGCCGCCATCCTGATCGTCGTCGTGGAGAACGCGCTGACGGCCAAGGAGCGCCCGATCAGCGTGATGTGGGACCTCATGTGCTTCCTGCCGCGCGCCGGGCATCCCTTCGGTCCGCCCTGCTACGCCGAGCGCGTCGTGCCCGAGGTGCGCGACCGGGTGACCGACTGGCTCACCCACGACCTGCAGCCGCCGGCCGACCTCGACCTCGCCGCACGGCTCGAATGGCGCGACCGTCAGGAGGAGCGGGCGCTCGCCGAGGAGCGGCCGTTCAGCGTGGTGCTGTCGGCGCACAGCCTCGGGGCGGTGCTGGCGGTCTCGACGCTCTTCACGCTGCGACCGGACGATGCGGACCGGCTGCGCAACGTCGGGCTCCTGACCTACGGCGCCCAGTTGCGCGTGTACTTCGGGCGCTTCTTCCCCGAGCTGTTCGGGCCGGACGCGCTCGGCACCCTGGGATCGCGACGCCCGCTGCTCGGCAAGGCCGACCCGTGGTTCACGCAGGTCGAGCTCGACCAGGACGGCGGGCGTGTGGTCGTCAGCGAATCGGACGCCGACGACCCGTCGCTCGTCGACCTGCTCACCCAGCCCGATGGATCCGTCGGCTGGATCAACCTGTGGCGCCGCACCGACTACCTGGGCTTCCCGATCAACAGCTACCGGCTCGACCGTGGCCTGCCCGACGACCTCGATCGGGGCGCCGACGAGTTCGGGCCGCCGCGCTACCTCGTGAAGGTGGCGACGCATCCCGACTACCAGTCCGCGCCGCAGTACCGGGTGGCGCTGCTGGACGTGATCGAGCGCATCCGCTAGCCGGACGACGATACGCCGGGGCACCGCGGGGAGGTACCCCTTGCGGCCTCGCGAGGCCCGGCGTTGTGTGTGCCGCATGACCGATTCGCGCGATGCACAGGAACCGGTCACCGGCCACGACCCCACCAACGGGCTGGCCGGCGACCTCGAGGGTGACGACGGCGGCGCCGTCCAGCCCACGGCGGACAGGGACGTCATCCAGGACGTGATCCCGGATCTCGACGACGCCCGCCGGACGGACGAGGATGCGGACTCCGCGACCTCGTACAGCGAAGAGGGCCAGCCGTAGGGCTGCCGGGAAGGAGCGAAGCATGAGCGACACCAGCGGACTGCCGAACACCGACGCGGAGGGCGTGCCCGCCGAGGACAAGCCGGAGCGCTTCGAGGAGGGCGTCGAGCGCGACGCCCAGGCCGCCGAGCCGGCCGAGACGGAGGCGGGCCAGTCGGGCGACGTCAGCGCGCCGGGCGAGACCGGCGTCGCGCCCGAGGGCGCGGAAGATGTGACCGCGAACAGCGGCCAGAACCCGGCCGGCGACACCGGAACCGACCAGGCCGAACCGCCGCCCGCCGACTTCGACCCCGCCGATCAGCCGTCGAACCCCGACCTCGTCGGGCACAGCGAGCCCCCGGACTGATCGGCCCACCGACCCACCGGCCTCGCGCCGGTGCCGTGGCGACCCCGCTCTCCTCATCCCAGAGCGGGGTCGCTGCGTGTCCGGATGCAAGATGCCCGCACGTCGGGCGATTCAGCGCGGCGGGCGGCCCGCCAGCCACCCGGCGCCGGCCACCACGCCGACGACGCAGAGGGCGGCGCCGACACCGAGCACCGGTGCGTCACCACCGGTGCGGGGGAGAATCAGGCCGGCCACGACCAGGAAGACGCCGACGTTCAGCAGCACGGCGGCGACCCAGCCGAGCGCCGTGCGCAGCGTCGCGTTCATCTCCGGGTATCGTAGCCCGGCGACTACTCCCCGTCGATCAGCTCGAGCAGGCGCTTCGTCTCGCGGGCGATGTCGTCGTGGTCGTTCTGCGACGCCCGGCTCTCCAGCGAGATGACCGCGCAGCGGTGCACCTTCGTGAAGTCGCCGTAGGGGAAGCTGAACCGCCCCTTCGTCTCCTCGCTCTTGTCCGGGTCCTCGCCGAGATGCCAGAGCGCGTAGTCGTCCCAGCCGTTCTTCTCGATGTAACGGTTCTCGTCGTCCGCGCTCGGGGCGTGCTCGCTCCAGTCGTCGCGCTGGTCGTGCACGACCTTGCCCTGCTCGACCAGCTTCCTGGCGTGCTCCAGCGCCTTCTTGTTGAGGCGGACGCTCATGCCTCTCCCTGGTTGCCGGTGGCCGCGGTCTCCGCGTCGAGCGACTCGTTGATGAGGGAGGCGACGAGCATCCGCCAGTCCGACCCCTCGTGGAGCGTCTCGGCGTATCCGGGAGGCACCGCGCCGAAGACCGGCTCGTGCTCTTCGCCCTCCACGGCGACGCGGACCAGCGTCCCGAGCTCGGCGTGCGACTCGTCGAGGACGACCCACACTCCCGGCGACTTCTTCTCCACGTGGAAGATGCGGTCGCGGTACGGGTACCGCACGCTGGACATCTCGAGTTCGCTCGCCGACATGGCGACTCCTCTCCCTGGGCCGTCGCCCCTATGGAACGCCACAGCGCGGAGCTTGGCAAGAGGCTTGTCGTGCGGGGCGATCAGGCCGAGCGTCGGCCGCTGAGCACGCCGTCGATGCGGTCCAGGAGGTCGGTCGGGTCGTCGAACACCGAGACGGCGCCGGCCTCGAGCAGCTCGGACGGGCCGACGCCGCCGGACAGCACCCCGGCAGAGCGGACGTGCGCGCGGGCGGCGGCCATCATGTCCCATACCGAGTCTCCGACGAAGAGGGCGTCCGACGGGTCCGACTGCGCGCGCTGCAGCGCGACTTCGATGATGCCGGGCTCCGGCTTCGCGGTCTCGACGTCGTCGGCGTTGGTCGTCGCGTGGATCGCATCGTCGGCATCCAGCGCCTTCATCAGCAGTTCCAGCTCGTCCTCCGGGGCCGAAGTGGCGAGCACCACCCGGATGCCGCGGGACGCGAGCTCGCGCAGCAGGTCCGCGGCACGGTCGAAGGCGCGCAGCCGCCCCGCCTGCTCGACGTAGTAGCGCGAGTGCAGGTCCTTCGCGCGGCCGATCCAGTCCTCGTCCCGCTCGCCCACCAGCTGCTCGAGCAGCCGCGCCGAGTCCTGGCCGATGGCCCGATGGATGCGCCAGGAGTCCACCGGGGTGCCCATCTCGGCGAACGCCCGGCTCCAGGCGTCGACGTGGAGGAAGTTGGAGTCGACCAGGGTTCCGTCGACGTCGAAGAGCACTGCGGAGATCGTCATGGCTCCACGACTACCACCCCTTGCGCGCACCCGGCATGGGGTGCACCGTTCCGGGCATGGCTGATCACTCGTATCCGGAACTCACCGACCCCCGCACCGCCATCGTCACCGGCTCCGACTCCGGCATCGGCCGTGCCACCGCGGTCGCCCTCGCGCAGGCGGGCATGGACGTCGGCATCACCTGGCACTCCGACGAGGAGGGCGCGGAGGAGACCGCTCGTCTCGTCCGCGAGGCCGGCCGCCGCGCGGTCGTCGCGCAACTCGACACCACCGACGCCCCCGCGTGCGGCGACGTCGTCGACCGCATCGCCGACGAGCTCGGCGGCTGCGACGTCTTCGTCAACAACGCCGGCCTCAACGGCGGCACGCCCTTCTTCGAGACCGACTGGGAGACCTGGCGGAAGACCGTCTGCGCCGACCTCGACGGCGCGTTCGTGTGCATCCAGCGCATGGCTCGGCGCATGGTGGATGCGGGACGCGGCGGCCGCATCATCGGCGTCACCAGCGTGCACGAGCACCAGCCCCGCGTCGGTTCGGCCGCGTACGACGCCGCGAAGCACGGCCTCGGCGGGCTGCTGAAGACGCTGGCCCTGGAGCTCGGCGAGTACGGCATCACCGCGAACGCGGTCGCACCGGGGGAGATCTCGACGCCGATGAACGACGCCGAGGACGAGGACCCGCGCGAGGTGCACCGTCCGGGCGTCCCGCTCGGCCGCCCCGGCGACGCCCGCGAGATCGCCTCGGTGATCGCGTTCCTCGCGTCGCCCGCCGCGTCGTACGTCACCGGCGCCTCCTGGGCGGTGGACGGCGGGATGCTGCAGATGGGTCCGCAGGCGGGCTCGCACCTGACCTCCGACGACTGGCGGCGCCTCTGAACGGTCGCCGCTGACTATCGCGCGGGGCCCGCGGGTGCTGGGATGGCAGCATCACCGCCCCCGCCGACTCCCCTCCGACGCTCCGGGGGCGGTGTGGGCATCCCCCCGGCTCAGCCGATCAGCGACACCGCACGCGCGATGACGAGCGCCAGCAGGAGGAAGCCCGCGAACGACTCCAGCGCCATCAGCAGCTTCGCGCGGTGGGTGAGCGGCATCGTGTCCGTCGGGCTGAACGCCATCGAGTTCGACAGCGAGAAGTAGAAGTAGTCGATGTAGTTCGGCACCCAGTCGGCCTGCTTGCTGGAGCCGCGGGCCACCTCGACGACCGCGTCGTGGTCCTCGTCCTGCGGGAAGCGGAAGTCGGCCAGTGCCAGCTTCGGGCGCGGGACGGTCGCGCGGGCCACCGGTCCGCCCCGGTCGAGCACCCAGAACACCAGCGCGAACGCGATCACGTTCGTGAGCCACACCTGCAGCGACGCCAGCAGCAGTTCATAGCCGTTGCCGTGCTTGTTGAGCAGCCGGATGACGGTCTCCGCGAACGCGACCTGGTTCGCCACCAGGATGAACAGCGACAGCCCGATCTCAGCCCGGCGGGACCACCGGGACTCGCGGGTGAGGTGGTGCGGGTTGTAGATCACCAGCGCGACGATCATCAGCAGGCAGATGCCGACGACGGCGTACCGCTCGATCAGCGGAACGACACTGGGAAGGAGCGCGTACGCGGCCAGCGCCACCACGGTGGCGATCACCGCGGGCCAGCGGTGCTCCGGCTGGGCGCGCCGCGCCTCCTTCTCGGTCTCGGTGTCGCTCACACCGGGAACAGTACAGCGGTATCGGTCAGTTGAAGATCGCCCACTCCGAGCGGTCGAGTCTGGCGCGATTGCCGTTGATCACGAGGTACCACGAGTTCTCGTCGCGGTGCAGGTACTCCGCGAGGATGGTCGTGTACTTCCACTCGCCGGACACCAGCGACCAGCGGATCAGCGAGATGAGCTGGCCCTGGCGCAGGTACGGGACGGCGACGAAGTCGTCTTGACGATGGGGCTCCGGCACTGCGTGCCGAGCACCCGCCCGCTGCGTGCTCATGCTGCACTGTAACTCCGCCGCAGGGCCGCGGGATATACCCCCGTTTCCTGTGCGCGTGAAGCGGTGCCGGCTCAGTCGGCGGTCGCGGACGTCACCAGCTCCCGCACGGAGCGCACGGGCGCGATCGTGCGGTTCTGCGCGGACTCGTACGCGGCGAGGATGATGCCGAGCACCTCGATCCCCTCCTTCTGCGTGTGGAGGGGCCGGGTGCCGTCCAGGATGCTGCGCGCGAAGTGCGCGATCTCCTCGCCGAACTCGTGCACCGGCTCCAGTTCGTACACCGTCGGCTCGCTGTCGCCGCGGGCACGGAAGGAGAGGGAGGTGCCGTCACTGGTCAGGCTGCCGAGCTCGCCGACCGCGGAGAACTTCTCCGTCCCGTCCGCGGGCTCATACGCCCAGCTGGTGACGAGGCTGCCGAGGACGCCGTTGTCGAAGCGCACCAGCACCTGCGCCGAGTCCTCGCCCTCCATGAACGTCAGACGGTGCGTCGCCAGCATGGCGGTGACCTCCACCGGCGACCCGCCGGCCAGGTGCAGCAGCAGATACGTGGGGTGATAGCCGGTGTCGATCAGCTCGCCGCCGCCGCTCGTCGAGGCGTGCGCACGCCATCCCATGTTCGACGGGTCGAAGTCGTTGAAGAAGCTGTCGGTGGTGCGCACCTCGTAGAGCCGCCCGAGAGCGCCCTCCTCGATGAGCTTCTTCGCCTGGGCGACGGCCGGGAGGAACAGCTGGTTGTGCGCGCACATCAGCGTGACGCCGGCCTCGGCGACCGCCGCATCCACCTCGGCTGCCTCTTCCGGGGTGAGGCAGAGCGGCTTCTCGCACAGGATGTGCTTGCCGGCCCGGGCGGCGGCGACGATGGCGTCCTTGTGCAGGTGGTGCGGGAGGCAGATGTCGACGGCGTCGATGTCGGCCTCCGCGAGCATGGTGGTGTAGTCGGCGTAGATGGCGGCGCCGCTGTCGCCGGCGCGGCGCTCGGCCGCTTCGCGGACCGGGTCCGCGACCGCGGCGAACGTGACGGTCTCCGGGTTGCGGAGGTAGCCGGCGACGTGGGCGCCGGCGATGCCTCCGGCTCCGATCAAGCCGATGCGGACGGTGTTGGTGGGCATGACGATGTGCTCCTTGAAGGAAGAGGAAGAAAGAGGAGGGGCCGGTCAGGCGACCGGGACGGGGGAGAGCGCGACCGTGCGGCCGCTCGCTGCGGACTCGTTCGCGGCGACGACCATCCGGGTCAGCTCGACGGCGTGACGCAGGTTGTCGTCGGCGGTCGTGCCGTCGTGGATGTGCTGCACCCACTGCGCGAACGCACCCGGTCGCCGGTCGGGCAGGGGGATCTCCTGCCACTCGTCGCCGAACGCACCGCCCTTGGCGAGCAGGCGCTCGCCGCCGAAGCCGAACACCAGGCTGGCGGCGGTGCCGCGCAACTCGACGGTGAACGCTCCCGGCGTGGTGACGACGCTCGCCTCGAAGACGCCGAGGCGTCCGCCGGGGAACTCGGCGGTGACCACCGCGTTGTCCTCGACCGGCCGCCCGGTCACGCTGCCGTAGCTCGCCGAGATGCTCAGCGGCTCGGCGCGGTGGAACAGGCGCGTGAGGTAGGCCGGGTGGCAGCCGAGGTCCGTCAGCGCGCCACCGATCGCGTCCGCCGGGTCGCCGAACCGGTCGGGCAGCCAGCCGGCCACCCACCCGTCATGCGCGAGCCGGACCCGCGAGTAGGTCAGTTCGCCCAGCGTGCCCTCGTCGAGGATGCGCTCGATCGCGACCGTGTAGTCGTCCGAGAGCCGGGGCAGCGACACCACGAGGGCGACGCCGGCCTGCCGGGCCAGCTCCACGAGCTCCTCGGACTCCGTGACGGTGGGGGCGAGGATCTTCTCGGTGAAGACGTGCTTGCCGGCGGCGATGGCGCGGCCGATGACGTCGCGGTGCTGGTCGGTGGCGGTGGTGACGGTCACAGCGTCGAGCTCCGGACGGGCGAGCAGCTCGTCGAGGTCGGCGACGAACTCCACGCCGAACTCGTCGGCGGCCGCACGGCCGCGCTGCTCGTCGTCGTCCCAGACGGCGAGCAGGGTGGTGTCGGGATGCTGCTGGACGTTGCGCGCGTAGTCG
Organism: Leifsonia sp. 22587; assembly: GCF_052044215.1. Classification (NCBI taxonomy): domain Bacteria; kingdom Bacillati; phylum Actinomycetota; class Actinomycetes; order Micrococcales; family Microbacteriaceae; genus Leifsonia; species Leifsonia sp. 22587. The sequence goes on from NZ_JBQENB010000003.1 coordinate 388,649, forward strand.
CCCGCGTGTACGTGCCAGAAGCCGATCGCTGCGACAGCGAGTGGGTGGGACATGCCTGTCGAGGCCTCCTTGCCAGGGTTACGGTGCGCGCGAACTTCGAAAGCGTACCTTCTGCTCCGGAGCAGTCGGAAGACCTGCGGCCGAATTTCTGCAATCGTTCCCAGATTCGGCATGATCGTCCTGTGAGCAGCGCGACGATCCGCCTCGACGGCGACGACTGGACCATCCGCGAAGCCCTCGGCGACACGGCCGAGTGGTACCTGGGCGCACCGCTCCCGGAGTCGGGCAACAACGTGGCCGATGCGTCGGCGGCGATCGCCGCGGCGCCCGGCTGGCTGCCCGCGCGGGTTCCGGGAGCCGTCATCGACGACCTGCACCGGGCGGGCGACGTGCCCGACCCGCGCGTCGGGCGCAACAGCCGCGCGTCCGAGTGGGTGGCGGAACGCTCCTGGGTCTACCGGCGCGCGGTCGACCTCGATGCGTCCGCGAGCGACGGGGTCGGCGACGGCATCGGCGTCGGTGTGCTCGAGTTCGACGGCATCGACCCCGGAGCCGACGTGTACTGGGACGGCGAGGCGCTCGGCTCGGTCCACGGCCTCTACCACCGCGGCCGGTTCGTGCTGACGCCCGAGCAGCGCTCGCCCGGGCGGCACAAGCTGGCGCTGCGCGTCCATCCCGCCCCGGCCTCCGAGCCGCAGGTCGGCCGGACGGAGTGGGTCCGCGTCCACACGCCCCGCCTCGGCTACGGCTGGGACTTCTCCCCGCGCCTCCGCCACCAGGGCGTCTGGAGGAGCGCCCGCCTCCGCGTCGCCCGCGCGCTGTTGGGCGACGTGACCGTGAGCGCGCGGGTCGCCGCGGCGGGCGAGGCGCCCGCGCCGCGATCGAGTCGTGAGTGGATGCGCGAATCCGCGTCGGGTGGCGACAGCATGTCACGACTCGATCCGGCCGCGGCGCGCGAGCGCGACGGCCTGGTCGACGTCTCGTGGGAGGCACCACTCGCCGCGAGACCGGATGCCGCCCTCGGCGTGACGGTCACGGTCGCGCGCGACGGGCGCACCGTCGCCGAGCAGCGGGTGGATGCGGCGGCCGGCACGGCGAGTCTGCGCGTCCCGCAGCCCGAGCTGTGGTGGCCCAATACGGTCGGCCCGCAGCCGCTCTACACGGTCACGGTCGCACTGTCGGACGCCGCGGGCGAGACGGATCGCATCGCGCGGGAGGTCGGGTTCCGCACGGCGGAGCTGGTGCCCAACGAGGGCGCCCCGGCGGGCGCGCTCAACTACACGGCCGTCGTCAACGGCGTCGTCGTGCCCCTGCTCGGCTGGAACTGGACCCCGGCCGACACCCTGTTCGGCTCGATCGACCCGGCGAAGGTCGAGCACCTGCTCGCGCTGGCGGCCGCGTCCGGCGCGCGCCTCATCCGTGTCTGGGGCGGCGGCCTCATCGAGTCGGAGCACTTCTACGCCACGTGCGACCGCCTCGGACTGCTCGTCTGGCAGGAGTTCTCGCAGTCGAGCTCCGGGATGCAGAGCGCGCCCAGCACGGATCCGGACTTCGTCGCGTTCATGCGCGCCGAGGCGGAGGCGCTGGTGCCCACGCGCATCCACCACCCGTCGCTGCTGCTGTGGGGCGGCGGCAACGAGCTCGACGACGGCGGCGTCCCGCTCAGCGACGACCGGTCGCCGGTGCTCGCCGCGCTCTCCGCGACCGTCGCCGCGCTCGACTCCGGCCGCGGCTGGCTGCCCACGTCGCCGACGGGACCGGAGTTCCACAACCGGCTCGACCGCATCCACGCCAACCCGGAGGGTCAGCACGACGTGCACGGACCTTGGGAGCATCAGGGGCTGGTCGGCCAGTACACGCTCGCGAACGCCGGAACGAGCCTCGCGCACACCGAGTTCGGCGTCGAGGGGATGACGAACCTGCGCTCGCTGACGGCGCTCGTCCCCGAGGCGGAACGCTGGCCCGCCGACCGCACCAACCCGGTGTACCGGCACCTCGGCGAGTGGTGGAACAACGCCGACCAGGTCGTCGAGCTGTTCGGCGGACGGCCGGACGACCTCGCCACCCTCAACCGGGCGTCCCAGCTGCTCCAGGCGACCGGGCTGCAGTACGCGGTGGAGGCGGACCGCCGCCGGTTCCCGCGCTGCAGCATGGTCTTGCCATGGCAGCTGAATGAGAGTTTCCCGAACGCATGGTGCACGACCGCGGTGGACTTCCGCGGCGACCCCAAGCCGGCGTTCTTCGCCGTGGCGCGGGCCTTCGAGCGACGCCGGGCGACCCTGCGGGTGGAGCGGGCCGTGTGGGGCGGCCAGTCCGTCGCGGCGGCGGAGGTCTGGCTGTGGGCGGAGGATGCGGTGGTCGAGGGCTCGACGGTCACGGTGCGGGCGGTCGCTCTCGACGGAACGGTGATCGCCGAGCGGGTGCTCGGTGCGCCGGCGGTCGGCCGCCCGGCGGCCGTCGGGAGCCTCGAGGTGGCGGTGGATGCGCTGCCCGCCGTCTTCCTGTGGGAGGCCGACTGGCGGGATGCCGAGGGACGCGTCATCGACCGCGAACGCACGGTCGCGACCACGACGGAGGATTTCGCGGCGCTGCTCGACGTCCCGGCCCCGCGGCTCGCGGTGACCCGCGGTGCGGACGGCGCGGTGCGCATCCGGAACGAGGGCGACGTGGCGGCGCTGACCGTGCGGGTGGTGGACGCACGTCCCGTGGAGGCCGGGCCCGCGGGTGCGAGATCCGCGGTCGCGCGGCCCGTCGGAGTGCCGGGAGCGCCCATCCTGAGCGTCTCCGGAGACCCGCGCCCGCTGCTACCCGGCGAGGAGCGCTGCCTAGCCGCGACGCCCGGTGTGCCGGTAAGGCTGGAATCGTGGAACGCGGAGCCGGTCGACCTGCCGTGACGAGCGACGCCGTGACGCGTGTCCACGTCACCCGTTCTGGTGTGACCGCAATAGAGCCGCCACACCGGGAGCGTTCACGATCCGTTCAGAACGGGGTGGTGTGATAGCCCCGTGAAGACGCGAATCGCGGAATACCCGCGGCCGGACCACTTCCTGCTCCACATCAGCGACACGCATCTGCTGGCGGGGGGCGAGCGGCTCTACGGCACCGTCGACAGCGAGCAGCACCTCCGGGTGCTGCTGCAGGAGGTGGAGTCCTCGGGCGGCCGTCCTGACGCCATCGTGTTCACCGGCGACCTCGCCGACCGCGGGCAGCCCGACGCGTACGCGCGGCTCCGCGCGCTGGTCGACCCGGCGGCGGAGCGGATGGGCGCCCGCGTCATCTGGGTGATGGGCAACCACGACGACCGGGCGGCGTTCCGGCAGGGGCTGCGCGACGAGAACGCCGCGACCGCGCCCGTCGACGACGTCGTGTGGATCGGCGGGCTGCGTGTCATCGTCCTCGACTCGACCGTGCCCGGCCACCACTACGGCGACGTGAGCGAGTCGCAGCTCGACTGGCTCGCCGCCGAGCTCGCCATGCCGGCGCCCGAGGGGACCATCCTCGCGATGCACCACCCGCCCATCCCGAGCGTGCTCGATCTCGCCGTGTCGGTGGAGCTGCGGGACCAGTCCCAGCTGCGCGAGGTGCTCGAGGGCAGCGATGTGCGGAGCATCATCGCGGGGCACCTGCACTACTCGTCGACGGCGATGTTCGCCGGGATCCCGGTGTCGGTGGCGTCAGCCAGCTGCTACACGCAGGACCTCAACGTGCCGGTCGGCGGCACCCGCGGTCGCGACGGCGCGTTGTCGTTCAACCTCGTGCACGTCTACCCGAACACGGTGCTCCACTCGGTCGTGCCGCTCGGCCACTACCCGACGCTCGACTACGTGGACGCCGAGGAGTCGGCGCGCCGCCTGGCCGCCGACGGCATCCGCATCCCCCCGGCCGCCGGCCGCGAGGCCCCCACGGAGCCCGTCCGCATCCTCGCCTGACCCGCCCATCGTGCCCCGCCCGCGGGCGCGCATTCGTGCCGAATGTCGCCTCTGCGCGCGCCGATCACCACATTCGTGCCGAATGTGCGGCGCCTCCCGCGCGAAGACAGGCGGAACATTCGTGCCGAATGTCGCCTCAGCGCACCCGCAAAGCAACATTCGTCACGAATGTCGGCACCGGCACGCGCCGAGGGTCAGGGGAGCGGGCGCTCCCACGGGGCGGGGAACGGGAAGTAGCGCTCCAGGAAGTCCGTCACCACGCGCGTGCGCTCGGCGGCGTCGATCTCGGGCTTCGAGCCGTCGTTGAGGCAGAACATGTCCTGGTCGCGCTTCTTCAGCAGGCGGCGCATCATGTCGGGCGCCTGCCGCAGCGTCGTCTCGATGTACAGCACCTTCGCCTGCGCCTGCGTCACCGCACGTCCGGTCATCAGCGCGTAGTAGTGGTACAGCGAGTTCGTGACCGAGATGTCCGTCGCCGAGCGGAACGGGCTGCCCGCGGTGCGGCGGAAGTCCTCGGGGAATTCGCGCTCCATCTCCTGCAGCACGCTCACCCGCAGGGGCGCTGCGCAGTGCTCGAGGTGGCGGGTGGTGACCGCCCCGAAGCGCTCCCACAGCAGCCGCCGGTTGACGCGCGCGGCGTTCTCGAACCCGCTGCGGGCCGGGTCCGTCTCGCCGAGGCCGATGCGCGTTCCGGCCTCCACGAACTTCGTCACACCGCCGGGCGAGAAGAAGATGTCAGGGGAGAGCGGCCGGCCGATGAACATGTCGTCGTTCGAGTACAGGAAGTGCTCCGACAGGCCCGGGATGTGGTGCAGCTGGCTCTCGACGGCGTGCGAGTTGTGGGTCGGCAGGGTGGACGTGTCGGCGAAGAAGTCCTCGCTGCGCATGATGTGGATGCGCGGATGCTCGGCATCCAGCCACGGCGGCACCGGTGAGTCGGTGGCGATGTAGATGTTGCGGATCCACGGCGCGAACATGTGGATGCTGCGCAGCGCGTACTTGAGCTCGTCGATCTGCCGGTAGCGCGCCTCGTTGTCGTCGCCCTCGCCGACGACGTAGGCCGCCATCCGCGCGGCCCGCTGCCGCTGGTACTCGCTGTCGGAGCCGTCCACCCACGAGAAGACGATGTCGATGTCGAAGGCGACGTCGCTGGCGAGGGGGTCGAACATGTGCTGGAGGGTGCGCCAGCGGCGCCCGTACAACTCGACCTCGGCCTCGACCGCCTCGCTCCGCGGCAGCCGCGGCCGCATGAGGGCGTTCTCGCGCGGCGCGGTGATCTCGTCGTCGCCGAAGCGCCAGAACTCGAGCTGGAAGGCCGTGTCGGCGCCGTACCGCAGGCGGCCGATGGGCTCCAGCCGCGGACGGTACAGGCGGATGATGTCGGCTTTGCGGCGGGAGAGGCGGCCGTCCGCGATGAGCAGGTCCTCGCCGTGCGCGCCGCCCTCGGGGTCGATGCCGCGGGCGTAGAACGGCTCGTCGGCGAAGGCCGTCGCGAGCGCCGCGGTGACCTCCTTGCGCTTGCGCCGGTCGAGGGCGACGATCAGGCGGTTGTCGTCGTCACGAACCAGCAGGTACTCGAGCCCCGCGTCGTCGAGCGCGTCGCGCACGGCGAGCAGGTCCTCGATCATCGACTCCCGCGGGGTGAACGGTCCGGACACCAGGGTGTACAGCCCTTTTCGGTGCACGATGTCGTCGCGGGTGAACCGGCGCGCGCCGATGCCGGGGTCGCTGGTGACGACGACGGGCTCGGGCTGGTCGGACAGGGATGCGGGAGGAAGCTCAGCCATACAGGGACCACTCTAGGCTGCTTCTCCGTCCGCGCCGTCCCCCGGTCGGGGTGGCCCCCGCAGCGCCGTGCGCGGCGCGGGAGCCACCGCTCAGCCGAGCAGCTCGCGCACGGTCGCGAGCAGTAGCGCCCGCGCCTCCGGGGTCACGAGCCACGGTGCGAATCCGTCGGCCGCCAGGAAGAACGTCGCGCGCGCGGCGGGTGCGATGCTCCCGTCGGCCAGCCGCGACCCGGCCGGGGTGACGCCGATGACGGAGCGGCCGGACTCGGGGTCGTGCGCCACGACCGCCGCGTCCTCCGGCGGGTCGGCGACGGTCAGCTTCGACCGGCCGCGGTACACGACCACGTCGCCGTCGAGCCCGGCGGCGGCGGGATGGTCGGGGCCGGCGATGCGGATGCGGTCCAGCGAGAGCGGAACGGCCGCCGCGGTCGCCAGCCCGAGCGGCACCAGGTGTCCCCAGGCGAGCAGCGGGACCGGGCGCGACGCGGCCACCCGGGCCGTCTCCTCGGTCGCGCCACGTGTCACGATGAGCAGGTCGGCGGCGGGGTCGTCGCCGAGGTGGGCGCGCATCCCGGACCGTCCCAGGAACTCGACCAGCTCGCGGTCGCCCGGCGCCGGGTTCGGGCAGGTCAGGACGGCGACCTTGGCGCCGGTGCCGTGCGTCCGCGTCCCGACGACGCCGAGGCGTTCGAGCGCGCGATCCACCAGCGCGAGCACGGCGGCGCGGGCGACGTCCGCGAACTCAGCCTCCAGCAGGCGGCGTGCGGCGCTCAGCGCCTCGATCGCGTCGGCATGGTCAGCGCCGTCCCAGGAGCCGCCCAGCACCCGGCACGCCAGGACGCCCGCGGCACCCGTCGCGCGCGCCGCGGCGATCCACGGTCCCAGCTGCGTCGCCAGGTCGACGGGGGTGGATGCGCTGGGCGCCGTCTCCGCGAGGCCCCGGAGCAGCGTGGCAGCGTCGTCCCAGCGCTCCGCGGCGACGGCGACGTCGAGCCGCGGCCAGCGCGGGGCGCCCGGCGGCCACGCGCTGCACGCATCCACCAGGGTTCGCAGCCCGGCCGCGTCCCCGTCGTCATCACCGGCGACGGCCCGGTACGCGCGATCCGCAGCAGCCGAGGGCTCGTACGCCGACGGGTCGGCCGCCCACTCCGCCACGGTGTGAAGCGCTAAGCGGGAGGGCGCCGCCTCCACCATCGGATTGGCGACGATGCCGACCAGACCCGGCCCGGCCTCGCGCCCGGTCAGCGGCCCGAGGAACACCCGGGACCGGTCGAAGTCGTTCACCGGGAAGTTGTCCCACAGCACCAGGTCGCGTCCGAAGGCGGCGGCCGCCCGGGCGATGTCGTCGGACGTCACGCGCCCGACGACGATGTCGGCCCCCGTCCACAGCACTCGCGCATCCCGGGGCAGGGTCCGGTCCAGGCCGATCCGGTACGGCGTCCGTTCGAGCCCCGCGTAGTCGGTCGGGCAGAACAGCACGGGCTCGTGGATCCCGGCCGGCCGCAGGAACGACCGCTCGAACCGCGCCGCCACCTCGCCGTGCTGCCGCCCGAGGAGCTCCGGCTCCTCCATCGGAACGTCGTCGAAGAGCAGGGCGAACGACCTGATGCCGGCGTCGTACAGCTGCCGGCACTTCGCCGCCAGCGCCTCGTGGTCCGCGTCGTCGGCGAACCGCATGTCGAGGCCGGGGGAGACCGAGTACACGAAGCGGACGCCGCGCTCGGCCGCGGCGCGCCCGAGGCGGGCGAGCTCGGCGAGCCGGTCGGCGGGATACGGCTCCCGCCAACGCTCGCGGTGCCACGGGTCGTCCTTGGGTGCGTACAGGTAGTGGTCGAGCCCGAGGGCTCCGGCGCGGTCGAACCAGGCGAGCCGGTCGGCGTGCGACCAGGGCTCGCCGTAGAAGCCCTCGACCACCCCGCGCCAGGCGAGGCCGCTCACCGGCCGCCGCCGTGCCACGACGACCAGAGCTCGGCGTAGGCCCCGCCGGCGGCCACCAGTTCGTCGTGGCTGCCCAGCTCCTCGATCTCGCCGTCGCGCACCACCGCGATGCGGTCCGCGTCGTGCGCGGTGTGGAGCCGGTGCGCGATGGCGACCACGGTCCGCCCCTCGAGCACGCGGTTCATCGCGCGCTCCAGGTCGCGTGCGGCGGTCGGGTCGAGCAGGGAGGTCGCCTCGTCCAGGATCAGCGTGTGCGGGTCGAGCAGCACCAGCCGCGCGAGGGCGAGCTGCTGCGCCTGTGCCGGAGTGAGGACGACACCGCCCGAACCCACGACCGTGTCGAGGCCCTTCGGCATCGCGGCGACCCAGCGGAGCGCATCCACCACCCGCAGGGCGCGCGCGAGCTCGTCGCGTCCGGCGCCGGGCTTGGCGAGGGACAGGTTCTCGGCGATGGTGCCGACGAAGACGTGGTGCTCCTGCGTGACGAGCGCGACGTGGCTGCGCAGGTCGTCGAGCGGGAGATCGACCAGCCGCACGCCGCCGACGGTGATCCGCCCGCCGGTCGGCTCGGTGATGCCCGCCATGAGACGGCCGAGCGTCGACTTGCCCGAGCCCGACGGCCCGACGATCGCCAGCCGCTCGCCGACGGCCAGGTCGAGGCTGACGCCGTGCAGCACCTCCGTGCCTTCGCGGTACGCGTAGCGCACGTCCTTCGCGACCACGTGCTCGTCGGCGGGTTGCTCGCCCGTCGCGTGCCGGTCCTCGGGAACGTCGGCGACGCCGATGATGCGCGACAGCGCGGTCGTGCCGACCTGGATCTCGTCGAGCCAGCTGATCAGTTCGTCGACCGGCGACACGAGCTGCATGGCGTAGAGCGCGACCGCCGTGACCGCGCCGATGCCGGCGACGCCCTGGCCGACCAGGAACGCGCCCCAGGCGAGCACCACGATGACCGGCAGCAGGAACGCGATGTCGGTGCTCGGGAAGAACCAGGACCGCAGCCACAGCGTGTACCACTCGGAGTCGCGGCGCTCGCGGAGGGCCGCGTCGATCTTCGCCCGCTGCGCCGGCGCCAGGCTGAGCGCCTCGATGGTGCGGACGCCGTCCACGGTCTCGCTGATGGTCCCGCCGAGCGTGGCGTAGGAGGCGAGCTGCCGCTGGTAGCCGGGCCCGGACCGCTTGAGGTACCACCGGGCGGCGACGATCAGGATCGGGACGCCGGCGAACATCGCGACAGCAACGGCCGGGTTCACCAGGAATGCCGCGACCACGGTCAGCACGGCCGTCACCCCGGCGACGAGGATGCGCGGCACCCCGAACCGCACGGTCTGGGCGACCGACTGGATGTCGTTGGTGGTCCGCGCGAGCAGGTCACCGGTCCCCGCCGCCTCCACGGTCGAGAGCGGGAGGCGCGCGACGGTGGCGAGGAACTCCTCGCGGAGCTGCGCGAACACGCCCTCGCCGAGCACCATCGACTGCCGCTGCGCGAAGCGGATCAGCACCGCCTGGCAGACGATGGCGCCGAGCAGGATGAGCGCGATCGTGTCGATGCCGGTGCTGGTGAGGGTGTGCCCGGTGATCCCGTCGATGATGAGGCCGATCAGCGCGGGACCCGCGAGTCCGGCGACCGCCGCGAGGGTGTGCAGGAGGAGGACGACGGAGAGCCCGCCGCGGTGCTGGCGGATGAGCCGCGCGCCGGTGGCCCGGACGGTCGCGGTGCTAGCGATCGGAAGCAGCATCGTCGGTTCCCTTCGTGGGGGTGGAGTCCGGAGTCGCCCGCTTCTTCGCGGCCCGCTTCGCCTTCTTCTCCTTCTTGTCCTTCTTCTTCGTGCCCGCGCGCGTGCCGCCGTCCGGCCGCTGGGCGGTCACGGGATGCGTCGCGGTCCAGAGCGCGTCGATGGAGCCGGTCCACGCGGCGTCGAGCTCTTCGCCGTCCGCGGGCTCGGCCGCGCTGATCGTGCGGGAGACGATGGCGCGGTAGAGGTCGCCGAGGTCGTCCTCCTGCCGCAACAGGGTCTGGTGGTCGCCGGTCCCCACCACGCGTCCGCGGCGGACGACCGCGATGGTGTCCATCCGGTCGAGGAGGAGCGGGCTGGCGGTCACGACGACCGTCGTCCGTCCATCCCGCGCTTCGCGGAGCCGCTCGGCGATCTGCGACTCGGTGTGCGCATCCACCGCACTGGTCGGCTCGATCAGCACGAGCACCTCCGCGTCGGTGAGCAGCGCCCGGGCGAGGCTGAGCCGCTGGCGCTGACCGCCCGAGAAGGTGCGGCCGCGCTCGGCGACCCGCTCGTGGACGCCGTCCGGCAGCGCCTCCACGGTCTCGGTCGCCGCGGCGGTGTCGAGGGCTGCGGACACCCGGCGGATGCGGCCCGTGTGCGTGTCGGTGTACTCGCGGTCCCGGATGGGCAGCGTGTCGAGCCCGTCGAGCAGCCGGCCGCCGAAGAGGTGCGGGTTGGCGTCGTTGACCACGATGCGCTCGCGCACCTCCTTCACCGGCACGCGCGTGTGGTCGACGCCGCCCCACAGCACCGGCGCCTCGCGGTGGACGGTGTCGTCGAAGCGGCCGAGCCGGGTCGCGATGGCCGCCGCTTCGTCGGGGTCGGCGTCCACGATCGCGGTGAAGCGGCCCGGCTCCACCACGACCCCGGACGCGAGGTCTTCGATGGCGGAACCCCAGGCCGGGGCCTCGGCGGTCTCGTCCCGGTCGCGTGCCGCGGGCTGCGTGCGCAGCACGGACAGCACACGGCGGGCCGACACGACGCCGGCGGTGAACGTCTGGGCGGCCTCCACCGCCGTCCGCAGCGGCAGCACCAGGAACGTCGCGTACCCGTAGAAGGCCGTCAGCTGTCCGGGAGTGATGCTCCCCGCGACGGCGAGGTGCGCCCCGAACCAGACGATGAACACGAGGAAGGCGCCGGGCAGCAGCACCTGCAGGCCGTCCAGCCAGCTCTGCGTCTTCGCGACGCCGACGCCCGCGGCGCGCACGCGCTGCGACTGGCGGGCGTAGCGGTCGACGAACTCGTGCTCGCCGCCGATCCCGCGCAGCACACGCAGGCCCACGACGGTGTCGGCGCCGAGCGTGGTGAGCCCGCCGGACTCCTCGCGCCAGACGGACTGGCGGGTGCGCAGCGGACGCAGCAGCAGCGCGAGCACGAGCGCGACAGCCGGAACGCCGATGACCACGGCGAGCCCGAGCGGCAGGGATGCGTTGAGCATGATGATCGACACCGCGATGAACGCGACGACCCCGCCGCCGAGCCGGGCCGTGACGTCGAACATGGCGCCGAGCCGCAGGGAGTCGGTGTTGACGGTCGCCACGATCTCGCCGGACGACGTGGTCGCCGTGATCGCCGATCCCGTCTCCGCCGAGTGGTACCCGATCAGCCGCGCGACGCCGAGGGAGGAGCGCAGCCAGTTCGAGACGGCCATCCGGTGCCGCAGCATCCCGGTCACCGCCTGCACCACGGCGACGCCGAGCAGCGCCGCGCACCACAGCCACAGCCGGGCCGGATCTCCCGAGACGCCCTCGTCGACCGCCCGGCCGAGCAGGTAGGGCCAGATCGCCTGGCACAGCATCCAGACGACGCCGAAGAGCACGCCGGCGCCCAGGGTGAACGGCTGCCGGGCGGCCTGCCAGAGCAGGAAGCGCGGCACCGACGAGAGGTGCCGGTCGCTCGGCCGGGCCGCGGGGATGCGCGCACCGCGCGGCGGGCCCGACGGCGGACGGGAGGGGGATGGACGGGCAGCGCGCACGCTGGACACGGAGTGCTCCTGAGGGATCGAGCGGGAAGGGAGGAGGGAGTGACCGGACGGCGGGAACCGGCGGCGGGTCAGCGTCCCGGCGGGGTCAGCGCCGCGACCGCTGCGGCATCGAGGGCGACCGCGGGGGCCTGCTTCAGCAGCAGCGTGAGCTGCGCCGCCGTCTCGAGCTCTTCGGCGAGGTCGATCGCCGCGTCGAGCGTGGCCGCCGCGACCACCGGTCCGTGGTTCGCGAGCAGCAGGACGGGGTGCCCGGGAGCGGCGGCGGCCACCCCCGAGGCGAGCTCGGCGCTTCCCGGCGGCGCGTAGGGGACGAGGGGCACGTCGCCCAGCCGCATCACCCGGTAGGGCGTCAGCGGCGGGAGCGGCGCGAAGCCGTCGGGGGTCGGCGGCAGGCAGGCGATCGCCGTGGCGTACGGCGAGTGGAGGTGGACCACCGCCGTGGCCTCGGGATGCGCGGCGTACATGGCCGCGTGAAGGGGCAGTTCCTTGGTGGGCCGCGGGGTGCCGTCCTGATCGGCCGGCGTCGCGGCGAGCTGCTCCTCGGTGACCGAGCGGAGCGACGAGCCGGTCGGCGTGGCGATGATGCGGGCGCCGACGCGGACGCTCACGTTTCCGGAGCTGCCGGGCGACAGGCCGGCGGCCGACAGGTGGCGGCACGCGCGCACGACGGCGGCGCGGGCCTCGGACTCGGTGCTGATGGCGCTCACGGCGCGACCTCCCAGGCGTCGTCGAAGAGTGCCGGGCCGCCGAAGTTGCCGGACTTCAGCAGCACCGCGATCGTGCGGTCCTCCCCGCCGGGCGCTGCGCTCGCCGCCACGGCCCAGGGCACCCCCGGCGCCGCCTGTGTGCCGATCCGCAGGCGGGCGATGCCCAGCCGCGCGGTCACGGCGCCGGAGGTCTCGCCGCCCGCGATGAGCAGGTGGCTGTACTCGAACTCGTGGACCGCGACGGCGGCGAGTTCGGCGAGTGCGTCCTCCAGCAGGGCTGCGGCGCGGGCGGCGCCCAGAGCCTCCTGCGCGGCCGCCACCTCGGGCGAGGCGTGGATGAGGAGCGGCGATCTCCGGTCGTCGTGAGCGGCGAGCGCATCCCGGAGCCGGGCCAGCGCCGCGTCCGCATCGCGGTCGAGCTCGCGCGGATCGAGCACGTGGCGCTCGCCGCGGAACGCCGCGAGCTGGGCGCGTGTGGCCGCCGAGGCGCTCCCGGCGAGGATGAGCCGGCCGGTCACCGGGACCGGCGGGAGCCCGGCCGCCCCACCGGCGACGCCGCTCTCGCGCACCTCGGCCCGGGCCAGCGCGGTGGCGACCCCGGCCCCGCCGCCCGCGAGGATCGGCGTGTCGGCCGCCCGCTCGCGCACGGCCGCGGCGATGAGGTCGAGATCCTGCGCGGTGAGCGCATCCACCAGGGTGTGCCCGTCGGCGATGGCGGCGGCGACCGTGGCCGAGCCGCGGTGGACGTCCTCCCAGCGCATTAGCCCGACCGGCGCGCGGGTCTGCGGTGCGAGCAGGCGGACGAGGTTGGAATCGCGCATCGGCGTGAGCGGGTGATCGCGCATGGGCGACTCGGCGAGCGGCACGCCGTCCACGAACAGGACGCCCTGATACTGGGTGCGGCCGGCGCCGGGGGTGGCCGGCGTCCCCACCGATGCGGTCGCGCCGGCGACGTCCAGGAGCGCATCGGCGATCGGCCCGATGTTGCCGGAGGGCGTGGAGTCGAAGGTCGAGCAGTACTTCTGGTACAGCTGCGTGGCGCCGGCCGAGAGGAGCAGCCGGGCGGCGGCGGTGGATGCGTCGACCGCCTCCGCCACGGGTGCGGTGCGCACCTTGAGCGCGACGACCGCACATCCCGAGCCATCGCCGGGGAATACGGCGGCGTCGGCCGCGTCCGCCGACGCGGTGAGCAGCACGCTCGCAGGGAGTCCCGCCTCGGCGACGCGGCCCGCGAGATCGCACGCGCCCGTGACGTCGTCGGCGACGGCGCCGAGTCGCATCACGAGACGTCGACCCCCGCGTCGCCGGTGGTGGAGAGCGCGTCCACCGTCTCGCCCGCGACGACGACCGTCGCCCCGATCTCGCGCAGCACGCGGAGGTCGTCCGGGTCGGCCCCGGCGTCGGTCACGATGATGTCGACGAGGTCCAGTCCGCCCACGCGGATGGGCGCACGCGCACCGAGCTTCGAGTGGTCCACGAGCAGCACCGTGGTGCGGGCGGCGCGGGCGAGCTCCTGCTTCAGCTCGGCGTCGAGCGCGTTGGCGCAGAGGATGCCGCTTCGATCGACGGCGGTCGCGGACAGCACCGCCACATCCACCGAGTAGTCGGCGATCGTGCGCCGCGCGGCCGAGCCCGCGAAGCTGCGCGTCTCGTTCTGGTAGACGCCGCCGACGGCGACCAGCTCGACGTCGTCGCGCGCGATCGCCGCCTGGATGACGGGGACGGAGTGGCTGATGATCGTGGAGCCGGCGGGCAGCATCCCGGCGAGCGGTGCGACCGTCGTGCCCGCGTCGAGGGCGACCGTCACGGCGCCGTCGAGCAGCTGCAGGCACGCCTCGGCGATGGTGTGCTTCTCGCCGCTGCCGGTGACCGCGCGCTCGTCGAAGGGACGGCCGTGGCCGAGGTTCGGGAGGCTCGCGCCGCCGACGACGCGACGGGCCAGGCCCTCCGCCTCGAGCTGGCGCAGGTCGCGCCGGATGGTCATCTCGGAGACGCGCAGCTCGTCCGCGACGCGCGACGACGAGACGTAGCCTTCGGCCGAGAGCCGGCGGAGGAGCTCGTCGCGGCGGGCGGGGGCGTCGGTGTAGCGCACGCGTCCATCCAACCGGCTGCTCGGCGGGCTTGTCAACAATCGGACAAATCTTGACGTGAATGTTCGGAAGTGAACAGAATGGATGCGTGACCCCCGCTCCGCTCGCCGCCCTCGGCGTCGACGTGGGCACCACCAACACGAAGGTGGCGCTCGCCGTGTTCGGCGACGGCGTGAGCGAGGAGCGGACGCTGAGCATGCCGACGCCGCGGACCGGTGACGCGCTGCAGGCCGTGGTGCTCGGCGCGCTGCGCGAGGTCGCGATCGACAGCCCGCACCCGATTGCGGCGATCGGCGTCGCGTCCATGGGCGAGACCGGTTCGCTGACCGGCCCCGGCGGCATCCCGCGCGACGACCTGCTCCGCTGGGCGGACGGCGACACCGCGACCGCCGACCGGCTCGTCGCGGCCGTCGGCGCACAGACCCTGTACGACGCGACCGGTGTGCCCGCCCCGCACAAGTCGCCGCTGACGCACTGGCTCCGGCTGGCAGCCGAGGGTGACGCCCGGCTCGACGACGCCCACTGGCTCGGCGCCGACGGGCTCGTGGTGTCGGCGCTGACCGGCGAGGCGGTCACCGACCACACCCTCGCCGCCCGCACGATGGCGTACCGCCTGCCTGAATCCGGCGCGCCGCTCGCGGAGACCTTCGATCACGACCTCCTCGGGCTCGCCGGCCTGACACCCGATCGCTTCCCTCGAGTGGTCCTTCCGGGCGAGACGGCGGGCAGCCTCACCGCGAGCGCGGCATCCGCCCTCGGGCTCGGCGCCGGCATCCCCGTCGTCGTCGCAGGGCACGACCACGCGGTCGGCGCCTGGGCGGCCGGCGCTCGGGAGCCCGGGGACGCGGCCGACTCGGTCGGGACCGCCGAGGCGCTGCTCCGGATCGCCCGCGGTGTCTCCCGGGAGGAGGCCCTTCGCGAGGGGATGTCCCTCGCGCGCTGCGTCGACGGCCGCTTCGAGACCCTCCTGGCCGGCAACCCGACGGCCGGGGCGCTGGTGGAGTGGGCGTTCTCGGAGCTGATCCCGGGCGCCGACCGGCACGACGTGCTGCAGCAGGCCCGGCTGCTCGCCGACGGTCCCCTCGATGCCTTCGTGCTGCCCTACCTGCGGGGACGCCAGTCGCCCGCGCCCGACGCGACCGCAACCGTGCGGCTCGTGCGCTCCGGCACCGACGCCGGAGCCGCGCCCGTCGCCTCCGCCGACCCGGCCGCCGCCCTGACCGCCGTGCTCACCGGTCTCGCCCTCCAGCTCGCCTGGATGGATGCCGCCCAGAGCCGCCTCGCCGGCCCGCGACGCGACAAGCTCGCCGTCCTCGGCGGTCCCGGAGCGGGCAACGGCGCCTGGTGGCGGCTCAAGCAGCGCCTTGTGCCGGGCGTCCTCCGCCGCGCCGACGTCGCCGAGCCGGTCGCCACCGGCGCCGCCATGCTCGCCGTGCACCGTGTCGCCGGCCTCACCACCTCGCTGCCGCTGAGCAGCGCCGACACCGTCGCCTCCGTGGGCGATCCGGCCCTGCTGGACGCCTTCGTGCAGGCGGCGGCACCCGAACAGAAGGAAACCGCATGACCGACACCGCGTCCCGCCCGGCGCTCGACCTCGACGCCATCGCCCGCCCCGGCGGCGCCCTTGCGATGGTCGCGATGGACCAGCGCGAGAGCCTCCGCCACATGTTCGACCTCGCCGGGGCCGGCCGTCCCGCCGACGACGTGCTCGTCCGCTTCAAGCTGGAGGTCGCCGAGGCGCTCGGCCCGCTGGCCTCCGGCTTCCTGATCGACCGCCACTACGGCTTCGAGGCCGTCCGCGACACGCTCCCGTCGGGCACGGGCCTCATCCTCGCCGCCGACGAGCTCACCCAGGAGGACGGCGGCCCCGTCGAGGAGACGGCGCTCGACCAGGTCGTGCTCGATGACCTCGACCTCGCCGGCGTCTCGGCGCTCAAGCTGCTCGTGATCTGGCGGCGCGACGCCCTGCGCGAGCAGCGCGTCCGCCTCGTGGAGCGATTCGTCGCCGAGTGCCGCGCCCGCGGCGTCCTCTCCGTGCTGGAGCCGGTCGTCCGTGCGACGCCCGCCGAGCTCTCGGACGGCACCTGGGATCTCGACGTCGCGATCCGCGAAGCCGCCGCCGAGCTGTCGCCCTCCGGCCAGAGCCTCTACAAGGTGCAGGTTCCGCTGTCGGGCACCGGCGACGCACGCGCCCAGCGCGAGGAGAGCGAGCGCCTGAACGCCGCCATCACCGGGCCGTGGGTCGTGCTGTCCCAGGGCGTCGACCGCCCCGCCTTCCTCCCGGCCGTCGAGGCGGCCTGCCGCGCCGGGGCCAGCGGGTTCCTCGCCGGCCGCGCCCTCTGGAGCGACGTGGTCGGCCGCGACGACGTCCCCACCGCGCTGCGCGAGCTCTCCGTGCCGCGCCTGGAGGCGCTGATCGACGTCGTCGACCGCGAGGCCCGGCCGTGGCGGGAGGCCTGATGATCGCCGGTCTGCTGCACACCGTCCCCGCCCTGGCGCCGTCCTTCGACGCCCTCGTCGCCGACGCCGTCCCCGGCGTCGCCCGCGAGCACGTCGTGGACGCGTGGATGCTCGAGACGGCCATCGCCGAGGGCGTCACTCCCGAGGTTCGCGAGCGGGTCGCCTCCCACCTGCGCCACCTCGCGGAGTCGGGCGCGGACGCCGTGCTGGTCACCTGCTCGTCCATCGGGGAGGCGGCCGAAGAGGCCGCCGCCGCGCTGCGCATCCCCGTCGTCCGGGTGGATGCGGCCATGGCCGCCGAGGCCGCCCGGATCGCCGGAGCGAGCGGGCATCCGCGGATCGCGGTGCTCGCGACCAACACGGCGACCCTCGGGCCGACGACCCGGCTGATCGAGCGCGAGGCCGCGGCCCAGGGCGTGCGGGCGGACGTCACCGCGACGGTCGTCGAGGGTGCCGCGGCAGCACGCGCCGCGGGCGACCAGGAGACGCACGACCGGCTCATCGCCGAAGCTGTGCGCGCACAGGCCGCGCCGGCGGGCGGCGCAGAGCCGGCCGCCGTGCTCGTGCTCGCCCAGGCGTCGATGGCGGCGGCCGCCGCCTCCGCGGGCGTCGACCTCCCCGTGCTCACCTCCCCGGCGGGCGGCGTCGCCCGCCTGGTGGAGGCACTGACCCCGTCGGACCCGGGAACGCCGGACGCCAGCGCGAACCGGCCGGCGCCTCCCGGGTCCGGCGGAACCTCCGCATCTGCTCTCGACGGAGAAGCCGCGGACGGGAGGCCCACCGCGTGACCGGCGTCGACCTCCTCGTCTACGCCGACCGGATCGGCGGCGATCTCCCGCGGCTGCGTGCGCTCCTCGACGGTCCGCTGCGCGACTTCGCCGGGGTGCACATCCTGCCGTTCTTCGTGCCCTTCGACGGCGCCGACGCCGGGTTCGATCCGATCGACCACGGCACCGTCGACCCGCGCCTGGGCAC
Organism: Leifsonia sp. 22587; assembly: GCF_052044215.1. NCBI lineage: Bacteria > Bacillati > Actinomycetota > Actinomycetes > Micrococcales > Microbacteriaceae > Leifsonia > Leifsonia sp. 22587. Next base: position 406,300 of record NZ_JBQENB010000003.1, read on the forward strand.
CTGGGACGACGTCCGCGCCATCGCGGCGAAACGCGAGGTGACCGCCGACCTGATCGTCAACCACGTCTCGAGCGAGTCGGCCGAGTTCGTGGACTGGCTGGCTCTCGGCGAGGAGTCGGCCCACGACGGCATGTTCCTCACCTTCGACACCGTCTTCCCCGACGGTGCGAGCGAGAACGACATCACCGCCTTCTACCGTCCGCGGCCGGGGCTGCCGTTCACCGCGTACCGGATGGCCGACGGCCGGCGGCGACTGGTCTGGACCACTTTCATGCCCAGCCAAGTCGACCTGGATGTGGCGAACGACCGCGCCCGCGCCTACCTGCGTCGCATCCTGGCGACCCTGCGTGCCGGAGGCGTCACGACCGTCCGGCTCGACGCGGTCGGCTACGCGGACAAGACCCCCGGCTCCGACAGCTTCATGACGGAGGAGACGCTGGGGTTCGTGCGCGAGATCGTCGGCATCGCCCGCGAGGAGGGACTGCGGGTGCTCGTCGAGGTGCACGCACACTACAGCCAGCAGCTCGCCATCGCGCCGCTGGTCGACCTCGTCTACGACTTCGCCCTCGCCCCGCTGCTGCTCCACAGCCTGGGCACCGGAACCTCGGACCGCCTGGCCGAGTGGCTGCGCATCCGCCCCGAGAACGCCATCACGGTGCTGGACACCCACGACGGCATCGGCATCATCGACGCCGGTCCCTCCGCCGACCGGCCCGGCCTCATCGACCAGGACGAGATGGCCGCGATCTTCGCCCGCGCCGCGGAGGCGACGCACGGGCATTCGACCCTCGCGTCCGTCATCCCCGCGTGGATGAGCCTCCCGCACCAGATCAACGCCACCTTCTTCTCCGCACTGGGCGCGGACGCGGAGAGCTACCTGCTGGCCCGCGCGGTGCAGCTCTGGCTGCCCGGACGGCCGCAGCTCTACTACGTCGGCCTGCTCGGAGGTCTGGATGACGTGGCGCTGTTCGAGCGGACCGGCCAGGGCCGCGACGTCAACCGCCACGTCTACACGCCCGAGGAGCTCGACACCGCCCTCGGCAGCGAGGTCACGCGCGCCCAGCTCGCGCTCGTGCGATTGCGGTCGACCCACGCGGCGTTCGAAGGTTCGTTCCGCTACCGTGTGGATGCGAACGGCGCCCTCGCGCTGGAATGGGAGCTCGGTGACGAGCGTGCCGCCCTCGAGGTCTCGTTCGCGCCCGCCCCCCGCTTCCGCCTCCGGCTGACCGGCCCCGACGGCGGTCTCACCGCCGACTCCGCCGCCGCGCTCGCGGCACTCTGACCCCCCGCCCCCGACAGAGGACCATGCAGACCACCCAGGACATCACCGTCACCCGCCGCGCGACCGAGGTCGTGCTGGTCGCGCCCGCCTACACGCTGGGCGTCGCCCTGACGCGCCCGCGCGCCACGATCGCCGGCCCCGACGGCGAGCTGTGGAGCGACCTCTCCCTGCTGGCGAGCGTCGACCGCGTCGGCGTCCCCGACGAGTCGTGTGGCCCGACCGCCGTCACGGTCGAGGAGGACCCGGACGGCTCGGTGCGCGTCACCGTGCTGACCGACTCCAGCGCGTGGGCGACGAAGGCCGTAGTGCTGCACTGCACGCCGCGCGAGGTGCGGGCACGGGTCGAGGTGACCACCGAGGAGGACGACGCCCGGATCTCCGACCTCACCATGTTCGGTGGGCAGGCCGCCCTGCCCACGGGCGCGGCGGGCACGTTCCGCTCGGGCATCCGCTTCCCGTCGGTGTTCGTCCCGACGCCGACCGAGCCGATCCAGGTGGTTCGGCTGTCGAACACGCAGGCGCAGCTGGGCGTGGTCGGCGACGCCGAGCCGGGACGCCTCCACGGCATCTTCTCGCCGCCGCCGCTGGTGTTCGGGCTGGGCCGTCCCTCCATCGCCGCGGACGCGCCGCACGGCCCCACCGACATGCCGGTCGGGGACTGGCTGGGCGTCTCGGTCGTCGCGCCGGTCGAGGAGCTCGGCTTCACCACCTTCCGCTACGACGCCATCGACGGCGGCTTCCTGTTCCGCCTCACCTACGAGGGCCACACGCGCGTCCGGGCCGGCGGCTGGGTCTCGCCGGAGTTCGTGCTGCGGCCGGGCGGCGCTCCGCTCTCGCTGATCCGCGACTACCGCGACGACCTCGCGGCCCACGGCTGGGCGCAGCCGGCGGGCGAGAGCGCGTCGTGGTGGCACGAGCCGATCTTCTGCGGCTGGGGAGCCCAATGCGCCCTCGCCGTGCGGATGAGCCACGAGGGGGAGGCGCTGGCGACGGACAACGCGGACGGCTTCGTGCTGCCCGCGGGCGCGGCCTTCGCCCCCGATCTGGCGCGCCAGTACCTCTACGACCGCTGGCTGCGCCGGCTCGCCGAGCACGACATCCACCCGGGCACCGTCGTCATCGACGACCGCTGGCAGGCCGACTACGGCACCAACACGGTCGACACCGAGAAGTGGCCCGACCTGCGCGCCTGGATCGACGAGCGTCACGCCGCCGGCCAGCGCGTGCTGCTCTGGTTCAAGGCCTGGGACCCGACCGGGCTGCCACCCGAGCTGACGGTTCGGGATGCGCACGGCCGGCCGGTCGCCGTCGACCCGTCGAACCCCGCCTACCTCGAGGCGCTCGCCGAGCAGGTCACGCGGATGGTCTCCCCCGACGGCCTCGACGCGGACGGCTTCAAGGTCGACTTCACCCAGCGCGCTCCCTCCGGCGTCACCCTGCGCACGCACGGCGACGGCGAGCCCGACGGCGGCGCCTGGGGCATCAGCGCGCTGCACGCGATCATCGCGACCATCCACGCGGCGGCCAAGGCGGCGAAGCCGGATGCGCTGGTCGTGACGCACACCGTGCATCCCTCGTTCTCGGGCGTCACCGACATGGTGCGCCTCAACGACGTGCTCGAGGACTCGGTGCACGGCGACCCGGTGCCCGTCGGGGACCAGCTGCGCTACCGCCACGACATCGCGGCCGCGGCGCTGCCCGGGCACCCGATCGACACCGACCAGTGGCCGATGCCGAGCCGCGACGAGTGGCTGGCCTACTCGCGCATCCAGCCGGAGCTCGGCGTCCCCGCGCTTTACTACGTGGAATCCATCGACAACAGCCGCGAGGCGGTGACCGACGCCGACCTGGACGAGATCGCCGAGCTGTGGCGCGGCTACCGCGCGGCTCGCGGAGAGCGGGCCGAGAAGGAGCCGACCACGGTATGAGCGCGTTCACCGAGGTCGCTCCGGGCGTCCACCGGTTCGCGGACACCTGCAATGTCTACGTCGTCACCGCGGGCGACGGTTCGGGCGACGGCCGCCGGGGGGCGATCGCGATCGACTTCGGGTCCGGAGAGGTGCTCGACCACCTCGACGAGCTCGGTCTCGACACCCTCGACGCGATCCTCATGACCCACCACCATCGCGACCAGGGGCAGGGGCTGCCGCGCGCGGTCGCCGCGGGCATCCCCATCCACGTGCCGCCGGTGGAGCAGGACCTGTTCGCCCGCGTCGACGAGATGTGGTCGGCGCGGGCGCTCTACAACGACTACAACCTGCGCCAGGACCGCTTCTCGCTCCTCGACCCCGTGCCGATCGCCGGCACCGTGCCGGAGTACCGCACGGCGCGGTTCGGCGGAATCGACGTGAAGACCGTCCCCGCCCCCGGTCACACCATGGGGTCGGTCGCGTACCTGGTCGACCGGGGGGATGCGCGGATCGCGTTCACCGGCGACCTCATCTACGCGCCGGGCAAGGTCTGGTCGCTCGCCGCCACCCAGTGGTCGTACACCGAGAACGAGGGCCCCGCCATGACGGTGCTCTCGTGCCTGCTGCTGCAGGAGGAGGAGCCGACCATCCTGCTCCCGTCGCACGGGGAGCCGATGCCGCAGGCGATCGAGGCGCTCGAGAGCCTCGCCGTGCGGATGGGCGAGTACGTCGACTCGCGGCGCACCAACCCGTGGGACCTGCGCGACTGGCTGGAGCGTCCGTTCGTCCGCCTCACCGACCACCTTCTCCTCAACCGCACCGCCAACTCGTGCGTCTACGTGCTGCTCAGCGACTCCGGCGCCGCCCTGTTCATCGACTACGGCTACGACATGTCGACGGGATGGCCGGCCGGCACCGACCGGGCCGCGCGCCGGCCGTGGCTCGCGTCGCTGCCCGCGCTGAAGCGCGACTTCGGGGTGACGTCGATCGAGGTCGTGCTCGGCACGCACTATCACGACGACCACATCGCCGGCCTCAACCTGCTGCGCGACGTGGAAGGCACCGAGGTGTGGCTGCCCGAGAACGTCGCGCCGATCATGGCCGACCCGATGCGCACCGACCTCCCGTGCCAGTGGTTCGAGCCCATCCCGGCCGACCGGGTGCTGCCGCTGGGCGGCACGGTCCGCTGGCAGGAGTACGAGATCGTCACCCACGAGCTGCCCGGCCACACGCTGTACGCGGCGGCCTTCGAGTTCGAGGTGGACGGCGTCCGCGTGCTCGCGACAGGCGACCAGCAGACCGCCGAGGGGCGGCTCGGCGTGCAGCGCGAGATCCTCAACTACCAGTACCGCAACCGTTTCCGCCGCGACGACTTCATCCAGAGCGCCGCGCTGTACCGCCGGGTGGCCCCCGGTCTGATGATCACCGGCCACTGGCAGGGCCGCGAGGTGGACGAGGACTACCTCCAGCTGCTGACGGAGCAGGGCGACGAGCTCGCGGCCATCCACGACGGGCTGCTCCCCGACGACGGGCAGCGGCCGCCGGCGGACGGCAACCTGGTGCTGGTCGAGCCGTTCTACCAGCGCGTCACAGCCGGTGACGACCTCACGTACGAGGTCGTCGTAGTGAACGCGTACGACGACGCCCGCGAGGTGGTGGCGGAGCTCGTGACGCCGCCCGGGTGGAGCCGTCCGGAACCCGCGGCGGTCGTCGCGGGCGCAGGCGAGACGGTGCGGCTGCGGTTCGCGGTGCGCGCGGGCGGAGAGGCGCGGAAGCGCCAGCGGCTGGCGGCCGACGTGCGGGTCGGCGGGGTCCGGCTGGGGCAGGCGGGCGATGCGGTGGTCGACACAGTGGCGGCTACGGCGCTGGATGCGGTGGTCGACACGGCGGGGACGCTCGGCTAGCCTGCGGGCGTGGACCGCATCCCGCTCTACCGTGCCTGGTTCGGCGACCCGGACTCGCCGCACCCGCCGCTGCTGCTCATCCACGGCGGCGGTTCGACCATCGAGACGAACTGGGGGCTCCTGCTCCCGCTCGTCGCTCCGACCCGCTCCGTGCTGGCCGTCGAGCTGCAGGGGCACGGGCGCACGCCGTCGGGCGACCGGCCCGCGAGCTTCGAGGGCTCGGCGGACGACGTCGCCGCGGTGCTCGAGTCGCTCCGCGTCGGGCCGGTGGATGTGCTGGGATTCAGCAACGGCGGGCAGGTCGCCCTCCAGCTGGCCGCCCGCCACCCCGGCCTGGTCCGCCGGCTGATCGCAGCGTCGGCGCCCGTCCGGCGCTCCGGAATGGTGGACGGCTTCTGGGACGGCCTCGCCGCGGGAACGTTCGACGACCTCCCCGCGCCGTACCGCGACGCGGATCTCGCCGTCAGCCGCGACCCGGAGCACGCCCGGCGGATGTTCGAGCTCGACCGCGAGCTGATGCTCGGCTTCGAGGACTTCCCGGATGCGCTGCTCGCCTCGGTCGCCGCCCCCACGCTCGTCGTCGGCGCCGACCGCGACGTGGTCCGCGCCTCCCACTTCGTGGAGCTGGCCGCCCTCCTGCCGGACGCCCGCCTCCTCATCGTCCCCGGCATGCACGGCGACTACCTCGGCGAACGCCTCGCCGCCGCCGGCGACCCCACGTCCCTCCGCCGCACGCTCCCCCACCTCCTCGCCTTCCTCGACGCCCCCTGACCCCACCATCGGTTCCTGCCCCCCGTCGAGGGATCAGGTCAGGCGGCAAGGAGGGCGTCGACCTGGGTGAGGGCCTCGCGCATGCCCTCCTCCATGTCGATCGCGAGCATCTCCTCCAGCTGGGCGGCCGACGCGAAGCGCACCAGCTGCGTCATGCGCGTGCGCCCGTCCCGCTCTTCGAACGTGGTCACCATGCGCACCGGCTCGCCGGGCATCGGGTTGCCGTTCTCGTCGGCGAAGCCGTCATCCAGCTCGATCCGTTCGGGCGCGTCGATCTCGGCGAACCGCCACCACCCGTGGGCCTTCGTGCCGTCGGGTCCGGTCATGTAGTACGCCGCGCGTCCCGCCGGCTCGAACTCGAACGTGTCGAAGGTGGCCGGCCACTCCGGCGGACCCCACCAGCGCTCCAGCTGCCGCGGATCGGACCACAGCTGCCACACGCGCTCCCGCGGGGCGTCGTACTCGGTGACGAACGTGAGCGTCAGCGCGTCCACATCCTTGGTCGACTCGATGAAGGTCATCGGCCGCTCCTCTCTGGTTGGTGGTGCGGGTGGTTCCGGTGGTGCGGGGTAGTGCCGGTCGGCGTCGATGGATGCGACGGGCCGCGTGGTCAGCGGCCGTCCGCGGCGAGGATCCCCTCGATCGCCGCATCCCGCCGCCGCCAGATCGCCTCGTACTCGTCGAGCAGCCGCGACGCACGCCGGATGGTCTCGGGGTCGCCGGAGACGACCCGCTCTCGTCCGCGCGCCCGCTTGCGCACGAGTCCGGCGCGCTCGAGCACCGCCACGTGCTTCTGCACGGCCGCGAAGCTCATGTCGTACCGCTCCGCGAGCTCGCTCACGGAGTGCTCGCCCTCCAGCGACCGCGCGACGATGTCCCGTCGCGTCGCATCCGCCAGCGCGTGGAAGAGCCGATCGACCTCGGCGTCCGTCATCTCATCTACAACTATTTGGTTGTACGTTAGCGCCGCACGCCGCCCCGCGCAACCCCCGCCTCCATCGAGTCGTGAGTGGATGCGCGAATCCGCCCCGAATTCGGACGTGATGTCACCACTCGTGAGGCAGGCCGCCGGGCGCTTCTGGCGTCCGGAGACGAACGCGCCATGTTGACCCGCCTGCCCGCGGCGGCCTAGTATCTGTGGGAACGATCCCACACGATCCACCGACGAAGGCGCGGTCGTGCACCCCTCGGAAGGACATGATGGCAAACGGCCTCCGCGCCGTCCTCTCACTCGACATCGGCGGCACCAAGCTCGCTGTCGGCGTCGTCACGGAGGATGGACGAACCCACGCACTCACCGTCGAACCCACGCGACGCGAAGAGGGTCCGGGTGTAATCGTTCCCAGACTCTTCGCCATGGGGCAGCGCGCCATCGCCGAGTCCGGCCTCGCGATCGAGGCCGTCGGCATCTCGTGCGGCGGTCCGCTCGACGCGAAGGCCGGCGTCCTGACCGGCCCGCTGCACCTCCCGGGCTGGATCGACCTGCCGATCGTGGAGCTCGCCGAGCGCGAGTTCGGCGTTCCCGCCGTGCTCGAGAACGACGCGACGGCCGGCGCTCTCGGCGAGTTCCGCTACGGAGCCGCGCGCGACGCCGACACCATGGTCTATCTGACGATCTCGACCGGCATCGGCGGAGGGGCCGTCATCGCCGGCCGCCTGCACCGCGGCGCGGCCGGCAACGGCGGCGAGTTCGGTCACGTCATGGTCCGCACCGGCGGCCGCCCCTGCCTGTGCGGTCGGCGCGGGTGCCTCGAGGGCTACGCCTCCGGCACCTCGATCGCCCTCCGCGCCCGCGAGGCCGTCGCCGAGCGCGGGCAGGGCTCGTCGCTCGCGCAGCTGCCCGTCGTCCGCGCCGAGGACGTCGTCGCGGCCGCGGCCGACGGCGACCCGCTCGCCTCCGAGCTGTGGGAGGAGACGATCGACGTCCTCGCCACCGCCCTCACCGACCTCGTCAACGTCTTCGAGCCCGACCTCGTCGTCCTCGGCGGCGGAGTGACCCGCTCCGGTGACGCCCTGCTCGTGCCGGTGCGCGAGCGGGTGGCCGCCGCCGCGATGGCGCCCGCAGCCGCCGCATCCACCGTGGTGCTCGCCGCGCTCGGCGACGTGGTCTGCGTCGTCGGTGCCGGCGCGGTCGCCTTCGACCGTTTGGACCAGCTCGAGGGCGCGATCGCCGGAACACCGAAGGGAGGCCCCCGTGGCTGAGTGGATGCGACAGCAGCTGGAGGCGCACATCCAGGTCGCCGAGAAGGGCGAGGCACTGCTGCCCGCGCTGCGCGAGGTCGGGAAGGTGCTCTGCGACGCGTTCGCCGAGCGCGGCATCCTGTACACCTTCGGCAACGGCGGCAGCGCTGCGGACGCCCAGCACTTCACCGGCGAGATCATCGGCCACTACAAGCGCGACCGGCGGCCGCTCGGCGCTGTCACGCTGAGCACCGACCCGACCACGATGACGTGCATCGCCAACGACTACTCCTACGACGACGTGTTCGCCCGGCAGGTCGCGGGCCTCGCACGCCCGGGCGACGTGGTCGCCGCTTTCACGACGAGCGGACGGAGTGCGAACATCGTCTCAGCGCTCGAAGCCGCGAAGGCGGCCGGCGCGACGACCGTGCTGTTCGGCGGGGGCGACGGCGGTCCCGCGCGGGAGTTCGCCGACTACGCGCTGCTGAGCCCGTCCACGACCACCCCGAGGATCCAGGAATTCCACACGTTCATGCTCCACGTGCTCTCCGAGATCGTGGATGCGTGGGCCGACGGCGACGAGGAGTACGCACTGTGACCACCCCGCACACGCCGGACACGCAGGCGCCCGACGCCGAGGTCGGAGCGGACGCCGGAGCGCGCACGGAGACGGACGACGCGGCACGAGCGGTCGACGCCGTCCGCGTCGGCCCCGAAACGCCCGAGAAGTTCGCGGTGGATGCGGCGCAGGAGCCGCGCGAGAGCGCATCCGGCGCCGAGGTGACCGGCGAGACCGAGGCGGCGGCCCCCGACGCGAGCGGCAGGGCCCCCGTCGCGAACGCCCCCGCCGGCACCCAGCCCCGCGACCTCCCGCCGGCGAAGCGTCCGACAGCGACGCCGCAGCGCACCCTCCACATGATCGGCAACGCGCACCTCGACCCGGTGTGGCTGTGGCCGTGGCAGGAGGGCTACCAGGAGGCGCGCGCCACCTTCTGGTCGGCCATCCACCGCATGGAGGAGTACCCCGACTTCGTCTTCACCTGCGACCAGATCGTGCTGCTCAGCTGGGTGGAGGAGTCCGATCCCGAGCTGTTCGAGCAGATCAAGCGCCGCGTCGCCGAGGGCCGCTGGGTGAACGTCGGCGGCTGGTGGGTCGAGCCCGACAACAACATGCCGATGGGCGAGAGCTTCGTGCGCCAGGGCCTCTACGGCCAGCGCTACCTCGAGTCGCGCTTCGGGAAGCCGTCGACGGTCGGCATGAACGTGGACCCGTTCGGCCACAACGCGATGCTCCCGCAGATCCTGCGCGGCCAGGGGATGGACTCGTACACGTTCCTGCGCCCCGGCCCGCACGAGTCCGACCTCGCGCCCAGCCTGTTCTGGTGGGAGGCGCCCGACGGCTCCCGCGTGCTGGCGTACCGCATCCCGTTCGAGTACTGCAGCCCGCCCGGGTCGGTGGACGGCCAGACCGAGAAGGCGCTCGCCTCCCTCGACCGCACGGTCGGCTTCGGCGAGAACGCGACCGCGATGGTCTTCTACGGCGTGGGCAACCACGGCGGCGGCCCGACGATCGCGAACATCGAGTCGATCCACCGCTACGACCGCATGGGCTCCTTCGGAAGGATGACGATGTCCTCACCGCGCACGTACTTCGACGAGGTGCTCGGGCGCGGCGAGGCGTTCCTCGACGCCCTCCCCGTGCGCCGCGACGACCTGCAGCATCACGCGCCGGGCTGCTACTCGGCGCACTCCGGCATCAAGGCCTGGCAGCGCCGCGCGCAGTTCGCGGTGCTGAACGCGGAGCGCTGGGCGGCGGTCGTCGCCGCGAGCGACGGCGTCGACTACCCGCGCGAGCAGTTGGAGACCGCCTGGAAGCAGGTGCTCTTCAACCAGTTCCACGACATCCTGCCCGGCTCGGCGATCGAGCCGTCCTACGACGACGCGCGCGACCAGCTCGGCGAGGCCGTCGCGATCTCGAAGCGCATCGTCACACGGGCGCACAACATCATCGCCCGCCAGGTGCAGGTCGACCGCGAGGACGGCACTCAGCCGGTCCTCGTCTTCAACCCGCACCCCTGGCCGGTGTCGGTGGATGTGGACTTCCAGTACGGCGCGCAGCGCGCCGGCGTCCACGTGGTCGACGAGAACGGCGAGCCGGTCGTCTTCCAGAACTCGCAGTCGACCGCCACGACGGACGACGTCTCGCGCGGCGCTGTCGTGTTCCGCGCCGACGTGCCCGCTCTCGGCTACCGCCTCTACCGCCTGCGCCCCGGCGCGGGACCGGGCGCCGCATCCAGCGCGCTGACGGTGACCGCTGACACTCTCGAGAACGACCACGTCCGCATCCGCATCGATCAGGAGACCGGCTGGATCTCGTCGTACCTGGTCAAGGCGACCGGTGTGGATGTGATGGCCGGCGTCGACGGCGCCCAGCACACCCAGATCAACGACGACCCGACCGACACGTGGGGCCACCGCGTCATCTCGTACGCCTGGCCGGGCGCGACCATGGCACTGAAGCGGATCGTGGTCCGCGAGACCGGCCCGCTGCGTTCGCGGGTCCGGGTCGAGCGCGAGTGGGGAGCATCCACCCTGGTGGAGGACCTCATCCTCGACCACGACTCGTCCGTCCTGCGCGTCAACGTCACGCTCGACTGGCGGGAGCAGGCGCACCTTCTGAAGCTGCGCTTCCCGACGGTGCTGGAGGACCCGACGGCGACCTACGAGATCCCGTTCGGCCACCTGGAGCGCCCGGTCGACGGCGCCGAGGAGCCCGCGCAGTCGTGGGTCGACCTGGCCGGGACGGTCGACGGCGCCGCAGCGGGGCTGACCGTCATCACGACGAACAAGCACGCCTACGACGTCTCGCCCGGCGGCGCCGACAACGGCGAGCAGCCCAGCATCGGCGTCACCGCGGTCCGCAGCCCCGTCTACTCGTGGCACGACCCGCGCCTTCTCGACCCCGAGGGCATCTACTCGTTCCAGGACCAGGGCGTGCAGCGGTTCAGCTACGAGCTGGTGCCGCACGCGGGCGACTGGCGGGAGGCCGACCCGATCCGCCGCGCCCTGGTGCTCGGCAACCCGGTGCGCGCGATGCAGGAGTCGTTCCACGATGGCGCCCTGCCCCCGGTGAACTCGTTCGCGGGCGACGGCGGCGACGCGGTCATGGTGACGGCGCTCAAGGGCACGGAGGACGAGACGGATGCGCCCGGCGGCGCGGACGTCGTCGTGCGAGCCGTCGAGACCCGCGGCGAGGGCGGACGGTCGCGCATCGAGCTGCCCCTGCTCGGGCGGACGATCGAGGAGGACTTCGGCCCCTCGCAGCTGCGCACCTTCGTCGTCCCGGCGGACCCGTCCCAGCCCGTTCGGGAGGTCGACCTGATCGAGCGCCCGCTGCCGTGAGCGCGCGGCCGGAGGTCTGTGCGACCGTGGTCGGCGCCGCTGCGGCGTCGGCCGAGGTCGCCCTCGACTGGGCGGAGGCCGAGCTCGGTTGGCGCCTCACCGTACGTGTGCGATACACCGGCGATGAGGCTGCCGACGGCTCGGTGCTCCTCGAGGCGCCCGTCCACGGCGCCGACGACCCGTGGTGGCTGATCCCCGGCGCTTTCTACGGGGAGAACCGACCCGCCGAGAACACCCGCGCCTTCCCCCGCTTCGAGGTCGGCGCCGACACCGCCGAGCAACACGACGCCCTGGTGAGCGACACGTGGGAGTTCCGCGCCGACCGCGCGGCGACGCCCGCCGTGTTCGCCTGGGCGGGTGAGGGCCGCGGGGGTGTGGCGCTCGCCGCCGCCGAGACCTCGGCGCTCGGGCTGACGGGACTCGGCCTCGCCCACGACGCCGCCTGGGGCGACGCCACCGTGAGCCTCCGCTTCCCGTACCGCGAGTACCCGGTCACCTACTACGGCGACGCACGTCCGCGCCCGGCCGACGTGTCCACCTACCGTTTCTCGCCCGGCGAGACCCTGGAGCTGTCGGTGCGCGTCTTCGCGCTCGACGCATCCCGTCACGCCTACGCCCCGATCCTGCGCGCCCTGCACGCCGAGGCCGCCGCCGACGCACCCCTGCAGCCGTGGGTGGATGTGGCGACCGCGGCGGACCTGAGCGCCGACGGCCTGCTGACCTGGCACTACGACCCCGACCCCGGCGTGCTGCTGGAGACGGTCGGCTTCGACCGCGAGGTCAGCGGCCGCGACGGCCTCACCGTCGACCGGCAGGCCATGCACGTCGGCTGGGTCAGCGGCATCCCGTGGGCGTTCGCGCTGCTCGCCCACGGACTCCGCACCGACCGCCCCGCCGAGGCGGACGCCGCGCGCCACGTGATCGACTTCATCAGCGCGAACCTCTCGCCGTCCGGCACGTTCTGGGGCGTCTGGTACCGAGACCACGGCTGGACGCAGAGCTGGACGGAGCTGAAGCGCGGCCTGCACGCCCGCACGCTCGGCGAGGCGACGCTGTTCCTCCTCCGCGCCCAGGCGCTGGACCCGCATCCCCAGTGGGAGCACGCCCTCCGCTCGAACCTGGATGTGATGGTCGGCCGCCAGCGTGCCGACGGGAACCTCGGGTCGGTCCACCACGCCGAGACCGGCGAGGTGCTGTCCTGGTCGGGCGCCTCCGGCCTCACCTGGATCGCGGCTCTGGTTGAAGCCGCCGATCGCGACGACCGGTACCTCCCTGCCGCCCTCGCGGCCGGCCGCTACTACGAGCAGTTCGTCGACCGCGAGTTCGTCCACGGTGCGCCCGAGGACGTCGACCTCGCACCGACCTCCGAGGACGGCTACGCCGCGGTGATGGCGTACGTCGCGCTCCACCGGGCGACGGGCGACGCGCGCTGGCTCGACGTGGCACGGCGCGCGGCCGATTGGATGCTGACCTTCCGGTACACGTACGACGTGCACTTCCCGGAGCACACCCTGCTCGGCGCCTACGGCTTCCGCACGCGCGGGGCCGACAACGCCTCCCCGTCGAACCAGCACCTGCACGCCTACGGCCTCGTCTGCACCGCCGAACTGCGCGAGCTGTCCGCCGCGCTCGGCGACCCGCACTACGCGGAGCGGGCCGACGAGACCCTCGCCTGCTTCCGCCAGTTCATCGCGCGCGAGGACGGCGACTTCAACGCCTACCGCGGCATGGTCAGCGAGCGGTACTACCAGACCGCGTGCTTCCAGCCGAAGGGGATGCTGCTGACGCTGTCGCACGCGTGGAGCGTCGGAGTGACGCTGCTGGCGTGCGAGCAGACGCTGGCGGGCTGAAAGGCGGGCTGGGGCGCCTCACCGGTGCAGTCCCCAGAACGCCCACGGCGACACCCGGTCGAGCCAGGGATCGCGCTCGGCCCGCCGGGCGCTTCGCCGCACCCGCAACGCGCGGTAGCGGATGCGCATCCACCGCCCGACGCTCTCCGCCGGGATCGCGGGCCGATGCGCGACCGTGATGATTCGTTGTGCCGTCTGGTCCACCATGACCTCCTAACACCGGCTAAAGCGAATGACCGGTGTTTCAACCCTGACCCCTCGCGTGGACACCTGTCAAGAGCGTATGCTGGTGTCATGGGTCGGCAAACGGATCTCGCGTTCCAGCGAGAGGACGAGATGATCCCGGCGCGGCTCAAGCTGGTGCGGGATTTCGTCAACACGGTCGAGTACCAGGAGGACGAGGAGGGCTGGGAGCAGCCGGCCGACCTCACGTCGTGGCTCGTCGGGCGCGGACTGCTCCGCGACGACGACCTACTCGCCACCGACGCCGACCTGGCGCTCGCGAAGGCGTTGCGCGAGGGTCTGCGCTCTGTGCTCGCGACCCACGCCGGTCACGAGGCCGACCCCGCCGCGCTCCGGATCCTCGACGACGCCCTCGCCGAACTGCCGCTGCGGTTGTCCTTCGCGGCCGACGCGTCGTTCGCTCTCGAGCCCGCGAGTGACGGTGGCGCGCGGGGGGCGCTTGCCGGGGTGCTGGATGCGGTCCGCGCTTCGCGCGAGGACGGCGGCTGGTCGCGCCTCAAGGTCTGCGACCGCGTCACCTGCCGGTGGGCCTACTACGACTACTCGAAGAACCGCTCCAGCCGCTGGTGCACCATGGCGGGCTGCGGGAACGCGGTCAAGATGCAGAAGGCGCACGCGCGCCGCGCATCCAGCCCGGCCTGAACCTCCCGGGTCAGGAGCCCGACGGCTCGTCGGCCCGCGCGTACTCCGACCCGGAGCGGGTGCGGAGCAGCATGCCGGCGTCGACGAGATAGCGCCGTAGTGTCACCGGATCGTCGCCGAACCGGGCCAGTCTCTCCGTGAGCTCCCGTTCCGTCACGATCTCGCCGACCGCGAGCACCCGGTCGGCGATGTGCCGGAGCAGGTGCGAGCGGTCGTCGGCCGCGGCGGGGAACCGGTCGATCCGGCCGTCCGGGCGCAGAAACCGCTCGACGCCCGTCGGACGCGGCTGAAGCGATGCCGAGGCGGCCAGAAGCTCCCGAAACGCCACGTCGGCCACCTCGACGGCACCCCCGTCGGTGGTGCGGAGCAGTCCCGCGGCGTCGAGAAGTTCGCGCGCCCGTCGCTCGCGGGCCGGGCTGAGGGCTCCGCCGCCCCCGTCCACGACGAGCTTCGCCCACACCGCTCGCGCATCGCGGTTGGCCAGCGCCGCGACCACGGGCCGCCAGTCCACGGGGCGCCCGGCCGCGGACGGCTCGCTCGCCGCTCCGATCGACGCGCGCTCGCCGCCGAGATCCTCTGTGCCGTCCTGCCCCACGCTCCCAGTGTCCCGCACACGCCTGCCGGTATCGAGCCGCCGACGTCCGTGCACCGTTGCAGCGTCAGAGCGAGGCGCACTCGGCGCCCGCCCGGCGGGCAGGGCGGACAGCGAGCCGGGTGGACAGGATGCGGCACACCGCGCGCCCCTGGTCGCGATCCGGCGTGCCGCACCTGTCGTTCGGCGGGGGAGGGAACGCCCGCCGTGGGGGTCATCCGGAGCGCGGCGCGGGATGGATGTGCGGATGTCCCCCTTATGAGGGGTTTGCCAGGTTCGGGGATCGGCCCCTGGCGCCGGAATCAGCGCTCACCGCCCGAGAGGCCCCATGTAGGCGCGCGCCGGGAGCGGCAGTGCCAGGTCGGCGCCGAAACGGGCGACGGCGTCGCGGAGACCACCGGAATGCGCAGGACGGAAGCGGTAGTGCAGCGTGCCGGTGAACTCCTGGCTGGCCGGGAAGTTCGTGAAGTGCAACGTGTTCATCACCCAGCTGTTGACGTGCCCGGCCGGAGCGACCAGCGTCCGCGCCCACTCGCCGGTGTGGAACCCGCCGAGCTGGACGAGCGGCGCATCCACCGTGCCCCAGAGGATGGCGTCGTCGCCGTTCCCAGCGGTGCCACGGCCGCGCACGCCCACCGCATGCTGAATCGAGTACCAGTCCTTCGACGTGTCCGGCAGCTGCTCGGTCTCGGCCGCGAACACCGCACCGGCGGTCTCCAGCAGGAACTCGGGCTCGGTCACCGCGAACGGGAAGGCCACGAACACGCTCTCCGGCCCGAAGCGCTCCGGTTTCGCGAGGTGCACGGCGAGGTCGATGTCGTCCAGGTCGCGGTACAGGGTGAGCGTGTGGGTGGCGGTGAGGATGCCGGGCAGCTCCGTCGTCCAGTGGATGCGCGTGAAGGCGGCAGTCTCGGTCACCGCCGGCTCGGCGGCCGAGCCGGCGTGAACGCGCTCGAAGGCCGGGCCGGGGAAGGCGGGGTTGAAGTTCTTGGGGTTGTCGAAGATCGGATGCGATCGGCCCTCCTCGGTCACCTCCTCGACGACGACCGCGCCGAGCCCATGCAGGAGGTCCGGGTCGATGAGCTCGCGCCCGGTCCGTCGGTCGATCAGCGAGACCACACCGCCGCGGGACGGATCGACCTCCGCCCGGTAGCGTCCGGCTTCGATGACGCGACCGGTGATGGGCGACGGCTCCGGGGCGGGGGCGTCGACCACGACCACCGAACGCGCGGGGACCTCGGCGACCAGGGTCACGCGCCGCGTGCCGTCGACCTCCGCCTCCACGGCCTCCCGGCGGGGGCGGTCGCCGAGGTTGGCGATCAGCACCCCGGATGCGGCCGCGAAGCCGGAGACGCGCGCGTCGCCCGAAGCTGTCGCGGCGGCTCCGTCTCCGGATGCGGCGAGCCGGTAGAGCGCCTCCACGTTCAGGTCGCGGGCCAGGTCCCACGCGCCGAAGGCGAATCCCGCCTTGGCGTTGTGGTGCGACGCGGTGAAGTGCGAGTGCGGCTTGGAATACGTCTCCCACGAGCCCCAGGTGTGCTCGCCGTAGAGCAGCAGCTCCTCGTCCACGCGGTCGAACACCTCGGCGAGCTCGGCGCCGTCCCGCAGGCGGACCGGACCGCGGCGGTAGCCGAGCACCGTCGCCAGCGCTGGGTCGCCCTCCCCGCGCTCCGCGGCCAGACGGAACGCCTCCCGTGCCGACCGGGCGAAGCGCCGCGCCTCCCGGTAGACGGCCACGTCGCGCGCGGTGGAGCCGTGCCCGTGCGCCCACCAGTCCGCCCACTCGCCGCGGAGGACGGGCAGGTCGTCCGTCGCCTGCGCGGCCAGCGCATCCATCGCCGTGTCGATCGTCGCGGTCTCCATCGGCCGGTCCGGGTGGCGCTCGTTCCAGTGGCGGACGACACGCGTGAACAGGGCCGTCGGCCAGCGGTTGTCGTTGCCGGCGTGCACCACCGCCGTGTCGAACGGGTAATCGCCGCGCGCCTCCAGGCCGTCGAGGAAGGCGAGGATGCGCTGCTCGGCCAGTTCGACGTCGCCGTCGACGATCCCCCACTCCTCGCCGAAGCCGTAGTGCGTCGACAGCAGCGTGAACACGCGGCGGCCCGACGGCGCCTCCCACCAGAAGACGCTCGGCTGCGTCAGCGGGGCGCGGCCGTGATCCGGGTTGAGCGCCATCACCAACCGGTCGAGGCCGGCGTCGAGCATGGTGTCGGCCACGCCCCACGCGATGCCGTTGACGTCGCCGTGCTGCTCGGTCCGCACCGGGATGCCCGCGTCGCGGATGCGCTCGAGCGCCCGGTACGCCGCCTCGAACTCCGGAAGGTCGGGAAGCTGCGTCATGTTGAGGTAGCCGCCGGTGACCGCGATCGTGCCGTCAGCGGTCGCCGCGGCCAGCGCATCCACCTCGCCGGGGGTCGCCGACCGCAGGAAGTTCAGGACCGGGCGGGCGACCTCGAAGGTCCAGCGGAAGCGGTCCGGGTCGCACGCCGCGGCGGTGTCCGCGGCGGCGAGCCGAAGCACCTCGCGCACGATCTCGGCGTGCATCCGGTCGATGATCCGCGGGCTGTTCGTGTAGCCGACGTCGTGGTGGGTGTGTCCGAGCAGCAGTATGCGGCGGATGCGGGGCATCGGGCCTTCTTCCGGTGTCGATCTGGCATCGTTGCCATACGACCCTAGGACTTGAGAAGCGCGTCGGACAAGCGTAAGAAACGATCAAGTAACGAAAACCGGGTCCAAGTACCTGGTCCCCTTGTGAAGAGCCTCGCTGCTGCATTACCGTGCGATGTGGGAAGGTTTCCACACTGCCGCCATCGAACCCCGGCAGTCGGGGATCCCGTACCTCTTCGCACGGGCGAGGACGCCCGCTGCGACACCACTGAAGGGAAATCAGATGAACAAGAGGCACACCGCCCTCGCCGCTGTGGCAATCACCGCGTCGGTGGCGCTCCTCGCCGGGTGCAGCTCCAGCGGTGGCAGCTCCTCCGGCGGCGACTTCTCGAAAGACGTCAAGGGCAACCTGAACGCCTGGGGCTTCGACAACGCCGACGAGGTCGGCACCTCGCGCATCGACTACGCCAAGGACCAGCTCAAGGGCGTCACGATCAAGATCGACCAGACCCCGTTCGACGCGCAGAAGTTCACCACCCGCGTCGCCGGCGGCAACGTGCCCGACGTCGTGCAGATGGACCGCCAGTTCGTGGCGACCTACGCGGCGCAGGGCCTCATCCAGCCGCTCGACCAGTGCTACTCGGTGCACAACGTCGACCCGAAGAAGTCGTACTACGGCTCGGTCGTCGACGACATCACCTACGGCGGCAAGATCTACGCGGTGCCGCAGTTCTACCAGCCGCCGGCGATCATCACCAACGAGCGCGTGATGAAGGCCGCCGGGGTCACCGACGCCGACATCGACACCTCGAAGCCCGACACCCTCGTCGCGGCCGTCAAGAAGATGTACAAGGCGTCCGGCGGCAACCCGTCGACCCTCGGCTTCGACCCGCAGGCCAGCGGCCAGGCGGGCCTGTGGCTGCTCGCCAACGGCGGCCAGCTGATCGGCAGCGACGGCAAGCCCACGCTCGACGACCCGAAGAACGAGAAGGGCCTGGAGGTCCTGAAGAAGATCACGGACGCCCAGGGCGGCTACGCGAAGATGAAGAGCTTCACGGACTCCTTCGACTTCTTCGGCGAGAACAACCAGTACGTGAAGGACCAGGTCGGCGCTGAGGTCAACGCCCAGTGGTACGTCAACGTGCTGACCCCGTTCGTCGACAAGGTCGACATCGGCGCCGTTCCGTTCAAGGACAGCGAGGGCAACCCCTTCACCGTCGCCTCCGGCACGTCGTTCGTCATCCCGGCGGGAGCCAAGAACAAGGACGCCGCCTGCGCCTGGGCGCTCAGCCTGACCAGCCTGCCGGCCTGGGAGGCCGCGGGCGCCGCCCGCGCCAAGACGATCGAGAAGACCGCGGGTGCGATCAACACCGGCCTGTTCACCGGTTCGCCGGAGGCCGACAAGACGCTCCGCGAGAAGTACGTGAAGCCGTCCGGCAACGCGGGCTTCGATAAGGCGATCTCGACGTACTACGACGTGGTCGGCAGCGGCAAGTCGTTCGGGGCGTCCCCGGCCGGCCAGCAGATCCAGACGGAGCTGCAGAACGCCATCCAGTCGTACCTCCTCGGCAACAAGTCGGCCAGCGAGGCCCTCAAGGACGCGCAGGCCGCGGCCATGAAGGCCTACCAGCAGGCCACCAAGAGCAGCAAGTAACGCCGCTCGCCCCAGGGGCGGTCTCCCACCGGGAGGCCGCCCCTTCTGCGTGCGCGGGGCGCCCGCGGGGCGCTGCGCGGGCGCTGTGCGCGGCACGTGCCGCGCGCGTGCGTCCTTTTGCCGAGGTGCACGTAGTCGCGCACCCGCACGGCGTGTCGCCCCCGACAACGTGCACCTCAGCCGCCGCGGCGGCGACCGCCCCCGCCGAACCGTGAGTGGATGCTGCTACTTGCGTGCAATTCGCGCACCTACTCACGACTCGCACGCCCGGCCGGCGCACCCGAGGCATCCACGTTCGCTGAAGTGCGCGTTCTTGTGGCCCCTGGCGGCGTGTCGACCGCAACGACGTGCACCTCACCGCTGCCGCGGCGGCTTCCGCCGTCGAGTGGTGAGTGGATGCTGCCACTCGCGTGCAATTCGAGCACCTACTCACGACTCGCGCACGCGCCTAGCGCCCGGCGCCGGGCGCGCGCGGCGCATCCCCTCTCGCTGAGGTGCACGTTGTTGTGACCCTTGGCGGCGTGTCGACCGCAACGACGTGCACCTCACCGCTGCCGCGGCGGCTTCCGCTGGCGAGTGGTGAGTGGATGCTGCCACTCGCGTGCGCTTCGCGCATCTACTCACGACTCGTGCGCCCGTCTGAACCCCGGGCCGGGGTGCGCGCATTCGGCGCATACCTTTCGCTGAGGTGCACCTTGTTGTGGCCCCGGGCGGCGTGTCGACCACAACTACGTGCACCTCACCGGCTGCAGCGGCGGCCAGCGCCGTCGAGTGGTGAGTGGATGCTGCCACTCGCGCGCGATTCGCGCACCTACTCACGACTCGAGCGGCTGTCGGGCGCGCCAGGCGCGGGGTGCACGCGGCGCATCCCATCGCCGACAAGCACCTTGTTGTGGACTCGTCGGCGTGTCTGCTGCAATGAGGTGCACCTCGCGCGGACCCGCCATGGCCACCGCACGCGGGCGTCCGTGGCCACCTCCGCGCTGCGCGCATCCACCGCAGCTCGACCGCGTGCTCCGCGCATCCAATCACACCCGCGCCCAGCCGCCGCGCGCACCGTTGCCCGGCATCGCGCGCCCCCTCAAAACAACACCGGGCGCGGCGGACCATATGTCCGACCGCGCCCGGCATCCGGGATCGGGATCAGCCCTTGCGGCCCTGCGTGGCCACACCTTCGATGAAGTAGCGCTGGCCGAAACCGAACAGGAGCAGCATGGGCAGCGTCACAATCAGCGCGGCCACCATGACGTACTGGTAGTCGCCGTGTCCGCCGTTGGTGGGGCTGAACGTCGTCATCGCGTACGAGATGCCGAGCGGGACCGTGAAGCCTTCGACGCCTCCCGCGTTCAGGTAGATCAGAGCCGCCTGCAGGTTGTTCCAGCTGGCCTGGAACTCGAACAGGAAGATGATGATGAACGAGGGGATGCTGAGCGGCATCGCGATGCGGGTGAACAGCTTCCAGTAGCTGGCGCCGTCGAGGCGCGCGGCCTCGAACAGTTCACGCGGTAGCCCCATGAAGAACTGCCGCTGCAGGAAGATGTAGAACGCCGAGCCGAACAGGTTCATCCCGAACAGGGGGATCCACGTGCCGACCAGGCCCAGGTTCTTCCAGATCAGGTACTGCGGCACCATCGTCACCGCGCCCGGCAGCATCATCGTCGCGAGCACCAGGCCGAACAGCAGCGTCCGGCCGGGGAACTTGAAGTACGCGAAGCCGAACGCCACGATCGAGCTCGAGATCGCGACCAGGCCGGCGGCGAGGACCGCGATGACGACGCTGTTGCCGATCCACGAGAGGAGGGGCAGCTGGTTCCACACCTCGACGTAGTTCTGCGGGGTGAACGTCTTCGGCCACAGCGAGTTGTCGAAGACCTCCTGCCGCGGCTTGAGGCTCGCCGCGAGCAACCAGGCGAACGGGTACAGGAACAGCAGCGTGAAGCCGAGCGCGATGATCCACAGCACGGTCTTGCCGATGATCGACTTGGGCTTGTACCAGCGGTTGCCGACGGGCTTCTCCCCGGGGCCGCGGCCGGTCGGCGTGCCCTTGCTCTCCAGCTGGGCGGCCTCCAGTTCGGAGGCGAGCGGGGCGAGGGCCGCGGCGGCAGTGGACTGCGTCGTGGACGACATCACTTGTCTCCTTCGTAGTAGACGAGCCGGTTGCTGACCTTCACCTGCACCAGGGTGATGAGGAGGATGATCACGAACAGCAGCCAGGCCATGGCGGCGGCGAAGCCGAAGTTGAACTGCCGGAACGCCTGCTGGAACAGATAGACGCCGTAGAACAGCGACGAGTCCGGCGAGGCGTTCGTCTGATCTCGCCAGAACAGCAGATACGCCTGGTCGAACACCTGTAGCGCCGCGATCGTCAGCACCACCACGTTGAAGAAGATCGCCGGGGAGATCATCGGGATGGTGATGGTGAAGAACTTCCGGATGGGGCCGGCGCCGTCGAGGGATGCGGCTTCGTAGAGGTCCTGCGGGACGTTCTTGAGCGCTGCCAGGAAGATCACCATCGTGCCGCTGACGCCCCACAGGGTCATCAGGACGATGGACGGCTTCACCCAGTTCGGGTCGATCAGCCACTGCGGGCCCTCGATGCCGAACAGCGCGAGGAAGCGGTTGATCGCGCCGGTGTTGCCGTTGAGCAGCAGCAGGAAGATGGATGCGGTCGCCACCGCCGGCGTCATCTTCGGCAGGTAGTAGATGGTGCGGAACACGCCGGCTCCTCGTCCCACCCAGTTGAGCAGGAGAGCGAGCAGCAGCGCGAAGATGATCTCGAGCGGCACCGCCATCACGGCGTAGAACAGCGTGTTGCCGAGCGACAGGGCGACCTTGGGGTCGTTGAACAGCTCAGAGTAGTTGTCGAACCCGGCGGGGCTCGCGCTGTTGGTCGCCAGGTTGTAGTTGCTGAACGAGATGAAGAGGCTGTACAGCATCGCGCCCAGGGTGAACACCAGGAAGCCGATGATCCAGGGGCTGATGAAGAGGTAACCCGCGATGGCCTCGCGCTTGTTGTACTTCTTCGCCCGCGTCTTCTTCTCCGGCTTGCGGTCACCCGTTCGGGTCTTGCTGCGCGATGCGTCGGTCAGGACGGCCATCAGCGGCCTCCCTGCGTCGCGTCATCGAGCTCGGTGATCCTCATCGCCACCCTTTCGATCCGTCCCCCGCCTCCATCGGCGCGGTGTGGCATCGTTACCACATAGCTGCGACTATAAGTCCTCGCGCCCGGGCCTGCAACCGAACCCGGGCCATTCCCGGGTTGAGCCGACCTGCGCGGCGGACCCGTCCCGGCTGTGTGGGCGACGCCGACGGGGGAACTGCTCTGTGTGACGCGAACGGTACACCGGTGCGGCGGCGGAGTCAGGGGGATGCGCGGTGCCGTGCGGCGACGCGGAGGCGGGACGCACTGCCGCTGGTGTCGCCTCGCGGTGCGGGGCGTGGCGCGGTCCGGTCTCGCATCCCGGCGCCCGGCACGCGGGGGACGCGGTGAGGCGGTGTCCGGCGTCGCGGCGCCGCGCGGGAGGGGGCGCTGTGACGACGCGAGCGGGACCCGGGAGGCGCGGTCGCGCGGTGACCGTTATGGTGGATTTCGCCGGGCGTCCCGGCGCTCCGGCGCGCGACAGTCCCGCGCGAGAAGGGTGCCCATGATCGAGAACGACGCGGAGGGGGCTCCGCGCCGCGCGACGCTGAAGGATGTCGCGCTGGCGGCGGGGGTGTCGCAGTCCACCACATCCCGTGCTCTGAGCGGCGAAGGCTACGTCGCCGCGGGCGTGCGCGAGCGCGTGGTGGCGGCCGCAGAGTCCCTCGGCTACGTCCCGCACGCGATGGCCCGCAGCCTGCGCAAGCAGGACAGCCGCACGATCGGCGTGCTCATCTCCGACCTGCGGAACGCCTTCTACGCGGACCTCGCCGCCGGCATCGCCGCGCGTGCACGCCGCGAGGGCTACACGATGATGCTGGTCGACGATCAGGGATCCACCGAGGCCGAGATGGATGCGGCACGCGCCTTCGTCGCCACCCGCGTCGCCGGCGTGATCGTCACCCCGCTCTCCGGCGACGTGTCCGACTACCTGATGCGGCAACACATCCCCGTCATCGAGGCGGACCGCCAGTTCTCGGCGGGACGCTGCGACGCGGTCATCATCGATAACTCGGGCGTCGCCAAGCGGATGACCGACCACCTCATCGACCTCGGCCACCGCCGCATCGCGCTGTTCATCGATGAGACCACCTGGACAACCGGTGGGGAGCGCGCCGCCGGCTACCGCAGCTCGCTCGAGGGCTCGGGGATCGCGGCGGACCCGTCACTCGTGATCTCGACGGGATGGGACGCCGACGGCGCCCGCAAGTCGGCCATCGACATCCTCGCCCGCCGCGACCACCCGACCGCCATCTTCGCCGCGAACAACCTGCTGGCGGAGGGCGTGTGGCGGGCAACGAACGACCTGGGGCTGCGCATCCCCGAGGACGTCAGTGTCGTCTCGTTCGACGACTCCGAGTGGATGAGCATGGTGAGCCCCGGCATCACCGCGGTCGCGCAGGACGCCGTCGCCCTCGGCGAGACGGCCCTCGACCGCCTGCTCGGTCGCCTCAAGGACCCGGCGGCCGAACCGCAGACGATCGTCCTCGAGGCGCAGGTGCTGCCCCGCGGCTCCACCGCGGCGCCCCGCGCGCTGTAGCGGCGCGTCCGCCCCGCCTCGCGCGAGATTTGGCACAAATCGTGGTTATCGCGGGCCCCTTCCCGCGATTTGGCACAAATCTTCTGCGCGTGTCTGGCCAGGGCCTCCGAGCAGTGGACATTCGGCACGAATGTCGGGGTGGCGAACTGTGGAGGCGACATTCGGCACGAATCCCGCCGCGACGCGGTTAGGCGCGGTCGTCCCGAGATTTGGCACACATCGTGGTTATGGCGGCCCGTTTCCCGCGATTTGGCACAAATCTTCGGCGGAGGCGGGAGCACATTCGGCACGAATGTCGGGATGGCGGGCTGGGGAGGCGGCATTCGGCACGAATGTTGAGGTGGCGGCCTCCACAGGGGATATCCCCGCTAGTGCGGGATGGCCGGCGGCGGGAGCACGTTCGGCACGAATGTCGGGATGGCGGGCTGGGAAGGCGACATTCGGCACGAATGGCGCACCGCCTGCGCAGGCCGCCAGAAAGCGAGGGTGGAAACGATCCCATATTTGCGGCAGGATGGGCGCGGCGAAAGGACCGATGCTGACCACCTTCCCGAACCGAGCCGATGAGCCGGCCCTGGCCGTCGCGATCGACGGCGGCAACTCGAAGACCGAGGTCGTCGTGCTGGAGCGCGTCCGGGATGGGGCTGACGGGCTGGTCGAGCGGATGCGCGCGATCGGCGGGGGCAGCGGGTCCGGGCCGCAGGCGGTCGTCGCAGCGGTGCGGGATGTGGTGGCCGAGCGGGGCATCCAGCCGGAGCGGGTCGCCTGGGTGTCGGCGGCGATCGCGGGGCTGGACTTCCCTGGCGATGAGACGGTGCACGGTTGGGCCCTGGCGGGGCTTTTCCCGAATGCCGAGATCGAGGTCGTCGGCGACGCGGTTGCCGTACTGGAAGCGGGCGGCGGGGCGGGCGACGCGCTCGCCGTCGTGTGCGGCGCCGGGCTGAACGCGGTCGCACGCGGGCCGCTCGGTGTAGCGACCGTTCCGGCGCTCGGATGGGTGAGCGGGGACTGGGGCGGCGGTGACGAACTGGGGCGCGAGGCGGTACGTGCTGCCGCGCGCGCCGAGGACGGCCGCGGGCCGGAGACGGCGCTGCTGGCGCTGGTCCTCGCGCAGACGGGCGTGCCCGACACGGTGTCCCTCGCCCGCAGCATCCGGGACGGACGCGTCAGCATGAAGCAGGTCGGCGCGCTGGCGACGACGGTCGCACGCGCTGCCGCGGAGGGTGATCCCGTCGCGACGGAGCTCATGGGTCGCGCCGCCCGCGAGGCCGTACTGCTCGCCGGTGTGGTGACGCGCGGTGCGTGGGGCGCGGAGGTGCACGTCCCGCCGGGTACGCCGGCGGCGCTGGCCGGCGGCCTGTTCGCGGACGAGGGGTTCCGCACCGCAGTGTCCGAGGGGTTGCGCGCGCTGGGCTTCGACCCGCGGCCGCTCGCGTTCCGTCCGGTCGACGGCCTGGTCCGCGCACTACGCGACCGCGCCGCCGACCTCCCGGCCGCCCCCGGCCGCCCGCTCGCTCCCGAGCGCGCCGCCGCTGCGGAGCGCCCCGCTCCCGACCGGCTCGCCGCCAACGACCTCCTCGCCGCTCCCGACCTCCCCGCCGCGCCCGACCTCCCGGAGAACACTCCCGACCTCCCGGCAATCACCCCCACCCAACCCCCCGAACGAAAGGACCCCCGATGAAGGTCACCGTCATCGGCGCCGGCTCCACGTACACGCCCGAGCTGGTCTCCGGCCTCTGGAAAGAGCGCGAGCGCCTCACGGTCGACGAGCTGTGGCTCATGGACGTCGACGGTCCCCGGCTGGAGATCGTGGGCGGCATGGTGCGCCGGATGCTCGCGCGGCAGGGCGCCGACGTCCCGGTGAGCCTGACGACCGATCGCACCGCCGCGATCGAGGGGGCGGATGCGGTGCTCATCCAGCTCCGGGTCGGCGGGCAGCGCGCGCGCCTGCAGGACGAGCTGTTCCCGCTCGCGTGCGACTGCGTCGGGCAGGAGACCACCGGCGCCGGCGGGCTCGCCAAGGCGCTGCGGACCGTCCCGGTGGTGCTGGACATCGCGCGCGAGGCCCGCGACAAAGCGAACCCGGGTGCGTGGGTCGTCGACTTCACCAACCCGGTCGGCATCAACACCCGGGCGCTGCTCGACGACGGTCACAACGCCATCGGGCTGTGCAACTTCGCGATCGGCGTGCAGCGCTGGATCGCCCGAGAGCACGGGGTGGAGCCGCACCGCGTCGAGGTCGACCCGGTCGGGCTGAACCACCTGTCATGGGTGCGCCACATCCGCGTGGACGGCGAGGATGTGCTCCCGCGCATGATCGCTGAGCGCTCCGACGAGCTGGGCCGACGCGGCGGCGTAACGGGCGAGCTGATCCGCGACCTCGGTGTGCTGCCGTCGTACTACCTGAAGTACTACTACGCGCACGACGCGACCGTGGCGGAGATGAAGGCGGGCACGCCCCGCGCGACGGTCGTCGCCGACGTCGAGCGCGAACTGCTGCAGCTGTACGCGGACCCGCGCGTCGACACCAAGCCGCCGCAGCTGGAGGCTCGTGGCGGCGCCTTCTACAGCGAGGCGGCGACCGCGCTGCTCGCCTCGCTCGTGGCGGGAACGGGCGACAACCACGTCGTGAACGTCCGCAACGACGGCCTGATCGCCGGGCTCGCCGACGACGACGTGGTGGAGACCCTGTGCCGGGTGGATGCGTCGGGCGCGACGCCGCTGCCGCAGGAGCCGGTCGCGCCGGAGCTGCTCGGCCTCATCCAGCACGTCAGCGCCTACGAGCGGCTGGCCGCTCGGGCCGCCGTGACGGGCGACCGACGCCTGGTCCGGATGGCGCTGCTCGCGCATCCGCTCGTCGGCCAGTGGGACCTGGTCACCGCCCTGGAGCGCGGGCTGTTCGAGACCGGCGGCGACCTGCTGCCGCAGTTCTCGGAGCGCGCGGGCGCATGACCCGCTCCGCGGACGTCGTCGTGTACGGCGCCACGTCGGCGGGCGTGGCCGCGGCGGTCGCCGCGGGGGAGGCGGGCGCGCGCGTCCTGCTGCTCGAGCCGGGGCGGCACCTGGGCGGGATGACGTCGGGCGGCCTCGGCTACACCGACGTCGGCGACGCGCGGGCGCTGGGCGGAGCGGCGGCACGGCTGCGCGCGGACATCGCCGAGCACTACGGAACCGCGCCCGGACGCTACGCCGGCCCCGAGCCGCACGTGGCGGAGGGGATCTTCCGCCGCTGGCTCGAGCGCGCCGGGGTCGATGTGGAGTTCGACGCCCGCCTGCTCGGGGTCGAGACGGCGGAGCGACGCGGCGGACGCGACGGACACCGCGGCCACGACGGCCGCGACGGCCGCGAGCTCCGGGCAGTCATGGTCGCGGGCGCCGGCCGGGTCGAGGGCGCAGTGTTCATCGACGCGAGCTACGAGGGCGACCTGCTGGCGGCCGCGGGCGTGCCCTACCGGGTGGGTCGTGAGGACCGCTCGCTGTACGGCGAACGGTTCGCCGGACGGCAGGAGCTGCTGCCCGGGATGCACAACATGCCTCCCTGGGTCTCTCCCTTCGCCGGCGACCCGACGGGCCGGGTCGAGGGCCGCATCCTGCCGCAACTGCACGACCGCCTGCTCGCGGGCATCGGTGAGGGCGACGGCGGCGTGATGTCGTACGGATACCGGGTCTGCCTGACGACCGCGGCCGACCGCATCCCGTTCGAACGGCCGGACGACTACGACGAGGAGTACTGGGAGCTCGGGCGACGGCTGTTCGCGCGCGATCGCCGCGAGGGCGTCGAGCGCTCGGCGGGGGCGATGCTCGGCCTCGAGCCCAACCTTCCGGGCGGGATGGCCGACGGCAATTCGCTGGGTCCGGTGTCGCTGAGCGTGCTGGACGGCTCGGCATGGGAGTACCCGGACGCTTCCCCCGAGCGGCGGGAGGAGCTGCGCCTGCACCACCTGTCGCACACGCGCGGCTTCCTCTACTTCCTCTCGCACGACCCGGCCGTGACCGCGGGCATCCGCCGCGAGCTGGCGCGCTGGGGGCTGCCGCGCGGCGAGTTCGCGGACACGGGGCACCTCCCGCACCAGCTGTACGTGCGGGAGGCGCGGCGGATGCTGGGCGAGCGTGTGCTCACCGAGCACGACCTCCTGGCGGGGGCGATCCCGTCCGACACGGTGGCCCTCGGGTCGTACCACATCGACGTCCGCGAGGTTCAGCGGGTCTGGCGGTGGGTCTACGAGCATCCCGAGCCGATCGGCACGGTCTTCACCGAGGGCTACCTCTCGGTGCCCGTGCCGCTGTACGGCATCCCGTACGCGTCGCTCGTGCCGCGCCGGGTGGATGCGGTCAACCTGCTGGTACCGGTCTGCCTGTCCGCGTCGGCGGTGGCGTTCGCCTCGGTCCGGATGGAGCCGCAGTACATGATGCTGGGGCAGGCCGCCGGTGTCGCGGCGGCGCTCGCCGCGGGGCGCGGGGACGACGTCCAGGACGTCGACGTCGAGGTGCTGCGCGACCGCCTCCGCACGACCGGCCAGCGGGTCGAACCGGTTTAACCACGGTCTGGGACCGGTGTCAATCCCCCTGACACGAAAGGATTTCGGTGCCGCCTTAAGGCACTATGAGGTTATGGGAAAACTCGTCTACGGCGCCGGACAGGAGTACGACCTCGATGACCGCGTACTCAGCCACGTCAAGCTCGCGATCGTCGCGAAGCTGCGGCGTCACGAGAGCTTCCTGCTGAACTGGGATGTGCCGGTCGAGCAGGGCTCCGGGCGCGTCTCGCTCTGGATCAGCCGCGAGGTCCCGCTGGCGTTCCAGTTCAGCGGCAGCCGTCCCCCGGCGATCAACCCCCAGTGGCTCGAAGCGCTGATGCACACGTCGCAGCGCACCGGCGGGATGGTCATCATGGCCGAGGACGAGATCGCCCACCACATGCCCTGAATGGGGGGCACGGTTCGAGCGCTTCGTCAATCCCCTGCTTTTCCGGAGGGTCCGCCTTAGCTTTGCTTGCATGGGCGATATGACGGCGAGTGCGGTGCTTATGATGCTGCCGCGCCGAGCCCGGACTCCCGTCGCCGTTCTGGCGGAGGGGCCGGTCCCCTCCTCCCTCCGGTTGGACGTGTTCGGCGGACGCGACCTCTTCGTCCGTATGCGGCGAGGGACGGGCGTCCACGGGCTCAGCGAGCCGTACCGGGAGCAGCCGCGCGACGAGTACCCGGCGGAGTCCGACCCCGCGGTGGTGGTCACCTCAGACAGCCACGCCCCCGCGCGCTTCGCCTGCTCCGCCTCGGTGTTCGGGGCGACGGACGTCATCGTCTTCGTCCCCCTGGACGCGGACGGCGAGGCGCCCGCTCATGTCAGGATCCCCATCCCGTCGCTCGATCGACCGTCGTGGCACGACTACGAACTGGTCTCGCGCACCCGGATGGAGTGCCGTTACCGCGTCGCCGACACGAACGACGCCATCCCCGTTGGAGGTTCCCGTGCTGTATCAGCTCTCTGAGGTCGAGCGGCTGCTCGCCGAGACGCCGGGGCTGTACGTCCGCTACTCCGCCGGTTACGCCTCAGACCTGGAGGACGGGTCGGTGGATGCCGAGAGCGGCCTGCCGCTGCCCGGCCTCAGCGCGCATCCGCTCGACGCCGAGCCCTGGTGGACGCTGCCGCGCGTGGAGTGGATCGCCCGCCAGATCAGCCGTCTGCCGGCCCCGCGTCACGCCCCGCAGGACGGCTCCCGGCCCGACCGCTTCGCCTGGCTGCTGCGCGGCACCGTGGCCGGGCGCGGCCCGGACGGCGAGGCCCTGATCGCCGATGTCGAGGTCGTCGGCCGACTGGCCGAGTGCCTCATCGAGCAGGCGGACCGGGTCTGGGGCGCCCGCTTCGACGCCGAGCTCGGGCGCCGGGAGGCGGAGCTCGTCTCGGTGGCGCATGCCTGAGGCGGTCGACGTGGAGCCCGGAACCGAGACGACCGTCGCCGCGAGCGCCGTGCTGCAGCTGATCTCCGACAGCCCGTCGGGTGGGACGGCCATCGTGCTGCGGCGGCCGGAGGCGCCCCCGTTCATCGTGATGGGCGACGACACCGAGGAGGGTTTCGCCCGGCTGCGGCGCGGGACCATCGCCTACGGCATCCCGGAGTCGTATCAGGCCCTGCCCCGCGACATGATCCGCGCGGGCCACATCCTTCACGTCCGTGACGACCACCAGCCTGCGCGGGTGGACAAAGCCGGCTCGATCTTCGGACCGGAGCCGGACAAGCTCTGGGTGCCGTTGGACGACGAACGGCGGCCGTTCGCGCGGATGCAGGTGCCCATCCCGTCGCTGGAGCGACCGGCCTTCGTCGAGTTCGTCCTGATCGGTGGCGACGAGGTGCTCGAGTACCGCCTGGACGGCGAGGCGCGGCTCGGTGACGGCTACATCTGCTCGTACTGCGGCAAGCTGTGCGCGCAGAAGGAGCCCCACACCGCCGCGCACGGGGTCGCCGGGCACACCCACGCCGGCGTTCCGGCGGGCCAGGACCAGGACGGCCCCGCTCCGGAGACCGGCCCGCTCGAGGTCCGGGGCCACCCCGGCCCCGGGTCGCAGCTGTGAGCCGCGCGTTGCGGCTGCTGGTCTGGCAGGTCCACGGCGGGTGGATGGACGCCTTCGTCCGCGGCCGGCACACGTACCTGCTGCCGCTGGATGCGGAGGGCGGCGGTGGAGTCGGCGCTCGCGACTGGCCGGCCAACGTGGTCGACGTCCCCGAGGCGGAGCTCGCGTCGACCCCGTTCGACGCGGTGATCCTGCAGCGGCTGGAGGAGTTCGACCTGGTGGAGCGGCTCACCGGCCGCAGACCCGGCGTCGACGTGCCGGTGGTCTTCGTCGAGCACAACACACCGCAGGACAGCGTCCCGAACTCGCGGCATCCGCTCGCCGACCGCGACGACGTGATGATCGCGCACGTCACGCACTTCAACGCGCTCTTCTGGGACACGGGATCGACCCGGACGACCGTCATCGAGCACGGTGTCGTGGATTACGGCAACTTCTTCACGGGCGAGCTCCCGCGGGCGGCGGCGGTCATCAACGAACCGGTGCGACGGTGGCGGGTGACCGGGTCGGACCTGCTCGGCGGGTTCGCGGCGGTCGCCCCGGTCGACGTGTTCGGGATGCAGGTGGACGGGCTCGCCCAGGCGCTGGGCGTCGGGGCCGACCGGGTGGTCGCGGCCGGCGACATCGAGGCACCGCGCCTGTTCGCCGAGGTGGGCCGCCGGCGCGTCTACGTGCACCCCAACCGGTGGACCTCCCTCGGGCTGTCCCTCCTGGAGTCGATGACGGCCGGCGTCCCGGTGGTCGCGCTGGATGCGACGGATGCGCGCCGCGCGGTCGTCCCGGGGGTGGGCGTCGTCTCCACCGACCCGGCCGAGCTGCACGACGCGGTGCGGGCGTTCGTCGACGACCCCGGTCGCGGCGCGGAGACCGGGGAGCGGGCGCGGGAGTGGGCGCTCGAGCGCTTCGGGCTCGGCCGCTACCAGGCCGACTGGGACGAGCTGCTCGCGCGCTGGGTCGGCTGACCTGCGCGAAAGGGCACCTGCCGGTCAGTCGTCGCGCGCGTCTCGCAGCGCCTTCTCGGCATCCCGCACAGCGTGCTGCGCCTCCGAGAGCCGGCCGCGCAGCTCACGCTCGGCCGCGCGCACCTCGTTGAGGTCGTCCAGGATGCGCTGCAGGCGTCGCTGGAGCCGCTCGCGCTCCCCTTCGAGGTCACCCCGGCGGTCCACCGTCTCGTCGAGCTCGTCGTCGATCGCGTCGGCGTCCGCCCGGGCGCGCTCGACCGCCTTCTCGGCGGCGCGGACGCGGCGCTGCCGCTCGCGGCGCTCGCTGGCCGACTCCTCCTGCTCGGCAGGCGTTTCGTCGTCCTGCCGATCGTCGCCGGCTGCCGCGGACCGTCCGGAACCGGACCGCTTCGACCGCGGTGACGGCGTCGGGAAGTCCTCGATCTCGATGGGGAGGGCCACCGCATCCGACACGTCGACCTGCTCCAGCCCGGTCGACTCGAGGGCGCGGACGAGCATCCCGCTGCGCACCGCAGCCGCCGCGGCCGGGTCGATGACCGCCGCCTGGAGGGTCTCCTCCACCTCGCGCTGGACGGCCGGGCTGAGACCCAGCCCCTCGGTGGCGCGCTGCAGCATCCGCTGACGCTCCTGGGTGAGCGAGCGGATCTCGGCACGGTCGCGCGCGGCGAAGGCGTCGCGCATCCGTGCTCCGATGTCGAGCACGTCGCCGACCAGGTCGGGATGCTCGCGCATCAGCGCGTTCACCGCCGCGGCCGAGGCCGACGGCTTGCGCAGCGCCTTGATCTCCTTGGCGGTGGGGCGGTCGGCCTGCGCCGCGGCCGCGTTGCGACGCGCGATGAAGTCGCCGGGGGCAGCGGCATACAGCTCGCCGGCGACCTCCCGAACGTCCATGCCGCGAGTGTACGCGCGCGGCGACGGGTCAGGCGCGGGGTGCCTTCGCCGCCTTGACCGCCGCGAACCACTCGTTCGACGGGCGCAGCCAGATGAGAATGACGCCGACGACGGCGAGCGCGAACTGGAGGAACCCGGCACCGTAGCCGTTGATGATGTTCAGCAGCGACAGGACGGTGAGGACGGTCAGCACGATCCGAGCCCAGTTCGCGCCGCGGCGCATGAAGAACGCGAACAGGACGAGCGCCACGGCCCAGAAGATCAGGGTGATGATCGCCCAGGTGGTGGCGCCGGCGATGACGGCGTCGGCGACGCTCTCGGGGTTGGCCGAGCCGTTCCGGTTGGATTCGCGCACGGCCTCCAGGAAGTCGGCGCGCTGCGAGCCGATCGCCACGATCGTGATGATCCCGCTGATGACGCTGAGCACGGCGCCGGCGACGAAGAGCCAGAAGGCGATGTTGACGTTGCGCGGCGGCGCGGTCGGGTCCGCGAGCGGAGCGCCGGCCGGGTAGCCGGACGCGGCTGCCCCCGGGTACGCGGGAGGCGGCGGGGGCGCGGCCGGGAAGCCCTGGCCGGCCGGCGCGGGCGGCTCGACCGGCTCAGCGGGCGTCGCGGCGGGCGCGGCCGGCGCAGCGTCGGGTGCGGGCGGCGGGGTCGTCGGCTCGCCGGGCCCGGTGGATCCGGCGGGGCGCGGCGTGCTCTCGTCGTCAGGGATCGTCATGCCGCGACCCTACTCCCGGCCCGCGCAGGCTGACTAGGCCTGACGAGCCGCCCCACCGGGGGCGCCGTCGCCCGCCGTGGCGTCCGCGGGCGCGGCCGGGGCCGTCCCCAGCGGCTGAGTCGCCGGACCCTCGAGCACCGTTCCGTCCGGCGCGAAGCGCGAGCCGTGGAGCGGGCAGTCCCACGAGAGTTCCGCGTCGTTCCAGCGCACCACGCCGCCGAGGTGCGTGCACACCGCCGTCAGGGCGCAGGTGGTCCCCTCGACCGTGGAGACGGCGACCGGCGTGCGGCCCCGGCGGCCGACCACGCCCGTGCCCTCGGCGACCGGCTCGTCGCCGAGCTCCGGTGCGGTCTGCGCGGCCGCCCATTCCGTCACGGCCGCCTTGCCGACGCCCGCGTTCATCGCGACGCCCGAGGCGATGTCGACGGGCCGGGTCACGCGGTGATGCATTACCCGCGCCCATTCGAGCGTCTCGCCGGTCAGGTCGGCGGTGAGGCTGAGCGCCGAGGCGATCGCATTCGTCATGCCCCACTTGTCGTACCCGGTCGCGAGGTAGACGCGGCCGCGGCCGCGGGGGAGCCAGCCGACGAACGGGACGCGGTTGGCGGACCGGTAGTCCTGCGCCGCCCACCAGTGCGTCCTTTCGGCGCCCGGGAACGTGCGCTCCGCCCACGCGGACAGATCGGCGAGCTTCTCCGCCGGCGAGTCGGCGCGCCCGGCGGGATGGCCGTTGCCGCCGACGAGGAGCAGTTCCGAGCCGTCCGCAGCCGCGGCCGTGCGGAGCGAGCGCGTCGGCGCGTCGGCCGAGAGGTACATCCCCTGCGGGATGTCGCCCGGCACGCGGTAGGCGGTGACGTACGACCGCGTCGGCTCGACCTTCGCGAAGTACAGGCCGCGGTCCAGGATGGGCGTCCCCGTCGCGAGGATCACCTGGTCCGCGCGCGACGTCCCCGACGTGCTCGTGACGACCGCCGGCTTCGACGCCGACACATCGGTGACGCGCTCGCCCTCGACGATCCGCCCGCCCAGGCGGCGGAACTCGGCGGCCAGTGCGGCCAGCACCCGGAGGGGATGCACCTGGGCCTGACCGCCCAGCTTGAGCACCCCCTCGACCGGGAACGGCAGCTCCGTGCTCCGCTCCTCGACCGCGTCCAGGCCGGCCACGCGCGCTGCGGCGAGCTCCGCATCCAGCTTGTCCAGTCCGTCCAGCGTCGTCGCGTACGTGACGGCGTCGCGCATCTCGAACGGCACCCGCTGCTCCTCGAGGAAGTCGAGCAGCCACCCCTGGCCGGCCGTGTTGCCGTCGACGTAGGCGCAGAGCACCGCGTCGGAGGAATGACGGCGGATCGAGGAGAGCGTCGTGCCCTGCAACAGGCTCACCTTGCCGGTCGTGTTGCCGGTGGTGACCGCGCCGACGGTGCGCGCCTCCAGGACGAGCACCCGCATCCCGGAGCGCGAGAGCATCAGCGCCGTGGCGAGGCCGGTCAGGCCGGCGCCGACGACGATCGTGTCGTAGTGCCCGTCCCACTCGAACGAGTCGGTGGGGATGGACGGGGAGGTCTCGAGCCAGAGGGAGGTCGGCATGAGACGAGCATCCCCCTCCGTCGTGGTGGCCGGAAGCGGTTGACTTACGCCGCCGAAGGCCTGGCGGGCCTCAGCGGGCCCTCAGGCCAGGGAGTCGAAGTCGAACCAGAACGCGTCGTCGTCGTCCTCGCCGGCGGCCGAGCCGGTGGAGACGGGGTCGCGCGGGATGGTCGCGGTCTCGATGCGCACCTTCGTCTGGCTGGTGACGAAGATCTCGCTCGGCGGACGACTGGACTGCGTGATGGAGACGAAGTCGCCGTCGTTCCTGCTCGCTTCGACGACCCTGCTCTTCAGCTCCTCGACCGGCGCGCGGTCGACGAAGGTGAACCTCAGGTCGTCGATGTAGACGTGGAACACCTGCATTACCCTCTCCCGGTCGTCGGTTACTCGCCCGATAGTACGCGGCGAATCGGGTTGCGCCAGGTGCACTCGCGTATTCGCGAAACGCGCCGCCCCGCGCGGCGGTCAGAGGAGGTCGTAGTCGAGGTCGGGCATGTCGTCGGTCCCGTGTTCGACGTAGGTGGCCTTCTGCGGTCCCAGGGCGGCGATCTTGTCCTCGAACTCGGCGACGAACGGCTCGTCGAGCAGTTCGGGACCGGAGTACGGCTCGTCTTCGGCGAGGATCTGTGACGCGGGCCCGAGCAGCATGAGCGCCTCGCCCGTCCCACCGCCCTCGATGACCACCGGAGCGTGAACCTCCGCGGCGTCATTCTTGTGGGCCAGTGCGGCAGCGAAGCGCACCAGGACGTCGGCGATGTCGTCTCCCGTCAGGAGCGAACCGCTTGCATAGTAGATGCGCTTCATCACCCATCCATACGGTCACCTGGGCATAAGGTCAAGGTCGCGGGGGAACCGGTTGCGGTTTTCGCCGGGGGCGCGTTCACTCCGCGGCATGACCGATGAGAACCGTCCCCTGACCGCGCTCGCCCTCGTCTGCACGCTGAAGCCGTCGCCGAACGAGTCCAGCAGCCAGCTCCTCGCCCGGCAGTTGCTGGACGAGCTGGCCACCCACGACGTGACGGGCACGGCCGTCCGGCTCGTCGACTACGACATCAAGCCCGGCGTCGAACTGGACGAGGGCGAGGGCGACGAATGGCCGAAGATCCGCGAGCAGGTGATCGCCTCGGACATCCTGCTGATCGTCACGCCGACGTGGATGGGGCACCTCTCGTCGGTCGCGCAGCGGGCGCTGGAGCGGCTGGATGCGGAGCTGTCCGAGACCGACGAGGACGGCCGTCCCCTGGTGGAGGGCAAGGTCGCCATCGTGGGCGTCGTCGGCAACGAGGACGGTGCGCATGCGATCATCGCCGACCTGTTCCAGGGGCTCAACGACGTCGGCTTCAGCATCCCCTCGCAGGGCGCCACGTATTGGAACGGCGAGGCGATGGGCTCGGTCGACTACAAGGACCTGGACGAGACGCCGGAGTCGGTCGCGGGCACGAACGCGACGGTCGCGAACAACGCGGCGCACCTGGCCCGGCTGCTGGCGGCGCAGCCGTACTGATCCCCGGGCGACCGCGCCCCGGGCTTCCGCGCCGCTAGCATGACGGCGTGCCCGAACCGGATGCTGGAATCGTCGCGCGCCTGAGGGCGGCAGGCTGCGTCTTCGCGGAGGACGAGGCGCGGCTGCTCACCGAAGCTGCTCGTTCGTCCGCCGAGCTGGAGCGCCTCGTCTCCCGCCGGGTCGCCGGCGAGCCGCTCGAACCGCTGCTCGGCTGGGTCGAGTTCGGCGGCCTGCGGCTGCGCATCGGGCCCGGAGTGTTCGTGCCCCGCCGCCGCACCGAACTGCTGGCGCGGAGGGCCGCCGGGCTTGCGCGCGACGCAATGGAGCGGTCGGGCCGTGCCGTCGTCCTCGACCTGTGCTGCGGAGCGGGCGCGATCGGCGCCGTCGTCGCGTCCTCCGTCCCCGATGCGGAGGTGTTCGCGTCGGACGTGGACCCGGCCGCCGTGGCGTGCGCCCGGCAGAACCTCGCGGCGGACCGCGTCTTCGAAGGGGACCTGTTCGATGCCCTCCCCGCCGCCCTCCGTGGCCGCGTGGACGTGCTGGCCGTGAACGCACCCTACGTGCCGACCGCCGCGATCCCGCTGATGCCGCCGGAGGCGCGCGACTACGAGCCGGGCGTCGC
The DNA here is from genome assembly GCF_052044215.1 of Leifsonia sp. 22587. Classification (NCBI taxonomy): domain Bacteria; kingdom Bacillati; phylum Actinomycetota; class Actinomycetes; order Micrococcales; family Microbacteriaceae; genus Leifsonia; species Leifsonia sp. 22587. The sequence goes on from NZ_JBQENB010000003.1 coordinate 442,871, forward strand.
GCTGGACGGTGGACCGGACGGCCTCGACCTGCACCGCCGGATCGCCGCGGAGGCGTCGTCCTGGCTCGCTCCAGGAGGCACCCTGCTGATCGAGGCGGGTGAGGAGCAGGCGGAGGCGTCCGCGGCCCTGTTCGCGGCCTCTGGGCTGCGGACCAGCGTCGAGGCGGACGACGAGGTGGGGGCGACGGTGGTGCTGGCGACGGCCGTGCGATAGGTCTACCGTGCGGGGCATGAGCACGCTCGCCGCCGCGCGGCCCATGCCGGTCGACCGCGTCCGCCAGTCCCTCGTCATCGCCGGCGCCGTGATTGCGCTGGTCGGAGCCGTCGTCGGTTCCGGGTTCGCGGGCGGGACGCCCATCCCCGAGGTGGCCGGCGGAGCCCTCAGCGCGGACGCCACGTTCCTCGCCCCGGCCGGGCCGGCCTTCGCGATCTGGTCGGTGATCTACGCGGGCCTGGTCGCCTACGCGATCTGGCAGGCGCTCCCGTCGCAGGCCGCCCGCGACCGCCAGCGCCGCGCCGGGTTCTGGGTGCTCGGCTCGCTGCTCCTCAACGCCGCCTGGATCCTCTCGGTGCAGGCCGGCCAGCTCGCCCTGTCGGTGGTGGCCATCGTCGCGCTGCTGGTCGTCCTCATCGTCGCGTTCGTCATCCTGCGCCGCCACCCCGCCGAGTCGACGGCCGACGCGGTGCTCTTCGACGGCGTCGTCGGCCTGTACCTGGGCTGGGTGATGATCGCGACCGTGGCGAACATCGCCTCGTGGCTGCAGCAGGCCGGCTTCGACGGGTTCGGCGGCAACCCGCACGGGTGGGCCATCGCGATGCTGGCCCTGTTCGCGGTCATCGGCTGCGCCCTCGCCGTGTGGGACCGCGGACGCTTCGCCCCCGCGATCGCCTCCGCCTGGGGCCTCGCCTGGATCGGCGTCTCGCGTCTCACCGGCACCCTGGTCTCCGCCCCGGTCGCCATCACGGCCTTCGCGGCAGCCGCCCTCCTGCTCCTCGTCGCGCTCGCCGTGCGCGTGGCCCGGCCGGAACCCCGCCGCCGCTAGCCGCACCCTCCCGTCCCGTACGCTGGTCCGATGGGCGGCGTGCTGACCGGGTTCGGGATCATCGCGTTCGTGATCCTGGTCGGATATGTCGCCGGACGATTGCGGATCGGCGGCCCGACCGCCCCGTTCGTGCTCAACCGGATCGCGTTCTTCGTGACGAACCCGGCCCTGCTCTTCGTGACGCTGGCCCGCGCCGACCTGCACGTCGTGTTCTCGGCCCAGCTGCTCGTGGCGGCCGTCGCGGCGGTCGTGTCGGCCGGACTGTTCGTCGCCCTGTCGCGCGCCTTCTTCCGGGCCCCCGCGCCGGAGACGACGATCGGCGCGCTGGGCGCGGGCTACGTCAACGCGAACAACATCGGCCTGCCGGTCGCGGTCTACGTGCTCGGCAGCGCGTCGTTCGTCGCGCCGGTCCTCCTGCTGCAGTTGATCGTGTTCGCCCCGATCGCCCTGACCATCCTCGACACGACCAGCCGCGGAGCGGTCTCGGTGCGGTCCATCCTGACGCAGCCCGTGCGCAACCCGATGATCATCGCCTCGCTGCTCGGCATCCTCGTCGACGTCAGCGGTCTGAAGCTGCCGGATGCGGTGCTCAAGCCGTTCGAGCTGCTGGGCGGCGCCGCGGTGCCCCTCGTCCTCTTGGCGTTCGGGATGTCGCTGGTGGGCGCCCGGCCCCTCCAGGCCGGGGCGGGTCGCGCATCCATCGTCACGGCCGTCGTGCTCAAGTCGGCGGCGATGCCGCTCGTGGCCTTCGCCGTCGCGCGCTTCGGCTTCGGACTGTCGGGCCAGTCGCTCTTCGCGGCGGTCGCCCTCGCCGCTCTGCCGACCGCGCAGAACGTCTACAACTTCGCCGCCCGCTACGAGCGCGGCATGGCGGTCGCCCGCGACGTGGTGCTGCTGACCACGATCTTCGCCGTCCCGTCGCTGCTGGTCATCGCGGCGCTGCTCGCCCCGTGAGGGATGCGCCGTTCTCGTCACGAAACCGGGTCAGGCGAGTCATACCTGGTGAGTGTTATCCACTCGCGAAGCTGGTTTGAAACATGTACACGTTTATGTACTGAAAGGCGGTAATCTATGACAATGGTCCTCTCGCACATCCCGCCGGTGCTTCCGACGAACGAGGCTCGCGTCGCGCTGACGAAGGCGCTGGCGCGCTTCCGGGAGCAGGGGGCCCTTGCCGAGCCGGTCGTGTTCGGTGCACAACGCCGTCCCGAAGGCGTGATGATCCCGTTCGAGCTCTACGAGGAGCTTCTCCCCGTCATCGAAGACCTCGAGATCGCTCACCTCGCTCGCGCGAGGGCAGCCGCCGGAGAATCCATTGCGCTGTCTGAGGTTGCGGCCGCGGTCGGACTCGATCCGGACGACTACCGCTAGTGCAGCGCACCCTGCAACTGAAAGCCCTGCCCGGCTTCCAAGAGGATGTCGATGCGTTACCGGACCTCGCCACGAAGAAGATGGCGCTGAACATGCTCGTGCTCGTCCGGGACGGCGAAGTGAGCGGCGTGCGGCTCGATGCTCGTGTGGCCACCGGCGATCTGAGCGATTGCTACAAGCTCTATTTCGATCCAGAAGGTGTCGGAAAGCCTCGCTATCGACTGGTCTACCGCTACTCACCCGACAGGATCACGGCCGTCGCGATCGAGGCCGTCGCTGTCGGCCGCCGTGCCGACCTGGACGCCTACAGGCGAGCAATGGCGAACCTCGGGCGCGCCAAGGACTGAAAACCCTCTTTAGCGCCGCCGTCAGGCGCGGTCCAGCGACCGCAAGTATTCGGCGTTGCCGCGGATGGCGGCCTCGTAGCGGAGAAGGTCGGGGGTACGGATGCGGTCGGCGGCGACTTCCATCAGCTCCGCGACGGCCGCGTCGCTCCGGCCGGCGGCGTGAAGCGAGAGGGCGTGCCAGACGCGGACCGACTCGGAGTCGGGGAACAGCTCGACGGCGCGATCGAGGGCGGCGAGCGACTCGTCGAACCGGCCGAGGTTGCGCAGCGTGCTGCCGTACTGCAGCAGGCAGCGGCGCAGCGTATCGCCGCCGAGGCCCGCGTCGAGGGCGCGCTCGTAGTATCCGGCAGCCGTCTGCTCCTCGCCGGACGTGTCGAAGGCGCCGCCGACCTCGTAGAGCACGTGCGGGTCGTCCGGATGCTCGGTTAGCACCGCGAGGAGGGCCTGAACCGTCGGGGCCATGTCGTCGCGGTCGCGCGCGGCGAACAGCTCGGCCAGGCGTTCGAGCAGGGCGGGGTCGGTCTGCGGCATCCCCTCAGCCTAGGGCGGCGTCCGCGACGGCGGCCCGTACGACATCGCGCAGCGGCGCAGGCAGCTCCGCCGGCGTCAGCGCCGTGGTGAGCGCCTCCCCGTACTGCTCCTTGCGGCCGGAGGTGGTGCCGAGGAACCGGTGCAGCTGCTGGTCCGCCGTCCGGACGCGCTGCGCGGGCTGCTGCTGGAACGTCCGGAACAGGCCGAGATCGCCCTGCTCACGGAGCGCCTCCTCCGTCCGGGCGTGACCGAGGGCGCCGAGCAGTTCGCCCTCGAGGTCCGGGCGGCAGACGAACACCGCCTCGGAAGGGAGCCCGGCTCGCTCGAAGAAGCGCACCTCGCCCGCGTCGCACAGACCGCGCAGGCGCATCCCGGCGCCACCCGGCCCGAGCTCGGCGACGAAGCGGCGGACCGACATGGCGCCGCCCATCGGCACGACGGAGACGCCGACAGCCTCCAGCTCCACGCCGAGCACGCGCGCCGCGGCCGTGACGGCAGCTCGGTCGCTCGCGCCCTCCACGAGGATCGCCGCGCCGCCTGGAACCGCACCCGAGTTCATGCGCACAGTATCCCCTCGCCCGGGATGCGCGTCTCCGCCAGCCCCTGTCGCGGTCCGCGCCCGGCGCGTACGGTGCACGCCATGAAGATCATCATCTTTGCCGCAGGAGTCGCCGTCGGGTTCGTCATCGGGTCGCGCGCCGGGCGCGGTGCGTACGAGGACATTCGCCGCAAGTGGCGCGGGTTCGCGGAGTCCGACACCGTGCAGCACGTGAAAGGCGATGTGAAGGACTTCGCCGGGCGTGCCGCATCCGACGTCGGGGAGAAGGTCAGCGAGACCGTCAGCAAGGTGACCGACAAGGCGTCGAGCAAGATCGACCAGGTCACCGGCAAGAACGGGTCCAGCAACGGCTCCGCGTCCGCCTCCGACTCGGGCTCGGGCTCGGGCCCGGCGTCGCCGTCGCCCGCCGTCTGACTCGCCGGTCGGGTCACGCACCCTCGGGCGGGTGGGCCAGCAGGTCCACCCGCTCGCCCACGTAGTCCGCGAAGGCCCGAGCCCCGGTGTCACCGGCTGCAGGGCTCCAGCGCACGAGCGCGCGTCCGTCCCGGACGAACAGCGGCCCGTCGCTCGCCGCGAGAGCAGCCGGGTCGAGATCGATCACCGCGGCACCGAAGTTGACGGTCTCGCCGTTGCGGAACCGCCCGCGCTGCGCGGCCGCCCGCAGCGCCCGCCGTTCCTCGGCGGACTGCGACTGGTACTGCGGCCGCCCCGGCGGCGTCGCCCGCACGAGCAGCCCGGTGGCCCGCAGGACGCCCTCGGCGTCGACCAGGAACACGCCCAGCCGCCAGACGCTCCCGATGCGGCGCAGCACCGGCTCCCGACGGATGAACAGCGCGTTCCGCGCCGGCACGTACTCCGCGAGGGCTTCCCGCCGGGCATCGGAGGCGAGCAGGGTGCTCACGGCATCACGCAGCACGGCTCGGATGGCGGCGACGACAGGGTCGTCCGTGGCGCGTCCGTCGGTCCCGTCCTCCACGGGACGAGCCTACGAGGCCGTGCGGATGGAGAACGAGTTGTCGTCGGTGACGAGGAGGAGCTCCACGCCCTTCTCGTGGCGCAGGACGACGAGGGCGGACGAATCCGTCGCCGCGACGCGCTCCACCTGGTTGAGGAAGATGCGCGCCATCTCGTCGGTCACCCGGAAGTCGCGGCCCAGCGCATGCACGATGTACCCCGAGATCGCCGGGGGCCGACGGCGGAGGCCCGTCTCCTGCGCGAAATCGTCAACAGCGACACGGAAGTCGGGCGTCATGGTCATCGGAGTGCTCCTTCTCTAGCATCACCGACAGTAGGCGCGGAATTCCGCGCCGCCAGGGGGTTGACGAGGGGTTAGATGGAAGGCATGAAGACCTTCACCTTCCCCCGGACCGACATCACCGCGTCCAACATCGTCCTCGGCCTCATGCGCATCTCCGACCTCGACGACGAGCAGATCCGTACCCTGGTGCGGACTGCCCGCGACTCCGGGATCACGATGTTCGACCATGCGGACATCTACGGCGGCGAACGTCACGGATGCGAGCGGCGCTTCGGCGAGGCCGGCGCGATCCCTGCCGCGGAGCGCGACCAGGTGGTCATCCAGTCCAAGGTGGGTATCCGCGACGGCTTCTTCGACTTCTCGCGCGAGCACATCCTGCGCTCGGTGGATGAGTCGCTCGAGGCTCTGAGGACCGACTACCTCGACATCCTGCTGCTCCACCGCCCGGACACCCTGGTCGAGCCCGACGAGGTCGCCCTCGCCTTCGACGAGTTGCAGAGCGCGGGCAAGGTGCGCGCGTTCGGCGTCTCCAACCAGACGCCCGGGCAGATCGAGCTGCTGCAGCGCTCCCTGTCGCAGCCGCTGATCGCCAACCAGGTGCAGCTGAGCATCACCCACTCCCCGCTGATCGCGCAGGGCGTCGCGGCCAACATGGCCGCCCTGGACCAGTCGATCGACCGCGACAACGGCATCCTGGACTACGCCCGGCTGCACGACATCGTGCTGCAGGCGTGGTCGCCGTTCCAGAAGGGGTTCTTCGACGGCGTCTTCCTCGGCGACCGGGAGAACTACGCGGAACTCAACGACGCGATCGACGAGCTGGCCGAGAAGTACGACGTGACGCCCACGGCGATCGCGGTCGCGTGGATCACGCGTCACCCCGCCGGGATGCAGGTCGTGCTCGGCACGACCAACGAGCAGCGCGTGCGCGACTCGGCGGCCGGGTCGGAGATCCCGCTCACCCGCCAGGAGTGGTACCGCCTGTTCACGACGGCCGGGCACATCCTGCCGTAACGGAGGGGCATCCGTCAGCGAACGTGGCCCGGCGGGCCGGTTTGGGCGGCCGCGGGGGCCGGGCTACGGTCGGAGGGTGGACGACGACAGGGTGTCGCTCCCTCGGCGGGCGAGGATGCTCGCCTGGCGCGCCCGCGTTGCCGCCGTGCGCAACCGGCTCGTCCGGCCGGTCGGCGAGCGGCAGGCGTTCGCGGCCGGGCGCCGCGCGTTGCGGGTGCTCCTCGTCGGTTCCGGGCCGGTCGTCGGCTGGGGCGTCGGCAGCCACGACCTGGCGCTGCCGGGTGGTCTGGCCCGCGCGCTCGCGGCGGCCACCGATCGCGGAGCCGTCGTGGACGTCGTGCCTCACCCGTCGGCCGGCGTGCGCCGTCTCGGGCGGCTGCTCGACGCGGCCGGGCCGGAGCGGTACGACGCCGTCGTGCTGAGCGCCACCATCCCCGATGCCATCCGCATGGCCGAGCCGGCACGCTGGGAGACGCACCTGCGCGCGCTGCTGACACGGGCGCACACCGCCGAGCGCACGGTGATCTGGCTCGGCGCCCAGCCGATCCGCTCCATCCGCTCGTACGACTCGGCCGCCGGCGCCATCGCGCAGGAGCATGCCGAACGGCTCAACGCGATCGCCCGCCGGGTGTGCCGCGAGACGGGCACGCACTTCGTGCCGCTCGGCGCCCCGCCGCGCGGCGACTCGGGCCGGCATCGCACACCGGCGGACTACCTGTTCTGGGCCCGGCAGATCGTGGACGTGCTCGCGCCGGCACTCCAGGAGCACGCCGTCCGACGCGCGGACCCGGCCGTGGACGCATCCGACCGTGTGGGTGCCATCGAACGGCTGCAGCTGAGCGGGCGCGGCGGCGACGCCCGCCTGGACGAGATCGTGGGCACGGCGAAACGGACGCTCGGCACCGACATCGCCATGTTCACTGTGCTCGACGATCAGAAGGAGTGGCCCCTCGCCTCGACCGGCTCGGTGCTCCAGTCGATCCCGATCGAGCAGTCGGCGTGCATCCACACCATCCAGACCGCCGACGGGATGGTCGTGCCGAACGCCGTCGAGGACGGCCGCTTCGCCGGCAGCAGCCTCGTCACCGGCCCCGCCGGGCTGCGCTACTACGCGGGCTACCCGGTGGAGGCGCCGGACGGCACGCGCATCGGAGCGCTGTGCGTGTTCGGCCGCAGCCCGCGCGAACGCGAGGAGGGCGAGGCGGACTTGGACGTGCTGCGTGAGCTGGCACTGCTGGCGCAGCGGGAGCTGTGGCGGTGGTCGCCGGACTCCTGAGCGCTGCGGCGCGAGGCCCGGTCAGCGCTCCAGCGCGGTGAGGAGGCGGTCCAGCGACCCGCCCAGACCCCACTTCTCCGACAGGGCCGCCAGCGCCGCACGCTGCTCGGCGCTCGGCGGCGCGAGGCGCGCATCCACCTCGGGGAGCGGGAGGTCCCGTACGACCTCGACGACCCGCGGTGCCACGGCGAGGTAGTCGCGCGCCGCGGCGAACCGTGCGCGAGCTGCCGGCTTCATGCCGCTGGAGGAATCCTCCGCCGCGGCGATGATCCCGGCCAGGTCGCCGTAGTCAGCGAGAAGCGCCGCGGCGGTCTTCTCGCCGATCCCGGCCACGCCGGGTAGTCCGTCGGAGGTGTCGCCGCGCATCGCCGCGAAGTCGGCGTACTGGTCGCCGCGCACGCCGTACTTCCGCTCCACGACCTCGCCGGTGACGAGCTCCAAGTTACTCATGCCGCGAGCGGTATAGATGATCCGCACGTCGCGCTCGTCGTCCACCAGCTGGAACAGGTCGCGGTCGCCGGTGACGACATCCACCGGTCCGGACGTGCGCGTCGCGAGCGTGCCGATCACGTCGTCGGCCTCGTGCTCGGCGGCACCCACGATTGCGATCCCCAGCGCGTCGAGCACCTGGCGGATGATCGGCACCTGCCCCACGAGCGCTTCGGGCGTCTCCTCCACATCGACGCCTCCGGGCACGAGCCGGGCGACGCGGTGGGCTTTGTAGCTCGGGATGAGGTCGACGCGCCAGCGCGGGCGCCAGTCGTCGTCCCAGCAGGCGACGAGCGACTCCGGACCGTAGTCGGTGACGAGCTTCGCGATGATGTCGAGGAAGCCCCGCACCGCGTTCACCGGGGAGCCGTCCGGGGCCTTCACTGTGTCGGGCACGCCGTAGAACGCGCGGAAGTAGAGGGAGGCGCTGTCGAGCAGCATCGTTCGGCCGGTCACGCCCCCGATCCTGCCACGCGCGCCCGTCCGCGGGAATGCGCCGTGGCCCTGGGAGGGACAGGCCGCTAGTCTCAGCGCATGACCGAGAACGTCGTCGTGGAGCGGATGGAGCGCATCGCCGCCACCCCGGAGCAGCTGCTCCCGCACATCTCCCGCCTCCCCGAGTGGACGCAGTGGTCGCCCTGGGAGGACCTCGACCCCGACCTGAAGCGCCAGTACGCGGGCGAGCCGGGCGCTGTCGGTTCGTCGTACGCCTGGTCGGGCAACCGCAAGGCCGGCTCGGGCAGCATGCGGATCACCGCGGTGGATCCGGACGGCGTCGGCATCCACCTCGACTTCACGCGTCCCTTCAAGTCGTCGAACGAGCTGCGCTTCGTCCTTCAGCCGGAGGGCGATGCCACCCGGGTGACCTGGCGCATGGAGACCCCGCGCAAGCTGTACACGCGCTTCGTCAACCTCGACAAGCTGGTCGGCGGAGACTTCGAGAAGGGCCTGCGCAAGCTGAAGCAGGTCGCCGAGACGCCGTAGCGGCCGCATCCCGTAGCGTGGTCGGGTGACCTCCGCCGCACCCCTCATCGTCTCCGCCGTCGCCGTCGTGCGCGACCGGAAGGTGCTCATGGTGACGGCGCGAGGCCGCGACGTCTACTACATGCCGGGCGGCAAGGTGGATGCGGGCGAGTCGGCCGCAGAGGCCGCGGCGCGCGAGGCGCGTGAGGAGGTCGCGCTCCAGTTGGACCCGGCCGCGCTCGCCGAGCTCTTCGAGGTGCGCACGCAGGCGCACGGCGAGCCGGAGGGACGCCAGGTGCACATGCGCGTGTTCCGCGCATCCACCGATCAGGAGCCGGTCCCGTCCGGCGAAGTCGGCGCGGTGCACTGGACGACCAGCGCGGACGCCGACCGCTGCCCGCCGGCCGGTGTGGAGGTTCTGCGCCGGCTGGTCGCCCTCGATCTGATCGACTGACGCGTCCGCGTCCGCTGGGCCACCCGCTCGAGGGATGGCGCTGGGCGTGACGGGGCGGCAGGCTGTCGTCATGGCGCGCACCCACGAGTTCACGTTCTCCGGCGACCCCGACTTCGATTTCGAGATCCGCACCACGATCGGGCAGGCCTTCAGCGGTGCGGCGGACATCGGCGAGGTGCTCGCGGCGGTGCAGGGCATCCGCGCCAAGGATCACGAGGGGTGGTTCGCCGCCTGGCGCGGGCTCGGTGACCGCATCGCCGCACAGGCGGACGCCGCTGCAGCCGCAGGGCACACGGTCAGCGCCGCGAGCGCGTACCTGCGGGCGGCTTCGTACTACGCCACCGCCGTCAACGCCGTCGCCTCGCTCCCCTCCGACGAGGACCTGCTGCCGACCTTCCGCTCGCACCGGGCGGCGTGGGACCGCTGGGTCGACCTCGTCGACCTCGACATCGACCGCGTCGACATCCCGTACGACGAAACCACGATGCCCGGTTACTGGTTCCGGTCGGGGCTCGCAGGCGGCGGCCCGCGTCCCGCGCTCGTGGTCGTGAACGGCAGCGACGGCGCGCTCACGGGGCTGTGGTCCTCCGCGGTGTCGGGCGCTCTTCGGCGGGGTTACGACGCCCTCGTCTTCGACGGCCCGGGCCAGCAGTCGCTGCTGTTCGAGCGGGGGATCCCGTTCCGCCCGGACTGGGAGGCGGTCCTGACGCCTGTCCTGGAGTTCGTGCTCGCCCGGGAGGGAGTGGATGCGGAGCGCGTCGCCCTCTATGGCATCAGCCAGGGCGGCAACTGGGTGCCGCGCGCTCTCGCGTTCGAGCACCGCTTCGCGGCCGCCGTCGCCGACCCCGGTGTGGTGGACGTCTCGACCTCGTGGACGGAGCACCTGCCGACGAACATGCGCGCGCTCCTGAAGGACGGCGAGGACGCCAAGTTCGACCGGGACATGGAGCTGGGGATGAAGTTCTCGCCCGACCTCGCGCACACCTGGCGGTTCCGCGCCCGGCCCTACGGCACCGCCGGCTACGCGGAGACGATGCGCGCGGTGCTGCAGTACACGGTCGAGGACGTCGCATCCCGCATCACCACTCCGCTCCTGATCACGGACCCTGAGCACGAGCAGTTCTGGCCCGGCCAGTCCGAGCGGCTGGCCGCACTGACGCCGGGGGTGTCCACGCTCGTCAGCTTCACCGCGGCCGAGGGCGCCGACTTCCACGTGCAGCCGCTGGCCCGCGCCCTCACCGAGCAGCGCATGTTCGACTGGCTCGACGAGCGTCTCGGGCGCTGACCGGCCTTGCCGGGCGTCAGCGGTGGAGGGTTGGATGCTGCCATGAGCGATTCCCTTCCCGCCATCGCCGTCACAGGCGTCACCGGCGCCATCGGGCGGATGACCGCCGATGCCCTGGCCGACGCCGGGGTGCCCTTCCGGATGCTCGCGCGCACGCCGGAGCGGGCGCCGCGTTACCCGGGCAGCGCCGTGGTCGCCGCCTCGTACGGCGACAGTGACGCCGCGAGGTCCGCCCTCGATGGGGTCGAGACGCTGTTCATGGTCTCCGCGGCCGAGAACGCCGAGCGCCTCGCGGAGCATCTCGCCTTCCTCGATGCTGCACAGGATGCCGGGGTGCGGCACATCGTGTACACGTCCTTCTTCGGGGCGGCCCCGAACGCGACCTTCACGCTGGCGCGGGACCACTACGCCACCGAGCAGCGCATCCTGGGCTCCGGGATGCGGCACACGTTCCTGCGCGACAACCTGTACCTCGACTTCGCGCAGGAGCTCGTCGGCGACGACGGCGTCATCCGCGGCCCGGCCGGAGACGGCCGCGCCGCGATGGTGGCGCGCGCCGACGTGGCCCGGGTCGCAGCGGCGGTGCTGCTCGACCCCGATGCCCACGCGGACGTCACCTACGACCTGACCGGTCCCGAGGAGCTGACTCTCGCCGAGGTCGCCGACAAGCTGTCGGCGCACACCGGCCGTGGCATCTCCTTCCACGACGAGACGATCCCGGAGGCGTACGAGTCGCGCGCCAAGTGGGGCGCACCGGACTGGCAGACCGACGCCTGGGTCTCGACCTACACGGCGATCGCGGCCGGCGAGCTCGCGGGCGTGACCGACCACGTCGAGCGGGTCACGGGCCGCCGGCCCCTCTCGCTCGACGAGCTTCTCCGCGACACGCTGCGCTGACCGCCGCGGACGGAAGGGGCGGCCCGCATCGCGGACCGCCCCTCCCTCATGCGTCAGCCGTTACGGCTGCGCCGTCCAGCCGCCGCGGGGCGGGGCCGGCCAGTGCGGGCGGGTCGGCACGATCGAGCTGACCGCTCCGGTCGACGGGTCGAGCAGCACCTCCCGCTGCTGCGGGTGACCCCAGTCGAACAGGCCGCCGAGCGAGCCGGCGCGGGTGTCGAACGACGCGTCGCCGATCCGTCCGGTCAGCCAGTTGCTCTCGATGAAGCGGAGCACGCTGGTCTGCTCCGTCGGGGTGTGGTCGACGCGGTTCTGCGCAGCCCAGGGCGAGATCACCAGCAGCGGCAGGCGCTGGCTGGGGCCGCAGCGGTCGGCGTAGCCGCCGGCCGCCGGCTTCTTCACGGTCGTGCACACCGTCGAGTCGACCGCCGGGTCGTTGGAGCCGTTGGCGATCGTCGGCGCGACGTGGTCGTACCAGCCGTCCGAGTCGTCGTAGGTCACGACGACCGCGGTGCTCGACCAGCTGTCCGACTTCTGCAGGGCGTTGATCTCGTTGACGAGGAACTTCTGCTCGTCGATCGGGTCGGAGTAGCCGGCGTGGCCGTCCTGCGCCTCCGGGGCCTTCAGGAAGGAGACGGCGGGCAGGTTGTCCGCCTTGAGGGCCGCGTCGAACGAGGTCAGGTCGTACTGGTGGTTGGCCTGGTCCGTGTGGCCGATCGCCTTCACCGAGGTGGGGGCCAGGTGGTGCGGGTTCGACGTCGACTTGTAGTACTGGAACGGGGAGTGGTGCGGCGAGTAGTCCTTCGGCGTCGCCCCCGCGATGTTCGCGGTGGTGGCGTCGCACTTGGCGTACGAGCCGGCCTGGCCGTTCCACGCGGTGGTCGGGGTGAAGCCGCCCTGGAACCAGCCCCACGTGACGCCGCGCTGGTTGAGCAGGTCGCCGATGTTGCGGCCGGACATGCCGACGACGGCGGACGACGCGGTGTGGTCGTTGTCGGAGCAGTCGTCGTAGGCCGGGTCGGGGTCGCCGATCACGGTGCCGACGCCCTGGGCGTTCGCCGACTGGACGGCCGTGGAGGTGGTGAGCACCGCTCCGGTCTTCGGGTCGTAGGCGGTTCCGCCGTGGGTCTGACCCGAGATCAGGTTGAGAGCTCCCGGGGTGGACGGTCCGAAGACGGTGTCCCAGTAGTTGTCGCTCATCGCGTAGTTCTGGGCGTAGTTCCACAGGCCGGTGACGGTGTTGCCGTCGTAGTAGTCCATGACGAGGCCCGGTGCACCGTAGGCGCCGGTGCAGGTGTCGGACTCGGTCTTCTGGACGAACTGGTCCATCTTTCCGCCGTCGACCGCTGCCTGCTCCGCCGCGTAGCTGTGGTTCTGGTCGCAGGTCACCGCCTGGGCGGGGGTGAGCCGCTTGGGTGCGTAGAGGTTGGGGTTGTTCGTCAGGGTGCCCGAGGTCGTGAGCGTGTTCGCCTTCGGGGTGTTCGCGGCCGCCTGGAAGGGGGTGCCGTCGGTGTTCGCCGCGTTCGGGTAGGTGCCGAAGTAGTGGTCGAACGAGATGTTCTCGTCGAAGATGACGACGAGGTGCTTGATCGGGGTGATGGTCTGGTCGGAGTGGTCGCCGTGCTGGCCACCGGGGTTGGCGGATGCCGGAGCGCCCGCCAGGATGCCCGCGCCCGCGAGGGCGGCTGCGCCGGCGAGAGCGACGCCCGCGAGGGCGACGGGGGAGCGGCGCAGACGTGAGGGTCTGAACACGATTCCTTCTTCCTTCTCTTTCACTGTCCCCGGCACGGTCGTGGCGGGGGCCTCCGGGTGGTCAGGCGAGCATGCTGCGCCCGAGCCAGTCGGAGGAGTCGCGGGCTCCGGGGAGCGCGAAGTAGTACCCGCCGCCGAACGGCTGGATGTAGTCGGTGAGCGGCTCGCCGGCCAGGCGCTTCTGCACGGTGACGAACTGCCGGTCCAGGTCCTGGTTGAAGGCGACGAAGATGAGGCCCATGTCGAGGTTGCCGTTCACATCCAGGCCGCCGTCGTAGTTGTAGGCGCGGCGCAGCATCCGCTGGGCGTCGGTGTCCCGCGTGCGGGGGTTCGCGAGGCGGATGTGCGCGTCCAGCTGGATGACGTCGCCGGTCGGATCGTTCTCGAAGTGCGGGTCGTCGAACTCGGCGGACGCGGTCAGCGGCGCACCGGTGTCCCGCCGCCGCCCGATCATGTTCTCCTGCTCGTGCAGGTTCACGCGGTCCCAGAACTCGACGAGCATCCGGATCACGCGCACGACGTGGTAGCTCCCGCCGGCGACCCACCCGGGCTCGTCGCCTCCCGCCTTAGCCCAGACCAGACGCGCCATCTCGGCGGCGTCGCCGGTGTCGGGGTTGCTGGTGCCGTCCTTGAAGCCCATCAGGTTGCGCGGGGTGCCGCTCGGCCGGGGCGGGGAGACGAAGCCGTCCTGCCGCCAGCGCACCTGCATCCCACCGCGCGTGGCGCGGGCGATCTCGCGGACCGCGTGGGTGACCGCGTCGCGGTCCGCCGCGCACACTTGCAGCAGCAGGTCGCCGTCGCAGACCTCCCGGCGCAGGGCGTCGTCGGGGAACTCGTCCATCGTCCGCAGCCGGGCCGGCTTCGCCGAGGCGAGGCCGAAGCGATCGTCGAAGAGGGAGGCGCCCACCGAGGCCGTGACCGTCAGCGAATCGGGCACCACGGTGGGTCCGAGCACGCCGGAGTCGCGCGGCGGCGCGGTGAGTCCCGGATCCGGCGGCGTGCCGCCCGTCGTCAGGAAGCGGGCGCGCTCGGTGATCGTCTTCAGCAGGTCGGCGAGCTCCGCCCTCGAGCCCGCGGTCACGTCGAGGGCGACGAATGTCGAGGCTCTCTGTGCCGGGGTCAGGATGCCCTGCTGGTGCGCACCGTGGAACGGGAGGGCGGTGGGATGCGCGGTGAGGGCGTGGGCGCCGGCACGATTGGCCGCAGCGGCGGCGCCCGCACCGGCCATCCCGACACCCGTCGCGGCCGCCGCGCTCGCCGCACCCGCGAGGAACCCCCGACGTCCGATCCCGTTCATGAGTCCCTCCTCGGGTCGCAGATGGCCGCCACCGGGGCCAGCAGCTCGGCGGCGCGGTCGAGCGCCGCATCCAGGCGCTCCCGCGCCGTGCGGTCGAGAGTGCTGAGCGCGGTCCAGGTGCCGTCGGGCGACCGGTACGCCTCCACGAGCGTCTGCGCCTGCGCCAGCGCCTGCTCGGTGTCGGCCAGCCGGTCGTAGCGCGGGGCGAGAACCGCGTGGAGCGGTGCGAGGGCGGCGGAGGCGCCGGTGAGCTCGGCGTCGACGGTGGCGAGCGCGGTGCCCGAGCCGGCGTCCGTGGCACCAGTCAGCGCATCCTGGATGGCGTCCTCGACGATCTCGTGCGCGCGCAGTGCCACCTCGCCCGGGTCGAGCTGCGCGTCGGCGAAAGCGGACGGCAGCCGGTCGACCAGCGCGAGGAGCTGGGCGGCGGAGGACGCGACGGTCGCGGCGGGCGCGCCCGACCAGAGCTGCGACTCGACCAGGTGGAAGCCGGTCAGCCCGCGGCGGGGCAGTCCGTCGAGCTCGTCGCCCAGGTCGCCGAAGGCGCCGTAGGCGGCGCCGAGCGTCTCATACGTGGTGTGGGCGGTGGTCCAGTCGCGGCGTGCGGCCGCTAAGTCGCCCTCCTCGGCGTCGGCGGAGACCGCGGCGACCTGGCGGCGCAGCACCGGTATCCGTGCCGAGACCCACGCGGCGTACGTCTTCGCGACGGATATCAGGTCGTTGCGCGTGACCGGCACGATGCCGGGGGTGAGGTGCGATCCGGCGGGCGGCGAGCCCACCGCGACGGTGGGGCCGCGCGCGGGGTCGGCGTCGGCGGGCAGGCAGACGAAGCGGTAGCGCCCCGAGCCCAGCGTGACCCGGACGGTGGCGTGCGCCCCGGCGCCGAGGCTCTCCAGGTCCAGATAGACGCGCTTGCTGTCGACCGACTGCAGGTAGACCTCGATTCCGCCGACCGTGGTGTTGGTGACGGTGAAGGTCTGGTCGCCGCCGCCGGCCTTCGCAGCCGGGCCGGTACCTCCCGGCTGGCCCCAGCCGCGACCGCAGTCGTCGAGACCTGCGCTGATCTCGAACGCGGACCCCGCCGACGGCGACGCGGCCACCGGCCGCAGCACGATGGCGAGCACCGAGGCGACCACCACGAGCGCGGCGAGTGCCGCGAAGAACGCGGTCAGCCGGGCGCGGGTCGACATCGGCGGAAGGCCTCCAGGGGGTGGTGGAGCGCGGGCGACGGCCCGGCGTGAGCGATCCTAGAAGCGGCCGGACGGCGGCGGATCGGGCTTCACCCGGTGTTCATTCGACCGTCACCGGTTCGCCCCCCGACGGGGGACAGTGCCTGTCCGGTACGGCGGATGCCGGCGTCCTGCGCCCGTTCGCGCCGCGAACAGGGGACTCAGGGAATCAGGGTGATCGGGCGCATGATGGTGTGAACGGAAGGGGGCCGCCGATGCGCGAGGCGCGCTGCCCGCAGTGCCGGGGTGTCGCGCGGCTGGTGCGCAATCCGTACTACGGCGCGGGACTCGCTGTGCACAGCGACCTGCTGGTGTGCCAGGCCTGCGGCTTCTCCGGTTTCGCGGACAACGCCGACGACGGCGATGCGACGGTGCGCGCCGCCATGCCCGACGGGGTGTGGCAGCGGATGCTCCGCTTCCTCTCCGGCGGGGGCTGACGCCTTCCCCACCCAAGGCCAGGGCTCAGCGGATGCGCACCCGCCCCTGCTGCCACATCCGTGCGGCCGTCACGCGCGGGTTCGCCTGCTCGTCCGCATCCACCCCGAGTGCTGCGTACAGGCGCGCGAGCATGGTCTCGACCGCGCGGACGCTGGTTCCGCGCTCGGCGGCGATCCGCCGCGTGGAGGCGCCGGAGGCGACCAGCCGCAGCACCTCGGCCTGCGCCCGCGTCACGGTGCGCACATCCCCGGCCGGCTCGGCGGTGCGGTGCTCCTCTCCGACGATCGCCGCGTCGACGGCAGCCACGAGCACATCCACATCCTTCACCTGTGACTTCACCAGGTACACGACAGAGGGCGGGAGGGCGTCGTCGCCCACGGCGAGCTCCGGCGACAGGTGGCTCGTGAGCACGACCAGTCCCACCCACGGCAGGTCGCGGTGCACGCGCCACAGCAGCTCGGCGCCGGTGTCGCCGCCACCGAAGTCGAGGTCGGTGACGATTGCGTTCGGCTCGACCGCCACGATGGTCTCCCACGCCTCCTCCGCGGTGGTCGCCTGCGCGGCCTCGATGCCGGTCGAACGGAGGGCGGACGCCACCATGGACGCGGTGAAGACATCGTCGTCGGCCACCACGGCGCGGAGGGTGCGCGTGCGTGCGGAGGTGTCGGTCATCGTTCTGGCTCCTGCCCCTTTATGTCACCGTCCCAGAGGTGGACGCCACGAGCCCCTCGACCGCTTCGAGCAGCGCCGGGAGGGTGAACGGCTTGGTCAGATAGCCGATCCCGGTCGCGGCCAGCTCCACGGGTCGGGTGAGGGAGCCGCTCATCACCAGTATCGGGCGGGCGCTGCCGTCCGCCCGGCGACCGAGAAGGTCGAGGCATTCGCTGAGCGAACATCCCGGGATGATGGCGTCGAGCAGCACCGCGTCCGGATCCGCGCCGTCCAGGGCGGTGCGCGGGTCGGCCGAGCCGGTCACGCGGTACCCGTGCGCGCCCAGCGCCGCCTCGACGGTGAAGCGGATCAGCGGGTCGTCGTCGACGACGAGGATGCTCGGCTCCGCCCGGTCGGTGTCCATGCCGGTCAGTGTAGGCCGCCCGCCCGGCCTACAATCCCCTGCATGCACCACCCGACACGGCGACCGGCCGCGTGATGACCACGCCCTCCGAAGCGTTGCGCCTCCACGGGCTCGACGCGCTGTTCCACGGCCACCCCGACGGCGTTTGCGTCGTCGACACGGCGGGGACGTTCGTCGACTCCAACAGCGCGCTCGTCGAGCTCACCGGGTATCCGGCGGACCAGCTGATCGGGATGCCGTTCTCCCGCCTCCTGCACCCGGACTCCGTTGACCCGACGCTCGCCTACTTCCACCAGGCGGTCGCCGGCGAGAACCGGCGCTACGTGACCCGCATCGTCACGCCGGACGGGACGGTGCGGCTCCTCGACGTCACGCTCATCCCGCTGCGCGGAGACGACGGCGAAGTGGCGGCGGTGCTCGCGATCGCCCGCGACATCGGCGATGTCGAACGGGCCGCGGCAGCAGCGGCGGGCAACGAGGCGCTGGTGCGGATGGCCGCGCGCATCGCCGGGTTCGCCGGCTGGTTCATCGACGTCGAGTCCGGACGCATCGAGTGGAGCGACGAGCTGTTCCGGCTGCTCGGGATGCAGCAGGGCCGCGTCCCGGTCGATGCGGAGGCGCTCGAGCTGTTCGAGACGGAGGACCACCGTTCGGTGTGGACAGCGTTCGAGCGCACGATCATCCACGGCGATCCCCTCGACCTGCACGCCACCGTCCGGCACGCGTCGGGACGGCGGATGCACGTCCACCTCGTCGGGGAGGCCGAACGCGACGAGACCGGCCGCATCGTCCGCGTGCACGGAGCCTTCCACGACGTGACGACCTTCGTGCGGCACCGCGAGGAGCAGCGCGCGATGGCCCGGCTGCTGCGCGACTCGCTCGACCAGGTGCACGACGCCATCGGGTTCGTCGACCGCGGGTGGCGGTTCACCTTCGCCAACTCGTGGGCGCTGCAGCTCGCCGGGATCGACGAGGCGAACCTCCGCGACCGCACGCTCTGGGAGATGCTCCCGACGGCGCAGGGGAGTCCGTTCGAGTCCATCTACCGCGACGCGATGGATCGCGGCGTGGCGGGAAGCGCCCGCGCCTTCGCCGCGGACTGGGGCTGCTGGTTCGAGGTGGACGCGCATCCCACCGAGGAGGGCATCGCGATCATCGTCCGCGACGTGACCGAAGACCAGCGCGCGCGGGAGAAGCTGGACGAGTACACCCGGCAGGTGGAGGCCCAGGCGGCACTGCTGGATGCGGCACGCGACGCGATCATCGTGCGCGACCTCGAAGGGGTGGTCCGCTACTGGAACGGCGGCGCGGAGACGATCTACGGAATCCCCGCGTCGCAGGCTGTGGGGAGGTCGATCCGCGACCTGCTCTACGACGACCCGGCGCAGTTCGACGCGGCGGACGCCGCCCTGCGGCGCGACGGCTACTGGGTGGGCGAGCTGCGGCAGAACCGGGCTGACGGCTCCGTGCTCGTCGCGGACTGCCGCTGGCAGCTGTCGCGGGGCGCGGACGGTCAGGTGACCGTGTTCGCGGTGAACTCCGACATCACGCAGCACCGGCGCGAGCAGGAGCAGCGCATCCGCACCCAGCGGCTGGAGAGCCTGGGGACGCTGGCGGGCGGCATCGCGCACGACCTCAACAACGTGCTCACGCCCATCCTGATGTCGGTGCAGCTGCTGCGCCAGGACGAGGACGATCCGCGCCGTCGCGACATGCTCGACGCCCTCGACGCGGCGGCCCAGCGCGGCGCGGCCATGATCCGGCAGGTGCTGTCGTTCGCCCGCGGCTCGCAGGGCAGGCGCGCGCCGGTGGATGTGGTGGCGCTGCTCCGCGAGCTCGCCCGCTTCTGCCGCGAGACGCTGCCCGCGTCCATCGACCTGCGGGTCGAGGCGCCGGACCGCCTCCCGAGCGTCTCGGGCGACGACACCGAACTGTTCCAGGTGCTCGTCAACCTGGTGACCAACGCGCGCGACGCGATGCCCGACGGCGGGACGCTCTTCGTACGCGCGGGCGAGTGCGACGGAAGTGTGCGGCTCGAGGTGAGCGACTCCGGGCACGGCATGGACGACGCCACTGCCGGGCGCATCCTGGAGCCGTTCTTCACCACCAAGGAGACCGGGACGGGCCTCGGCCTGCCCACGTCGGCGGCGATCGTGAAGGCGCACGGCGGCGACCTGGAGGTGCGGACGACGCCCGGCGAGGGCACCACGATCGGCTTCACCCTCCCGGCCGACGGGCCGACCCTCGGGGCTGCGGGTGGATGGCCGCGGCGCGAGCCCGCGCCGGACCCGGCCGCCGGACGCGGCCGACGTGTGCTCGTGGTGGACGACGAGGCCGCGATCGGCGAGCTCGTGCGGCAGACGCTGGACCAGCGCGGCTTCGTCACCGAGGTGGCACAGGGCGCGGAGGCGCTGGAGCTGCTCGAGCAGGGCCGCAGCTACGACGCGGTGCTCACCGACGTGATGATGCCCGGGGTGCAGGGCGACGCGATCGCCCGGCGTCTCGCGGCCGATCACCCGCAGACGGCCGTCGTCCTGATGAGCGGGATGCTGCCCGGGCCCGGCGCGCGCGCCGCGGTCGAGCGCGACGGCGCGCACTTCCTGGCGAAGCCGTTCACGCCCGCCGCGCTCCTCGCGACACTGGATGCCGCCCTCGCCGGCCGCGCGTCGACGGCGGCGACCGCCGCCGAGTGGTGAGCCGATGTCGCCACTCGACCCGGATTCCCGCAACGACTCACCGCTCGATCGCCTCGGGGGCGTGATGAGGGATGCGGTGGATGAGCTGGGGGCGGATGCGGCGGAGGACGCGATGGGGCGGGAGCGGGTCGCGTCGCGGCTCGCGGAGGCGGCGGAAGCAGCGCAGCGCGCGCTCGGGGAGCGGGCGCGCGATCCGCGCATCCATCGGATCGTGGGCGCGGCAGCCTCGTCGGCGATGGCCCTGTCGCTCGCCGGCGCCGCGGTCCCGACGGGCGATGTCGTGGCCCGGCTGCAGGAGGGTCTGCGCGAACTGGCGGCGGGATCCTGGCCACCCGAAGACCAGGATCCCGCCGATTAGTGTCGCGCCGGCGCCACCGTGGACCGGGGGGAACGGGGTGGCGCCAGGCACGCGACGAGACGATCTTTCCGGCCGCCTCGACGTGCGGCAAGAGCCGCCGGACGGTCGTGTGCGCTTGACGAACACAGAAAGTTGCTGACGAGAGCGCTCTCCTGTGAGAGGCTTCAGACATGAAGGACTCTCATGAGGCTGGAGCCGAGCCGGCGTCCGTCCACGGGCCCGGCCGGGCTCCGGCTGGGATGCCCCTCACGATCCGGCTGGGCGAGCGGGAGTACGCCGCCCTCGTCCGGATCGCCCGCGCGCGGGACACCACCGCCGCGTCACTCGTCGAACTCCTCGTCCAGCACGCCCTCGGCAAGGCCGAGGTCCCGCCGCCCGCGGAGTCGCACCCGGCGCGCCGCCACACCACCTACGAAGAGGCCACGGCGGGTTTCCGCCGCGACGACGAGCCCACTCCCACGCCGCACGCCTGACCCGGCCTGATCCGCCGCGCCGAGGGGGGCTCGAACCCGCCGGCCGTGGCGCTTGCACCACCGCCACTGTCACCCCACTCCCAGCGGGCGTACAGTCACGGTCGTGATTCACGGACTCCCGCCCGCCCGCGGCGCCGCCCTCCTGCTCGCCGGCGCCGTCGCCGGAGCAGCCCTGACGGGGTGCTCCGCGGACGACACCGCGCGCAGCAGCCTGTCCCAGTCCGCCGGCACCGCCGCCGCGACCGCCCGCTCCGCCGGCCTCGTGCTCGGCCTCGATCAGGACGACCGTCTGCTCGGCACGGTGCTCGACACCGGCCTGACCGACTCCGCGGACACGCTCGCCCAGGAGGCGCAGACGGTCAGCACGCTGACCGCGCTCGGGGGGATCGGCCGCACCCGCGACGAGGTGCTGTCCGACATCCGCTCGGCCCAGGATGCGGTGGCCGTCGCCCAGCGCGCGGTCGCCGCGGGGAGCGGAACCGGCGCCGTCCTGGACCGGCAGCGGCGGCAGCTCGACCGGCTGGCGAAGCAGCTCGACGCGACGTCCAAGCGGCTGGAGCGCGGATGAAGGCGATCTTCGCGGTCGCCCTCGGCGTCCTGACCGCCATCGGTGGTTTCGTCGACATCGGAGACCTGGTCACCAACAGCGTCGTCGGGTCGCGCTTCGGGATGACGCTCACCTGGGTGGTCCTCGTCGGGGTCGTCGGGATCTGCCTCTTCGCCCAGATGTCCGGACGGGTGGCCGCGGTGAGCGGCCGGGCGACGTTCGAGATCATCCGTGAGCGGCTCGGAGCCCGCGTCGCCCTCGCCAACCTGTCCGCGTCGTTCCTGATCAACCTGCTGACCCTGGCCGCGGAGATCGGAGGTATCGCGCTGGCGCTGCAGCTCGCGTCCAGCATCGAGCCCATTCTGTGGTTCCCTGTCGCCGCCATCGCGGTCTGGATCGTCGTGTGGCGCGTGAAGTTCTCCATCATGGAGAACGTGACCGGGCTGCTCGGTCTGTCTCTCGTCGTGTTCGCCGTCGCACTGTTCCTGCTCCATCCGGACTGGTCGGCCCTCGGGTCCCAGGTGCTGCTCCAGCCGTCGCCGCACACCGACGAGTCGCCGGCGACCTACTGGTACTACGCGATCGCCCTGTTCGGCGCGGCGATGACGCCCTACGAAGTGTTCTTCTTCTCGTCCGGAGCGATCGAGGAGAAGTGGAAGAAGAAGGACCTCGCTCAGTCCCGCCTGAACGTGCTGGTCGGCTTCCCGCTCGGTGGCATGCTCTCTCTCGCCATCGCGGCCTGCGCGACCGTCGTGCTTCTCCCCAAGGGCATCCAGGTGGAGTCGCTGTTCCAGACGGCGCTGCCGGTCGCGCAGGCACTCGGCAAGATCGGCCTCATCATCGTCATCCTCGGTTTCGTCGCCGCGACCTTCGGCGCGGCCCTCGAGGTCACCCTGTCGAGCGGTTACACGCTGGGCCAGTTCTTCGGCTGGCCGTGGGGCAAGTTCCGGCGTCCGGCATCGGCGTCGCGGTTCCACGCCGTGATGATCCTGTCGCTGGTGGTGGCGCTCGGCATCCTCTTCACGGGGGTGGACCCGGTGCAGGTGACGGAGTTCTCGGTGGTGTTCTCGGCGATCGCCCTGCCGTTGACCTACCTGCCGATCCTGATCGTGGCCAACGACCCCAAGTACATGGGGGATGAGGTGAACGGCCGGGTCACCAACTTCTTCGGCCTGATCTACCTCGGGCTCATCCTGGTGGCGTCGATCGCCGCCATCCCGTTGATGATCGTGACAGGAGCGGGCGCATGACCACGCGGAAGCAGAAGCGCGCGGGACGGCGCGCGGCGCGGGACCGGAAGCTGGCCACGCCCCCGAAGGTCGCCGGCCGCATCCTCGACGCCGGTCTCGACCTGCTCGACCGGCAGATCCTCGACCCGCGCGCGGTGCCGGTCAGCACAGTGGACGACCTGGAGCTGACGACACCCGACGACCTGGCGCACCTCCAGGCTGGAGAACCGCCGGTCGTGGAGGCGCTGCTCACCGGCCCCGTCCTGATGACCCGCGTCTTCGGCGGGCGCCTGCCGGACTCGCGCTTCATCCGCATCCCCTGGAAGGTCGTCGCCGACCCGGGGATCGTCGTGAGCCTCGGTGTCGCCGCGGACTCGCTCGACGCGAGCTGGACCGAACGGTGGATGCGCGACCACGTGATCGCCCGCATCCCGGGAGGCCGCCATGATCCTGAGTGACCTGCTCGGCAGCCCGGTGCTGTCCGCCGAGGGCGAGTGGCTCGGCGAGGTGGTGGACGCGCGCCTGGTGCTCGACGGACCCCCGGACGGCCTGCTCGCCGCCGCGCGCCTGCACGGCCTCGTGGTGAGCCCGCACGCGCACAGCTCGTTCGCCGGCTACGAGCGGACCGGGGTGGATGCGCCCGCGCTGATCGCGCGCTACCTGCGCTGGCGCGCCCGCGGCTCGTTCCTCGTGCTCTGGGAGGACCTGACCTCCTTCACCGACGATGTCATCCGGCTGCGGGCCGGAGCGACGCTCTACTCGCCCCGGATGGAGGACTCGGAGGTGTGAGCTTCGGCGTGGCGGTGACGTCGGCTTGTCAAGGCCTCGCCGTCCCGCACCGCCGGTGGTTGCGTCCGTTATGGAAAGGAGTCCCGCCATGACCACCGCACATCCCTCCGACCAGGGTTTCGCCGACCGCGACGACCGTCGCTACGCGGGCACCGCGGTCCAGAAGGCCGCGCTGATCTCCGGCATCGTCTTCCTCGTCGTGGGCCTCGCCGGGTTCATCCCGGGCCTGACCACGAACTACGGCGACATGTCGTTCGCCGGCCACGGCTCGATGGCGATGCTGCTCGGCATCTTCCAGGTGTCCGTGCTCCACAACATCGTGCACCTGCTGTACGGCGTCGCCGGTCTCGCGTTCGCGACCTCCCGGTTCGGGTCCCGCAACTACCTCGTCGTCGGTGGGATCGTCTACGCCGTGATCTGGCTGTACGGCCTGTTCTTCAGCGGGGACCACCCGGCCAACTTCGTGCCCGTCAACTCGGCGGACAACTGGCTGCACCTCGTCCTGGCCGTCGGCATGATCGCGCTGGGCGTCTTCCTGAGCCCGCGCGGCGCCGGCGTCAACCGGCCCGCCACGCGGGTCTGAGGCGCGGCCGATGGGGGACAGCACGCTCCGCTTCATCCGCGACGGGTACCTGTTCGGGACGCGTGGCTTCCGCGCGGCGGGGAGCGACCACTTCCGCACCCGGCTGCTCGGCCGGCCGGTCCTCGTCCTGCGCGGCGCGGAGGCGGCCCGCTTCTTCTACGAAGGGGGCCGCTTTCGTCGCGCAGGCGCGATGCCACGGTCCGTGCTGACGCTGCTGCAGGATGTGGGCAGCGTCCAGGCGCTCGAAGGCGAGGCGCACAGGCGGCGCAAGGAGCTCTTCCTCGGACTGTTGCGCGGAGAGTCGGGCGAAGCGCTCGCTCAGCGGTTCGGCGAGGAGTTGCGAGGTGCGGCGGGCGCGTCCGATGGAGCCGATATCGTGCTCCTCGACCTCTTCCACGACGTGCTCACCCTGGCGGTGACGGCATGGGCCGGTCTTCCGGCCGGTGTCGCCGGCGACCTGCGGAGGACTGGGGTGCTCGCCAAGATGGTGGATGCCGCAGGCACCGTCGGCCCGGAGAACTGGACGGTCCGCGCCCAGCGCTCCCGGGCCGAGCGGCTGCTGGCCGACGCCGTCGTCCGCGAACGGACCCAGCCGACGGCGCCGGCCGGGTCGGCGCTGGCCGTTGTGGCCACGTACACGGAACCCGACGACATCGGGGCGACGGCGCCGCTCCCCCCGCAGGTCGCAGCGGTCGAGCTCCTCAACCTCCTGCGACCCACCGTGGCCGTCGGCAGGTACCTCACCTTCGCGGCGCTCGCGCTGCATCGCCATCCCGGATGGCGGGACGACATCGCGGCCGGTGACGGCGCCGCCGTGCGCTGGTTCGCGCAGGAGGTGCGCCGGTTCTACCCGTTCTTCCCCGTGATCGGCGGGCGCGCGACGCGCGACCTCACGTGGAAGGGCGAGCCGGTGCACCGTGACGACTGGGTGCTGCTCGACGTATACGCGACGACGCACGACCCGGCGATCTGGGACCAGCCGGACCGGTTCCTTCCGCAGCGGTTCGACGGGCTCGTGGTGGAGCCCAACACTCTCATCCCGCAGGGCGGCGGAGGCTACGAGGAGGATCACCGTTGCCCGGGGGAGCCGGTCACGGTGGACCTGATCGAGGTAGGGCTGCGCCTGCTCGCCCGCGAGTTCACGTACGACGTGCCCGACCAGGACCTTCGGATCAGCCTGCGCACCTTCCCGGCACGGCCGCGGAGCGGACTCGTCGTGCGCGGCCTGACCGTGGGCGAGCGGGCAGCCGCATGACGCTGGACGCCGAGTACGTCCTCCCGCTGCGGTGGGCCGACGATGAGGGGCTCGACGAGCTCGTCGCCTACCTGAAGACCCTCCGCGACGTGATCGACGTCACCGTCGTCGACGGTTCGTCCCCCGAGCGCTTCGCCGCACACGCGCGGGCTCTTCCGGCCGGCGTGCGCCACCTGCCCGTCGAACCGCGACCTGGCCGCAACGGAAAGGTCGCCGGCGTGATGACCGGCCTGCGCACGGCGCGCCACGACCGTGTCGTGCTGGCGGACGACGACGTGCGCTACGACGAGGGTGCGCTGCGCGCGGTGGTGGGGATGCTGGACGCGGCGGACCTCGTCCGGCCGCAGAACGTGTTCGTGCCCGCGCCGTGGCACGCCCGCTGGGACACCGGGCGCAGCCTCCTGAACCGGGCGCTCGGGCACGACTACCCGGGCACCCTGGCCGTCCGGCGGCGGCTCGTCATCGCCGCGGGCGGGTACGACGGCGACGTGCTGTTCGAGAACCTGGAACTGATCCGCACGGTGCAGGCGATGGGCGGTCGCGTGGTGACCGCCGATGCGATCGGTGTCGCGCGGCGGCCCCCGGACGTCCGCCACTTCCTCGGCCAGCGCGTCCGCCAGGCCTACGACGACTTCGCGCAGCCCGCGCGCCTGGCGGCGGAACTCGCGGTGCTGCCGCTCGCCGTGCTCGCCCTGCGCCGCCCGCGCCGCCTCCTCGTCGGTGCGGCTGCCGTGGTGGCGCTCGCAGAGGCGGGCCGTCGGCGCGCCGGGGGACGCAGCCTGTTCCCGCCGACCGCCGCCCTGTGGGCTCCGCTCTGGCTCGCCGAGCGCGCCGTGTGCGTCTGGCTGGCGGTCGGCGCGCGCCTGCGCGGCGGCGTCCGCTACTCCGACGGCCGCCTCCTGCGGGCCGCGACACCGCCGCGCGAACTGCGCCGCAGGCTCGTGGACGCACCGAAGCCGCCCCCTGGCAACCACTTGACCGCCGGCCCCTCCGCCGGTTCTGTCGAAGCATGACACCACGCATCACCCCGCGGGGGCCGGTGAGCGAGGCGCTGCTCGAAGCGCTGCAGACCGGCCCGTCCGCGCCATCCGACCAGCTCCGCCGATTCGCCGCCCTCACCGCCGAGGCGCTGGACGCCGGCCCCGACCTCCTCACCGACGAGGACCTCCAGCTGACGCTCTTCGTGCTGTACGGACTCCACTACGGCGGCACGGTCGACGCCGACGACGAGTGGGAGTGGAACCCCGAGCTCCTTCGCACCCGCCGCAGCATCGAGCGCGTCTTCGAGCGGCAGCTGCGCGAGCGCGTCCCCGTCGGCGACCTGCCCGAGCCGACCGCCGACGCCGTCGCGGCCCACCTGTTCGAGCTGACCGCAGAGGACGGCGGCCCCAGCCTGTCCCGGTTCCTCGCCAAGAAGGCGACGGAGGAGCAGGCGGTGGAGTTCGTCATCCACCGCTCCATCTACACCCGCAAGGAGGCGGACCCGCACTCCTGGGCGATCCCCCGACTGTCCGGCCGGCCCAAGGCCGCGTTGGTGGAGGTCCAGGCCGACGAGTACGGCGGAGGACGGCCGGAGCGCATCCACGCCGAGATCTTCGGCCAGACCATGCGCAGTCTCGGTCTGGACGACGCCTACGGCGCGTACATCGACAACGTCCCTGCGATCACGCTGGCCTCGTTCACGATGATGTCGATGTTCGGGCTGAACCGCAGCCTGCGCGGCGCGATCACCGGGCACCTGGCGGCCTTCGAGATGACCTCGTCGATCCCGAACCGCTTCTACGGCAACGGGTTCCGCCGCCTCGGCCACAGCGAGGACGTCACCTGGTACTACGACGAGCACGTCGAGGCGGATGCGGTGCACGAGCAGATCGCCGGGCGCGACCTGGCGGGCGGCCTGGCGGAGCAGCAGCCCGACCTGCTGCCGGACATCGTGTTCGGCGCGGCGGCGTGCCTGTACGTCGACGGCCTCGCGGGTCTGCACATGCTCGAGTGCTTCGAGGCCGGCCGCAGCTCGTTGCGCGAGCCCGTCGGGGTGCCCGCATGACCGCGCACGAGGAGCAGCCGGTGATCGTCGCCTGCCCCGACGGGCCCCTGCTCGTGCGCGGGCACATCGACCTGACCACCCCGGACGGCACGCCGATCGAGCAGCACCGCCGCACCGTCGCGCTGTGCCGTTGCGGCGTGTCGACGATCAAGCCGTTCTGCGACGGCAGCCACAAAGCGGTGCACTTCCGCACCGACACCTGACCCGACCGAACCGGTCGAGAGAGAAAGAGGAGCGACCATGTCCGACCCCCAGAACACCGAAGGCGACCGCCACGACGAGAACACCGCGGCCGAGCAGCAGATCGTCGACAAGCCCTCGCAGGCGGAAGGCGACGAGGGCGACAGCGACAACGGATAGGGTTCCTGCATGACGACGGAGCATACGGAGCTCGGCGAGCGCATCGCCGACCTGGCATCGTCCGACGGCGTGACCATCGCGGTCGCCGAATCGCTCACCAGCGGCGCGATCGCATCCGCGCTCGGCGCCTCCCCGCAGGCCGGCGACTGGTTCGCCGGCGGGGTCGTCGCCTACTCCGAGCACGTCAAGTTCGACGTGCTCGGAGTCACGCCCGGCCCGGTCATCACGGCGGAGTGCGCCGGCCAGATGGCATCCGGCGTCGGGAGGCTGCTCAGCGCCGACCTGGTGGCCGCGGTCACCGGTGCGGGCGGCCCCGGCCCTCAGGAGGGCCGCGAGGCCGGGACGGTCTTCCTTGCGCACGGACGCCCCGACGCTCCCCGCGTCGAGGAACTGCACTTCGACGGCGAGCCCGAGGAGGTCGTCACGGCGACCGTGGAGGCCGCGCTCGACGCGGTGCGGCGCGACCTGGAGGAGCTGAGGGGATGAGCGAGGGCACGGACGCCGACCCGACCGACGGCCGCGACGAGACACCGACCCAGCGGGCGGACCGCAACTGGAACGAGCTGCTGCAGGAGTTCCGTGTCTTCCAGACGGGAACGCAGATCCTCGCCGCCTTCCTGCTGACCCTCCCCTTCCAGCAGCGCTTCACGCAGCTGCCGCCGGTGGATGTGGTGGTCTACCTCGTCCTCGTCTTCCTGGCGGTCATCGTCACGCTGTTCGCCCTCGCGCCGGTCGCACTCCACCGGCTGCTGTTCCGCCAGCGCGCGAAGGCGGAGCTCGTGGGCTTCGGCAGCAAGATCCTCATCGTCTGCCTCGCGGCCGCCTCCCTGCTGTTCACGGGCATCGTGCTCTTCATCGTCGACTTCCTGCTGGCTCCCCCGGCGGGCATCATCGCGGCGAGCTGTGTCTTCGCGGTCGTGCTCGTCATCTGGGTGGTGCTGCCGCTGGTGATCCGGGCGCAGCGGAAGGGTCGGCGGGCGGAGCGGTCCTGACGCGCGACGCAGAAGCCGTTGCGCCCGCGCAGGGGCTTGAGTCCTCCGCCGGGTGAGCCGACGATGGCGGCATGGATCAGCCGACGACGGTTTCCGCCGGGGATCGCTCCCGGATCGAGGACGTGTGGGGCGACCGCACGCCGTTCGCGCGCGGAGGGCGGTGGCCCGATCGCGCCGACCTGATGTTGCAGGAGGGTCTCACCGAGGCCGATGTCGACCGCTGGGTGCAGAGCGCCTGCGTGCTGTGCAGCAACGGCTGCGGGTGCGACATCGCGGTGAAGGACGGGCGGATGGTGGGCATCCGCGGTCGGGTCGACGACCCGATCAACCACGGCCGGCTCGGCCCCAAGGGCCTCTACGCCAGCTGGGAGGGGATGCGCGGGCGCGACCGCTTGACGCATCCACTCATCCGCCGCGACGGCGAACTGGTGCCGGCCACCTGGGACGAGGCCATGTCGGCCATCGTCGACCGCAGCCGTGAGCTGCTCGACACCGTCGGCCCGCTCAGCCATGGGTTCTACACGTCCGGCCAGCTGTTCCTCGAGGAGTACTACGCGCTCGGCGTGATCGGCAAGGCCGGCATCGGCACCCCGCACATGGACGGGAACACCCGCCTGTGCACCGCGACCGCGGCCTCCTCGCTCAAGGAGACCTTCGGCGCGGACGGGCAGCCCGGCTGCTACGAGGACATCGACGAGTGCGACGCGATGTTCCTGTGGGGTCACAACCTCGCGGCCACACAGACCGTGACGTGGGCGCGTGTGCTCGACCGCCTCGCCGGGCCGAACCCGCCGCGGCTCGTGGTCGTCGACCCGCGCCGGACGGCGACGGCCGAGAAGGCGGAGGTCCACCTCGCGCTGCGGCCCGGCACCAACCTCGCCCTCCTGCTCGCCCTCGAGCGCGAGCTGCTCGAGAACGGCTGGATCGACGAGGACTACGTGGCCGCCCACACCATCGGCCTCGACGAGCTGAAGGCACAGGTCGAGCAGTGGACGCCGGAGCGCGCCGCCGAGGTGTGCGGCGTGCCGGCCGACGACATCCGGCGGGCGGCGCGCATCTTCGCGGAGTCGCCGCGCGTGCTCTCGACAGTGCTGCAGGGCTTCTACCAGGCGCCGCAGGCGACGGCGTCGTCGTGCCAGGTGAACAACCTGCACCTGCTCCGCGGCATGATCGGCCGGCCGGGCGCGGGCATCCTGCAGATGAACGGCCAGCCGACCGCGCAGAACAACCGGGAGTGCGGCGCCGACGGCGACCTGCCGGGCTTCCGCAACTGGGAGAACGAGGAGCACGTGAAGCAGCTCGCCGAGCTGTGGGGTGTCGACCCGCTGGTCATCCCGCACTGGGCTCCGCCGACCCACGCGATGCAGCTGTTCCGGTACGTCGAGCAGGGCTCGATCCCGTTCCTCTGGGTCTCGGCGACCAATCCCGCGGTCTCGCTGCCGCAGCTGCCGCGCATCCGCGACATCCTGCGCAAGCCGGACCTGTTCCTGGTGGTCCAGGACCTCTATCTCACCGAGACGGCGGAGCTCGCCGACGTGGTGCTTCCCGCCGCCGGCTGGGGCGAGAAGACGGGCACCTTCACGAACGCGACCCGCACCGTCCACCTGTCCGAGAAAGCGGTCGAACCGCCGGGGGACGCGCGCGCCGACCTCGACATCTTCCTGGAGTACGCGAAGCGGATGGACTTCCGCCGCTCCGACGGCGCGCCGCTCATCGAGTGGGAGAGCCCGGAGGACGTCTACCGGGCGTGGCAGGAGTGCTCCCGCGGGCGCCCCTGCGATTACACCGGCATCTCGTACGACGACCTGCGTCGCGAGTCGGGCATCCGCTGGCCGCGGCGCGAGCGCGAGACGGAGAGCGTGACGCGCCTGTACGCGGACGGCGACTTCCCCTCGCACCCGGACTACTGCGAGAGCTACGGGCACGACCTGCTGACCGGCGCGACGGTCGGGCAGGAGGCGTTCCGCGCGCTCCGCCCGGACGGCCGGGCGATCCTCAAGTCGGCGCCCTACTCCGGGCCGCACGAGCCGCCGGACGGCGAGTACCCGCTTCAGCTGACCACCGGCCGCAGCGTCTACCACTTCCACACCCGCACCAAGACGGGCCGCAGTCCCGAACTGGTGGATGCGGCGCCGCACGTCTGGGTGGAGTTGTCCCCCGAGGACGCGGAGGCTCGCGGCATCGCCGAGGGCGACCTGGTCGAGGTCGTCTCGCGGCGCGGCCGCCTGGTGGCGCCCGCGCGCCTCGGGAAGCCGCGGAACGGCACGGTGTTCGCGCCGTTCCACTACGGCTACTGGGATGCGCCGCCCGGCGCGCCCGAGCGCCGCCCGACCGCGGCGAACGAGCTCACCGCCACCGAGTGGGACCCGGTCTCGAAGCAGCCGGTGTTCAAGTCCGCGGCCGTCCAGGTGCGACGGCTGGATGCGGGAGACACCGCTGAGGGGAGCGCATCGTGAAGCTGCCGGTCTACCTGTCGCTCCTCGCCGAGTCCGAGTCCACGCTGGCGCGGTCGTTCCGCCAGGTCGCCGACGCGCACGGCGACGAGCCGGACGTGCACCTGCTCTGCCTGACCCTCGCCGCCCAGTGCGAGGACCACCGGGCGCGCCTCGACCCGGTCATCGAGCGCTACGGCAGCAGCTCCGAGGGTGACGACGAGCCCGAGCGCCTGCACGCCGACGCGATCGAGGAGGCGCGTTCCGGACCGCTCGGACTGCTGCGCGACCTGCAGGATCTCTACCTGCTGGCCAGTCTCACCGACGTCACCTGGACCATGGTCAAGCAGGCGGCACAGGCGCTTCGGGATGCGGAGCTGCTGCAGATCATCGCCGGTTGCGAGCACGAGGCCAGCGTTCAGTTGCGGTGGCTGATGACGCGGATGAAGCAGGCGGCGCCGCAGGCGCTGATCGCGGCGTCATGAGGAGCGATCGATGAAGCCGTCCCTCCTCGAACGCGTGTCGGAGCGCGCCGGTACGGCCGGTGCCGGTGCCTACACGGCGGTCCTGTCGCTCGTGGTCCTGGCCGCCTCCGGCGCGATCGGCATCGTGTTGAGCTCGCCGTGGCTGTTCCCGAGCCTCGGGCCGACCGTCATGCTGATCTTCGGGGCGCCGCAGCATCCCACCTCGCGGCCGCTGAACGCCGCGGTGGGACACGGTGTCGCCCTCGTCGCGGGCGTGGCCTGCCTCTTCCTGTTCGGGATGAACGGCAAGCCGTCCGCACCCTCCGCCGGTCTTTCCTTGGGGTACGTGCTCGCGGGCGCGCTGTCGGTGGCGATCACGGCCTTCGTCCTGCATGCGCTGAAGCTGCAGCATCCACCGGCCGGGGCGACCACGCTCATCGTGAGCCTGGGCGTCATCGCGACGCCGGTCGGAATCCTGTCGATGGCCGCCGCGATCGCGTTCACCATCGTGGTGGGCTGGGGCGTCAACTGGGCGCTCGGGGAGCGTCCGCCGGGGGCCGCCTCATGACCGGCGAGGAGTCCGGCGCGCGGGGCGGCGCTGCGCCGGTCGCGGCGATCGTGGTCGCCGGGGGTCGGTCGTCTCGCTTCGGCTCCGACAAGCTGCAGCACGTCCTCGACGGGAACACCCTTCTCCAGCGGACGATGGATGCGGTGCGCGACATCCCGCACGTGGTGGTCGTGACCGCGGCCGACCTTCCCGATGCGGACGCCGTCATGGTGAGCGAGTTCCCGCGCTGGGGCGGTCCGTGCGCGGCGGTCGCGGCGGGGGTGGACGCCCTCACGTCGGCGGGCCGCCCGCTCGCGGACGGCGACCTCCTACTCCTCCCCGCCGACCTGGCCGACCCCTGGTCGGCGGCGGAGGCCCTGCGGGCGATCGGGCCGGGAGTGCTGACCGACCAGGATGGCAGGCCGCAGTGGCTGCTCGCCCGCGCGTCGCTCGCAGCTCTGCACGCCCGGATCGACGAGTTGCGGGCGGACGGCGGTCTTGCCGGCAGACCGGCGTCCGCGCTGTTCGACCGCGACACCCGCCGCCACGCGGCCGCTGCCCGCGCGTGCGCGGACATCGACACGCGGGCCGACCTGCCCGCCGCGCGCACGACCGACGACAGGAGGCTCGTCCATGGAACCGTCTGAGCTCGACGACTGGGCGGCGGAGGCCGCCGAAGCGGTCGGCGCCACCCTGGAGCCCGGAGACATCGCCGCCGTGCTCGATCTGGCGCGGGATGCGGCGCACGGCATCGCACGCCCGGCGGCACCGCTCACGACCTTCATCGCGGGCATCGCGGTCGGGCGCGGCCTTCCCCTGGCGGAGGTGGTCGCCGCGCTCGTCGCCGCGATCGAGAGGCGCTCGGCGTGACGACCTGGCCGGATGCGCGGGAGCTCGCCCATGAACTCGGGCGGAGCGCGCCGACCCGCGTCATGACGGTGCCGACCGGCCGCGCCGCGGGCCTCGTGCTCGCCTCGGATGCGCGGTGCGCGCATCCACTG
Source organism: Leifsonia sp. 22587 (assembly GCF_052044215.1). Lineage (NCBI taxonomy): Bacteria > Bacillati > Actinomycetota > Actinomycetes > Micrococcales > Microbacteriaceae > Leifsonia > Leifsonia sp. 22587. The sequence continues at coordinate 475,922 of NZ_JBQENB010000003.1, forward strand.
CCGCGGTTCGACAACTCGGCCATGGACGGCTGGGCGGTAGCGGGCGACGGCCCTTGGCGCGCGGGCGAGCCGGTGCTCGCCGGGAACCCGCCGCCCGCAGCTCCCCTGGCGCCCGGCGAGGCGCGGCCGGTGGCCACCGGGGCGCCCGTGCCGCCCGGCACGCTCGGCATCGTCCGTTCCGAGCAGGCGCTCCCGTCAGCGACCGACGGGCTGATCGACGTGGTGGAGCCGCCCCTGCCCGGTGTCGACATCCGTCGGGAGGGCGAGGAGGCGGTGCCCGGCGAGGTGCTGCTCGCGGCCGGGGTCGTGCTGTCCCCGCCCGCGCTCGGGCTGCTCGCCGCCGCCGGGGTCGGGCAGATCGACGTCTCCGCGCCCCCGCTGGTTGCGTTCGTGGCCATCGGCGACGAGCTGACGGCGCCGGATGCGGGAACGGGTCCGCGGCCCGTCCCGGGAGCAGTGCCGGACAGTCTCACACCGATGATGCCGTCGCTGCTGACGGCCTTCGGCGCCCGCTGCGCGACCACCCGGCGGGCATCCGATCGACCGGACGACGTGGCCGCGGCCATCCGCCGCACCCGCGCGGAGACCATCATCACCTCCGGCGGCACCGCTCACGGCCCGGCCGACCCGTTGCGGGAGGCGCTCCGGCGGCTGGAGGCGCGCATCCTGATCGACGGTGTCGCACTGCGGCCGGGCGGCTCGGTGCTGCTCGCGCTGCTGCCCGACGGACGCCACCTGCTCGGCCTGCCCGGCAACCCGCTCGCGGCCGTCGTGGCGCTCACCGTGCTGGGCTGGCCGCTGATCCAGGGGCGGCTAGGGCGTGCGCTGCCGGCGCTCGAGCCCGTCGAGCCGGCGGGCGCAGTGGGATTCGCCGGCGAGGGCGGTCACGGTGCCTGCGATCGGGCGGTCGCGTGCACGCTGGCCGACGGTGTGCCGGTACCCGTGCGGTACCAGCGGTCCGGGATGCTGCGGGGGGTCGCAGCCGCCACGCACCTCGTGCTGACGCGCGGGGACTCCGCGCAGCTGCTGCGCTTGCCCTGGGCGGGCTGACCCCGCGGCGCGTGACCGCAGCACGTGACCCTGCGGTGCTGCCCCGTGCATCCGGTGCGGGAACACGCAACCGGCCCCGCCCCTCCGTGCGCGTTCGGGTCGCCACGGCGGGTCGGGGCCGGCAGTTCAAGGTCCGGCTGGCGGAGGCTCCGCCGGTCGGAAGGGTTACGGCGTCGGCATCCCGCCGGTGACGGCGAGGGTCTCCCCGATGACGTAGCTCGACTCCGGAGACGCGAGGAACACGTAGGCGGGCGCGAGCTCGGCGGGCTGACCGGGACGGCCGAGCGGGGTCTGCTGGCCGAACTCGGGGATCGCCTCCGCGGGCTGGCCCTTGCTCACCTGCAGCGGCGTCCAGATCGGGCCCGGCGCGACCGCGTTGACGCGGATCCCCTTCGGCGCCAGCTGTTGAGCGAGCGCCTTCGTGAAGGCGTTGATCGCCGCCTTGGTCGTCGCGTAGTCCACGAGCTGCTCGCTCGGCTGGTACGCCTGGATGGACGTGGTGTTGATGATCGTCGCGCCGGCCGGCAGGTGCGGCAGCGCCGCGCGCGTCAGCCAGAACATCGCGTAGACGTTCGTCTTCATCGTGTGGTCGAACTGGTCGTCGTTGATGTCGGTGAGGCTCTCCATGGAGATCTGCTTGCCGGCGTTGTTGACGAGGATGTCGATCCCGCCGAGCTCGTCGAGGGCGCGCTTCACGACCTCGTCGCTGAACGCGCGCTCCTTCAGGTCGCCGGGGATGGTGACGGCCGTGCGTCCGGCGTCGCGGATGAGGCCCGCGATGCGCTGCGCATCCTCCTCCTCCTCGGGCAGGTAGACGATCGCGACGTCGGCACCCTCGCGGGCGAAGGCGATGGCGGTGGCCGCGCCGATCCCGGAGTCGCCGCCGGTCACGACGGCCTTGCGGCCGGTGAGGCGTCCGTTGCCGACGTAGCTGTCCTCGCCCAAGTCGGCGGACGGCTGCAGGTCGCTCTCGAGGCCCGGCTCGGGCACCTGCTTCTCGTCGGGGTGGATGACCGGGTACCGGTCGACGGGGTTGTCGAAGGTGAACTGGTTCTCAGGCATGCCGCCACGCAACCACGTGCACGCCCGCTCGTTCAGGGGGGTGCGCGGGCCCGCATCCCGGAGTACGCCCCGCGCCGCTTACGCCCTCCGCCGTTCCCGTCCGCTCGCGCTCCCTTCGCGCATTTCGTCCGCCCACGCCCTTCCACCGCCCATCCCTCGCCGAGTGGTGACATCTTGTCGCCACTCGCCGCCGATTGGAGCAACTACTCACGACTCGATGCCGCGCGGTGGCGGGGAGGGCGACGCGCGGTTGCGCGCAGCGCGACCCTGTGCCAGCATTGAGACGAATTGATACCGGTACCAAAAAGTGGATCGGTGGAGGGAGACACATGCTGGGCTTCAATGAAGAGGAATTCCTGGAGCAGGTTCGGAGCACCGTCGCGCTCCGGCCCCAGATCGAGGAGCTCGCGGAGCGCGTGAGCGCCGGCCGCTGGAAGAACATCTACTTCATCGGCGCCGGCGGCACCTACGCCGCCGCGCTGCCGTACGAGCGCCTGTTCCAGACGCACTCGGCGTTCCCCGTGCGCGCCGTCATCGGCAAGGAGTTCATCCTCGCCCCGGACCCGCAGTTCGGCCCGGACTCCGTCGCGATCTTCGCGTCCGTCTCCGGCACCACCGAGGACATCATCGACTGCGTCGAGTTCGCCCGCGAGAAGGGTGCGCTCACCGTCGGCTTCACCGGCCAGGCGGACAGCCCGATCGCCACCGCCGTCGACGAGGTGCTCCTCTCCGCGCCGAAGGCGTGGCCGTTCGACGTGCAGTTCCTCACCTTCGCCGCCAAGTTCCTGTCGCTGCGCGGCGAGTTCGACGGCTACGACCGCCTGGTGAAGGACCTCGAGGCCATTCCCGAGGCGCTCGTCGCCGTGACCGAGCAGGCCGACCCGGTCGGCGAGGCCTTCGCGAAGAAGCACGCCGAGACCGACTACCACTTCCTGACCGGATCCGGTCAGCTGTGGGGCTTCACCTACCTGTACTCGATGTGCATCCTCGAGGAGATGCAGTGGCTGACCACCACGCGCGTCCACGCCGCGGAGTTCTTCCACGGCTCGCTCGAGCTCATCGAGAAGGACACGAGCATCATCGTGTTCGCCGGCGAGGACGAGACGCGTCCGCTCACCGACCGCGTCATCTCCTTCTCGAAGGAGTACAGCGACGACGTCACCGTCATCGACACCAAGGACTACGCCCTCCCCGGTGTGAGCGACGAGTTCCGCGGGCTGCTGGCGCCGATGGTCGTCGACGCGGTCGTCGACCGCTTCAGCAAGCACCTCGCCCAGGTGCGCGATCACTCCCTCGACCTGCGCCGCTACTACCGCGTCGTGGCGTACTGAGCGGGCGCCGATGAGCACGGTGCGCGTCCTCGGTCTCGGGGACAACATCGTCGACCGGTTCGTCGACCGCGGCGTGGAGTACCCGGGAGGGAACGCCGTGAACGTCGCGGTCTTCGCCCGGCAGCTCGGCGCCGAGGCCGCGTACCTCGGGGTCTTCGGCGACGATGAGCAGGGGCGCTTCGTGCGACAGGCCATCGAGGACTGCGGGGTCGACACCTCGCGGTCCTCGGTGCGCCCGGGCCCCAACGGGGTGACCGAGATCGAGACGGTCGACGGCGAGCGGCGGTTCCTGGGCTGGAACCAGGGCGGCGTCACGCTGAGCGATCCCGTCCGGCTGAGCGACGAGGACGTGCGCTACGCGTCCGGCTTCTCGCTCATCCACTCGAGCGCCTACTCGGGCGTCATCCCGGAGCTGCCGAAGCTCGCCGCCACCCGGACGCTGCGCTCGTACGACTTCTCGTCCGAGCCGGAGTACCGCACGACCGAGTACCTGCAGGCGGTCGGCCCGTGGGTCGACCTGGCGCTGGTGTCCCTCGGCACGCTCTCGCGGACGGACACGTGGGCGGAGCTCCGCCGGATCGCCGCGCACGGGCCGTCGCTCGTGCTCGGGACGCTGGGGGAGGGCGGCGCGGTCCTGTTCGACGGGGACGCATACTACTACTCCGACGCGGCGCCGGTGCCGGGGCCCTTCGTCGACACGATGGGATGCGGCGACGCCTACGTGAGCGCGTTCGTGGTTGAATTGCTGCGATCCGGCTGGCGCAGGAACGCGCGGGCCGGCGGCGCCGCGCTGCACCGGTCGATGCGGCGGGCGGCGCAGTTCGCCGCACGGCAGTGCACGGTCGAGGGAGCGTTCGGTCACGGCCGCGCCGTCGACGAGTCGGTGCGGGTCGGTTCGCTGCCGCCGGTGGCCGCGGGCGACGCGGGATAGGGCGCAGGCCGCCCCGGATCAGGAAGGGGTGGCGATGTCCACGGAACGCGATCACCGCACTCCCTCGCCGACGATCTCGGAGGTGGCGGCGGCCGCCGGCGTCGGCCGTGCGACCGTCGCCCGCACCCTCGGCGGCTACGGCTCGGTGAGCCCGAAGACGCGGGACCGCATCCTCGCCGTCGCGAAGGAGCTCGGCTACCGGCCGAACTCGATCGCGCGCAGCATGACGACCGGCGAGACGCGCACGCTCGGCGTCGTGCTCGCCGACGTCGGCAACCCGTTCTTCGCGGGCGTTCTGCGCGGGATCAGCGACGCGGCCCGCAAGGCCGACTACGACGTCATCGTGCTGAGCACCGACGAGGACCTGCGGCTGGAGGAGGCGGCGATCGAGGTGCTCGTCGACAAGCAGGTCGACGGCATCGCCCTCGCCCCCGCGGCCGGCCGCAGCGCCGACCTCCCGCACCTCGACATCGTCGCCAAGCGCGAGATCCCGCTGGTGCTGCTCGACCGCCTCGTGGACACGGTGGAGGCCGACGCGGTGGTCATCAACAACCGCGAGGCGTCCCGTCAGGCCGTCATGTCCCTGATCGAGAAGGGGCACCGCCGGATCGCGTTCGTCTGGGGCCCTGTCACCAACGAGCCTGCCGCCGACGCCGACGACCTCCGCCGCATCATCGACCACGCGCTGTGGTCGGACGGCGAGCGCCTGCTCGGCTACCTCGACGCGCTCGAGCTGGCCGGCATCCCCTTCGACACCTCGCTGGTGACCCACGTGCTGAAGAACGAGTCGCAGGCGACGCGCGCGGTGCTCGGGATGCTGTCGCTCTCCGACCCGCCGACCGCCATCTTCGCCACCGAGACGGATGCGCTGACGGGCTCCCTGCGCGCGCTGCGCCAGCGCGGCCTCCGCTGCCCGGAGGACGTCTCGCTGATCGGATTCGACGACAGCTCGTGGGCGAGCGTCATGACGCCGCCGATGTCCGTGGTCGCCCAGCCCATGCACCAGCTCGGCGGGCTGACCGCCGAGTGCCTGCTCGCCCGCGTCGCGGGCAGCGACGCGCCCGCCGCCACGCACGTCCTCGAGGCGGACTTCATCGAGCGCGACTCCGTCGCCCCGCCCCGCCCGCGCCCGTAGCCCGGCCCCGCGCCCTCGCCCCTCGTACGATTTGTGCCAAATCGTGGTTATCGCCGCCCCATAACGACGATTTGGCACAAATCGTCGCCACGCCCCCGCAACGCAGGGCGCGCATTCGTCACGAATGCGTGCTCCACGCGCATCGTGGCCGCGATTCGTCACGAATGTCGCCACCGGTCCGCACCGCTGCGACGCGACATTCGTCACGAATGCTCCCTCACGGCGGCGCAGGATGCGCATTCGTGACGAATGTCGCGACACCGCCGCGCCTTCGCGACGCGACCACGCCCGCACGTCCGCGATTGAGCAGTGTTGATACCGGTACCAAAATCACGTATAGTCATCGCAACCGGCCGCAGGGAGCGGCGAGGACCGATCCAAAGACGGGTCAGCGGAGATCCCGACCGCACGACCCGCACGACGGGAGATGAGCGTGAAGAACACCACAAGGGCCATCACGGCAGCAGCGGCGGGCGTCATGGCGCTCGCACTCACCGCGTGCTCGTCCGGCGGCGGAGCGTCCGCCGACATCACCGCGAAGCCGGACTTCTCCGGCAGCATCAGCATCCTCACCGCGGCGGCGGGCGACCCGCTCGGCTCGTACTTCGAGAACCTGGTGAAGGACTACAAGAAGCTCCACCCGGATGTGAAGATCACCCTCGCGCAGGAGACCGACGACAACGCGATCAAGGACAAGGAGAAGGTCCTGATCGGCTCGCAGTCGCTGCCCGACATCTACTTCAGCTACGCCGGCAACTGGGGCGAGAACTTCGCCGCCAACGGCCTCGCCGTCGACCTCAGCTCGGTCATTGCGCCGGGCACGACGTGGGGCGACACCTTCGGCGAGGGATCCCTGAACGCCTTCAAGTACGACGGCAAGTACTACGGCATCCCGCAGTACGTCGACGGCAAGTTCATGGGCTACAACAAGAAGATCTTCTCCGACCTCGGTCTCGACGTGCCGAAGACGCTCGACGAGCTCATCTCGGACTGCTCGACCATCAAGTCCGCCGGCTACGTGCCCATCGCCTTCGGCAACAAGGACGGCTGGCCCGGCCTGCACTACCTCGGCCAGCTGTTCGCCTACGACGTCCCGCAGAAGACCCTCGAGGCCGACCTGCTGCCGAAGACCGCGAAGTACACCGACGCCGGCTACCTGCAGGGCATGAAGCAGTTCCAGCAGCTCGTCACCCAGTGCACGGGGGATGCGTCCAACTCCAACGGAGTCACGTACACCACCGCGCAGCAGCAGCAGGCGACCGGCAAGGCGGCCATGTATTACCAGGAGCTCATCGAGTTCGACTCGGTGAACACGAAGGACAGCCAGCTCGCCAAGGACGGCTTCGGCATCTTCCAGCTCCCCGCCGCATCCGGCGCCAAGGGCGACACCTCGACCCTGGAGGCCGCACCCGAGGGCTACATGATCAACAAGAAGAGCAAGAACGCCGCCCTGGCGCTCGACTTCATGAAGTTCGTGATGAACGAGAAGAACGCGACGACGCTCTCCTCACCGCCGTACGGCCAGCCGAGCGCGGTGAAGGATGTGGTCACCGACCAGATCGCCACCCCCGCGGTCGCTGAGGGCACCAAGCTGGTGAACGACGCGAAGTCGACCGTCGTCTGGCTCGACATGGCCAACGTCCCGGCTGTCGGCGACGCCTGGGTCTCCGTCTCGGAGGGTCTCGTCTCCGGCAGCCTCACCCCCGAGGCCGCTCTGAAGGCCGTGCGACAGGCGTCCGAGAAGGCGAAATGACCACGACGCAGGCGCCCCAGGCCCCCGTGCGGCCGCGCACCCAGCCCCTCGCGGGCCCGGGTCGCGGCCACACGGCCCCGGCACCCGGCGGCACGTCGCCTCGGGCCGCCAACCGCGGAGGCGCCCGCTGGCGCGGACTGGTCTGGCTCATCCCCGCGCTCGCGGTGCTGGCTGTCTTCGTCTACTGGCCGCTGATCCAGAACATCGTCTTCAGCTTCCTCAAGTGGAACATCTACAGCGGTGAGCAGACCTTCGTCGGCGGCGACAACTACGCCGAGCTGGCGCAGGACCCGGTCTTCTGGCGCGCCCTCGGCAACAACACCTGGTACGCCGCCCTGTCGATCGTCTTCCAGGTCTTCGGCGCACTGGTGCTGGCCGCCATCGTGGAGAGCGTGCGCAGCGACCGCTGGCGCAAGGCCTTCCGGGCCATCTACTTCATCCCGTCGGCGATCTCGCTGACGGTCGCCGGCCTGCTCTTCTACTTCATCTACCAGCCGCAGACGGGGATGCTGAACGTCTTCCTCGACAACGTCGCGCTCGGTCAGTTCTCGCAGGCGTGGCTCGGCCACGAGAGCACGGCGATCTTCGCGATCATCGCGATGAGCCAGTGGCAGGGGTTCGGCTACAGCGTCCTGTTGTTCTCGGTGGCGCTGCAGCGCATCCCGCAGGAGCTGTACGAGGCGGCGAACCTCGACGGCGTCGGCCCGATCCGCCGCTTCTTCCAGGTGTCGCTCCCGCTGGTGCGCGAGATGACCGGCCTCATGATGATCGTCACCATCTCCGGCGCCTTCCAGGTGTTCAACGAGGTGATGGTCATGACGAGCGGCGGTCCGAACAACTCCAGCCAGGTGCTCGGCACGTGGCTGTACCACGCCGGTTTCGTCACCAACGACTTCGGCTCGGCGGCCGCGATCGGCGTCGCCATCTTCGTCATCACGCTGCTGCTCGCCGCGGCGCAGCTGGCCTACTCGCGCAAGAGGAGAGTGGAATGGTAGCCCTCGCACGTCTCGGCCGTGGCGTCCGCGCCGCCCTCGTCTGGGCGCTGCTCGTCGCGCTCGCGGTCGTCGTCCTCTACCCGCTGCTGTGGATGGTGACCAACGCGTTGAAGACGAACGCCGAGCTCTTCGGCAACCCGTTCGCCCTGCCGAGCCAGTGGCTCTGGCAGAACTTCGGCAAGGCCTGGAACCAGGGCGTCGGCGACTTCGTCCTGACCAGCGTCTCGCTGACGGTGCTGGCGACGCTCATCACCGAGCTGATCAGCGCCTGGGCGGCCTACGGCCTCACCCGCGTGAACATCCCGCTGAACCGCACCTTCACCATCGTCGTGCTCGCCGGGCTGATGCTCGCTCCGACCGTCGCGCTGATCCCCCTGGTGAAGCTGTTCCAGGCGTGGGGCCTCTACGACACGTTCTTCGGTCTGCTGATCCTCTACACGGCGTTCCGCATCCCGTTCACCGTCTTCCTGATGCGGGCGTACATGCTTGACCTGCCACGCGAGGTGGATGAGGCGGCCTCGATCGACGGCGCCTCGCGCGCGGCGACGTTCTGGCGGATCATCCTGCCGATGAGCATGCCGATCGTGGCGACGACGATCGTCCTCAACGTGCTGCAGAACTGGAACGAGTACCTGTTCGCGATGATCTTCACCAGCGGCACCGGCGTGCAGACGCTACCCGTGGGCCTCGCCGACATGATGTCGAAGAACGGCACGCAGTATCCGGTGGTCTTCGCCGGGATGGTGATGGCCGCCCTGCCGATGGTCATCCTGTTCTTCGTGTGCCAGCGCTACTTCGTGCGCGGTCTCGCCGGCGGCGTTGGCAAGTAGCGGGGTGCGGACGTACCTGGAGCTCGTCCGCGTCCCCGGCGTCCTGCGCGTCACGGTCTCGCAGCTGGTGGCGCGCTTCCCGCTCGGGATGCTGTCGCTCGCGGTGCTGCTGCACGTGCGTCAGGCCAGCGGGTCGTACGCCCTGGCGGGTCTCGTGGTCGCCTCGGTGAGCGTCGGCGAGGCGGTGGCGATGCCGCTGGTGAGCCGCTCGGTGGGGGTGTTCGGCATCCGCCCGCCGGTTCTCGTCGCGGCGGTCGTGAACGCCACGGGGATGCTGCTGCTCGCCTTCGGGCCGCCCCTCCCGCTGCTGATGGTGCTGCTCGGCGCGATGATCGGATGCTCGGTGCCCCCGCTGATGCCGGTAGTGCGCGCGCTGTACCCGCGTCTGGTTCCGCGTCGCGCGGTGCCCGCGCTGTTCGCGCTCGACACGTCGGCCCAGGAGCTGATCTGGATCACGGGCCCGGTCGTCGCCACCCTGCTCAGCGGCACGGTGTCGACGCGAGCGCCCCTGATCCTCGCCGCGGCCGTGACCCTCGGCGGAACGGTGTGGTTCCTGCTCACCCCGCACATCGCGGGCGTGCGGCTGCCGCGCAACCCGACCCGGCCGGGGACCGTGCTGCTGACCCGCTCGGTGAGGCTCGCCGCGGCGACGAGCTTCGCGCTGATCGCGTCCTTCGCCGCGCTCGAGATCGCGTTGATCGCGCGCTTCGCCGGCGACAGCATCCTCGCCGGCCTCGCGATCGCCGTGTCCAGCCTCGGCTCGCTGATCGGCGGCGTCGCGTTCGGCCACCGCCGCATCGGGCCGCGAGGGCTCGCCGCGGTGCTCGGCGGGGTGGCGGTGGCGACGGCCGCCGCGGGACTGGTGCCCGGCATCCCGCTGCTCTACGCCGTGCTGTTCCTGTCGGGGCTGGGCTTCGCCCCGTCCCTCGCCGCGCTGTACGCGATGGTGTCCGCGGCGCTGCCGGAGGCATCCACCCCGGAGGCGTTCGGCTGGCTGAACACCGCGGGGCTGGTTGGCGGCGCGACCGGGACGGCCGTGGCCGGCGTGCTGGGGGATGCGCTGGGCGCGCCCGGGCCGTTCGTCGCGGCGACCGCCGCCTCCGTCGTCGCGGCGCTGCTGCCGCTCGCGCCGGGCCTGCGCCCGCGCGCCTGACCCGCGCTCGCGACGCGTCTGCCGCGTCCCGTCACGTCTGCGCCCGCGCGCGCAGCCGCAGACGTGACAGGACGCCGCAGTCGCTCCCACAGTCGCGCCCGCAGACCCGTCAGCGGAACGTCGGGCGCGGGTCGGTGGCGAGCACCGACATCAGGATCGAGTCCGTCCACTCGCCCTCCCACAGCAGGGTGTCGCGCTGCCGTCCCTCGACCACGAACCCCGCCTTCTCATAGGAGCGGAGCGCGCGCGGGTTGAAGGCGTAGACGTCCAGCCCCACCCGGTGCAGGCCGATCTCCGCGAACGCGTGGTCCAGCATCACGGTCATCGCCTCCGTGCCGTACCCGCGGCCCGGGAACCCCGGCGCCAGTGCGATGCGGGTGTTCATGGAGGCGCTGTCCTCGTCGAGCTCGTTCAGCACGATCTCGCCCAGGTAGTCGCCGGTGGACCGATCCAGGATCGCCCAGTCGGCGCGGTCGTCCGCGGCGCCGATGCGGGCGAGATGCGCCGCGACCGCTGCTTCCGTGAACCGGGCGCGGGTGCCGGTCAACCGCATGCTCTCGGCGTCGTGGAGTCCCTTCCAGACGCTGTCGAAGTGCTCGGGACCGAGCGGCACGAGACGCACGCGCGGCCCCTCGAGGACGCGGACAGCGGTGAGCTCGCCGGTCTGCACTGCTTCCCCCTACGGTCTTCCGGACATCCGATCGGGGACCAGCTACCCAGCAGGCGCGGCTAAATCGCGGGCACGAAACTGACGCCCATTAATCGCCCGGCCCACCGGACTGTCAACGGCTGGGGTCATCCCGATTCCGGGGCTCCTCTGGAAGCACCAACCAGAAAGGGGAACCGCGAATGTTCTTCCACCGTCAGGAGATGCAGCACACCGCGAAGCCGGACAAGCCGGACGCGGTCTACGCACGCAAACTGCAGGAGGTGCTCGGCGGCCAGTACGGCGAGATCACTGTGGCGATGCAGTACGGCTTCCAGGCATGGAACGCCCACATCCCGGGCAAATACCGCGACCTGCTGTACGGGATCGGGGCCGAGGAGTTCGGTCACGTCGAGATGCTGGCGGTCATGATCGCCCAGCTGCTGGAGAAGTCCCCGCTCGGGATCACGGAGGACGCCGTCCAGGACGACCCGGTCGTCGCCGCCGTCGTGGGCGGGACCGATGTGCAGCACGCCATTGTCGCCGGCGCGGGAGCGCGCCCGGTCGACAGCAACGGGAACCCCTGGCAGGGCAGCTTCATCACCGCCAGCGGCAACCTGCTCGCCGACTTCACCGCCAACGCGAACGCGGAGATGCAGGGCCGTCTCCAGGTCGCCCGGCTCTACCACATGACCGACGACGCAGGGGTGCGGGACCTCCTCTCGTTCCTCCTCGCCCGGGACACGATGCACCAGAACCAGTGGATCGCCGCCGCCGCAGAGCTGCGGGAGGAGGGCACCGAGGACCTGCCGGTCCCGAGCAACTTCCCGCTCAGCAAGGAGGACCGCGACGTGGCGTACGAGTACATCAACTTCTCGGACGGCGCGGCGGCCGCCGAGGGACGCTGGGCGAGCGGTCCGACCCCCGACGGCAAGGGGGAGTTCACCTACCTCGACGGGCCGCAGGCCACGGTCCCGATGCCGCCGCCCACGCACCCGGACTCCCGGTTCTACGGGACGACGGAGCTGCCCAACACCGTCGAGAAGGTCGCCGGCGCCGTCCAGGACAAGCTCAACAAGGAGTGACGGTCACTCCGGATGCGGCAGGCTCCGGGCCACTCGGAAAGTCTCGAGGCTCGCGTCCGCCGCATCCGGGATGACCATTCCCGCCGCAAGCCCGGTGCGCAGGTAGTCCACGACCGCGCTGTTGATCACTTCGCCGGGCAGCAGCGCCGGGATGCCCGGCGGGTAGGGCGTCACCTGCTCGGCGGCGATGCGACCGGCGGCCTCGCCGGCAGGCACGGTCTCGACCGGGCCGAAGAAGGCGTCGCGGGGCAGGGACGCCATGACCGGCCGGAGGTCGGCCTTCGACGGCAGCGACACCGGGCTCGGTGCGGGCATCGACTCCGCAGCGTCAGGCAGGGCCTCGAGCGCGTCCAGGAGCCGCTTCGTCGTCTGCTCGTCGTCGGCGGTCGAGATCACCGCCTCCACGCGCCGGTGGTCGTTGATGCCCACATCCAGCCGGTGCTCTGCGCGCAGCCAGTCCGCCACCTGGTAGCCCGAGACGCCGAGCTCCTGCACGTCGATCAGGACGTGCAGCGGGTCGAGGTCGTGCGACGCCTCCTCGGCGAGCAGCTCATCCCGCAGCACGTGCAGCCCCGGGATGCGCTCGATCGCCGCGCGAGTCCGCTCGGTCAGCGCCAGCGCGCCCGTCAGCAGTTCGGTGCCGTGCTGCACCATCTGGCGGCGCCAGCCGTCGATCGCGGCGTAGAGCAGCACGTTCGAACTCGTCGTGGCGAGAACGTCGGCGCACTGCGACAGCCGGACCGGGTCGACCAGCGATCCCTGCAGGTGGTAGACCGAACCCTGCTCGAAGCCGATGCCCATCTTGTGCACGCTGACGACGCAGATGTCGGCGCCCGCATCCATCGCCCACGTCGGCAGGTCGTCGTGGAACGGCAGGTGCGCGCCCCACGCCTCGTCGACGATCACCGGCTTGCCGCGGGAGTGGCAGACCTCCACGATCGCGCGGAGGTCCGCGCAGGTGCCGTAGGGCGTCGGGCTGGTGACGACGGCGGCCGACGCGTCGGGGTAGCGCTGCCACATCCGCTCGAACTCGTCGGGTCCGGGTGGATGCGCGATGTGCTGCTCCTCGTCGTAGCGGGGCGACGCCCACCGCGGCTGGAGGCCGGAGAGGACGAGGCCGGCGATGGTCGACTTGTGGGCGTCACGTCCGATGATCAGCTCGCCCTCGCCGCGAGTGACGGCGAGGATGGCCGCCTTCACCGACAGCGAGCTGCCGCACGTGGAGAAGAACGCACGATCGGCCCCGACCGCGTCGGCCATCAGCTCCTCGGCCTTCGAGAGGTAGCCGTTGGACGACTTCCGGTCGTCGAGCCCCGCGGTCGCGAGCACGTCCTCCCGGAGCGCTCCGCCGAGGACCGCGTTCACCCGCTCGTCAGCGCCGCGGCCCTGGCGGTGGCCGGGCGGCGTGAAGCCGTAGCGATCCAGGCGGTGGTAGTCGGCGAGGGCGTCCAGCACGGGGGCTTCGTCGTGATCCATACCTCCTCGGTACACCGCGGGCCGCTGCTCCGGGAGGGGGCTGACATCAGCGCGCGTCCGCCGCGGCACGCCGGAACGCGGGGAGGACGAGCGACACGACCGTGAGCCCGGCGAAGACCGTCGCGCAGGCGATGATGCCGCCGGTCGAGCCGGAGCGGTCGAGCACGAGCCCCGCGAGCACCGGCGTCACCGGCGCCAGCAGCCCGACCACCAGCACCATGCTCGACTGCACACGCCCGACGAGCGCGTCGGGGACGCGCACGGACACCTCCCCGAACAGCGACGCCGCGACGACGGGCGCGGAGAAGAAGGCGACCGCCCCCGCGACCCCGATCAGCACCGGTGATTGCAGGGGCAGCAGGGCGAGGGTGGCGGCGGTGTCGACGAGCGCGGCGAGGCGGAAGACCGCGCTGGGCCGGAGCCGCCGCTGGATGGCCGGGGTGAGCAGCGCGCCCGCCAGGCCTCCGGCGGCGCTGATGCTCGACATCAGACCGATGGCTGCGCTGCCCGCCCCGCGGTCCTGGGCGACGACGATCACGATGAGGCCGACCGCCGAGAAGGTCGCGGTCAGAGCGGCGACCCACAGGGCGGCGGGGAGGAGGAAGCCGTCGCGACGCAGCCAGCGCCAGGCGGACCTCCGTTCTCGGTCGGGGACGACGGCCGCACCGGAGTCCACCGAGGACGCCGACCTCGGCAGTGCCGCGACCAGGGCGAACGAGGCGGCGTAGCTCAGCGCGTCGACGGCGAACGGCAGCCAGGGCGCGATCCCGAAGAGCACCCCTCCCGCCAGCGGTCCGAGGAGCCCGGCCAGCTGGGAGCGGGACTGCATCCGCCCGACCGCGATGGCCCGTTCCTCCGGTGCGCTGATCGCGCGGAGCAGACGGAACTCGGCCGGCCCGAACACCGCTCCGGCGCAGACCTCGAGGCCGACGACGACCAGCACGGGCCCGATACCCGCCAGCCCGGCGGAGACGGACACGCCGAGCACGGCGAGGAGGATCGCCCGGGCGGCGTCGGCAGCGAGCATGAGCGGGCGCGGCGGCCGCCGGTCGGCCAACGACCCCGCGGGAAGGCGTGTCACCAGTCCCGCGACGGCGACCACCGCGCCGACAAGACCGGCCTGCGCCGCCGATCCCGTCAGCTCCAGGATGAGGAGCGGGTACGCCAGCGACGAGACGCTCGTCCCGAACTGCGAGAGCGCCTGCGAGATCCACAGCAGGGCGAAGGGGCGCCGCACATCCATCCGGGGATTCTACGAACCCGGACGACTCCTTCGTCAGCGCCGTGGACTGCGCATCAGCGCGCGAGAGTCGCCGCAGGCGCCTCTCCGTACTGCTCACGGTAGCGGCGCGCGAACCGGTCCGCGTCGGGGAACCCCCACCGCGCGGCCAGGTCGGTCAGATCGGTGGTCACGGGGTCGGAGACCAGGAGGTCGGTCCGCGCCGCCGACAGCCGGACCGTCTGCAGGTGGGCGCGGGCGCTGGTGCCGCCGTGCGACCGGAACGAGGAGTTCAGCTGGGCGATCGTCGCGCCGACCGCGCCCGCGATATCCGTCACCGTGATCGGGAGCGACGCGTGGTCCTCGATGAAGCGGACCGCGGCGCGGTACGTCTCGCGCTGACCGGCGGGGCTCAACGGCCGCTCCCGCGGGTCGCCGTTGAGCGGGAAGCACTGCAGCGCCGCCATCGAGAGGGTGTGGAACAGGCTCGCGCGCACCAGCGGGTGGCGGAACGTGCCCGACTGCACGTACTCGGCGGCCACCGTCGCGGCGGTCATCATGTAGGCGGCGTGGCGCGGACTGGTCGTCTCCGGACCGTCGAACACCACGGTCAGGTCCTCGTCCCCGTACGTGGTGCGCGCCACATCCTGCAGCATCGCCGGCGGGAGGAAGATGTCGACGATGTCGGCATCCTCGGCGAAGCAGGTGAAGTCGTGCCCGGGCCGGATGAGGAACGGCGAACCGGGTGCGACGCCCCGCTTCCCGTCGATGTCCCAGAGATAGCTGCCGCGCGTCACATTGACGATGACGATGTCGTCGAAGTCGCCGGACGCCTCCCACTCGCCGCCGATGCTGAACTGGCCGATCGAGAACGACGGGTCGACCGCCTGATCGACCGCGAACGAGAAGCCGCCGTCGGGCTCCGAGGCGAACGCGAACCGGCCGCCCGCGGCGGCGAGAAGTGCATCGGCCTCCGCCGGCTCCGACGTCCGGCTGTGCAGCCGGGTGAAGTCAGCCATCGCTCCACGCTACCCCGGGCGTCCCGTGATCGCGAGCGTCCTGCACACCCTGCCGGGCAACCCTCAGTCGGCGTGTCCCAGCACGTGCACCGGGATGCCGAACGACAGCGCGATGCACAGGATGCCCGCGAAGAACACGAGGCCCTGGAACGCCGGGAGGGTGTCCGCCAGTCCCAGTAGGAAGATCCCCACCAGGAACAGCAGGAAGCACAGGATGAACGCGATCACATCGCCCATGTCAGCTCTTCTTCCGTTTCGCCGCCGTCTCGCGGCGGTTCGCCTTCTTGATCTCGTCGACCAGCTCGTCCTTGGTCATGCGGGTGCGGCCCGAGATGTCCAGACGCTTGGCGACGTCCAGCAGGTGGGACTTCGAGGCGTTCGCATCCACGCCCTCCTGCGTCTTCGCGCGCGTGCCGCGTCCGCCCGCCGCCTTGCGGTCGGACGGGCCGTTCTTCGCTTTGCGCTCCCAGTGGTCGCCGACCTTCTCGTACTCGTGCTTGAGGGCGGAGAACGCGGTGCGGTGGGCGCGCTCGCCCTCGCCGTACTCCTTCACGGCCGAGTCGTGCGCCTTCGACCAGAGCGCCTGAGCGTGCTTCTCCGATCGTTCGAGCGTCGAGGGGAGCTCCTGTGAAGCGGGCATGATCCTGTGGTACTCCTTCCGCTGCGAGTGGGGCTAGTACTTCCCCTCCACAGCTACGCCTCTTGCGCGGGTTTTCAACGGGTTCCTGAACCCCCGCCCGTCGCGCGTACCGTCGCGCCAGTCTGGAGAAACGACCGGGAGGAGAGAACATGAAGGCGATCGTGTGGCACGGAGTCGGGGACATCCGGCTCGACGATGTACCCGACCCCACCATCCAGGAGCCGACGGACGCGATCGTCCGCATCACGACGAGCGCGATCTGCGGCACCGACCTGCACATGATCCGCGGCACGATGGCGGGCATGAAGCCGGGCACGGTGCTCGGTCACGAAGCCGTCGGCGTGGTCGAAGAGGTGGGGGATGCCGTGCGCGGCTTCTCGCCCGGCGATCGCGTCATCGTGTGCTCCACCATCTCCTGCGGGGTGTGCCCGCAGTGCCGCGCGGGCAACACGGCGCAATGCGACGTCGCCAATCCCAACGGACCGGCCGCGGGCACGTCGTTCTTCGGCGGTCCGGAGACGACCGGCCCGGTGAACGGGCTTCAAGCGCAGTACGCCCGCGTGCCGTGGGCGCAGCACACGCTCATCCCGCTGCCGGACGCGGTGAGCGACGAGCAGGCCATCCTGCTGTCGGACATCTTCCCGACCGCGTGGTTCGGTGCGGAGCTCGCCGGCGTGAAGCGCGGCGACACCGTCGCCGTCTTCGGTGCGGGCATCGTGGGTCAGCTCGCGATCGCCTCGGCGTTCCGCCAGGGCGCCGGCCGCGTGTTCGCGGTCGACGGCATCGAGACCCGCCTCGCTCAGGCGCTCGATCAGAACGCCGAGATCATCGACTTCAACGCCGAGGCGCCGGTCGACGCCATCCTCGAGCTGACGCGCGGCGCCGGTGTCGACGCGGTGATCGACGCCGTCGGCGTGGATGCGCAGCGCCCGAAGAGCGGGCCGGCAGCCGAGCAGACACAGGAGCAGGAGCCGGAGTTCCAGGAGGCCCAGCAGGAGGTCGCTCCCGAGACGAACGTGCAGGGGGACCAGTGGGTTCCGGGGGATGCGCCGACCCTCGTCTCGCAGTGGGCCGTCGAGTCCGTCGCGAAGGCGGGGCGCATCGGCATCATCGGCGTGTACTCGCCGCAGCTCACGCACTACCCGATCGGCGCGGCGATGAACAAGAACCTCACCGTCCGGATGGGCAACTGCAACCACCGCGCCGTGACGCCACCGCTGATCGACCTGGTGGCCGCCGGGCTGTTCGATCCGACGCGCTTCATCACGCAGGAGGTCGGGGCGACGGACGCGCTGGAGGCGTACCGCAGCTTCGACCGCCGCGAGGAGGGATGGCTGAAGACCGTCCTCGACCCGTCGGCGTGAGGCGGCGTGACCGCGGGTGAGTACCGTGGGAGGGTGAGCGCCGACCGAGACCCCCTGCCGACACCCGCAGCCGTGGTCACGGTGGACACCGGTGGCGACGCCGGTCGCAGTGGTGACGCCGGTGCCAGTGCCGGCGCGGGACCCGTCTTCGTGCTGGTGCACGGCATCGGCGTGAGCTCCCGGTACTTCGAGCGGCTGGTGCCGGCGCTCGCCGAGGAGGGACGCGTGATCGCGGTCGACCTGCCGGGCTTCGGCAAGGCGCGCCCGCTGCGCCCGAGGCTCGGTTTCTCCATCGAGGAGTTCGCGGACGCCGTCGCCCGGGCGCTCGACGGCCTCGGCGTGTCCGAAGCGGTGATCGTCGGGCACTCGATGGGAACGCAGGTCGCCGTCTGCCTGGCCGACCGGCGCCCCGACCTCGTCCGCGCCCTCGCCCTGCTCGGACCCGTGATGGCGCCCGACGACCGCAATCCGCTCCGCGCCGGTGCGCTGCTCGGCCTCGACACGCTCCGCGAGGACGCGCGCGGCAACCGCATCGTCATCGGCGATTACCTGCACTGCGGCGTCCGTTGGTACCTGGCGACGCTCCCCGCCATGCTGGGCTACGAGACGGAACAGGAGATCGAGCGGGTGCACGTCCCCACCCTCGTGGTGCGCGGCGGGCGCGACCCGATCGCCCGCGACGCCTGGGTGGATGCGCTCGCCGAGCGCTCCGGGGGCGGGGCCGCGCGGGTGCCCGGCGTCGCGCACCTCGTGATGCACGGGGCGCCGTGGCGCACGGCCGAGCTCATCGCGAGCCTGGTCGCAGCGCCCGGAAGCGACGCCTCGCAGCAAGCGGACGCGGCGCCGGTCCGAGACGCGATGCCGGAACGAGACACGACACGATGAAACGCACCCTGCTGCGGCGCGCCGGCGTGGTGGTGCTCGACTACCTCTACGCCGGCCGCTACCAGCTGCGTGCCCTGCTCGACCGCAGCACGCCCGACGCGCTCGTCGCGGGCGCGGGGCACAAGGCCCCGGTCGTCCTGCTGCCCGGGATCTTCGAGACCTGGCGTTTCCTGCGCCCGTTGACCCAGCACATCCACGCCGCCGGGCACCCGGTGCACGTCGTCACCGCGCTCGAGGACAACCGCATGTCAGTCCCCGAGGCGGCGGCACTCGTGAACCGTCACCTCGAGCAGCACGACCTGGCCGACGTCGTCATCGTCGCCCACAGCAAGGGCGGGCTCGTCGCCAAGTACCTGATGGGGATGCCCGACTCCGGGCCGCGCATCCGCACCGCTGTCACCGTGGCCACCCCGTACGCCGGCTCGTCGCTCGCCCGCTTCATCCCGCTGCCCAGCGTGCGGGCCCTCATGCCCGACACCCCCGGCATCGTCCGCCTCGCGCTCAGCCGCGCCGTCAACGCGCAGATCGTGTCCGTGTGGGGCTGGTTCGACCCGCACGTCCCCGGCGGCAGCCGGCTGGACGGCGCCCGCAACATCGAACTGGACGTGGGCGGCCACTTCCGCATCCTCGCCCGGCCGGAGCTCCTCGCCATCGTGGACGAGGTGCTCGGCGACCGGCCGCCCGCCGACCGGCCGCCCGCGGACAGGCCGCCCGCGGACAGGCCGCCCGCGGACCTTCACGCCGAGGACCTCCCGGCCGAGGACCTCCCGCCTGCGGAGTGACGTCTGTCGCTCCGCCCGCGCCCGGCGCTACCCTTCGCGCAAAGACAGGGGATCAGCCGGGAGGCACCATGCTCCAGCACCACCGCATCACCACAGCTCGCACCGCGGCCGTCCTCGCCGCCACAGTCCTTCTACTCGCCGGGTGCGCGGGCACCCCGAGCGGCGCTGCGGTCGTCGGCCGCTGGGGCTCGACGTCGTCCGGTCAGCCCAACCTCGACATCCAGAACGACGGCACGTTCGCCGGGAGCGACGGATGCAACCAGCTGAGCGGCCAGGGTCAGATCGACGGCGACGAGATCACCTTCGGCGCGATCGCCTCCACGATGAAGCACTGCGAAGGCGTCGACACCTGGCTGAGCAAGGCCGCGACCGGCAACGTGAAGGGAGACACCATGACCGTCCTCGACACCGGCGGCAGCACCATCGGCACCCTCAAGCGCTCCGGATCCTGACACCGGGAACTGTCTTTCGCGGCCCCAACGGGCGTGATTAGCGTGTGCCGTGCCACGCCGGGCCAGGGCACGGCCGACGCGGTGGCGGACCGGGGGAACCTCGCGCGAGCCGGGAACGTGCCGCGAGGAGTGAACGAACCCATGACCATCGCAGAGCCTGGAGAGAAGTCCGCCGCAGCGTCGTCGCCCAGCACCGCCTTCACGGGCATCAACGACCGCACCCAGCTGAACCCGATCTTCGCCCGACCCGGTGAGGACACCGACCTGCCCGTCGACCGCATCCCGGACAGCGAGTCGCTACCCGAGACGGCCTACCAGATCGTGCACGACGAGTCGATGCTCGACGGCAACGCGCGCCTCAACCTGGCGACGTTCGTGGGCACCTGGATGGACGACCACGCCGCCCGGCTGTACGCCGAGTCCGCCGACAAGAACATGATCGACAAGGACGAGTACCCCCAGACGGCCGCGATCGAGACGCGATGCTGGAAGATCATCGCCGGCCTGTGGAACGCTCCCGACCCCGAGAAGGCGATCGGAACCTCCACTATCGGCTCGTCGGAGGCGTGCATGCTCGGCGGTCTCGCCCTGAAGCGCCGGTGGCAGCAGGCCCGGCGCGCCGCGGGCAAGCCGACCGACAAGCCGAACCTCATCATGTCGAGCGCCGTGCAGGTGTGCTGGGAGAAGTTCTGCAACTACTGGGACGTCGAGGCCCGCTACGTGCCCATCAGCGACGAGCACAAGGTGCTCGACGGGCACGACCTCGAGAAGTACGTCGACGAGAACACCATCGGTGTCGTCGCGATCATGGGCGTCACCTACACCGGGATGTACGAGCCGGTCGCGGAGATCTCGAAGGCGCTCGACCGCATCCAGGCCGACACGGGACTCGACATCAAGATCCACGTCGACGGCGCCTCCGGCGGGATGATCGCGCCGTTCCTGCAGAAGGACCTCGAGTGGGACTTCCGCGTGGACCGGGTCGTGTCGATCAGCACCTCCGCCCACAAGTACGGCCTGGTGTACCCCGGGCTCGGCTGGGTGGTCTGGCGCACGGTCGACGACCTGCCCTCCGACCTCGTGTTCGATGTGACCTACCTCGGCGGCCACATGCCGACGTTCGCGCTGAACTTCTCCCGCCCGGGCGCACAGGTGCTGCTGCAGTACTACCTGTTCCTCCGGCTCGGGTGGGACGGCTACTACCGCGTCCAGAAGGCGTCGCAGGATGTCGCCCTCTACCTCTCCAGCGAGATCGCCAAGATGCCGGCGTTCGAGCTGTGGAACGACGGCTCCGACATCCCCGTCTTCGCCTGGCAGCTGAAGAAGGGCCACACCGACAAGTGGAACCTCTACCACCTGTCCGAGCGGCTCCGCCTGAAGGGATGGCTCATCCCGGCCTACCCGATGCCCGACGACATCGCAGACCTCACGGTGCAGCGCATCGTCGTCCGCAACGGGCTCAGCCGCAACCTGGCCGAGTCGCTGGTGGTCGACATCCGCGAGGCCGCCGACTACCTGGACCGCCTCGAGGCTCCGATGCCGGTCGAGGGCCAGGTCCAGTCCTTCACGCACTGAGTCATCCACTGAGCCACATCCACTGACCTTCATCGACGAGCGGGGAGCGAATTATGACGGCAACGAGCGAGCCCGGCAAGGCCGAGGCTCGGCAGACACGGGCCGACGGAACGTCGGCGCCTTCCCCCGACCACGTGAAGCCGCATCCGTTCGACGCGGTTCCGCACAAGCCGGCCATCGGTGCCCCGGGCACCACCGCAACGAAGTTCATGAGTCTGACGCAGCTGGCGATGCTGACGGTGGTGGCTGTCGCCTCGCTGCGCAGCCTCCCCGCCATGGCCGGCTTCGGCCTCGGCTCGGTGACGCTGTTCATCATCCCGGCGATCTTCTTCCTGATCCCGGTGGCGCTGGTGGCCGCGGAACTGGCGACCGGCTGGAAGGGCGGCGTCTTCACCTGGGTGCGGATGGCGTTCGGCGAGAAGTGGGGATTCCAGGCGATCTGGCTGCAGTGGGTGCAGAACGTGGTCTGGTATCCCACGCAGATCGCCTTCATCGCGGCGTCGCTGGCGTTCGTGTTCCTCGACCCGAACCTGGCGAACTCCGGCTTCTACACGGCGGTCGTCATCCTGGTCATCTACTGGTTCTCGACCTACATCACCCTCCGCGGCGGCAACCTGTTCGCGAAGGTCGGGTCGTGGTCAGGGCTGGCGGGAACGATTTTCCCGGGCGTGCTGCTCATCCTGTTCGGGATCATCTGGCTCGGGACCGGCCACCCGAGCGAGACGCCGCTGACCGCCTCCGCGATCATCCCGCCCTTCACCGGCATCGCCTCGATCGTGCTCATCGTCTCCAATGTGCTCGCCTACGCGGGCATGGAGGTGAACGCCGTGCACGCGAACGACCTGAAGAACCCGGGCAGCGGGTACCCGAAGACGGTGCTGATCTCGTCGATCCTCATCCTGGGCATCTTCATCTTCCCGACCATCGCGATCTCGGTCGCGGTGCCGTCGTCGGAGCTCGGGCTGACCACCGGCATCAACCTCGCGTTCAAGACGTACTTCGACGCCTGGGGGATGGGCTGGGCCGTCCCGCTGATCTCGCTGCTGATCGCCCTCGGCGCGTTCGCGTCGGTCGTGACCTGGATCGCCGGACCGTCGCGCGGCCTCCTCGCCGCGGCCCGCTCCGGCTACCTGCCGGTGTTCCTGCAGCGCCGGAACAAGGCGGGCGTGCAGGTCGGCATCCTGAACGTGCAGGGCATCGTGGTGACGCTGCTCGCGGCGCTGTTCATCTTCGTGCCGAACATCAACACCGCGTTCATCCTGCTGGTGGACATGGCCGCGGCGCTCTACCTGATCATGTACATGCTGATGTTCGCGGCGGCCATGCGGCTGCGGCGGACGCATCCGCAGGTCGTCCGCACGTACCGCACCCCGGCGATGGGCCTGATCGCGACGATCGGGTTCCTCGCCTGCTTCGCCGCCTTCGCGCTCGGCTTCGTGCCGCCCGCGGGCTTCGCGGCCGGGGCTCCCGGATGGGCGTACCCGCTGCTGGTGGCGGTCGTCGTCATCATCCTGGGCGTGCCACCGCTCATCTTCTACGCGATCCGGCACCCCTCCTGGGATCAGCGCACTCCAGAGGAGAAGACGACCTTCGACGACGTGCTGGTGAACCCCGGCCAGACCGCCGCCCCGCCCGGCGCGTCGGCCGCGCCCCCGGCGACGCCGCCCGCGCCACCGCGCACCGGCCCGGCCGCCGGCCCGGTCTGAGCGGCGCTGGGCGCACCCCGCGCGCCGCGCGCCCCGCGCGCGCGCCTCGGCGCCGAGTGGTGACTACACGTCGCCACTCGGCGCCGATTGGCGCATCTACTCACGACTCGCCAGCGTGATGCCCGATTCGCGCATTCGCTGAGGGCTTGCTAGCTCGTGTCGCGCATGACGCCCGATCCACGGAGCCGCTCGCGACTCGTTGGCGCGTGTCGCGCCCGATTCGCGGAGCGCGTGGCGTCGGCCCCGCGATTCGTGCCGAATGTCGCTTCTGCTCTACCCCACGCCGCCATTCGTGACGAATGTCCAGCTTCCTGTGACGCGAGCCCGCGCTTCCCCAGAGATTTTGCCAAATCGTCGTTATGGCGCTCCCAATACCGCGATTTGTGCCAAATCTTCGCGAGACCGCCGACACTACAGCGGCCACAGCATCCACGATTTGTGCCAAATCGCGGTTATGGCGCTTCCAGTACCGCGATTTGTGCCAAATCTCGCCCGCCGGTGCCAGGCGGCCGGTGCCCCGCTCGCGCTCAGCGCGCCGCTGCGGCCGCCCGCTCGAAGTAGGAGGGCGTCGCGAGGTCCTCGAGGAGGGTCGGGCCGACGGGCTCCCAGCCCAGGCGCTGCCGCGTGAGCGCGCTCGAAGCGGGGATGTCGAGCCCGAAGAAGGCGCCGATCCAGCCGAAATGCGACTCGACCTCCGCCGGGTCGATGGACGCGACGGGTACGTCGGCACCACGTCCGATCGCCTCGGCGATGGCGCGCGACGGGACGCCCTCCTCCGCCACCGCGTGCACCACCCGCGCGGCGTCGGGCTGCGCCAGCGCGAGGGCGACCAGGCGCCCCGCGTCGCTCCGATGGACAGCCGGCCAGCGGCCGGATCCGTCGCCGACGTACCCGGCGACACCCGTCGCGCGCGCGACCCGCACGAGCTCGGCCATGAAGCCGTGGTCGCCGTCGCCGTGCACCGTCGGTGCGAAGCGGAGGGCCACCGGGCGGATGCCGCGGTCCACGGCTCCCAGCGCGAGGGGTTCGACGCCGCCGCGCGGCGCATCCGGTCCGCTGAAGGGCGACCCGTCCTCCTCGGTCACCACGCGGCCAGGGCTGATCAGTGCCACGCCCGACGCGAACAGCAGCGGCTTGCCCGAGCCGTCGAGGACGTCGAGGAACGTCTCCATCACAGCGCGCTCCGTGCGTCCGGATGCGGCGTAGTCGCTGAAGTCGTGCTTGAACGCGAGGTGGACCACGGCGTCCGAGGAGGCCGCCGTCGATGCCAGGACGTCGAGCGTGTCGAGGTCTCCCCTGACGGTTTCGGCTCCGGCAGAACGGACGGCCTCTGCCGACCGGTCCGAGCGGGCGAGGCCGACGACCTCGTGCCCACCCGCAACGAGTTCGGACACGACGGCGGAGCCGATCCAGCCGGATGCCCCGGTGACGAATACGCGCATGATGCGCTCCCTTCAATCCTTCGATCGGGTGATGTCAGTAAGTGACGTCACTCACTGACATGACGATAGCATTCATGTCAGCATCTGTCATCACTACACTGGAACCCATGGGACGCTGGGAACCGGGAGCACGCGAACGTCTCGCGGGCGCCGCGATCGAGCTCTACGGCGACCCCGGATACGAGCAGACGACGGTTGCGGACATCGCCGCGCGCGCCGGCGTGACGGAGCGGACGTTCTTCCGCTACTTCGCCGACAAGCGCGAGGTGCTGTTCGCGGGGTCCGACCTGTTCAAGGAGGGGGTGCTCACCGCGATCGCCGCCGCACCGGCCGATGCCTCTGCGCTGGATGCGGCCGCCGCAGGATTCGAGGCGGCCGCCGGCTTCATCCAGAACCAGCCGGACCCCGACTTCCCCCGTCGCCGCGCCGCCGTGATCGCGGCCAACCCCAGCCTCCAGGAGCGCGAGCTGCTGAAGCTGTCGACGGTCGGGTCCGCCGCAGCCCGGGCCCTGCAGGACCGCGGCGTCGACCCGGTGGAGGCGTCGATCGCCGCGCAGGCCGCGCTGGCCGCCTTCCACCTGGCCTTCGAGCGCTGGGTGTCGTCCGACGAGCCACTCGGCCTGCCCGCCCTTGTCCGCGACGGCATCGCCCGCATCCGCGCGCTGCGCTGACCGTGTGGCGTCCGGCCGGGCGCACGATTTGTGCCAAATCGCGGTTATCGGCCGCTCATAACCACGATTTGTGCCAAATGTTTCGCCCCCGAACCGCCGACCCCGAGCCGCCACCCCGACCGCCAACCCCGCACAACGTCCCGCTAACACGTCCCCCCAACGAGAAGAGCCCGCCGATGTGCCGTCGGCGGGCTCCGTCACGCTCCGGCCCCCTGGCGGACCGTGACCGAAGGGCGCACCGGAAGCCGATCCGGCACGCCTTCCTCCATGAAAACGCGTCGCCACGCCGACCATGACGCGGTCCCTCGCCCGCCACCGCCCGCAGTGGGAGGATGACCGACACACCTCCGCCACCGACCGAGGGGATGACGATGGCTGCTGACATCAGCGTGGACACGCCTGCCGTGGCGCCGCACCCGCACCACCACCACGGCTGGTGGTGGAAGACCCTGTTGACCGGTTTCGCGCTCTGGGTACTGACGATCGTCGTCACCGCGACCACCGGCAACACCAACCTGGTGCCCACGCTGATCCTGATCGGCAGCTTCCTGGTCCCGTTCTGCGTGGTGCTGTTCGCGATCGAGCGGGTGACCGGCAGCATCAGCGCGCTTCAGCTCGTGCTCGCGTTCTTCGTCGGCGGCATCTTCGGCGTGCTCGGCGCATCCCTACTGGAGGTGAACCTGCACCAGTCGTGGGGGATGTACCTGCTCGTCGGGCTGATCGAGGAGTTCGTGAAGGCGGTGCTCCTGATCATCATCGGGTGGCGCGTCGTGCCGAAGACGGCGACCCAGGGCGCCTTGCTCGGCGCGACCGTCGGCGCCGGTTTCGCGGCGTTCGAGTCGGCAGGCTACGCGTTCAACGCGGCGATCACCGCGCAGGGCATCGATCTCGTCTCGCTGCTGCAGACCGAGGTGCTGCGCGCCATCCTCGCGCCGGTGGGGCACGTGCTGTGGACCGCGGTGCTCGGCGCCGTGCTGTTCGGTGCTGCGCGCGGACGCGACCGGTTCCGGTTCTCGATCTGGATCGTGGTGACCTACCTCGGTGCGGCGGTCCTGCACGGCCTGTGGGACTCGGCGAGCGACCTGGCAGCCGTGATCGCGCTGATCGCCAACGGCCGCGCCCTGGCGGAGCTGACCACCGCGGGCGGCCTCACCACACAGACGGCGTCCGCTGTGACGGCGCTCGCGGGCATCCTGTACATCGTGGTGCTGGCCGTGGTGGCCGCCGCCGGCATCCTGACGCTGTGGCTGATCCTCCGCCACTACCATCGCGCCGAGCGACTGCGCGCCGAGCGGCCGGTGCTCACTCCTCAGTGAGCGCCTCCTGAGCCTCCTTCGGCAGCTTGCGCACCTTGGCTCGCCGCTTGCGGCGGTCCGGGATCATCGACCGCATCTCCTCCAGGCGACCGAAGCACAGAAGCCGGTCGCCCGACTCCAGCACCACGCCGCTGCGCGGGTTCGGGATGACGGACGTTCCGCGATGCAGGGTGAGCACCGAGATGTCGCGGTCGCCGAGGCCGGAGTCGCGGAGCGACTTGCCGACGAGGTCCGCGTTGGAGTGCACGAGCAGCTCGGCCACCCCGTAGCCGGTCGAGACGCTGAGCCGCTGACGCACGTCGATCTCGGGGAACGCGACCTGGTTGTCGATGAAGTCGATGATCGCGCCCGCCACGTCCAGCCCGGTCGCCCGCTCGATGCCTTCGAGGCCCGGTGAGGAGTTGACCTCCATCACGAGCGGGCCGTCCTTGCCTTCGAGCATGTCGACGCCCGCGACGCGGAGCCCCATGATCTGAGCCGAGCGGACCGCGGCCTCCTCGAACTCGGGCGTCAGCGCGACCTTCTCGACCGTGCCGCCGCGGTGCACGTTCGAGCGGAACTCGTCGCCACTTGCCACGCGACGCATCGCGGCGACGACCCGGTCGCCGACGACCAGCGCGCGGATGTCACGGCCGCGGCTCTCGGAGATGAAGCTCTGGATGAGGACGTTCTGCTTGGTCGAGTGCAGCGTCTCGATGATCGACTCGGCGATCTTCGCCTCCGGCGCGAGGATGACGCCGATGCCCTGGGTGCCCTCGAGCAGCTTGATGACGACAGGCGCCCCGCCGACCCGCTCGATCGCCATGCGCACATCCGCGCGGCTGTTCACGAACGCCGTGCGCGGCATCCCGATGTTGTGGCGGGACAGGATCTGCGTCGCCCGCAGCTTGTCCCGCGAGTTCGTTATGCCGTTGGCCGTGTTCGGCGTGTACACGTCCATCTGCTCGAACTGCCGCACCACGGCCGTGCCGTAGTACGTGATCGAGTTGCCGATGCGCGGCAGGATGGCGTCGTAGTCGGAGAGCAGCCGCCCCCGGTACTGCAGGTCGGGCTCGTCGCCGGAGAGGTCGATCGCGAACCGCAGCGTGTTGAGCACCTTCACCGCGTGGCCGCGGCTCTCGGCCGCCGAACGCAGCCGCTGCGTCGAGTACGCGTGCGGGGCGCGCGAGAGGATGGCGAGTTTCACGGGTGGGCTCCTGCGAAGATGGGGGAATGGCCGACCTCCATCCAACCACCGACACGGTCGGCTGGCGTGAGTGGGTGAGCCTGCCCGGCATCGGGGTGTCGTGGATCAAGGTGAAGGTCGATACCGGCGCACGCAGTTCGTCCCTCCATGCCTTCGACATCGAGGAGCTGCCGGGCGACCGAGTGCGGTTCCGGGTGCAGCCGTGGCAGGACTCCGACCGGGATGCGGTGACCGCCGAGTGCGCGGTGCACGACCGGCGCGTGGTGCGCAGCTCGTCGGGCCACACGGAGGAGCGGATCGTCGTGCTGCTCGACCTCGTGATCGCGGGCCGCTCGGTGCGCGCCGAGACGACCCTCACGAACCGCGACCAGATGGGCTTCCGGATGCTCGTCGGCCGCGAGGCGCTGCGCCAGGGCTTCGTGGTGGACCCGGCGCGCTCCTTCCTCGGCGGACGCGCTCCGCGCGAGGTCCGCCGCCGTAACCGCGGGCGCGAGCTGGGCTGAGGCGAGGGCCGGGCGTCACACCGCCGCGTCGAGCCCCAACTCACGCCGCCAGTGCGCCAGGAATTCCGCACCCGCGTCGTCGTGCACCGCGTCGCCGATGGTGATGACCTCGTACGGCCGGTCGAGCACGCCGTCGGCGGGCCGCACATCCACGTGGGCGACCTCGTAGCCGGCGTCGTGCACGAAGTCGGCCATCTTGTAGTCGCTGCGGGAGTCGCCGATCGACCGCCAGCGCCGCGGCAGCGGACCCTGGGCCGCAAAGTAGTCGAACGCCCGCTGCGCGCCGCGATCCTTGTCGAGGAGCACCGACTCGATGTCCGTGGAGATGATGGTCGGGTCGATGCGGAACGGCACCGCGCCGACCGCGTCGGGCGAGACGCGCGAACCGTAGCGCAGGCCGATTCCGAGCCCGGTCAGCAGGCCGAACGCCGCGTCCTCGAAGCGCCCCTGCGCCTCGCGGTAGGTGTCCGCATCCACGTCGGTCCGCTGCTCGACCGAGATCATCGCGCGCTTCGTCTCGTCGAAGAACATCGTGTCGGCGAAACGGTCGCGCACCAGCCGGCGCACGCCGTCGACCGCCTCGTCCGGGAACGCGACGCTTTCGTCCACGGTGACCTCGCCCATCCCCTCGCCGGTGATCGGGGCCCAGGCGCCGCCCTTCTCGAAGACGCCGAACATGCGCGCGCCGTGCTGGTCGAGGGCGTCGCCCAGCCCCGCGTCGCAGAGCGGCGCGACCACCTGGTGGCGGATGAAGTCGCCCGACCGCCCGGTGATGAACGCGATCGGCACCCCGGCAGCCGCCATCGCGACCAGGTCCGTGACGATGCTGCGGATGGCGATGGTACGGGTGACGGGGCTCGCGAGGGGGCCGTCGACGTCGAAGAGCAGACCGAGATTGTGCACAGTCCATTCTCTCCGCTGCGAGAATGGACGCATGTCGCAGCCCGTCCCGTCAGCTAGGCCGCTGTGGCATCCGGATGCGCCGAGCACCGTCGCGCACGCCGACAACCTCGACGTTCTGGCCGGCCTGCCCGACGCGTCCTTCCGCCTCATCTATCTCGACCCTCCCTTCAACACGGGCCGGCCGCAGGCGCGGCAGACGCTCACGTCGGTGCGGTCGGAGGGCGGCGCGGGCAGCGTCATCGGCTTCAAGGGCCGCAGCTACGAGCGCATCAAGGGCGACCTGCTCAGCTACGACGACCGGTTCGAGGACTACTGGGGCTTCCTCGAGCCCCGCCTGATCGAGGCCTGGCGGGTGCTCGCCGACGACGGCACGCTGTACCTCCACCTCGACTACCGCGAGGCGCACTACGCGAAGGTGCTGCTGGATGCGCTGTTCGGCCGTGAGTCGTTCCTCAACGAGATCATCTGGGCTTACGACTATGGGGCGAAGCCGAAGAACCGGTGGCCGGCCAAACACGACACGATCCTGGTCTACGTGAAGGACCCGGCGGCGTACCACTTCGACTCGGCGGCGGTCGAGCGCGAGCCGTACATGGCTCCCGGCCTGGTGACGCCCGAGAAGGCGCAGCTCGGCAAGCTCCCGACGGACGTCTGGTGGCACACCATCGTGTCGCCGACCGGACGCGAGAAGACCGGGTATCCGACCCAGAAGCCGGAGGGCGTGCTGCGCCGGATCGTGCAGGCGTCGAGCCGCGAGGGGGACTGGGTGCTCGACTTCTTCGCGGGCAGCGGCACGACCGGTGCGGTCGCCTCCGCTCTCGGACGCCGGTTCCTGCTGGTGGACAGCAACCCGGCGGCGGTCGCGGTCATGCGGGAGCGGCTCGCCGGGTGCGAGCCGGCGGTGCGCTTCATCGACTGATCGCGCGTTTTCGCTCACAGGCCGCCGACGCGACGCGTTCTCCCCATCCTCGGTGTTCGTCCGGAAATCTCAGAGTCGCGTGTGGAAGGGTGGATGCACTATGCGATCGAGCCTGCGCGCCCTCCCCTTCCTCTGGGGTGCACTCGTCTCCGCCGCGCTGTTCGTGGCCGTCTACCTGGTGTTCGTCCGCAGCTACATCGGGCAGGTGATCGACGAGCGCGCGTTCGCCGGTGCGGACGTGTGGAAGGGCGGCGTGATCGAGTTCGCGCACACGTTCCTCAACGCCCTCCCGGTCGCCTCGGTGGTCATCGGCGCGATCGTCGCGGTGGTGATCGTGCTCGTGCGCCGCAACTGGCTGGTGTTCGCGGTCGCCGTCGGGGCGGCCGTCGGCGCCAACGTCAGCACGCAGGTGCTGAAGTACACCATCCTGTCGCGGCCCGAGAAGGGGGTGGATGCGGGGCTCGCCAACTCCCTGCCCTCCGGTCACACGGCGGTCGCTGCCTCCGCGGCGCTCGTCGTCTTCCTCCTGGCGTCTCCGCGGTTCCGTCCGCTCGCGGCCGTCGTCGGCTCGATCTTCGCGATCGCGGCGGGAGCATCCACCCTGGTCGAGCAGTGGCACCGGCCGAGCGACGTCGTCGCGGGAATGCTGGTCGTGGCGTTCTGGGGGTGCATCGCCGGCATCGTGCTCGCCTGGCTGCGCCTCCCCGGAGCGGAGCCGCCCGTGCGGAGCAAGCTCTGGCCGCTGATCTGGGTGGGCGTCGTCTGCCTGGTCGGCTCGGTCGTGGCGCTGCTGGTCACCTACTTCTCGACCCAGAGCGGCACCGAGCACCTGTTCATCGCGTATGCGGGCGGGGTCGCCGCGATCGTGGCGACCGGGTTCGTGCTCGCCGCGCTCGGCAACCGGCTGTACCGCCGGCTGGCGTGAGCGCGCGCTCGACGCTGTCTCAGTCCTCCAGGAAGAACGCGCCGAGCGCATCCACCAGCGGTCCGGGTGCCTCCTCGGCCACGTGGTGCCCGGAGTCGATGCCGGCCCCGCGCACATCCACCGCCCAGTCCTGCCAGATCGTCAGCGGGTCGCCGAACAGCTGCTCGAGGTCGTCGCGCAGCGACCACAGCAGGAGGAGCGGCACGGTCACCCGGCGACCGGCCGCCCGGTCGGCCTCCTCGTCGGCGCGGTCGACCGTGAGCCCGGCGCGGTAGTCCTCCAGCATGGCGCGCACGACCTCGGGACGGTGGACGGCCTCCCGCCGCTCGTCGAAGTTCTCGCGGCCCATGGCGTCCGGGTCACCGTGGTACCAGGCGTCCGGGTCGGCCATGATCACCCGCTCGGGCGTCTCGGGCTGGGCGAAGAAGAACCAGTGGTACCAGGCGGTGGCGAACTCCGGCGTGATCCGCTCGAGGTGCTCCACGATCGGGATGCAGTCGAGGAGTGCCGCGCGCCGCACCGCCTCGGGGTGGTCCATCGCCAGCCGGAACGCGACGTAGCTGCCCCGGTCGTGCCCCACCACGTCGAACCGCTCATGGCCGAGGCTGCGCATGAGCGCGAGGATGTCGCCCGCCATCGCCCGCTTCGACGCCTGCGCGTGGTCGGGCCGGGGCGGCGGCGCGGTCGAGCGTCCGTACCCGCGCAGGTCGGGGACGACCACCCGGAAGCCGCGCTCCACGAGCAGCGGGGCCACCCGGTGCCAGGTCGCCCCTGTGCGCGGATGGCCGTGCAGCAGCACGATCGGGCGCCCCTCGCCGCCCTGCCGGACGCGGAGGCGCACGTCGCCGACGTCGACGTCCGCGGTCTCGAAGCCGTCGAACACGGCCGGAATCAGGCCTTCGCGCGCAGGTTCTCCGCGATCTTCGCCAGAGATCCGTCGAGCGCCTGCTGCATCCCGTCGAAGTCCTGCGTCGTGTGGATCGTCAGCTCGACTCCGTCATCGGTCAGCTTGAGCGACCCGTGGTAGTCGTGCGGACCGGGGGCGGACCAGGTGATCTCCCGGGCGGCGCGGTCGACGTCGAACGCGGCCTCCGAGGTGACGGTCTCGTCGCTGCCGTCCTGGTCGGCGTCGACGTGCGCGGTGGTCTCCACCTTGCCGTCGGGCAGCTCGTGCGCCTCCGTCACGCGCGGGAAGTAGGCGGGCAGGTTCTCCGGGTCGGCGATGTAGTCGAAGTACTCGTCGGCGTCGCCCTCGAGCGGGCGTGTTGCGGTATAGGTCGGCATGCCGCGACGGTACGCCCGGGCGCCCGGTCCGCAAGCGCCTGGCCCGCCCGGATTCGCGAGTCGTGAGTCGTGGCTGTGTCGGGGCGTGGATAACGACATCACGTCACCACTCGCGCTCGGGTCGGCGCCGTCCCGCGGGCGTCGTCGTTCGAGTGGTGAGTCGTTGCTGCTTTCCCCCGCGGATAGCGACGTCAAGTCACCACTCGCCGGCGGCTCCTGGCCACCGTGAGCGTGCCGAGCATCGAGCCGTGAGTCGTTGCTGTCTCCCCGCGCGGATTGCGACACCAAGTCACCACTCACGCGCGGCGCGACGCCGTCGCGCGACCGCCGACGCCCGAGCGCCGCATCCGCCGCGACGACCACCAGCGTCACGGCGCACACCGCGGCCGCGCACACGATCAGCACGCCCGGCCCGAGCGGCGCGACGAGCCCCGCGGCCGCCACCCCGAGCGCGCTGCCTCCGACCTTCACACCGGCGACGGATGCGAACACGCGGGCGGCCGCGCCAGGCGGCGAGTACTCGGTGCGCGCGGCGAGCGTCGCCGCGAACAGCGCCGAGCTCGCGGCCCCGACCGCGGCGAACGCGGCGCCTCCGAACACCGCTCCCGCCGCCGGGAACGGCAGCGCCAGCAGCGGCAGGAGCAGCGCCACCCCGGCGACCGCCACTCCCACACGCACCAACCGCTCCGGATCCCCTCTGAGCGGCCGCGCGATGAGCACCAGCGAGGCGACCAGGCCGCCCGCGCCGTACAAGGACATGAGGACGGCGGCCGTCGACGGGTCCGCGCCCCGCTGCGCGGCCAGGGCTGCAGCGATCACCGGCGCCGCCGCGAGCGCGGTCGCGGAGCCGACGGTCGCGACCGTCGTGCGGCGCAGCGGCGCCGAGGTCACGAGCAACCGGAGAACGCTGCCACTCGCCGCGCGCACGGCCGACCCGGTTGCGTGCGGCAGCCAGAGCACGACGACCGCCGCCACGACGAGCAGCCCGGCCGTCGCGGCAAGCGCCCCCGTCGGCGTCAGGATGCGCGCGGCCACCGCGACCGCGGCGGGCCCGACGGTGCCGGACACACCGTACGTCAGCGCGTCGAGCGCCTGCCCCCGCCGCTGCTTCCGGCCGGATGCGTCCACCGCTGCCGCCTCGCGCTCCGCGAGCAGCGGCGCCAGCCGGCTGCTCAATCCGCCCGTGACCAGCGGCCCCGCGCATCCCGCCGCCGCCAGGGCCAGTGCCGCCGCAGGGATGCTCACCCCGAGCAACCCCGCCGCGACCACCACGAACACCGCGTACCAGGCGAAGGCCCCGCTCAGCACGAGCCCCGGCCGACGCCGTCCGTCCAGCAGCCGCCCGGCCAGCGGTCCGATCAGATGCGGCACGGTCAGCGCCGCCGCGAGGAGACCGCCCGCGGCCGGACCCCCGACCGCCGTGCCCGCCAGCACGGCGGCGACGATGGCTCCCGCGTCGGCCGACCGCGCCGTCACCGCCGCGGCCAGGTAGACCGTGAGACCGCCCCTGCGTGCGCTCATGCACGACACCTTGCTCGCGAATGCGTCACCTGTCAAGATAGTGACGTGAGTTTCGAGTTCGTTGCGGGAAACCTCGCGCTCGACTTCGTCGCGACGGTCGCCGAACGCCGCACGACGGCCGTCGAGCGCATACCGACGCCCTCCGATCTGGCGCAGTGGCTGGCCGATGCGGGCCTCGTGGATGCGCCTCCCGCGGTCGACGCGGACGGCTACGCCCGCGCGATCGCCCTCCGCGAGCTGATCTGGACACTGCTGACGACCGACGACTCCCGCCCACTCCCCGCCGACGCCGTGGAGGCGCTCAACGCCGGCGCCGCCGGGCCGGCCCCGACGGCTGCGCTCTCCCCCGACCGCTCCGTGGCCACGACCGCGGACCTGGACGCCTGCCTCACCGCGATCGCCCGCGCCGCCGTCGACGTCTTCCGCCCGGCCAACCGCGTCCGCCTCACCTGGTGCGAGGGCACCGACTGCACCCGCGCCTTCCTGGACGCATCGCGCGCCCACAACCGCCGCTGGTGCGGCATGGCCGGCTGCGGCGACCGCGCGAAGGCCGCCGCCTACCGCGCCCGCCGCCGCGCAACCCCCGCCTGACCCGCGCCTCCCCGCCATCGAGTCCTCACAAAGTGCGCGCGACACGCCGCAAAAGCGTGCACTAAGTGAGGACTCGATGGCGGGGCGAGAGGCGGGCGGAGGCCCCTACGAGCTCTGACGCACCACGAGCTCCGTCGGCAGCAGCGTGACCCGGTCGACCGGCTCGCCCGCGAGCAGTCGCACCAGCACCCGCGCCATCGCCTCGCCGAGGCCGATCGACGGCTGGTGCACCGTCGTCAGCGGCGGGGACGACATGAGGCCGAAGTTGTCGTCGTCGTAGCCGACCACCGCGATGTCGCCCGGGATGCTGAGCCCCGCCTCGTGGATGGCCGAGTACGCCCCGGCCGCCATCTGGTCGTTCGCGGCGAAAAGTCCGTCGATGCGGCGGCCGTCGGCGAGCAGCCGGCGCATCGCGTCCGAGCCGGAGGCCGGGGAGAAGTCGCCGTACGCGACCAGCGACGTGTCGAGTCCCGCCTGCGACATCGCCTGCTTCCACCCGGTGTACCGGTCGAGGCCGGCGGGCATGTCCTGCGGTCCCGTGATCAGCGCGATGTCGCGGCGCCCCCGGTCGATGAGGTGCTGGGTGGCCACCTGCGCGCCCGCAACGTTGTCCACATCCACGTAGTACGACGAGTGCTCGCTCTCGCTCACCGGGCGTCCGCCGAAGACCAGCGGCAGGGATGCGCCGAGCTGCGCGTACGAGTGGTCGCCCGAGTGGTGGGACACCACCAGCGCGCCGTCCACGTTGCCGCCCATCAGGTAACGCCTGGTCTTGTCCGGGTTCGTCTCCGACGAGATGACCATGTTGAGCGTGTACTCGGTGTCGGCCAGGGCCAGGGCGACGCCCTGCACGATGGAGGCGAAGAACGGGTCCGCGAAGACCTTCGCCGTCGACTCCGGAAGCACCAGCGCGATCACCTGCGTGCGCCGGGAGGCCAGCGAACGGGCCGCGCGATTGGGCACGTAATTGAGGTCGGCGATCGCGCGTTCCACCGCGGCCACCACCTCGGCGGTGACCTTGGGCGAGCCGTTGACCACGCGTGAGACCGTGGCGCGGGAGACGCCGGCGCGCGCGGCGACGGCCTCCAGGGTGGGAACCACCCGGCCGGGCATCTGCTCCGTGGTCATCCGGTCTCCTCGTCGCTTTGGTCCATGCTAGACGGCTAGACGCGCGAGGCGGCGGCCTCCTCCACGACGTCCTCGACCTCACCGGCCCGGGCGCCGGCCCGCGCGGCGGCGATGATCCGCGCGAACGCGAGACCCGAGTCCTTCACGGTCCGCTCCTGCGTTTCGTAGTCGACCCGGACGATGCCGAAGCGCTTCGCGTACCCCCACGCCCACTCGAAGTTGTCGAGCAGCGACCACACGAAGTAGCCGCGCACGTCCGCACCGTCGTCGATGGCCCGGCCGACCGCGTCGATGTGGGCGAGGATGTACTCCTCGCGTTCGCGGTCGTGCACCTGCCCGTCCTCCGAGACGACGTCGTCGTAGGCGGCGCCGTTCTCGGTGATGTACAGCGGCGGCAGCGCCGGGTAGTCGCGGGTGAGCCGCACGAGCAGGGCATGGAGACCATTCGGGTTGACCTCCCAGCCCATCGCCGTGGCCGGCAGGTGACGCGACGGGAACGTGACGAACTCGCTGCCCACGAACGGTGACGAGGTCGGCCGGCCGGTCGGCACGACGGGTGCGGGCTCGTCCGCGCCCAGCGGATGCCCGCTCACGTTGTCGTCGTGGTAGTGGTTCACACCGAGGAAATCGAGCGGCGCCGCGATCACGTCCAGGTCGCCGTCGTGCACCAGCTCTTCGAAGCGGTGCTCGCGCACATCCTCGAGCACATCGGACGGGTAGGCGCCGAGCAGCAGCGGCTCCAGATACATACGGTTCCACAGCCCGTCGATGCGGCGGGCGGCGTCGAGGTCGAGCTCGTCCGCCGGGTCGTTCGGGACCGCCGTGGTGAGGTTAAGCGTGATGCCCAGCCGCAGGTCGGCGGAACGCCCGCCCCCCGACGCGCGCGAGCGGATCGCCGCAGCGGCGAGCCCGTGGCCGAGGTGCTGGTGGTGCAGGGCCGCCAGCGCTGCGCGCGGCTCCTGCCGCCCCGGGGCGTGCTCACCGCCCGCATACCCGATCAGCGACGAGCACAGCGGCTCGTTGAAGGTGGTCCAGTGATTCACCCGGTCGCCCAGCGCCTCGTACACGGCGACCGCGTAGTCGCGGAAACGGTACGCGGTGTCCCGGTTCGCCCATCCGCCCTTCTCTTCCAGCGCCTGCGGCAGATCCCAGTGGTACAGCGTCAGCCACGGCAGGATGCCGGCGCCGATCAGCTCGTCGACCAGCCGGTCGTAGAACGCCAGGCCCGCCGGGTTCACGGCCCGGTCGCCCGGCTTCACGCGCGCCCAGGAGGTGGAGAACCGGTACGACTGGAGGCCGAGGGACGCCATGAGCGCCACATCCTGCGGCATCCGGTGGTAGTGGTCGACCGCCGTCTCGGGGGTGTCGCCGCCCGCGATCGCGCCGGGGACACGCGCGAACGCATCCCAGATCGAGTCCTCCTTGCCGTCCTCGTGGGCGGCGCCCTCGATCTGCGCGGCGGCGGTGGCCGACCCCCAGAGGAAGCCGTCGGGCCAGGTGCGGTTCATTCTCAACCTTTCACCGCGCCGGCCATGATGCCGGAGACCAGCTGCCGGCCGGCGAGCACGAAGAGGATCAGCAGGGGGATGGTGGCGAGCACGGCTCCGGCGAGCACGATCGAGTAGTCGACGTACTTCGCCGACTGCAGCTGACTCAGTGCCACCTGCAGCGTCGGGTTCTGGGGCGCGACGAGCAGCGGCCACAGGTAGTCGGTCCACGCGGTCATGAACGTGAACAGGCCGAGGATCGCCATGGCCGGTCGCGCGGCAGGGACGCCGACGTGCCAGAACGTGCGGATCATGCTGGCGCCGTCGACGCGAGCCGCCTCGATCAGCTCGTCGGGGATGACGTCCACGAGGTACTGCCGCATGAAGAAGACGCCGAACGCCGTGACCAGGGTCGGGACGATGACCGCGCCGAGCGTCCCCGTCCACCCGAACTGCTTCATCACCATGAAGAGCGGGATGATGCCGAGCTGGGTCGGGACGGCGAGCGTCGCGACGACGAAGACCATCAGCCCCTCTCGTCCGCGGAACCGCAGCTTCGCGAAGGCGTAGCCGGCCAGCGTCGAGAACGCGACGACGGATGCGGTGATCACGGTGGAGACGATGATCGAGTTGCCGAGCGCCTGCCAGAACGGCACGGTGTCGAGCACCTGACCGATGTTCGTCCAGAACTGGCCGCCCGGCAGCAGCGGCGGCCACGTCGAGGTGAGCACGGTGCTGTTGCTGGATCCGGCGACGAACGACCACCAGAGCGGATAGGCGCCGCCGAGGAAGATCGCGAGCAGGATGCCGTAGGTCAGGAAGCCGGGGCGGCGGTCGATGCCGAGCGCGCGGCGCTTCGGCGGGCGGGTGTCGCGGGCCGTGGCGGTCACAGGTTCTTCTCCTCGCTCGCTGCGGCCAGGATGCGCGAGGCCTGCAGTCGTCTGGCTGTCCGTCTGCGATGCAGCCGGGTCTCGGTGGAGGCGATCCGCCGCGAGATCAGGAAGTTGATGACCCCGAAGATCACGATCAGCAGGAAGAGCAGCCACGCGATCGCGGACGCCTTTCCGAAGTTCTGGCGGTTGAACGCCATGTCCCAGAGGTAGAGCACGGTCGTCTGGTACTGCCGCTGCGGGCCGCCTGGGACTGCGCTCGACGGGTTGAACAGTTTGGGCTCGGTGAAGATCTGGAGTCCGCCGATCGTCGCCGTGATGATGACGAAGATCATGGTCGGCCGGATGCTCGGCAGCGTGATCGAGAAGAAGCGGCGGAACGAGCCGGCCCCGTCGAGCGCGGCGGACTCGTGGATGTCGCGGGGGACCGCCTGCATCGCGGCGAGGAGGATGAGGGCGTTGTAGCCCGTCCACCGCCAGTTGACCATCGAGGCGATGGCGACGTGCGACGGGAAGGTCTCGGTCTTCCACATCACCGGGTCGAGCCCGAGCGCCTGGATGATGTTGTTGATCAGGCCGTACTTCTCGTCGAACGCGCTCGAGAAGATCAGGGTCACCGCGACCGGGGTGACGACGTAGGGGAGCAGCACGCTCATCCGCCAGAAGGTCTTGGCGCGCAGGTTCTGGTCGAGGATCGCGGCGATGAAGACGGCGGCGACCAGCTGCGGGATGGCGGAGAGCAGGAAGATGCTGATCGTGTTGAAGAGGGAGTTCCAGAAGAACGGATCCGTCAGCTCGGCCGCGTAGTTCTTGAAGCCGACCCACTCGCCCGGGCCGGTGAGCAGGTTCCAGTTGTTCAGCGAGACGACGAACGTGTAGATGAGCGGGAAGAGGCCGACGAGCCCGAAGAGGATGAAGAACGGCGCCACGTAGAAGTAGGGCGACGCCTTCACGTCGAAGCGGCTGAGCCGCTGCTTGGCGGTCAGGTCGCCGCGTCCGGCGCGCCGGGGCGGCGACGCGGGCGCGGTGGTCGCGGCGTCGTCGCGCGCGGTGGTGGCGGTGGTGGTCATGGCGGTTCTCCCCGTGGTGCGGGCCCCC
>NZ_JBQENB010000003.1:514885-610918 GCF_052044215.1 Leifsonia sp. 22587
CATCAGCGGCGGGGGCCCGGGTGCGGATTCGTTACTTGTTGACGACCAGCTGGTCGAGCAGCTTCATGGCGTTGTCCCACGCCTGGTCGCCGTCCGCCTTGCCGGAGTCGAGCTGCTGAACGGACGGGCCGAACACCTGCGACTGGATGACCGAGTCGTCCGGTCCC
This sequence comes from Leifsonia sp. 22587, assembly GCF_052044215.1. Taxonomy (NCBI): domain Bacteria; kingdom Bacillati; phylum Actinomycetota; class Actinomycetes; order Micrococcales; family Microbacteriaceae; genus Leifsonia; species Leifsonia sp. 22587. The sequence goes on from NZ_JBQENB010000003.1 coordinate 515,053, forward strand.
TTGTACTGGGCGACGACTCCCTTCGCGCGCTCGCCGAGGATCTGGCCGACGGGGGCGTTGTTGAAGAACTTCGTCAGGTCGCTCTCACCGGTCACACCGGCGTCGGTCTGCGCTGCGGTCACCGACGGGAACGTGCCCGCGGCCTGGAAGGTCTGGACCTGCGACTTGGCGGTGGTCAGCCAGGCGGCGAGGGCCGCGGCCTCCTTCGGGTGCTTCGACTGGGTCGGGACCGTCAGGAACGATCCGCCCCAGTTGGCCGCGCCGCCAGGGAAGACGTTGGCGAAGTCCCAGCCGGTGGCGGCGTCGCCGCCGCCTGCCTTGACCTGCCCCTGCACGACGCCGAGCATCCAGCCGGGGCAGACGAACGTTGCGAAGGATCCGTCGGTGAACGCCTTGCCCTTGCCCCAGTCCCACTGGGTCTGGTTGGAGGAGAGGCCGGCGGCCGCCCCGTCGGCGAGCTTGGACCACAGGGCCTTGAGGTCGCTATTGTCCTTGATGTTGAGCTTGCCGTCCTTGGTGTAGTAGCCCTCGTCCTGCTGGTTCACCATGGCGTTCCAGATGAAGCCGGACTGGTCGTACCAGGGCTTGCCGGTGGCGGCGTGGTACTGCTCGCCGACCTTGAAGAAGTCGTCCCAGCTGGCGTTCTCGCCGCCGAACAGCTTGGCGACGGACTCGCGGTCGCTCGGCAGGCCGGCCGCGGCGAAGAGCTTGCCGTTGTAGCAGAGGCCCTCCGGTCCGATGTCGGTGCCGTAGCCGATGATGCGGCCGTTCTTGTCGGTGGCCTGCTTGAGCTTCCAGTCGACCCAGCGGTCCTTGATGTCGTTCGCGCCGTAGGACTTCAGGTCGGTGAACTGGTCGGAGACCTGCATGACCTTGCTGAGCCAGCCCTCCTCGACCGCCTGGACGTCGGGGAGGCCGCTTCCGGCCGCCTGCTTCGTCTGCCAGTCGGTGAGCGCGTTGTCGCCCGTGTCGATGTTGGTGGCCTTGATGGTGATGTTCGGGTGCTCTTTCTCGTACTGCGAGTAGAGCTTGTCGAAGCCCATCGTGCCGAACGTCGTGACGGTCAGCGTGATCGGGTCCGAGCTGGATCCGCCGCCGCTGCCGCTCGACGAGCATCCGGCTGCGATGAGGGCGAAGGATGCTGCGCCGGCGACGGCCGCAGCGATCCTGGTGCGTCGTGAAAGCTTCACGGGTCACTCCTTTGTGCGTGGTGTCTTGTGTGCGCCTGAGCGGTGAGAGCGCTCTCAGTGCGAACCGTGAGAGCGCTCTCACGCGTTTGAGGAGAATGTAGAACGCGGCAGCGGGTGTTGTCAAGACATTTGTGGTCGCGCTCTCATCGGCGCGTTCTCGCGACTTGGCGATCGCGGCGTCACGTTTACGGACCGTCTGTCGTCTTCGTGTGTAGACAGCCCGGCGACCGCGGAAAGGAGCCGGCGATGAGACAACCCGAGCCCGTGCTGCTGCAACTGCTCCGCTTCGGCGCCGTCGGAGCAGTCGGCGTCGTGGTGAACCTGCTCGTCTTCAACGGTCTGATGCTGATCCCGGGCGTCGAGCTGCCCGGCAAGTCGCTCTACGCGGTGGCGGCGGCGACCCTTGTCGCGATCGGCGTCAACTGGGTCGGCAACCGGTACTGGGCGTTCTCGGCGAGCCGCAGCGAGGATGCAGCGCGGGAGGGCATCCAGTTCCTCGTCGTCAGCCTGGCGGGGATGCTCATCCCGGTCGGCTGCGTGTGGTTCTCCCAGACGGTTCTTGGGCTCCACGGGCTGGTCGCCGACAACGTCGCGGGCAACGCGGTCGGGCTGGCGCTCGGGACGCTGTTCCGCTTCGTCCTCTACCGAGTCTGGGTGTTCGCCCCGCGCGCGCGGAGCGGCGAGGAAACGCGAAGGGCCGCCACCCTCGTCGGGTGACGGCCCTCGCGGTTCGCGTCAGTCGGTCGCGGGCCGCGGGCGCTGGGCCCGCGTGGACGCGGTGTCCGCGCCCGGCTCGACCAGCGCGCCGAACTCGCTCGCAGCACGGTTGGCGAGCACGCCCACGTCGTACTCCTCGTCGTCGTCCTCCGACAGCGAGACGTACGCGCCGGCGGGCTCGCGCTCGGCCGTGGCCTTCGCCTCCGCGTCGGCCTTGTCGTCCGCGGCCTCCTGCAGTGCCGACTTCGCCCGCAGCGGCGGGGTCTTGAAGAACAGCGACAGGATGAACGCGATCAGCACCACGATCATGGCCACCCAGTAGACCGTCACCGCCGAGGCGTTGAAGGCCACCAGGAACGGCTTCGACAGGCGCTTGTCGGCGTCGTTCAGGAACGACGTGTCGTTGACGTCCGCACTGCTGGAGCCGCTGTCCGCAGACTTGAGCTTGTCGGACACCGTCGGCACGACGGCGTCGACGACCTGCTTGCGCTGGTCGGCGTTCGAGAAGTCGATCGGCTCGGCCGGCACCTTCTGCTCGGCGACGGCCTGCGGGACGCCCTGAGCGACAGCCTGCTGCACGCCCGCCTCGTGCGCCTGCGCCTGCGCCTGCTTCTCGATGGGGTCGACGATCTTGTTGTAGATCTGGTCCATGATCTGCTTGTTCTCGGGCGCGCTGGCGACCGAGGGGGTGAGCGCGGCATCCAGAGCGCTGGTCAGCGTCGGGGTGTCCGTCAGCGCCGTCTTGATGTTCGTCGGGAACACCGTGAACAGCAGCGACAGCAGCACGGCCGTGCCGAGCGTTCCACCGATCTGGCGGAAGAACGTGGACGCGCTGGTCGCGACGCCCATGTCCCGCAGGCCCACCGAGTTCTGGCTGGCGATGGTCAGCGTCTGCATCAGCTGGCCGAGGCCGAGACCGATCAGCAGCATGGCGCCGGCGATGAACCAGTAGGAGTCGTCGTACTTGATGAACGTCAGGTAGAAGAATCCACCCGCCAGCATCGCGGTTCCGATGATCGGGAACTGCCGGTAGCGGCCGGTGCGGGCGATGATCTGGCCCGAGACGATCGACGAGACCATGAGGCCGAGGATCATCGGCAGCAGCTGCAGCCCCGACTCGGTCGGGGTCGAACCGAGCACCAGCTGAAGGTACAGCGGGAGGGTCAGCATGGCGCCGAACATCCCGAAACCGACGAAGACGCCGATGATGGTCGCCATCGAGAACGTGCTCGAGCGGAACAGCTTGATCGGGATGAGCGCGTCGTCCTTCATCGCGATCTCGATGAGGATGAAGGCGATGATGCCCAGACCGCCGATGACGTAGCAGGCGATGGCCGCGGGGCTGTCCCAGCCCCACGTGCGGCCCTGCTCCGCGACGAGCAGCAGCGGGACGAGCCCGACGATGACGCCCGCGGCGCCCCACCAGTCGATGCGGGCGGAGCCGCGCTCGCGCTTGGGCAGGTGCAGGAAGCGGAGCACCATGGCGAGCGCGATCAAGCCGATCGGCACGTTGATGAGGAACACCCAGCGCCAGCCGGTGATCCAGAGGATCTGGTCCGCACCGGCGAACAGGCCGCCGATCAGCGGGCCGATGAGGCTGGAGATGCCGAAGACGGCGAGGAAGTAGCCCTGGTACTTGGCGCGCTCGCGCGGAGCCAGCATGTCGCCCATGATCGCCAGCGGCATCGACATCAGACCGCCGGCGCCGAGGCCCTGGATGGCACGGAACGCGGCGAGCTCGACCATCGACGTCGAGAACGACGCCAGGACCGAACCGACGATGAAGATGAGGATGGCGATGACGAACAGCGGGCGCCGGCCGAAGATGTCGGAGAGCTTGCCGTAGATCGGCGTCGAGATCGTCGAGACGATCAGGTAGCCGGTGGTGACCCACGCCTGCTCGCTCAGACCGTGGAGGTCGTCACCGATGGTGCGGATGGCCGTGCCGACGATGGTCTGGTCGAGGGCGGAGAGGAACATGCCGGCCATGAGGCCGAAGATCACGAGAAGGATCTCGCGATGCGACATGATCGGTTTGGGAGCGGCTGTCGCCGCGCTGGTCTGACTGGACATCTGTCTCCGTGTCGAGAGTTCGGGTGTGGGGACGCCCGGCACGCGGAGCGTCACGACGATGTGGGGCAAAGAGAATTTTGCGGAGACTGCAAAGTTACACCCCCTGCCACCCTCGCCACAACGCAGGAGGGAACGGCGCTGCGGCCGCGTTCGCCAGCGGCGAACGGCCTCGTGACAGACCGCGCTCGTCGGGCCATTGTGTGGGCTGCGAAGCGCGGAAAACGAACGACACTGGCCCCTCTTCAGGTGACGCAAAACTTGTGCGCGTACCGTGGAACCGCAGCCCCCCGACCATCCTCCGAATCCGCCCGTAAGGTCGTATGAGTTCTCTCAGCCCCCGCCGCATCCTCGCCCTCACCGCCGTGGTCGCGACCGCGGCGCTCGCGTTCACCGCGTGCGCCGGAGAGCCGTCGCCGGTCACGAAGGCCGTCGCCCAGGCCGCCGCACCGTCGCCGTCGCCGACCTCGTCGGTCGTGTCGTCCATCCAGCCGGCCGCGGGCAGCGTCTCCGGAGGCACGGTCACTCTGACCGGCACGAACCTCGAGAAGGTCGCCGCCGTGCAGATCGGTGGTCAGCCTGCCGCAGTGACCCAGGCCACGGACGACAAGGTCGTCGTGAGCGTCCCCGCCGCCGCCAACTTCCAGGCGGGCAGCGTCCCGGTGACCGTGACCGACAAGAGCGGCAAGCCGGTGACGACGTCGGCGTCGACGTACGACTACCAGGTGCAGACACCGGTGGACAAGCAGCTCGCCTACGCGCTCACGTACTGGAAGAACTACAACACGGCCCAGTACGGCGACCTGAACCCGGTCGGCGGCGACTGCGCCAACTTCGTCAGCCAGACGCTGATCGCGCGCGGCTGGCAGATGAACAGCGAGTGGTACAACCACGACGCGGCCGCCCAGTGGAGCCCGGCGTGGGGCTACGTGCCGGCCATGGACAACTACTTCCGCGAGAACGCGGCGCAGCTCGGGCTCACCGAGTACTCATTCGACCAGCGCGACAAGATCAAGGTCGGCGACATCGTCATGTTCGACTGGAACGACAACAACTCGCTCGACCACGTGCAGATCGTCTCGGCCGTGCAGAACGTCAACGGCCAGATCAAGATCAAGATGGTGGGCCACAACGAGGACAGCGACTACCGCGACCTCGACGAGGCGATCACGGTCGACCACCCGGGCGGAATCGGGCACTTCTGGAGCCTCTCCAAGTAAAAGCCGACCGCTTTCCCCGGGGCGGCATCCCCGTGGGCTAGGCTCATCGCGTGGATCTGGGGGGCGCCCGCGCACAGCGGGCTCGGTCGACGCGCGCCGTCGTCGTGGGAGCGGCGCTGCTCGCCGCCCTGGTGCTGACGGGATGCGCGAGCGGTCCGGTCGCCGCGGCGCCCGCGAGCCATCGCCCGACGCCGCACCGCTCGGCCACCCCGCGGCCCCCGCGCCCGACGCCGACCGTCACGCCGACGCTCACTCCGGTGCCTACGGTCCCTCCGGCGCCGCCGTTCGTGGCCTTCGACAAGAACGCCCGGTCGGTCGACGACCCGGCCAGCCCGTGGGTCGTCGTGAACAAGCCGCGCGCGCTGAACCCCATCAGCTTCGTGCCGCAGGACCTGACGTACCCGGACGTCGCCTACGTCAACCGCCAGCCGATGCGCCAGGAGACCGCAGCGGCCCTGGTCGCGATGTTCCAGGCGGGGAAGGCCGAGGCCGGGCTGGAGTTCTCGGTCCAGAGCGCTTATCGCTCGTTCGAGTCGCAGACGCGCGTCTACGACGACGACGTCGCGCACAACGGCCAGGCCTACGCCGACACGGACACCGCGCGCCCGGGCCACAGCGAGCACCAGACCGGGCTCGCCGTCGACATCAGCGCCCTGCCGGCGAAGTGCTCGCTCGACGCCTGCTTCGGGGAGACGCCGCACGGCCGCTGGCTGGCGGCCAACGCCTGGCGCTTCGGCTTCATCCTGCGCTACCCGGCCGACAAGGTGGCCGTCACCGGCTTCACCTACGAGCCGTGGCATTTCCGCTACGTCGGGACGCCGCTCGCGACCCAGCTCCACGCGACGGGCGTGACCACGCTCGAGGAGTTCTTCAACGTGCCCGGAGGCACGAGTTACCTGGGCTGAGCGCGGGCCGATCGTCGGAGATTCGTCGCCGTATGTCGGAGATCCGGGCCCGTGCGTCGGAGATTCGGCGCGATCCCGGCCGTAACTCCTGCTACAGCGCTCTGCGTCGGAGATTTGGGACCCGTTCTCCGACGATAGAACCGCGCGCGGCTAGCCGAACCGACCGCTCATCCCCGACCGCTCAACTCCCGAGCGCGTCGCCCACGATCCGCTTGGCCTCGTCCTGCACCTCGCGGAGGTCGTCCTCGCCGACGAACGACTCGGCGTAGATCTTGTAGACGTTCTCCGTGCCCGAGGGCCGCGCCGCGAACCACGCCTTCTCCGTCTGCACCTTCACGCCGCCGAGCGGAGCGTCGTTGCCCGGCGCGCGGCTCAGCTTCGCCGTGATCGGCTCGCCCGCCAGCTCGGTCGCCGCGATCGCGTCGCCGTCGAGCTTCGAGAGCGCCGCCTTCTGCTCGGGCGAGGCCGGCGCATCCACCCGCTGGTAGACCGGGTCGCCGAAGCGCTCGGTCAGCTCCCGGTAAAGCTCCGACGGCGACTTGCCCGTCACCGCACGGATCTCGCTGGCGAGCAGGGCGAGCAGGATGCCGTCCTTGTCCGTCGTCCACGCCGTCCCGTCGAACCGCAGGAACGACGCACCGGCGCTCTCCTCGCCGCCGAACCCGACGGTGCCGTCGATCAGACCGGGGACGAACCACTTGAAGCCGACCGGGACCTCCCAGAGGCGTCGGCCCAGCGAGTCGGCCACCCGGTCGATGATCGATGACGAGACCAGCGTCTTGCCGACCGCCGCATCCTTCCGCCACTCCGTGCGGGTGCGGAACAGGTAGTCGATCGCGACCGCGAGGTAGTGGTTCGGGTTCATCAGACCGGCGTCGGGCGTGACGATGCCGTGGCGGTCGGCGTCCGCGTCGTTGCCGGTGAGGATGTCGAAGTCCGCCCGGCGCGCCACCACCGACGCCATCGCCGAGGGGCTGGACGGGTCCATGCGGATCTTGCCGTCCCAGTCGAGCGTCATGAAGCTCCAGGTCGGGTCGACGTCCGGATTCACGACGGTCAGGTCGAGACCGTAGCGCTCGGCGATGGCCTCCCAGTAGTGCACGCTGGCGCCGCCCAGAGGGTCCGCGCCGATCCGGATGCCGCTGTCCTTGATCGCCTTCACGTCGATGATGTTCTCGAGGTCGTCGACGTAGTGCCCGCGGAAGTCGTACGTCTCGACGCCGGACGGCTCCGCCATCCGCACCTCGGTCATCCCGTTCGCGATGATCTCGTTGGCGCGCTTCGCGATCCAGCTGGTCGCATCCGTATCGGCCGGTCCGCCGTGCGGCGGGTTGTACTTGAAGCCGCCGTCGGACGGCGGGTTGTGGCTCGGGGTGACGACGATGCCGTCCGCCTGGTCGTCGTGGCCGGCACGGTTGTAGCGGATGATCGCGTGCGAGACCGCGGGCGTGGGCACCCAGTCGTCGAACTCGTCGACGAGCACGCGCACCTCGTTGCCGACCAGCACCGCGAGGGCGGTGGTGGTGGCGAACTCGCTGAGCAGGTGCGTGTCCGCGCCGATGAAGAGCGGACCGGTGATGCCCTGGCTGTTGCGGTACTCGACGATCGCCTGGGTGGTCGCGGCGATGTGGTCCTCGTTGAACGCCGTGTTCAGCGACGACCCCCGGTGGCCGGAGGTGCCGAACACCACGCGCTGGTCCGGGATGCTGACATCCGGCTTCAGCTCGTAGTACGCGCGGCGCAAGGCGTCGACGTCGATCAGGTCGGAAGGCTGGGCGGGGGTGCCGGCTCGTTCGTCCATGTCCCTACTCTTCCACGGCGGAGGGGCTGGGCCAACGGCTCGGTAAGCTGAGCGGCATGTCCACCGCCCCCGACGGAAGCGCCGCAGCCAGCACAAACGGCGGCGCTGACGGAAGCACCGACGGCGCCACGGCCGAGCTGCCCGCCTCCCTCGACGACGTCTACAGCTTCCTCGGGCCGTCGGGCACCTTCACGGAGGCCGCGCTCAAGCAGGTCCCGGAGGCCCGTGGCAAGCACTGGCGGGCGGTGAACAACCTCGGCGAGGCGCTCGCCGACGTGGTGGAGGGCCGCAGCGTGGCCGCCATGATCGCGATCGAGAACTCGATCGATGGCGGGGTGTCGGTCGCTCAGGATGCGCTGGCCACCATCCCGGGTCTGCGCATCATCGGCGAGTACCTCGTTCCGGTCAACTTCGTGCTCGTGGCCCGGCCCGGCACGACGCTCGCCGACGTGCGCACCGTGAACGCGCATCCCGTCGCCTACGCCCAGTGCCACCAGTGGCTGGACCGCCACCTTCCCGACCACGGGCACCTCCCGGCGTCGAGCAACGTGGCCGCCGCGGCGTCGCTGTTCGAGGGCAGCGCGGCGGACGCGGCCGTGGCGCCGCCCGGGATCGTCGACCACCACGACGTGGTCGTGCTCGCCGAGAACATCGGTGACAACGCGAACGCGGTGACCCGGTTCGTGCTGGTCAGCACCACCCGCAGCGTCCCCGAACCGACCGGCGCCGACAAGACCAGCCTGATCGCCGAGCTGCCGGACGACCGGCCGGGAAGCCTCCTCGACCTGCTCGAGCAGTTCTCGACGCGTGGCGTCAACCTCAGTCTCATCGAGTCGCGGCCGGTCGGGGATGCGCTCGGCCGGTACCGCTTCGTCATCGACGCCGACGGGCACATCCGGGACGAGCGGGTGGCCGACGCGCTCCTCGGTCTCCGCCGGTTCAGCCCGTCGGTGATGTTCCTCGGTTCGTACCCGCGGGCGGACGGCGCGCCGGTCGAGTACGACCAGCGCTACCGCGACGAGGTGTTCACGGAGGCGCGCGAGTGGCTGGCGTCGCTGACCGACGAGACGGCCGCCGCGACGACCGACGAGACCACCGCCGAGCGGACGGGCCAGAACGCCGGCGGCGCGGCGTAGGCTGCGGAAGCAGGACGTCGGGAGGTCATCATGGTCGCCGAGGAGCGTGACGGCAGCGGTCGCGACAGCGGATTCGATCCGCGCTACGACCCCTCTTTCCAGCGCGGCTACCAGCCCCAGCCGGGCGAGCGGCCGCGGGTGCGGGTGCGGGCGGACGCCCCGCAGTCCGCCTACCGCCGGCCGACGTCAGTGCTCGGCTCCGAGAGCGCGCCGGCCGAGACGGCGTGGCCGGAACGCGAGGCCGAGCCGGCGTATCTGCCGGACAGCATCCCCGGCTCGCTCACTCCAGCTCCTCTCACCGTCGCCTCACAGTCGGGCGCCGTGGAGCCGTCAATCGTGGTCGCGTCTCCGGGCGTGCTCGCGGGGCTCGAACTGAATCCGCGCCGCAACCCGTACATGCTGGCGCTGTGGATCGTCGGCGCCGGGTTCGTCGTGCTCGGGATCGTGCTCTACGCGATCTCGGTGACATCGTCGTACAACGGGCCGACTCCGACCAGCGACGTCGGCTCGCTCGTCTTCGCGCAGATCGGGTGGATGCTCGCCGGCCCGCTCATCACGGTGGGCCTGCTGACCCTGGTGGCGCTCCTGTTCCTGACCGCGCTCGGCGCGCGGCGCACCCGCACCCGCGAGCGCGAGCTGCTGGAGGACGACGAACTGTAGGCGTGCGCGGGCCGCCTGAGGTACGTTTGCCCTCTTTGCGAAGTGGGCGTCACGATGCCGGGCGCAGACCCATCTGTCTAGGTAGAAGCATCACCGAGACAGTAGGGAGTCGTCGATGCGCGAACAGAAGAGGTCCAGACGACCAGGCAGGCGCCGGGTGGACCGGATCGGCACGGGGATGGGCCTGGCGATGGCCGTAGCCGCGGCGGCAGCCGTTTTTGCGCCGGTGCCGGCATCCGCCGTCGCCGGTCAGCAGCAATATGTGGCTCTGGGCGATTCGTACGCCGCGGGCCAGGAGATCGGCGGTTCCGGCGGCGGAGCGGCGGGCTGCCTGCAATCCGCGCAGAACTACCCGCGGTCCGCTGCGGCGCGCGCCGGCCTGCAGCTCACCGACGTGAGCTGCAGTGGAGCGACGATCGCCGACCTGTTCACCCCCGCCAATGGGCGTCCGGCCCAGGTGGATGCCGTGAGCGCCTCGACGGACCTCGTCACGCTCACGATCGGCGGTAACGACCTCGGCTTCAGGTCAGTGCTTTCGGCGTGCATCGCCAGTGGCCCGCAGGGCCCGCTGCTCTTCCGTTTCAAGACATCATGTCGCGACGACTTCGTGACCGGAGGCGTGGACACCCTCGCGAAGAAGGCGGCGGAGCAGGTGGCGCCCTCGCTGGGCACGGCCGTGTCCAAGATCCGAGCGAAAGCGCCCAACGCCCGTGTGGTCGTCGTCGGCTATCCGGCCCTGATGCCGGACTCCGCCCACATCCCGCCGACCGGGTGCTTCTCGCCCTTCGATGCCGACGGCGGACCGAGCGTGCCCTTCACCGCCATCGACCTGAACTACATCAACAGCGTCCAGGCGGTGCTCGACGCCCAGTCGCAGAAGGCCGTCGAGGCCGTCGGCGGCGAGTACGTGTCTCTTCTGGCCAACACCTTCGACCATGCGGTGTGCGGTTCCGACTCGTACATCAACCCGCTGCAGTTCACCGAAAGCGGTCTGAGCCCGAGCGCGATGCACCCGAATCAGAAGGGGCTCGCTTTCGAGGGCGCCGCGGTCGGGAACGTCCTGGCTGCTCCGCGAGCTTTCCAGGGCGTGACCGGCGCGCTCGCCCCGCTCGGCGGCGACCAGTACGAGCTGCGGATCACCGTGCCGACCGCGACGCTGTTCAGCACGCCTGAAATCACCGCAGAACGCAATGGGTCGTATCTCGCCCACGTCGCGGGAGAGCACGGCTGGTACGTCGGCGTCCGCGGCACTGCCGACAGCCGCGTGTACTACCAGGCCGTGACCGTCAAGCCAGGGGATGTCGTGCGGTTGCGCACTGCGTCCGGGGCGGTCCAGGTGCTGACCGGATCGACCTTCAAGGGTGTCACCGGTGCCCTGGTCGCCCGAGGCGGCGGCCAGTACGAGCTGCAGATCCGCGTGCCGATCGCCACGCTGTACAGCACCCCCGAGGTCACGGCGCGGCTCAACGGCTCCTACCTCGGGCATGTCGCCGGCGAGTTCGCCTGGTATCTGTCTGTACGCGTCGAGGGGGATCAGCGCGTGTACTCGCGGATCATCGCCGTCAATCCGGGCGACACGGTCGACCTCCGCACCGCGGCGGGCGAGACGTCGATGCTCCGCGTTCCGGCGAGCTGATCGCGGCGAGTCCGGCGGCGGCGGACGACAACGACTCGGCCGCCGCCGGCAGGCTCCGCAGCACACTCCCCGCGCGGCATCGGTCGATAAGCTGGTCGGGTGATCGATCCCGTGCTCCTCCGCGAGAACCCAGACGTCGTACGCCGCTCGCAGGAGGCGCGCGGCGACTCCGTGCAGCTGGTCGACGAGGCCATCCAGGCGGACATCGAGCGCCGCGCCGCCATCACGGCGTTCGAGGAGCTGCGGGCGGAGCAGAACGCGTTCGGCAAGACCGTCGCGAAGGCTCCGAAGGAGCAGAAGAAGGAGCTGGTCGCGCAGGCCCAGCAGCTGGCCGGCCGCGTCAAGGAGGCCCAGCAGGCCGCCAATGACGCGGACGCACGCTTCACCCAGCTCATCCGCAGCATCGGCAACCCGATCGTGGACGGCGTCCCGGCCGGTGGCGAGGACGACTTCGTCGTGCTCAAGACGGTGGGCGACATCCCCGAGTTCGACTTCGAGGCGCGCGACCACCTGGAGCTCGGCGAGCTCCTCGGTGCGATCGACATGGCCCGTGGCGCGAAGGTCGCCGGAGCCCGCTTCTCGTACCTGCGCGGCATCGGCGCCCGTCTCGAGCTCGCCCTGATGAACATGGCGCTCGACAAGGCGATCCAGAACGACTTCATCCCGATGATCACGCCGACGCTCGTGAAGCCCGAGATCATGCAGGGCACGGGCTTCCTCGGCGCGCACGCCGACGAGGTCTACCACCTCGAGAACGACGACCTCTACCTGACCGGTACGAGTGAAGTCGCCCTGGCCGGGTACCACGCCGACGAGATCATCGAGGTGGATGCGCCGCTCCGCTACGCCGGATGGTCGACCTGCTACCGGCGCGAGGCCGGGTCCGCAGGCAAGGACACGCGCGGCATCATCCGCGTGCACCAGTTCGACAAGCTCGAGATGTTCGTCTACACCCGGCCCGAAGAGGCCGAGGCCGAGCACGAGCGGCTGCTCGGCTGGCAGGAGGAGATGATGCAGTCGCTGGGACTCAGCTACCGCGTCATCGACACCGCCGCGGGCGACCTCGGGTCGAGCGCCGCGCGCAAGTACGACGTCGAGGCGTGGATCCCCACCCAGGGCCGCTACCGCGAGCTCACCTCGACCTCCAACTGCACCACGTTCCAGGCCCGCCGGCTCGACATCCGCTACCGCACCGAGAGCGGCAAGACCGCGCCGGTGGCGACGCTGAACGGCACGCTCGCGACCACCCGCTGGCTGGTCGCGATCCTGGAGACGCACCAGCAGGAGGACGGGTCGGTGCGCGTGCCCGAGGCGCTGCGTCCCTACCTCGGCGGCCTGGAACTGCTGGAGCCGATCGCCCGGTGAGCGACGCATCCCGGCTGCTGATCGCGCTCGACGTCGACGGCACCCTGATCCACGAGGACGAGACCGTCGGCGACGCCGTGCGGGATGCGGTCTCGCGCGTGCGCGACGCCGGTCACGAGGTCATGCTCGCCACCGGGCGCAGCTGGGAGACTGCGCGCCCGATCCACGAGGAGTTCGGCCTGACCAGCCAGTTCGTGGTCTGCGCCAACGGCGCGCTGACGATGAAGCGCGATGGCACCTTGCCGGGCGGATACCGCCGGGAGTTCATCGAGATGTTCGACCCGACCGACGTCCTCGAGACGATCCGCCCGCACCTGCCGGGCGGCAGCTTCATGGTCGAAGACCCGAGCGGCTTCCGGCGGTACACCGAGGGCATGACCGACTGGGAGCTCGTCAACGCCGAGCAGGTGCCGTTCGAGGAGCTGCTGCAGCATCCCGCAACGCGTGTGGTCGTCGTCTCGCCCGAGCACGACACCGAGGAGTTCCTGGCGATCGTCGATCGGATGGGACTCCAGCGCGTCAGCTACTCGATCGGCTGGACGGCGTGGCTCGACATCTCCCCGGACGGCGTCAGCAAGGCCACCGCGATGGAGCGGGTGCGGCACGCCCTCGACATCCCGCGATCCAACGTCGTCGCCGTCGGCGACGGGCGCAACGACCTCGAACTGCTCCAGTGGGCGGGCGCGGAAGGCCTCAGCGTGGCGATGGGACAGGCGCCGGACGAGGTGAAGGCGGCGGCCACACGCACCACCGGTCCGGTCGTCGAGGACGGCCTCGCCGAGGTGCTCGCCGCGCTCTGAACACCCCCCTTTGAGAGCATTGCCAGCCTCCCGTGGCATGCTCTACGGTGGCGTGCGCCCGTTTTCTGTGCGCGCCTGTGAACGTGAACACGTCCCAGCCGGAAGGAAGTGAATGAGCGAGATGCACACCCGCGCGCAAGCGCGAGCGCAGGAGAAGGCGGCAGGACCAGCGGTCCGCCACGGTCGACTGAAGCAGCACCATCCGCTCAAGGCACTCCTCAAGATCGTCGTCGCGGTCATCGCCGTCGTCGGCGTCACCGGCGTCTCGCTCGCGGCGTACGCGGCGGTGGATGTGGTGTCCAGCGTCAAGAAGTCGGTCAAGCTGGTCGACGCCAAGGGCAACGAGGTGACGCCCAGCGTCGGCGCCATGAACGGCGCGTTCAACGTGCTGCTCGCCGGAAGCGACTCGGGCGGCGGCAACACCGCCTACGGCGACCGCGACGAGAACCTCAACGACGTCACGATGCTGCTGCACGTGTCCGCGGACCACAAGAACGCGACCGTCGTCAGCTTCCCCCGCGACATGTACGTGTCCATCCCGTCGTGCCCCGACCCCAAGGGCGGCAGCTTCGACGCGATGAGCCGGCAGAAGATCAACAACTCGCTGAGCTACGGCGGTCTCGCGTGCACCGTCCTGACGGTCGAGAAGCTGACCGGCCTCGACATCCCGTACGCCGGTGTGATCCAGTTCGACGGCGTGATCGAGATGTCGAACGCGGTCGGCGGCGTGCCCGTCTGCGTCGCGGGCGACATCGAGGACCCGTACACGGGCCTGAACGTGAAGGCGGGCCAGAACACTCTGCAGGGTTCGCAGGCGCTCGCGTTCCTCCGCACGCGTCACGGTGTCGGCGACGGCTCCGACCTCGGCCGCATCAGCAACCAGCAGGTGTTCCTGTCCTCCCTGGTCCGCACGATCAAGAGCGCCGACGTGCTGAGCAATCCGGTCAAGCTGTACGGCATCGCTAAGGCGGCCACCAGCAACATCACGCTCTCCGACAGCCTCAACAACCCGACCACCATCGTGTCGATGGCCATGGCGCTGAAGAACATCGACATCAGCAAGGTCGTCTTCGTGCAGTACCCGAACCACTACGACGGCGATGGGGTCTCCCCGACGAAGGATGCCGCCGACCAGCTGATGGGCGCCCTGCAGAACGATCAGCCCGTCTCCCTCACCGGCGACACGGGCGTCGGCTCCGAGGCGGACCCGAATGCCCCGGCCCCGCAGGCTCCCGCGGCGCAGCCGCCGGCGACGCAGGCTCCGGCCACGCAGGCGCCGGCGACGCAGGCCCCGGCCACGCAGGCTCCCGCGACCGGCGACGGCGCGTCCACACCGGCCGCGGATGGCTCGGTACAGCTGCCGTCGGACGTCCACGGTCAGACCGCCGCCCAGTACACCTGCTCGAAGCCCTTCCAGGACTGACGTTAGAATCGGGCGACGCCGGGTTCGCCCGGCGCCGGGAGGGCTGTCCGAGCGGCCGATGGAGCCAGTCTTGAAAACTGGTGGGCAGAAATGTCTCGTGGGTTCGAATCCCACGCCCTCCGCAGTTCGACGTCAGACCGTGGGGACGGTGCCGCCGCTACGGGTTCAGCTGGTCGTCGATCGCGTCCTTGAAGGCGCGGAGTTCGAGGGTGTCGCCCTCGTAGACCTTGCCCTGGTCGCTCCAGCTGAGCGCCAACGTGCCGATCTCGTCGTCACCGGTCACTTCGGCGCCCTGGAAGCGGATGTGATCGATGATGTCGTCGTGGCTCCCGCCGCCCTGCTCGTCGTCGAAGAAGTAGATCCTGTCTGCCGTGAGAACGAGACGGCCCTCGTGCCGGCCGTCCTCATCCAATCGGTCCACAGTCACTTGCGCGATCGCCTGCTCGCCCGCGGGGAGCCTGTCCGGGTGGCCTTTTCCGTGTTCAACCATGACGGCACCTTAGACCCGAGAGAGCGCTAGAGGTGAGGGGCCCTGCGGTAACGAGATTGCGCCTCGCCGCGCGTCGAACACTCGAACGCGTCCTGCCCTGCGCGCGAGGGTGCCGAGGTGTTCAGCCGGTGACGGCAATGGTCACCGCATGCGCCTGACCGGCGACCAGCGGCTGAAGGGGAGCGATCGGGGTGGCGAATTCGGTGTTCACGGTGATCCAGCGCTGCAGTCGCGGCCCGACCCAGAACAGGTAGATGCCGAACGTGATCACGGAAAGCAGGAACCACTTGATCCAGTGCCCGAACAAGCCGACCGCCGATCCGGTGAAGACCAACTGCTGGCCGTCGATGAAGGTGTGCTTCGCCTTCCACCGCTGCATCAGGACCAGCGCGAACGGGTAGCAGATCCCGAGCGTCAGGGCGGTCACGAAGAACCCAAGGATCGCGGTTCCCAGGTAGGTGCCGGCGCCGCCGTCGAAGCTGAATCGGGTCTCTCTTGCCATTGCGAGGGGTCTTCCTGTTGGACTGGTCCCGTCGGTCGAGCGGGCACCCCACTGACGCTAGGGGAGCACCGCGATTCAACTCGGCTCCCAATTCGGGGCACAGATCTCCCAGTAGTCTCCGTAGGCGGCGGGAACATTCGGCTCGCCGCCGACATTCAGCGCTGGATGCGACGCCAGAACACGTAGAGCGGCTCGCTTGGAGCGCTCTGACTGGTACTGACGAGCACCCACTCTCGACTCATTCGCCGAATCTCGGACCTTAGCGAGGACTCCGTTGGGTTTCTCACCGCTGTGACGGTCTGCTCCATGCGCGAACTGTACTTCCGGGCGAAACCATGTGCCATCCCCGCCTACAGCTGCTAGAGGGCGTCACGACGAGCGAGCCGGAGGACCCGCATGCGGGTTTACTGGACGCATGCGAAGCGTCCTCGTTCTCGGTGGAACCGGCTGGCTCGGGCGCGCGATCGTCCGCGAACTGCTCGCGGAGGGCGCCGAGGTGACGTGCCTGGCCCGCGGCGAGTCCGGGTCGGTGCCGGACGGGGCGCGGCTGGTGCGCGCCGACCGGCGGTCGCCCGGCGCCTACGGCCAGGTGCTGCGCGACTGGGACGAGGTGATCGAGCTGGCCTGGGATCCCGGGCTCGTCACGTCGGCCCTCGACGCGCTCGCCGACCGAGCCGACCACTGGACCCTGGTCTCCACCGTGTCCGTCTACGCCCGCAACGACCAGCCCGGAGCCGACGAGTCCGCGGCGCTCGTCGAACCCGCCGACCTGTCGCAGTATCCCGACGCGAAGGTCGCCGCGGAACGCGCGACGGCCGCTCGCCTCGACTCGCGCCTCCTGATCGCACGGCCGGGACTGATCGTCGGGCCGGGCGACCCGAGCGATCGGTTCGGGTACTGGCCGGCGCGCTTCAGCCGTACTGGACCGGCCCTCTTTCCGACGACTGAAGGCCGCTTCGTGCAGGTGATCGACGTGGCCGACCTGGCGGGCTGGATCCAACGGGCGGGAAAGGCGAGGCACGTCGGCGTCGTGAACGCCGTCGGTGCAGCCATCCCGATGCAGGAGTTCTTCGAGGCGGCGGTCGATGTCAGCGGGTACGACGGAGACTCGGTGACCGTCGACGACGATGCGCTCCTCGCCGCCGACGTGCACTATTGGGCCGGCCCGCGGTCGCTTCCGCTGTGGCTGCCGCTGTCCGACTCGGGGTTCGCGCAGCGCTCTGGCCGCGCGTACCTGGATGCGGGCGGGACGCTGCGACCGTTGCGGGACACACTGGCGGATGTACTCGCCGACGAACAGGCGCGCGGCGCGGATCGTCCGCGGCGATCCGGGCTCACCGCAGCCGAGGAGGCCGCGATCGTGTCCGGCGTGACGTAGAAGCGCGTGACCGCTCGGCGAAGGGTCGTAAGAATAGGGACATGACCGCCGCCGATGCCCTCCTGACCCGTTTCGTCCGAACCGTCGACCGGGAGGGGCTGGGCGTCTACGGCGCCCACGCGCTCGTCGGGGATGAGGAGGCTCAGCACCGCTGGCGCAGCGACGACCGGGTCAACCTGTACTCGGTATCCAAGGGCGTGAGCGCCCTGGCCGCCGGGATCGCCGTGGACGAAGGCATCCTGTCCCTCGACACGACCGTCGCCGAGGCCCTCCCGCAGCTGGAGCTCGGCGAGGGTGTCGAGCGGGTGACGCTCCGCCACCTGCTGACCATGACGAGCGGCATCCCATTCCAGTGGTTCGGCGACCAGCCGGTCCCCGGAGCGGATCTCGCGCAGGAGATGCTGCGGCACCCCACCCGCGGCCCCGGCGAGCACTTCCTCTACACCGACTCCAGCACCTACGTCGCGATGCGGATGCTCGGCGCCGCCGTCGGCGACGTGCGCGACTGGCTGCTCCCGCGGCTCTTCGAACCCCTCGGCATCGACAACCCGCAGTGGATGCGCTGCCCGCTCGGCTGGATCGTGGCCGGCACCGGGCTCGAGCTGCGCACCGAGGAGCTGGCCCGCATCGGCCGGGTGCTGCGCGACCGCGGCGAGTGGAACGGCACCCGGATCGTCAGCGCCGCGTGGATCGACGGGATGCACACCGACTGGACGGAGACCGGCGAGACCGGATCGTCCGAGCACTACGGGATCGGAACGTGGGAAGGACCCTCGGACCTGTGGCGCTTCGACGGACGCTACGGCCAGTACGTCGTCGTGGACGACTCCCACGGCGCCGTCCTCACGGTCACCGCGCACGAGGAGTTCCGGACGGGCCGCCTGCTGCAGGTCGCGCACGAGGCGCTGCTCGGCTGAGGCGGCTACCGCAGGGCGCGCCCGGCGAGTTCCTCCAGCANTGCCGAGGAGCTCGCCGGGCGCCGGGCCGAAACGGGCGAGCGCCTCCCGGTGGAGGTCCGCGGATGCGTCGAGCACCGGCGACGGGGTCGCGCTCGCACGCGCCAGCGCGGCGACCGCATCCAGCTCCTCCACGACCCGATCGACGCCGAACGTCTCCAGGTAGTCGCCGCGGAACACCTCCGGCACATGACGGCTGAGGGCTATGCTGCTGCCCGCGCTCTGTGCCAGGAGCGCCTGGAGGTGCTGCGGCTCGAGGCCGTGGGCCTCGCCGATGAGCAGGGCTTCGCCGGCCGCGACCGCGTTCGCGAACCACAGCGCGTTCGCCAGCAGTTTCACGATGTGCCCGTCACGTGGATGCGGCCCGCAGACGCGCATTCCGTCTCCCGTTGCCAGACGGCTCAGGACGGGCCGCGCCCGCTCGACGGCGTCCGGTGCGCCGCCGATGTAGAACGTGAGCGTACCGGCGGCGGCGTCGGCCGGACCGCCGCCCATCGGCGCTGCGACGGCATCCATGCCTCGCTCTGCCGCGTCGTCGGCCAGGGCGGAGGCTCGGGCCGGGTCGCCGGAGGTGAGGTCCAGCCAGAGCGCTCCCTCGGGCAGAGCGGGGAGCGCCTGGCGCACGGCCGCATCCAGTTCGTCCGGTCCCGGCAGCACGGTCACGAGCACGTCGCTCGACGCGGCGAGGGCCGTCACCGAGTCCATCCAGGTCGCACCGCTGGCCTCCACGGCCTCGCGGCGGGAGGCGTCGAGGTCGAAGGCGGCGGCGCCGAGGGGTGCGAGCCGGGCGAGCACTCCCGAGCCCATCCGGCCGACACCGACGACACCGATACGGACGCGGGGCGACGACGACGAGGGATGCACCGTTTCACACTGGCACAGCGGATCGTCGCGATCCAGGCGGCCAGATGTGCCGAACGGGCGGTCAGTTCAACCGCGCCAGGAACGGGTCGATGACCGCCCACGTCGCCGCGGGGTTCTCGAGATGCGGCAGGTGGCCGGCCTCCGGAATCTCGGCGAACTCCGACGTCGGGATCGCGCCCGCGACCGCACGGCCGTAGGCGGGCGTCACGATGCCGTCGCTCTGCCCGTACACGACCAGGGTGGGCACGTCGACGCTCACCAGCCGGGCGAGCAGCGTCGGGTCGCTCATCGAGCGCCCGGCGAGGACGGCCATGGTCCGGCCGTTCGACTGCTGGATCGCGCGCTGCTCGCCGGTGAGACCGGCGGGGTCGACGAAGCCGCGCTCGGGGTCGTGCCACGCGGCCTCCGCGAGGCCGCGGGCGTCGAGGGCGAAGAAGTCAGCGATCGGTTCGCCGTCCACAACGGCTCCGACGCCGTCGATGTCGACGACGGCGCGAAGGATGCCGGCGTACCTCGTGCCGGCAGCGGCTCGGATCGCCAGCTCGAGCGCGATCCAGCCGCCGATAGACGACCCGACCACCGTCACGTCGCGCGTCCCGTCGGCGAGCAGGCGTTCCAGGTAGGCGTCGGCGAGGTCCGCCACTGACCGGAGGTCGTCGGGGAGCGGCGTCCCGTTCCAGCCGGGGTGGGTGGGGGCGAGAACGCGGTGCGTTGCGGCCAGATGCGACACCAGCGGCGCGACGGTCTGGGGACCGCCACCGCCGTGCAGCACGAGGGCGGCAGGTGCGTCGGGTTCGCCGGTGGGGAGCAGCTCGAAGTCGGGAGGAAGCGAAGGGCTCATGGGTTCATCCTAAATCAACATGTTTATATACGCGTGTTGATAAGGTAGCACTGTGAGCACCGATCTGAAAGCACTGGGGCAGGCGATCAAGCGGGCGCAGTATCGCGACCACCGCACCATGGACGCCGCCCTGCAGGAGATCGGCGTCTCCCTGGTGCAGTGGCATGCGCTGCGGGCGATCGACCGGACGCCCAACGCCTCCGGGCACGACCTCGCGGTGACGACCTTCCAGAGCGATCAGGCGTTCAGCACGCTGGCGAATCGCCTCGTCGACCGCGGCCTGATCGTGCGGGCCGCCGGCCGCGGGCGTCGCATCGAGCACGCTCTGACCGAGGAGGGGCGACGGATGCTCGCCGCCGGGCACGCGATCGCCGACGACATCCTCGCTCAGCTCTTCAGCCCGCTCGACGAGGGCGAGCGGGCGACGCTCTCCGGCCTGCTGCAGAAGTTGCTCGCCGACGCCTGATTCAGCGGCGGCCCGGGTCGACGTCCATCCCGAGCGCGGCTCGATTCTGGCGCGCGAACGCCGGGTTCACGGGACGCGCCGTCACGGCCAGAGCGCGGAGGACGGGGCGTGGCACATGGCGGAGCGAGCCGGACCAGTGCCGTTCCTGCTGCACCGACCGGGCGAGCTCGTTCATCGTGATCGGCTCGCCGGCGATCTCGATCGTCTGACCGCGGGATGCGGGGTCCCGCGTCGCGCTCACCACCGTGTCGGCGACCTCGGCGGCCGAGACGAACCGGATCGGCCGGTCGCCCCGGCCGAAGACGAGAGGGCGACCGGTGGTTCCGGCGGTCTCGGCGAGGATGGCGCGCCAGGTCTCGAGGTAGGCGGGCGCTCGCACGATCGTCCCGGGGACGGTGCTCGCGAGCAGGTACTGCTCGGCGGCGTACTTGGCGCGGAAGAGGTCGAGGGGATGGTCCGGAGCGGCGCCGCTCACCGACATCAGGACGAACTGCGCTCCGGTCGCTGCTGCCGCGTCGATCAGGTTCGCGTTCCCGCGCTCGTCGATCTCTGCCGGACCGGCCCCGCGGCCGCCCAGGAATCCGTGCACGGCCGAGACGACCACGTCGGCTCCCGCCACGGCCGCATCCAACCCCTCCGGTCGGCGCACATCGGCGCCGGTCACTTCCACGGCCGGGTCGAGCAGCGCCCGGGCGCGGTCCGCATCCCGCACGAGGACAGCGACACGCTCGCCGAGGTCGAGGAGGCGGGTGACGATCAGGCGCCCCAGCAGTCCGCTTCCTCCGGCCACGACGATCATGACGCGCTCTCGTGCACCTGCGTCGCGACCGCCTGATCGACGGTGGACGGCGTCTCGTCGACGGGTTCCAGGTAGAAGCGCGCGGAGACCGCGCGATCTCCGTCCAGCGTGAAGACGATCACGCCCCGCATGAGGTGCGTCGTGCCGTCGAGACGCGTGCCCGACATCTCCCACTCGGACCACACGTCGTCCCCGTCGGCCGCCTGCCGGAGGATCGTGGCCCGGATATCGGGCACGAAGGCGAAGATCCGGCCCCAATTGCTGCGCACCTGTGCGGTGCCGTCGAAGCCGCGGCCGGGATGCGCGGGCGTCTCGTTCCGGTAGCCCGGCGCGAAGCAGCCGACGAGCGCGTCGAGGTCGTGGCGGTTCGTCGCATCCCGAAGGCGGTCGAGGAACCCGGTGGTGTCTCTGGACATTGCTGCCTCGATTTCGTTACAGTCATCTGTAACTATTTCGAGTATGGGGCGTGGCATGGCGGGCGTCAAGCGGCAATACGACAGCGGGGCCCGGCGCGCGCGAGCGGAGCAGGTGCGAGCGCGCATCCTGGACCACGCTCGCGACATCCTCCTCGCGGACGGGTACGCCGGGCTCTCGATCCCGGCGGTCGCTCGCGCCTGCGAGATCTCGGCCGAGTCGGTCTACAAGCGGTTCCCCGGGCGGGCGGCCCTCACCCGCGCGGTCGTCGAGGAGGCGCTGCGCGGGCTGGGGCCGGTGGATGCGGAGAGCCGATCGGACACCCTCCCTGCGGACGACCTGCCCGCCCTGCTCGACGGGTGGGGACGCCTCACCGCCGAAGTCTCTCCCCGGGTGGCGCCCGTCCTGCTCCTGGTCGACGCGGCCGCGGCCCACGACCCCGAGCTGGCGGAGCTCGCCCGGGCGCTCGCCGATGACCGGCGCACGCGGATGGCGCACAACGCAGGCCGCCTGCTGGAGGCGGGGCACCTGCCCGCGGAACTCTCCCTCGAGCGTGCGACGGACATCCTGCTGGTCTACAGCTCGCCGCAGCTGTACGACATGCTCGTCGTGCGGGGCGGCTGGGGGCTCGACGAGTACGCGCGATTCGTGAGCGCGGGGATCGCAGCGCAGTTGTCGGCGGCTGCCTGATCGCATTTCGCGGCCCACCCGCGCGTCATCAAGCGGCGTCGACCGGAGTCTTAGTACATGAAGGGTTGATCGGGAACCTTTCGCTCACGGCGTCCCGCCTGGTGCACCCCCCTGCGCCGGGCGGGACTAGCCGAGGGTAGACGCGTCAGTACGATAGGCGCATGGCAGTCGATACCGAGTCGAGGCAGCAGACGGAGGTTCGGCGCCAGCGGGCGCTGACCGGCCTGGGGATCCTCGACACCGCACCGGAGGCCCGGTTCGACCGGGTGACGCGTCTCGCCCAGCAGTTGTTCGGCGTGCCGATGGTGAGCATCACCCTGCTCGACGGCGACCGGCAGTGGCGCAAGTCGCAACTCGGCCTCACACAGGAGGCTCCCCGCGAGGGGGCGTTCTGCGACGCCACGGTGCAGCAGGATGCGGCCCTGATCGTGCAGGACGCGTCGGAGGATGCGCGGTTCAGCGACAACCCGTTCGTGCTCGGCGACCCGCACCTCCGCTTCTACGCGGGGGAGCCGCTGCACGTCGCCGGCGGGGAGGCGGTCGGGACGCTGTGCGTGCTCGACACCGTGCCCCGCGAGCTGACGCCGGAACAGAAGCGGGTGCTGCGCGACCTCGCGGACTGGGTGCAGTCCGAGCTGGAGCGGGACGACGAGCTCGACCGCGCGGCCATCGCGCAGAAGGGCCTGCTGCCTCGGCGGAAGCCCGCGGCGCCCGGATACGAGGTCGCGGCGGCGTGCGAGCCGTCGCGCGGCGTCTCGGGCGACTTCTACGACTGGTACGACGTGGGCGACGACTTCTGCGTGACCGTCGCCGACGTGATGGGCAAGGGGATGGCGGCGGCCATCGTCGCGGCGTCGGTGCGCACTGCGCTGCGGAGCGCCATGGACCTCGCGGACCTCGAGGCCTCCGTCGAGACGGCCTCGCGCGTGGTCGAGGAGGACCTCGACCAGCTGTCCACGTTCGTCACGCTGTTCCACGCGCGCGTGCACCCCGACGGCGCCGTCGACTACGTGGATGCCGGCCACGGCCTGGCGCTCATCGTCCGCGACTCCGGCGGCTTCGACCGGCTGGACAGCGGGGCGATCCCACTCGGGATCCCGTCCTTCGGACCGCGCGCGCCGCAACGCGCGCAGCTGGGCCCGCGCGACGCGCTCCTGTGTGTCAGCGACGGCATCCTGGACGCCCTGGGCGGGGACCACGCGCTGACCCGGTTGGAGGCGATCGTCCGCGGCTCCGCGACGGCGGCCGGCGCGGTCTCGCGCATCGTCGGCGCCGCGCGGAACGGCGTCCCCATCGACGACATGACGGCCGTGCTGGTGCGGAGGAGCGCCTGATGCGGCCGGTGCTGCTGCGGGTGATCGGTCTCCTGGCCGTGCTCGCCGGCCTCAACTACGTCGTCTGGCGCTGGCTGGCCTCCGTCAACTGGGAGGCGTGGTGGATCGCCGTGCCGCTGGTGATCGCGGAGACGTACAGCCTGGTGGACACCTTCTTCTTCGCGCTCACGATGTGGCGCGTCCGCATCCGCAAAGGGCCGGAGGCGCCGGCGGCCGGGACCGCCGACGTCTTCATCACGACCTACGACGAACCCGTCGACCTGGTGATGACGACGGCCTCCGCCGCTCAGCGCATCCGCTACCCGCACACCACGTGGGTGCTCGACGACGGCGCGCGCCCGGAGATGCGGGCGGCCGCCGAACGGCAGGGTCTCGGCTACATCACCCGCACGGACGACTGGACGGACAAGCCGCGCCACGCGAAGGCGGGCAACCTCAACAACGCGCTGTTCCAGACCGAGGGCGAGTTCCTGCTCATCCTCGACGCCGACCAGATCCCGAAGCCGGAGATCCTGGATCACACGCTCGGCTACTTCGCCGACCCCGAGGTCGCGCTCGTGCAGACCCCGCAGTTCTTCTCCAACGTCGACGAGGCCGATGTGCTCGGCAACCAGGCGCCCCTGTTCTACGGGCCGATCCAGCAGGGCAAGGACGGCTGGAACGCGGCCTTCTTCTGCGGCTCGAACGCCGTGCTGCGGCGGGATGCGCTGATGCAGCTGGGCATCTCCGGCTACGTCCGCGACGTGGAGAACACCGTCCGCACCTCCCTGCGGGCGGCCGACCGGATGCTGGCGAAGGCCGCGCGCTCGGCGCGGACCGACCCGGAGGCGGCAGGCCTGGTGGCGCAGCTGCGCGACCATGTGCGCGCCGCATCCGAGAGCCTGCGCGCCGGAGACAGCGTCGGCGAGGTCACCTTCCGCCTGCGGGAGGAGGTGGATGCGGTGTCCCGCGCGGCCGTGCGCAGCCATCTGACCTCGGTCGAGGAGGACCTCGCCGCCATCGCCGAGCTTCCGCTGCAGGCCGACTCCGAGCTGCCCGCGTTCGTCGTCGACGAGGCCGCGTTCGAGCGGCTCGCGGAGCGGGACTGGTCTCCGCTCGGGGCGATCGAGTCCGTGCAGAGCATCACCGAGGCGCTCGCCGTCGACCGTCCCGACGAGGCCCAGCCCGTCATGCCGATGGCCACGATCTCCGTGACCGAGGACATGGCGACCGCCATGCAGCTGCACGCGAACGGGTGGCGCAGCGTCTACCACCACGAGCTCCTCGCCACGGGCCTCGCCCCGGAGGACCTCGGCACGATGCTGAAGCAGCGGCTGCGCTGGGCCCAGGGCACCCTGCAGGTGATGCTCAAGGACAACCCGCTCCTGAAGCGCGGCCTCGACGCGGGCCAGCGGCTCATGTACTTCGCGACCATGTGGAGCTACCTGGCGGGCTTCGCGGCGGTCGTCTACCTCGCCGCGCCGGCCATCTACCTGCTCGCGGGCGTCATGCCGGTGACGGCGTGGAGCGTCGACTTCTTCGCCCGGTTCATCCCCTACTTCGTGCTGAGTCAGCTGATGTTCCTGGTCGGCGCTCACGGCATCCGCACCTGGCGGGGTCAGCAGTATGCGCTCGCGCTGTTCCCACTGTGGATCAAGGCGTGCTGGACCTCCGCCGCCAACGTGTGGTTCAAGCGTCCGCTCGGCTTCGTCGTCACGCCCAAGGAGCGCCGGGGGCGCGCGCCCATCCCGTGGCGGGAGATCTGGCCGCAGCTGACGGCGATGGTCGTCCTGGTCGTCGCCGCGATCGTCGGAGTGCTGCGGGTCATCGCCGGGACCGCGGACGGCGTCGGTACGCTCGTCAACACGGTCTGGGTCGTCTACGACCTCGTCGTGCTCAGCATCATCCCGCGCGCCGCCCTGTACCGGGGTCCGGCGGCCCCCGCCCTCGAGAAGGAGAGCCCCCTGCCATGAAGATCACGTCGAGCGTCCGCCCGGACGGTGTGGCCGTGCTGGTCGCGGAGGGACGCATCAACATGGTCACCGCGCCGGAGCTGAAGCGCGAGGTCCAGGATGCGGTGAACGGCGGAAACGCGCGCGTGGCGGTGGACCTGTCCGGCGTCGAGTTCATCGACTCCTCGGGGCTCGGCGCCCTGGTCAGCGGCCTGAAGACAGCGCGCACCGCGGGCGGCGACCTGCGCCTCGCATCCGCCTCGGAGCAGGTGTCGAGCGTCCTCCGCCTCACCAACCTGGACCGCATCCTGCGCATCCACTCCTCCGTCGACGACGCCTACCGTGACTGAGCCGTTCCGCGACTCCTTCCGGGCCCCGGCCGACGAGGAGACGATCGGGCGGGTGCACGAGATGTTCGAACGGCTCGCCGAGCGCCGTCCGGACCTCCCGGAGCAGGTGCGCGGCGGCTTCGAGCTGGCCGTGGTCGAGGTGGTCACCAACGTGGTGATGCACAGCAGCGACGACCGGCCGGTCCGCGTCGAGCTTGCAGTGCGCAGCACCGAGGACGGGTTGGAGGCGGTGGTCACCGACGACGCGCCGCCCGCCGCCGTCGACATCGACGGCGCCGCCATGCCCGACCCCGAGGACCTGGGGGAGTCGGGCCGCGGTCTCGCCCTGGTGACGCTGCTCGTCGACCGTTTCGAGCACGCCGCCCTCCCCGACGGCAACCGCTGGCTGCTCACCGTCGGCTGACCCGTCGGTGCGCCGGGCCCGGTCCGCTCGCCGAGATGCGAGCGCTTCGGCGATAGGATCGGCGCCAGCGCGACTGCCCGGACGGCGCCCACCTGGCGCCTCCATCCGCCTGCTGAGAGGACTCCGCATGACCGACACCCCCGTAGCCTCGTTCGAACTACTGGCCGCCCAGCTGCTGGAGGACCCGGACCTGGACGTCTCGGTCACCGCGACCGGCCTGCACGTGCACGGCCGCCTGTTCGCCTACCTCGACGGAACCGAGCTGGCGCTCGACCTGCCCGAGGACCGCGCGGCCGACCTGGTCGAGCGCGAGGTCGCGACGCCGGTCCCCGCGGGCCGCAGCGAGGCCAAGGGCGCCTGGGTGCGCATCGCGGACGCCGAGGACTGGCCCGAGCTCGCCTCCGAGTCGCACCAGTTCGTCGGGGAGCCCGCCGTCGGCCGGGAGTCCTGACCCCGTGACGAACGCGCCGTCCCCCGCGCCCGGCTGGTACCCCGACCCGCAGCGGCCGGGAGCCCTGCGCTGGTGGGACGGCGTGCGCTGGACCGAGCACGTCTCCGCGGCGCCGTCCGGCTACGCGGCGCCGTCCGGCTACGGGCCGACGCCGTACGCGCCCGCGCGGCGCCGGCCGCTCCCCGCCGAGACCCCGGTGTACACGGTGTGGATCTGGCTGGTCGCCGTCCTGCCGCTCGTCAACACGCTGCTCCTCTTCCTGCTGCGCCCGCAGCCGGCGTTCCGGCTGGATGAGACCGGCTCGCGCATCCAGCTGTCCGACCCGATGGCGCTGCTCGGCGGCCCGATGTACTTCGTGGTCGTCGGCATCGGCTGGCTCGTGACCGCAACGACGATCGTGTTCGCCTGGCTCGACTATCGCGAGCTGGTCGGTCGCGGCGTCGAGCGCCCGTTCCATTGGGCCTGGTCGTTCCTCGGCATCGTCTACCCGATCGGCCGCAGCGTCATCGTCCGCGGCGTCGCCGGCGGCCGCGGAATGGCGCCCCTGTGGGTGTCGATCGCGGTGTACGTGGTCAGCTTCGCGGTCGCGCTGACCTGGTCCGTGCTGCTCTTCGCCCAGATCCTCGGAACCGCCGCCAACAACGTCCCGCTCGGCACCTGAGAGACCCGTGTCGGACCGGCACCGCCGCGTCCGTTATGATGGTCGTCGTGCGTCCGCTCGCGGTCGCGCTGGAGACGTCGCATAGTCAGGCCTAGTGCACCACCCTGCTAAGGTGGAGTCCCCGTAAGGGGACCGAGGGTTCAAATCCCTCCGTCTCCGCAACAAAAGTGCTGATAAGCGACAGTTTATGAAGCTGTGTGGGCGCACTAGTCGAGGCCGTTCAAACTTTCAAGAACTGCGCCCCAGGACAGCGCTGGGACAGCAGGTGTGTCCAGAAGGGCGAGAGCTGCCCGGTTGGCATCAATGCCGAGGACATGAGCGTAGGTGGACAGCAGCACTGTCGGGTTCTTGTGCCCAGACCACTCGGCGGCAGTCTTGACGTCTACGCCGCGAAGCAGCCAGTACGAAATTGCGAAGTGTCGCAGCGCGTGGATCGTGAGTCCGCGGCACGTAGTCGCATTCCACTGCACTTGACGGCGGAACAAGTTTCCTCGCAACTGCTTTCCCGTTTTCGAACGAAACAGGTGTGCTCCGGGAGGAACGCCCTCAACTCGAGGGGCCACGATCTCTAAGGCCCGCGGACGCAGAGGAATCGTTCGGGACCGTACCTCGCCAGAGTTGCTCTTCAGCGTCTTTTCTGCGTAGCCGTCTGATTGTGCGCGCCATACATGTAACGCTGGCATCGGAATCTGCGCCACATCTTCAACGCGTAGCGCCCTCAGTTCCGACCACCGCAGGCCGGTGAGCCCGAGAAATTCAGTCACCTCGGCCATTGCAGGGGCAACTAGACGCTGCGCCGCGATGGTTCTCGACATCTCTTCGGGCGTCCATGTATCCGCTTTGGGTCGCGAAGGAAGGCCGACGACCACAGGCATACGAGCACCCCGGACTGGGTTCGCCGGTGCGAAATGTTCTGAGACGGCGTACTCGAATAGAGCGGAGAGGGTGACTCTCATCCGAGTAACAGTTGAACGCGCGAATCCGTCGGCCAGCAGACCCGCTAGCAGGTCGTGTACGTCGGATGCGGTGATCGTGGATACCGGTCGACGCAGCCACGTCGAAGGCACGTGGCGGAGGTTGTCCGAGTCGGTACGCCACGTGTGCGGAGACACGCGCGTCTGCCGGGCGTTGAGAAACCGAGATATCAACCCCGCGACAGGCAGCAGTGACAAGGAAGGAGAGGGAATTCCTCCCAGCGAGAGAACGCGGTACTGCTCCTTCTCCCACGCCTGGGCGTCCGCCTTTCGCTCGAATGATCGCGTTCCCACCACTACGTGGTCCAGAAAGACGCGCACACGATATTTGCCTGAAGGGCGCTTGTCGATTGCCATTACGGCATCACCACATGGGAACCCGTTAGCTCCTCGACGTCAGCTAGCCGGTACCGACGTATCCGTGGCGTGAGGTTCACGGGGCTCAGCGGACAGGTCCCTTGATCGACCAGGCGCGCGAGTGTGGTCCGGTCGATTCGGAGTATCGCTGCCGTCTCTGCCTCGGTCAGAAGTAATGGCGCAACGGTATTCGCGTTGCTCCGGTCCTGGCCCTTTCTACTGTTCATGTCGCCTCCATCTGCTCTTACTTTGGTCTGCGCTCGTGTCGTTGGCGATCAATCACTGACTGCGACTCGAGTCTTCGACATCTGGGGACGGCAGCGCTTCCAACTCGAAGCGCGCGGCTTCGAGGAACTGCGCGATCTGTTGCGCTTGCTCTGCGGCCCTTCGCACGAGGCAAGCAATGAGTCGTTCGCGAACCGATGTAAGGGAGGTCTCGTCTTCACGAAGCGATCGCTCGAAGCCTCTTGCCAATCGGCTCAGCACCTCGCCGAAGTTGTAGCCGCCGGCAGCCTCGAGATTCGCAAGGATGTCGCACAGCTCGTGCGCCGGGATTGGCCTCCCAGTAACTGTCACGCTCAAGTGGTGCATCCCGTCGAACAAGTCAATGCTGATCTCTTTTGTACTGCGCATCGTCACTCCCGGTTTCCGGAGCTGAACGCGCGGAATAGCGCTTCGTCGATGTTGCTCAGACGCATGTCCTAGTTCCTCCGTCTAGTTGCAGATGACAGTGCCGGTTGGTGCGCACAACAGTCAGTGCACACGGCCGAATCTGACAGTGGAAGGCCAGACGAGTGTCAGAATGTGTCAGAGGTTGCAGGCAAGATCTGGTTTGGGGAGCCTCATGACTGTGAATCAAAGAGCGGCTGGCGTCGGAACTGGGCGCCTCTTGGCCGAGCAGATGGATAAGCAGCGGACAAGCATCCGTGACCTCGCTTCTCGCGCGGGATGCGACGAGCGCACCGTTCAACGCGCGATCCGGGGCGAGACCACGCCCAAGACTCGGATCGCCGAAGAGATTGCTGCGGCCCTCGGCGTCACCGCTGAGGATCTATGGCCACGGTTCGGCATTCGACACGCCATTCACGACGCGACCATCGAAGTCCGATTGTTCCCGTCGCGGGCCCACGTGCCGATCGACCTATGGCGCGAGATGTTCGAAGCCGCCACCGAGCGCATCGATATCTGCGTCTACGGCGGCACATTCCTCTGGGACGCGCTTCACGGATTCACCCGCATAATCAAAGACGCGGCCTCCCGCGGCACGAAGATCCGATTTGCGATCGGTGCGCCTGATTCAGTCGGAGTCCTGCAACGCGGCTCCGAAGAGAGAATCGGCGACGCACTCGCCGCGCGCTGCAAAATGACGCTGGTGCACCTCGAACCGCTGAACGACGTCGATGGGGTTGAGATTCGCACGCACGGCACGCCGCTCTACACGTCGATGTTCTTCATCGACGACATGCTCTACGCCAATCACCACATCTTCGGCTCCCCAGCCGGCGAAAACCCCGTGATCGAGCTCCCCAGAGAGGCCGAGCCCGAGTTGTGGGACACGTACGCGGTCGCGTTTGATGCTGTGTGGAGCAGTGCAACGCCAGCCGAGTTCCCGATCGAAAGCTGAGGCAGTGGCGCGACTCGACTACTACAACGACCCTGACGCGCCGAAGGCGAACAGTGTCGTCCCATCGACCACGGCTGTAGTAATTGACGAGTGGGGGCGCATCGCGCTCGTGCATCGAAAAGACAACGGGCTCTGGGCATTGCCCGGCGGCGGCATGGAACTCGGCGAAAGCATTGAGGACTGCGCTGTGCGCGAAGTCAAGGAAGAGACCGGCCTCGACGTGGAGCTCACCGGCCTCGTCGGCATCTACACGAACCCCCATCACGTAATGAAGTACGACGATGGAGAAGTCCGGCAGCAATTCTCAATCTGCTACACGACCAAGCTGATCGGCGGCGAGCTTGCGTTCGACTCCGAGTCGACGGAAATCGCGTGGGTCGAACCCATGGAGATCGCTGCTCTGCCGATGCACCCTTCGATGAGGCTACGGATCGACCACTACCTCGAGCGACGTGATGGGCCCTACCTCGGCTGAATAGCCCCAGCGGGAGCCAACCGAAGCTGGTC
The DNA here is from genome assembly GCF_052044215.1 of Leifsonia sp. 22587. NCBI lineage: Bacteria > Bacillati > Actinomycetota > Actinomycetes > Micrococcales > Microbacteriaceae > Leifsonia > Leifsonia sp. 22587. Next base: position 545,968 of record NZ_JBQENB010000003.1, read on the forward strand.
CTTGATTCGGGCAACCGCGGCAAGTAACTCGTCAGACGATCGCGAGACCGCCGCATGCACCGGATCATCGCGCGAATAGCGAGAAAGGATCTCCGACACTCGCCTGTTGGCCTCGATTGGCGTCCCATCAGGCGCCGTGGTCATGTCCGCGTACGTCACCACGTCTAGGACGTCACGGGGTGGACGATCGAACTCCGCGAGCTCGGCATCAAGCCCGCGCTCGATTGCTTCGGCACTGGCTCCCGAGTGGTGGGCAATGAGTGAGACAACCAGAGCGGGCATACCCGCAGACTTGGCGAATCTCGCACCATCCACGGGATGAAAACCTGTCATAGCGATACTCGGTGCGTAGCCGACGTCATGCAGCCAAGCGGCGGCGACGATCGCATCGGCGTCTTTTGCGAGGAGCCTTGGGGCGATATTGGACGCAGTTCTCGCGACGCCAACGACGTGTGCCCAGCGCTGGGGCATAGCAACCGCCAAACGCTCGCTCGCGAGTGTTCGAGCTCGGTCGACAAGGTCCGTGTTCATCGCTACTTAGCGTAGGCGCATCGCGTGGACACGAGACCCGCAGTTACCCGAAGTCTTTATTGCCTCCTCGCGCGCATGATCCGCGCCGGGCGGCGCTTCAATTGATCGAGTGGCGAGGCTGAAGTTCTACCATTGAACTACACTCGCGCGGCCCGGAATCCCAGTAAAACACTGGGAAGTAGGGCTGCGGCCCAGACTACCCGCTCAATGGTTTTTGGCCAAACTCACCGTTTACTCACCGCTTTGGGAATTGGGGCGCATGTGTGCCGAGTTAGCGCGCCTCGTCCAGGACCTCATCAACTCGCCAGAGCTGCAACCGTACGGTCTCGTCGATGAGGTCAAGGGCAGCTTCCCGGCCTGGTCCGTCTGCAGCCCGATACAGGCGAACGAGCAAGCCCACTAGATTTCCTTCCACAGCTAAGCGGCCGCGGGCTCGCGTCCCCGCCGTTTGATTTGAAACATCGCGAACGACCACCCTGCAGAGTTCCCACGTCGCATCCGGAAGAGCTCCTGGCAACTGCTCGAGTGCGTGAAGCAGCTCATACGTTGATTCTTCGAACGCTTTGCTATGCATCAAATCGGAGACCAAGGCACTCATTGACGCCACATCCATGTCCGCAAGAAAATGGACAGCGCGAGCGGCCTGTTGGCGAACGTCGGGGCTGGGATCGTCGAACAAGATGGTTAGCAATTGTCGACCGAGCGCTGGAACTGGAGATAGCGCTTCTGCAACGCCGAGGCGCCCGCCCTGGGGCAGCGCGGTCACATCAGAGGTAACCGAGCCCAGCGCATCGTTGACAGCGCAATTGGCCCAGACCGTTCCAGCTCCCTTAGCGTTATCAGAATTCAGCGCACGGGAAAGAAGCGGAGCGAATCGCGGCGCATCCCAGAGCATTGCCCAGCGGAGTGACCGCAGGGCTGGCTCTGTCGTCAAGAGGAGGTCATTGCTGAGCAGGCCTTCGAGAAGATCTAAACCGTCGCTACGAGCGAATGAGGCAAACGCGAGGACTGCTTCCACCGCCAAGGATCGGACCGCGACAATCGGATCGTTTGCGAGACTCTCGAGCGCCGGTATGGACGCTCGCGCGCGATCATGATTGGCGAATAGGACACGCGAAAGCGTGCTTGCAGCTAGCCCGCGAGTGCTATTGATACCCGCGGAGACGAAGTCGCCGTTGAAATAGAAGCTGCCGTTGGCAGGCTTCCTAGCAAGCTCTTCGACTGGATCGAGGTCGTTGGCCAGCTTAAGCAATTGCTCAAAGAGTCCGTCGCCGAGCTCATTTGCGTAAGCATCAATCGCGGACGCGACTGCCCGGCCCGAATCCAGAGGGTGATCCAGCCGAAACTTCTCAACCAGAGGCAGGAGGGTGGACTGATCCACCTCACCCGCGACATTACGAAGGATATGTTCGGAGTAAGCGGGCGGGGCGGACGGCGGGATGTTCATCGCCAGCTCGATGAAGCGGTCTGGGTCGGCCTTTGCAAGGGCGCCCAGCAACGACGCGAGCTCATGCAGCCCGCCGAACGCATCACCATCCCTGAATGATGGTGATTCCGGCGAATTGTACTTCTCGATTGCCCGCAACCAATTCGCATCTGTCATGCGCTCGGCCGCTTGGCGATCAATGGGTGGGCGGACGAATCCGCCCGAGATCCCTGTCGGCTCTTCGGCGACCCATAACGGGAACTTCCGCTGGAGTTCATCGAGCCGCCGCGTTGCGACGCAGCTGAGCCGATTCCGGGGCAAAGCGCTGAGCATCTCAAGCTCACTAAGTCCATTCCGAAGGAGCCAATAATTCGGATCCTCAGTCGGCTCATTCAAGAAGAGGAAGGCCTCCTCGAGTGCTTCAAATCGGTCGCTTGAACACTCGCGGCTCGCCGTTTCGACCAATCGCCGCGATTCCCATCGAAAGTCCGAGATCCAACCAACCTCGCGGTGGCCTTGCGACTCTAGGATCCAATCGACCGCGCGGTCAGGCGGAGCTTCGGTCATCGCCCTGCAAACTAAGAAGTCGAGAGCACCGTTCGCATGCTTGGTCAGCCGCTCCAAGATTGGGGCGGCGCGTGCGAAATCCGCCCGGCTGAGCTCGCGCAGCGCGTCGTCGAACGCAAAATAGAGATCGTCGGCGAAGTCTCGATGGACTGATTTCGTCCGATACAGCCAGACTTGAGAACCTCCGCCGGGCGGCTGGTAGGTCGCGATTCCTTCAACTATCGGTAGCAACGTGTCCACGAACTCCGGCCCGACCCGCATCGCGAGTCCACCGATCTCCCTTGCGTCGGCTGATCGGTGCCCGCGTCGGCTTAACACGTCTTGCAGCGCCGCTCCCGCCTTGATGCCCGACTCGACTTCGTGGCCGAGCGTTGCTGCCAGTATCCGAAGCGCCCGATTCGGATCGGTTTCCACAAGTGCGTGGAAGAGGGACGTTTCGAGGACATCGAACGGCTGATTTGGCAGGTCGAGATCTCCTGCTATTGCGTGCTCCAGGACGAAGTCCCCCCACGTAGCGGAATCTGCGATGTCGGCGGCCGTCCGCAGCGCTCTTACCCAGAACTCTCCATCCGAGAGGTGAGGAGAAAGAAGCTCAAGAACTCGCTCTGGGATATCGCCCGCCAACCGTGCGATGAGGCGGGAAACGTCTTCGTTCCACGCGGGATCGGCGAGGAGCAACTCGACACCGCCGACGGAGTCTGCTGCCGCGAACCAGCTCGGGCTACCCAACAGTGACACCACTCGGCCAGCGAACGGATTGTCGATCCGGACGAGCCGACTAATCGCGTCCCAATCCGAAGGTGTCGGCGTGACGTCGGCTAGACCGGAGTACGCGATCGAAACGAGATGGGGTCGCAGATCACTGTCAGCGATTGCCAATACTTGTTCGATGAACCTGTCCCGCTCATCAGCTGCGATAAATGCCAGAAGCTGACGCAGCTGGGACCTGCGAAATAAACTCTGCCCGGTGTTCGCGAACCAACCAACTAGTTCATTGCCGCGTTCACGGAACGATTTCGCAAAGAGATAGTCGAAGAACGTCTCGTGAAAGAGAGATACTCGGCCCTCGTCCTGAACGAGAACGTTCGCCGAAACTAATGCGTCAACGTAACCGGGCGGGAACTGTTCGAGAGTGGAGATAGGAACTGCAAGCGCTTGTTCGGAGTTCATGCGCTTGATTAGCGCTGAGGAGACACCAGTCCAGTCGTCGATGTACCCGGCGAGATCGAGCCGCTTCCGAAATGTCCGTGTGAACGCATCGAAAAGGGTTGCGAGAGTCCGAAACGAAGCATCACGCTCCTGAGCCTCGAGCTCCCCGAAAACGTAGAGGTGTATCGGAAGGCGAAGGAGCTCCAGCGTGGTTGGATCGACGCTGTAGGCGTTTGTGCCGATGCGGGTAAGAAACGAGCGCACTTCCTCAACTTCAAGTTCGCCCACGGTCAACGTCGTCGACTTGTCCCCGGCAAGTTTTCGCAATCGAGGATCCTCAGCTAGATCGACTGATCGCGCCGAGAGAACTACACGCACGTTCCCGAACAATCGCGACTGGTTGAGCGCGTCGTCAACGGCGTCGTAAACGTCCGGCATACGGCCGCTGTAGCTACTCACAGCGTCGAGTTGGTCGATTATGAGAACACCGTCAAAGCCCTTAGCCGAGACCTCCGAGAGAGCTACAACCGGCGACACTCCAAGCTCGAGTGATTCCCCCAACTGTTCAGCGTTGGATGCCATCGGATTGATACGGTCGAGTCGGAGTACCGCTACGTGCCGGCCAGAAGCTGCAAGTCTTTCCGCAACTTCCGCAATTACGACTGACTTCCCTGATCCCGCTTTGCCGGCGACTATGACGAACGACGATGCGCCGTCAGTTACGGCCCTGACAGTGTCTTCGACTACCTGGCGGCGAATCACCCCGCCGCTGGGCGTAGAGCGCTGCACCGAACGCACGTGGCGCTCGAGAGAGCTACGCAGACGAGCTATCGTCGGCCCTGTCTCTAGTCCGGGACGCGGCTCTAGACCCTCTGATTTCAGAGCAGCCCACACCATTGGGGCGGTGAACGTCGTACTTCGACGTGATTCGAGGAAGTTGCGCAATGCAGCAATAGCAAGCGTGTGGCCGCGACTGATCAGAATGTCTGCGGCGAGTTCGACATACTCACGAAGACCGGCAGGGCCGTCATGGCGAACGTGAGTTTGAGTTAAGTACGAGCGAGTTTCATCTTTGTCCGCTCCCCACGCGTCTGCGAAAAGCTCCAGCGCTTCGTTGTCCCCTAGCTCCCAGAGCTCGGCTCCGGAAGACGTTGCCCTAGCCAAGTCGATGTTCCGTTCGAGTTCGGTCGATGGCTGGTTGAAGAGCAGCAGCACATCGGATCCTCCGGCATAATGTCTTCGCAGCTTCGCCAATACTCCCTCAGCGTTTAACCGCTTAGGTGTCCACTGCCCTGAAGAGCGAAACTTCACCTGATCGAAGGTGCGGCTACCGTGAACCTCCACCCAGAGTTCGGCACCATCTGCGCCGAGTGGTTCGACCGCCATCGATTGAATCTCGCCCCGCAGAAGCTGAACCATGCGGCGCAGCGTCCACCACAATTCGTACTCGTTGCCAACTTTGTCGGCAGCCCCTCCTGCAAACGCCACGACCCCGAGCGTAACTCCTGCGACCGCTTTGGGGGCGCCGAGAAGCATCCGTGACGTTAAGCCAGCTAGGCTCCCGGCATGACTGCAGCCGCAGCGGCCGACGAGGCTGACTTCGAGTCTGAAGAACTCCGCGCATTCTCGATGCTCCTCGAGAGCTTGAGAAAGGTCGACGAACTCCGCTCGACTATGAGGAGGTTCAGAGTAAGCGCGTCGTCCGCGCTAGCGGGTGATGACTTCGCAACACCGTACGAAACGCTGTCCTCCCAGGTCGAGACCAACCTCCAGGGCGCATTCGATAACGTCGGCGCGCTATCCGCACTTGTCAACGACGCGTCTCTCCTGCCTGCATTCGCACATTTCGGTCTGCTTAGAAACGCCCTAGAGATGATCGGGACTGGATTCTGGCTTCTAGGACCTCCCTCGCGCGACACTCGCATTCTTCGGTCGCTCCAGATAGCGCTCGAAGGACGACGAGACTCGACGCATGCATCCAAGGAGCTTGCGAGACAGCCTTCAAAGTTCCCGTCTGACGATCCCGTTTTATTGATTCTCGAGCAGCAGCGTGATGCGCGTCCTGGTATCGCCGGTCGAAGTCTCAACCCTCCTTCGATCTCGTCGAGACTAGGCGCTGCACAGGACTTCTGTACTGATCAGCCGTGCACCATCCTGGCTTTCTGGAGACTAACCAGTGGAGCAATGCACGGGAGGAGATCTGTGCTCAAGGAGATACTCGAGCACGAGATTCTGGAATCGAGCGACCTCGAGGTACGCACGTCGATGACCTCTGGGATAGTCGTTGTGGCCAATGTCCTCCGTCACATTGAGGTCTACCTATTCGAATTGGTCTTCTTGCTTCTTCGGAGAGCAGGGCAAGGATAGGCGGGCCCTCTATAAGGCGCGCTCGCCCGTATCAGCAGCCAGGTGGAGACTGGGAGTCGTGGAAGCCGATGAACCGTCGCCGCGGCCTTTCGGAGTTTCGGCGGAAGAAGCGATTGAACTCTGTCGCGAGTGGATGGTGTACCTCGGCGCGATTGACACAGTCGCATCGACCGGGCAGGCGAGAAGTCTCTGCGATCTCTTCAGCGCGCGCTACGTGGTGTGGGTAATTAACGATCGAGGCAACCTCGACGTCGGTCCGATCGAAACCGCGGCGACGCTTGCTGCATCCGACGGACGCAGTCCATTGATATTCCTGCAAGGCGGAGTTCGGCCCGTCGCTCAGCAACGGGCCGATGCGCTCGGTGTCGCTTTGCTCAACTATCACGCGCGCGACGGTTCTCTCGCTGGTCGTAGCAAACTCGGGCGCGAAGTGGTGAGGTCAGGCCTTGCTGACGGCCGACTTCGGGCTGAAGGTCAACGTGAAAGCGGCGACGCAATTTCCTGATCAACCCCGATCGTCTGCATCGGATCCACTTGCGCTGCGCGGATCATTTCCTGACGCGCGGCTGCACGAGACTTTTGGAGCGTCTCCTCGGCCGGCCGCCGCTGCATTGTGGCGGCGAGTTCCGACGAGGCACCCTGCGGCGTGCCGGCTACAACGACGGCCTCGTTTTTCGTCCTACCGCGGGTGAGGCCGACATAGAGACCTGCCGCATCGACACCCGGGCCGACAACGGATCGGTCCGTAGTTTCTCCCTGGACACCGTAGACGGTCGACGCATAGCCGAGGTGCATATGTGAGTGCGCGTACTCTGTCGTGACCCTCCGCAGATTCGATGAGTCCGAGGTCGAGACCAGGGTCAGGTGTGTCTCGGAGATATCGCGGACGACCCACCCCTGTCGGTTCTCGACTCCCGACGCATGGTCGTTTCGTCGTGTCTGAACCACGTCGCCGACGAAAACTCGCTGACCGGATTGGCCGGTCGCGGAGCGATCCACGCCCAATTCACCAGATGCGATTCTCCGAGCCTGTATTGCCTCGCAAATCGCCTGCGCTTCCGAATGCGTAGCGGTCACAAGCGCAATCGACTCGCCTCGATGAGACGCGTCAAACCATTCATCAACCATTATCCGTTGCGCCTCGACTTCGCTATTGGCTGCGCGAACGTGTCCAGCCCGGACCAGTTCTCCAGCGAGGTCTTGAGTCTCAATGGCACCGTTAGCGAATCGAATTCGTGCGGACAGGTCGGCCCATTCGGGGTCACGGAACCGGTGGATCTCGGTGAGCTCGATCTTCTCGAACGCGGACCGGCGGAAAAGGGCCATAGCCCCGGAGTGCCCGACGGGAAGGGCCTGGTAGTCATCGCCGACGACGGCGACAGTCGCGCCAGTGCGGTGGATGACGTCGATGAGCGCGTTGGCGGCTTCGAGGTCGAGCATGCCGCCCTCGTCAACAACGATCCGATCGCCAGGGCGGATCCGGGTTCGTGGGCCCTGGTAGTGCTGGCCGGTGGTGGGATCGGTGTCACCTGGGTGCAGCAATTTCCATTCCGTGTTACCGGCGATGCCGGTGCTCCATCGCCAGCCGTGGTCGTGAAGGAGCTGGTGGAGGCTGGAGGCGGCGCTGCTTGTTTCGCGTCCGGCGACGGTCGAGGCCTTCTTGGTGGGGGCGACGATGATCATGTTCCGCCCGTGGCGTCGCAGGGTGGCGCCGGCGACCTTGAGCATCGTGGTCTTTCCGGTGCCAGCCGCTCCTGTGATGGCCACAACGGATGCGGTCCCGGCAATAGCGGATGCGCCATCGGTCTGATCGTTATCTAGGGCTCGCGCGGGGTCGAGCGCGTGAGCCATCGCGGTGATCTCCTCGACGGTGGCCGCGGCGCCGGGCGCGGACAGCGCCTCGATTCGGTTGGCAATCGTGGCCTTCAGCGCTGCGGTAGAGGTGGCCATCCTGCACTTGATGTGTGCAGGAACATTGGGTTCGTCGAGCAGTGTGACGGTGTGGGCTCGTGCGGCGGCGATGACCTGCTCGGCGACGGTCGCGAGTTGTGTGCGCTCGGCGATAACGCCGCTCGCGGCGAGGGCGCGGAGCGCGCCGGCGCGAACGTCCATCAAGCTGAACCGGCCTCCGGTGCCGGTCGAGCGAACGTCAGCATCGACGATGGCTCTGGCAGCGAGCAGCTCGATGTCGAGATCTTCAATCGAAGTTGACGAGGTGCTGATGGCCGAGCGCTCCAGGCGGAGAGCGGGGTCGGCGGTGGCAAGCTCTTCGCGGACAAGCGCGGCCCAGTCGTCTTCGTTCAGGTCGCCGGGCTTGTTCGGTCGAGCGGCGGCCCAGGCCCATCGGTCGATCTGGTTCAACACGTCGTGGGAGGGTTCTTGTCCGGGATGCTGCTCCTTCCACCACGCTGTGCGGGCGATCTTGTTGGCTTCGATCTGCGCGGACCGCTTCGACAACGGCCGCACGAGATGCTGCAACTGGACGATCTCCCCGTCCGCGCTGAGGGTGAACCCTTTGGCGGCGAGGGCGGTGATCCAGGCGGGGTCGGTGCGGGCGGCGAGGTCGCCTTCGGCGTTGATGACGTTCTGGAACCGCAACGCAACCCGGGTGTCCACGTTGGACCATCGCCCGTCGATGCCTTGGACTTTGACGTTCAACCACAGGTGCCGGTGCTTGTGCGGGTCCAGCGACCGTGAGCGTTCATGCTTGAGCTCGACCACCTCGACTCGAGCGAGGTCTTCCCTGATGCAGCCGCCCTTCCCGCGCCGGGCGTTGAGTTCCTCCTGCCAGAGGTGGATGATGCGATCCCTCAGTCGGTCCTGGAGGTCCTCGTAAGCCGCGTTCAACTCCGGGTCCAGCATCGCCGCGATGCTGAACGACTTCGGCGCGTTGATCGTCGCGTCCAAGACGAGATCCGCATTGGGGGAGGACATCTCGAACCCGCGATGCTCACCGGTGAGTGGGTCGCCGCCATCGACCCAGGTGCGCACCTGCTTTCGTGTGAGCAGATCGTCGCGGATGGACCCGTTTTCCACGATGTAGCGGGTAATCACCGCGCCCGCGTAATCCGCGGCCGCGAGCACACCTTGCGTGGTCTTCGCAGTCAGATGGGAGTCGCAGACACCGCCGAACGCGTACGCGATCGCTTGCCTCACCCCCTGCGAGGCACCCCCTCGTTTCCACCGCGCCACACCCCCGCGCATGCCGCCCAGCATACTCGCATTCCACAGAAAGTGCCTGCGTGCACTCGCTCTTTCTCTTAGCTTGTCTTACCCTTCCTTTCTTTTCCTCCCTCTCTGCTCGCTTGTCTCTTTCGGTCTCTTTCGGTCTCTCTCTTCACTTCTCGTCTTCCTCTTTCATTCCACATGTACAACCCGTCTGTCGTCGACACCCCTACAAGGTGCGCGGCTCTTCTCATCTCGGATCGTCCCATAACGGTGTGGTCGCGATAGCCGGGCGCTTTAGGCGCCATTTCACGGTCAAGCAGCGTGCCGCGGATTTCGGTATCAGCGTTGCGACATTGCAGAAGCGGTTGGATTGACCCGATGTCCAGAGCCGCGCCCGGTCGGATTAGGTCGATGGCTTGCGAGCCCCCGAGTCGCGAGACAGGGGTCGCACCTACACGGCACCCTCCCTGGTGGACCTCCTTCGCCGCTCGACGGGGAAACCTGCCGCCTACATGCCAGGCATAAGTGGTGCCGCCTGCGGCGCAGATTTGTAATATTATCGGAAGAAAAAGGAGGTGGGGATGGAGATCTTGGCGAGCGGATTACGTGTGCCCGAAGGTCCCGCGCTCACTCGCGACGGATTGATTCTGTTTACGGAACAGACCGCGGGTCGGGTGAGTGCTCTCACTCCTGCTGGAGTCGAGGAATTCGCGTATGTTGGCGGTGCCCCGAACTCCTGCACGCCAGGTGCCCGCGACGAGGTGTACGTGTGCCAGAATGGCGGCGTAGTGGGGGCATGGCGGTCGTCGGACCCTCGTACTCCTAGTATGCAGGTCATCAAAGCTGATGGCGTGGAGACGGTGGCCGCGAGCGTTTCGGGTAACCCCCTGTGGGCGCCGAATGATCTCGCGTTCGGTCCTGACGGCCGCCTCTACTTCACCGATCCGGCGCAGCCTTTCGACCCCGAGCGCCGGCTGGACCGCGGTTACCTGTATGCCCTCGGTGCAGTCAACGAGCGCGTCGCGGAGGTCGGGGGTGTGTATTGCAATGGCATCGGTTTCAGCCCGCAGGGCGAGTTAATTTGGGTGGAGTCATACACTCGTGCTGTCCGCGCAATTCGCGACGGTCGACCTGTCACACTGTGCATCCTCCCGGACGGGCATGTTCCGGACGGGTTCGCAGTGGCCGCCGACGGACGGATTTTCGTCGCCAGCTGCGGATCGCATGGAATCAGCGTGGTGAGCCCTGAGGGCGAGTATCTCGGGTTGATCCTCCTGGATAGGCAAGCGAATCCGACGAATTGCTGTTTTCTCGGCGACACGCTGATCGTGACGGATTTTGGTATGACGTTCGAGACGGATCCTGTTGCAGGACGGTTGTGGCAGGTGGCGGTGGATGCGACAGCCGGCCCGATGTGGACTGGTTCGGTGGCCTAAACGCTGTCCTTCTTGGCCAGCCATCCGCCGTCAACGACCAATTCGGCAGCAGTGATGAAGGAGGCGTCTGGGCTCGCCAGAAAGCCTATGGCCGCGGCGACCTCGTCCGGCCGTCCCAGCCGGAGTAACGCGGTGGCGTGTGCCGAACGCTCCCGGTCCTCCGCTGTGGAGTGGTCCCACGCTGCGGTGAGAATGGGGCCTGGTACAACCGCGTTGACGCGGATTTCAGGGGCGAGTTCGACAGCCAGTTGACGAGTGAGAGCAAGGACCCCACCTTTGCTTGCCGCGTACGCCGAGTAGCCGGGAATGCCGATGTGCCCATGTACGGAGGCCACGTTGACGACCGAGCCGTGCCGGCGGCGCAGCGAGGCCTGAAGTGCTTGGATGGCCAGGAACTGGCCGACGAGGTTCACATCCAGCTGTTCGCGCCACTCCTGCGGAGTCTGGTCAGCCACGGGGGCTACCCGGGCGCGATACGCGTTGTTCACCAGGACATCGAGCTCCGGAATACGTGCGGCGAGCGTCGTCCATGAGCTCTCGTCCTCCACGCCGAATCGGTGGGCCGTGACGGTAGCCCCTGCATTCTCAACCTCCTCCGCGACCGCAATCAGTGGGTCGCCGTCGACATCGACGAGATGCAGGTGGCTATCGGGCTGCTGGGCGAAGTAACGGGCGGTTGCCGCGCCGATTCCATGCGCTGCCCCGGTGATGACGATCGTGGTGGTCACCTGTTCTCCGTTTCCGCCAACATCAACGCCACCGGCCCCTGCCCCCAAGGCACAACGAACCCGGTAGGGACATTGTCGTAATGCGTATTGGTGGTGCACGCCATTACGGCGGCAGACACGCCGAGGGTCCTATTCGGGCTTAGCGAGTCGACCACCGCGGTCTCGGCTCGATCGGCCGCTTCGAGGACTCTTTTCCACTCCCGGTTGTCGATGATTCCCGAGCGCACTGCTCTCCGGAAGCCAACGGCCATGAATGCGGCTGTGGAGTTCTCGATGCCCGTATGTGGGTCGCGGACATTGGTGGCCCAGTGCCCGCCATCCAGCTGGAGGGAGACCATGCCGTCGACCAGATTCCGTACCGCTGTCTCAAGTTCGTTGCGATGATGGTAGAACATGGCCATTTCGGAGATCTCGCTGAGAGTGTCGAGGAGGCCGAGGAGTGCCCATCCTTGCCCGCGGCCCCAGCCGTAACCGTACGTGCGGGATTCGCCGCGTAGTTCGAAATGGTCGAACAGGCCGTCGGGCTGCTGCAGCCGACCGACGTAACGCCGCGCTTGTTCCGCGCCGGCGATGCTGAAGCGCGTCTCGCCCGTCGTCGCGCCGAGTGCGGTCAGGAACGGTGGATCGAAGTGGAGACAGTCAATGAACGCGCCTGGGGGTGGGTCGGCGATCAAGTACGCGCCATGGGCATCGAGGTCGTCGGGTCCATACGGGTGGCGCAGGGGTGAATGCTCCCAGGTGGCAAACAGGCCGCTTTCCAAGACTGGACGGCCGAGTAGGTAGTCAGCAAGACCGACAAGCGCCTCGATGAGCCGGGCGTCGCCGGTTCGCCGGTGGATTTCGACCATGGCGGACCCGGGGGCGGTGCAATCCAGGCGGCGGTAGGGTGTGGCACGCGTGGCCCAGGCGCGCGCCCACCCGTGGGCGAACGCGAGATAGCGATCGTCGCTGAGGGCGTCGCTTGCAGCGACCAATCCTTCGAATGCGACCGAGTCGCCGAAGTCCCAGGTTTGGTAGTCAAGGGTGAGCAGGGTGTCCGCAACTTCGCGGAGGAGGTCTGGTCCTGTCATCGACCGCGGAACTCCGGTGTGCGCTTCTCGGCGAAGGCGCGCTGTCCTTCGGTAGAGTCCTCGGTGGTCATCAAATAGGCGAATGAATCGTTCTCGATGAGTAATCCTGCTTCGAGCGGCACGTTCTGCGCCACCCGAACCATATATTTGGTGCGCTCAGCGGCGATCGGGGACAACTCGGCGATGTGCTTGGCGATTTCGCGCGCTCGGGGAAGAACATTCCCTTCCACGAGCTCCTGCAGAAGTCCATATCGGTCGGCGGTGGCGGCGTCGATGCGATCTCCTGTGAGCAGAAGTTTCGCGGCGTTGCCCGGGCCGATGGCGTGGGTGAGTAGTTGGGTCGCGCCGGAGCCGCCGTGCCAGCCCCACTTGATCTCGCCTGCGGCGAAGCTGGATCGGGAGGTAGCCAGACGGATGTCGGAGGCGAGAGCCATTTCCAGCCCGCCACCGATGCAGTAGCCGTCGATCGCGGCGATAACGGGCTTGCGGATCAGCCAGATCGCGCGGGCATAGTCGCGGCGTGCGTCGAAGCGGTTGCGGTACTCCCAGTTGCTCCCGTACCCGTCGAGGTCGGTGATGTCGCTTCCGGCGCTGAAGGCGCGCCCACCGGCGCCGGTGAGGACGACGACACGGACATCCGGATCGTTGTTCAGCTCGTGGACGATCTGATTGAGCTGCTCGTCCATTGCCACACTCATCGCGTTGAGCTTGTCCGGCCGGTTCAACGTGATGGTGGTCACGCCCTCATGGTTGTCGACGAGGATGTGAGCCCCGCTCATGATGCGGCCTCCATCGCACGTGCATCGGCGTCCACGACGGAGCCGACGGCAAGCATTCTTTCGACGGCGGCCTTGGAGTATCCGAGTTCGAGGAGCAGGTCGTGGGTGTCGGCGCCGAGCGCGGGCGCCCCGCGGCGGATGCTAGGGGGGGTCTCGGAGAGCTGGATCGGTACCCGGGTCGTTCGGATCGTTGATCCGTCGCGGTGCGGCTGCTCGACGATCATCCCGGCGGCTTGAATGTGTGGGTCGTCGGCGACGCCTTGGTAGTCCAGAACGGGGCCCGACCACACACCATGCTGGTCGCAGAGTTCGATCCACTCTGCGGTGCTCCGTTCCTCGAAGGCGTGCCGGATCCGCGCGTAGACGGCGTCCTTGTGCACCGCGCCGTCGTTGTACTCAGTCAGAGTGCGCAGCCAGTCGTCGTCAAGAACGTTGCCCAGCCTGGGCAAGGTGGTCATCGCCAACGCCAGCCAACCATCGCTGGTGCGGTACACCCCATACGGTGCCGGGATGAAGGAGTGCGCGCTCCATTCGGCGGTCCGCTCCGGCTGCCGGCCGGTGTTGAGGTAGGTGACATACTCCTGCAATTGGGTATCTAGGACCACGGAGAGCATGTCGACCTCCACGTGTTGACCGCGGCCGGTGGTCTGCCTGTGGTGCAGTGCTGCCAGTATGCCGATCACGGCCTGGTACCCGGTCATGGTGTCGGCGGCCCAGAGAGCGCCGGGTAGAGGGACGTCATCGACTTTGCCGACGGAGAACATGGAGCCGCTATAACCCTGGATAACCAGGTCCTGGCCGGGTCGGTCGCGATACGGTCCGATCGAGCCGTAGCCGGAAATGGAGCAGTAGATGAGCGCGGGGTTCAGTGTAGAGAGTGCTTCGTACCCGATTCCCAACCGGCCGGCCGTACCGTGCCGGAAGTTCTGCAGCACCACGTCGGCGGTCTTGGCCAACTCCAGGAATGCGGCCAGCCCATCCGGATCCTTCAAGTCCACGCAGAAGCTGCGCTTGTTGCGGTTCACCGCGAGGAAAGTCGACATCTCTCCGGCGACTTTGATGTCCTCAAATCCGTGGGTGCGGTTGAACTCGCCGGAGGGCGGTTCGATTTTGATGACATCGGCGCCGAGGTCACCGAGTCGGGTGGCGGCCAGAGGGCCGGCGAGCATTTGGGTCGCGTCCAGCACGCGCAGCCCTGCGAGTGCGCCGTCCGTGGAAGTGGTCATCAGCAAACTCCAATCGCACTAATACTATTATACGATCGAAACGCCAGTCAACTCTAACGAGCAGCGGAAATTCGAGAGAGCAATCCGTGGATCCGGGTGGACATCTCCGCTTGGCTTCCTCGGCAGAGCGCTGAACCTAGGCCGACAGCCACGCTCCCGGCACGTATGTAGTCGGCCGCATCCTCGAGAGTGACTCCACCGGTAGGAACAAAGGGAACTTGCTTCAGAGCTGCGAGCATGTCTGCGATCGCCTTGGGTCCGTAGCCGCTGGCCGGGAAGAGCTTCGCGAAATCGGCCCCGTATTCCATGGCCTGGACTGCCTCTGTCGGGGTGGCAACGCCGGGCAACGTGACGGCGCCATGCCTTAAGCCGGTGCGAATGACGGCCCGTTTCAGAGTAGGTGCGACAAGGAACTGAGCACCGGCCCTGATCGCGGCGGTCGCGGAAGACTCATCCAGAACAGTCCCCGCGCCCACATAGCCAAGCTCGAGCCGTCGAGCGGCGGTGATCGCTTCCAGCGCTCCGGGTGTCGTCAGAGAGATCTCCACCGCCCTGAGACCCCCCCGAAGCAGTCCCGTGGCGGCTTGAAGCGCGGATTCCGAGTCTGTGGCGCGCACGATTGCGACGACGCCATCTCGGACGATGGCGCTGCGGATGTCGTCTCGGTTGCTCATGGCGGGTCTCCTACCTGTCCACGTCGCCCTTGACGACGGTCCTCATCTGCGTGGGGAGTCCGGCAGTATCGCCACGGAATTGGACGACGGAAGCGCCGGCGAAGGCACCCGCGTTCAGGGCGTCGAGGATCGCGTCGCCGCGAAGCCAGCGGGCTAGAAAGCCGGCATTGAATGCATCGCCCGCTCCAACTGGGTCGGCGACCGAGGCCGGGTCGGGCGGGGCGACATGCCAACGCGAACCGTCCCATGCCCGCGCCCCGGCTGCGCCGTTCTTAACGACAACGAGTCGGCTTCGCTCGTGCCAGACCGCGTCGACCGCTTGATCGGTGTCGTCCCGTTGGGTTAGAGCCCTCAGTTCATCGGCTCCCGTGAAAATCACATGGGCGCGGGATAGGAGCGGGGCGAGGGTGGCACGCCATGCCGAAATCGGGGCCATCTTCAAACGAAGGTTCGGGTCGAAAGCGATCACGAGACCGTGACGTTCGCCGAGCTTCATCAAGCGATGCGACGTCGCCTCGGCGGCCGCGGAGAGCATGGGCGTGATCCCCGTGAGGTGGACCGCCTGGGCGTCGGCGACCACCTGCTGGGGGATGTCGTCGGGCGAGAGCCCGGATCCCGCCGATCCCTGGCGCGCGTAAATCACTTCGAGCCCTTCGGTTCCTGATGCGCTGCGAATGAGAACTCCGGTGGCACCGGGGACCGTCGCCAGAAAACTGGTGTCGACGCCCTCTCCACGCAAGAATCTGATGGCTGCGCGCCCCAACGCGTCATCGCCCACTCGACCAATGAAGGTCGCATCTATGCCCAGCCGCGCCAATCCCACGGCAGTGTTGCTCTCTGCTCCGACAAAAGTGCGCTGGTACTCCGTAGCGGCGTCTAAGGGGACGCCAGCGCTGGCAAGAAAACCAGCCAGCACCTCGCCCGCGAGGACGACACGGACGGATTTCATGCCGGGGTCTGTTGGTTGACCAGCTGAGTGAGATCATCGGCTGCCTCGCTCAACAACTGCAACATCGCCAGCTCGGCTTCGTCGGCGTCCTGTGCCTTGACGGCTACAAGGACCGCACGGTGTGCGTCCAGGAACTGCTCGCTTTGCTGGCCTTCGGGGATCAACGAATCACGGAAGTTCAAAATCGGGCGCAGTGACATGTCCATATGCGCTACGAGTTCGTTCGCGGTTGCTCGTAGCAGTGCGGTATGGAAATCAATGTCGGCCTGCACGTGCTCAGCCAGCCCATTGGAGTGAAGATTGCGGTGTTCGGCATACACGCGGGCCATTCGCTCAAGCGCGTTCTCGATCGCTGAAAGATCCTCCTCCGAACGGTGAAGGGCTGCCAGCCG
Source organism: Leifsonia sp. 22587 (assembly GCF_052044215.1). NCBI lineage: Bacteria > Bacillati > Actinomycetota > Actinomycetes > Micrococcales > Microbacteriaceae > Leifsonia > Leifsonia sp. 22587. Next base: position 562,430 of record NZ_JBQENB010000003.1, read on the forward strand.
TGCCGCAGCTGGCTCAATAATGCGCCGCAGCTGATCGAGCTCGTTGAGCAGCTTCTCGCTCAGCCCGTTCTCGGCCCGCCAAAGCATGACATCCTCGTCGAGGAGCTTCCAATTGCGTCGGGGCAAAACGAACGTGCCGGTTCTCGGTCTCGCGTCCAGTAGGCCTTTTGCGGTCAGAACGCGAAGAGCCTCTCGCACGACGGTTCTGCTGACGTTGAATTCGGACTCGAGCCCTTCGAGGTCGATTGTCTGGCCCTCGGCCAGTTCCCCCAACAGAATGCGTCGGCCGAGTGTGTCGACCAGCTGTCCTTGCAATCCCCGCTTAGAAAAAACAGTCACGGTACCTCCTTAACCATATTATAATATACTTCGGAACAGAAGGGCGAATTCCGTGAAAAACTCCTCGTTCGCGTCGGGCTTTCCTCTTGTGCTAGGTGAACCCGACGAGCATGACCAAATGGTAGACCGCCAATGAAATCCTTCTCAGTGATGATTGACGCCGATCATGGTGGGCGCTGGGAGAAGCTCAGTGATCCGTCCGGAAGACAGTGGCTCTGGTCGCGGCCGGACGCCGCGCGATACCGTGCGCGTCCAGGGGATGCGTTCGTCGATGCCGGCGGGCTCGAGGAGTGCTTTCCCACGATCGGCGACCGCCCCGACCATGGCATGCTTTGGGCGCGCCCTTGGCGGACGTGCAAAGCGGACCCGGCGGTCCAGATCCACCGCGTGGCGTACGACGAGATCGAGTTGGAGCGTGAGCTCAGATGTGAGAGCGATGGGATACAGGTCGACTACCACCTGACCGCTCCGCCGGGAACCCGATTCATCTGGGCGGCACATGCTCTCCTCGAGCTCGGCGTCGGTGCGCGCATCGACGCAGAACCGGGCCGGGCTCGGGCGTGGCCAGACCATGCGCTGGCGGTGGAGACGACCTGGCCGTATCCGCTCGGCATTGACTTCGCCGAGCTCGGCCCCGATGACGGCTCAGCAATGTTCTGCCTGCTTCCAGGCAGGGGCGCCGTACAGGTAAATGACCGCGGTGACAGTCTTCGATTCCAGCTCGCCTGCCCTAACCAGCCGGTCTCCGTGGGCGTGTGGCGGAATCTGGGAGGCTATCCCTGGCGGGCGGAAGAGAAATACCGCAACATCGGGATCGAGCCGATGCTCGGCAACGCCTTTGACTTGAACACTGCAGGTCCCTCCGACGCCGCAGTCGTCCCTGCATCGGGCCGCGTGCGCTGGAGCATGACTATCGAGAATGGCTGAGCGCGAGTCGCGTCACGACTGCGACGTTGACTCACTAATCGTATTATATGGTAAAGTGGTTGTTTGTCGGCTTCCCGAGCCGCCACCACAGCCATTTCGCTCAATGAGGAGAAGTTATGCGTAGGAAGCTACTTGCACCAATTGCCGTAGCGGCGGCATTGGCGCTCAGCGCCTGTTCGAGTTCGGCAGCCCCTTCAGGCGTGAGTTCGGATGGGGTGGAGAACGGGGCAACACTCACCGTTCTGCATTATTTGACCGAGAAGCCGAAGCTGGACGGTCTCAACCAGCTCATCAAGGGTTTCAACAAGCAGTATCCGGGCGTTAAGGTACAGGTCGAATCCACCAGCCTGGACCAGTACGGCGACACACTCAAACTTCGTGCATCGGGCCAGCAGATGCCGGATATCCTCTTCGGCTCGCCCAAGACTTACAGCGAGTTCGTGAAGGACGGCCTCATCCGCGACCTTACGAAGACCGACGTGGTTAACACGATCGATCCGAAGTATCTGGACGGTACTACGATCGACGGCAAGGTATACGGTGTGCCTCTCTCGCTGGGCGCCGGCGGCGTGTTCTATAACAAGGACATCTTCGCGAAGGCTGGAGTCGACGTTCCGAAGACGTGGACTGAATTCACGGCAGTGATGAAAAGGCTCAAGGACAACGGAATCACTCCGTTCGCTGCGGGATACAAAGATCTCGGGACATTCGGCGGCGCGCTATATGCAGATCTCTTCGGCGGCCCCTCCGCCAAAGACCCGAACTGGCGCGCCGAGGTCCAGGCCGGCAAGAAGAAGTTCAGTGATCTCGACTTTTTCAAGGAGTCCTGGCAGCGCTTTGGGGTACGAAACCAGTATGTCAACGGCGATGCCAATCAGGTTGGCCTGGACCAATCGGAGCAGATGTTCGCCAAGGGTGATACAGCAATGGTGATTCTTGGCAGTTGGGGCCTCGCGCCGATTCGCAGCTACAACCCGCAGGGTAACTTCGGCTTCTTCCTGCTGCCGACTTTCGACACACAAAAGGACAACCTCATGCAGGTGTTCACGGATGATAACTGGATGGCGTCGGCCAACTCCAAGTATCCGAAGGCACAGCTCGCGTTCCTGAAGTACATGACCAGCCAGGAAGGCGGGAAGATCTGGGCTGACGCAATCCAGGGCATTAGCACCGTGAAGGGTGCGAGCGCTACCAAGGTTGATCCGATGACGGCGGATATCCAGAAGTACATCAACGCGGGACAGGTGTGGAACTCGTCCGCAACGGACGACTTCAGCGGCCAGTACTTGGACGCCTGGTTCAAGCGCATTCAGGAGTACCCGTTCACACCTAAGTGGCAGTCGGACCTGAATGCGTATGTGGGCGCGTTCGATTCGGACTTCGATCGAATCCGCCAGTCGCAGTGAGACATGTGACTAGGTCACGCTAAGGCGCGGCGGGGCACCGCTTTCACGGTCGCCCCGCCGCCCACCGAAGGAAACGTAATGACACACACCCTGACCGGGCCGCGACGGGCTCTTCCGCAGGACGACCCTCTTCCTCGGAACACCAAACGTTTGCGCGACGCTCGTAGACACTTCTTGGACTTCTCGTTCATCCTCCCCGCTCTGGCCTTTTTCTGCTTCGTGATCCTGATCCCACTGGTTAACGGCATTCCGATCGCGTTTACCAACTGGAACGGACTCTCGCCAACTCGCGAATTCACCGGCCTGCGGAATCTCCAGTTACTTTTCACCGATCCGTCGGTTCTCGAGCCGGTCAAGAACACCTTGGTGTTTACCCTCTTGACGACCATTTTCATCAATGGCTTTGGGCTGCTCATCGCGAGCGGGTTGAACGAGAGGTTCCGTGGCTCGAAAGTGCTGCGAAGCGTGGTGTTCATGCCTACGGTGGTCTCGCTGGTCCTGGCCGCGGTGATGTGGACATACCTGTACAACACCGTCAGTTACCAGTGGTTCCACCAGCTGAGCCCGCTTGCATCTCCTGAGTGGGTAATGGTCGGCATTTCCGGGATCGCGATCTGGCGTGATACCGGCCTCGCCGTCATCATCTACCTTGCCGCCATGCAGACCATCCCGAAGGAGCTGTACGACGCAGCGGCCGTGGATGGTGCAGGAGCGGTAACCCAATGGCGCCACGTAACAATTCCGGCTCTCGCTCCCGCGTTCACCTACACAATCCCGCTGTTCTTCGCTCTGGGATTGAAAATGTTCGACTATTCATACGTAGCCACCCGCGGCGGTCCCGGCAGCTCATCCGAGACGATCGCCATGTACGTTTACGACAACCAGTTTCCGTACTTCAAAGCCGGCTATGGGCAGATGGCATCTCTCGTGCTTTTGCTGGTGTCGCTGACTTTCATGATCGCTTTCACTTCGATGCTTCGCCGGCGGGAGATCTCCGCATGATGACCTCTCTGCTTACCCGCCGGGCCGCACGCGATTCCATCGAGCCGCCTCCGCGGCGCTCATCGGCCCGCACTCTTCGCATCGCGCTGATGTACGCGGTTGGCCTTGCGTTTTTATTCCCCTTTTATGTTGCGGTGGTCTACGCCTTCAAGTCGCCGGAGGAGACGACACGTGACCCCCTTGGCCTTCCCCCCGCTTGGCGGCTGGACAACTTCGTCGCCGCGACCAAAATCCCGTACTTCTTCACCAACATCCTCAACAGCGTGATTGTCACCGTTTCCGTGGTGACGGTGACGGTTCTCATCTGTTCTATGGCGGGTTACATCGTGACTCGTCGAAAGAGCAAGGTGTACAGCGTCATCTACTACTTGTTCTTGCTGTCCATCCTGGTCCCGTTTCAGACGATCATGTTCCCGCTCTACGTCCAGCTTCGATCGCTCGGCCTTATCAATTCGCTGCTCGGGATCATCATCGTGCAGATCGGGGTGCAGGTGGGATATTTCGCTTTCCTCTACGCGGGTTTCATCAAGACGATTCCGGTCGAGTTGGAGGAGGCGGCGCGCCTCGATGGCGCATCGCGGTTCACCATCTTCTTCCGCATCGTGTTCCCGCTTCTTCGTCCCATCAACCTGACTGTGATCGTGTTGGCTGCCCTGGGGTCCTGGAACGACTTTCTCGCCCCGCTGATGCTGCTTCAGAAGGAAGACACACGAACGCTTCCTCTAGTGCAGTTCTACTTCTTCGGGCAGTATTCGCAGCAGGTAAACCTGGCGTTCGCGGCGGCGATCGTGTCGATGATCCCTATCCTCATTCTTTACTTCGTCCTTCAGCGCTACATCGTAAGTGGCATGAGCGCAGGGGCGGTCAAGGGGTGACGGGTCGAGCAAGTGGGACGCTCCCGGCAACGCTCCAGGTGCGCGACGGCACGGTGGTGGTCCTTAGCGCTTCTGGTTTGACGCTGACGATCGACGAGCCTTTTGTCGTGGAAACGATTCAGGACGCAAACATTCAGCGTTTCGCAGTGCGCTACACCGCTGGCTCCACGCCTACCAGTGCAATCGCGAGCGTTTGTATTGGCGACGCCACTATAACGACGCGGGATCGCTGGGACCTTGAGGGTTCGGTTCTGCACCTCAGCCGCGCTGTCGCGGTGTCGGGAAATGTCTCCGGCGGTTTCGCCACATCGCTCGAATTTGCGGCACCGTGGAATTCTACTGACGATGAGGTATTTGCTCCTGGTATTGCATATGGCGACTTCTCGCATATCAACCCATTCGCCCTCGGGGGCGAGGCATGGCGCCGGGCCGGCATAACGGACGTCACCATTCGGGAGGACCGTCTCACGGCTCCGGTCCTTGGCGTCAGGGATTCAATTTCAGGAGCGTACGTCGCGCTCATGCATGTCGATCCCGATGGCGCGACGAGTATGGCCGACGCAAGCGGCGCCAGTGGCAACGTTTTGGTTGATCCTCGGGTGCATGTGGGGGCTCTTGGCTGGCGAGAGTCGAGCCGTCGGACTCCGTTGCATTTCACTTATCCGGCACTAGAGGGACCGGTGACGTACCGGGGTGACACGTTCCCCGACGGGCAGATGCACCAATGGAGGCGCCGGTACCATCCGCTTAACGATGGGCATGAGCAGCGATACAAACTCAAGATTCGTTTCGGGACTCAGTCTCGGTCGGGCTTCGTTGCCGAAGTCTGGCGTTGGGCCTGGAAGTGTATGCGTCCGCAAACGCTATGGCATGACATCGAGCACGTCCGCTCGGTTGTTAGCATGCACGCGAGCTCGGTTGTTATGCGTCGATCGGGCCGAGCCGGGTTCCCGCTGATGCTTGACGCCGTGACCGGCGGTATTGTCCCCGGCCAGGAGCATCGGGCTAGTTGGGCGATGATGGGCTTCACGGGTCGCAATACTGAACTGGCAGCGCAGTTGCTGGAAATCGCTGCTCGGTCTGAGCAGGAATCTGTCGGGCTTCGCGCCGCGGGTGAGGACGTTCTGAACACATTCGTGGAACTGCCCGTCTCGCCGCCAGCTGGCGAAGGATTCGACTTGGCGACTGGCGCGCTCAGGGCCTCGGCGCCGTGGGGGCAACCGACCGACGTCGTCTTCCTGCGTTCGCTCGCAGAGGGCGGAAAAGGAATGGTGCGGGCGTGGCGAGCTGAACGCCATTACGGTCGAGATCATCCCGGGTGGATAGCCTGGGCTATGGCACTCGGCGAATGGCTCCTGACGCAGGAAGACAACGGTCGCTGGCCTCGCACCTGGGCGGCTCGGAGCGGCGCCATCGCGGACGCGAGCCCGGCGACAAGCTACACCATCGTCCCGTTCCTGGCAGAGATGTATGAAGCAACTCACGATGGTCGTTACATTGAGGCGGCGGTACGGGCCGGCCAATTCTCATGGTCAAGCGAACATCAGCATTTCGTATACCGAAGTGGCACATTGGACAACCCGGGCGTTGTGGACGGGGAAGCGGGTTCGATCGCTCTTGAGGGCTACCTTGCTCTTCATGGGCTCACAGGCGAATCGCTCTGGCTGGATCGCGCGCAATCAGCGGCCGCCTTCGCCGAAACCTGGATCTACATCTGGGATGTTCCTATGATTCCTACGATCGATTTAGAGTGGCCAATCGGTGTGCCGACTACCGGATTACAACTGATAGCCACCGGGCATTCTCTCGTTCATCAGTACATGTCGGCGGATGCAGGACGATTCGCTCAACTCTTCGAATTGACGGGCGAAAGCCACTATCGCGATGTTGCTCAAATCCTGCTGCACAATACCAAGGCTGTGCTGGATGCCTCGGTCGGTGGAGGTCTCGCAGGAGCCGGCTGGCAACAGGAGCACTGGAGCCTCGCGCCGACCCGTGGGCGCGGCCTTCACCGCTCATGGTTGCCCTGGATCGACTCAGCGCATCTCGAGGGAATTCTGAGCATGGAGTCGCGTGCCCCCCGAACCTACCGCGAGCTCACGGTCGACCGGCCGGAGATCAGATAGCGAATTTTGTATTCCCTGCTAGGGCATGCCTGCGAGGCCGGGCCCCTCGACGCGAACGTGGAAACGAAGAGATCCGTTGCTCGCGTGGTGGGCCCACCCACCCTCGCGGGGATACGAGCGATTCTCTGGCCCGCCGCGCTTACGCGACTGGCTCAACGGAGCTATTGACCAGATTATAATCGTATAATATGCTCGACAAATCTGAGCGCATCGCTCAAGGATCGAGGAGGCTCAAGATGGCGTCACAGATACAAGAACGAAGTAGGACCTTGGCGATCCTCGCGGTGGCCGCTTCAGTAGCGCTCGTAACAGCCGCTGCGCTTACCGCGGCCCCGCCCGCAAACGCCAATGACTTGGGCTCGAGCGTTTATACCAGGACGTCTAGCACTGAGTCGATGGCCTACGACAGGACCATCAGGCTGGAGCACAGCGGCACTGCGAATGGGACGCTCTTGTCGACGTTCGAGCACTGGAACACTACGACGAGTCCCGCCGCGTTGCTGATTCGGAAGAGTGCGGACAACGGGTCCACTTGGTCTACCGCGGCTTCACTGACCGACCCGTTGACAGGAACAGACCACCCATCAAACCAAATTTATCAACCGTTTCTCTTCGAGTTCCCGACATCGTTGGGGTCATATCCTGCCGGGAGCCTGATACTCATCGCGAACATTGCACCCAGTACGGACGTCCAAACCAACTTCGTCATGTGGCGAAGCTCCGACCACGGCTCTACGTGGACGTATCAACAGACTCTGCAGACGGGGGGAGGGTCCACCGGCGCGCCCAACGGTGGCAGTGGTGTGTGGGAACCGTTCGTGATGGTCAATGGTTCCGGGCAACTGGCCATGTTTTTCTCGGACGAGCGAAAGGAGCCGACGTACGCCCAAGTGGTCGCTCACACGGTGTCGAATGACGGTGGTGACACGTGGAGCGCGAAACCGGACGGATCTACTAACTTCTCTCCAGGACTTGTTGTTGATGTGGCCAGCACGTCATCAACGGACCGGCCCGGGATGCCCACGGTCGCGACGCTTCCCAGCGGTAATGAGGTGCTTGCCTACGAGATTTGCGGTACAGGGCGCAACTGCGAAGCCCACACCAAGACCTCGAGCGACGGTGGCTCCACGTGGGGCACGGGGGCCTCTGACCTTGGCACTGAGGCCGTCACTGGTGATGGCCGATATTTGGGAAGCAGTCCCTTCATCGTCTGGAGCCCTGCCGGCGGCCCTGACGGTGAACTCCTTCTGACGGGAATGCGGACCCGTTACCTTGCCACCAACGCATTCACGCAGGAGGATCGCCAGGCGATTTTTGTCAACACGGATAATGGAACGGGCAACTGGTCCTGGACGCCAGCGCCATTCCAGCCGATCTTGGTCAGTGGGATTGGATGTGCCGCCAGCTACAGCCCGGATCTTCTTCTCGGCCGCAGCGGTACGTCCGTCAGATACACAACCGCGACAGCGGTCGGGTCTACCGGGTGTATGGAAGGCACGGGTGAAGCAAACGCGGGGGTTCTTCCCTACGTCAGCACGTTCGACGGAGGTCAGGCAGGCTGGATCAACTATGGAGGGTGTTGGAGCACTTCCAGCGGAGTCCTTTCCGAAAGTTGTGGCGGCAGCAACGGAAACAAGTCCCTCGCCGGTTCCACTGGCTGGTCCGATTACACGCTGGCGGGCGATGTCCGGCTCGATAGCGGCACCCAGGCCGGATTCATAGTCCGGGCCTCGGACCCATCAGTGGGCGCGGACACCTACAACGGCTATTACGTCGCCGTTACAGCGACTCAGTTGGTCCTCGGCAAGGAGAACGGATCCTGGACGGCTCTTGCCAACGCCACCATCCCGGGGGGCCTATCAGGTGGAACTTGGTACCACGTCACCGTCCAAGCGATCGGATGCACCTTCACCGTCAGCGGCGTTCCCTCCGGTTCAACGGCCACACCGATCAGCCTGACATACACCGACACGGGTTGCTTCACCTCCGGTTCTATCGGAGTGCGAGACCAGAGCAGCACAGCCAGCTGGCGGAACATCGTCGTAACAGCTGGTGGGCTTACCACGTCAACACCCACGCCATACCTCGCGCCGTTTGACTCCGGAAGCACATCGGGTTGGACCCCCTACGGCGGGACCTGGGCGGCCAGCGGATCTCCAGGCGCGTACTCCGACTCGATCGGGGGCGCCGGAGATAAATCGGTAACGGGATCGAGCAGCTGGACGAATTACGCGGTGGCCGGAGACGTCTCCCTAGGCAACGTCACCGGGAACGCCGGCCTACTGGTGAGGGTCACCAGCCCAGCCGTAGGCGTCGACTCCCTCAACGGTTACTTTATTGGCGTGAATCAGTCCAGCATCTTCCTCGGACGCGAGACAAACAGCTGGACGATGCTGCAATCGACGAGTCTTCCTGTTCCGCTCGCCAACAACACCTGGTACCGATTGGTTGCCCAGGTATCGGGATGCACAGTCTCAGTCACGGGTGTCCCCAGCACTGGAGGGGAATCTGCCCACTTCTCGTATACCGATACCGGCTGTACCACTACTGGTGCAGGGGCCATAGGTGTTCGGACGTACAACACAACCGCTCAGTGGCGGTTCTTCCAAGCCGTGCAGAACTAACCAGGGCACTCATTAGTACCCGACAAGACGGCCGCTGAAGCAAATCCGGGTTGGCGACAGCGGCGCCCGCATCCGGCCCACCATCCCCCCAATGGTGGGCCGGATGGTTTGGTGTGGGCACATCCCGTGCCTCGGGCGCATGTTCGCTGCGAGCCGTCATCGTGCTAGCCCGTTCGAGTCCCTAAGCCGCTCGCGTGTGCAGGCCGTCGCTGGAGCGGCCCGGCCGCAAGCCGCCATCGATCTCGGCCCGCTGGACCCAGCCGCGAAGCGTGTCCGACGGGATCCCGAGCTGCTGCCCGACACGCGTGCACGCGCCACGACGGCCGCCATCCTCATCACGTGCAGCCAGGACCAGCCGCACAGCCCGCTCCTTCAACTCAGGCGGATACTTCCTCAACTTCGGCATTCCCCTCATCCTGTCGAGATGTCAGGAGCCTCCACCAGACCTGGGGCGGCACAAAGGGTCGGAAGGTCTCGCACTGGACGCTGGAGGGACGCTTTTCGGGTGTCCAGCCTATTCAGCCCCAACGTCGGCCGATAGCTTGAGGCCCCGATGCAAGATGTTCTCGACTTCTGAACTCGCACGGGTGACGGCGCTTACTGAAATTCCCCAGTTCTGCTCGGCGGGTTCCAGCGGTCGTCGCTACACGGCCCTGGTCTGCAGAGTAGCGAAGAGGTCGTGCGGTGTCTTCCAGTCGAGCGTCTTCCGCGGTCGTCGGTTGAGTTCGTCACTGACTCGGCGCAGGTCCTCCACGGTGTGCACGCGGAGATTCGTGCCCTTCGGGAAGTAGTCCCTCAGCAGCCCATTCGTGTTCTCGTTCGTCGGCCGCTGCCATGGCTTCCCGGATCGCAGAAGTACACCGGCATGCCCACCGCCGCCGCAACCGTGAGGTGGTGGCTCATCTCGCTGCCCTGGTCCCAGGTCAGCGACTTCCGCAGCGACGTTGGGAGCGCGCGGAACGTCGCGATGAGCTGATCGCGGACCGGGCCGGCGCGGGACTCGCCATCGAGGTGGAGCAGAATAGTGTACCGGAACGTGCGCTCGACGAGCGTGCCGATGGCAGAGCGGTTGTACGCGCCGACGATGCAATCCCCCTCCCAGTGACCATGCTCGAGCCGATCCAGGACCTCCACGGGTCGCTTATCGATCGGCGTGATCGGCACCACGAACCGGGGTCGACGCTGGTCACCGCGACGACGCGGACGCCGGTGCGGTCGCCCCGTGCGCAGCGCCGCGCTCGCCTCTCGCGCAATCACGCGGCTCGGTGCGTAGAGCGCCTGATAGATCGTCTCGACCGCGATCGATTCGCCGTGCTTCGTTGCGAGCTCGTGGGCGATCTGCTCGGGGCTCCACCGCACGTCCAGGTACCGCTGCACCAGTGAGCGCAACACGGTTTCGGTCTCGAGTCGTCGGCGCTTGGGACGGGGGCGGCGGGCACGCATCAACGCGTGCGCGGTGAACGGGTGATAGTCGCCGTCACTGGCACGGTTGCGGGTCAGCTCCCGTGCGACCGTCGAGACCGCGCGGCCCAGCTCGGCCGCGATCGCCCGCGCAGACTTCCCGACACGGTGGCCGTCGGCGATGCGGACGCGCTCCGCTTCGCTCAAGTACCGATCGGATTCGGGCCTGCCCTGATACCGGCCGACGACCGGTTCCACGATACGGGTGCCGGTCGGTTTGACGATCACGCCGCCGTTCTTCCACCAGTGCCCCGTCTTACGGTCGATCCCGAGACGCCGGCACGCCTCGGAGATCGACACCCCCTGCTGCAGCAGCTTAGCGAACGCACGCTGCTTGTGCACCATCGGCTGTCGTCCCGGACGACGCGTCGAACCAGATCTCATACACACCCACTTACCTCAGGTGTAGCGGCGACCGCTGGAACCCGCCGAGCAGAACTGGGGAAATTCGCTGAGCGCCGTCACCGGGACAGACTGCGATCTGGATTTCGCCCTGATCGTCTACCACGATGCGGGCGTTGCCAGTGTGTGAGCCCGTCACCGTCGAACTCTCGACGTATCAACGTTCGCGCCTCGGAGTGTAGCGAGGGCCCAATCTCCATCGGTGTCCTCGCCGACGCAGGCGACGAGCCGGTGCGTGCTCGGAGGCGAGCAGCAGCAACGGCTTGGTTGGCCCCCTTGCCTCCAACATCTCGTGAGAGCAGGCCGTTTCCGATCGTTTCACCAGCCGACGGAAGCTTCCGCATGCGAGCCGCAAAGTCGACGTCGATGCTGCCGACTACAACCACATCAGGCATACGCAATGTCCCGTGCGTTGCCATTCTCGATGGTGCATCTCTGACGTAGCATCGGCCTGCTTTCGCTCGGGACAGCCAGGGGACAGTTGCAACCATCTTCGCGTGGTGCAGGGTGTGTACTCATTGCGTTCGGTTCCCGAAAATGCGGTAAGGGGTCGGCTTACTCGACCCTGCTAAGGTGGAGTCCCCGTAAGGGGACCGAGGGTTCAAATCCCTCCGTCTCCGCCAGTTGCTCCAGGCCGCTGTGAGCGTCTTCCCCGGAAGCAGACGCCGCGGATGGGGCGGTGTCGTGCGGTTCTTCACCGCCCGGCGCGCACCGTGACTCGCGCCCACGCCCGCCTCCCAGATCGAATGATGCTCCCGTCGGTCACGGTGACCTGCTCGTTGGGGTCACCCAGCAGTCGCCCGTCGACACGAACCGCGTTCTGAGCGAGCAAGCGCCGGCGTGCGGATTGGCTGAGGTCAGGGCGGACTGCTTCGAGCAGGTCCAACGCAGTGAGCGCGCGATCAGAGATAGTGACGTCTCGGATGTCCTTCGGATCGGCGCGACCAGAAAAGACGTTCAGGAACGCCTCGCGCTCCCGAGCGGCGGCTGCGGTGCCGTGGTACCGCTCGACGACCGCTCCCGCAATCGTGAGCTTCGCGTCTCGGGCGACCTCGCCGCCGGCTTTCATGTCCTCGCGAATGCGGGCGAGCTCGCGCTCGTCGAGATTCGTGTACGCGCTGGCCCAGACACCGGCGAGGTCGTCGCTCAAGCTCATGATCTTGCCGAACTTGTCGGTCGGCGTGTCGGTGAGCGCGACGTAGTTGCCCAGCGATTTCGACTGCTTGGGGCCGCCATCGAGGCCCGGGGTGATCACCGTGGTGATGATGCTCTGAGATCGCATGCCGAGGCGTTGCTGGTACTGACGGCCCATCATCTCGTTGAAGAGTTGATCGGAGCCCACAATCGTCACGTCGCTCTGCATGGCGAAGCTGTCGTACCCCTGGAGCACCGGGTACGTGAGTTCATGCAGCGCGATCTCGCGTCCGGCGGCGATCCGCTCGCGGAACATGTCCCTCGCCATCAGCTGCGCGTGAGTCGTCATGCTGAACAGGCCAAGCAGCTCGGAGATCGGCATGCGGCCGAACCACTCCGAGTTCCTGTGCACCTCGAAGACCGCAGGGTCGGTGTCGAGCACGATCGAGACCTGGTCGAGGAACGCCTGCGCGTTGGCCTCGATCGCGTCGGGGGAGAGCACGGGCCGGGTCTCGTTCTTGCCGGTCGGGTCGCCGACCTGCGTGGTCAGGTCGCCGAGGAGGAAGACGACGGTGTGCCCCTGATCCTGCAGATGGCGCATGAGCCAGAGGTTGACCGCGTGCCCGAGGTGCAGATCCGGCGCAGTCAGATCGACGCCGTACTTGATGCGCAGCCGTTCGCCCGCATCCAGCCGCCGCCGCAGCGCCTCCTCGTCGACGATCGAGTCGATCGTCCGCCACATCGGTTCGAGAATCTCATCTGCTCGAGACATGGGTTTCCTCTCCACGCGGCGAGAGGAGTGGACGGGCCAGAGCCTCCCGCGGATACACGAAAGGCAAGGACGAATGTCCTTGCCTTTGGCTCTGACCAGTTAGGAACGCGCGCTACACGACGCCGGCTCTGACCAGAGCCGGGAGATATGCGTGCACGCGCGCGATCATGGGCGAAACTGTAGCACGGCGGTTCGGACCAGGTGCCCGGTACCGCGAGTAGAGTCCGATCCGTGACCGATCCGACGACGCTCCGTCCCGATCCCAGGCAAGGCCTCACGGCGGCGGCCGCCAACCAGACGGTCATATTCGTGGTGGGCCGGCCGGCCTCCGGCAAGTCAACGCTCAGCCGCATCATCTCGGAGCGGCGACACCTGCCCATCGTGGCGAAGGACGACATCAAAGAGCGTCTGTTCGACACCCTGGGTGTCGGGGACGTCCAATGGTCGGAGAGGCTCGGCAGGGCGAGCTTCGCGTTGCTGGACTACTCCATCGAACTCCTCCTGCAATCCGGCGCTTCGTTCATCGTCGACGCTGCCTACAACCCGGCGTATGAGGACGCGAAAGTGCAAGCCTGGCAGCAGCGGTACGGGTTCACCGCGATCCAGGTCCACTGCACGGCCTCTCCTGACGAGCTGACGCGACGGTTCATTCGACGCGAGCAGGACGGAAACCGCCACCCGGGGCACGCCGACGGCCAGCGTGCCGAGCAGTTCCGCGCAACTCTCGGCAATGACGCGCGAGAGGCGCTGGCGGTGGATGGTCCTCTGCTCGCGTACGACACCGAAGATGAGACCGCCTTAGCGCCGCTGCTTGCGCGCCTTGACGAGCTGCTGTCAGAACCAGACAAGCAAGAGGCCGAGCAGTGACCGGGTGCGATTTGAAGAAGCCATGATGGCGCAGCTGGCATTCAGGCCTGATCGAAGCGCTGAGACTCGCGTCATCGCCTCGGGCGCCCCGTTGCTTTAGCACAACCACATGGCCAAATAAACCGTCTTGAGAGCGGCTGCGCCCCGCGTACCTTCCTCACCGGATCGCGCAGAACGTGCGCGATGACCGAAGAGGCGCATGAGGCGCCGGAGACGGAGCGTGCAATGAGCGAGGACAACACCGAAGATCTTCAGCCGCTTTCCGCGGAGGAGCTGGCCGCGGAGGGTGTGACACCCCTTCCCGACAAGGAGGTCGCCTCGATTCTCGACCTGAATGCGGACCTGAACCTCGGGCTGGGGCTCGTCGCTCCCGTCGACCTCGGGGTCGCGGCGAACGCGAACGTGGCGGCACCGATCGAGGCGTCGGCCGGTGCGAACGTGCTCTCGGCCGGGTCCACGGCCGTCGCAGGGGCGGACCAGAGCGCGGCCATCCAGCAGGGCATCGCAGCCGACGCGGTGGCCAACTCCCATCAGGTGAGCGACATGACGCCGGCCGAGGACACGACCTCCGCGCCTGCGCCGTCCGCATCGGCGGCCGTCCCCGGCTCCATCACCGACGGCAACCTCTTGAACGTGAACATCAACGCGGCGGCGGATGCCCACATCGCCGCCCCGATCAACGGCGCGGTCGCCGCGAACGCGAACGTCGCTGCGCCGATCGACGCGAGCGTCGCCGCCAACATCGGCTCGATCGACAGCCAGGCCGCCGCGGTCTCCCACCAGGACGCCGTGATCAACCAGAACATCACCGGTTCCGCGGACGCGACCGCGGGCCAGCAGTCCACCATCCAGCAGCCCTCGACCCAGCCGTAAGCCGACGGTGACCGTCACACCGGACTCGCCCCCCGCGCAGGGCGAGCAGCCACTGCGCGCGGCGACGGGAGCGCTCGACCGGGCCGCCGAGACCCCGGTCCGTGCCCAGGGCGTGGAACTGATCGGCTCCATGCGCGGTTCGGGCTACCGGGAGCCCCCGTCGCTGGTGCGTCGAGCGGACGGGCAGACGCTTCAACTCACCCCGTTGCTCTACGCGGTCCTCGACGAGATCGACGGACACCGGGACGTGAACGCGATCGCCGGACTCGTGAGTTCTCGGGTCGGTCGGCTGGTCCGTCCCGAGGATGTGCTGAGCCTGGTGGACTCGTCCTTGCGTCCCTTGGGGCTCCTGGCCCGGGCGGACGGTTCCGAGCCGGAGGTCAAGCGGTCCAGCCCGCTTCTCGGTCTCCGGCTGCGGAAGGAGATCACGAACCCCGACGTCACGCGTCGGCTCACAGCGCCCTTCGCTCGGCTGTTCCACCCGCTGGTCGTCGTCCCGGTGCTGTGCGTCTTCGTGGCCGCCTGCTGGTGGCTCCTGATGGTGCACGGCCTTGCCGCCGCCACTTATCACGCGTTCCAGGACCCGGGGGTGCTGCTGCTCATCGTCGCCGTGACGATTTTGTCGGCGGGGTTCCACGAATTCGGGCACGCCGCAGCGGCACGTTACGGAGGTGCGATTCCGGGACGGATGGGGGCGGGTTTCTACCTGTTCTGGCCCGCGTTCTTCACCGACGTCACGGATTCGTACCGTCTCGGGCGGGCGGGGCGCGTCCGCACCGACCTCGGCGGCCTCTACTTCAACGCCATCGTCGCGGTCGTCATCGTGGGTGTCTGGTGGGTCACGCGGTGGGATGCGCTCCTCCTGGTCGTCCTGACCCAACTGCTGCAGATGGTGCACCAGCTCCTGCCCACCGTGCGCTTCGACGGCTATCACGTACTCGCCGACCTCACCGGCGTCCCGGACCTCTTCCAGCGCATCAAGCCGACGCTGCTCGGCCTGCTTCCGTGGCGGTGGGGGCGGCCGGAGTCGCGCACCCTCAAGCCCTGGGCGCGCGCGATCGTGTGCGTGTGGGTCCTCGTCGTGATCCCGATGCTGCTGTTCTCGCTGGTGATGATGGTCCTCACCCTGCCCCGAGTGGTCGGCACCGCTGCGACGGCGCTCGCGGAGCGCGCTCAGGCCCTCGCCGCCGAATTCGGCCGTGGCGATGTGGCGGCCGGCGCTGCGCAGATCGCACTCATCGCGGCGACCGCTCTCCCGATCCTGGGCACGTTGTACATCCTGGCCCGTCTGTCCAAGTCGGGGCTCACCGCACTGTGGGTCGGCACCCGCGGTCGCCCAGTCCGCCGCGGGCTCGCCGCCGCGCTCGTCGTCGCGATGCTGGGTGGTCTGGCCTTCGCGTGGTGGCCCAGCGGCCAGACGTATCGCCCGATCCAGCCGTACGAACGCGGCACGCTCTCCGACATCATCGCTCCGGCTTCGTACGAACCCGGGCACCTTTCGCCGGGCTCGACCGGTGCGGTCAACACGGTCTGGCCGGCAGGCGTGTCCCGTCCCACGGCGGACCACCCGCAGCTTGCCACGGTGCTGATCCCCCGCGACGATCGTTCGCCGTCGTGGGTGTTCCCCTTCAATAAACCTCCGGCGCCCAGGCCCGGAGACAACCAGGCGCTCGCCGTCAATACGACGAACGGCTCGACTCTGTACGACGTCGCGTTCGCGCTGGTCTGGGTGACGGGAGGCCAGTCCGCGCTGAACACCAACTCCGCCTACGCATTCGCGCACTGCTCCGGCTGCACCACCGTCGCCGTCGCCTTCCAAGTGGTTCTGATCGTCGGCCAGTCCGATGTCGTCGTGCCCCAGAACATCGCCGCGGCCGCGAACTACGGCTGCGTGGACTGCGTGACCGCGGCGCTGGCAGAGCAGCTGGTCCTCACGGTCGGCTCCGAGCCGGACGCCTCCACACTGGAGAAGCTCACCGAGCTGTGGGCGCAGGTCCAGGCATTCTCGAAGAACCTCGGAGGACTGGCGCTCGCCGATATCCAGGCGAAACTCCTCGACTTCGAACAGCAGCTCAAAGCCATCATCGAACAGGACCCCTCTGCTGTCCCTGCGCCCGGCGGCTCGCCGACAACGGGGGAGGGAACACCGGCGCCGACGACAGGGCCCTTGACCACGCCGACGTCCACCCCGGCGCCGGCGACGGGGCCCGGTTCGACCGCAGAGCCGGCACCAGCCCCGAGCACTGCCCCGAGCCCTGGTGCGTCACCGTCGACCGAGCCCGCTCCGACGCCCCCTGCGGCTCCGGCCCCCACATCGACACCTGTCCCGACCCCGTAAGGTGCCACGGCACCCGCGTGCGACACCCGGGGCTGAGGACCGGCCAGGTGATAGCGTCGCCCGCATGACTGTCACCTCCCTGCTCGACATGCGGTTCGCGACCGACCACCTCGAGGACGGCCCGCAGGCACTGCTCGGCATCCTCGCGGACACCCGCGCGTTCGACGGCTGCCTCGGCGTGCAGGTGGTCACGGACGTCACGGACCCCGCCCACGTGGTAGCCGTCGAGCGCTGGGAATCGCTCGAGCATGATGACGCCTATCGCGCGTGGCGGGCCGGCCCCGGCGCTTCGGGGCTCGGCCAGTACTTGGCCGAGCCGCCCGTGCTGACGCGGTTCACCGACGTCGTCTCCCTCTGACTTTCCTCTGTGGCCACGCAAACCCGTTCCGGGTCCATGGGTCAGGGGTGACGAGTCGGATCATCCCGAGCGGTCGCGGCACACACCAACACACCATGTCATTGATCGGCGGCGGGGAGCCGTAGCTCCCCGCCGCCGGCCATCGGTCACGCGGACAGCGCGTCCTTCAGGAATGACACTGCCTGCGCGATCGCGGCCGTCGCCTGCGGTGTGTCGTGCAGGGCGTTGAGCATCACGAAGTCGTGGATGATGCCCTCGTAACGGACGCCCGTCACGTCGACGCCTGCGGCGCGGAGCTTGGACGCGTACGCCTCGCCCTCGTCCCGGAGCACGTCGCATTCGGCGTTGATCACCAGCGCAGGCGGGAGACCCTTGACGTCATCGAGGGTCGCACGCAGCGGGGAGACGGTGATCTCATCCCGCTCCTCCTGGGTGGAGGTGTACTGGTCCCAGTACCACTTCATCGCGTCGCGAGTGAGCCAGTAGCCGTCGGCGAACTCGTCGTAGGAGCCGTCGTCGAACCTCGCGTCGGTGACCGGGTAGAACAGCACCTGCGCTTTGAACGTCACGTCGCCGCGCTGCTTGGCCATCAGGGTGAGCGCGATCGCCATGTTGCCGCCGACGGAGTCGCCGGCGATGACGATGTTGCTGCCGTCGAGGTTCTCGTCGGAGCCGTGCTCGACCGCCCACTTCGCTGCCGCGTAGGCCTGCTCGTTCGCGACCGGGTACTTCGCCTCTGGGGAGCGGGTGTACTCCGGGAAGACGACGGCTGCGCCGGTGCCGATCGCGAGGTCGCGGACGAGGCGGTCGTGGGTGTGCGCGTCGCCGAAGACCCAACCGGCGCCGTGGGTGTAGACCACGACGGGGAGGGTGCCGGTGGCGCCCTTCGGCCTGACGATGCGCACCGGCACCGAGCCGGTGGGGCCACCCGTGACGGTGATCCACTTCTCGTCGACCTCTGGCTTGAAGATCTCCGAGTCCTGGACGCCGTCGACGATCTTCCGCCCTTCATCCGGTGCCAGCTGGTACAGGAACGGCGGGTTCAGCGTGGCCTCGGCGAAGGCGAGCGCCTCGGGCTGAAGCGTGTAGTTCTTGGGGTTAGCGGTTGCCACGGTGGGTTCCCTTCGTGCCTGAGCGTTGAGCTCAGGCCAGCTCCTCGATGGCGTCGACGATGAACTGCACGACCTCCTCGGGGTGGGCGCGCATCACCAGGTGCGGCGAGTCGAGCTCGACGACGCGACGGAAGTTCGCACGCTTGTACCCGAAGCGCTCGACGTCCGGGTTGATGGTGTGGTCGGCGGCGGAGACAATGCCGAACGCGGGCTTCGTCTTCCATGCCGCGACCGGCGCGGTCTCGCTGAACGCGAGCGCAGCGAGCGGCCGCTGCGCGACCGCGAGGACCTCCGAGACCGCCGGGTCGACGCCGGCGGCGAAGACCTCGGGGAACGCTTCGATCTTCACCGAGACGTCGGTTCCGTCCTCCGCGCCCGGGATCGGGAAGGGCGTGTAGACGAGGTTCGCGGCCAGCTCGGAGTCCGGGAACCCGCCCTGGAGCTGACCGAGGCTCTCGCCCTCCTCCAGGGCGTAACCGGAAAGGTAGACGAGGCCGATCACGTTGTCCGCCGCGCCGGCGACGGTGATCACCGCGCCGCCGTACGAGTGGCCGACGAGGAGCACCGGGCCCTCGACCTTCTCGACGACGGAGCGGATGTAGGCGGAGTCGCCCAGAAGGCTACGGTTCGGGACGGCCGGGACGAGGACCTTGTACCCGCGGTCGAGGAGCTTGCGGGTGACCGGCTCGAAGCTGGCCGCGTCGGCGAATGCGCCGTGGATCAGGACGATGGTGGGGGTGGTCATGTCGATTCCTTTCAGGGTTGCCTGCGTCACCGACGTTATGGAGCGTGCACCCCCGTTGTCGTGGCCCCGGTACGGTCTGCCAGGAGCGTCCGAGAAGCGGATGACGTGCCCCGACGTGCTCGCGTGGACCTTCCGGAGACGTCGGATGGCCCTCGCGGGGCTACGGCGCCGGAGTGGCTTTATCGGCCGACTGAGTGGTCGAGGTATTCCAGCCGCGGGGGGATCGGTTTGCCGACCGCGGCGATCTCCTTTTCGACGCGGAGTTTCGCCCTCAGATAGTCCAGTGCGGCCGCGGACGGCGGCTCACCCGGGTCGCCGAGCATGGTCAGGAATTCTGTGCGCCCCGGCACCTCGAACGTCTGCCAACGGAAGTTCAGCATCCCGAACGGTTGGACCTCGACAGCGACGATGCCGCTGCGGAGCGGCCTGGCCTCGTGGCTGTTCCACACCTGCCGGAACAGCGCGGATCGCGATGACAGGGAGGCCACGAGAAGTTGCAGGCGAGGATCGTTCGGGTCGGCCCAGTAGCGGAGCGCCCTGACGTGGTTCGTCGCGGCGCGGTCCCAGTAATCGCGTTCGGGACCGGTGGCCTGGAGCGCGCCGAGCACGACATCTTCGACAAGATTTGCTCTGGGCCGGTTCATGAATGGCATCAGCTCGCGACCGAGGTCGTTCACGCCGAGGATGTCCTGGTTGCGGTCGACGACGTACGCCGGATTCGAAGCCCATTGCTGCAGCACTCGGGTGACGCGCTCAGTCAGGTCTCCGCCCGGCTGGGCGACGGTGAAGGACTGCCCGACGCGAAGCGCTCGCGAGGGGAGGGCGGGCGCCGCCTGGCCTGCGAGGCGGAACAGATACTCCGTCGCGTCCTCATCCAGCTGCAACGCCCGCGCGAGGGCGGTGAGAACCTGACCGGACGGCTGCCGGTCACGCCCCTGCTCGAGCCGGAGGTAGTACTCGGCGCTGATCCCGGCCAGCTTCGCGACCTCCTGTCGGCGGAGGCCCCGGACCCTGCGCTTTTCATCGACGGGGAGGCCGGCATCTTCGGGGGAGAGCGCGTCGCGGCGAGCTCGTAGGTAGACGCCCAATACAGCGGTCGGATCAGTCATGGCACTTCTCCTCTCGGGTCAGTGCAACTCTGCCGGAAATCCAGATTCCAGAATCAGCGACTGCGCGCACGAGCAAGATCCGATGCGCTGGAAGTCAAGAACCGCGGTGCCGCGATGGGTCAGCGCGACAGCTGCGGCTCGAAACGGCTGAGGACTGAAGCGGACAGCTGCCGGAGAGCGTCGACGTCGTCGTCAAGCAGGCTGTACTGAATCAGGGAGTGGGAGGCGACCACGATCTCGGATGCCAGGACGACCCGGTCCTCCGGCGATGCGACGTCATCCTCGTCGAGTCGTGCGCGGACAAGCGACTGCATCTCCAGAGTGGCCGCTGTGGCGACCTCCCGCACTTCCGGCCATTCGCGACCGAGTTCCGCCATGCTGTTGAGCATCAAGCACCCCCAGCTCGGGGAATGCGCTGCGCAGTCTTCGACCACGGCCGCGAACAGTCGCGCGACAGCTTCAGCGGGGGTCTGCCCCGACTCCATCGATTGCCTGACCGTTTCGACGCGCGACGCGCAGTAGCGCTGGAGCACGATGAGGAAGAGGCCCGCTTTCGAGACGTACGCGCCATAGATGCTGCCGTTACCGACACCGGACTGTCGAGAGATGTCCGTCATCGACGCGAGGGTGTATCCCTTGCTCCAGAACGCGTCGAGCGCGCTCGAGAGCACCCGCTCCTCGTCGAACTCTCTCTTTCGAGACATCTGCCGAGCGTACCAAGAGCTCGCGGGGCCGAGCAGCACGTGGCCTGTCCCTGTGAGAGCTACTCCCGCTCCGCACGCGAGCGGCGCCAGTCGCGCGGAGTCACGTCGTACGCGCGACGGAAGGCCCGGCTGAAAGCCGACGGGGAGGCGAAGCCGCACTGCGCGGCGATGTTCTCGATCGATGTGGTCTCTGCTTGCAGCATGCGCTCGGCTTTCGCCAGTCGCGCCGCCAGGATCGACTGAGCGACCGACTCGGGCTCGCCTTCGAAGGCCTTGTGCAGCGTGCGCACTGAGACCTGAAGCGCATCAGCGACTCGCTGCGGGGCGATGCTCGGGCAGGAAGCGTTGATCTCTATGTAATTCAGCGCCTGGGTGACGAGATTGCGCGACTTCCGCTCCGGTGGTGAATTCTTGCCGAGGGCATCGTCGAAGAGTCCGGCGCAGAGGTTGACGATCGATTGGGTCAACGCAGTCGTCGTACCGGTACCCATCTTCGAACTCGGCGCGAGGAGTTCCCGGCACATCATCCCGAGCAGGCGCGGTATCGCCTCCGATTGACCGAACCGGCGCTGCATCAGCCAGTCGATCTCCCGGGACGAGGCGTGCAGCAGGTCACTCGCGAATCTCAACGACACCGAACGGAAGTCGAGCGTCATCCCGACCTTCTCCACGCGGGTGAGATGACTCATGGCCATGTCGCCGCGCGTTCTGATGATGGTCTCCCGGCCGACGGTCGAGGCGACCGTCCCTGCTGTCACGAACGCCAGGACGACGACATCGCCTGGGTCCTCGTAGGCTCTGCCGTCTTCTTCGAGGTTGCTCGGAGCGCTGACCGCGGCGGCGCTGACCTTGTCGAACGCGACGAATCTCGTGGTGCGCGCGGTGTTCGCCGGCAACCGCCCGTAGAGGCGGCCGGCAGTGGGCACGATGGCTGGGCTCATGCCGAACGCTGTTCCACGCTAGCCATGCTGTCCATCCCTGTGAGGGTATCGGGGTCTGGGAGGGAAACCAACGTCGATCCGGTTGAGCACACCTAGAAGAGGGCCACGGCGGCTTCGGGCGTGGCGACCCGGAAGCTGAAGGACTCTTCCAGATAGAGCGTGACCTCGTCGCTCGTGTGGCTCGAGTAGCCGAGCGCGATGTCCTGCCCGGATTCGAAAGCGAAGTCACCGCCGCGGAGGCTGACGACGACCGGACCCGGTGTGTTCGGCACCCACAGTGCGGGACCGCCGAGAATCCGGTGAAGGTGGTGCGCCAGCGGGGAACCGCCCTCATCGCTCCCGCCTTCGACGTCGACCCAGCTGTCGGTGTCGAGCGCCAGTCCGTACGGTCCGTCGATGCCCGACCGTTTCAGTTGCGCTACGGCGGCTGCGACGGCTCGTGCAAGGTCGGCTGGTTCTGCGGAGTCGCGGACTGTCGGCGTCGGAATGGCAGGGATGATGCCGGTGAACCCAGCAGCATCCCAACCGTTGAAGATGGCGGAGTTCTCGGTGGTCGCGAGATCCGCCGCCGCTTTGTCCAAGGCCGACAGATCGACGTCCACCGCGCCACGGTCCGCCGCGTCGAGCTCTGACCGTGCAAGCGTGAACTGCACACGGACCTCCGCAAGCGGGAGGACGACGCGCGCGCGAGCTGTGACACCGGAGGTCGGGGCGTCGATGACCTGGGTGACGCGGCCGACCGACGTGGAAGAGTGACCCCAGCCGTTCGGGCCGGTGAAGTCGACGAGCTTGCGGCCGTTGAGCGCGGGAAGCAAGCGCGTCCGTGCTTCGTCGTCCAACATCTCCCACGTGGAGGAGGTGATCGGTGCGAGCTCGCGGAAGAGATGGTTCATGATGCAGCGTCCTTCGGGTGAGAGCGACGGGATCCGATGCCGAGTGACCCGTCAGTGGTCGGCCGTTCTAGGGCAGCGCTTGGAGTCTGCGCGGGCGGTTCCGCTGCCGGTTCGTCGTCCATTCGGGCGAGGAACGACGCCGGCGGGATGAAGAAAGTCGTTCCGGTGCGGGCGGTGGAGAAGTCGAGGAGCCGGTCGTGCAGCCCTGGCGGGTCGCCGATGAACATCCGTTCCAGCATCTGCTCGATCACCCAGAGGTTGCGGGCGTAGCCGATGAAATACGTGCCGACTTCGCCGCTGGCGGCGCTTCCGAAGGGCATGTTGTCGCGGAGGATGTCGTGCTCCACGCCGTCTTCGTCCACGATCGTCGCGAGCGTCTTATGCGCCTTCTGTCCGGAGCGGGCGTCGTCGAGTTCGACGTTGTCCGCCTTCCTGCGCCCCATGATCGTCTCCTGCTGCTCGGTGGAGAGGGCGTTCCAAGCCGACAGCGGGTGGGTGTACTTCTGGACGACGGCGTAACTGCCGCCGGCGTACGCGGGGTCCTCGTCGCCTACCAGGGTGGCTTCGGGGAGTTGCCGGCCGACCGGGTTCGCCGTCCCATCGACGAACCCGAGCAGGTCGCGGATGTCGAAGTAGCGGAATCCGATGGTTTCGTCTGCGACGTCGACAGCTCCCGCGAGTTGTTGGAGGAGGAGTTGCTCGAATTCGAAGCAGAGGTCTCTCCTGTCCGAACGGATATGGAAGAGGAGGTCCCCGGCCGTGGCAGGTGCTGTGTGCACGGCGCCGCGGACCGTTCTGAATGGGTGAAGTTGTGCAGGCAGCGGTTTCCGGACCAGGGTGGGCCACACCCGCGCGCCTATGCCGACAGTACAGCTGAACGAGGAACCGAGTCCTCGGAATGCGACGGACTTGATGAGCCCGCCCGCGTCGGCGAGAGCCGACCGGACCGTGTCGATCGCTGTGTCGGTGTCACGGATGGTGAGCACGAGGAAGATCGCGGCTTGCGTCAGTGGTGCATCGACGGTCTGCGGTTCGATCGGCACCCGTGTGTCGCCGCTGACTGCACTGTTCACGCTGCCGGCGCCTCGGTCCGCTTGAGCAGATAGGTGTGCTCGCCGGAGAGGACGATCTCCGACCGCTGGTTCCAGACGGTCACCGCCGCGGTGACGACACCGTTCGGCCCGTCGGGGGTGAGCGCCGTGATCTCCAGCTGCGAGTAGAGGGTGTCCCCAGCGTGGACCTCGCCGAGGAACTTCGCCGACAGCCCGGTGAAGGCGACGAAGACCTCGCCGATCACATGCGGGAACAGCGTTGCTCCCGGCGCCGTGAAGGCGAGGACCTGCAGCCCGTGGACGACGGGGGCGCTGTGCCCGTGTGCTTTCGCCCACACCTGGTCGTAGTGGACCGGGTGGTTGTCGGCCGACACGGCCTGAAACGCTGACGCGTGCGCGTCGGTCAGGGTGCGGCTGGGGGCGCGGAAGATCTCGCCGATCCGGAGCTGTTCGAAGGTGCGCGGCTGGACGATGCCGAAGTGCAGCGGGTCGAATTCGGTCACGGGTATCTCTCTTTCTGTTGCTGGCGGAAGTAGTGGTGTTCGGTGGGTGGGCCGCTGGTGTACGCGACCGCTGCGTCGAGCTGTTCGCGATCCCGTCCGGTCATCCGCTCCGTCTCCTGCCTGCGGTGCTCCGCCCAGGACGGGACCATGAAGCTCTCGAGGTACAGGTCTTCCTCTTCCCCGCCCCGGTAGAGCGCCCAGCGGTAGCCGCCGGTACGGCGGCGTGATCCTTCCACCAGGCGCATTGCCGCGAGGAAAGGTGCACGGGAAGCGTCCGGCACCCGGTACGCGACGTGGACGAGCACCGGACCGTCGGTGGGCGCCGGAGTGAACTGCAGTCGCGGTTCGGCCCAGGTCAGTGAGACGCTCCGGTCGATCGTGCCCGTTCCGGCGCGAAGTGGAAGCATGACGGTGCTCAGCGCGACCAGCGCGAGGACGATCGCCGCGGCGAGCAGCGACGCCGATGCGCCGAAGAGCTGTGCGAGGAATCCCCACAGCCAGGAACCGAGGGCCATGGTTCCCATGAAGACGAGGATGTAGACGGAGACGCCCCGGGAACGGACCCACTGCGGCAACGTCAGCTGAAGGGCAGTGTTGAGGACGGTGAGCGTGCCGATCCACGCGAGGCCGCCGACGGCGGATGTCAGCAGGACCGGCCCCAACGGCCAGTAGGCGGTGGCGAATGTCGTCACCGCGAACAGGGCTGCGCTCCACGCGACGATGGTGGTGTCCGTGAGGTGCTTCCTCGCCGGCGGGAGGGCGAAGACGCCGGCGACAGCGCCGACGCCGAGCGCGCCGAGGAGGAGGCCGTACCCGGCCGAGTCGAGATGCAGGCGTTCCGCTGTGAGAGGGAGGAGCGCCCAGATCGCGCTTCCCGGTAACGCGAACAACGCCGCCCGCAGAAGGATCCGGCGGATCAGCGCCGCGGACAGCACGTAGCGCACACCGGCCCGGATTGCCGCGGTGAACGGTTCCCGGTCGTCGAGGCCTTGCTGCGGTGGGCGTTTCCACCAGATCAGTGCCGCGGCCGCGCCGACGAAACTGAGAGCGTTGATGCCGAAGACCACGGGGGTACCGAAGACGGAGAGAACAACACCTGCCAACGCGGGACCGATGGCTCTGGCGCCGTTGACGGTGACACCACCGAGCGCCGACGAGGCAGCGATCAGTTCGCGGGGGACGAGCTCCGGTTGGATCGCCTGCCATGCGGGGGAGGTCAGCGTGGACGTCACACCGAGAAGGAGGGTGATGACCAGGACCGTCCACGGAGTGAGGGTGCCGGCCGCGCTGATAACAGTAAGAACCGTGGCAATGATTGCGCTTGCGATGGAACCCGCGATGAGGAGCTTCCGGCGGTCCAACGAATCCGCGAGTGCACCAGCGGGAAGTGACAACACGATTGCCGGGGCGAGACTTGCTGTTTGAACGAGAGCGATGACGACCGCGCCGGCGGAGACTTCGACGAGGTACCACTGGGCGCCGACGGTCTGCATCCACGTGCCGATGTTGCTCCCGAGCTGCGCGAACCAGAGCACACGGAACGCGGGGATGGCCATCGGCGCCCACGCGGAAGCCACCCGAAACGAACTGGGCAGGCGTTCCGACGCCGACCCCCGACGATCGCCCATGTCAGTCCCTTTCGTGAGTGAAGAGGCGGCGTCGGCAGCTGTTGGACCGCCGCAAGCTGACGCACTCACAGGGAGAGAACGATCACCTCTTTGTCCATCGCGGCGGTTCCGGCTGCCGGGCCGGCTGATACGACACTAGGAGCGGGTCAAGTGCTCTGTCGTGGCCCTGCTGGTACCGGCCAGCGGTGCACATCCGGGCAGGTGCGTCACGTGCGAGTGGCGGTTCGTCGTTGATGCGCCGGTTGGATGACCCTGCCAGGGCCAGGCGCAGTCGGGCTCACGCGTTCAGGGTGCCGTGACGCGCTTCGTGATCTCCTTGGGTGAGGCGCACCCGGAGGCGCCACTGACCGGGGGAGAGGCCAGAACGCGGGCGGAGCCACATGGGCTCCGCCCGCATCCCGCGGTGACTACTTGGTGACCGTGACGGTCATCGTCTTGCTGCTGGTCGTGCCGGCCGCGTTGGTGAAGTCGACCCGGTACACGTACGTGCCCGTGTCCTTCCCCGCGACCGCCAGGGTGGCAGTCTGCGCGTTCGGCGTCGCAGCGGTGAGGGCGCCCTGTCCGACCACCACTCCGTTCTCGTAGAACGTGTAGGAGGTGGCGTTGGTGCCCCACCACATGTTCGCAGTGACCGTGTAGGTGCCGCCGCCGCTCCGGTTGTCGTTGCTCAGCACCGGGGTGCCCGGGTTCGCCTGCGTCACCGCGACCGTGGTCGAGGTGGTCGCGGTCGTCCCGTTGGCGTTGACGAGCTGGCCGGTGTAGACGTAGGTGCCGTTCGTCTTGCCCTGGACCGGGATGCTGACGCTCTGCGCGCCGACGCCGCCGAAGGTCAGCTGCTTGGTGGCGATCAGCGTGCCGTTCTCGTAGAGCCGGTAGATCGATCCCTCCTCGCCCCACCACAGGTTCATGACGACGTTGTAGTCGCCGTCCTTGAGCCCGGTGTCCCATCCGTTGTCGTTCGAGAGGACGGCCTGGCCCGGCTTGGTGGTCGATCCGTCCGGGACCGTGACCGGTGCGCTCCAGCCGGAGACGGCGCTCTCACCGACCGCGTTGACCGCCGAGACGGCGAACGTCGCGGTGTCACCCGGCCAGACCCCGGTGACGGAGGCTGACGTCGCGTCGCCGCCGACGGTCGCGACCGGGTCGGTCGTGCCCTGCCGATAGATGCGGTAGCCGGTGATCGGGGTCCCGCCGTCGTCCGCAGGCGCCGCCCAGGTGACCGTCACCGCGGAGGATGTGGCCGTCGCCGCGACACCGCTGGGGGCGGTGGGCGCGCTGACGGCGTGCAGCGTCCAGAAGTGGTCGGCGGTCGCAGCATCCGTGGCCGACGTGTTGTTCGTCGAGGAGCTGCCGGGGACGACCGTTCCGTTGCGGCCACTGCCCGACGAGTCGACGAGCGTCGCGCCGCCGGTCTCATCGAACGCGTAGTGGACGACGTCGCCGTTGCCCGCCTGCCCGGAGGCAAGCGTGGCGATCTCCGCCGCGCTCAGTGCCCGGCTGTAGATGTTGAAGTCGTCGACGGTCGCATTCAGGGCGGGGTCGCCGCCGTACTGCGATTTGCCGATGTAGTTCTTCGTGCTCTGGCCGAACGCCGAGGGGTGGATGGTCATGGCGGAGTTGGTGGCGACCACCTGACCGTTCACGTATAGCGTGCCCGTCGTCCCCGCGACCGTGACGGTCACGAGGGACCACTGGTTCAGGGGCAGGGTCTTCGTGCTGCTGTTGAGGCGCTGCTCTCCCCCGGCGCCGCTCGTGGTGATGGCGTAACGCAGCTCGGTGCCATCGTTCAGCGTCAGGAACATGCTGGCATTGCTGCTGGAACCGATGTCGAACAGGCGCTGCCACGAGGCGTTGCTGGCCGGGTTCACCCAGGCCGACACGGTGTAGTCGCCGCTGAGGCCGCTCACCGATCCGGTCGGGAGGGTCGCGTACGCCGTCGTGTTGCAGAACGACAAGGCCGAGCCGATCTTCCCGGGCTGGCGCGCGCCGGTAGCCGTGCAGCCGGAGGTCGACGATCCGTCCGTCCATTCCACGATAGCCGCACCGGACGCCTTGCTCATGCCGGCGACGGCCAGGACGAGTCCGGTGCCGTAGTTCGCGAGCCGGATGTTGCCCTTCCCGTCGGGCACCGCCTGCCAGAGGTGGTCATCGGTGCCGCTGTCGCCCCACACCACGGCGGGCGTGCCCGTCGCACTCGCGCCGCCTTGGATCCCGAGGACGAGACCCGTCGCCGGGTTGACGATCTTGTAGAGGCCCGAGCCCGCAGCGACGAACTTCCACGTCTGGGTGCTGCTGCCGCCGGCGGCGGGGGTGGCCTGGACGGCCGCGGTTCCCGCGGTCGTGCCGGACGCCTGCGTGTCGAGGGCGAGCCCGCTGTTCACGTTGGTGATCGTGTAGGTGCCCGACAGGTCCGTGGTGTTGTCCGACGCGGGGGTGACCACGATGTGGTAGCCGTAGGCCGGGTTCATCACGACGGGAACGGTGATGGAGCCGTCGGCGCCGACCGCGTAGTTGGTGCTGGAGATCGTGGTCGGTCCCGCCACCGCTGTCGTGCGGCCGTAGGACGGCGTGTACTCGAGCTTGACGTTCACCTGCGAGCCCAGAGAGAGCTTGTCCAGTCCGGCGACCGTGATGCCGGCCGTTCCGGAGGTCCCGCCGGTGATCACGTCCACCTCCTTCTTGTCGGAGGTGACGCTGGCCGCCGCGTCGAAGTTGGTGTTGCCCGGCGGGGTGGTGGTCACCATGTCGCCGTTCATGTCCGCGTACCACTTGTAGAGCCAGTACGCCCCGTTCGGGCTGCCGCCCTGGCCGGTCAGCAGGTCGCCGAGGGCGCCGGACTGGTTCCAGAAGGCGAGCTCCGCGTCCCGGATCCCGAGGCGCTCGAACTTGGAGATGTAGCCGACGAGGGAGCCGGGGATGCCCACCTCCGCGGGAGCGGCGTACTCCTCGATGTCGATCGGGCGGCGCTGGATGCCGAGCGCGTCCTCCATGGCCTGCACCTTGGCGACATCGCCGGCGATCTTGGACGAGGTCTCCAGTTCGTGCCAGGCGAGGACGTCGGGAACGGTGTTGGTCGCGACGGCGTTGTTCAGGAAGTTCTGCATGTCGCTGATGTTGTCGGACAGGCTCGGTCCCTGGATCGGCGTGGTCGCATCCAGGCTGCGGATGAGGCGGTACGTGTGGGTCCAGAAGTCCTCGAAGGTGCCGTTGGAGGCGAGCCACGTGTTGTCGGCCTCGTTCCACGGCGCGTAGGCGGCGAGGTTGGTCATACCGGACGCTTTGACCTGCTGGATCTGGTCCGTCACGACCTGATCCCAGTTGCTCCAGCTGAACTGGTACGGCCATCCCGCGTAGTAGTCGGAGAGGCGGTCGACGACCTTGGCGCCGGCGTTCGCCGCCTTCTGCCACGTCTTGCCGATGTCGCCCGAGCCCTGCTGGTGGCCGCCGATGGGCATCATCACGAAGGTGTTCGGCTTGATCGCCTGCACCAGGCTGTCGGAGGGGGTGGTGGCGTTGGCGAGCCCGTAGAGCGAGCCGGTCGCGACGTGGCTGACCGGCCGGAACGGCTGGTCGGCGTGCACGACGAGGGTGGATGCGGCCGTCGGGGCCGCCTGAGCGGGGAGCGCGGTCAGGGCGCCGCCGGCGGCGAGGATCGCCGTTCCGGCGAGACCGGCGGTGAACCGAAGCGCCCGGCTTCGCCGCCGTGAGGTGCGGAAGGATTCCGCTCCGCGGTTCGGCTCTGTGCGCCGTTCCGCTGATGGGATGGACATGCGTGATCTCCGTTTTTTCGAGGATGGGACAGGCGTCGCGTCACACGCGGAAGGCGCGGACGAGGGCTGCCGGCTTTCGTCCGGCGGACGCAGGCGGAGCGGAGTTCCTCTGTGATCGGAGAGGGTCTTCATGGTGGGATGCTCCCTTGCATCGCGTCGGCGACTGTCGGAGTCTGCCGGGGAACGCTAGCTGTCGAACCGGTTCGACAATTAACGTTTGAAAACTAAACCCGGCACGTATGTTCCGTCAAGGTTTTTTCGCGCGAGGTGCGAATCGATGCCGCAGTATGCCGAGGATCGCGCGAATCGGGGGGCGACCGAGACGAAGGGCACAGCGACTCCCACCATCTCGCGGGCTGATCGAGGCTCGGCACGTCGTCTCGTCGAACCGCTTCGATGTCCGAATGCCGTAGCCACACACACCCCTCTCCGGGTCCATGATGCAGGGGTGACGAGTCGGACCAACCCGAGCGGTCGCGGGTCATGAACCCCGCGGCCCGCAGGGTGCAGCGCGTCTACCTGACCCTGATGCTCGGCAACACGCTCGCCGCGTCGTTCATCTGGGGGATCAACACGCTCTTCCTGCTCGATGCCGGGCTCTCCAACTTCGAGGCATTCGCCGCGAACGCGTTCTTCACCGCCGGGATGGTGATCTTCGAGATTCCGACGGGCGTCGTCGCCGACACGGTCGGGCGGAAGGCGTCGTACCTGCTGGGCACGATCACGCTGTCCGTCACCACCGGGCTGTACTGGATGCTGTGGCTCTGGCACGCGCCGTTCGTCTGGTGGGCGATCGTGTCGGTGCTGCTGGGCCTCGGCTTCACGTTCTTCTCCGGCGCGGTGGATGCGTGGCTCGTCGACGCGCTGGCGTTCGCCAAGTACTCCGGGAGCCTGGAGGCCGTGTTCGGGCACGGGCTCGTGGTGACCGGCATCTCGATGTTCGTCGGGTCGGTTCTCGGCGGCATCATCGCTCAGGCGACCAACCTCGGGGTGCCGTTCCTGCTGAGGGCCGGGATCCTGGTCGTGATGCTGGTGTTCGCCGCCGTCGCGATGAAAGACCTGGGCTTCACGCCCGACCACTCGATGGGTCCCGTCGCGGCGACCCGGAACGTGCTGAAGCAGTCGATCGATCATGGGCTGCGCAAACGGTCGGTGCGCTGGATGATCCTGTCGGCGCCGTTCGCGTCCGGCGTCGGCATCTACGCCTTCTATGCGCTGCAGCCGTACCTGCTGGAGCTCTACGGCGACAAGACCGCGTACTCGATCGCCGGATTGGCTGCGGCCATCCTGTCCCTGGCGCAGGTCGCGGGCGGGGTGCTCGCTTCACGCATCCGGCTGCTCTTCGCCAAGCGCACGACGACGGTGATCGGGGCATCGCTGACGAGCATCCTGGTCCTCGTGGCACTCGGGCTGACCAGCCTCTTCTGGCTCGCGGTCGCCCTGCTCGTGATCTGGGGATTCGTGTTCGCGGTGGCCGGGCCGGTCCGTCAGGCCTACCTGAACGACATGATCCCCTCGAAGCAGCGTGCGACCGTTCTGTCGTTCGATTCCCTGTTCGGCAGTCTCGGCGGGGTGTTCATCCAGCCGGCGCTCGGACGCGCGGCCGACCTCTGGGGCTACGGCACGTCGCTCGTCATCGGAGGCGTGGTCGAGCTGATCGGCATCCCGTTCCTGTTCGCCAGCCGGCGCCAGAACGACCCCGCCGACACCCGGAAGGTGCAGACGGAACACGAGCCGGTCGAGCCGGGGTCCGCAGCGACAGCCGGGCCGGATGCGGCCGGGCCGGGGCCGTCGTGAGTCCCGGGCGGCTCAGCCTCCTCCCTGCCCGATGCTGGTGACGAGGTTGATCGACACCGCGATCACGACCGTGCCGAAGAAGTACGACAGCAGGGCGTGGGCGAGGGCTTTGCGGCGGATGCCGGTCTCCGTCGGCTGGATCACGGAGGCCGAGTACGACATCCCGATGGTGAAGGCGAAGTAGGCGAAGTCGCTGTAGGTGGGCTGGGTCTCCTGCTTGAGGTCGAATCCGCTCCGGTGATGGTCGATGAAGTACATGCGCGCGTACTTGAGTGCGTAGACGGTGTTGACCAGCGCCCACGCGACGATGGTGCCGATGCAGCCGAGGATCACCAGCGCGACCGAGACCGCGTCCCCGCCGCGGTCCCTCGATTGGACGACGGCCAGGATGACGGCGGCGACGCTGGCGACGCACGCTGTGACGATCGCATCGTCCGTCACCTGCGAGACGGATTCCTCCCGGGCGAGGCGCTCGGTGCCGTCCGCGTCCTGCGGCCAGCAGATCAGCCAGACCCACACCAGTGCGGCGGTCCCGGCGATGCACCACCCCACCAGCGGACCGAGAGGCGGTGTGAGCAGCACGGCGGCGAGGATGCCGGCCACCCCGCCCGCCGCGACGCAGATGAGCGCGCGGCGGGCGGAGAGCACCCGGCCGGTCGTCGGTGACGTCCGGCGGCTGCTGGGTCGAGTGGACATGTCAGGCGTTCGCGGGGGTCTTCGCGAATTCCTGCACGATGCGCTCGGTGAACGCCGGGATGTCGTCAGGCGAGCGGCTCGTGGTGATGGTGCCGTCCGTGACGACCTGTTCGTCGACGACGTCGGCTCCCGCGTTCCGCAGGTCGGTGCGGAGACTCGGCCAGGAGGTCAGTCTTCGTCCGCGCACGCGGTCGGCCTCGATCAGGCTCCACGGGCCGTGACAGATCGCCGCGACCGGTTTGCCCGAGTCGACGAAGGCCCGCACGAAGTCCACGGCGCCGCTGTCCATCCTCAGCTTGTCCGGGTTGACCGTCCCGCCGGGGAGCAGGAGCGCGTCGAAATCCTCCGGCGTCGCTCCGTGCACGTCCGCATCCACCGCGAACGTCCCCGCGTCCTCCAGGTCGTGGTCGCGAGCCGCGATCTCGCCCGTCTTGATCGACAGAAGGGTCGTGACGGCTCCGGCCTGGTCGAGGGCCTGGCGGGGCTTCTCGAGTTCGACGCGCTCGACACCGTCCGCCGCCAGGATCGCGACCCGGCGGCCGTTCAGTTCGTCCGCCATCGGTCTCACCCGGCCAGTGCGCCGGCGGGGTGCAGGACGACCTTGGTCCAGCCCTCGTCGCGGTTGTCGAAGTGCTCGTAGGCGTCAGGCGCCTCGTCGAGGGACAGCTCGTGGCTGACGATCCACGACGGCGTCGCCTTGCCGGCGGCGACGAGGTCGCGCAGGCGGCGGTTGTACTTCTTGACCGGGGCCTGCCCGCTGCCCAGCTTCTGACCGCGGAACCAGAACTCGCCGAAATCGAACGCGACCTCGCCCTGCTTGGCGAGCTCGTCGGACGCTCCGGGGTCCTGCGGGATGTACACACCGACCACCCCGATGTCGCCCGTGAAGCGAACCGACTTGACCAGCCGGTTCAGGGTGATGTTGGGGTGCTCGTGGCCCTCGACGTCGTGCGCCTGGTAACCCACGCACTCGCAGCCGTTGTCCGCGCCCAGCCCCATGGTCATCTCGTTGACGGCCTCGACGGGGTCGACCTTCGAGTCGTCGATCGGGATCCCGCCGATCTCCTCGATCAGCCGGAGGCGGTCGGGGTGACGGTCGACGACCATCACTTTGCTCGCCCCCTTGAGGATGGCGGAGTAGGCGGCCATGCATCCCACCGGGCCCGCGCCGTAGATGACCGTCTGGTCGCCGGGCTTGACATTCGCCATCTCGGTGGCGTGGTAGCCGGTCGGGAAGATGTCGGCCAGCATCACGTAGTCGGTCTGCTTCTCCTCGGCGTCCTCCCCCAGCCGCAGGCAGTTGAAGTCCGCCCACGGCACCCGGAGCAGCTCCGCCTGTCCGCCGGGCCATGGGCCCATGTCGGCGAAGCCGTAGGCCGCGCCGGCCCACTCCTTCTTCGGTTGCGCGGTCAGA
Source organism: Leifsonia sp. 22587 (assembly GCF_052044215.1). NCBI lineage: Bacteria > Bacillati > Actinomycetota > Actinomycetes > Micrococcales > Microbacteriaceae > Leifsonia > Leifsonia sp. 22587. The sequence goes on from NZ_JBQENB010000003.1 coordinate 596,298, forward strand.
CAGTAATTGGTGAGTCCGCGTTCGCAGTTCTTACAGAACCCGCAGGCGACGTTGAACGGCAGGACGACGTAGTCGCCGACCTTGACCTTGTCGACGCCGTCGCCGACCTCGACGACCACGCCCATGTTCTCGTGGCCGAACCAGCGTCCGGTCTCGAAGTCGGTCCGGCCCTCGTACATGTGCAGGTCGGACCCGCAGATGTTGGTCGTCGTGATCTGGACCAGTGCATCCGTCGGCCGCTCGATGCGAGCATCCGGGACGTCGTTGACACTGACCGATCGCGCACCCTCGTACACGACTGCTTTCATGATCTCGTCTTCCATGGATGATGATGTTCCCCGTACTGCAGGACGTCGGCGGGCACGGCTCGATGGCGAGCGGGGCAGGCTGCCCGGAATCATCAGAGGCTGCTCAGGCCGTCGTGGTCGCCGGCGTCAGGCTCGGGTCTCCCCGATCGCTCTGCACAGCGGGACTCATCCCGTTTCCCCCCGCACACGCGAGTGCTTCAACAGACGGGGATGTTCCCCCTGGGTCGCCGCCGATGCAAGGGGTGCGGGGGCACGAAGATCGGGAAATCCGAACGCGCGATCATCCGCGGCCGCAGACCTCTCAGCCGTCGCCGCGCACGTAGGAGGAGATTCCCGGCCCGCCGCGGAGTACGCCGTTCACGATCGCCTCGATCGCGAACTCGCTCGCGCCCCCGAGGTCGATCGCTGTCGGATCGAGCAGCCACTGGAGCTGGAGGCCGTCCATGACGGCGAGGATGGACGCGGACGCCTTCGCGATCGTGTCCGGCTCGGTCACGCCCTCCTGGGCGCAGAGCGCGCGGAAGGCGTCCGCGACCTCGCCGCGGAGCACGCGGTAGCGGTCTTCGAAGAAGGTCTTGGCGGGGTGCTCGTCGGTGACGGACTCGGCCGAGAGGACGGTGTAGACCTGCACGATCCCCGCGCGCAGGGCGTTGCGCTGCGCGGTGGCGACGAGGTGCGCGAAGAGCGCCGGGCCGTCGGGGATGCGGCGGGATTCGAGGTGGGCGACGTCGTCGCGGTCGCGGAACTCGAGCATCTCCAGCAGCAGGTTCTGCTTGGACCCGAAGTGATGCAGGACGCCGGCATGGGTGATGCCGACCTGCTCGGCGACGTCGTTGAGCGTCCCGTTCACCGATCCCTTCGTGCCGAAGGTCTCGATCGCGGCGCGCAGGATCTCCGTGCGCTTGCGCTCCGTTTCCGGGCGCGTGTGAGTGCTGCCGCTGCTCATGGGGCTCTTCTCTGCTGACTCCGCGCGGTCTGGTTGCGTGGAAGCTTACCAGCCAGTAACCTCACTCCAACTTGCTTACTTTCTGACCAGTAAGCAACGCACGGCAATCCCGCAGCATCACCAGGGCACAACGGACGTGTCCGCCATGAAGGAGAAGCAATGAGGCGTAGGAAGTACCTGATCACGGCATCCGCGATCGCGGCCGTCAGCGCCATCGCGCTCACCGGCTGCTCGTCGAACGGCTCCAGCGGCGCGAGCAGCGCGAGCGGCGGTTCGCTGACCGTGGCCAAGCCCGATGGCGCGGCCATCCTGGCGACGCAGATCAACAACCCGTTCATCAGCACCGGCTCGGGCATGTCGCTCGGCTACGACCGGATGATCTACGAGCCCCTCGCGATCGTGAACCCGGTCGGCAAGAACGAGACCACCCCGTGGCTCGCCTCGAAGGTCGAGTGGAACTCCGACTACACGCAGCTCACCGTCACGCCGCGCAAGGGCGTGAAGTGGAGCGACGGCAAGCCGTTCACCGCCGACGACATCGTCTTCACGTACGAGCTCATCAAGAAGACGCCCGCCCTCGACCTCGGCGGCCTCAAGCTGTCGGCCGCCAAGGAGGACGGCGACAAGGTCGTCCTCACGTTCGACGAGTCCAAGTTCGTCAAGCAGGGCGACGTGCTCCAGGTCCCGATCGTCCCCGAGCACCAGTGGAAGGGCATCGCCGACCCGACGAAGGACGCGGTCAAGAACGCCATCGGCACCGGCCCGTACACGATCAAGAGCTTCTCGTCGCAGGGCGTCGTGCTCAACGCCCGTGACGGCTACTGGGGCGGCAAGGCTCCCGTCGCGCAGCTGAAGTACCTCGAGTACAACGACAACACCGGCCTCCTCCGCGCACTGCAGAGCGGCGAGACCGACTGGGCGCAGATCTTCATCACCGACTACCAGAAGAACTACGTCGACAAGGACCCGAAGCACAACGTGTTCTGGGGCGCGAACGTCCTCAGCCCGGACATGATCGTGGTCAACACCACGAAGGCGCCCTTCAACGACGTCGCGTTCCGCAAGGCGGTCAACATGGTCGTCGACCGCAAGGCGCACGCCGAGAAGGCGCGCGGCAACGCCGGCCCGGAGCTCACCAACGTGACGGGCATCCCGCAGCCGACCGGTGACCAGTACATCGCCTCGGAGTACAAGGACAAGAGCTTCACGATCGACGTCGAGGGCGCGAAGAAGGTGCTGTCGGACGCCGGCTACACCTGGAAGAGCGGCGCGCTGATCGACCCGTCGGGCAACCCGGTCTCCTTCACCCTGCAGGACCCGCAGGGCTGGAACGACTACGTCACCGGCATCCAGCTGGTCGCGACCCAGATCAAGAGCACGCTCGGCGCCGACGCGAAGGTCGCGACCCCGGACGCCGACACCTGGTTCGCGAACATCGGCTCGGGCGACTTCCAGGCCGCCCTCCACTGGACCGGTTCCGGCTCCAACCCGTGGCACATCTACGACGACGTCATGAACGGCAGCTACCTGCAGCAGGCGGCCGACGGCAAGGTCTCGGACAACTTCGGTCGCTACGACAACCCGGAGGCCACCGCCCTGCTGAAGGAGTACGCCCAGGCGTCGGACGACAGCGCCCGCACCGAGGCCCTGAACAAGCTGCAGAAGATCTTCGTGGACGACGTCCCGGCAATCGCGATCGGCACCCACCCGCAGCTGGCCCAGTACAACACCCGGAAGTTCACCGGCTGGCCCAGCGAGCAGGACCAGTACGCCACCGCTGACCCGACCCAGCCGTCGGCGGTGCAGGTGCTGATGAAGCTCAAGCCCGCGGGCAAGTAAGGGCAGGAAAGCACTCAGCCCCGATGCGTCCGGGGCGGACGGAGGCCTCTGCGCCCGAGTCCGCCCCGGGCGTTCCGCGGACAGCACGAAAGCGACGCCATGACAGACTCTCTTCTCTCTGTACGCGACTTCTCGGTCGTGTACGACGTCGACCCGCCCGTCGCGGCGGTCACGAACGTCTCCCTCGACATCAAGCGCGGCGAGATCGTCGGGCTGGCCGGCGAGAGCGGCTGCGGCAAGACCACCCTCGCCTACGGCGTCCAGCGCCTGCTCAAGCCGCCGGCGGTGATCACCAGCGGTGAGGTCGTCTTCCACGACGAGAGCGGCCAGGACATCGACATCAACGCTCTGGATGCGGAGCAGATGCGCCGCTTCCGCTGGGACAAGGTCTCGATGGTGTTCCAGGGCGCGATGAACGCCCTCAACCCGGTCGCGACCATCGGCTCCCAGCTGGAGGACGTGTTCCAGGTGCACCGCCCCGGCATGAACCGCGCTCAGCGCAAGGCGGAGGTCGTCGAGCTCCTCGAGATCGTGAAGGTGGGCGCCCAGCGCGTCCGCTCCTTCCCGCACGAGCTCTCCGGCGGGATGCGGCAGCGCGTCATGATCGCCATGGCGCTCGCGCTCCGCCCGCAGCTCATGATCATGGACGAGCCGACGACGGCCCTGGATGTGCTGGTGCAGCGCGAGATCCTCAAGCAGATCTCGCAGCTCCGCCACGACTTCGGTTTCTCCGTCGTCTTCATCACGCACGACCTCCCGCTGCTGCTCGAGATCAGCGACCGCATCGCGATCATGCGCGAGGGCGAGATCGTCGAGCTCGCGACGGCCGAGCGGATCTGGAACGACCCGCAGCACGAGTACACACAGAAGCTGCTCGAGTCGTTCCCCCGGCTCACGGGGGAGAGAGGAGTGGTGGTCCGATGACCACGCTCGAATTCAGGAACGTCACCAAGATCTACAACGTCCGCGGGTCGGGGCAGCTCAAGGCTCTGGACGACGTCAGCTTCACGCTGGGCCCGGGCCAGACCATCGGGCTGGTCGGCCAGTCGGGCAGCGGCAAGTCGACGATCGCGAAGATCCTCACCCAGCTGGAGACCCCGACCCGCGGCGAGGTGCTGCTCGACGGATCTCCGGTTCCCCGCAGCGGCAAGGGTTTGCGGCGCTACCGTCAGCAGCTCCGGATGGTGTTCCAGGACCCGTTCGCGTCGCTCAACCCGTCGCACTCCATCCGTCACCACATCGAGCGCCCGCTGCTGCTCGACCACGTCGTGCCGCGCGCGGACGTCGACGCGGAAGTGCGGCGGCTGCTGCGCCGGGTCCGGCTGGACGCGGACGCCGTGATCGACCGTCGCCCGCACGAGCTGTCCGGCGGCCAGCGGCAGCGCGTGGCCATCGCCCGCGCCCTGGCGTCGCGGCCGGCGCTGCTCGTCGCGGACGAACCCGTGTCGATGCTCGACGTGTCCATCCGGCTGGGGGTCCTGAACCTCCTGGCCGACCTGCAGCGCGAGGAGGGACTCGGCGTGCTGTACATCACGCACGACCTGGCCACCGCGCGCCACTTCAGCGACGAGATCATCGTGCTCAACCAGGGCCGGATCGTGGAGCACGGGACGGCGGACGACGTCATCCTGCGCCCGCAGGACCCGTACACGCGCGAACTCCGCGCTGCCTCGCCGGACCCCGAGAACCATTTCGGGCTGACCGCCCAGACTGCAGGAGGTGCGCAGTGAGCGCCGAAGCGACGACGTCCCCGGCCGGCCTGACGCCGGCCGATCCGAACCGCGCGCCGGGGGACCCCACGCTGGTCGGGACGACCGCGACCCGCGCCGAGCGGGGCCGCGCGCGCATCCCCTGGCGCTTCATCGGCGGCCGCACCGCCTTCTACGCGTTCACACTGTGGGCCGCGATCACGATCAACTTCTTCATCCCCCGCCTGATGAAGGGCGACGCGGTCGACTCCTACATGGCGCGGAGCCAGGGGCAGCTGACGCCGGACGCGGAGAAGGCGCTGCGCCTCCTCTTCGGCCTCGACAAGTCCGTGCCGCTCTGGCAGCAGTACGTCGACTACTGGAACATGCTGCTGCACGGCAACCTCGGCGTCTCCATCTCGACGGGCATGGCGCCGGTGGGCGATGCGATCGCCTCGGCCCTCCCGTGGACCCTGGGCCTCGTCGGCTTCGCCACCGTCGTCTCGTTCGTCATCGGGACGGCCTTCGGCGCCGTCATCGGCTGGAAGCGCGGCGGCCGGCTCGACGTCTTCGTGCCGATCACCACGTTCCTCGGCACGGTCCCGTACTTCTGGCTGGGCCTCATCCTCATCGCCGTCTTCTCGACCACGCTGGGCTGGTTCCCGGCCGGGCACGCCTACGAGCTGGGCGTCGAGCCCGGCTGGAACGCCGACTTCATCGGCCAGGTGATCTCGCACGGCGCACTTCCCATGGCGACCATCGTGATCGTCTCGCTCGGCGGATGGGTGCTCGGGATGCGCAACATGATGCTCACCGTTCTGGACGAGGACTACATCACCGTCGCGCAGGCGAAGGGGATGCCGAACCGCCGCGTGCTCTGGCGCTACGCCGCGCGCAACGCGGTGCTCCCGCAGATCCAGAGCTTCGCCCTGGCGCTGGGCTTCATCGTGAGCGGCACGATCGTGATGGAGATGGTGTTCTCGTACCCCGGCATCGGTCTCCTACTGCTCAACGCGACCAACGCGAAGGACTACGCGCTCATGCAGGGCATCTTCCTCGTGCTGGTCCTGGCGGTGCTCATCGCGAACATCATCGCGGACATCGCCTACGCCGTCCTCGACCCGCGCACCCGTCAGACGGAGGCCTGATCATGACCACCCCGACCACCTACCATCTGAAGGCCGTCACCCCGGCGCCGGCCCCGGCGAAGGCCACCTTCTGGTCGCAGCTGAAGTCGTCGCTCGCCATGTTCAGCAACCGCAAGTCGGCGACCGGGCTGATCATCCTGGGCGTCTTCGTGCTGGTGGCGATCTTCGCGCCGCTGATCGCCCCGTACGACCCGAACGCCCAGCACCTGGACGAGACGCTCCAGCCGCCGTCGTTCTCGCACCTCCTCGGCACCACCCACATCGGGCAGGACGTCTCCAGCCAGCTCGTCTACGGAACCCGCGGCGTGCTCGTCGTCGGCTTCCTCGCGACGATCATGGCGACGGTCGTGGCGATCGTCGTGGGCGTCACCGCCGGTTACCTCCCCGGCTGGAAGAGCGAGTCGCTGTCGGCGCTCTCGAACGTGTTCCTGGTCATCCCGGGCCTCCCGCTGATGATCATCGTCGCGTCGCAGTTCGAGGACCCGCCGCTGGTGCTCATCGCCGCCGTGCTCGGTCTGACCGGCTGGGCCTGGGGCGCGCGTGTGCTCCGCGCGCAGACGATGTCGCTGCGCAACCGCGACTTCATCCAGGCCGCCCGGGCGAACGGCGAACCGCTGCACCGGATCATCCTCGTCGAGATGCTGCCGAACCTGCTGGCGATCATCGCCTCCAGCTTCGTCGGCACCATGACCGCGGCCGTGCTGGGCCTCACCACCCTCGCCTTCATCGGCGTCATCCCGGTGTCGAACCTCAACTGGGGCACCATCCTGTTCTGGGCGCAGCAGAACAACGCATTCCCCGACTACTGGTGGTGGTACGTCCCGGCCGGCCTGTGCATCGCCCTGCTCGGTGTCTCGCTGGCGCTGATCAACTTCGGCATCGACGAGTACGTCAACCCCCGCCTCCGCTCGGCGGGCGAGCGCGCCCGCGCGATGAAGCGCAAGGGCATGAACCTCAACGCCGCCGTCACCCAGGTGCGCACACCGTCCACCCCGGCCTCCCCGGCCGGAACCCCACCGGAGAGCACCACCGCATGACCTCGATCCTCACCGAGACCCCGACCGACCCCGCGAAGGAGACGCTGCCCTACCAGGACCCGACGCTCAGCACCGCCGAGCGGGTGCGCGACCTGCTCGGCCGGATGACGACGGCCGAGAAGATCGGCCAGATGCTGCAGCTGGATGCGCGCGACGACCTGCGCGACCACATCCTGCGGCGGCACGTCGGCTCGATCCTGCACACGTCGCCGGAACGCATCCTCGAGGCGAACCGCCTCACCGCGCAGACCCGGCTGCGCATCCCGCTGCTGGTCGGGGAGGACTGCATCCACGGGCACTCGTTCTGGCCGGGAGCGACGATCTACCCGACCCAGCTCGGCATGGCCGCGTCGTGGGATGCGGAGCTGATCGAGCGCGTCGCGCGGGCCAGCGCCGAAGAGGTGGCGGTCACCGGCGTGCACTGGACGTTCTCGCCGGTGCTGTGCATCGCCCGCGACCTCCGGTGGGGCCGGATCAGCGAGACGTTCGGCGAGGACCCGTTCCTCATCGGAGAGCTCGCCAGCGCGATGGTGCGCGGATACCAGGGGAGCGGCCTCGACGACCCGACCGCGATCCTCGCGACGGCGAAGCACTTCGCCGGGTACTCGGAGACGCAGGGCGGCCGGGATGCGAGCGAGGCGGACATCTCGCGGCGCAAGCTCCGCAGCTGGTTCCTGCCGCCGTTCGAGCGCGTGGCCCGGGAGGGCTGCCGCACCTTCATGCTCGGCTACCAGAGCACGGACGGCATCCCGATCACGGTCAACGACTGGCTGCTCAGCGAGGTGCTGCGCGGCGAGTGGGGCTACACGGGCACGCTCATCACCGACTGGGACAACGTGGGCCGCATGGTCTGGGAGCAGAAGGTGCAGCCCGACTACGCGCATGCGGCCGCCGCGGCGGTCCGCGCCGGCAACGACATGGTCATGACCACGCCCGGATTCTTCGAGGGCGCGCTGGAGGCGGTCGAGCGGGGGATGCTGGCGGAGGACGCGTTCGACGCGGCGGTCTCGCGCATCCTGACCCTGAAGTTCGACCTGGGGCTGTTCGAGGATCCGCGGCTGCCGTCGCCTGCGCTGGACGAGGTCGTGGGCAGCGTCGCGCACGCCGAGCTGAACCTGGAGATCGCGCGGCGGTCGATCGTGCTGCTGGAGAACGACGGGACGCTGCCGCTGGAGGCGACGGCTCCGCTCCGCGTCGCGGTCGTCGGACCGCTCGCCGATGACGCCCAGACGCAGCTCGGCGACTGGGCCGGCGGATCCGGCCAGGCCGGCTGGCTCGACGGCCAGCCGCGCGAGATGATCACGACGGTCCTCGACGGGCTGAACGCCATCGACGGATGGAGTGTCCGGCACGCCCGCGGCGCCGACATCCTCACGCTCGCGGAGGACTCCCGCGGCGCGACGTTCCCGGACGGTCAGCCGCGACCGCCGGTGGTCGAGCCGTCGCCGGCGGACCCGCGCCTGATCGCGGAGGCGGTCGCCGTCGCAGAGGAATCCGACGTGGTGGTCGCGGTCGTCGGAGACCGGATCGAGCTCGTCGGGGAGGGCCGCTCGACGGCGACGCTGGAGCTGATCGGTGGTCAGAACGCTCTGCTCGACGCCGTGATCGCGACCGGCACGCCCGTCGTCGTCGTGCTGCTCGCATCCAAGCCGCTCGTGCTGCCGCTGTCGGTCGCGAAGGCCGCCGCCGTGCTGTGGGCCGCCAACCCGGGGATGCTCGGGGGACAGGCGATCGCCGAGATCATCGCCGGCCGCGTCGAGCCGTCGGGGCGCCTCCCGATCTCCTTCGCCCGCCACGTGGGCCAGCAGCCGACGTACTACAACCAGCTCCGTGGCCAGCACGGCGACCGCTACGCCGACCTCACGCAGGCTCCCGCCTGGGCGTTCGGCCAGGGGCTGTCGTACACGACGGTCGAGTACGCGGACCTGTCGCTCGCGCGGACGTCGCTGGGGATGGAGGACGAGATCGTCGCCGAGGTGACATTGCGCAACACGGGGGACCGGTCGGTCCGCGAGACGGTGCAGGCGTACGTGAGCGACCTGGTCACCAGCGTGAGCTGGGCCGACCGCGAGCTGAAGGCGTACCGGCAGGTCGACCTCGCGCCGGGCGAGTCCGCCCGAGTGACGCTGACGCTCCCGGTCGCCGACTGCACCATCGTGGACGCGGACGGGATCCGGCGCGTCGAACCGGGAGCGTTCGAGCTCCAGGTCGGCCGCTCGTCACGCGACGAGGACCTCCTCCGTGCGCGGTTCGAGGTGAGCTGGTCTACACACTGATCGAAGGACGACGCCACCGTGGTCGCGGCAAAAACCAAAGCCTCCTGAACCTTAAGGCTAAGGAGGCTTTGGTGTCGGTCCGGAATTACGGTGCGACTTCGTGGCGCTGTCGCCGGCGCCGTCTGATTCTCTGTCCCCAGAAGTAAGCCACCGGCCACAGGAGCCCGGTGAGCACAATCACCTTGATCGGTGCATCGAGCGCGACCTGGAGAGCGGTGATGATGGCTCCGGTGAGGAGCGCATCGACGAAGTCCTCCACGTAGCGTGCCGGTTTTACGGGATCAGCACGCGACGTCATAGATCAACCCTGGCCCCACATGCGGGATGTTCAGCTGAATACAGCGGCCGCGATTCGCGGCGTTGCGGAATGCGACAGCTACGACGCGGGCTCCAATCGCGATCACCGCACCGCAGATCAGTCCGCCCACCGCTCCAGCGACGGCGCAGGCGAAGCTCACCGCGCTCATGTCGTTCGCAAACGAAGCGATCTGCTTGGTCTCATTCTTGGTGTACTTGATCGTGCGGCCCCACCACAGCCAGGTCACGGACGGATCAGCGACGACGGGGAACGAGGTGGCCGAGGTGAAGTCCACCACCTGGGTCAGCACGTTCCCGTTGACCTCGAAGTGTGTGGCGACAGGATCCCCGTTAGCGTCCTTGGCCCACGGTGCTGCGACGACCAGCGATAGGTTGCCTTCGTCGTCACCCACGAGCGCTGCACCGTTGTCGGCCAGGCGAAGTGTCTGGCCCTCCGGCACAGTGATCGGGTAGTCATACCGCTCGGGTGCGTTCGCGTTGTCGATGACGGTGCTGATCTGAACACTGCCGTCCGCGTGCGTCACCGGGACCGTGGAAGAGCCGTTGTTGTTGTCGTAGACGATAATGCCGTCCTTCTGCGATGTAGCCGCGTCTCCCGCCTGATCCGCGAACGGCAGCCCGATGACCAGGTCGGGCGAGTTGCCCGGAGTGACCACCTGAACCCCGTCGGAGGGATCCTTAGGGACCTGGACCGTGCCGCCTTCCGGCGCCTTGGCGTGTACAGCGGTATCGGCGTCCGCCTTCATGGACGTCGCCACGTCGGATACCGCATCCGGAGCGACCTGCTGCACTGCTGCAACAGCATCCGCGGCGTTCGTCGCCCCCGCGTCTGTTGCGGCGAAACCGGTCAGCCCTGCTCCGATGACGGAGGCCACTGCCAGCGTTGCCGCTGTCGTTATGACACGAGACTTCTTCACGAAGGTCTCCTTTCGTTCACCATCGAACGAAATGGACAGAATGTCCGTCACCCGCCGAGCCGGAACGGTCGCAGTCCATTACCGGGAAGGTTCGAACACCTTCCACCTCCTGAGACGCACACGCACCACGATCATGACGTGGCATCGTCCACACCATTCGCACGGTGCGCAGGCGGGGACAGCAGGCCATCCGGTGAGCTGACCGCAGCGCTACGACGACCGCAGCGTCTGCGACGGGTGCTCGCCGAAGGCGCTGCGGTACGCCGCCGCGAATCGCCCCAGGTGGGTGAAACCCCACCGGGTGGCGGCCGCGGTCACGCTGTCCGTTCCCGGCTCGGCGCGGGCGAGCTCCTCCCTCACGTTCTCCAGCCTGACCGTCCGCAGGTAGGCCATGGGCGTGGTGTCCAGGGCTCGCCGGAAGCCCTGCTGCAGACTGCGCGCGCTCACCGACACCTCCGCCGCGAGCTCGACGACCGTCCAGGGATGTGCAGGGTCGGCACGGATGAGCTCGACAGCGCGTGAGACGGGTCGTCTCCCCGGGTCGGGCGCGGGAGCGCGGAGCGCGGTGGAGTGGTTGTGCGGCTGCGCGAACAGCAGCGATTGGATGAGCGCCTGCTCCAGCCGCAGCCGGGCCAGCGGGTGCGCGAGGGGACCGTCCTCCATGGCGGAGGCCGCGTCGATCGCCAGCAGGGCCTGCAGGATCATGCGGCCTCCCGGTCCCGTCACATCGAGTTCCCCCGTGTACTCGAGGGGGCGGACGGACTCCCGGCCGAGCAGGCGTTCGAGCTCCAGTTTCAGTTCGTCGCGGGGGATCATGACGGACAACTGGGAGAACCACGCGCTGCAGTCGAGCCGCACGGGCTTTCCGGGCGTGAAGACCCCGGCCGTCTCCGGTGTGGCGTGGATCTCCGGTCCGGCACCAGCCCTCATCACGGCCCGGCCGTTGACGGGGATGTCGAGATGGTAGTTCTCGGCTTCGGCCGTCTCGATGGAGACCTGCTCGCGGAACTGCATGAAACCGCAGGTGACCCGGCCGACGTCGAGCGCATTGAGCGTCATCGCGACGCGGCCCTGCGCCCGTGCAGCGGGGAAGTCGACGGGGAGGAAGACCTCGGAGAGCGCCTGCCGGGCCGCCTCGACGGTGCCACCCGCCGCCACGCGGTGCGTCGCGAAGAGCTCGCCGGGGTCCGGAATCATGCGGCGATTGTAAGCACGTCCCGCGGAGGCGCCAGTCCGTCCCGAGGACGGGTCGTGCGCGAAGAGGACAGCCGCGTTCGCCTGACGGATAGCCCGGGTTCCGGGGCCGACTTAGCGTGGATCACGGTCGACGTGTCCGACCCATCGGCGCGGTGGCCCTCCCCTTCGGGTGGGGTGGGCCATCGTGCCGGCCCGTCCTCTCCGCCCGCCCGAAGCCGTAGGACCACGATGATCGAGCCGAACCAGCTGACGCGCCCGCGCTGGTGTCCTCATTGCCTCAGCCGGATGCGGGTGAGCCCCAACCCGTACTACGGCGTCGGTCTCGCCGTCCACCAGCACCTGGCCGGTTGTCCCCGGTGCGGATTCGTCGAGTTCCTGCCGCGGGTCGCGCGCCCCGTCGATGCGCCGGCCGAGGCGGCGCCGCCGCCTCCCACGTCGTTCCTGCAGCGGCTACGCGCTCTCCTTGCGTGGCTCCTCGCCGCTGCGAGGTAGCGGCTCTCGAAGTGCACGCCGCGTGAGTGCGCTCACTTCCCACGAGTGAGCGCACTCATGGCAGCCGTGCCCGTTCCTGAAATTCCATTTGACACGGACTGATAGTGCGCTAACATGGCCGAACACGAACCCAAACAACGAAGGAGTTGGACGTGACTGAGCCGTACACAGTCGTAGCGCTCTCGCCGCTGCAGATCCCGATCGTCGAGCCGGAGGATGCGGTGAAGAACACCAAGCGCATCATCCAGTTCATGAAGACGGCGGTCGGCGTGGCAGCGACCGAGGGCTACCCGGTCAAGCTGGTGGTCATCCCCGAGATGGCGATCCAGGGCATGCACATGGCCTTCCACGCCGGTGACCGCGAGTGGGAGAAGAAGTTCGCCCGCACCATCCCCGGTCCCGAGACCGACGAGCTCGCCAAGGCGGCACGAGAGCTCAACACCTACATCGCCGGCGAGCTGTACCTGGTCGCCGACGACGACTTCCCGGACCGCTACTTCAACTGCGCGTTCATGATCGACCCGCAGGGCGAAGTCATCTACCGCCGCGCCAAGGCCACCTCCGACGGATTCGAGGGCGGCACCCTCGGCACCACGAACCCGCACGACCTGTGGGACGAGTGGATCGTCAAGAAGGGCAACGGCAACGTGATGGATGCGATCTATCCCGTGGCCAAGACGCCCGACATCGGCAACATCGGCTACGTCATCTGCCACGAGGGCGCCTACCCCGAGATCGCCCGCGGCCTCGCCATGAACGGCGCCGAGATCATCATCCGCGCCACGCTCATCGAGCCGCAGACCTCGCAGGGCATGTGGGAGGTGCAGAACAAGGCGCACGCCCTGTTCAACAACGCGATCGTGGTCGCGCCGAACCTCGGCCCGGAGCTCGGACCGGACGGCGTCATCAACGACCTCTTCGGAGGGCGCTCGATGATCGTCAACCAGCGCGGCAAGATCATCACCGAGACCCCCGGTGTGACGGCGGGAGACACGTTCGTCAGCACGACGATCGACATCGACGCCCTGCGTCGCGACCGTCAGGCGAACGGCGTCTTCAACGGTTTCAAGGATCTCCGCACCGAGCAGTACGCGGCCATCTACGAGAAGCCGATCTACCCGAAGAACCAGTACCTCGACGCCCCTCCCGGGGAGGACTGGCTGGCCCGTGAGCGCGCCACCCGCGCCCGCAACATCAAGCTGCTCGAGGAGCGCGGGGTCTTCACCCCGCTCGACTGAGCACCCCACGGCGGCGTCCCGCGGACTCCGGTCCTCCCCCATCGGGGCGCCGCCGCCACCCCCCCTGAAGCTGTACCCGCACCGATCACCTCACAAGGAAGTGGAAACATGATCAGCACCCGTACCCGATCCATGCTCAAGATCGCCGGCATCGCCGCGGTCTCCGCCGTCCTGCTCACCGGATGCGCCCGCGGCGGAACCGACGGCGCCGCCGCCTCCGACGCCGACAAGAAGACCGGCAAGGGCCTCGTCATCGGCTGGAGCCAGCGCGGCATCAGCGGAAGCGACTGGTGGAAGACCCTCGTCGAGGGCGGCCAGGCCGAAGCCAAGAAGCTCGGCGCCACGATCCAGCTCCTCGACGCCAACGGCGACACCGTGCGCCAGAACGCCGACGTACAGACCCTCATCACGAAGAACGTCGACGTCGTGATCATGAACCCCAACGACCCGATCGGAGTCGGCGCCTCGGTCGCCGCGCTGCAGAACGCGGACGTGCCCCTCGTCACCGTCAACTCCAACCTCGACCCCTCCCTGGTCAAGGACATGTACTGCTACGTCGCCGAGGACCAGGGATACACCGGCTCCCTCGCTGGCGAGGTCGCCGCGAAGAAGGCGATCGCGAAGTTCGGCGAGACCGGCGAGATCAAGGTCGTCGGCATCGGCGGCTTCCCCGGGGACGTCCTCAGCGACCTCCGCTTCAACGGGTTCATGAAGGGCTACGAGAAGGTGATGAAGGACTACCCCGGAATCACGACCAAGAAGCTCGAGACGAAGTACGGCGAGTGGAAGCCCGACAAGGCGCTCGCGCCGATCCGCGACGTCGCGACCGCCAACCCGGACCTGAAGATCGTCTACAGCATGAGCGACGTGATGGAGGGCGGCATCGAGCAGGGTCTCCAGCAGGCGGGCATCTGGGGTGACGGCGTCATCGTCGCCGGCTACGACGGCGGTATGAACGTCGTCAAGGAGATGGTCGACAACCCGACCGGTCCCCTCCAGGCGACCGCGTCGAACCAGCCGTGGGATCAGGGCGTCGCCGCGGTCAAGATGGCCGTCGCCGCCTACAACGGCGACAAGAAGGCGTGCCCCGAGAAGGAGGTCTTCATCAAGACCACCGTCGTCACGCCCGAGAACGCGAAGCAGTACTACAAGCCCGCCGACACCTACGTGCGGGCGAACGACTAGGCGCTCAGGCGCCACCAGGAGTCGCTGCGCCC
>NZ_JBQENB010000003.1:610933-705836 GCF_052044215.1 Leifsonia sp. 22587
TCGGTCCGGGCGCAGCGACCGGCTCCACCACACACACGTCACGAGGAAGTGCAGAGGAAACATGGACGAGCTTCAGCTCGAGGGCATCACCAAGGGCTACCTGGGTGTCCAGGCGCTCAAGGGAGTCAGCTTCTCGGTCAAGCGGGGGAGCATCCACGCTCTCGCAGGGCAGAACGGCGCCGGCAAGTCGACGCTCGTCAAGATCCTCTCCGGCGCCGAGATCCCGGACGGCGGAACCATCCGCCTGGGCGGCGAGGTCATGCGGTTCAAGGAGCCGACGGATGCGCAGGCCGCCGGCATCCACACCATCTACCAGGAGTTGAGCCTGGTGCCGTCGCTGTCGGTGGCCGAGAACATCTTCCTCGGAACGCTGCCGACGAAGGGCGCGGTCGTCGACTGGAACGCGATGCAGGCCCAGGCTCGGGAAGCGCTGGCGCGGGTCGGCTTCGACCTCGACGTGCGACAGCCGGTCTCGAGCTTCTCGGTGGCCGAGCAGCAGGCGGTCGAGCTGGCGAAGGCGCTCCACAAGGATGCCCGGGTGCTGCTGCTGGACGAGCCGACCTCCACGCTCCCCCTCCCGGACGTCGAGCGGCTCTTCACCGTGCTGCGCCGGCTCGCCGCCGAGGGCGTCACGCTCCTCTACATCTCCCACCGCATGGATGAGCTCTACAGCCTCTGCGACGCGGTCACCGTCCTGCGCGACGGCGTCACCGCCGCCAATCTCCGCACGGCCGAGACGAAGCCGGCCGACGTCGTCACGGCGATGGTCGGCAAGAGCCTCGAAGGATCCATCGCGGATGCGGCCCTGCGCGGCGAGCGCAGCCCCCGGCTCGGAGCGGGCAGGACGGAGAGCATCCTCCTCTCGGCTCGCGGGCTCGGCGAGGACGACCGCGTCGCCGACATCGACTTCGACCTGTACCAGGGCGAGGTGCTCGGCATCGCCGGCCTCATCGGCTCCGGCCAGTCCGAGCTGGCCAGCCTGCTCGCCGGCGCCCGCCGGAAGACCGACGGGCGGCTGATCATGGACGACAAGCCGGTCGACTTCGCCTCACCCCGCGACGCCATCCGCCGGGGCATCGGACTCCTCCCGCAGGACAGGAAGGCGCAGGGCTTCATCCCGGAGATGGGCGTCGCCGGCAACATCACTCTCGCGAGCATGCCGATGTTCAGCCGGCTCTCCGTGATCGACGGGAAGCGCGAGAAGCGAGCAGCCCAGGAGATGGTGACGCGGCTCGGGATGAAGGTCTCCAGCGTCAACCAGCCGATGAAGACGCTCAGCGGCGGCACGCAGCAGAAGGGCATCCTCGCCCGCTGGCTGGTGCGTTCCTCGCGGCTCCTCATCTGCGACGAGCCGACGCGCGGCGTCGACGTCGGAGCCAAGGAGGACATGTACGAGCTGATCCGCGACTTCGCCCGGTCGGGCGGGACCGTGATCATCGCGAGTTCCGAGATCTCCGAGGCGATGATGTGCGACCGCGTCCTCGTCATGGCCCGCGGCCGCGTGGTCGCCGAGTTCGATCACGACGAGATCGACCCCCAGGGGCAGCGGATCCTCCAGCTCCTGGCCTGAGCCGGCCGCCCCAGAACACCACTGACAAGAACCCAACGACGGGAAAGACAATGTCGAACAAGACCCTCCAAGAGCCGGCGACGTCCGCCGGATCGTCCCCGGCCGCACGCGCACGATCGACGTGGGGCGGCGTGTTCAAGCGCTTGCTTCCGAAGAGCTACCTTCTGCTCGTCCTCGTGGTGATCATCGTGATCGGCTACTACGTCTCCGGTGACTTCCTCACGCTGAGGAACGCCGAGAACGTGATCGCCGCGGCGTCCATCGTGGCGGTGCTGGCGGTCGGCCAGTTCTTCGTGATCCTCACCGGGGGGATCGACCTGTCGGTCGGCTCCATCCTCGCGATGTCGACCGTCATCGTCGCCCTCACCCTGCAGGCGGGCATGGCCACGGGGCTCTCGGTGGCGTTCACGCTGTTCTGCTGCGGGATCGCGGGGCTGATCAACGGCCTCCTGGTCGTGTGGCTGCGCATCCCGCCCTTCATCGCGACCCTCGCCATGATGAGCGCCGTCAAAGGCTTCAGCTACATCATCCAGTCGACCAGCTTGATCCAGATCACCGACCAGACCTTCATCGACCTCTTCGCGCGGGGGACCACCCTCGGGCTGCAGAACCCCGTGATGATCTTCCTCGTCGTGATGATCCTCGCGGCGCTGGTCGCGAAGTTCACCACGTTCGGCCGGTCGCTGTACGCGATCGGCGGCAACCCGGAGGCCGCGCGTCTCTCCGGTCTCCCGGTCGCCCGCAACCTGATCATCACCTACACGATGTCGGGGCTTCTCGCCGGGCTCGCCGGCCTGATCGCCGCGGCCCAGCTGCGCCAGGGCAGTTCGCTCATCGGCGTCGGCTACGAGCTGGACGCGATCGCGGCCGTCGTGGTCGGCGGCGCCTCGCTCATGGGCGGCAAGGGGGATCCCATCAGCGCCGTGATCGGTGTGTTCGTGCTGGCCACGATCATCAACGTCATGAACCTGGTCGGCATCTCCTCGGAGCCGCAGCTGGTCATCAAGGGTGCGGTGATCGTCATCGCCGTCTTCCTCTCCTCGGCGGGAGGCGTCCAGAGGATCTCCGGGTTCTTCCGGTCGCACTTCGGCCGGCGGACCGCACGGGCAGCGAGCTGAGCCGATGTCGGCACCTTCGAGCAACGAGAAGCAGTCGACGACTCGCGGTGCCAGGATGATCGATGTCGCACGGCTCGCCGGAGTCTCGCAGCAGACCGTCTCCCGGGTCGTCAACGGAAGCCCCAATGTGGCTCCGGAGGTCCGGGACCGGGTGGAGACCGCCATCCAGCAGCTGCGCTACCGCCGCAACCCGGCCGCTCGCGCCCTGGCCAACGGCCGGACGATGAACATCGGGATCGTGAGCTTCGGCCTCGCCCAGTACGGGCCGTCCGTGGCTCTCAGCGGGATCGCGGACGAGGCCAGGGCGGCCGGCTACGCGACGAACCTCGTCACCCTCGGCGACGTCGACCGGGCCACCATGAAAGCCGCACTGGAGCACCTGGTGGAGGACTCGGTCGACGGGATCGTCGTCCTGGCCCCCGTGGATGCGGCCCTCGAGGCCATCTCGGGCCTGGATGCCGGTGTGCCCCTCGTGGTCTTCGAACCGGGCGCTTCGGAGGGCACTCTGAGCGTCGCCACGGACGAGGTCGCCGGAGCCGAGCTCGCCACGCGGCATCTGCTCGACCTGGGCCACGAGACCGTCTGGCAGGTCGCCGGGCCGAGCGGCTGGCTGGGCAGCGAGGCACGGCTCCGCGGATGGGCACGAACCCTCGCGTCGGCCGGCCGCGTGACCAACCGGGTGATCTCGGGCGACTGGTCCACCCGCTCGGGCTATGCGGCCGGACGGGAGATCGCGGGCAATCCGACGATCACCGCGGTGTTCGTGGCCAACGACCAGATGGCCCTCGGCGTGGTCAAGGCGCTCGCGGACGCCGGGCTCCGCGTCCCGGAAGACGTCAGTGTCGTCGGCTTCGACGACGTCCCCGAATCGCAGTACTACCGGCCGGCCCTCACCACCATCCATCTCGACTTCGAAGAGGTCGGGCGTCTGGCGGTGGACCGCATCCTGCACCTCATGCGCGGCGGAGAGGCGGACCCCCTCCCGCGGGTGAGCCCGACGCTCGTCGTGAGGCAGAGCACCGCGCCGCCGTCGCGAACCCCATGAACCATCGAACACTCCAGAGAAAGAGAAGCGCATGACCACCAAACAACTCGGGCGCACCGGGCTCACCGTCTCCGACGTCTGCGTCGGCACCAGTGCCCTCGGCAGCTTCCCCGCCCAGTACGGCTACGAAGTCGACACCGAGACCGCCGTCGCGACCATCCGCCGCGTCTTCGAGGGGCCGTTCACCTTCATCGACACCTCCAACGAGTACGGCGGCGGCGACAGCGAGAAGCGCATCGGCCAGGCCATCCGCGAGAACGGGGGAGTGCCGGACGGCTTCCTGGTCGCCACGAAGGTGGACCCCGTCCCCGGAACCACCGACTTCTCCGGCGATCGGGTGCGCCGGTCCGTCGAGGAGAGCCTCGAACGACTCGGCCTCGACACGCTCCCGCTCGTCTACCTGCATGACCCCGAGAAGATCAGCTTCGAAGAGGGGGTCGGCCCCGGCGGTCCGCTCGAGGCCCTGATCGCGCTTCGGGACGAGGGAGTGATCGGCCACCTCGGCGTCGCCGGCGGCCCGATCGACCTCGAACTGCAGTACCTCGCCACCGAGGCGTTCGACGCGGTGATCAGCCACAACCGGTTCACCCTGGTCGACCAGTCGGCGGAGCCGCTCCTCGACGACGCGCAGGAGCGCGGGGTCGCGTTCGTGAACGCAGCGCCGTTCGGCGGCGGGATGCTCGTGAAGGGCCCGGACGCGGTCCCCACCTACTGCTACGCCCCCGTCGCGGACGAGGTGCTCGAGCGCGTGCGCCGGATGGAGGCGCTGTGCGCCGAGTTCGACGTCCCTCTCGCGGCCGCAGCCCTGCAGTTCTCGCTGCGCGACCCGCGCGTCACCTCCACGATCGTCGGCATGTCGGAGCCCAAGCGGGTCGGCCAGACCGTGGAGCTCGCGGAGTTCGACATCCCGGAGCAGCTGTGGGCTGCGCTGCTCCCGATCGCGCGGCTGGGCCGCGCCGGGGTGCTCGCCTAGGCGGCGCATCCCCCGACGAAACGTCACAAGGAAGGACAGACAATGACCACTCTCAAGAACCCCGAGCCGGTCGACGTCGTGATCGTCGGCGCCGGCGCCGGCGGGGCGACCGCCGCGAAGGTGCTGACCGAAGCGGGCCTCCGCGTCGTCGGCTTGGAGCGCGGGCCCTGGCTCAAGCCCGAGCACGCGTCCGGCGACGAGCTCAAGTTCCTCAACCGCAACTTCATCTGGCAGGACCCGAAGCTCAAGCCGCGCACGTACCGCCAGAACGACAGCGAGGAAGCAGTCATCACCAACTTCTCGGCGACCCCGCAGGTCGTCGGCGGCGGCACGACCCACTGGGGCGGCATGGTGCCGCGCATGACGGAGAACGACTTCCGCCTCCGCTCGATCCACGGCGACGTCGAGGGCGCGAGCCTCGTCGACTGGCCGATCACCTACGACGACCTCGAGCCGTACTACACGCGCGTCGAGTGGGAGTTCGGCACGTCCGGTCTCGGTGGAGCCAACCGGTGGGAGGGCCGCCGCAGTCGCGACTACCCGACCAAGCCGGCGCCGCTCAGCCAGATCGGCCGCAAGTTCGCGACGGCCATGAACAAGATGGGCCATAGCACGTTCCCGATGCCGCAGGGCATGGTGACCGAGCCGTACCGGGGCCGCAAGCCGTTCAGCGAGAACGGGTTCTGGCAGCAGTACCCCGACCCCGGAAACGGCAAGTCGTCGACGCTGATCAGCTTCATCCCGGATGCCATCAACACCGGCCTGTACGACCTGCGCTCCGACTGCTACGTCAGCGAGATCCTCGTCGACAAGACCGGCAAGGCCACCGGCGTGCGCTACCAGGACGAGAACGGCAACGAGTTCGTGCAGAACGCCAAGGCCGTGATCGTCTGCGGCGGCGGCATCGAGACCCCGCGGCTGCTGCTCATGTCGAAGTCGGCGCTGTTCCCCGACGGCCTCGGCAACGGGAGCGGCCAGGTCGGCAAGAACGCGACGTTCCACCAGTACTCGTTCTCCGTCGGCCTGTTCGACAAGGAGCTGCACGACCCGCTGTACGGGTGGTCGGGCCACTACATGAACCTGTGCTCGTTCGACTTCTACGAGACCGACGAGTCGCGCGGCCACATCCTCGGCTCGCTCATCTTCCCGTCGATGCTCGGGCATCCCGTCAACTGGAGCTTCCCCGGACGCCCCACCTGGGGCCAGGCCGCCAAGGACGCCGATCGCGACCTGTTCAACTACAGCATGAAGATCGGCATCCTGCTCCACGACCTCCCCGTCGAGTCGAACCGCGTGGACCTCGACCCGACCGTGAAGGACGCCTGGGGCCTCCCCGTCGCCCGGATCACCCACACTCCGCACGCGAACGACTTCGCGCAGGAGAAGTGGCAGGTGAAGAAGAACGGGGAGATCCTCGAGGCCGCGGGTGCATCCAAGGTCGTCCCGGTCAACATGGAGCGCATCACCGGCAACACCTCGCACGAGCTCGGCACCGCGCGCATGGGCAACGACCCCGCCACGTCGGTCGTCGACAAGTGGTGCCGGTCGCACGAGGTCCCCAACCTCTACGTGTTCGACGCGAGCTTCTTCCCGACGGCGACGGGCATCAACCCCGCGCTCACGATCATGGCGAACGCCTGGCGTTGCGCCGACCGGATCATCGCCGTGGACCGCCACGGCTGGACCGACTGACACGTCGGCCTGAGAGGAGACGACCAGACAATGGGACAGGCAGAATGGGTCACCGTACCGATCTCGGCACGGGACACGGATGGGCCGCTGTTCTTCACCGAGCACGAGTGGGCGACTGTCGAGGCCGCCACTGCGCGCATCATTCCGACGGACCACCACCCGGGAGCGAAGGAAGCCGGGGTGGTGCGGTTCATCGACCGGATGCTGGCGGGGACGCAGTTCGTCTTCCCCGCCGCTGACGGCAAGGGCTTCCTCCGGATGGAGGGGCTCGAGGAGCAGGCCTGGCAGGAGCGCATCGAGAGCCGGCAGAAGTTCTACCGCGAGGGGATCGTCGAACTCGACGGGATCGCCGCCGACAAGTTCGGCGCCGACTTCGTCGACCTCGACGAGGACCAGCAGGACACCGTCCTCGAGACCATCTCCAAGAAGGAGAAGCCGGCGAAGTTCGTCTTCGCCGAGTCGGACGGTCAGGGCAGCGGGGGAGCGCCGGCCGGCAACCAGCCGGTCAACGAGGACTTCCTCGAGTTCTTCCCGCTCCTGGTGCTGAACACCCGGCAGGGGTTCTACGGCGACCCGGTCTACGGCGGCAACGACAACCGCGTCGGCTGGCGCGTGATCGGCTTCCCCGGCCCGCCGTCGCTGGCGGCCACGATGGACGGCAGCTACACCACGCTGCAGTACATGATCCCCGAGGCCGAGTGGCCGTACGAGCAGCACCCGGCGGTGCTGCGCTACGGCAACCGCTGAGCCGTCGGTTCACCCCCGCACCGGCCGGGCGCTCGCGAGCGTCCGGCCGGTGGCGGCCATAATTGGGGGATGACGGAGACGAGAGCCGGTGGGCCGCGTGCGGCGCGCATGGTCGATGTGGCCCGCCTCGCCGGAGTGTCGCAGCAGACGGTCTCCCGGGTGGTCAACGGCCACAGCAACGTCTCCCCCGACATCCGGGACCGGGTCGAGGCCGCCATGGCGCAGTTGCGCTACCGCCGGAACTCGGCCGCGCGCGCACTGGCGACCAGCCGGTCGATGAACCTCGGGGTGCTCAGCTATGCGCTCTCCGTCCACGGCCCGGCGCTCGCGCTGTTCGGCATCGCAGAGGAGGCACGTCGCAACGGCTACTCCACGAGCCTCGTCAGCATCGCGGAGATCGACCAGGCCAGCATCCGGGCGGGGCTCGACTCGCTGGTCGACGGCGGTGTGGACGCGATCGTCGTGCTCGCGCCGATGACCGCGGCGGCGGAGGTGCTGCAGCGGCTCGACACCGACGTCCCCGTCGTCCGCTTCGAGCAGGGCTCGCCGGCGGGACCTGCGACGATCTCGATCGACGAGACGCTCGGCGCCCAGCTGGCGACCCGGCACCTGCTCGACCTCGGGCACCAGACGGTCCACTTCGTGGGCGGCCCCGCGGGATGGATGGCCTCCGACGCGCGCCGGCACGGGTGGCAGACCGAGCTGGCTCTCGCCGGCCGGACGGCCCCCACCGTGTTCGAGTCGGACGACTGGTCCGCGGAGTCCGGCTACCGGGCCGGGCTGGAGATCGCGGCCGACCGGTCGATCACCGCCGTGCTGGCGATCAACGACGTGATGGCGCTCGGCGTCATGAAGGCGCTCACCGACCGCGGAGTCAGCATCCCGGGCGACGTGAGCGTGGTCGGTTTCGACGACCGGGACGAGTCCGCCTACTTCCAGCCCGCGCTGACGACCGTGCGGCTGGACTTCACCGAGGTCGGACGTCGCGCGGTCGAGAGCGTCCTCGGCGCTCTCCGGGGCGAGACGCCCGCCACGATCCCGCTCATCCAGCCCGAGCTGAAGGTACGGGACAGCACGGGCCTCGCCCGCTGAACCTCACCCTCATACCCGGCTGGTGACCGCGTCCCCCGCGAGCCGCTGGGACAGCCACACCGGGATGATCGCGATGATCGTCAGCACCGCCGCCACCACGTTCACGACCGGCGCCTGGTTCGGCCGGAAGAGGTTCTGGAAGATCCAGATCGGGAGCGTCTGCACGGTGGGACCGGCGGTGAAGGTCGTCACCACGATCTCGTCGAAGCTCAACGCGAACGCGAGCAGCACGCCGGCCGCGAGGGCGCCGCGCACCTGGGGCAGCGTCACCCAGAGGAAGGTCTGCCAGCCCCGGGCGCCCAGATCGCCGGAGGCCTCCTCGAGCGAACTCCCCATCCGCCGCAGCCGCGCCTGCACGTTGTTGTAGACGATCACGATGCAGAACGTGGCGTGGCCGATGATCACCGTGGCGAGCCCGAGCGTCACGCCGACCGGCCCGAGCACCGTCGTGAACGTGGACGCGAGCGCGATGCCGGTCACGATGCCGGGAAGGGTGATCGGCAGGACCACCAGGAAGTTGATGCTCTGCCTGCCGAAGAACTGGAAGCGCTGCACCGCGAACGCCGCCATCGTCCCGAGCACCAGGGCGATCGCCGATGCGCAGAGCCCGGCGACCACCGAGGTGGCCAGCGCGTCCGCGGCGCCGCGGGAGTGGAACGCGTCCTCCCACCACTGCAGGGTGAACCCGGGCGGCGGGAACGAGAACGTCCGCGAGCTGTTGAACGAGTTCAGCACGATCAGCAGCAGCGGCACGTAGAGCACCACGAGTCCCAGCAGCATGCAGACCCCGGCGAGGATGCGCGCGGGCGTGGACAAGAGCTTCACACGTTCTCCAATGCACCGGTGCGGCGGACCGCGAGCAGATAGAGGACGACCGCGACCAGCGGGATGACCGACAGCGCCGCCGCCAGTGGTTGGTTGTTCGCGGTGACGAGCTGCCCGTAGATGAGGTTGGCGAGGAGCTGCGTCTTGCCACCCACGATCCCGACCGCGATGTAGTCCCCGAAGCTCAGCGCGAAGGTGAAGATCGAGCCGGCCACGATCGCGGGGAAGACGAGCGGGAACGCCACCGTCCGGATGGTCCGCCATGTCGACGCCCCGAGGTCGTAACTCGCCTCGAACAGCGAGTCCGGCACCCGGTCGAAGCCGGCGTAGACGGGGATGATCATGTAGGGCAGCCACAGGTAGGCCAGCGTCATGATCGTGGCAGGCAGCCCGAACCCCGGCGTGTAGCCTCCCGTCGCGACCGCGATCGGTCCTCCCGGTTCCACGAGGATGCGCCAGGCGTACGCCTTCACCAGGTAGCTCGCCCACAGCGGGGTCGTCACCGCCACCAGGTACAGGGCGCGGCGGCTCGGCTTGGCCACCTTCGCGATGTACAGCGCCATCGGGAAGGCGACCACAGCGTCGATGAGCGTCACGCCCAGCGAGACCAGCAGGGTCCGCAGGGCGACCGTCCCGTACAGCGGATCGGTGAAGAGCGTCGCGTAGTTCTCGAGCGTGAACGCCGGGACGACGGCACCCGTGAAGCTGTCCACCGTCCAGAACGAGGAGACGAGGAGGACGGCGATCGAGCCCAGGTAGACGACGACGAGCCAGAGGAGGGGCGGCCCGAGCACGAGGCCCAGGCGTGCCCTCATCCCTTGATCTCCTGCCACTTGCTGACCCACTCGCTGTAGGCGGTGCAGTTGTCGCCGCTGCCGTCCACGCACTTCTTCTGCGGCGTCGTCCAGTAGTGGATCTTGGACGCGTAGTCGGCGTCGGTGGCGTGGTACGTGCTGCAGAACTGCGGGTCCGTCGTCTCCTCGCAGGCCTTCGTCTGCGCGGGAGCCTCACCGAACCACTCGGCTACCTGGGCGTTCGTCTTCGCGGACGTGATCCAGTCCATCCACCGGTACATGCAGTTCGGGTGCTTCGCCTTCGACGAGATCATCCAGGTGTCCGACCAGCCGGTCGAACCCTCCTTGGGGACGGTCGTGCCGACCTCGACCTTGCCGTCGCTCTGGATGAGGTTCGCGATCACCTGCCAGGACGTCCCGACCACGCTGCTGTCCGACTCGAACGACTGCACCGCCTTGGTGTAGTCGGACCAGTACTCGCCGACGCTGGCCTTCTGCTTCTTCAGCAGGTCTACCGCCGCGGCGAGCTGCTTCTCGGTCAGCGAGTAGGGGTCCTTGATCCCGAGCGACGGGTCGTGGGCCTGGAGGTAGAGCGCAGCGTCGGCGATGTAGATCGGCGAGTCGTACGCGGTGACCTTGCCGGCGTACTTCGACGCGTCGTCGAACACCGCCGACCAGGAGTCTGGGGCAGGCGAGACGGTGGCCTTGTTGTACATCAGGACGTTGGCGCCCCAGCCGTGGGGGATGCCGTACATCTGGCCGTCCACCGAGTTCCAGGCCTTGTCCTTCAGGAAGCTCGAGATCGTGGAGTAGTTCGGCACCAGCTTGGTGTTCACGGGCGCGACCTGGCCGCCGTACACGAGACGGAGGGTCGCGTCCCCGGAGGCGGAGACGCCGTCGTAGCCGCCGGTGCGCATCAGCTGCACCATCTCGTCGGACGTACCGGCGACCTTGGCGTTGACCTGGCACCCGGTGTCCTTCTCGAAGGGCGTCACCCAGTCGACGCTCGGGTCGTTGGTGCCGTCCTCCGCGTATCCCGCCCAGACGATGAGGTTCAGCTGCTTCTCGTTGGCCCCGAGCTTCTTCGCCATCGGGACGTCCGGCACCGATCCCGCGCTCCCCCCGCCCGAGCCGCCGCCAGAGCACGCGGCCAGGAGCAGAACCGCGGAGGCGGCCGCGAGCGCGGCGGTCCAGCGCTCCACGCGCTTCGTTGCACGAATCATGATTCCTGCCTCTCTTTCTCACCTCTGGTGCGAGGTACGTCTGCGTCGAGCGATTCCGCCGCGTCATCGTCGGTCCACGCCGGGGCTGTGCCCGCCAGCGGGCGGAGGTCGTCGTCGTTCCAGGAGATGCGCACGCGGGTCCCCCGCTCCAGCTCGACGCGGTGGGTGCGATCGTTGTGCTCCAGCACCGAGATCCGGGGGCCCGCATCGAGGTCGACGACCCGGCGGATGCTGCTTCCGGCGTAGACCGACTCCACGAGGGTTCCGCTCGCGCTCGGTGAGCCGGACGCATCCGCCTCGGCTGTCAGCGTCAGCTTCTCGGGGCGGATGGAGTACTCGCCCTCCCGGCCCAGAACGCTCCGCGCGTGCTCGCGACCGAACAGGTTCGAGGTCCCGACGAAGTCGGCGACGAAGCGTGAGACCGGGTTCTCGTACAGCTCACGCGGGGTGCCGAGCTGCTCGATCCGGCCATTGTTGAAGACGGCGATGCGGTCCGACAATGTGAGCGCTTCATCCTGGTCGTGGGTGACGAAGACGAAGGCGATGCCCAGCTCGTGCTGCAGCTGCTTCAGCTCCACCTGCATCTGCTGCCGCAGCTTGAGGTCCAGGGCGCCGAGCGGCTCGTCCAGCAGCAGCGCCTTCGGCTTCACGACCGTCGCGCGCGCGAGCGCCACCCGCTGCCGCTGGCCGCCCGAGAGCTGATTCGGCCGACGGTCGGCGAAACCCTCCAGACGCACCGACGCGAGCGCATCCAGGGCTCGGCGTCGCCGCTCCGCGCGTCCGACTCCGCGGACGCGCAGGCCATAGGCCACGTTGTCGATCACCGACATGTGCGGGAACAGCGCGTAGTCCTGGAAGACGGTGTTGACAGGGCGAAGCGCGGCCGGCTTGCTCGTCACATCCTGACCGAACAGTTCGATCCGGCCGGACGTCGGCTGCTCGAAACCGGCGATGCACCGCAGCACCGTCGTCTTGCCGGAACCGGACGGACCCAGCATCGAGAAGAACTCGCCGGCGGCGATCTCCAGATCGAGGTGGTCGACGGCGGAGACCGAGCCGAAGAGCTTGGTCAGCTGCGTCAACCGGATGGCGGGCAGGTCGGGCACTCGAGACTCCTTCGTCGGTGAGCGAACTCATCGTATGCGATCCGGTGACCGACGAAAAGCATTGCATCCGGCCGCTTCGACGGGAGGATTTCGAAGGTTTGCCCCTGGGCGGCGACCGATTCCGTGCCCGGGAGTATCTCCGCCGATGAGGGGTGGCGCTCCTCGCCGGGCGGAGGTGTAATACCGCTGTCCGACGGCTCTGGAGGAGGGAATGATGTCTGATTCGCAGACCCCCCGAGTCGCGCTGGTGACAGGCGGCTCAGGCGGTATCGGCAAGGCGACGTGCGAGCGTCTCGCGACAGCGGGCATGGCGGTCGCGGTGCACTACGCGGGGAACCGATCGAGAGCGGCGGCCATCGTCTCCGCCATCGTGGAGTCCGGCGGACAGGCGATCGCCGTAGAAGGGGACGTCGCCGAGGAAGCCGACATGGTCGCCGCGTTCGACGCGGTCGAGGCGGAGTTCGGCGGGGTGGACGTGGTGGTGAACACGGCGGGGATCATGCTGCTGGGACCGCTCGCGACGTTCAGCCTCGACGATCTCGACCGGATGCACCGGGTCAACATCCGGGGCACGTTCGTGGTGTCGCAGCAGGCCGTCCGGCGGGTCCGGCCGGGCGGCGCCATCATCAACTTCTCGACGTCCGTGTCCAGGCTGCAGTTCCCGGGGTACTCGGCGTACGCCGGCAGCAAGGGGGCGGTGAACGCGATGACGCTCATCCTGGCGCGCGAGATGCGCGGGAGGGATGTGACGGTCAACGCGGTCGCGCCCGGGCCGACGGCGACGGACCTCTTCCTCGACGGCAAGAACGACGACGAGGTGGGAGCGCTCGCCAAGGTGTCGCCGTTGGAGAGGCTGGGCACCCCGGAGGACATCGCCGAGACCGTCGCGTTCCTGGCCGGACCCGGGCGCTGGGTCAACGGTCAGATCGTCTACGTCAACGGCGGGGCGATCTGACGGGAGCGGATAGCTCACCCCGGTGGCGCGCACCCTCCCGCCGGGGATAGCGTTCCCTCATCCCGCGCATCCCGTGCGGGCGGTTCGGGCAGGTGATGACGATGACTGATGGGGCGAGCGGCGACTTCGAGTACCCGGACGAGGCCGGTTATCCGGACGGCACCGGCACGCTCACCGAGACGCAGCGCGTGCTGATCGACGAGGTGACGTCCAACGCGCCCGCGCAGCCGGGCATCGACTTCTTCGTCGTCAAGAACGAGGAGTCGCAGACGTACGACGCCGTCAGCGGGGACACCCTGGTCGGCGGGATCACCTACGCGCGGCACGGCGACGTGGTCACCGTGATCGCCACGTCCGTGTTCCCCGAGTTCCGTGGGCAGGGGGTCGCGACCGCGCTGATCCAGCGCGTGCTCGACCAGATCCGCGACGAGGGGATGCGCGTGAAGGTCGAGTGCCCGATCGTGAAGTCGTTCATCGAGCAGCACGCCGAATACCGGGATCTCGTCGCCGAGGACTGACTCCGGCAACACGCCGCCACGTCCGGGGACTACCGTGGGACGGTGACCACGCCAGATTCCGCCACCGACGAAGCCCACGTCGACGCCGAAGCCGCCGACGACGCGCCGACCTTCTCCTCGCTGGGGCTGGAGGGCGCCGTCCTCAAAGCGCTCAAGGACGTCGGCTACGAGACCCCGTCCGCCATCCAGGCGGCCACCATCCCGCCGCTGCTGCAGGGCCGTGACGTCGTGGGCCTGGCCCAGACCGGCACGGGCAAGACGGCCGCGTTCGCGCTGCCCATCCTGTCCCGCCTCGACCTGTCCCAGAAGAGCCCCCAGGCGCTCGTGCTGGCGCCCACGCGCGAATTGGCGCTGCAGGTGGCGGAGGCCTTCGAGAGCTACGCCACGCACATGAAGGGCGTGCACCTGCTGCCGGTCTACGGCGGGCAAGGATACGGCGTGCAGCTGTCCGCGCTGCGCCGCGGCGTCCACATCGTCGTCGGCACCCCGGGCCGCATCATGGACCACCTGGAGAAGGGGACGCTCGACCTCTCCGAGCTGAAGTACCTCGTGCTCGACGAGGCGGACGAGATGCTGAAGATGGGGTTCGCGGAGGACGTGGAGACCATCCTCGCCGACACCCCGGACGACAAGCAGGTCGCCCTCTTCTCAGCGACGATGCCCGCGCAGATCCGCCGCATCTCGAAGAAGTACCTGCACGACCCCGAAGAGATCACCGTCAAGTCGAAGACGACCACCTCGGCGAACACGACCCAGCGGTACCTCGTCGTGTCGTACTCGCAGAAGGTGGATGCGCTCACGCGCATCCTCGAGGTGGAGAACTTCGAGGGGATGATCATCTTCGTCCGCACCAAGAACGAGACCGAGACCCTCGCCGAGCGGCTGCGAGCCCGCGGTTACTCAGCGGCGGCCATCAACGGCGACGTCGCGCAGGCCCAGCGCGAGCGGACGGTCGACCAGCTCAAGTCGGGCAAGCTCGACATCCTGGTGGCGACGGATGTGGCGGCGCGCGGCCTCGACGTGGAGCGGATCAGCCACGTGGTCAACTTCGACATCCCGGTCGACACCGAGTCGTACGTCCACCGCATCGGGCGCACCGGCCGGGCCGGACGCAGCGGCGCGGCGATCAGCTTCGTCACGCCACGTGAGCGTCGGCTCCTGACCGCCATCGAGAAGGCCACGCGCCAGCCGCTCACGCAGATGCAGCTGCCCAGCGTGGACGACGTGAACGTCACCCGCCTCGCCCGCTTCGACGACGCCATCACCCAGGCGCTCGCGGCGGAGGAGCGGATCTCGCGCTTCCGCGAGATCATCGCCCACTACGTCGAGCACCACGACGTTCCGGAGGCGGACGTGGCGGCGGCGCTCGCCGTGGTCGCCCAGGGCGACGAGCCGCTGCTGCTCAGCGAACGCGACGAGCTGGCGCCGCCGGCGGAGCGCGAAGGCCGGGGCGACCGGGCCGGCGGAGCCGACCGCGCGGGCGGCCGGGGAGCGCGGGCCGACCGCGGCGACCGCCCGGGTCGGCGCGAGCGGAACGACACCCCGATGGCGCCGTACCGCCTCGAAGTCGGCAAGCGCCAGAAGGTGGAGCCGCGCCAGATCGTCGGCGCGCTGGCCAACGAGGGCGGCCTGAGCCGCGAGGACTTCGGGCACATCCGGATCATGCCCGACTTCAGCATCGTCGAGCTGCCCGCCGACCTCCCCGGCGACACGCTCTCACGGCTCTCCGGCACGCGCATCGGCGGCAAGCTCATCCAGCTGCGCCCCGACCGCGGCCGCGGTGGCCGCGCCACCTCCTGGCAGAGCGACGACCGTCCGCCGCGCAAGCCGCGGCGCGGCTGAGGCCTGGCGCCCCCTCTCGATGCACGGCGGGGGATGCGCGGACCGGCGTCAGCCGCGCAGGGCGGCCAGCAGGCCCGCGAAGTCCTGCCCGCAGGCTTCGCAACGGCGCAGGTGGTGGGCGACGCCCGGGTACCGGGCGGCCGCATCCTGGCCCGCGAGGACGAGCTCCGCGTAGACGTGCATCAGCGACATGGTCTGCGCGCATCCGGCGTCGTCCCGGTCGGTGTGCAGGAAGTCGCCCAGGCGTGATCT
Source organism: Leifsonia sp. 22587 (assembly GCF_052044215.1). NCBI lineage: Bacteria > Bacillati > Actinomycetota > Actinomycetes > Micrococcales > Microbacteriaceae > Leifsonia > Leifsonia sp. 22587. The sequence goes on from NZ_JBQENB010000003.1 coordinate 626,686, forward strand.
CGCGCTCATGTCACCTCCCGCCCGTCGTCGTCCAGATAATGATGAGTGACAAGGTAGACCCGCAACTTCCTTCTCGCGTCGAAGAGCGTCTTGTAGAGGGCTCCGCGGGTGGTTTTCCGGGACACGGCCAGAGCCTCCAGGGGCACGCCGCGGACCACCGCGTCCAGCAGCACCTCGCGCTGCCGCCGGGTCAGCACGGTCTCGATGGCGTGCTGCAGCGCCGCCAGCAGGTCGCTCGCCTCCTGCTGCTCCTCGGGGCCGATGCCGAGGCGGTCGGGGAGCCGCTCCCAGCCGACGGCGTCGAGCGACACCGTCGGGTGGTTCCAGAAGTGACGCCCCACCTTCGTCGACACCTCGAAGATCGCGAACGTGTACGCCCAGGTCGTGAAGCGGCTCTCACCCCGGAACTCGTGCAGCCGTCTCAATACGCCGATCACGGCGTCCGCAGCGGCCTGGTGCGCGATGTCGTCGAGCTCTGGGCCCGAGAACGGCAGCGATGATGCGCGGCGGCGCACCTCGGCGCGCACGACCCCGAGCAGCATCCGGTACAGGTGCTCCTCCGCGGCCCGCTTCTCGGCGCCGCCCGCGGTCAGGGCCCGGCGCCACGCGTCGGTGTCGGCCGGAGGCTCCATCGACGGACGCCGCGGCGCGGGCGTCCCGTCTGCGGCATCCATGGGGCTGATGCTACCGGCGTCGGCTGCGCACACGTTCCGACCAGGCGGATCGCGCGGTATCGGTAAGGATCCGCAGCCGCTCGTCACTAACCGGGGGAGCGCGCACGATGCGCTCGCCGGGCGGCGCCGTTCCGGGGCTGCTCGCGATCGATCGAAGGAGAATCATGAGAACCGCACTTCGTCTCGCCATCGCCTCGGTGGCCGCCCTCACCACGGCGGCCCTCTTCGCCTCGCCGGCGCTCGCCTCCCCACCGCCCGGAGGTGGTGGGCCGTCCGGCCCGCACTCGTCGTCCGTCGTCTTCGCCCAGACCGACGGCCTCGCCGGCAACGCCGTCGTCGCCTTCGACCGCGCGCCCGACGGCACGCTGCAACAGGCGGGCACCTACCCGACCGGCGGCGTCGGGGGAGCGCTGACCGGATCGGTGGTCGACCACCTCGCCTCCCAGGGATCCCTCGTCTACGACCGCGGGCTCCTGTACGCGGTCAACGCCGGCAGCAACACGGTCACGGTCTTCGCGGTGCGCGGCGACCAGCTGGTGCGCCGGGAGGTCATCTCCTCCGGAGGGGCGTTCCCGGTGAGTGTCGCGACGCACGGCGGGCTCGTCTACGTGCTCAACGCGCGCAACGGTGGCTCGGTGCAGGGTTACGTCCGCGTGGCCGACTTCCTCGTCCGGATCCCGGTGTGGAACCGCGCGCTCGGCCTGGATGCGGCAGCGACCCCCGAGTTCACTCACACTCCCGGGCAGGTCGCCTTCACCCCTGACGGATCCAAGCTCGTCGTCACCACCAAGGGGAACGGGAGCGCCATCGACGTGTTCTCCGTCGACCGCCTCGGCGGGCTGTCGCAGCATCCGGTGACCAACGTCGAGCCCGGCGCTGTTCCGTTCGCCGTCGCCTTCGACGCCGGAGGCCACCTGCTGGTGGCCGAGGCGGGCACCAACTCGGTCGCGAGCTTCACGGTCGCCGCCGACGGGACCGTCGCACCGATCGCATCCGCTGCGACCGGCCAGGCGGCGACCTGCTGGATCGCTCGTGACGGTTCGTTCTTCTACGCCTCCAACGCGGGCAGCGGATCGCTCTCGGGTTACGCCGACGCCGGGTCGGGCGCGCTCGCCGCGACGGGACTCACCAGCACGCTGGCGGGGACCGTGGATGCATCCGCGACTCCCGATGGACGCTACCTGTACGTGCAGGGCGGCGCGGCCGGGGCCGTCGAGGGCTTCCGGGTCAACCCGGACGGCTCGCTGACGAGCGTCGGCTCGGTCGTCGTTCCCGACGGGGTCGGCGGCGAGGGCATCGTCGCGCTGTAAGGGCCAGGAGTCCGCGGGCCGGCGGTCATGTCACCGGCCCGCGGACGCCTCCGGCCCCTCGGCCGTCATGCGCGCGAAGCTCGCGCCAGAAGAGACGTGAACCGGAGACTGCTACTCCGGCAGCGGTGAGCGGGTGGCGAGGCCCGGGTAGTGCGTCACCACGCCCAGCTCGTCCGTCACCAGGTCGGCCGTGAAGTCGCCCGAGCCGGTCCGGAACGTGATGACGCCTCCCTGCGATGCGTAGACCTGCTCGCTTCGCACGACGCGGAGTGAAGGCACCTCGACCCACGCCGTCGCGATCCGGGTGGGTGCTACGTCGCCGCGCAGCAGCCCGAGTCGCCGGATCGGCATGGTGTTGGTCACCGGGCACAGCCCGAGATCGCAGTCGACGGCGTCCGCGAGGGATGCGTCGGGCGCGAGACCCGGCGGCTCTGCGGGACCGCCGGTTGATCTCTCGGGGTGCGCGGCCCACGCGCCGCGCGCATCCCTCGTCAGTTCGAGCGAGCGCCGCCACGTGTCCGCGGCGACAGTGACGGTGATCCGGCGCGTGATCCAGCCGGGCCCGACGTCCAGGGTCCACGCCGCCGCGTAGGCGCTCGTGAGCGAGGTGCCCTGCGCCGTCAGCGAGCTCTCACCGAAACGGAGGTCGGCGATGTCGAACCGGGATGCGTCGTCCAGCCCGATCCAGCAGTACCGTCGGGGCGACACGACGTCCCGCTGGCCGAACCCATGGTTGCGCATGACCCGATGCAACCGCGTCGCCGGCCGCGCGGCAAGACGGCGAAGCCGGATGGACCGGGACGCCGGATCACACCGGCGCCAGCGCCTCCCGCTCGCCGTCCGGCAGCTCGACCGCGATCGCGTCGCCCGGCCGCACCACCCCTCCGCTGAGCACGACCCCCATCACACCCGCCCGGCGGACCGTGGCGCCGTCGGCATCCGTCCCGACTACCTGCTTCAGCAGTCCCGGCTGGAAGCGGTCGATCTGCACGCACGGGTTGCGGAGGCCCGTCACTTCGACGACGGCCTCGTCGCCGAGGCGGAGGCGCGCGCCGCGAGGGAGGCCCAGCAGGTCGATGCCCTCGGTGGTGACGTTCTCGCCGAGCTGACCCGGCTCGACCTCGGCCGTGACCTCGTCGAAGAGCTCCGCCTGGATGAGGTGCACCTGCCTGAGGTTCGGCTGCGTCGGGTCGCGGCGCACCCGGGACAGGTGCTGCACGGTGGCGCCGAAGTGCGCATCCCCCTCGACGCCCAGACCAGTGACCAGGGTGATGGATGGGCGCGGCTGCTTCGAGAAGCGGTGCTCGTCGTCGCGGTTCACCGAGGTCACGCGTGCGTCCGTCATGCCACCATCGTGTCGCACGCCGGGGCGCACATCCACTCGTTGCAGCGTGCGTCGCGCGAGTCGCCCGATCGGTGCCGCACAGCGCATCCCGGCGTCGGCAAGGAGGGCCGCGCACTCACCCCCCGGTTCCGTGCACGGCCCTCGCGCCGCCCCGCGGGCGAAGCCTCGGCCCCCGGGTCCGGATGCGCGGTCACCGGCTCCCCTTTTCGCCGTGCTGATCCGCGCTCCTAAAGGGGAATGTCCGATACCGGCAGAATGGTTCCATCGGCTCGGCAGATGGGGGAGAAATGACGCAGGGGAATCGACCGGACGGGTCCGGGCGCCGGTCGCGGTCGTCCGCGGTCGCCGCCGTGCTCTTCGCTCTCGGCGTCGTGTGCGCGATCGTCTCCGCGATCCTGTTCGCCGTCCCGCGTACAATGACGGGTTTCGGCTGGTTCGCCTACGCCCCGCTGAGCTCGTCGTACTTCGCGCCCTCCGGCGTCGATGCCGCCCTCCAGTGGGCGCTGGGTCTCGCGGCGGCATCCCTCATCCTGATGGCCGGCACGGTGGGCTGGTGGCTCGGCCGCCGATCGCGGAGAACGCTCAGCCGCGTCCCGCCCAGGGGTCGTAGTCGGCCAGCAGCGGGCCCTGCTCCGGGCGGTCGGCCTCCGGGATGTGCTGCAGGTTGATCCGCACGCGGTACCAGAGCGAGCTGGAGCCGCGCATCCCGTCGACGAGCTCGTCCGCGGGATGCAGCTGCGCGGCGGCGTCCGGATGCTCCGCCTTCCAGCGGTCGAGCGCCTCCATCGCCTCGGGCTTCGTCTTGGTGCGCGCGACCTCGATGAGCGGCATCTGCGAGACGCGGCGGCCCGCGCCGTCACCGCCCCGCGGCGGCTTCTCGGCCGGGCCGAGCTGTCGCGCCAGGTCGAGCAGCGCATCCAACGATCCGGCGGCGTCGTCGAGCCCGGCGTGCGGGTCGCCGCGCTCGGCGAAGCGCTGCAGCACGGTCGGCACGGTGAACTCCTCGGGGCGACGCGAGCGGACCTCGTCCCAGTCGAGCGGGGTGGAGACGCGCGCGTCCGGCAGCGCCCGGATGGAGTACGCGGAGGCGACCGTGCGGTCTTTCGCGTTCTGGTTGAAGTCCACGAAGACGCTCTCGCCGCGCTCCTCCTTCCACCAGCGCGCGGTCGCGAGCCCCGGGGCGCGGTTCTCGACTTCGCGCGCGAGCGTCTCGGCGGCGAGGCGCACGTCGGCGAAGCTCCAGCGCGGCTCGATGCGGACCAGGATGTGCAGCCCGCGCGACCCGCTCGTCTTCGGCCAGCCGACCAGTCCGGTGTCCTCGAGCACGTCACGCGCGATGAAGGCGACGTCGACGATCTGCGACCAGTCCACCCCGGGCATCGGGTCGAGGTCGACGCGCAGCTCGTCGGGATGGTCGAGGTCCTCCGCGCGCACGGGATGCGGGTTGAGGTCGAGACAGCCGAGGTTGGAGACCCACGCCAGCCCGGCGGCGTTGCGCACGACCGCCTCCTCGGCCGAGGTGCCGCGGGCGTAGTGCAGGGTGGCGGTGTCGATGTAGGCGGGATGCCCCTCCGGCACGCGCTTCTGGAAGAACGGCTCCTGCGTCAGCCCTTTGACGTAGCGCTTGAGCACCATCGGCCGTCCGCCCGCGCCGCGCAGCGCGCCGTCCGCCACGGACACGTAGTACCGGGCCAGGTCGAGCTTGGTCAGCCCGGGCTCCGGGAACACGACCTTGTCCGGGCTGGAGATGCGCACCTGCTCGCCGTCGACCTCCAGGAAGGTCTCCGACTTCGACGACGGGCTCATGCCGCCACGCTAACCGGGAAGCGGGTCGCGGAACAGGCCCCGATCAGGATGCGGGGCCGCGTCAGCGCCGTCAGCCGCGAGCGTCAGCCGCGCTCCTCGAGCCGGCGCTCCCAGTCGCGCGGTACGCGGTCCGCCGGTCCCGGCACGGACTGGGTGGTCGGATGGCTCTCCGGCGGAGCGAGCCGGGGGCCGTCGACGAAAGCCTGGGTGCGGTAGTCGTAGAACCAGTCCTCGCCGGGCTCGAAGCTCTGGATGATCGGATGCCCGGTGCTCTGCGCATGCTTGGTCGCATGCGTGTTCAGCGAGTCGTCGCAGCATCCGACGTGCCCGCATTCGGCGCAGCGGCGCAGGTGCAGCCACCAGCTTCCGGTCTCGCCGCACTCCTCGCACCCGGTGCCGGACGGGGCCGCCGCCGGGTCGATCCCGTCGATGCGCGCCGTGCTCATGGCATCCCTCCGTTCTTCTCGCTGCGTCCGTCTCGCGCGGCCGTCGCCCGCAGACGCACGAAACGGTAGCCGATCCCGGCGGCGACGACCAGCACCCCGGCCAGGATGGACGTCGGCGGCAGCGTCGCGACCAGCACCGCGCAGCCGATCGCCCCCGCGACGGCGAGGAGGCGCGGGTACCGCCGGTGGGCGCGGTCCTGGGTCCAGGCGGAGGCGTTGGCGACCAGGTAGTAGAGCAGCACGCCGAACGACGAGAACCCGATCGCGCCGCGCAGGTCGGTCGTCAGGACGAGAATGCAGACGATCAGGCCGAGCAGGAGTTCCGCCCGGTACGGCACGCGGAAGCGCGGATGCACGGCCGACAGCCACCCGGGGAGGTCGCGGTTGCGGGCCATCGCCAGCGTCGTCCGTCCGACCCCCGCGATCATCGCCAGCAGCGCGCCGAGCGCGGCGGTGGCGGCCCCGATCCGGATGACGACGCCCGGCCACGCCGCACCGCTGGTGGCCGCGACCGTGTCGAGCGGCGCCGGTGAGGCGGCGAGCCCCGCCGGCCCGAGTGCGTGGAGCGCCGACACCGCGACGAGGGCGTAGACCACCAGCACCGCCGCGAGGGCGGTCGTGATCGCGCGCGGGATGGTGCGCGCAGGATCCACCACCTCCTCGCCCATCGTCGCGACTCTGGCGTACCCGGCGAAGGCGAAGAACAGGAATCCGGCCGACTGCAGGACCCCGTACAGCGTGACCTCCGGACCCGGGAGCGCGGCGCTCGCCGCGGTGTGCCCGAAGCCGATGGTGATGGCGACCGCCAGGGCGATGAGCGAGACGACGACGAGCACCCGCGTCAGCAGCGCGGTGCGCGTCACCCCGAGCGTGTTCACGACGGTGAGCGCCGCGACGGCCAGCACGGCCACCGGCTTCACCCACGGACCGGGCACCGCGTAGCTCGCGAAGGTCAGCGCCATCGCCGCCGAGCTCGCCGTCTTGCCGACGACGAACGACCAGCCCGCGACGAAGCCGGTCCACTCGCCGAGGCGCTCGCGACCGTAGACGTACGTTCCGCCGGAGGTCGGATACTGCGCGGCCAGCTGTGCGGACGAGGTCGCGTTGCAGAACGCGACGAAGCCCGCGATCACCAGCCCGACCAGCAGCGCGGCCCCGGCTGCGGCGGCGGCCGGCGCGAAGGCGGCGAAGACCCCGGCGCCGATCATCGAGCCGAGGCCGATCGCGATGGCGTCGCCGAGCCCCAGCCGGCGCGCGAGCGACCCGGCCGGAGGGGTGGATGCGCTGCTCACCGGATCCCGACCGTCCTCTCGCCTCTGCGGATGCGGCGTCAGTCTAGGGCGCGCGGGTGACGCACCGGGCACCGGAATGTCACGGGTCGCTGTCGCGTATCCTGTCAAGCCCTCGCACCCGCTGGGCCGCCGACGGAGACTCGTATCGAGCCCGCACGGTCGCGGGCGGTACGACATCGCAGGAGCCGACCATGAGCAGCATCCGCCGCATCGCCCTCCCGGGCGCCACCGACACCACCCCCACGAACCCGCTCGACCTCTGGGGCCGCCGCGTCGCCATCGCGATCGCGGTCCTGGTGGGGCTCCCGACCCTCATTGCGGGGATGGTGGCGCTGATCTCCTGACCCGTCCCGTGGATGCGGTGCATGGACCTCCCGGGCGCGGAGGGGTACCGTCGCGCGGTCAGCACCGAACGGAAGGACGACGCATGAGCGACGAGAACAAGCGACCGGACGCGGACGAGCTGCCCGACGGCTCCGGCTCCGACGGAAGCTCCCCCGAGCCCGGCGAGGACACCGTCTCGGGCGGCGGCCCCGACGAGCACAAGGACACGGACGGCAAGTAGCCGCTCCGCGCCTCCCCCCTTCGCCGAGGTGCACGTTGTTGCGGGCGACACGCCGCGCAACTGCGCAACAAAGTGCACCTCGGCGATCCGTCCATCCCGCATCCGCTGAGGTGCACCTTGTTGTGGGCGACACGCCGTGCGGGAGCGCAACTACGTGCACTTCGGCGAAACGGAGCGGAGCCGCCCGGCGCCCGGCGGGGGCGCGCCGCGCGTCAGCGCCGGTGGAACGGGCGCACGCTCAGCGACTCGACCGTGCCCGCGGGCGGCATGTCGACCGCGAGACGCACGGTCGCGGCGACCATCTCGGGCGTGATCGTGTAGGCGGTGTCGTAGTCGTGGCCCTCCCGGGCGACGAGCGCGCGCTGCATGTCGGTGTCCACGCGCCCGGGGTGGATGCTCGTGACGCGCACGGCGTTGGGCCGCTCCTCCTCGCGCAGGGCGTCGGTCAGAGCTCGCAGCGCGAACTTCGAGCCTGCGTAGACGCCGCCTCCCGGCCCGCTGGTCAGTCCGGAGCCGCTGTTGATCGCGACCACGAGCCCCTTCGCCGCGCGCAGTGCGGGAAGCGCGACGCGCGTCAGTGCCGCGACCGCGAAGACGTTCACCTCGAAGACGTGACGCCAGGTGTCGGCTTCCGTCTCCGCGATCGTCCCGCCGTCCTCGACGCCCGCCGAGTGCACGAGCACGTCGAGGCGGTCGGGAAGGGCCGGCACGGATGCGCCGCTCGGGTCCGCGGTCAGGTCGGCGACGAAGGGCTCAGCTGACGGCAACTCGGCGACGACCGCCTCGACCGCGGCCGCATCCCGCCCGCCGACGAGGACGTGGTGCGTGCGTCCCAGATCGACCGCGATCGCGCGGCCGATGCCGCGCGACGCTCCGGTGACGAGGGCGATGGGTCGGTCAGAGGGTGCAGCGGCCATACACCGACCCTATGCGTCTCACGCCCGCCGCATCATCCGCAGCCCGGCCGGCACCGACAGCACCGCGATCGCCGCGACGAACACGACCAGCACCGGCACCAGCGGCCACAGGATGAGCGCGACTCCGACCAGCAGCACCGGGAGCGCCAGGCCGATGTACGCGATCAGGAAGATCGCGGCGAGCACCTCGCCGCGGCGCTCCGGCGCGGCCAGCGACGCGGCGACCGCGATCGACGACCGGAACTGCAGTCCGACACCGGCGCCGGCCAGCACGCCGCTGACGATGAACACCGCGAGGGATGCGGCGAGCACGCCCACAGCGAGCCCGGCCAGGCCGACCAGCATGAGCACGAGCGCCAGCACGAGCTGGGTCCGCGTGCTGACCCGCGCGAACACGATCTGCGAGACGGCGGAGGCGGCGAACACGGCGAACGGTACGGCGCCGGCGAGCAGGTGCGACGTCTGGTGCAGGGTCCCGGCGAGGACGCTCGGCGCGAGCGAGGTGAACAGGCCGAAGACCGCGAAGCCGGCGAACGCCGCGACGGCGGCGGCCGAGAAGGCGCCGCGCGCCTCGGCGGGCAGCGAGATGCGCTGCGGCCGGTACGCCGGGCGCTCCTCCGCCCGCTCGACCGTCTCGGGTACGAGTGCGACGGCGACCGCCGCGACGGCGAGCAGCACGAGGAACACCGCGTAGGGGAGCAGCAGCGGCGCGGGCAGGAACTGCGCGAACGCCCCGCCGATCAGCGGACCGAGGGCCAGGCCGCCGGTGTTCACGGCGGTGGACACCGTCCCCGCGAGCCGCGGTCCCTCCTCGGGGCGCGCGACGGCGCGCAGCTCGGACAGGTGCGCGGTCGCGCTGGCGGTCAGCGCGCCGACGCCGATCCCGGACAACGTCCGGGCGACGATCAGGCCGGCCACGTCGTTCCAGACCAGGAAGAGCGCCGCGGACACGATCTCGATGAGCACCGCGATGAGCACCATCCGGCGGCGGCCGGCGAAGTCGCTCAGGTGGCCGATCAGGAAGAGGCTGGCGATGACGCCGACCGCGTAGGCGGCGAAGATGACGGTCACCACCCAGGTCGGGAAGCCGTCGCGCACCTGGTAGAGCGCGTACAGCGGAGTCGGGATGGTCGAGAACGCCATCACTGCGAGGAAGGCGGCGGCGATCACCCAGAAGCCGGCTCCGTGACGGAGGCGGAACGGCCGGCGGCCGGTGGCGAGGGATTCGATCGTGGTGGTCATGAGTCGAATATGCTCCTGATCGAGCATCGAGTCCAACGGAAATAGACGATGCTGAGCATCGACGGATACGATGCACGAGTGGACACCCGTCAGCTCGAATACGTCGTCGCCATCGCGGACGAGCGCAGCTTCACCCGCGCCGCGGAGCGGGTCTTCGCGGCCCAGTCCACCGTCTCCGCCGGCATCCGCAGCCTGGAGCGCGAGTTGGGCGCTCCGCTGTTCGAGCGCGACGCCCACGGAGTCCGGCTCACCGACGTCGGCGAGGCCGTGGTGGCCGAAGCCCGGGCGACGCTGCAGTCGGTCGAGCGGATGCGCGAGCTGGCCGACCGGCAGGGCCCGCTGCGGGGCACCGTCCGCGTGGGCATCTTCACGAACCTGACGACGATCGACCTCCCCGGCGTTATGGGCGAGTTCCATCGGCGCCACCCCGAGGTCGACCTGCGGCTCGGCCCGTCCCCGAGCGGTTCGACCGGCCTCGTCGAGGACGTGCGCCAGGGCCGCCTCGACATCGCCTTCCACGGCCTCCCCGATCCCGTCTCCGACCTCCTGACGCATCCGCTCGCCGACTCGCCGTACGTCGCTGTGCTGCCGGAGGCGCATCCCCTCGCCCGCAAGCGGTCGGTGTCGCTCGCCGACCTCGCCGATGAGACCTGGGTGGATGCGCGCAGCGGCTTCGGCAACCGGGTCACCCTCGACCGCGCCCTCGCGGCGCGCGGCCTGACGCGCCGGGTGCCGACCGAGCTGTCGGACCTGGGCGAGATTCCGCGGTTCGTCGCCGCAGGTCTCGGCGTCGCCGCCCTCCCCGAGCTGACCGTCATCCCCGCGCCCGGCGCAGTGGTGCGTGCTCTGCGCGAACCGGTCGCCTGGCGGCTGAGCGCGATCGCGCGCCGACGGCCCGGCCGGGCGGCGGAGGCGATGCTCGCCCTGCTGGAGGAGCGGATCTCCGGGCTCTGAGTAGCCGGAGGCCGGCACCGCTTCCCGCAGGGTGGCCGGATGAGCCAGACTCGTGGCCGAGGGGCAGGTGGACGATGACCGACTTCGCGGACGAATTACGGCACGAGCTGCGGCACCGGATCCGGCCGATGCCGGGCCGCGACCCGCGCGAGCGCGGCCGGACCACGACCCCGCTGGAGCTGCTCTACGACCTGACCTACGTGGTCGCGTTCGCCGCCGCCTCCGACCAGCTGGCCGAGCAGCTCGGCCACGGGGACATCTGGCCCGCGATCGGCGCCTACATCTTCGCCGTGTGGGCGGTCAGCTGGGCGTGGCTCAACTTCACCTGGTTCACCTCGGCCTACGGCAACGACGACGCGCTGCTCCGGCTGGCGACCATCGTGCAGATGATCGGCGTCCTGGTGCTGACCTACGGCCTGCCGGTGAGCTTCGAGCGGGCGGCGCACGGCGAGAGCCCCAACAATCTGCTCATGGTGATCGGCTACATCATCATGCGCGTGCCGCAGATCGCCCTCTGGCTGAGGGCCGCTCGCGAGGATCCGGAGCACCGGCGCAACGCGCTCTCGTACGTCGTCATCATCTCCGTCGTGCAGGTCTGCTGGCTGCTGAGCGCGATCGTGCCGTTGCCCACCGCGGTCACCGTCTGGCTGCTGGTCGCACTGGCCCTCTTCGAGATGGTCGCCCCGGCCGTCGCCACCCGCTGGTACGGCTATTCGCCCTGGAACGCCGGGCACCTCGCCGAGCGCTTCGCGCTCCTCACGATCATCACCATCGGCGAGGTCATCGCCGGCACCACGGCCGCGGTCGGCGTGCTCACCCAGGAGAGCGGCTGGTCGCCGGAGGCGGTGCTGATCGCGGCCTCCGGGCTCGTGACGGCCGCCTGCGTCTGGTGGACGTACTTCCTGGTCCCGTCGAGGCTGGTGCTCGAACGGCTGCGGGAGCGCGCCTACGGCTGGCGGTACGCCCATCTGCCGCTGTTCGGGTCGATCGCCGCCATCGGCGCCGGCCTCCACCTGACGACGATCGCGATGGAGAGCGGCGGCGTCTCGCTGCTCGGGATCGCCCTGGCTCTCGCCGTCCCGCTCGCGATCACGATCGTCCTGATCTTCGGCACCTGGAGCGTGCTGCTCCACTCGCTCGATCTCACCCACGTCCCGCTGCTGCTGGTCACCTTGACCCCGCTCGCCGCCGCCGTCATCTTCGGCGCGGTGACGCATCCCGGCCAGTCGATCGACCTCGACCGGCCGGGCGAGCTGACCGCTCTGAGCATCGTCATCGGCCTGGTCGCGCTGGGCGCCGTGATCGAGGTCGTCGGCCACGAGCTGGTCGGCTACGGGCACACCCTCCGCGCGTGGAAGCGCGACCCCGAGGCGTCTCGGCTCAACGCTGCGCAGCCTCGCCCGTCGTGACCTCGGCCGGGCGCTCGTTGCGCGTCTTGCGCAGGCTGGCGATCGCGGCGACGGCGATGGTCGCGCCGATGAAGACCAGCGAGAACCAGACCGGGATCTCCGGGATCCACTCCACCGGCCGTCCGCCGTTGATGAACGGCAGCTCGTTGACGTGCAGCGCGTGGAAGACCAGCTTCACGCCGATGAAACCGAGGATGACTGCCAGCCCCTGCGAGAGGTAGACCAGCCGCTCGAGGAGGCCGCCGATCAGGAAGAACAGCTGCCGCAGTCCCATCAGGGCGAACGCGTTGGCGGTGAAGACGATGTACGCCTCGCTGGTCAGGCCGTAGATCGCGGGGATGGAGTCCACGGCGAAGACGACGTCGATCAGGCTGATGGCGATGATCGTGAGGAGCATCGGCGTGACGAAGCGACGGCCGTCCTTCTTCACCGTCAGACGGTCGCGGTGATACTCCTCGGTGACGGGGAGGTGGCGGCGGATGAAGCGCATCGCCCGGTTGTCGGACGGGTCGGAGTCGTGCGCGCCGAACGCCTGCCGCCAGGCCAGCACCAGCAGAAGGGCGCCGAACAGGTAGAACACCCACGAGTAGCTCTCGATCAGGGTGGCGCCGACCGCGATGAACCCGCCGCGCAGCACCAGCGCGATGATGATGCCGATCATCAGCACCTTCTGCTGGTACGCCTTCGGCACGGCGAACGCGGTCATCAGCAGCAGGAAGACGAACAGGTTGTCGACGGACAGGACCTTCTCGGTCAGGTAGCCGGCGAAGTACTGACCGCCGAAGTCCCACCCGGAGACCTGGCCGATGCCCACGCCGAACACCAGGGCGAGACCGATGTAGAAGGCGGACCAGCGCGCGGACTCGCCGATGGTGGGCTCGTGCGGCTTGCGCACGTGCGCAAAGAACTCGTAGACGAAGAAGGCGATCGTCACCGCGATGGTGATGATCCAGATGAGCGGGGTGACCTGCACCGGGACTCCAAGGGGTAGGCGTAGCGATTCGCCAAGGTCTCCTCCGCCCCGCGCCATTGCGGCGTCAGGACCAGCGGCCCGGGATGCGGTGGCGCATCCGTATTGACGGGCTCGCTGCGTGCGGGAGTACTCCCCTTGTTATGTCTATCTTATCGGGACGGATCCTGAGGAAGTCCTCAGAAATCGTCGCTACCGGAGGCTCAGCCCCGTGTGCTGCGCCAGTGCATCCACGAGCCGGTCCTGGAACGCCTCGTCGAGCGCTGCAGGATGCGGCCGCTGCGGCCGCTGGTGGTGCCAGTAGGCGGAGGTGCGCGTCGCCGGGTCCTCGCCTTCGGCGAGCCAGACCTGGGTGCGGTGGCCGAGCTCCAGGTCGTCCGGGGCGTGCGCGCCGCCCATCCGGGTCGGAACCCAGCCGGGATCGACCGCGTTGCTGAAGACGCCGGGGCGGTAGCGGGGGAGCGCCGCCGCCAGGGCGGTGACCATCAGCTTGGTGTCAGAGTAGGTCGCCGTCCTCCGTTCGCCCGACCAGTCGAGGCCGTCGAGCCGCGGGTGCCCGCCCCGGTGCATGCCGCTGCTGAGGAACACGACGCGCTCCGCCGGCACCAGCGCCGTCAGAACGTACGGCGCCACCACGTTGACCGGCAGCAGGTCGCGCCCATCGATGACGCCCGCGTTGTGGATCACCGCATCCACTCCACCGGCCGAGCGCACCTTCTCGGCGAGTGCGCGCACCTGCTCGTCGTCCGCGAGCTCTGCGGCGAGGATGCTGCCGCGGTCGCCGAGCACGGCCCGCAGGTCGTCTGCCCGGTCGAGGCTCCGGACGTGGCCGACCACCGTGTGGCCGTCTTCGACCAGCTCGCGGGCGGCTCCGAACCCCAGTCCGCTGCCCGCGCCCGTCACCAGCACCCGCGCCATGCCGCCTCCTCCGTGTCGAGCACACGATACGCCGGGCCGGCGGCGAAACGGGGCGCACGACCTGTTAGCATCCCGGGTGGGGGGACCATGGTTCACATAAGAGCGTTCCGGCGGCTCATGCTGGGAACGGTCGCGACGGCCGCGCTCGTCGCGGCGACCGCGGGGTTGAGTGGATGCGCGCTGTTCGGCGGCGACGCGAAGGCGGTGTCCGCGCCGCACCGGACGCCGCACGCCTCCGGGACGGCGACCACGTCCCCTCGCAGCACTCCCGGCGTCGGGATCCTGACCGGGTCGCCGACCCCGACGGCCACCCCGACGGCGCCTCCCCCGCCCGCCCCTACGCTGACGCAGGTGCCGGCCGGCACGGTTGTCGCGCAGGGCAGCGTCGCCTCGCCGAAGGGCAGCATCCACTACCGCTACCGCGTCGTGTCGACCGGCGACGGGATGTACAGCGTCGAGTACTCGGGCTTCACGTCGACGGTGCCGGTGCCTGTCTCGGCCACGTTCCTCGAGACACCTCCCAGCGTCGGCGACGGGCTCACCTATCACGGCATCGGCGACCACGCGCTAGGCGGACCGACCACCGCCGCGGCGCCGCAGACCTCCGCGGTGCTGGGCAAGAAGCCCTCCTACCTCACGACGCTCGTCACCTACTCCTCCGTCGCGTCGGAGGACGGGGTGCCGGTCGAGCTCGGGCCGAACAAGGTGCTCGCGGTCAACACGGTGTCGTGGTCGATCCCGCCGCGCCAGTCCAATGTCCACCCGGTGGACGGCGGGCCGCTCGTCGGCGCGCGCGGCGCGGTGACGGAGACCACGGCGAGCGGCGCGCCCGCGCGCTACGTCGTCGCGGTCGGCGACACCACGGAGAAGGTCGCGCAACGGTTCGGCATCCCGGTTTCGTACCTGGTCTGGCTGAACGCCGACCGGCAGGTGTTCGACGCGCAGCAGCAGCTGTATTCGTCGGTCACGCTGAATCTGAACCCCGACGACCTCTGAGCCGGCGGCCTCTCAGGCGGCGGCTGCGCAGGTACACCTTGCGACGGAGCCGTTCGCTACCTGCGGCCGATCCGTCGCGCCGCCCGGATGCCTAGCGTCGAAGGATGACCGCATCCGTCTCCGTCCACCGCCCGCGCACCGCGCCCGGGCCGCTGCCGGTCGCGCTGTTCGCCGCGTACCTCGTGCTGCTGGTCTGGGCGGTGCTGTGGAAGTTCCACACGCCCGACTTCGGCGGGGAGGGCGTGCGCGCCGTCAAGCTCGTCCCCTTCGTCGCGGGCGAGGGCTTCGGCCAGAACCGGCCGTCCGAGATGCTGGCGAACGTCCTGCTGTTCGTGCCGTTCGGCGTCTACCTCGGCGTGCTCGCGCCGCGCTGGCGGGCGCTCCGCGTCGCCGCCGTCGCGGCACTGGCGAGCTGTGCGCTGGAGGCCGCCCAGTACGTGCTGGCGGTGGGCAGCTCGGATGTCACGGATGTGATCCTCAACACGGTCGGCGCCGTCAGCGGGCTACTCGCTCTCACCGTCGCACGGCGAGTGGCGGGTGGACGGGCGGTGCCGGTCATCCTGTGGGCCTGCTCGATCGCGACCGTTCTCGCCGCGCTGTGGGGCGCCTCCCTGCTCGGCGGACCGCTGCATCCGCTGCCCCCGATGCCCGCGGTCGGGCGGTAGGCGGCCGCCGCCCGCTCTAGAGCTTTCGCCGCCAGGGGACCATACTGCGAGCATGCGCGGGCAGGGGGTCGGGAAGCTGGTCAGCGCGTTCACGGCGCTCGCCGTCGGAGCGCTCCTCGCCCTGGGCGCCGGTGCGGCTCCGGCGTCGGCGTCGTTCGCGACGCAGTGCGGAGCTCCGACGCGGGTGCTGGACGCGGGCGCCTCGTCCGTCTCCCTCGCCACGGGCGAGACGGTGCTCCTCGCCTCCGGAACGTTCGCGGGAGGGGTGGATGCTCTGCCGTCCGGAGCGACCCTGTGCGTCGGGGCGGGCGCAGTCCTCCGTCCCTCCTACGTCAACAACGCATCGGGCGCGCTGGTCGTCGCGCCCGGCGCGCTCGCGGCCTTCCCGTCCATCGCCGTCGGCACGGGCTTCGCCCTCGGCGTCGAGGGCACCGTCGAGTTCGCCGGGCTGAACGTCAACGGCGCATCCACGTTCACGGTCGCCGGCGGCGGATCGCTGACGATCGCGGGAGGCTTCGCGCCCTCCGCGGGAACGTTCGACAACGCGGGGACGATGACCATCTCGGGTCCGCTGAGCCTGAACAGCGGCGCCCGCATCGAGAACTCCAACGACCTGAGGATCGTCGGCGACGCGAACCTCAACGGCCGGTTGCAGAACACGGGGAACGTGGAGATCGCCGGATCGCTGACCGTGAACGGCGGCGGGATGTTCGCCAACGACTGCCGCGTCCGCACGACCGGGGCGCTGTCGAACAACTCCGCGACGTCCGCGAACGCGGGGATCGTCATCGCGGGAGGGGTGTTCACCAACAACGGCACCTGGCGGCAGTCGGTGGAGGGCCTGCTCTCGTCCACCGGTCTCACCGACGACGGCGAGGTGAGTGGCTTCGGCTCGTACCGGTTCGCCGGACCGACCAGCGTGCAGGGCCGGTTCACCGGCGACTCGCCCGGCACCCCCATCCAGGTGCAGACCCAGGCGCCCGCGGGCAGCATCTTCGACGTGCAGACAGGCGTCGTCGCCAACGTCGTCCGGGTCGCTGCCACCCGCGCGGCCACCCTCGACGCGCCCCTGTCGGGATGCACCGTCAACGCCGTGCCGTTCGCCGACCTCTCCGTCTCGAAGTCGGGTCCGGCGACCGTGCTGCAGAACGGGGACGTGACGTACACGCTCGTCGTGGCGAACGCCGGCCCCGACGACGCCGAGGGCGTGGTGCTGACCGACACGCTGCCCGCCGGGGTCAGCGGCGTGGTGGATGCGGGAGGCGGCACGGTTGCGGGCGGAACGATCAGCTGGGCCATCGGCACGCTGGCGCCGGGAGCCTCCACCGCCCGGACGTTCACCGTCTCCCAGGCGGCCGCGGTCGGAACGGTGCTCCACGACGTCGCCTCCGCGATCTCGGACACCGACGACCCCGACCCGTCGAACAACGACGGGTCGAGCGCGGACAGCCAGGCGGACACCACCGTGGTCGGGGTAGCGCCGCCGCCCAATTCGCCGCCCGTCGCTCAGCCGCTGACCCGTCCCGGGTTCACCGCCGAGCTGCTCTTCGGCCGGGTGAGCGCCACCGACCCGGACACCGGACAGAAGCTGACGTACACGATCACGACTCCGCCCGTCCACGGCCGGGCGCTCGTGGTCGCCGGCGGCGGCTTCGGCTACCGCTCGGCGGACGACTTCACCGGTGACGACAGCTTCGTCTACACGGTCTGCGACGACGGGACGCCGGTGCTCTGCGACTCGGCCACCGTCTCCCTGCCGATCAGCCCGATCGCGGTCGACGACTCCGCCGAGACCTCCGCGGGCGCGCCGGTCGTCATCCCGATCTCGGCCAACGACTCGCTGGGCGCCGCCCTCAGCCCGGCGCTCACGACCCCGCCGTCGAACGGCACGGCCACTGTGGATGCCGTCGCCGGAACGATCAGGTACACGCCCGCCGGCGGCTTCACCGGCCAGGATGCCTTCCAGTACCGCATCTGCTCGCCGACGAACCCGTCCCTCTGCGCCACCGCCACGGTGACCGTCACAGTGCGGCCCCTGAACAACCCGCCCGTCGTCGCGTCCCTCCAGCTGACGACGACGGTCGCGACGCCCGTGACCCGCGCCATCCGGGCCACCGATCCCGACCCGGGCCAGACGCTCGCGTTCGCCCGCGGCATCCCTCCCCGCACCGGGACGGCGACGGTGTCCGCCGACCAGACGACGTATCTCCCGCGCACCGTCTTCGCGGGCACCGACCAGTACTCCGTGATCGTCTGCGACGACGGCGTGCCCGTACTGTGCGCGACCGGGCTGGTCGACGTCGACATCTACCCGGTGGCGAACCCGGACAGCGCGACGACGCCCGCCGGAACCGCGGTGAGCATCCCCGTCACGGACAACGACCAGGGCACCGTGGGGCCGCCGACCGTCGCGACGCCACCGGCGCACGGCACGGCGACCGCGAACGGACCGTCCTTCGTCTACACGCCCGAACCCGGCTTCTCCGGCAGCGATGCGTTCACCTACACGATCTGCGCCTCCATCGCACCGACGCTGTGCGACACGACGACGGTCACCGTGCAGGTCACGGCTGGAACGGTCGGGCCGCCCGACGGTTCCGGCGACGGCTCGGCCAGCGCGGCGGCGGGACGACCGGACGGCGACCTCGCGGCGACCGGCGGCCGCGCCCCTGACATGCCGGCCGTCTGGCTGGGGCTGGCCACGGTTGCGGTCGGTGGCGCCGTCGTCGGCGTGGCCGGGCGGAGGCGCCGTAGCGGCGAGCGCCGCGACCTGGAGATGTGACGTTCACGACCATGGGCAAGCGTGGTCAAGCTTTCCTACGGATGCGTCGTAAGTAAAGGTTAGCGCGCATCCTTTACTTACCAGCTCCGATCGTCCCGCTTGCAGCGGTCCCGAGCCGCCCTGTGCCGGCGCCACCCGCGGTCACGCCGGCGTGACCGCCCGGGTGATCGGCGGCGGGAACCACTCGCCCGCGAGTGCCGGCTTCCGGGCGACGTAGAGCCGCAGGTTGAGCGAGAACCCGCCGCCCTTCGGGGACGGGAGCCACTGCGACTCGGCCACGTCCGCCGGGCGTTCCGGTGCGATCCAGATGCTCACGCTGCCGTCGTCGTTGGGCGGGAGCACGGCCTCCGAGTTGATGCCGTAGCGGTCGATCGGGTTCGGGACGACGCGGTAGTCCGGCACCGAGTAGAGCGTCAGCGACCAGAACGCGTCGACCAGGGCCGCGGGTTCCCCCTTCGGGAAGCGGATCTCGTAAGTGGCGGAGCCGTCGAGGAGAGTGCCGTCGCTTCCGAGCTGGCCGACGTAGTAGATGGCCTCATCGACCGTGTTGGCCCAGAGGCCGCCGTAGTCGACGATGTCGCGGGCGAGCACGTCATTGCCGAAGCGGCCCGCCGAGAACGCGACCGACCATCCGTTGCGCTGGGTTCCGAAGCCCTTGGTGCCGGCGAGGAAGGCCGGCCACGCCTTCGTGCGGACGACCTCGTCGACCGCCGCTCTGGCCTCGTCGTCGCCCGCGATCCTCTCGGCGATGGCGCGCACGAGCTCGGCGTAGCGGGGTGCGTCCGGCATCGCATCCGGCGCCGTCTCCAGCAGGTCGAGCCCGGCGGTGAACGCTTCCGCTCCCGGGAGCGCCGCGTTGCTGAAGTCGGGGATCGCCGGAGGAGGGGCGATCTCGATCCCGGCCGGGGCGTCGATCGTGAACTGTCTCTGTAGCGCGACGGCCTCATCCGGTGACGTCTTCAGCTCCACCCGGGCGAGGATCTTCGCCTTGGGGCCGGGCAGGTCGATCGCGAGCGCACCGTCCGGGAGCGGCGGGGTCGTCCCGGCGAGGCGGAACGACACCGGCCCGGACGGATGCTCGGGGAAATTCCGCTCGTTCACGTTCGCGATCACCTCGCCCCACACGTCCACGACCTGCACGGTGTAGTAGCGGCCGACGATCTCGGGAACGTGCAGCGTCACCGCGTGCTTGGGGTCGACGGCGATCCACGCTTCGAGGTACGCGACGTCGAGGTTCGGGTTGACGAACTCCGCCGAACCGAGCGGGTTGTACTTGATCGTGTTCCAGCCGACATGCTCGACGTCGATGTCGTACTTCTCCTGCCGGGCGACCAGGAGCCGGCCGAAGAGGTACAGGTACGCGTCGACGATCTCATCGTCGGACGGCAGGCCGGTGACGTCCGTTGCGGGCATGCTGTTCTCCGATCTCGGTGGTGTTGGTCGGCTCAGAACCGCCCGATGCCCTTGCCGATCAGCACGACGCCGATCACCAGGAGCAGGACGGACATGATGGTGGCGTTGTTGTGCACGAGCCAGGTGCGCAGGGCTTCGAGCGGCCGGGCCATCCGCGAGGAGGCGGCCAGGTACGCGGTGACGGGCACGGCGACGGTGGACGCGGCGATGACGGTGTAGACGATCACGGCGACGACGGCCTCGCCTGCGTTCTGCGCGTCGGATCCGATCGCGACGCCGGCCGCGACGCCCATCAGGAGGTTCTTCGGGTTGAGGGCGGAGAGGAGGAACCCGAGCACGAGCGCCCGGACCGCGGTCATCGTGTCGATGGCGGCCATCCACTTCGGCAGGGCCGGCTCGGCGCCCGCTGCGGGACGCGACCGCCACTGCCGCACGGCGAGCACGAGCAGCAGCAGGCCCAGGATGATCGTGATCGTCCCCACGACAGGCTTCGACTGCTCGGCGTCGTCGCCGTGCGGGATGACCGTGGAGAGCAGGGTGAAGAGGACCACCGCCACGACGATCCCGAGCACCCAGCCGAGGAGGAAGCCGAGGCTGGTGCCGCGGGCCTTCGGAGACAGCAGCATCAGGATGGCCGCGATGATCGGGATGGGGCTGATCGCGACACCGAGCGCGAGGGGGAGGATGTCTCCGATGACGGGTCCCATGCTGATCCTGCTCTCTCGTGACCGTCAGCCGACGGATGGTGTGCCGAGGTCCGCGAGCGCGGCCCGGTTGGTGGGGTAGAGTCGCTCGTCGCCGAGCACGCCGAGGTGGCGCATCCGCTCGACCAGGTCGCCGCGGGGGCGGCTGAACGACAGGTCGACGCTGTGGTCGGTCAGCCACTCCTTCAGGTCGGCGAAGTCCTCGGCGCCCGTGACGTCCACGTCGGTGACCGCCTCCAGGTCGAGGACCACGTGCCGGACGTCGTTGCCCGTCACCGCGCGCTTCACGGCGTCGGCGAAGACGGACCCGTTGGCGAAGAACAGCGGAGCGGCCAGCCGGATGACGACGATGCCGGGCGCGGTCGTGGCGCCCTTCGGCGCCGGGTCGAGCAGCGACGCGCCCGGGTCACCGTCCGCCGCCAGCACGTCGATCGCCGGGGTGGACGCGCGCTTGGCCAGGTTGATCAGGGCCAGGACGAACGCCACGACGATGCCCGGGATCGCCCCGATCAGCAGGGTGACGACGAAGCAGACCGCGCCGATGCCGAACTCGAACCGGTCCTGCCGCCACAGCCGGGCGAACTCGGGGATGCCGAGCAGCGGGACGATCGCCACCGCCACGATCGCGCCGATCGCGGGCGACGGGACGTGCTCGAGCAGCCCGGTCCCGAAGAGGAGCAGCAGCAGCGTGCCGACCGCAGCGACCAGCGACGGGAGCTGCGTCCGCGAGCCCGCCTGGTCCATCGCGGCGGTGCGGGAGGTGGACGACCCGACCGCGAACCCACCGGTCGCGCCGGCCGCGACGTTCGCCGCGCCGAACGCGAGCAGGTCGCGGTTCGGGCTGGTGCCGTAGCGGTGCTTCTCGCCGTAGTTGCGGGCGACGAGCAGACCCTCCGCCATAGTCACCATCGTCAGCGCGATCGCCGAGGGGATGAGCGCGAGCCAGCGACCCCAGTCGAGCACCGGCCAGGTGATCGTCGGCGGTCCCGCATCCACCGGCCCGAGCACGGCGACGCCCTGGGACTCGAGCCCCGTCAGGACGACGACCACGGTGGCGACGACGAGCACGATCAGCGCCCACGGCACCGCTCGCGCGACGCGCTGCCCGACCACCAGCACGATCACCGAGAGCACCGCGATCAGCAGCGACCAGCCGTTCAGCTTCGGCAGCTCGGTGATGACCGCGACCAGCTTGTCGGTGAACTCCGCACCCGAGTCGATCTTCTCGCCGAACATCTTCGCGACCTGGCTGATCAGGATGTCGAGCGCCAGGCCCCCGACGAACCCGATCAGGATGGGCTTGGAGAGGAAGTTCGCCAGGAACCCGAGCCGGAACACGGCGGCCAGCGCGAACAGCGCGCCGCAGATGATCGCCTGGGCGAACGCGAGCGTGAGGTAGTCGGCGCTTCCCGCGACGGCCAGCCCACCGATCGAGGAGGCGACGAGGGCGGCCGCCGCCGCATCCGGCGAGGCGACCAGCTGACGGGACGACACGATCAGCGCGTAGACGATCGCCGGAAGCACCAGCGCGTACAGCCCGGCGGTCGGCGGCAGGCCGGCGATCTGCGCGTACCCGATGTTCAGCGGCACCGCGATGGCCAGCAGCGTGACGCCCGCGACGGCTTCCGAGCCGGCATTGCGCCAGGTCAGACCCGCGAGCGGTCGCTGCATGGGCTCAGTCTGGGGGACCAGGGCGCCGCGTGCCTAGGACCGATTTCCTCCCCTAGACGCCTCCCGGGCCGCTGCATATCCTGACGCCAGGTGCCGCGAGGACGCGGGCGCATCGTACGGTCGGGGGCGGTCGACTCGACCCCGTCGAAGGGACCGAACATGACCGTCGAGCTGCCCGGCCGCCTGGCCGACCTCCCGATGGACGGCGACCTGCCGTCCCGCGAGGCGGTGCCCACGATCTTCGACGAGCTGGACTACCAGCTCGCCTGCCAGGCCTACCTCTGGGCGCTGCCGCTCGTGTCCTACGCACAGTGGAAGACCCAGCACTACGACGTGTTCGGCGCCACCGGGAGCGACCTGGTCCGCTATCTGAGCTACCGGGACCGGCTGGGACTGATCACCGCGAACGCGACCACCCCGTACATCCTGAACTTCTTCGACCTCTCCGCCAGCGGCCCGCTGGTGGTCGAACTGCCCGCCGGGCCGACCGCGGGCGGTGTCTCCGACTTCTGGCAGCGCGAGGTCGGAGCCATGGGCGAAATGGGCCCGGACCGGGGTGAAGGCGGCAAGTACGTCATCCTCGGTCCGGGGATGGACGCGCCGGCCGACCTCGGCGACGACTACCGCACACTGCGGTCCTCCGGGGTCAACATCATGTTCGGCTTCCGCACCCTCGACCCGGACCCGGAGCGCGCCGACGCCCTGGTGCGTGCGGTGCGGATCTACCCGTACGCCGACCGCGAGAACCCGGCTCCGACGCGGATCGTGTCCCCCGATGGCCGCGCCTGGACCGGCGACCAGCCGCGAGGGCTCGACTACTGGAGGCGGCTGCACGACATCTACCAGAGCGAGGTGGTGGATGAGCGCGACCGCTTCTACCTCGCCATGCTCAAGCAGCTGGGCATCGAGAAGGGGAAGCCGTTCGAGCCGTCCGAGCGGCTGGTCCGCATCCTCGAGCAGGGTGCTGCCGCGGGGGAGCTGATGGCGCAGGCCAACACGTTCGCCAAGCGCTTCGAGCAGGGCAGCTACTGGCCCGACCGTCGCTGGGAGCAGGCCATCGTGCTCGACGACTCGGCACAGCGCGGCGACGGTTACGACGAACTGCTGGAGCGCGCCTCCTGGTTCTACGAAGCGGTCAGCTTCTCGGAGGCGATGAAGAGCCGGACCCCCGGGGTCGGCCAGGCCTACCTCGGCGCGTACGCCGACGGCGACGGCGCATGGCTCGACGGAGGCCGCAGCTACAGCCTCCACGTGCCGGCAGAAGTCCCCGCGAAACTGTTCTGGTCGGCCACCGTCTACGACGCCGCGACCCGCTGCCTGATCGACACCGACCAGCAGCGCGGCGACCGCGGGTCGCGCGATCCCGAACTCGTGGCGAACGACGACGGCTCCGTCGACCTCTTCTACGGCCCGACGCCGCCCCCGAGTGGAGAGTCGAACTGGGTGAAGACCATCCCGGGCAAGCACTGGTTCTCGTACTTCCGCCTCTACGGGCCGCTCGAGCCCTACTTCGACCGCAGCTGGAAGCTCGGGGACATCGTGCCGGTGTGAACCGGCGAGCGTTACGCCAGGGCGAAGTCGATCGCGGCTGCCGCGTGCAGTGCGGTGGTCGGGAGGGTCGGCACCGGTGAATCCTCGGGACGCACGAGCAGCTCGATCTCGGTGCAGCCGAGGATGACGCCCTCCGCGCCGCGGGCGACGAGCTCCGCGATGGCGCTGCGGTAGACCGCGCGCGACTCCTCGCGGACGATCCCGAGCACGAGTTCGCCGTAGATGATCTCGTTGAGCGCCGCCTGGGCGTCGGGGTCCGGAACGAGGACGCGCAGTCCGGCCGCCTCGAGGCGGTCGCGGTAGAACGATTCCTGCATCGTGAAGCGGGTGCCGAGCAGCGCGACCGTGCGCATCCCGGCGTCGAGTGCGGCTGCGGCGGTCACATCCCCTAGGTGCAGCAGCGGGATGCGCAGATCGCGGCAGACCCGGTCGGCGACCTTGTGCATGGTGTTCGTGCAGAGCACGACGCACTCCGCTCCGGCGCTCTCGAGCCGCTGCGCCTCAGCGGCCAGGATCTCACCGGCGCGGTCCCATTCGCCGGCGGTCTGGAGCCGCTCGATCTCGGCGAAGTCCACCGACACCAGTACGAGGTCGACGGAGTGCAGGCCGCCGAGCCGCTCGCGGATCCCTTCGTTGAGCAGCGAGTAGTAGAGTGCGGTGCTCTCCCAGCTCATCCCGCCGAGCAGGCCGATGCGTCTCATGGCGTCTCCTCCCGTCCCCCAGTGTGCCGCACGGACCGCGGGATGCGCGCGAGCGTCACGAGGCTCGAGAGTCCGTCGGGCGTCCCCGGCCAGTTGCGTTCGAGCGCCTCGAAGCCGGCGTGCTTGGCGGCGAAGCGCAGGGCGAGGACGGTGATGATCGCGTCGTCGGCGTAGCCGATGCCGGGCAGGAAGTCGGGGATGAGGTCGATCGGGAGGATCAGGTAGGCGAGCAGCCCGTACAGCCACCAGCGGGTGCCGCGCGGCACGGACGGGTCTGTCGCGAGGCGCCGGATCAACCGGATCACGTCGGGCACCAGCCGCAGGACGGCACGCCAGTCCACGTCTCGCCCCGCCCGCCGCTGCTGGACGAGCAGGACGGCCACGAGGGCGATCCAGATGACGGCCAGGCCGATGAGCACTCCGACGACGGTCCACATCCATTCGGCCACGGTCACTCCCGGAAGATGTGGACGGCCTCGCGCACGGCGTAGGCGACGATCACGAGGCCGGCCACGGGATCCGCCCACCACCAGCCGAGGAGTGCGTCGAGGGCGATACCCAGCAGGACCGCGGTGGCGAGGATGCCATCCACCAGCGTCACGCGGCCCTCCGTGGTCAGCACCGGGTTGCCGAGCCGGCGGCCGGTGCGGGCTTTGCCGAAGGCGAGCGCGAACATCACCAGCGCGGTCACAGTCGTCCAGCCGACGCCGCCGGGGGCGGGCGCGGCGTGATGGCCGGCGATCAGTGCGACGACCGCCTGGACGAGGAGGTACGCGGCCAGCAGGAGGAACGCCACGCCGATCAGCCGCAGCGCGCGCCGCTGGCGACGCTCGCCGGCAGCGGTCAGCTCCCAGATCACGACGACGCTGGCGAAGACCTCGATCAGGCTGTCCAGCCCGAAGCCGAGCAGCGCGACCGAGGCGCTCCGGTAGGCGAGGACGGCGAGCACGATCACCCCGACGACGTTCCAGGCGAGGGTGAATGCCTCCAGGCCGATGCCGAACCGGGTCAGCCGGAGCCGGGCGTCGTCGGCCAGCCGGGTGTCCGTCATCGCGCCGGGTCGATGCTCGCGGGCACCAGTTCGAGCTGGAGGTCGTCCAGGTTGCGGAGATGCGTCGTCGCATGCTGCCGAGCGGCCTCGGCGATGCCGTGGGCGTCCGTCAGGTTCGGGGTGTCGACGACAAGCCAGGCGCTCCCGTGCAGCCGGTGACCGATCCAGCGCAGCTGCACGCGCGGCACCGCGACGACTCCGCTCGTCTCGGCCAGTGCGTGCTCCAGCTGGTCGACCAGGTGAGGTTCGATGCCGTCGAGCAGCCGTCGGCCGATGCTGCGGACGGTTCCCCAGAGCAGCACGATGATCGCGGCGGAGATGAGCAGGCCGACGATCGGGTCGGCCAGAGGGAAGCCGAGCATGACGCCGAGCGCGCCGAGGACGACCGCCAGCGAGGTGAAGCCGTCGATCCGCGCATGGACGCCGTCGGCGACGAGTGCCGCGGACCCGATGCGCTGCCCGACGCGGATGCGGTAGATCGCGACCGCCTCGTTGCCGGCGAATCCGATCAGGCCGGCGACGATCACCCAGCCCAGGTTCTCCAGCGGGTGCGGGTGGAAGAGCCGGTCGATCGACTGCCAGGCCGCGACGACGGCGGACAGCGCGACGACGGCGATGATGAACAGCCCGGAGAGGTCCTCGGCGCGTCCGTACCCGTAGGTGTACCGGCGGGAGGCGGCCCGGCGCCCGAGGACGAAGGCGATCCAGAGCGGTACGGCGGTCAGCGCGTCCGAGAAGTTGTGAACCGTGTCGGCGAGCAGCGCGACCGAACCGCTGAAGGCGACGATCACCGCCTGCAGCAGGGTCGTCCCGAGCAGCACGAAGAGGCTGATCTTCAGCGCCCGCACGCCCTCGGTGCTCGCCTCCATCGCGTCATCGATCGCGTCGGCGGCGTCGTGCGAATGCGGGACGAAGAGGCCGTAGAGGAAGCCCTTGAAGCCGGTTGGGTGGTGGCCGTGATCGTGGTCGTGCGGGTGCCCGTGGTCGTGCAAGTGGTCGTGGTCGTGGTCGTGTGGATGTCCGTGACCGTCGTGCGTGTGCGCCTCGTGGGTCACGCGGTCGCCTCTTCGTCCACACCAGCCGCCGCGTGGTGGTGCCGCGGCGTGCCGCCCAGGGAGTGCTCAGCCTGGAAGATCGCGTCGCTCACCAGACGGCTCGCGTGCTCGTTCTCGAGCCGGTAGAAGACCCGCTGGCCGTCCTGCCGCGTGGCGACGATCCGCGCCAGCCGCAGCTTCGCCAGATGCTGAGACACGGCCGCGGGCTGCTTGTCGAGGATGTCCGCGAGGTGGTTCACCGACAGCTCGCCCGCATCCCGCAGCGCCAGCACGATGCGCACCCGGGTCGCATCGGCGAGCATCGCGAACACCTCCACGGCGAGTTCGACGTACTGGCTGTCGGGAAGGCGTCCGCATATCGGCTTATCTGCGTGCATACGCAGATTAAAGTCGGGGCTGCCGCGCGATGCAACTCCGCAGCGCGGACCGACGCTCTCCGCCGCGCGAGTGTCAGCCCAGCGGCGCGAGCGAGGGCCGCAGCTCGGCGGATGGCTCCCGCGGTGATGCGATGAGCGCGGCGCCGACCGCTGCGATCGGCAGGTCCTCTTCCACCAGCCGTACGCGTCGGTGAAGGCTCAGGCTCCTGAGGAAGGGCGCTTGGTCGGACCACGTGAGAAGCACTTCGCGCACGTCGGTGAGCAGGCGTTCCCCGATCCGGCTGACGCCCCCTCCCAACAGGACCGTCCCGGCGTCGACCGTCAGAACGAGGGTGCGAACGGCGGACGCGATCCCCTCGGCGAGGCTCGAGCGGATGCGGGCGGCGTCGCTGTCGCCCGCATCCGATGCCTCGAAGAGCGAGCGCACGGGCAACGGATCACCGCTGTGCCACTGCCGCGCGACCCCGAACCCGCTCGCGACCGTCTCGAGGCAGCCGCGCTGGCCGCAGCCGCAGAGCACTCCAGCGGGGTCGATCGGCAGGTGCCCGATCTCGCTGGCGATTCCGCTCGCGCCCGTCCACAGCCGGCCGTCCGAGACGATCGCCGCAGCCAGGCCGCTGCCCACGTTGACGTAGGCCGTCGTTCCCTCCGGCTGGAGAAGATGGCTCGCGCCGAGTGCGGCAGCACGGACGTCGTTCTCCACGAAGACGTCCGCGTGGAGGCGCCGGGCCAGGTCTCGGCCGAGCTCGACCTTCTCGATCCCGAGGTTCACGGCGAACTCCACGCGACCGGAACTCCTGTCGATCATCCCCGGTATGCCGATCCCGATGCTGCGGAAGTCGCGCGCGGCGGTGTGGGTGAGCCGGCTCAGGCGGAGGACGGCGGACTCCGCGCTGTTCACCACCCCCACCGGGCCGAAGCCGCTGTTCATGCGCGTCCGTGCAGCGATGCGACCGTGATCATCGACGGCGACCGCGTCGATCTTGGTTCCGCCGATGTCGAGCCCGACCCGGATCATGCGCGCACCCGCACCGGCAGATCGACCTGCCGCCATTCCACCTCGGCGGAACGGAACCAGCTCCAGTCGCGGGCGGCCCAGATCGACGACTGTCCGGCCAGGCGCCGAGCGTAGTCGCCCCACACGGTCGTGGCCCGAGCCGCCCAGGCTACTTCCGCTGTCCCCGACAGCCGCGGCAACAGAAGGAACTCCAGGTCGTCCCGTCCGGTGACGGTCTCGCACCACAGCGCGGCTTCGACTCCGGCGAGGTCGCTGTCATCGCGGGCGCCGGGTGTCTGGTCGACCGGATCCCACTCGACGTACTGCCGGAGAGTGGCCGCCGGGTACACCGGCAGGCCCACCCGGCCGCGGCGTTCCTCCTGCTCGGGGTCGCTGGACGGGGCCGCATGCGGTCGATCGAAGTAGGCGCGGCTGGCCGGCGAGGCGAGCACACGAGCACCCTTGGCGAGCGCGGTGTCCGTGTCGCCCTCGGCCTTGGCGAGCATCTCCGTGAGAACCGGGAGGAACTCCGGGGGCATCATGGCGGCGACGGCGTCGGAGCTGAGCTGCTGCTCCATGTCCCCGAGGTCGATCCAGAACTGCGCGATGTCGCCCGCGCCGATGCCGGCCCGCGAGATCTCCTGCCAGCCGACCACGCGCCGCCCGTGCTGCTTGACGATGGCCGCGGCGCGATCGACGAAGCGGGCGTGAGCCTCGTCGGCCATCCCGAACGCCTCATCCCCGCCGATGTGGAGGTAGGCGCTCGTCGGGAATCGTGCAGCCAGCTCCCGCACGACGTCGTCGATGAATCGCCAGGTGGGTTCGTGGTCGGGGTCGAGCGTCCCGATCGGAACCGCGGCCGACTCGATCTGCGGGGGCGTCGTGCGCAACTCCGGATAGGCGGCGAAGACCGCCGAGACGTGCCCGGGCATGTCCGCCTCGGGCACCAGCGTCACGAATCGCGCGGCGGCGTACGCGACGAGGTCGTCGAGTTCCTCGACGGTGTAGTGCTCCGACTCGGCGGTCAAGGCCGGCCACCCGGGGACGCTGAAGCGCCAGCCCTGGTCGTCGGTGAGGTGCAGGTGGAGCACGTTGATCTTGTGGAGGGAGCACATGTCGATGACCCGGCGCACCGTGTCGGCCGGATGGAAGCATCGCGCCACATCCAGTGACAGCCCGCGCCATGCGAACCGGGGCGCATCCGAGATCTCGGCGGCGGCGACCTGCCACGTCTCGTCGTCGCTGGTCGCGAAGGCGATCAGCTGCCGGAGCGTCGTCAGTCCACGGTGGACCCCCTCCGCTGTCGGCCCCCACACCCGGATGCCGTCGGCACCGATCTCCAGCCCGTAGCGCTCGTCCGCCTGGTCGAGGCCGTCGGCACGGACACCCGCGGCGGGCGGCAGCGGTTGGAGGGCGTCGTCGGAGAGGTCGAGCTGGACGGCGCTCGGGGCGGGGGTGAGGGCGACCGTCAGTGCGGGGCCTCCGTCCGTCACGAGATCACGCACGAAGAGTGCGGCGACCCGCACGAGCTCGGGGGGAGCGGCGACCGTGTCACCGGGGTGCAACGGGAACGAGCCGGAGCGGGCGTGGAGGTGCCGGGGCAGGGGGATGAGGGGGAACACGATGGGCCGATCTGCTAACGGACGGACTTGATGGGGAAGATCGCGAGGGCACCGAGAACCGCGAGCACCAGGCCGACGGGGAACAGTGCG
This sequence comes from Leifsonia sp. 22587, assembly GCF_052044215.1. Lineage (NCBI taxonomy): Bacteria > Bacillati > Actinomycetota > Actinomycetes > Micrococcales > Microbacteriaceae > Leifsonia > Leifsonia sp. 22587. Next base: position 656,209 of record NZ_JBQENB010000003.1, read on the forward strand.
GCGTAACCGGCGACGACCACGACCGCGCCGCTCACGAACGGTCCGATCGTCTGCGGGAGGGTGGCGGCGATGTTGAGCACGCCGAGGTCCTTCGCGTAGGAGTCGGCGGACGGCAGTACGTCGGACATCAGAGCGCCGTCGACCGACATGTAGGTGCCGAAGCCGAAGCTGACGAGCAGCGTGAATGCGATCATGCCGATGAGGGTGGGGGAGAACAGCGGGATGAGCATGGCAGCGCCCATCACGCAGGAGGCGACGATCACGAAGATCTTGCGCCGGCCGAGCTTGTCGGAGAGCGGCCCCGAGAAGCTCATCGTCACCACGACACCGACCAGGTTGACGACGCCGAGAAGGGGCACGACTCCTGCCGCCTTCGAGCCGAGGTGGATGTAGTCCTGCAGCACGTACAGCTGGTAGCCGCTCACCGCGAAGTAGCCGGTGAACAGCAGCAGCCGACCGAGGAAGCCCCAGAAGAAGTCGGGGTGCTTGCGCGGGCTCACCCAGAACGTCCGGAGGAAGACGCCGAGCGAGAACGGCTCATTCACCTGGTCGCGGGAGGACTTGTCCGGGCAGAGGATGACGAAAAGGGTGATGACCACGAGCATGACGCCGGGCAGGATGAAGTACCCCGCCTGGATGTTCTTCGCGAACGCCGCACCGGCGACCTGCCCGGCGATGATTCCGACCATCGTCCCGAGGCCGAGAAGCGTCGAGAAGAGGCCGCGGACCGGCGAGGGCACCCGGTCGGGCATCAGGGCGGTCAGCGGGCTGATGACGAAGTTCAGCGTGAGCTGGACGATGCTCCAGGCGATGACCAGCTGAACGACCCCGTTGGCGAATCCCATGCCGATCAGGGCGAGCCCGGTCGCAAGGGAGCCGAACACCAGGTAGGGCGTGCGCCGCCCGAAGCGGCTGCGTGTGCGGTCTGAGACGAGCCCGGCGATCGGGCTGGCGATCATGGCCACGAAGGCGCCGACACCGGTGATGATCGCGAGGTTCGCCGCCTTGTGCGTCTCGTCGATGCCCTGCACCTGCAAGGGCAGCAGCAGGCTGGGCACCGCGCCGATGACCAGGTACACGCCGACGTACACGGGCAGGATGAAGCCGACCAGGCGCCGGATCGGACCGGTCAGCTTCTGGCGCCGTGGTCTGGCGTCGCCGGCGAGCAGCTCGGCCTGTGCGGCGATGGCGGGGTTCGTCATTGAACGTCCTCTCGGTTATATCTTACGCGTGTAAGATAGAGGGACTATAGAGGATACGATCGTGGGAATGCAAACCTGAGGACGGAAGGATCTCGTGGCTCGTCGGCTGAGTGTTGAGGCCCGCAGGAGGGAGATCGTCGAGACGGTCCAGGCCCTCATCGTGCGCCGCGGCTACCGCGACCTGAGCCTGCGGGAGGTCGCCCGGGAGTGCGGGATGAGCGCGCCCGGCCTGATCCACCACTTCCCGACCATGGAGGATCTGCTCGAGGCGGTGCTCGAGCACCGGGACGAGACGGATATGGCCGCGATCGGCGTCTCCGATGCGGGTGGGCGCTCCGTGGAGGAACTGGTCGACGCTGCCGTCGCGTACTATGCGCAACGCTCCGACGATCAGCAGATGTTCGACGCCCTCGAGGTGGAGGCACTGGACCCCCGGCACCCGGCCCACGACTGGTACGTGAGGCGCAACGATCGTGTCCTGGAGGCGCTGCGTCCCGCGATCGAGAGGGAGTTCGCCGACCCAGACCTGGCGATGCGATTGCTGCGCTACCTGATCGACGGCATGCGCCTGAGCATCTCCCGCAGCTCCGACCCGGCCGAATTCGCCACGGGCGCGACGGCGGTCAAGTCGCTGCTGGTGCACGGCCTGGAGCGCAAGCAGGTGCCCGCGGACTCCTGACAGGTGCCTTGCCACCTGCGCACTCGGCATGATCCGATCCGCCACGTCGTCCCTAGCCGCCGATGCCACGCAGGCGCTAGGAACGTGACGAGTCGTGCGCAACGAACGGAGCGTGGATGTCCGGGTACAGCCGATCCCCATCGACCCCCCTCCCCTCGTGGAGGGACGGCGTGACCAGGCAGACCATCGTCGACTTCGTCGGGTCCATTGCGGGCGACGGCCGCCACGCCGTCCCCGTCGAAGCGCGCGTGGCCGTGTTCGACAACGACGGAACCCTGTGGACCGAGAAGCCGATGCCGACGCAGCTGCATTTCATCGTGCAACAGTGGGCGGCAGCGGCCCGCGCCGATCCGTCGCTGGCCGAGAGTGAGCCGTACCGTTCGGTCGTCGCAGGGGACTTCTCGTGGCTCGGCGCCGCCATCGAGAAGCACTACGCCCGCGATGACGCCGACCTCCAGGTGGTCATCGGCGCTCTTCTGAAGCTGACGGCCGGGATGAGCGTCGAGGTGTACGAGGACGCGGTCGACGCGTTCTTCAGGGAGGCCCAGCATCTGACGTTGGGCCGGCCCTACAGCAGCGTGGTCTACTACCAGCCGATGGTCGAGCTGTTGAGGTACCTGGAGGCCAACGGATTCACCTGCTACATCGTGTCCGGCGGCGACCGGGATTTCATGCGACCGATGACCGTCGCGAACTACGGCATCCCGCCCGAACGCGTCGTGGGGTCCGCCGTCGGCCTCGTCTACGAAGACGGCGAGGTGCGTTACAGCTCGACGTTCGGCTTCCTCGACGACGGACCGCAGAAGCCGGTGCGGATCTGGAGCCGGATCGGCAGGCGTCCGCTCGTCGCGGTCGGCAACTCCGACGGGGACGTGCCGATGCTCCAGTACGTGCAGAAGCACCCCCTGAGCCTGAGTCTGCTGATTCATCACGACGACGACACGGGCCGCGGCGACCTCCCCTACGACAAGGGCGCCGAGGAAGCGCTCGCAGGCGCCGCCGCGAACGGCTTCACGGTGGTGAACGTGAGGGACGACTGGGCTCGCGTCTTCCCCGAGTGAGGCCGCGGGGCAGCATCCCTGTGCCGGGCCGTATGCTCGTCGCGAGGATGGGGGCTGATGGAAGAGTTGCTGGCCGGGGGCAATACGACCGAGGGCGTCGTAAGAGCAGGCCGAACCGTTCGACGACCGCGTGACCGTCGTTCGGCGTTTGCGAGCGAAGTCCTTCGTGCGTTGAATGAGGCCGGTTTCGTGTGGGCGCCCGCCTATCTCGGCATCGACGAGGAAGGCCGCGACACCTTCTCCTACATTCCCGGGGCGACCACCGATCACCCCTCACAGCGCGACGAGCGCTGCTACGCGGCCATCGGAGGGATCCTGCGCGAACTTCACGAGTTCAGCCGCGGCATCCCGCTCGCGTCCGGCGCCGAGTGCCTGGTCCACGGTGACCCCGGTCCGTTCAATGTGGTCATGTCGGCGGGGATGCCGGTGGCGCTGATCGACTGGGACAGCGTCCATCCCGGTGACCCGATGGAGGACGTCGGTTATGCGGGATGGACCTGGTGCATCTACGCCACGGGGAACGTGCCTGTTGCCGACCAAGCGCGACGACTGCGGCTGCTCGCAGACGGCTACGACCCGCAGATGCGAGCCGACGCCCTGATCGAGGCGGTCTTCCGGTGCCAGGACGCGATCATCCGAATCGAGGGAGCGAACGCCGTCGATGAGCGGCTCAGCGACCAGCGTCGTCAGCACGCACGCGCCGCCGTCGAGTGGGCCGGCAGCTGCCGGGACGTCTTGAGCACGAACCTCGAGGTCTTCGCCGAAGCGCTGCAAGGCGATCGACGATGAGAACAACGGTGAAAGCGACGCTCCTGATGTCGAGCGCTATAGCGATCGTCGTGTGGTCAGAGGTGGTGCATGCGCGGGCATCCAGACGCAGACTGAATTCGGTCGTGGGGGCTGTCCCCAACCGTGAAGCGGTTGTGGTGCTCGGGTACAGGAATCGGGGACCGCGCGCGAACTACGTCAACCGGTACCGGGTTCGCGCCGGCCTCCGGTCGTTCGACGATCGCGCTCGTGACCGGCTTCTCGTTCTCTGCGGCGGACCGGTTGCGGGCGACACCGCTGAGGCGACGCTCATGTATGACTACGCATGTCAAAGGGGCTACACCGACGCCTTCGTACTCGATACGGAGAGCCTCACCACGTGGGAGAACATCACCAACGCGATTCCGTTTCTCGAAGGCGCCGACTCGATCAAGATCGTCTCCAACTCGCTGCATGCCGAGAAGGGTCGAGCGTACCTGTGGCAGTTGCGCCCGGACCTCGCCGCGCGACTGCGCCGCGGGGCTGACTACCGCTTCGGTGAGATCATCGTCCTCAAGCCGATCGCAGCAGTGATCGGGCTTCGAGGGCTTCGAGGGCTTCCCAGAAGCTGAGCGCCGCTACAGTCCCGGGCGCTTGACCCAGACCGCGGTGTACCGCCAGAACAGCCGCTGCCGCATCCGGATGCCGGGAAGTAGCGCGGCGGCGACTGCGCGGATCTCCGTGAACGACTGGCTCGCCTCGGCTGTCGGGGACCGCATGTGCCGGGGCATCTCGTGCGCTCGATGCGGGTGGCGAAACAGACCGATGATCGGGTTGAGGAGCACCGAGATCCAGGAGCGCAGGGCATCTGCCCTCGTCTCTTTCGCCACTCCGATGATGACCAGACGGCCGCCGGATCTGAGCGACGCCCGTGCTGTGTCGAGCGCTTCACGTAGGGGCATGTGGTGGAGCGAGGCGGCGAACACGATCACGTCGTACGCCTGTACCGGTTCATCGCCGAACCGGCGCTGCTCGATGCGGACGTTGAGCACGTCGCTGAAGCGCTCAGCGGCGACCGCCGCGGTACCTCCATCCGGCTCCAAGCCCACCGCCGAAGGGAACACCGCGGACAGTCGAGCCAGCAGGTTTCCCGTCCCGCAACCCACATCCAGCGCCGCCGTACCGCCGCGACGCTGGACCGCTCGGGCATGCCGCAGAACGAACCGAGCGTAGGCGTCGTTATGCGACCACGGGTGCGCTGCGCTCACCCGTGCGAGCGCGGCGAGGAGACCCATGATGGACAGCCTAAGATCCCGAACGAGGGATCCGTGCGGCTGCCTCAGTCTGACGGCACGCAGCGACCGTTTCCACAGAAGGGGTGACGTGTGAACCAGCAGCGGATCGACGATGCCATCCAAGCGTTCTACGGCCGGGTCTTCGATGAGGATGCGCGGCTCACGAGCCGCTCAGCGCAAGGACGCCTCGAGTTCGAACGGACCCAGGAGATCGTACGCACCGCAACACCCACGCCCGCTCGCATCCTGGACGTGGGCGGCGCGACCGGCGTTCATGCAGCCGCTCTGGCCGCCGACGGATACGAGGTGGTGCTGGTCGACCCCGTCGAGAGTCACGTCGCAGCGGCTCAGCGGGTGGGCACCTTTCGGGCCGCCGTCGGTGATGCGCGTCAGCTCGACTTCCCGGACGGCACCTTCGACGCGGTACTCATGGCGGGGCCCCTCTACCATCTCGCCTCCCGAGAAGATCGATTGCTCGCTTTGCAGGAAGCGCGCCGTGTGAGTCGGCTGGGCGGATTCGTGCATGCTGCGGCGATACCTCGGCTCACTGCGTTCGCGGCGGCGGCTCTGGACCCGGCGTTGCTGGACGAAGCACCGGACGCCTGGCTGAACCTGCTCCGGCACGGCACGCCGGTTCCATCGCTGCGTTTCCCCGCAGGGCATTTCCACACCCCTCACGAGTTGCACGAAGAGCTGTCAGCAGCCGGACTCGCGGATGTGCGGGTGATCGGGCTCGAGGGGCCGGCGGGACTCGCCCTCGAGACCACTGCAGAAGTGTCCGCCTCGGACTACGAAGCAGCAAAGCGTCTCGCTCGCACCTTCGAAGAAACGGCTGACATCCGTGACTTCAGCAACCACCTCCTCGGTACGGGGCGGGTCGAGCCCCGCCGCTAGGGTCGTGGTGTGTCGACGACGATTCCCTTCCAAGCCGTCCCCGTGGATCAAACCGACGTCGTCTACGAATACGGCCCGGATTCGGTCCCCGACCCCGCCGTGCCGGCGGGCCGCATCGAGGAAATCCGCCTGACGGACAGCGCCATCTACCCGGGGACGACGAGGACCATCTGGATTCACCGACCCGTCGCCCTGCCTGCCGACGTCGAAGCCGGGGTGATGTTCTTCAACGACGGCTGGTGGTACCTCGACCCGGACGGCGACGTCCGCGGCGGCACAGTGCTCGATCGCCTGGCCGCCACGCGTGCGATCCCGCCGCTCATCGGTGTGTTCATCGACCCGGGCGTCAGCGAAGAAGGCGGGCAGGCGATCAAGAACCGCAACGTCGAGTACGACGCTGCCGACAGCCGGTACGCGAACTCCCTCATCGACGAGGTTCTCCCGCTCGTCCGCTCGCGGCACCGGATCTCCGAAAAGCCGTCGATGCGGGGCGTCTGCGGTGGGAGCAGCGGCGGGAACGCGGCGTTCACTGCAGCATGGAACCGGCCGGATGCGATCGGGCGAGCGATCACGTTCAATGGGAGCTTCGCGCAGATGCCGCAAGGAAACCCCTACCCGACACTGCTCGCCGACGAACCACCACGGAACCTCCGCGTGTTCATTCACGCGGCGCACCGAGACCTCAACTGGGACCACGCCGAGGACAACTGGTTCGCAGAGAACCTCGAGACGGCTTCAGCGCTGGCCCGGGCCGGATACGACTTCCGGCTCGTCGTCGGTGACGGAGGCCACAGCCCGAATCACGGTGGGGTGCTTCTTCCCGACCCTTTGCGGTGGCTGTGGAGCGGTCCCGTCTCGGCCTAGGTGTCCACGTCTGCTCGGTCGAGAGGCGAGTTCGCTATGGCTTCGCGAAGCATGGCGACGGCGGCGCCGCGAGCCCAGTCGTAGAAGGTATGCCGCCGGACGACGAGACGGCAGTTCGCGGCTGCGCCGAACGCGTGCGCTTGGAACTCCTCGCGGAACCGGCGCTCGTACAGGTCGTAATCCATGACGCCCTCGCCGGCGATGAGAACGACTTCCGGCCCGAACAGGTTCACCGTGGCGGCCAGTGCGTCGCCGACCGCCGTCCCCGCACGCTCGAACGCCTCCACGGCGCTCTGGTCGCCCTCATGGGCAAGCCGGATCGCGTCCGTCATTTCGAGGCCGGAGTCACCATGCCCGCGCCGGACCGCCTCGAGGATGGCATGCGAGGAGGCGACAGCCTCGACGCATCCCCGTCTGCCGCACACGCAGATCGCGTCCGAGGACGCGAGGGGAAGGTGCCCGATCTCGCCGGCCACACCGTGGGACCCGGTCACGACGTCGCCGTTGACGTAGATGCCGCAGCCGATGCCCGCGCCGATGGTGACGATCGCGAACGAGGTCGCGTCTCTGCCCACCCCGAACCAGTGCTCCGCCTTGGCCAGCGCGCGGACGTCGTTCTCCACGGTGACCGGGAGGCCGAGCAGCGACTCGAGCCGGTCTCCCAGCGGCACCTGGGACCAGTCGAGCAAGGGCGAATGGCGGACGGTGCCCGTGCTCGTGTCGATGTCGCCGGACACGGAGACTCCGACGCCGACGAGATTCGCTGCGTCGGCGCCGAGCTGTGCGATCAGCGCGTCGACCGAAGCGACGATCGCGTCCGTCACCGACTCGGGGTCGTGGCTTGCCAGTACGCGGTGCGTCGAGCCCAGCACGTCATTGCGGAGATCGACGGAGACGGCGAAAAGCTCGCCCTCATTGACCTTGACCCCGATGGCGATCATCGAACTCGGCACCGCACTGAGCGGCCGCACCGGCCGACCGGGGACCGAGTGCTCGGCATGCTCGCCCACCTGGACGTACCCGCTCTCGATGAGCGGGCTGACCGTCTTCGTGACCTTCGCCTGCGACAGCCCTGTCATGCGCCCGATGTCCAGTCTGCTGACGGGGCCGTGGGTGATGATGCGGGTGAAGATCTCTGCGGACTTCGCCGTGCCGAGCGCAGGCCGGCGCGCCGTGATGGCACTCCGCCCGGCCCGGACGCTGTCGTCTCGCACATATCGAGGTTAGTGCACGGCGGAGATTCTTTGATGCCGTGGCCTAATTGTCAGGGGTCGATTTTCGAGGCGTCCGCGGCGCTCGCCATAAATTATTGACAACGGCAAAAAAATACGTTTTGCTGTAACTCAATCCGGATCGGCCGGATGGATCTAGTGGAGTCTTCGATGACGAAGGTGAGCAGTACCAACGAGAGGCGCGTCGCGTGACGAGCGCACCGCCCGTATCCAGCGCACCCCCCGTGGCCGCACCGGCGGGACAGCCCCGGTCGACCGTCACGCGAGGTGCGACGACCACAACGAGACGCAAGAGGAGCCTCGGCCAGCGCTGGAAGATCGCGCTGCGGCGGCACTGGCAGCTCTACCTGCTGACCATCCTCCCGCTCGCGTACTTCGTGATCTTCAAGTACGTCCCGATCTCGAACGCGATCATCGCCTTCAAGGACTACAGCCCCGTCCTCGGGGTGTGGGGCAGCCCGTGGACCGGCTGGACCAACTTCGAACTCTTCCTGCAGAACCCGCAGTTCCCGACGCTTCTCTCGAACACGCTCATCCTGTCCGGCTACGCGGTGCTGGCGAGCTTCCCCATCCCGCTCATCCTGGCACTGGCGCTCAACGAGGTGCGCCACCGCTGGTTCCAGAAGACCGTGCAGATGATCACGTACGCTCCGTACTTCATCTCGACGGTCGTCGTGGTGTCGATGCTGATCCTCATCATGGCTCCGCGGCTCGGCATCCTCAGCGAGGTGTTCGGCTTCTTCGGCGTCCCGTCGCCCGACTTCCTCGGCGACCCCGACTACTTCCGGCACGTGTACGTGTGGTCCGACGTCTGGCAGACGGCCGGCTACTCCGCGGTCATCTACATGGCGGCACTCTCCGGCATCGACCCGTCGCTCTACGAGGCGGCGAGGGTGGATGGTGCCTCCCGGCTCCGCAAGATCTGGCACGTCGACATCCCCGGCATCATGCCCACGGCGATGATCGTGCTGATCCTGAGCGTCGGCAACATCATGGCGATCGGGTTCGAGAAGGCGTTCCTCCTGCAGAACCCGCTGAACCTTGGCCAGTCCGAGATCATCGCGACCTACGTCTACAAGCTGGGCATCCTCAACGCCGACTTCGGGACGGCGACCGCCGTCGGCCTCTTCAACTCCGTGATCAACCTCGTGCTGCTCCTCGTCGTCAACTGGGTCGCACGCCGAGTGAGTGGGAGCGGACTGTGGTGACCCTCGACCGCCTGGCCGACAGCAGGACGACGCGTGCGAACGCGAACCGGAAGCCGCGCACGAAGAAGCCGCGCCGCATCCGCGAGTCGCCCGCGGACCGCGCCCTGCTCGTCCTGATCTACCTCGGGCTGACGCTCGGAGCGCTGTTCGTCATCCTGCCGCTCCTCTACATCCTCGCGAGTTCGTTCTCGTCCCCGCACGCCGTCACGGCGGGGGAGGTGTTCCTCTGGCCGGTCGACTTCACGCTGAAGGGCTACCAGACGGTCCTCTCCGACCCGCAGGTGCTCCTGGGGTATGCGAACTCCCTCTTCTACATGGTCGCGGGGACGCTGATCAGCACGACCCTGACCGTGTGCATCGCCTGGCCGCTGTCCCGGCGGACCTTCATGGGCCGCAACGTGATCATGTCGCTCCTGCTGTTCACGATGCTGTTCAGCGGCGGCCTCATCCCGACCTACATGGTCGTGCAGAACCTGGGGATGCTCGACACCCGCTGGGCGCTGCTGCTCCCGCAGGCCGTCGCCGTCTGGCAGGTGATCATCGCGCGGACCTTCTTCCGCTCCGCGATCCCGGACGAGCTGGTCGAAGCGGCGGAGCTCGACGGCGCGAGCGACTGGCGCTTCCTCTGGACGATGGTGCTCCCGCTGTCCAAGCCGCTCATCGCCGTGATCGCGCTGATGTACGCGATCGGTCAATGGAACGGCTACTTCGACGCCCTCCTCTACCTGAAGAGCTCCGACCTGTTCCCACTCCAGCTGGTGCTGCGCAACATCCTCGTGCTCAACGCGACGAACGGCGGCACCAACGACCTGGCGGCTCAGGCTCAGAACCAGGAACTCGTCAACCTGCTCAAGTACTCGCTCATCGTCATCACGAGCGTGCCGGTGCTCATCATCTACCCGTTCGTCGCCCGGTACTTCAGCAAAGGGGTGCTCATCGGATCGGTCAAGGGCTGAGCCCGGCCGACGCGATCACACCCCTCCCCGAACCCACCACTGCACACCCGTCACGCAATCCCAGTTCCAAAGGAGGAACGAACCATGTTTTCCATCACGGACAGCCGCGCCCGCCGGCGCCGGCGCTCGGCGACGCTCGCCGTCGCGGTGAGCGGTGCGGCGCTGCTCGCGCTCTCGGCCTGCACGCCCTCGCAGGGCAACGGCGCGGACGACAAGATCGGCGGCACCGCGAACCTCAGCGTCTTCGCGCAGCAGGGGACCGGGCAGGACCTCGCCACCAACGCCTTCACCAAGGAGGTGGCCAAGAAGTTCAACATCAAGTTCAACTGGCAGACCACCACGCAGGACTCGTCGGTGGCGCCCGAGAAGCGCCAGATCCTCATGGCGAGCGGCGACTACCCGGACGCGTTCCTGCTCATCCCGTGGGTGGACCAGTTCAACCAGGTGGATGTCGAGAAGCTCGCGAAGCAGGGCGTCGCCGTTCCACTGAACGACCTGATCAAGCAGTATGCGCCGGACATCCAGAAGGTGCTCGACAGCAACCCGGACTACAAGGCGATGGCGACCTCGCCGGACGGCAAGATCTACGGGCTGCCGCAGCTCGCCGAGACGCTGCACATCCAGTACCCGTCGAAGCTCTGGATCAACACCGAGTGGCTGAAGAAGCTGGGCCTTCAGATGCCGAAGACGACGGACGACATGACGAAGGTCCTCGAGGCCTTCAAGAACGGCGACCCGAACGGCAACGGCAAGAAGGACGAGATCCCGCTGAGCGGCGACTCGCACGACACGCTGATCCCGTACTTCATGAACGCCTTCATCTACGACCCGCAGAACCCCGACAAGGGCATCCAGTCGACGACGGTCCTCAACAAGGGCAAGGTCGACATCCAGGCGAACAAGGACGGCTGGCGCGAGGGACTGAAGTACATCAAGTCGCTGTGGGACGCTGGCCTCATCGACAAGGGCGCCTTCACGCAGAACCCTGCGGCGCTCGCCCAGGAGGGCAACAACGAAGGTCCCGTGCTGCTGGGAAGCGCGAGCTCGCTGCACCCGTACATCTTCGTCAGCCCGGGCGCCAAGGACGGCCGTGACAAGCAGTACGACGCGGTGCCGCCCCTGACCGGCCCGGACGGCGCGGACTACGCGACGTACGCCTTCGGAAGCACCCCCGGAGCCACCTTCCTGCTGACGAACAAGGCGTCCAAGAACGACCAGGTCGCCGCGATCAAGATGGTGAACTACCTCTTCACGGAGAAGGGCCAGCTCGACGGCAACTTCGGTCCGGAGGGCAAGGGCTGGGCCAAGGCCGGCGCCGACGACAAGGCCCTCGACCCGAACGAGAAGGCGGCGTTCGTCAACCTGCAGCTCGACCGGGATGCGGCCAACGCCGTGCAGTGGGGCGCGCTGTCGACCTACAACCAGAACGAGGCGTTCCGCGGGTCGCAGGCGGTGCCGACCGACCTCTACGACCCCTCGGGCTACGAGCGACGGCTGTTCGACGCGACCCTGCTGTACAAGGGGCACGAGCCGAAGGACCAGGTGTACCCGTCATGGCGGGTGTGGCCGGACCCGTCCAAGGCCACCCAGGTCGCCACGGAGCAGACGAACATCGACAACTACGTGACCCAGAACGCCCTGGCCTTCATCACCGGGTCGAAGAACCTCGACACCGATTGGGACGCGTACGTGAAGGGCTTCGACGGCCTCGGCCTGAAGGACTACCTGAGCACGCTGCAGACGGCGTACGACAAGTCCAAGAACTGACCGGCTGAAGAAAGAACCCGGGCCGAGCCTCCGTCAGGAGCTCGGCCCGGGTTCTTTCGCGTCCGGCGGCCTAGCGGACTTCGGGGACCTCGCGGACCTCGCGGACGGACTCGGGGTCGGCACGGACCGTCGCGCGGCGCCGCGATTTGGCACAAATCGTGGTTATCGCGCGCTCATAACCGCGATTTGGCACAAATCGTGAAGCCACGCTCGCCGTGGAGGGGGTCGGGCGGGGCGACATTCGGCACGAATGTGGGCCTTCGTGTGCCGAGAGGCCGCATTCGGCACGAATGTCTGCCCGGTCAGGCGTCGGTGTCCTGCCGGACGGGCTCGGGGTCGCGGCGGAGGGGCTGCAGCCGGGTGAGTTGCGTCACATGCTGGGGGCCGAGTTCGGCGAGGGAGTTGACCTGGAGGAGTTTCATGGTGCGGATGAGCTGGTCGGTGAGGATCTGGATGGTGCGGTCGACGCCCGCGCGGCCGCCGGCCATCAGCCCGTAGAGGTAGGCGCGGCCGATCAGGGTGAACTTCGCGCCCAACGCGTAGGCGGCGATGATGTCGGCGCCGTTCATGATGCCGGTGTCGATCGCGACCTCGGTGTGATGGCCGACCTCGCGCACCACGGACGGGAGGAGGTGGAAGGGGATGGGGGCGCGGTCGAGTTGCCGTCCGCCGTGGTTGGAGAGCACGATCCCGTCCACCCCGTGATCCACCAGGGTGCGGGCGTCGTCGACGTTCTGCACGCCCTTAATGACGAGCTTCCCGGGCCACATCTCCCGGATGATCTTCAGGTCGTCGTAGTTGATGGACGGGTCCATGGCGGCGTTCAGCAGGTCGCCGACGGTGCCGCCGGTGGAGGACAGGGAGGCGAACTCGAGTTTCGGGGTGGTGAGGAAGTCGTACCACCACCACGGGCGCGGGATGGCGTTGATGATGGTGCCGAGGGTGAGCTGGGGTGGGATGGAGAACCCGTTGCGCTTATCCCGCAACCGCGCCCCCGCGATCGGCGTGTCCACCGTGAAGAACAGGGTGTCGAACCCGGCCGCGGCCGCCCGCTCCACCAAACCGTAGGAGATCTCGCGTTGCCGCATCACATACAGCTGGAACCAGTTGCGCCCGTGCGGGTTCGCCGCCTTCACGTTCTCGATCGACGTCGTGCCCAACGTGGACAGGGTGAACGGGATGCCCGCCGCACCGGCAGCGCCGGCTCCGGCGGCCTCCCCCTCGGTCTGCATCAACCTCGTGAACCCGGTCGGTGCGATCCCGAACGGCAACGCCGACGGCCCACCCCAGATCTCACACGACGTGTCCACCGTGGACACGTCCCGCAGGATCGACGGGTGGAACTCCACATCCTGGAACGCCTGCCGCGCCCGCGCCAACGACAGCTCCCCCTCGGCGGCACCCTCCGTGTAGTCGAACGCCGCACGAGGTGTGCGGCGACGAGCGATCCTGGCCAGGTCCTCGATGGTCAGCGCCGACTCCAGCCGCCGCTTCTTCAGGTTCAGCTCCGGCTTCCGGAACTGCATCAACTCCAGCAGCTCGGCCGGACGCGGCGCCTGCCGGGTCACCACGAGGTCACCCGGTGGTCCCGCAGCGACTCGGCCCGCATCTCCATGCCGTTGCCGGGTGAGAGCGGCGCCCGGTAGCGTCCGCCCTCGACCACGGCCGGCGCGACCATGTGCTCGTGCAGATGCGTCGTGTACTCGATCATGCGGCCGTCCATCGAGCCGGAGACGGCCACGAAGTCGAACATCGAGAAGTGCTGCACGGCCTCGCACAGGCCCACCCCGCCGGCGTGCGGGCAGACCCGGACGCCGAACTTGGCGGCGAGGAGCAGGATGGCGACGTTCTCGTTCACCCCGGCGACCCGCGTCGCGTCGATCTGGACGATGGAGGCAGCGCGCGCCTGCAGCAGCTGTTTGAACAGCACGCGGTTCATCCCGTGCTCCCCGGTCGCGATCGGCACCGGAGCGACCGCGTCGGCGATGGCCGCGTGCGCCAGGATGTCGTCCGGGCTGGTCGGCTCCTCCACCCAGGCGAGGTCGAACGGCTCGAGCGCGCGGATCCATTCCACCGCCTGGTCGCGGTCCCAGCGCTGGTTCGCGTCGACGGCGATCCGGATGCCGGGGCCGACCTCGTCGCGGGCGATGGCCAGGCGGCGGAGGTCGTCTTCCAGCCGGTCGCCGACCTTCAGCTTGATCTGGGCGAAGCCGTCGTCCACCGCCTCCCGCGCGAGCCGGCGCAGCTTGTCGTCCGAGTACCCCAGCCAGCCGGGCGTGGTCGTGTAACCGGGGTAGCCGGAGGCGAGCAGTTCCGCCTCGCGAGCGGCGCGCCCGGGCTCGGCGGCGCGGAGGATGTCGAGCGCCTCTTCCGGGGTGAGGGCGTCGGTGAGATAGCGGAAGTCGACGAGCGCGACCAGCTCCTCCGGCGTCATCCGCGTGAGGAGCTGCCAGAGCGGCAGACCGGCGCGCTTGGCCTTGAGGTCCCAGTACGCGTTGACCACCGCGCCGATCGCCATGTGCATGACGCCCTTCTCCGGGCCGAGCCAGCGCAGCTGCGAGTCGTGGACGAGCTCTCGCCAGAAGCCTCCCAGGTCGGCGAGGTCCGCCTCCAGGTCGCGCCCGACGACGCGCTCGGCGACCGCCTCTATCGCCGCCACCTGGACGTCGTTTCCGCGGCCGATCGTGAAGACGAATGCATGGCCCTCGTGCCCATCGGCGGCGTCCGTGCGCAGCCGGAGGTAGGCGGCGGAGTAGTCGGGGTCGGGATTCATGGCGTCGGACCCGTCCAGCAGGGCGGATGTCTCGAAGCGGACGTCGACGGTGTCGAATGCGGTAACGGTGCTCATCGGAGGCCTTCCTTGGCTCATGTCGGCTATATCCTATAGGATCGCTGGACGAGCGAGAAGGGGATGCCGCCTCCCGGGCGCCGTGGCTTCAGCCGGCGTTCTCCGAGAGGCTGGCCGAGATGCGCGCATACGACCGGTCGATGTGGTCCCGCATCGCCCGCTCGGCCCGATCGGCGTCGTTCGCCCGCAGTGCCTCCAGCACCGCCAGGTGCTCTTCGGAGGTCTCGTCGACGACGCCGTGACGGAAGTAGATCCGGTACTGGTGGGTGTGCGCCCGGAGCCGAGCGATCGCATCCCCCAGCAGGGCGTTGCCGGAGTGCTCGGCGATCAGCCGGTGGAACTCCGCGTCCTGCTCCGCGAACTCCTTGTAGTCCTCGAACCGGTCGTCGCCGCTCTGCGTCGCCCGGCCGCTGCGCTGCATCGCGTCGCAGACCTCTCCCAGCCGGTCGAGCGTCCCGCCGTCGAGCTCGGTCGCCGCGCGCCGTGTCGCGTACGGCTCCAGCAGCCGCCGCATCTCGAAGAGATGCCGCAGGCCGGCCTCGTCGAGCAGCGCCGCTGCCGTGTAGCCCTTCAGCGCCTGCTTGACCACGAGGCCTTCCGACTCGAGCCGCGCGAGCGCCTCGCGGACCGGGGTGGGGGAGACGTTCAGCTGACGGGCGATCCCGTCGATGCTGGCCCGGCTGCCCGGCTCGATGACCTGGTCCATCAGGAGGCCGAGCACGGCGTCGTAGACGTCGTCGGCCAGCGCCCGCCGTGCGGGCAGGAAGCGCTCCCCGGAGTGGATGGTCATGCGCACATCCTAGGTCGGCCTGCAGGCGCTCACGCGACCCGGAGGTCGTCGACGGCGTCGAGGTCCCACTCGATCCCGAGCCCGGGGGTGGACGGGGCGAGCGCGCGTCCCGCCTCCACGACCAGCTCCGACCGGGTGACGGCGCGCAGCTGCGGGATGTGCTCCAGGTAGAGCGCGTTCGGGACGGCGCAGCACAGCGAGACGTGCAGCTCCATCAGGAAGTGCGGGGCGACGGCGACGTTGAACGCCTCGGCCAGGTGCGCGACCTTCAGCCACGGCGTGATGCCGCCGATGCGTGCCACGTCGACCTGCACGATCGACGCCGCCTGCGACTGCAGGTACTCGCGGAACTGTCCGACCGAGTACATCGACTCGCCGACCGCGACCGGTACGCGCGTGCTGGCCGCCAGGCGGCGATGCCCGGCGATGTCGTCGGCCGGCAGCGGCTCCTCGAACCAGAAGATGTCGAGCTGCTCGAACAGCGCGGCGCGACGGATGGCCTCGGCCGCGGTCATCGACTGGTTGGCGTCCACCATGATGTCCATCGTGTCGCCGACGGCCTCGCGGACCGCCGCCAGCCGCTCGAAGTCCTCGCGCGCCCGCGGCTTGCCGACCTTGACCTTCACCCCGCCGAGGCCGCGCCGCTGGGATTCGAGGGCCTGGGCGACCAGCTCGTCGGTGTCGAAGTGGAGCCAGCCTCCCTCGGTGTCGTAGAGGGGGATGGAGGGCTCCGCGCCGCCCGCCGCGACCCAGAGCGGCAGCCCCGCCGCGCGGCAGCGCGCGTCCCAGACGGCGGTGTCGACGGCCGCGAGCGCGAGTGACGTGATCACGCCGACCGTCGTGGCGCGGGTCGTCGAGTGGAGGGCGCGCCAGACGTGCTCCGGCCGGTTCGCATCCAGTCCGACGAGCGCGGGCAGCAGCGTCTCGCGGAGCAGGCTGAGGACGGCGCGGCCGCCGGTGCCGATCGTGTAGCTGTAGCCCAGCCCCTCGATCCCGTCGGCCGTGCGGAGCCGGACGAAGATCGTCTCCTGCTTGAGGAACGACTGCATCGCATCGGTGCGGACGGTCTCCACCTCGAGGTCGCTGAGCCAGGCTTCCGCGCTGACGATCGTGCCGTCCACGGTCGGGATGGAGAAGGTGTCGGTCATCGGGTCTCCGATCAGCCGGGGCGGAATGCTATTGCCTATAGGATATGGCAGTGACCATCGATGCGCACCTCCACCTCTGGGACCTCGAGCACGGCGTGTACGGCTGGCTCTCGGATGCGGTCGCGCCGATCAACCGCACGTTCCGCATCGCCGAGGTCGAGCCGCAACTGGACGCCGCCCGCGTCGAGCAGGCCATCCTCGTGCAGGCGGCGGACACGGAGGCGGACACGCGAGCCATGTTCGCCGTCGCCACGGGTTCGACGCGGGTCGCCGGCGTCGTCGCCTGGGCGGACCTGCTGAACCCCGACGGGCTCGGCGCGACGTTGGACGAGTACGCGGCGTCGGGTCCGCTCGTGGGGCTGCGCCACCTCATCCACGACGAACCGGACCCGGAATGGCTGGCACAGCCTGCGGTCCATGAGTCACTCGCGCAGCTGGCGGCTCGGGAACTCGCCTTCGATGTGATCGGCGTGCTGCCGCGCCACCTCGTGCATGCGCTCGTCGTCGCCGACGAGCTTCCGGGGTTGCAGCTCGTGGTCGACCATCTCGGCTCGCCGCCGGTCGGCGCAGGCGCGAACGAGGTGTCGATCTGGCGCGAGCTGATCCTCGAGCTGGCCGAGCGGCCGAACGTCGCCGTCAAGCTCTCCGGCCTCACCACGCTCGGCTCCTCCGGGCGGGCGTCCGCGGACGACCTGCGTCCGTTCAGCGGCACCGTGCTCGAGGCGTTCGGGCCGGGCCGGGTGCTGTTCGGCGGCGACTGGCCCGTGTCGACGCTGGCGACGAGCTACGCGGAGACGATGGAGTTCACCCTCGCGCTGCTGTCCGGACTGGATGCGGACGGGACGCGCGAGGTGCTCGGCGGCACCGCGCGGCGCGTGTACCGCCTGCCCTGACCTCAGCGCCGCGGACGCAGCGAGTACATCCCGCCGTCGACCGGCAGGATGACGCCGGTGCTCGACCCGGAGCTCGGCGACGCCAGGTAGGCGACCGCCTCCGCGACCTCCTGCGGACGCACCAGGCGACCGCTGGGCTGCCGGGCCTCCAGCGCAGCACGCTCCGCCTCGGGGTCGGCGGCGGAGTCCAGCAGCCGGCTCACCCAGGGAGTGTCGGCGGTGCCGGGGGCGACGGCGTTGACGCGGATGCCGAGCGGCAGGCAGTCGGCGGCGATCGCGAGTGTCATCGCCGAGATCGCGCCCTTCGAAGCCGAGTACAGCACGCGCTGCGGCAACCCGGCCCACGCGGCGATGGAGCTGGTCAGCACCACGGCGGGGGACGGCGACAGCCGTAGGTGCGGCATGGCGTGCCGGACGGTCCGGGCCGAGCCGATCACGTTGACGTTGAGCACGCGCATCCACTCGGCGTCGTCGTTCGCCTCGACGTCGCCCTGCGCGCCGATCCCGGCGTTCGCGATGACGATGTCGAGACGTCCGGACTGAGCGACGACCTCGGCGATCGCGTCGCGGACGCTGGCGTCGTCGCCGATGTCGCAGCGGATGCCGGTGTGCGGCGCCGCCACCGCATCGGGGTCGAGGTCGAGCGCGAAGACGCGGGCGCCGTGCGCGGCGAGCTCGTCGGCGATGGCGCGGCCGAGACCGGAGGCGCCGCCGGTGACAGCGGCGACGAGTCCGTCGAAGTGGGACATGGGGGTCTCCTTACGGGTCAGGGCGCGGGGCGGACGACCGAGCGCTGCTCGCCCAGCCCGTCGATGGTCACCTCGACGACGTCGCCGGCGCCGAGGTAGGGGAAACGGCCGGAGAGCCCGACGCCCTCCGGGGTCCCGGTGTTGATGAGGTCACCCGGCTCCAGCACCATGAAGCGACTGAGCCGGTGGATGATGTCCGCGACGCCGAAGACGAGGTCGCTGGTGGACGAGTCCTGCCGGGGCTCGCCGTTCACCCGCGACCGGATGCCCAGGCCGGAGCCGTCGCCGACCTCGGCGGCCGGGACGAGCCACGGCCCCAGCGGGTTGAAGGTCTCGAAGCTCTTGCCCTTGCTCCACTGGCCGAGGGAGCGCTGCAGCTGGTACTCGCGCTCCGAGACGTCATTGGCGACAGCGAAGCCGGCGATGTGCGCCAGCGCTTCCTCGGGCGAGTCCAGGTAGCGGGCACGGCGCCCGATCACGACGGCCAGCTCCACCTCCCAGTCGGTGGTCGTCGAGCCGGGCGGCAGCAGGATGTCGTCGTACGGGCCGACGACGGTGTTCGGGTGCTTGTAGAACACCACAATGTCTCCCGGCGGCTCGGAGCCGGACTCGCGCGCGTGCGCCGCGTAATTCATCCCGATGCAGATCACAGCCTGCGGGCGGGCGATCGGTGCGCCGACACGGAGCCCGGACGGGTCGAGCGGCGGCAGGTCTCCCGCACGCGCGGCGGCCTCCGCCCGGGCGAGCCCGTCGGCGGCGAGGAAGGCGCCGTCGATGTCGGCGGTGAGGGGACGGAGGTCCCAGGTGCCGTCGCCGTCGCTGACGGCCGGGATCTCGGCACCGGGGGCGCCGAGGCGCAGAAATCGCATGGGGTTCCTTTCAGACGACAAGGGAGCGGATGGCGCTGGCCGCGGCGCCCCGCGCCCAGTCCTCGAAGGTGTGCGGGCGGACGACGATGCGGCAGCGGTCGGCGGAGCCGAAGACGTGCTCAGCATAGGACCGGCGGAGCGGCCCCTCGAAGAGGTCGAAGTTGGCGACGCCCTCGCCGCCGATGATGACGAGCTCGGGGCCGATCATGTTGACCACGCTGGCGATCGCCGCGCCGATGACGGTCCCCGCCTCGGCGAAGGCGCCCGCGGCGGCGGAGTCGCCCGCGCGGGCCAGGTCGACGGCCTCGCCGATGGGGAACGCCCGGCCGTGCGCGGCGGAGACGGCGGCCACGATCGCGTCCGTCGCGGCGACCGCCTCCACGCAGCCGCGGCGCCCGCACGCGCACAGGCGGTCGCGCGAGGTGAGCGGCAGGTGGCCGATCTCGCCCGCGACGCCGTAGGCGCCCTCGACGACTTCGCCGTTCAGGTGCAGGCCGCTGCCGATGCCGCGACCGATCGTCACGATCGCGAAGGAGCCGGTGCCGAGTCCCACCCCGAACCAGTGCTCGCCGATGGTGAGGGCGCGGACGTCGTTCTCCACGACGATGGTCACCCCCAACCTCTCGCGGAGGAGCGCGCCCAGGTCGACGCCCCGCCAGCCCATCAGGGCGGAGTCGCGGACCATGCCGGTGTCGCTGTCCACGTCGCCGGACACGGAGACGCCGATGCACGCCAGCCGCGCCTCCAGGCCGCCGAGCCCCTCCTGCAGGCGGTCGCACATCGCGACGATGGCGTCGGCGACCGCGACGGGATCGTGCGAGAGCAGCGGGAGGCGGTCGGACGTGATGATCCGGGTGGTGAGGTCGGTGGCGACACCGACCAGTTCGTCGACGTTCACCTTGACCCCGAGCGCCACGACGGCATCCGGCACAACGGCGACCGGGCTGACCGGGCGGCCGGGAAGGCCCGTCGGGGTCGGGTCGAGGGAGTCGTTGACGAGGCCGGCGGCGACGAGAGGTGTCACGGCCTTGGTGACGGCGGCCTGCGACAGCCCGGTCAACCGGGAGACGTCGGTCCGGCTGATCGGGCTGCGGGTGAGGATGGTGGTGAACACGCGGGTCGCCGCGTCCGAGGAGGCCCCGAGCAGCGTCGTCCGCGTCAGCGTCTCGTCGTTCATGCGGTGCCGGCCGTGTCGGGCGCGAGCTGGATGGCGTGCTCGCCCCCGGCGGACAGGAGCACCTCCGCCTCGGTGCTCCCGTAGCGGACGCGGACCGCCCGCGGCTCGGTCCCCGGATTGTGCACGACCGCGGACTCGAGGCGTCCGCCCGACCACGCCAGATCCACCCGGAGTCCGCCGCGCGCGCCGAGCCCGGTCACGCGGCCCTCGGGCCAGGCCTCGGGCAGCGCGGGCAGCAGATGGACGGCTCCCGCGTGGCTCTGCAGGAGCAGTTCGGCGATCGCGGCGGGGAAGCCCAGGTTGCCGTCGATCTGGAACGGCGGATGCGTGCTGAACAGGTTCGGCAGGAGGCCGCCCCATTCCGAGCCGTCGACCGGTCCGTGGCGCCGCGCATCCCCGTCGTAAGGGGTGAGCGCCTGCGTGAGCAGGTCGTGCGCGGCCTCGCCGTCGCCGAGGCGGGCGCGGAGGGCGATCTTCCACGCCCACGACCAACCCATCGCGCCGGGTCCGCGCGCATCGAGGAAGCGACGGGCGGCGTCGGCTGTCTGCGGCGTGCCCTCCGGGGTGATCAGGTCGAGCGGGTACAGGCCGACCAGCGCGGAGAGGTGACGGTGCGCCGGCTCGTGCTCCGGCACCTCCTCCGACCACTCCAGCAGGCGCCCGTCGCTGCCGATGCCGAGATCCGGAAGGAGTGCGAGCGCCGCCTCCAGCTCGTCGCGGAGCGGATCGGCGAGCTCCAGCAGCTCGATCGCGTGGAGCGCGCGCTGGAACAGGGAACGGATCAGCTCGAGGTCCATCGTCGCCGTGAGCCCGAGTGCCCGGGGGACCCCGTCGGCGTCGAGGTAGGCGTTCTCGGGGGAGGTGGACGGCGCGAGGAAGACACGGCCGTCGGCGTCGACCTGCAGCCAGTCGAGGCAGAACTCGCTCGCCCCGCGCAGCAGCGGCCAGATCCGTTCGCGCAGCGTGCGACGGTCGTCGGAGAACTCCCAGTGGTCCCAGAGGGAGTGGGTGAGCCAGACGCCGCCCATCATCCAGATGGCCCAGCTGGGCGCGCCGTGGCCCATGCCGACGGGGAGGCTCCAGCCCCAGAGGTCGGTGTTGTGGTGCGCGACCCAGCCGCGGCAGCCGTAGAGGTCGCGGGCGACATCCCGCCCGTTCGCTGCGAGGCGTTCGACGAGCGAGATCAGCGGCTCCGCGTGCGGGATCACGCCGAGCGGTCCAGCCGCCCAGTAGTTCATCTGCGTGTTGATGTTGATCGTGTAGTTCGAGGACCAGGCCGGGCGCAGTTCGCCGTTCCAGATGCCCTGCAGGTTCGCCGCCGGGCCACCGGCGCGCGACGACGACGTCAGAAGGTACCGGCCGTACTCGGCGGCGACGGTGGCCCGGAGGGCGTCGTCGTCTCCACGGAGGATGTCGGACTCCACATCCCAGCGCCCCTCGCGACGGCCGCCGATCGCGAACCGCGCGGGGTCGGCAGCGTGCGAGACGTCGTCCCGGCCCGGGACCGTGTCCGCGGCGATGGCGCCGCGCGCACGATCCCGGGCGCGGTTCCGGATCGTCTCCGTGGAGACGGTCCGCCACTCGTCGTCCACGCCGGCCCACCACGACTCAGCGCGGGTCGACGACGAGAGGGAGATGAGCACCCGACGGGCACCGCGGATGGTGAGACCGTGGTCCCCGGCATCCGTCGTGCCGTCGCTCCGCACCGCGAGGGCCGCGGCGGCGAAGCCGTCGTAGGTGCCGACGCCCGGCTCCGCATAGCGGAGCGGCGGGACCACGGACTGCTCATGAAGGGGGGCGCCGTCGATCGGGACGGCGATGTCGAGCGTCAGCATCCCGTCCGTCGCGGTGCGCGCGTGTTCGCGGAGCGGTGTGCTCAGCGCGAGCCGGATCTCGGGGAGGGGCGCGTCCGCGACCAGCTCGACCAGCAGCACGCCGTCGTGGACGCGGGAGACGCGATCGATCCGGATGCCGTCGGCGACCAGCGACTCCTCCACACGGGAGCGGTCGAGGTCCAGCACGCGCGCGGGCGAGCCGTCCCGAGGCGCGGCCCCGGGGATCTCCACCCGGAGGTCGACGAACGGCAGGAACTCCTGGCTGTAGCGTCCCTCGAAGGTCATCAGCAGGTCTTCGGCGCGCGCGAGGTCGCCGTCCGCGAGCGCTGTGCGGACCTCGCCGAGGCGCTCCGGCCCGGCGCCGCCGGCGAGCACGCGACGCAGTTCCTCGGCCGGGATGCCGGGCGTCCCGGACCACACCGTGGCGTCGTTCACCTGGTAGCGACCGGTCTCGCCGCCGAACACCATCGCGCCGAGACGGCCGTCCCCGAGGGGGATGGCCTCCTCCCAGTGCGCCGCGGGCTCACGCCACGCGAGCTGGAGGGTTCGATCGCCGGAGATCGTCATTGGTATTCCTTCTCGAGGTTGCAGTCGACACCTTAGGCATGGTTAATTGACACTGTCAAATAACCGACATCCGCTAGGAGCTCCTTCATGCTCGACGGCTATGGCGCCGTTCTGGCCCTGCGCGCAGCAGGCACATCCCTCGTGATCGACACGGCGGGACGCGTGCCGCGCGTCCTGCACTGGGGAGCCGATCCCGGACCCCTCGACGACGCCGCCGCGGAAGCCCTGCGCGAGACGGCGGGGCCCGCGCTCCTCAACAACTCGCCCGACATCCCACGCACGTTCAGCCTGTGGCCGACGGAGTACGAGGGCTGGGCGGGCACACCCGCGCAGGAGGGCCACGCCGCCGGGACCGCGACGACGCCGCGCCCTCGCACCGAGGCGGTGCGCTACGACGACGGCGGCGAGCACGGCGGCCGGATCGAGATCGACCTCGCCGACGAGATCACCGGCCTCCGCTCGACCATGACCATCGTCCTGGACGCATACGGTGTGCTGTCGGTCGACATCGCCCTGGTGCGGGACGCGTCCCTCGCCCGCGACGGCGCAGCGCTCCCGTACACGCTCGACGCCCTGCGCGTGCTCCTCCCAGTGCCGGAGCGCGCCGTCGACGTGCTCGACTTCACCGGCAAGTGGTGCCGGGAGCGGGCGCCGCAGCGCGGGCCGCTGTTCTTCGGCAGCCACGTGCGCCGCGCGCACCGCGGCAAGCCCGGGCACGACGCACCGTTCCTCGTCGTCGCGGGCACCGAGGACCTCGGTTTCGGCCGCGGCGAGGCGTGGGCGACGCACCTGGCCTGGAGCGGCGACGCCGAGTACGTCGTCGAGCGGCTGACCGAGGGCGCCGGCGCCTTCTCGGCGGTGCTCGGAGCGGGCGAAGGCCTGGGCCCGGGTGAGATCGCACTCGAGGCGGGCGACCGCTACGTGGCGCCCACCGCCCTGTTCGTCTGGTCCGGCGAGGGCCTCGACGGGATCGCCGACCGGCTGCACCGCCGCCTGCGTGCCCGGCCGTCGCATCCCCGCACACCGCGTCCCCTCACCCTGAACTCCTGGGAGGCGGTCTACTTCGACCACGACCTCGACCGGCTGACGGCGCTGGTCGGGCGCGCCGCGCGCGTCGGCGTGGAGCGCTTCGTGCTCGACGACGGCTGGTTCCACGACCGTCGCGACGCCAACGCGGGCCTCGGCGACTGGGTGGTCGACCGCACGGTGTGGCCGGACGGGCTCACCCCGCTGGTCCAGGAGGTGCGGGCGCACGGGATGCAGTTCGGCATCTGGGTGGAGCCCGAGATGGTCAACCTCGACTCCGACCTGGCGCGCGCGCATCCGGAATGGGTGCTCGGCCCGCGGGAGCTCGGGGCCGCAGCGCGCGACCAGTACGTGCTCGACCTGACCCGGCCGGAGGCCTACGAGCACGTGCTCGGGCAGATCAGCGCGATCGTCGACGAGTACGCGGTCGATTACATCAAGTGGGACCACAACCGGGACCTGTCGGAGGCGGTCAGCGGGTACGCGGGCATCGACCGCCCCGCCGTCCACGAGCAGACGCTGGCTCTCTACCGGATGCTGGACACGCTCCGCGAGCGGCACCCGCACCTCGAGATCGAGACCTGCTCCGGCGGCGGTGGCCGTGTCGACCTCGGCATCCTGCAGCGGACGGACCGGGTCTGGGCCTCGGACTGCAACGACCCGGTCGAGCGCCTGCAGATCGAGCGCTGGACCCGGATGCTCGTGCCGCCGGAGCTCATCGGCTCGCACCTCGGCGCCGCCAGGTCGCACACCACCTCGCGGCGCACCGACCTCTCCTTCCGGCTGGTCGTCGCGCTCACCGCGCACGCGGGCATCGAGTGGGACCTGCAGGAGGCGGACGACGACGACCTCGAGGCGATCGCCCGCTGGGGTGCGGTCTACCGCGAACTGCGCGAGCTCATCCACAGCGGGCGGGTGGTCAACGCCGACCTCGCCGACGACGCCGCCGTGCTGACCGGCATCATCGCCCAGGACGGCGGCCGCGCGGTCTACACCTGGGCGCGTCTCGCGACGTCGGCGCCGGGCCAGTCCGGCCGGGTCCGGTTCCCCGGCCTCGACGCGGGAGCGCGCTACACCGTCCGCATCCGGGACGAGTTCGGCGTCGCCAGCCGGCACCAGAGCGCAGACCCCTCCTGGATCACCGCCGCCCTGAACCCCGAGGGCATCGCACTGCCCGGCTCCGTGCTCGCGACGGCCGGTGTTCCGATGCCCACCCTCAATCCGCAGCAGGGGATGCTGTTCGACCTGGTCCGGGAGTGACCCGGCCGGACGCACTCCCGCTCCCATAGACGGCCCACCGCATCACCGCCTGACGCCGAGCGCCGGGCTCTTCAGAGAGGAAGAACGCATGACCCGCATGACACGTGCGCGTCGCGGCCTGCAGGCTGCGGCCGTGACGGTCGCGGCGCTGGGACTGGTGGCGGCCGCCGCGCTGCCCGCCACCGCGTCGCCGACGCCGCCGCCCACGACGACCGCGACACCGACGCCGACCGAGTCGCCGACGGCGACGCCGTCGCCGACCGGAACCCCGTCGCCCACCGCATCACCGACCGCGAAGGCGTCCACCAAGGCGTCCGCCAAGTCCGCCGACGTGCCCACGCCCATCCAGCCCCCTGCCACGACCGGCGACCCCTGGGCGCAGAAGCCCTACATGGGCTGGAGCAGCTACAGCATGCAGGTCTACACGAACGGGCAGTGGATCACCGGCGACCAGCTCATCGCCCAGTCCGACGCCATGCGCGCGAAGCTGCAGAAGGCCGGCTACGACCACATCAACGTCGACGCCGGCTGGAGCGACGGGGTCGACGGGAACGGCCGCCCCACCCCGAGCGCCAAGCTCTACCCGCAGGGCCTGCAGAAGGTGATCGACCACGTCCACGCGAACGGCCAGAAGTTCGGCGTGTACCTGATCCCGGGCATCTCCCCGGCCGTGTACGAGAAGGCGTACCCCATCGCGAACGCCCCCGGCTGCACGACCCACGACATCGTGAAGCAGCCGCTGCAGCAGGCCGACTACTGGAAGATCGGCTACCGCATCGACTTCACGAACCCGTGCTCCCAGAAGTACGTCGACTCCATCGTCGACCAGCTCGCCTCCTGGGGCGTGAACTTCGTCAAGTTCGACAGCGTCACCCCCGGTTCGGGCATCAGCGACGGATCGGTGGACGCACGCGACGACGTCGCCGCGTGGTCGAAGGCGCTGAAGGCACACAAGATCTGGTTCGAGATCTCGTGGGCGCTCGACATCAACTACGCCGACTACTGGAAGCAGTACGCCAACGGCTGGCGCGTGGAGTGGGACGTCGAGTGCTACTGCGGCGGAGAGGCGCTCACCCAGTGGGACAACATCAACCGTCTGTTCCCGCGCGCGGCCGACTGGTGGCGTCACGCCGGACCCGGCGGGTGGAACGACTTCGACTCGCTCGACGTCGGCAACGGCAAGATGGACGGCCTGACCCCGGACGAGCGGCGGACGGCCACCACACTGTGGGCGATCTCCGCGGCGCCGATGTACA
The DNA here is from genome assembly GCF_052044215.1 of Leifsonia sp. 22587. NCBI lineage: Bacteria > Bacillati > Actinomycetota > Actinomycetes > Micrococcales > Microbacteriaceae > Leifsonia > Leifsonia sp. 22587. Next base: position 682,532 of record NZ_JBQENB010000003.1, read on the forward strand.
CCGGCAACGATCTGACGAACCTCGACCAGTTCGGGATCGACCTGCTGACCAACCCCGAAGTGGTGGCCGTCGACCAGGCCGGTGTGCCCGCGCGTCCCGTCTCCACCACCTCCAAGCAGCAGGTCTGGTACGCCCCCAACGCGGACGGCAGCTACACCGTCGCACTGTTCAACCTCGGGCGATCGGAGTCGGACGTGAGCGCGAAGTGGTCCGACATCGGGCTGAAGGGGTCGGCGACGGTCCGCGACCTGTGGGCGCGCAAGAACCTCGGCAAGGCCGCCACCGGCTTCACCGCCTCCGACGTGCCGATCCACGGCGTCCGGCTGCTGAAGGTGACGCCCGACAAGGGAGCCACCGTCACGGTCAACGACGACGCGCTCGGCATGAAGTACGGCGGCGACTGGACCCGCAACGGCGGGGCCGAGGTCGCCTCGACCTCCCAGCCGCTGACCGTGAACGTGACGGACACGGGCTCGCCCGCGCCGTCCACGCCCACCGGCCCGACCCGCACCACGACCGTCAACGACACCGACCCCGGGATCACGTACTCCGGGCAGTGGGGGTACAGCAACGGGCGCAACTTCGGCGACTACCAGGACGACGTCCACTACGCCGAGCACCCGGGCAGCGACTCGTTCTCGTACACCTTCACCGGGACCGGCATCTCGTACTACACCGAGCTCGACTCGTCCGAGGGCGACGCGGACGTGTACATCGACGGGCAGCTGGTGAAGACGGTCAGCGCCAACATCCCGACCGCTTCGCACACCGCGCAGCAGGTCGTCTTCACGACGAACGACCTGACCAACGGGCAGCACACGCTGCGCGTGGTCATGAAGTCCGGGCAGTTCATGCTGATCGACCGGCTCGACGTGATCCAGCCGAACCTGATCGACCCGTCCTCCGTGTCGTTCGACACCAAGGCACCGGCCGCGGCCAGCTTCGGCGTCCTCCGCGACCCGGACGAGTTCACCGGCATCACGGCGAACGGCAAGGCGCTCACGAAGGGCACCGACTACTCGGTGTCCGGGTCGACGGTCACGTTGAGCACGACGTACCTGGCGACGCTGCCCGTCGGGGCGACCACGCTGAACGTCGGGTTCCGCGGCGACTACCTGGACGACGTCCACTCGACGAAGACCGCGGGCGCCTCGGTGTCCTACGCCTTCACCGGGACGGGTGTCGACTGGATCGGCGCGACGGCTCCCGACCAGGGTGTCGTGGACGTGTACATCGACGGCAAGCTCGTCAAGCGCGTCGACACGCACAGCGACACCCGCCGCACCCAGCAGACGCTGTTCAGTGCGACCGGGCTCCGCGCCGGGCCGCACACCTTCATGGCGGTCAAGGAGTCGGGTGACGTGATGCGCACCGACGCCGTCCGCTACTCCGTCCGCTGATCCACCGGGTGGGCCGGGACTCCGCGTCCCGGCCCACCCCATCCCTGGAGCTCTCGATGAAGATCACCCACGTGGAGGCGTTCCGCGTCGCCGTGCCTCCCGCCGACCCGCCGTTCCGGTGGCGGGACGGCCTCAGCGGCAGCCCGGCGACCGGTGACGGCGCGGTCCTCCGGATCGGCACCGACACGGGTGCGGAGGGCGTCGCCTTCCTCTCCCGGCCGGGGGCGTGGGCAGTGCTCTCCTACCTGGCGGAGAACGTCTTCCGCCCCGAGCTGCTCGGAGCGGACCCGCTGCAGCGCGAGTGGCTGTGGCACCGCGTGTGGGAGCTCGACCGTATCCACGAGCTCCCGCTCTACGTGCTCGGCCTGGTGGACACGGCGCTCTGGGATCTGGCGGGCCGTGTGCAGGGCGAGCCGGTCTGGCGCCTGCTCGGCGGCTTCCGCACCGAGATCCCGGCCTACGCCTCCACGAGCACGTTCGCAGACATCCCCGAGTTCCTCGACGTCGCCGACCAGGCCCTCGCGCTCGGGTACCGCGGTGTCAAGCTGCACGCGTGGGGCGACGCCCGCCGGGATGCGGAGCTCGCGCTCGCGCTGCGGGAGCACGTCGGCGACGCGGTCCCCCTGATGTACGACGGCTCCGCGGGCTTCGACCTGCCCGACGCGATCCGCCTCGGCGACGCGCTCGCCGACGCCGGATACCTCTGGTACGAGGAGCCGATGCGCGAGTTCAGCGTAGGCGCCTACGCGGCACTGGCCCGCTCCGTCCGGATCCCGCTGCTCGTCGGGGAGACCTCGGACGGCGCGCACTTCGACTCCGCCGACTTCATCCGCGCGGGCGCAGCCACCTTCGGCGTCCGCACGAGCACGAACCTGCGTGGCGGCATCACCGGCGCCATGCGCACCGCACACCTCGCCGACTCGTTCCTCCTGCGCGCCGAGGTGCACGGCTCGGACATCCCGACGCATCATCTGTGCATGGCGATCTCCAACACGACCTATTACGAGTCGCTCGTCACATCGAACCCGGTCCGCCGTGAGCCCGCCGTGGACGCCGACGGGATGCTGCACGCACCGACAACACCGGGCATCGCCCTCCCCGCCGGGCTCGAGTACCCGGCCGACCTCGAGAGGTTCGCCGCATGAGCCGTCCCGCCCACCCGTCCGTGCTCGGCCACGAGCCGCTGCCGACCCCCGACGACTACAGGGAGTTCTGGGACGAGGCGCTCGGCGACGCCCGCCGCCATCCGCTCGACCTGCGCCTGGCACCCGTCGACACCGGCCTCACCGCCGTCGACGTCTTCGACATCTCCTTCTGCGGGTACGACGGCCGTCGCGTCCGCGGCTGGCTACGGCTCCCGCATCACCGCACGGAGCCCCTGCCGGGCATCGTGCACGCGAACGGCTACGGCGCGGGCCGGCTGTCGCCGATCGACGACCTCACGTGGCCGGCAGCCGGATTCGCCCAGCTGATCGTCGACACCCACGGACAGGGCGGCGGCAGCACCGGTCACCTGCTGGAGGGGATCCTCGACCCGCGCACCTCTTATTACCGGGGCGTCTTCGTGGACGCGGCCCGCGCGGTCGACGCGCTCCGCGCGCTCGACGACGTGGATGCGACGCGCATCGCCGCGATCGGCAACAGCCAGGGCGGCGGGATCGCCCTGGGCGTCGGCGCGCTGGTCCCGGATCTCGTCGCGGTGCTCGCGCAGGCGCCGTTCCTGACCGACGCGCCGGACGGTGTCCGGCTTGCAGCGCAGGGTCCCTGGCTGGAGCTGCGCGAGTACCTCATCGAGCACCCCGACCGCGCCGACGCTGTCGCGCGCACCCTCGCGTATGTGGACGGCGTCACGTCCGCCCGCCACGCCACTGCGCCGGGCTGGATCACCGACGGCCTCGCCGACGACATCTGCCCGCCCGAGACCGCGCGCGCCGCCGCCGACGCCTACGCGGCACCGGTCGTGTTCCGGGAATGGCCCGCCGCCGGGCATGAGGCCGGCGGGACGCAGGACCGGCAGGGTGCGCTCGCGGTGCTGCGTGAGCGCTTCGGTTCGACGGGGAGCGCCGCATGACCCGGCGGTTGCGCTGGGAGGGGCCGCCCGCCCGATGGATCGAGGGCAGCCCGATCGGCAACGGCCGGCTGGGCGCGATGATCCTCGCCGGCACCGACGGCCTCCATCTCCAGGTCAACGACGGAACCGTCTGGTCCGGCGCCCCGGACGCCTGGCGCGCCGAGCTCCACGCCCTCGTCCGCGCCGGCGCGGACCCTGCGGCGCTGGAGGAGGTGCGGAGGGCGGTGCGCGAGGACCGCCTCGCCGACGCCGATCGGATGCTCAGGGCGTTCGAGGGCACGTACAGCCAGGAGTTCCTTCCCTATGTCGACCTGCGGACGCGGTTCTCTGCGGCCGGCGCCGCTCTCGCCTTCGAGGGGAGGACACTCGACCTGGAGGACGCCGTCTACACGGACCGCATCGCCAACGACCTCGTCTCGGTCACGCGCCGCGTGTGGGCGAGCCGCCCGGACGATGCGCTGCAGGTCGAACTGGCGGCCGACGGAGGACGCTTCGACGTCTCCCTCGAACTGACCACCCGGCTGCGACGGCGGTCGCTGCGGGTGGAGCCGGGCGGCCTGGAACTCGGCGTCGAGCTGCCCCTGGACGGCGCACCGCTCCACGAGACGGACGTGGCGCCGTTCCGCTGGGCGGGCGACCCGGCGCGCCCGGGACACCCCGCCGACGGCGTCGTCGACGGCTGGGAGAACGTCGCCGCGGCCGTGACGGCGGTGACGACGGACGGGCAGCAGACCGTCGTCGGCGACCGGCTGGAGATCACGGGTGCGACCACGGTGAGACTGGCGCTCGCCTCCTCGACGGCGGCGGAGGACTGGTTCCGCGACCGCTCGTCGGTCCCTGGGCTCGACCGGCACCTCGAGCGGGCGACGGCGCGCGCCCGGGTGGCCGTCGCCCGCGGTGCGGAGGACGCGCTGGCCCGGCACGTCGCGGACGTGCGGCCGCTCCTCACGGCAGCGTCCCTGCGTCTCGCGGGGACGCCGGAGGTCGTGGTCGTCGACCGGCTGACAGCCGACGACGACCAGGCGGCCATCGCTCCGGCGCTGTTCCAGTACGGGCGCTACCTGCTCGTCTCCGCCTCGCGCCCGGGCGGTCCCGCGGTGAACCTCCAGGGCCTGTGGAACGACGACCTGCGTCCGCCCTGGTCGTCGAACTACACGACCAACATCAACGTGCCGATGCACTACTGGGCCGCCGAGACGACCGGACTCGGGGAGACCGTCGAGCCGCTCGTCCACCTCGTGGAGGTCATGGCCGAGACCGGCGCGATCGCCGCCGAAGCCCTCTACGGCGCCCGAGGCTGGGTCGGCCACCACAACACCGACCTCTGGGGCTGGCCGCTCCCCGTCGGCCGTGGTCACGGCGACCCCGCCTGGGCGGTCTGGATGACCGGTGGCACCTGGCTGACCACACACCTGATGGAGCATTACCGCTTCACCCTCGACTCCCGCTGGCTGCGGGACCGGGCCTGGCCGATCCTTCACGGCGCGGCCGCCTTCGCTCTCGACTGGCTGCTCGACGAGGGCGGCCCGTGGCTCGTGACCAACCCCTCCACCTCGCCGGAGAACCACTTCGTCCACGGCGACGGCGTCGCGGCGATCGACCGGGCGACCGCCATCGACCGTGCGCTGATCGCTCAGGTGCTCGACGACCTGGTGGAGGCCGCGGCCGTCCTCGGGCACGAGGAGGACGACGTCGTCGACCGTGCGCGGCGCGCCGTTCCCCGCATCGAACCGGACGCCGTCGGCGCGGACGGCCGCATCCGCGAGTGGCACGTCGACCGCGACGACCCGAACCCCGCCCACGGTCACTTCTCCGCCCTGGTCGGGCTGTATCCGCTCGGCCGCATCGACGCCGACCGCGACCCCGCGCTCGCGGCGGCCGCCGCCGCCTTCGTGTCCGGACGTGCGCATCCCGCCGAGGGCTGGCCCTGGACGTGGTCGATCGCCCTCCGCGCCCGCCTCCGCGACGGCGCCGGCGCCGAGGCGATCCTCCGCAGCACGTTCCTCCCGCCGGACGGCGACCCCGAGCTCCGCGGAGCGGAGCGGTGGGCCTGGGGCGGACTCGTGCCCACGTTCCTGCGCGCTCACCCGCCGTTCCAGGTGGATGTGAGCCTCGGGCTCCCCGCGGCACTGGCGGAGCTGCTGCTGCAGAGCCACTCCGGCGAGCTCGTCCTGCTGCCCGCGCTGCCGCCGAGCTGGGGGGAGGGTTCCGTCCGCGGCCTGCGAGCCCGCGGGGGGATCACCGTCGACCTCACCTGGGACGGCGGCGCGCTCACGAGCGCGACGCTGACGCGCACCGCGGGGAGCGGCGACGTCGTCGTCCGACTGGACGAGGGCCGCATCCGCGTCCCGCTCGACGCCGGCGAGGAGGTGACGCTGGATGCCGACGCCTTCCTCCGTCTCGCGGGCTGAGCCCGACCGTCCCGCGCGCCTGCCGCTCGGCCCTCTCGGGTACGGCGCGGCCGCGCTGGGCAACCTCTACAGTGCCCGGCCGGACGACGTCTGGCCCGGCATCGTGCCCGCCGCGTGGGAGGCCGGCATCCGGTACTTCGACACCGCGCCGCACTACGGACTGGGACTCTCGGAGCGGAGGCTCGGCGAGTCGCTCCGCGGCCTGCCGCGCGACCAGCACATCCTGTCGACCAAGGTCGGGCGCCTCCTGGAGCCCAACCCGGACTACCGGCCCGGTGACACCGACCTCCCGAACCTGTTCGACACCCCGGCCACCTCGCGTCGCCGGGTCGACTACTCCCGCGACGGCATCCTCCGCTCGGTCGAGGAGTCGCTCATCCGGCTCGGCGTGGACCGCATCGACGTGCTCTTCGTCCACGACCCGGACGACCACGAGCGGGAGGCGCTCGACACGGCGTTCCCGGCCCTCGACGAGCTGCGGTCGCAGGGCATCATCCGCGCCTACGGTGCCGGGATGAACCAGTCGGCCATGCTCGCCCGGTTCGTCCGCGAGACGGACCTCGACGTGGTCATGTGCGCCGGCCGCTACACCCTGCTTGACGATTCCGCCGCACGCGACCTGCTGCCGGCGGCGGAGGAGCGCGGGGTTCAGGTGGTCGTCGCCGCCGTGTTCAACTCCGGTCTGCTGGCCACCGACCGGCCGCGCCCCGGAGCGCATTTCGATTACGCCCAGCCGCCGCAGTCACTGGTGGCACGCACGAACCGCATAGCGGACGTCGCCGGCGAGTACGGGGTGACAGTGCCGCAGCTCGCGCTGCAATTCCCGCTCCGGCACCCGGCGGTCACCACCGTCGTGACGGGAGCGGACACGGCCGCGCAGATAGCGGCGAACGCGCAGCTGATGGAGAAGCCGATCCCAACCGCGCTGTGGAGCCGGCTGATCGAGGAGGGTCTGATCCCGGCGGCAGGTGACAACCGGAAGTGACACGTGGAGCGAGTGACGGGAATCGAACCCGCGCTATCAGCTTGGGAAGCTGAGGTTCTACCATTGAACTACACTCGCGCGGCCCGGGATCCCAGTGATTCACTGGGATGTGAGGCTGTGGCCCAGACTACCCGGTCCGTCGCCCCGGGCCAAACCCGCCGTCCGCCGCCGATGTCCCCCCGTCCGACCAGGGCCGGATGAGGCCGAGCAGCGTCGCGCGCTCGATGGCGCCGCTGCGGGTGGAGACCTCGAGCTTGCGGTAGAGGTGCGCCATGTGGCTCTTGATGGTGTTGACGGACACGAAGTAGCGGTCCGCGAGCTGCGTGTTGGTGAAACCGGTCGGGAGGAGGACGAGGAGTTCGCGCTCCCGGTCGGTGAGCGGCTCCGCCAGGCCGGCGCCGTCCGCGGCCTGTGCGGCCGTCGAGGCGCAGCGGATCACCTGCGTCGCCACCGGCGGCAGCGAGGGCAGCCCGAGTCCCAGGATGCGCGACGTGGTGTCGGGGCCCGCATCCAGGAACACCGAGACCAGGCCGTATTCGTCCGCGATGCGCAGCGCCTGAACGAGCAGGTCGTCGGTCCGCGGGGTGCGCCCGCGCATGGCCGAGAGCGATGTGGCCAGCACGAGGCTCCGGATGCGGTGCAGCGGCTCCCCGGAGTCCGGCAAGCCCGAGTGCAGACGGAGCGCCTCCCTCGCGTGCGCCGATCGGCCGAGGGCGACGCACGCAACGCCGCGCTCGAAGAGCACCGCGCTCGCCGCCGGCGAGCGGTCCGCGAGCACCGCGAGAGCCGCGGCCGGGTCGCCGTTCCGCCTCGCCCTCCGCGCCCGGGATGCGACCAGCGCCTCCACGACGATCGGGGGCGGCGAGCCGGAGGGCAGGGGAGCGGTGGGTTCCTCATCCATCACGCTGCCGAGTTCGCGCCCGATCGCGTACGCGATCCACGCGGTCTGTGAGCGGTCGTCGACGGTCGCCCGGAGAGCGGCGGCCCGCAGCTCGCGCTCCGCAACGCTCGGGTCCCCGCGGGAGACGGCGACCAGCGCGTCGGCCAGGTGCGCGTCCGCCGTCGCCGGGTGGGTGAGGGCGCCGCTGACCTGCGCCTCTGCGCGCGCCTGCCCGGTGAGCTCGGTGGCCCGGGTGGTCTCGCCGACCCAGGCGTCGAGGAGCGCGAGCGCCCCGAGCGCGCGGATCCGTGACAGCGGCTCGCGCGCGCCCTCGCGGGCCAGTCCGCGGCGCAGCCGGTCGCGGGCCTCGCCGATGTTCCCCGCGAGGAAGTGGGCCCGTCCGCCGGAGATCAACGCCACCGAGGCCAGGCGCTCGGTGTCCGCCCGGCGCTCGGACTCGCCCGCCGGCTCGATCGCGGGCGTCAGAAGCGGACGGCTGACGCCCATGTGATCACCCCCTCCGCGGGATGCCCAGTGTCGCACCTCCCGCCGCCCCTCGGCGAGACAGTTGCACTCACCCGAATCGGGTGACGACCGCGCCGAGGGGCGCGGGTTAGTTTCCGAGGAGCGAGGACTCGCAGAACCGCTGCCTGTCGACGCCGAGGCGAAGGAGGTCAGCGTGACCGATGAGACGACAGAGAATGCTGCGCCGGTGGACTTCATCATCATCGAGTTCCCGGAGGGGCAGCAGAACTTCTCGGGGGAGGTGCTCGAAGAGCTCGCGAACCTGGTGGAGGCCGGGACGATACGGCTCGTCGATGCGATGATCCTCATCAAGGACGCGGACGGGTCCGTGGACGCGCTGGAGCTGTCCGAGGTCGACGACGTCGGCCCGCTCCGCGAACTGACCGCCGACCTCGCCGACTTCCTCGCCGAACAGGATGTGGCCGACCTCGCGGCCGCTATGGAGCCCGGCAGCGTGGCGGGCGTCATCGTGTACGAGAACGTCTGGGCGGGCCCGTTCGCGGCAGCGGCCCGGCGGGCCGGCGGGCGCCTCATCGCCGACGGCCGCATCCACAGCCAGTCCATCGTGGACGCTCTCGAGGCGGAAGCGGAATGGGAAGAGGACGAAGAACTCGAACGTGAAGGAGACGTGTGAGATGCGAGCTGCACGAGTAGGACGAGTAGGGGTGGTCGGTCACCCGGTCGCGAAAGCCGCGGTGGTCACCAAGGTGGTCGCGAGCCCCGGCCCCGCCCCGGTCGCGAAGACCGCGGTCGTCGCGGCCGCCGTCACGCCCGGCCGTCGACGCCGGTTCTGATCGCGAGGACGTCATGAATCCCGACCGCCACGCGCGCACCATGCTGCCCATCCCGGATCGGCCGTTGCCGGGTCTGACGACGTATGACGCGAAGGATCCGGAGACGTCGTATCCGCCGATCGAGCCGTTGCGGCCGCCGTCGGGTGCGCCGAACGTGCTGGTGATCCTGGTGGATGATGCGGGGTTCGGCTCCTCGAGCGTGTTCGGGGGGCCGTGCCGCACGCCGAACGCGGAGAAGCTCGCGGCGGGCGGGTTGACGTACAACCGGTTCCATACGACGGCGTTGTGCGCTCCGACGCGGGCGGCGCTGCTCAGTGGCCGGAACCATCATTCGGTGGGGATGGGCAGCATCACCGAGACGGCCACCTCGGCGCCGGGGAACAGTTCGTTGCGGCCGAACACGAAGGCGCCGCTGGCGATGACGTTGAAGCTGAACGGGTACTCGACGGCGCAGTTCGGCAAGTGCCACGAGGTGCCGGTGTGGCAGTCCTCGCCCATGGGCCCGTTCGACGCGTGGCCGTCGGTAGGCGGCGGGTTCGAGACGTTCTACGGGTTCATCGGCGGGGAGAACAACCAGTGGGACCCGTCGCTGTACGACGGCACCACACCGGTCGAGCCGCCCGCGACACCGGAGCAGGGGTACCACCTGACGGAGGACCTGGCCGATCACGCGGTGACGTGGATCCGGACGCAGAAGGCGTTGATGCCGGACAAGCCGTTCTTCGTCTACTTCGCGCCCGGCGCCACCCACGCCCCGCACCATGTGCCGCAGGAGTGGGCGGACAAGTACGCGGGTGCGTTCGCCGACGGGTGGGATGTGCAGCGGGAGAAGACCTTCGCCCGGCAGAAGGAGCTGGGGGTCATCCCCGCCGACGCGCAACTCACTCCCCGGCATGCGGAGATCCCGGCGTGGGATGACATGCCCGCCGAGCTGAAGCCCGTGCTGGAGCGCGAGATGGAGGTCTACGCGGGCTTCATGGAGCACACCGACCACCACATCGGCCGCATCATCGACACGATCGAAGACCTCGGCATCCTCGAGGACACGATCATCTACTACATCATCGGCGACAACGGCGCCTCCGCCGAGGGCACCCTCAACGGCGCATTCAACGAGATGGCCAACTTCAACGGGATGGCAGCGCTGGAGACCCCGGAGTTCCTCACCTCCAAGATCGGCGAGCTGGGCAGCCCCAGCTCCTACAACCACTACGCGGTCGGCTGGGCGTGGGCGATGGATGCGCCCTTCCAGTGGACCAAGCAGGTCGCCTCCCACTGGGGCGGCACCCGCAACGGCACCATCATCCACTGGCCCAACGGCATCACCGACAAGGGCGGGCTGCGCTCGCAGTTCACCCACGTCATCGACGTCGCCCCGACCATCCTGGAAGCCGCAGGCCTTCCCGAACCCACCATGGTCAACGGCGTTCAGCAGTCCCCCATCGAGGGAACCAGCATGCTGTACTCCTTCAACGAGCCCGCCGCCCCGGAGCGCCACACCCTGCAGTACTTCGAGATGTTCGGCAACCGCGGCATCTACCACAAGGGCTGGAGCGCGGTCACCAAACACCGCACCCCCTGGGAGCTGGTCGGCGGAGCACTGCGCGCGTTCGACGACGACGTCTGGGAGCTGTACGACGGCAGCGTCGACTACAGCCAGGCGCACGACCTGTCGACCGAGGACCCGCACCGGCTCCACGAGCTGCAACGGCTGTGGCTGATCGAGGCCGTGAAGTACAACGTCCTGCCCATCGACGACCGCGGCGCCGAACGTCTCAACCCCGAGCTGGCGGGCCGGCCCTCGCTGATCCACGGGAACACGCAGCTCCTCTTCCCCGGGATGGGACGGCTGTCGGAGAACAGCGTCCTGAGCATCAAGAACAAGTCGTTCTCCGTGACCGCGGAGCTCGACGTGCCCGACGGCGGCGCGAACGGGGTCGTCATCGCGCAGGGCGGCCGTTTCGGCGGGTGGAGCGTCTACGTCAAGGACGGGCTCGCCACGTTCGTCTACAACGTCCTCGGCATCCACGAGTTCCGGATCGTCGCGTCGAAAGCGCTCGAGCAGGGGCGGCACCAGGTGCGGATGGAGTTCGCCTACGACGGCGGCGGCCTCGCCAAGGGAGGGGACGTCACGCTGTACTACGACGGTGACGAGGTCGGGTCGGGCCGGGTCGGCGCCACCCAGCCCATGATCTTCTCCGCCGACGAGACCACCGACATCGGCTTCGAATCGGGGACAGCCGTGACCGCCGACTACGAGCCGGCGACCAGCCGTTTCACCGGGAGGATCCACTGGGTGCAGCTGGATGTCGGCGTCGACGACGCGGACCACTTCATCGACCCCGAGGAGCGGTTCCGGATCGCTATGGCTCGGCAGTGACGAACGCGGCCCGGCCGGGGGCGCAGCAGTCGTGCATCTCCGACGCCGCCTCCGCCGCCGGGAGGTCGATCGTCGAGGCCGCGGCGGAGACCACGGTCCGGAACCCGGCGTTGGCCATGGCGGAGTCGGGCGTGTTCTGCGACCGCGCCGAGTTGCGGTAACGGTTGCAGTAGGAGTCGTGGCAGAGGAACGACCCGCCGCGCAGGACGCGTTGCGTGCCGCCCTCCGGGCCGGTCGGCCCGACGGCGGCGGCGTTCCCGTAGTACACCGCCGAGTACCAGTCCTGGCACCACTCCCAGACGTTGCCGACGGTCTGGTAGAGGCCGTACCCGTTGGGCGCGAAGTGGACGGCCGGGGCGGTGGTGAGGAACCCGTCGGACAGGTCGTTGCTCACCGGGAACACGCCCTGCCACACGTTGCAGTTCCACTCGCCGTCGCTCAGCAGCTCGTCGCCCCACGGGTACCGGGCGCCGTCGAGCCCCCCACGGGAGGCGTACTCCCACTCCGCTTCGGTCGGGAGCCGGCGGCCGGCCCAGCGGCAGTACGCTTGCGCGTCGTTCCAGCTGACCTGGACGACCGGATGGTCGCCGAGCCCGTCGAGGTCGGAGCCGCGGCCGCCGGGGTGACGCCAGTCGGCTCCGGCGACGCCCAGCCACCAGGGGGTCTGCGGCGGCCGGCCGAGCACGTCCGCGTCGTCGCCCGCGAAGGCCAGGTGGAACACCGCCGAGTAGCCGAACACCTCGGACTCGGTCCGGTACCCGGTCGCGTCCACGAACGCCGCGAAGTCGTCGTTGGTCACCGAGTGCACGTCGATCGAGAACCCGGCCAGCTCGACAATGTGCAGCGGCGTCTCGCCGTCCGCGTACCGGCCGTCGCCCGTGCGGTCGCCCATCACGAACGACCCGGCGGGGATGTCCGCCTGAGGGATGCGGTGCACGGTGCTCATGGTGACTCCTGCCGACGGGGCCCAGTGTAGGTCGTCCGCCGCGGTCTGGCCGGTCCGGATTCGGAGCGCGGCCCGGCGCGCGGCGGAGGGAAACCGTTAGGACTCGCGCGAAGGCCGTATGGATCCCGTTAGGACCCGTCGTCCGCGTCCCGTCGCGGACTTGCATTGCTCCCATGTTGGATCTCATCTGCGTTGTGGGGATCGTCGCGCTCGGCGCGATCGTCGCCCTCATCGGTCGAGGGGTGGAGAAGCTGTGATCTTCTTCGACCTGCTCGCGGCGGCACTGGCCGTCGCGTCGATCGCCTACCTCGTGTACGCCCTGCTGAAGCCGGAGAAGTTCTAGCGATGCCGGATACGACGACTACCGCTTGGCTCTTCGTGGCCTCCCTCGCCACGCTCATCCTTCTGCTCGGCCTCGCCTACCGCCCCCTCGGCGACTACATGGCCGCGACCTTCACGACCCGCAGAGACCTGACGATCGAGCGCGGGTTCTACCGGCTCATCGGCGTGGACTCGCGCGTCGGGCAGAGCTGGCCGGTCTACCTGCGCAGCGTGCTCGCCTTCTCGATCCTCGGTGTGCTGCTCGTCTACGCGCTCCAGCGCGCGCAGGCCGTGCTGCCGTACTCGCTCGGACTGCCCGCGGTGCCGGAGGGGCTCTCGTTCAACACGGCGATCTCCTTCGTGACCAACACCAACTGGCAGTCGTACTCGCCGGAGGTGACCGTCGGCTACACCGTGCAGCTCGCGGGACTCGCGGTGCAGAACTTCCTCTCCGCCGCGGTCGGTCTCGCCGTCGCGATCACGCTGGTCCGCGGGTTCGCCGCGCACCGCTCGGGCACGATCGGCAACTTCTGGGTGGATGCGACGCGCGCCGTGCTGCGCATCCTGCTGCCGCTGTCCGTGGTGTTCGCGATCGTCCTGATCGCCGGCGGCGCCATCCAGAACTTCGCCGGGTTCACGCACGTGAGCACCCTCACCGGCGGCACGGCGACCATCCCCGGCGGACCGGTGGCGTCTCAGGAGGCTATCAAGCTCCTGGGCAACAACGGCGGCGGCTTCTTCAACGCCAATTCGGCGCACCCGTTCGAGAACCCGACCGCCTGGACGAACCTGGTCGAGATCTTCCTGATGCTCCTGATCCCGTTCTCGCTGCCGCGCACGTTCGGCCGGATGGTCGGCGACAACCGGCAGGGCTACGCCATCCTCGGCGCGATGTCCGCGATCTTCGTCGTCTCGCTGGTCGCGCTCACGCTGTTCGAACTGCAGGGCGGCGGAACGGCCACTCAGGCCGCGGGTGCCGCGCTCGAGGGCAAGGAGCAGCGGTTCGGCATCCTCGGGTCGACCTTCTTCTCGACGACCAGCACCCTGACCTCGACCGGCGCCGTCGACGCGATGCACGACAGCTACACCCCGCTCGGCGGCATGATGACGATGCTCAACATGATGACTGGCGAGGTCGCCCCCGGCGGCATCGGCGCGGGCCTCTACGGCATCCTGATCATCGCGATCATCTCGGTGTTCCTCGCCGGGCTCATGGTGGGACGCACGCCCGAATACCTCGGCAAGAAGATCGGCTCGCGCGAGATCAAGCTGGCGAGCCTGTACATCCTGATGACGCCGACGCTCGTGCTGGTCGGCACCGGGCTCAGCTTCGCCATCCCCGCCGTCCGGGACGAGCTCGAGAAGGTCTCGATCCTCAACCCCGGCCAGCACGGCTTCTCGGAGGTGCTGTACGCCTTCACCTCCGCGGCGAACAACAACGGGTCGGCGTTCGCGGGACTCACCGCGAACACCCCGTGGCTGAACGCGGCGCTCGGCACCGCCATGTTCCTCGGGCGGTTCGTGCCGATCGTGTTCGTCCTCGCGCTCGCCGGATCCCTGGCGGCTCAGGACAGGGTGCCGGCCACCGCAGGCACCCTCCCGACGCATCGACCCCTGTTCGCCGCCTTCGTGGTCGGCGTGGTCGTCGTCGTCGCAGCACTCACCTATTTCCCCGTTCTCGCGCTGGGTCCCCTGGCGGAAGGGCTTCACTGATCATGTCCACTCTCACCGACACCGCGGAGGGCCGCGGTCAGACCCCGTCGCACGGCGGCGCCGCGCCGACCGGCGCGTTCTCCGGCCGCCAGCTGTGGGCCGGCCTGCCCGGAGCGTTCCGCAAGCTCGACCCGCGCGACCTGTGGCACAACCCGGTCATGTTCATCGTCGAGGTCGGCGCGGCGCTGACGACGGTCCTGGCGATCGCGGAGCCGTTCCTCGGCCGGCAGACCTCCGGCGGGACCGTCACGACGCTCGCCTTCACCTGGGCGATCGCCGTCTGGCTGTGGCTCACCGTGCTCTTCGCCACCCTGGCCGAGTCGGTCGCCGAGGGACGCGGCAAGGCGCAGGCGGCCAGCCTGCGGAAGACGCGCACGACCACGGTCGCCAACCGGGTCACGGGCTACGACGCGGCCCGGGATGCGGCGGCGACCGACGCCTCCGTCGAACAGGTGCCGTCGGCCGACCTCCGCCTCGACGACGTCGTGATCGTGTCGGCCGGTGAGCTGATCCCGGGCGACGGCGACATCGTCTGGGGCATCGCCTCGGTGGACGAGTCGGCGATCACGGGCGAATCGGCGCCGGTGGTGCGCGAGTCCGGCGGCGACCGCAGCGCGGTGACCGGCGGCACGCGTGTGCTGTCCGACCGCATCGTCGTGCGGATCACGAGCAAGCCCGGCGAGACCTTCGTCGACCGCATGATCCGGCTGGTCGAGGGCGCGGCGCGGCAGAAGACGCCGAACGAGATCGCGCTCAACATCCTCCTCGCGGCGCTCACCATCGTCTTCGTCGTGGTCGTCCTGGTGCTCGGCCCGACCGCCGGGTACGCGGATGCGGCCCCGAGCGTGACCGTGCTCGTCGCCCTCCTGGTGTGCCTCATCCCGACCACCATCGGCGCGTTGCTCTCGGCGATCGGCATCGCCGGCATGGACCGGCTGGTGCAGCACAACGTGCTCGCCATGTCCGGCCGTGCCGTCGAAGCCGCGGGCGACGTCACGACGCTGCTGCTCGACAAGACCGGGACCATCACGTACGGCAACCGGCAGGCGGCGGAGTTCACGGCGGTGGAGGGCGTAGACCAGCCCCAGCTGGTCAGAGCAGCGGCTCTCGCCTCGCTGAGCGATCCCACGCCGGAAGGATCGTCGGTGGTCGCGCTCGCCGCGGAACTGGGCTTCGTGCACGAGGGCGCCGTCGGCGGCGAGGTGGTGCCGTTCACGGCGCAGACCCGGATGAGCGGCGTCGACTTCGCCGACGGATCCCAGGTGCGCAAGGGCGCCGCATCCATGGTCGTCGCCTGGGCGCAGGAGTCGTCACCGGTGCCGTCCTCGGTCCTCGCCGACCTCGACGCGAAGGTGCTGCGCATCTCGGAGGCGGGCGGCACGCCGCTCGCGGTCGCGACGAAGTCGGCGACGGGGGAGGCGCGCATCCTGGGCGTCATCTACCTCAAGGACATCGTCAAGACCGGCCTGACCGAGCGGTTCGCCGACATGCGCCGGATGGGCATCCGCACGGTGATGATCACCGGCGACAACCCGGTCACGGCGAAGGCGATCGCGGCCGAGGCCGGGGTCGACGACTTCCTCGCCGAGGCGACGCCGGAGGACAAGCTCGCGCTGATCCGGAAGGAGCAGCAGGGCGGCCGCCTGGTCGCGATGACCGGCGACGGCACGAACGATGCACCGGCGCTGGCCCAGGCGGATGTCGGGGTCGCGATGAACACCGGCACCTCGGCCGCGAAGGAGGCCGGCAACATGGTCGACCTCGACTCCGACCCGACGAAGCTGATCGACATCGTCCGCATCGGCAAGCAGTTGCTCATCACCCGTGGCGCGCTCACGACCTTCTCGATCGCGAACGACGTCGCGAAGTACTTCGCGATCATCCCGGCGATGTTCGTGGGGGTGTTCCCCGGACTCCAGGCGCTCAACATCATGCAGCTGCACTCGCCGTCCTCGGCGATCCTGTCCGCGGTCGTCTTCAACGCGATCATCATCGTCGTCCTCATCCCGCTGGCCCTCCGCGGAGTGCGCTACCGGGCGGCCTCGGCCTCCGCGCTGCTGCGCAGCAACCTGCTGATCTACGGGCTCGGCGGCATCATCGCCCCCTTCATCGGCATCAAGCTGATCGACCTGCTGGTCAGCCTCATCCCCGGCTTCTGAAGAAACGGAACGGAACCACTCTCATGAATGCAACGGCACGCGGCACCGGTCGCCAGTACTGGGTCGCCCTCCGGGCACTGCTCATCTTCACCGTCGTGCTCGGCGTCGCCTACCCGCTCGCGGTGACCGGCATCGGCCGGCTCGCCCTCCCGCACCAGGCGGACGGCTCGACCGTCAGCTCCCAGGGCGCGGTCGTGGGGTCCAGCCTCATCGGGCAGTCCTTCACCGACGCGAAGGGGAACGCCCTCCCGCAGTGGTTCCAGTCGCGGCCGTCCGCGGCCGGCGACGGCTACGACGGCGGCGCCTCGAGCGGAAGCAACCTCGGGCCGAACAACCCGGACCTCCTCACGGCGATCCAGCAGCGGAAGGCGGCCATCGAGAAGGTGGACGGCGCGACCGCCGGCAGCATCCCGCCTGACGCGCTGACCGCCTCCGGCTCCGGCCTCGACCCGCACATCTCGCCGGCCTACGCGCTGCTCCAGGTGGATGCGGTCGCCCGCGCCCGCGGGATCGGCGCCGACCGGGTCCGCGCTCTCGTCGAGCAGCACGTGCAGCAGCGCGACCTCGGCTACCTCGGCGAGCCGACCGTCAACGTGCTGGAGCTCAACATCGCCCTGGCGGCGATGGACCCGGACGGGAACCGGTAGCGACCGCCGCCGCGAGCCCACCCGGTAGGCTGGCCCCGTGCTTCTCTCCGATCGCGATATCAAGGCCGAGCTGGGCGCCGGGCGCATCGCCCTCGAGCCCTACGAGCCGGAGATGGTGCAGCCGTCGAGCATCGACGTGCGCCTCGACCGGTTCTTCCGGCTGTTCGACAACCACAAGTACCCGTTCATCGATCCGGCAGTCGACCAGCCCGAGCTGACCCGGTTCGTCGAGGTGGATGCGGACCAGCCGTTCATCCTCCACCCCGGCGAGTTCGTGCTCGGCTCGACGTTCGAGCTGGTCAGCCTGCCCGACGACGTCGCGGCGCGGCTCGAAGGCAAGAGCTCGCTCGGCCGGCTGGGGCTGCTCACGCACTCCACCGCCGGGTTCATCGACCCGGGCTTCTCAGGCCACGTTACGCTGGAGCTCAGCAACGTCGCGACGCTCCCGATCAAGCTGTGGCCGGGCATGAAGATCGGCCAGATGTGCTTCTTCCGGCTGTCGTCCGCCGCCGAGCGCCCCTACGGCTCGGCCGAGTACGCCTCCCGGTACCAGGGGCAGCGCGGGCCGACGGCGTCGCGCTCGTACCTGAACTTCCACCGCACCGACGTCTCCACCACCGAGGCGGGCCGCCCCGCCTGATCCGAGCCGCCAGGCCCGACCGCGGGCCGAAGGGAGTTGCGCACCATGAGCGAGACCACCGACGCCGCGTTCGCACGGGCCCTGATCAGCTCGGGTCCGATGGAGCACAACCCGCAGCGGATGCAGCTCTTCGGCCGTTTGGTCGGCAGCTGGCGCGCGGAGGTGCGGCAGCTCGACGAGGCGACCGGAGTCTGGCGCGAGTACGGCAACGAGTGGATCTTCGCCTACACGCTGGGCGGCCGTGCGGTGCAGGATGTGCTCGTCATCCGCGACGAGGACGACCCCGAGGGCGTCCAGGGCCGCGGGTCGACCGTGCGCGTGTACGACTCCACGCTCGGAGCCTGGCGGGTGAGCTGGTTCGGCGCCGCCGCGGGTGACTTCTGCACCCTGGTGGCCACGCCCTACCGCCGCGACGGGATCCGGCAGGACGGCACGCAGACCGACGGCCGGCCCATCCGCTGGAACTTCTCCAACATCACCGACGACTCGTTCGAGTGGGACGGCTGGGTCTCCGACGACGAGGGCCGCACCTGGTGGCTGGAGCAGCACATCGACGCCGTCCGCACCGGATGAGGGGAGCGCGGTGTTCGACGACTTCGACGACCCCCGGCTCGACCGCAGCGTCTGGCTGCCGCACTACCTGCCGGCGTGGAGTTCGCTCGCCGAGACGCGGGCGACCTACCTCATCCACGACTCCCACCTCGAGCTGAGCATTCCGCCCGACCAGGGGCTCTGGTGCCCGGGCGAGCACACTCCGCCCCTGCGCGTCTCGGGGCTGCAGACCGGCAGCTTCTCCGGACCGGTCGGCTCGACCGTCGGTCAGCAGCCGTTCCGGCCGGGGCTCACCGTGCGGGAGCAGCAGGAGGAGTTCCGCGGCTGCCTGGTGGAGCACGGGACCGTGGGGATGCGCGCATCCCTCTACCTCAGCCCGCGGTCGATGGCGTCGCTGTGGCTCGTCGGCTTCGAGGACGAACCGGAGCGCAGCGGCGAGATCTGCGTCATGGAGGTGTTCGGCCGCGACGTCGAGCCGGAGCAGGCGCTCGTCGGGATGGGCTTCCACGCGTTCCGCGACCCTCGGCTGGCGGAGGACTTCGAGCGCATCCCGCTGCCCATCGACGTCACCGAGCCGCACGCCTACGAGGCGCACTGGGACGGCGACGAGGCCACGTTCCGGGTCGACGGCCGGGTGGTCCGGATGCTGGATGCGCCCCCGCGCTACCCGCTTCAGCTGATGCTGGCGGTGTTCGACTTCCCCGAATGGCCGGACGAACGGGACCCGGGGCACGCGTTCGTCCCCACGCTCTCGGTGGACCGCGTCTGGGCGACCTGACGAGCCGCGACGCATTCGCCTCCGGGTATACGCCCGGAAGAGTTATCCACAGTCAATTACACAGGTGGAAAATAGTGAGCGGGACTCACAGCTGACCCGAAGCTTCGAGGCTGTCGTCGGCGTAGAGAGCCGGCAGCTGCAGTGTGAGCCACGGGCTGAACGCCCACGGGGTCAGCTCGACGGCGCCCAGAAGCGAGCGCGGGTCGACCCACTCCCACTCGGCCACCTCGGAGGCGGACGGGCGGAGGTCGCCGACGACGGTCGCCGTGTAGACCGGACACACCTCGTACTCGACGATGCCCGCCGCATCCACGGCGCGGTAGCGGAAGTCCGGCAGCACCGGCTCCAGGTTGTCGATCGTCGCGCCGAGCTCGTCGGCCGCGCGGCGCCGAACGGCGTCCTCGATCGCCTCGCCCGGGCCGGGGTGGCCGCAGAACGAGTTGGTCCACACCCCGGGCCACGTCGCCTTGCTCAGCGCGCGGCGGGTGACCAGGATGCGGCCCTCCCCGTCGAAGAGGTGGCACGAGAAGGCGAGGTGCAACGGCGTGTCCGTCGTGTGCACCGTCGCCTTGTCCGCGGTGCCGATGGGGGTGCCATCCTCGGCGAGCAGAACGACCTCTTCGCGGGGTGGCGTCATGCGTCCATACTAGGCGGCGCCGTCCGGGGCGGAGCCGGGAGCGTCGTCGGGGGAGACGGCCTCGCCGGTGCCCGGGTTCTGGCTGCGCGCCGGGCGCCAGCCCAGGTTGCGCGCCATCCGCTCCAGCGTCGCCATGGTGGTCGCGTAATCGGCCTCGGTGATGCCGTTGGCCAGTTCCGCCCGCACCGTCGCCACGCGCTCGAAGGCGCGGTCGTGGGCCGCGCGGCCCTCGTCGGTCAGCGTGGCGCTGTCGCCGTCGAACCAGACCCAGCCGCGCTCGACGAAGTCGGACAGCACGCGCTGGATGCGGTGCCCGCGGCGACGGTCGCGATCGAACCCGCCGAAGCGGCGGTCGAAGGGACGGCCGGGGCGTCGAGGACCGAACGGGCCGTAGGCGTAGACGTAGCCGTAGCCCGCGGGGCCGGCCGGGCCGCCGTATGCCCCGGGGAACCCGTGGGCGCCGGCGAAACCGCCGTGTGCCCCGACGGGGAAACCGCCGTACGGGTGCGGCCCGAAGGGGCCGGCCGGCTGTCCGGCACGCAGCGTTCCGAGGGTGAAGCCGCGGTCGAAGCCGCGCAGGTAGCCGCGCTCGACCGCCTCCTCGAAGCCGTGGGGGTGATGGTGTCCGCCGTGGCGGTGGCCGCGCTCGTGATCGCGCTCGTGGTCGTGGTCGTGGTCGTGGTCGCGGTCGTGGCGGTTCGACCCTTGGGGGTCGCCCTCGTGGTGGTCCGGATGCGGCTGGTCGACGCCGTGCCGGTGCCCGTCGCCCTCGCCGCGGTAGCCGTCCCGGCGCGTGTCGCCGGCGGCGACGTCGCGCTCGTCGCGCGGCTCCTGGCCGCGCCATCCCGGGCGGAACCCGTACCCGCGGCGCTCGTCATGCTGCGGCCGCGAGTCCCGGCCGTCGGGGCCGCCGCGTCCGTCGCGGCACGCGCGGTCACCGTGCGGGCCGCCGTGCGGCAGGCGCTCTGCGAGCTGCTCGGCCGTCGCCGGTCCCTCCGCGAGGGTGTGCAGGATGCGCCAGCTTCCGCGGCGCAGTCCCAGGTCGGCCAGCGCGTCGCGCATCCGCTCGTGCAGCAGGCCTTCGATCTCGCCGAACCAGTATCCGGGCGGCGTCTGTGTGGAGTCGTCGATGTTCGTCATCGGGGCTCTCCTTCCAATTACATGTACTGTTACAAGTGAATGTATAGTTACATGCATGAGCGGTGAAGGTCAAGAAGATTCCGGGATTCCGCCGCAAGCGGACATCGTCGCGATGATCGAGCACGCGCTGCTCGCGGTCCGCCGCGACCAGTCGCGGCGCCGTCCGCCGTGGGCGGAGGGCGCGCCCCACGGGCACGGCCACGGACATCACGGCGGCCACTGGGGACCGCCGTTCGGCGGCGCACCCTTCCCCGGTCAGTCCGGCGGCGCACCTTTCGGCGGCATGCCGTTCGGTGACTCCGCGCGTCCCGGCCCCGGCCGGCGGGGCGGGCGCGACGGATCGCTCGGGCGGATCGCCCGCGTGCGCATGCTCGAGGCGCTCGAGGCGGCGGATGCGGAGGGCCGCAGCCTCTCGGTCTCCGGCATCGCCGCTGCGATCGGGGTGGACCAGCCGCGCGCGAGCCGCCTCGTGCAGGAGGGCGTCGAGCGGGGGCTGGTGCGCCGCATCCCGGACCCGTCGGACGCGCGCCGCGCGCTCATCCAGCTCACCACCTCCGGTCGGGCGCTGCTCGAGGAGCTGCGCACCCACCGCCGCTCCTCGGTCGAGACGGCGCTCGCCGCCTTCACGCCGGAGGAGGCGCGCACCTTCGCGGAGCTCTTCGACCGCTTCGTGCGCGCCTGGCCGCGCCCCACCCCGCCCGAGGAGCCGTCGAGCGGAGACTAGACGCTCGAATCCGCGCGGGATTCGAGCATCCACTCACCACTCGTCGCCGAGGCTGCGCGCGGAGCGCGGCGCGCGGCGCGCGGGTCAGGCGCGGCGCGGGGCGCGCACGGGGAGCAGCAGCGCGAGTCCGATCGCGAGCACCAGCACGATCGCCAGGATGCCCCAGAACTGGGCCCCGCCCACCGCGACGAAGATCGCGAACAGCGTCGGCGCGAGGAACGACACCGCGCGACCGGTCGTCGCGTAGAGACCGAACACCTCGCCCTCGCGGCCGGCCGGCGTCACGCGGGCCAGGAACGTGCGGCTGGCCGACTGGGCCGGCCCGACGAACAGGCACAGCACCAGGCCGCCGACCCAGAAGGCCGCGGCGCCGAGGTCGTGCGTGAAGAAGACCGCGAGTCCGGCGACGATCAGGCCGACGAGCGAGGTGACGATGACGGCCTTCGGGCCGAAGCGGTCGTCCAGCCGGCCGGAGAGCAGCGTGCTGACGCCCGCGACGACGTTCGCCGCGATCGCGAAGATGATGACCTGGCCGCTGGTGAAGCCGAACGTCCCCTGGGCCAGGATGCCGCCGAACGTGAACACGCCGACCAGGCCGTCGCGGAACAGCGCCGACGCGATGAGGAAGAGGACGGTGTTCCGGCTCTCCTTCCACAGCCGGCCGATGTCGCGCACCAGCACCGTGTACGACGCGAAGAAGCCGACGCGCGGCGTGCGGGCGTTCGGGGCGATCTCCGGCACCGTGAACAGCACGGGGAGTGAGAACACGAGCGTCCACGCCGCCGCGATCAGCGCGATGATGCGGATGTTCAGGCCGTTCTCGGTCGGGACGTGCAGCAGCCCGCCGTCGCCGACGACCATCCCGAAGTACACGATGAGCAGCAGGACGATGCCGCCCAGGTAGCCGGCGCCCCAGCCGAAGCCGCTGACGCGTCCCACCGTCTTCGGCGTCGAGACCTGCACGAGCATCGCGTTGTAGTTGACGGTGGCGATCTCGTAGAAGATCGTCCCGATGGCGACGAGGACGAC
The DNA here is from genome assembly GCF_052044215.1 of Leifsonia sp. 22587. Classification (NCBI taxonomy): domain Bacteria; kingdom Bacillati; phylum Actinomycetota; class Actinomycetes; order Micrococcales; family Microbacteriaceae; genus Leifsonia; species Leifsonia sp. 22587. The sequence continues at coordinate 705,264 of NZ_JBQENB010000003.1, forward strand.
GCCGAGCAGGAAGTAGGACGGCTGTCCCACGACGAAGAACATCAGCGCCGTGACGAGCACCACGACCCCGGTGTTGACGCCGAGCCACAGCTTGCGACGGCCGGAGCCGTCGGTGCGCTGGCCCAGCACCGGCGCGATGAGCGCGACGACGATTCCCGCGATCCCGACTCCCCACGCGAGTCCGCTCGACAGCACGGCGACCGCGGCGTCGTAGGCGGTGTGCGCCGGGCCGGACGTTCCGGACTCGGCGTTCTTCGCGCTGACGACGGCCGGGTCGACGAACAGGCTGCTCGTCAGGTAGACGGTGAACACGAACGTCGTGATGACGGCATTGAACGCGGCGCCGCCCCAGTCCCAGAGCGCCCACGACACCACCCAGCGGCGGGGGATGCGGCGATCGGTCGCACTGTCGGCGAAGAGCGGGCTCGTGGTCGTCACCAGGGCGTCGTCGCCCCTGCCGCCCCCCGGGAGTTCCGTGGTCATGCACACAGCGTAGGGCCGCGCGGCTAACGACCGGTGAACGCGATCACCCCATGTCGCCGAGGTGCACCTTGTTGCGCACCCACGCGGCGC
>NZ_JBQENB010000003.1:705845-733240 GCF_052044215.1 Leifsonia sp. 22587
TCGGCGACTGCGGTGCGAGGGTGCGCGGCTAGATCGAGGCGGGGAGGCTGTAGACCGTGCCGCGGTCGTCGCCGCGCACCTGCCGGTGCAGGTTCTCCATGGTCAGGTCGAGCTGGTTCGCGGTGCTCGCCGCCTGGGTCAGGTCGCGCAGCAGGCCTTCGGGAACCTCGCCGTCGTACTTGTAGTAGATCTTGTGCTCGAGGCTGGCCCAGAAGTCCATCGCCACCGTGCGCAGCTGGATCTCGACCGGCACCAGCACCGGTCCCTCGCTGAGGAAGACGGGCACCTCGACGATGACGTGCAGGCTCTTGTAGCCGTTGGGCTTGGGATGCGCGATGTAGTCCTTCACGCGCAGCGTCCGCACATCCTCCTGCGCGGTCAGGAGGTCGAACACGCGGTACACGTCGGAGACGAAGCTGCAGACGATGCGGATGCCGGCGATGTCGGTGATCGCCTCCCGGATCGCGTCGAAGCTCGGCTCGCAGTTCTTGCGGATGACCTTCTGCTCGATGCTCTCCGGCGACTTGAGCCGGCTCGAGATGTGCTCGATCGGGTTGTAGTCGTGCAGCTCGGCGAACTCCTCCCGAAGGATGCCCACCTTGGTCGAGATCTCGTCGATGCCGAACTTGTACGGCATGATGAACCGCGCGAAATCGTCCCGGAACGCCTGGACCTCGCTGAGCGTCGCGGGGTCGATGCTCTGCAGCGCCTCGATGGCGCGGGTGGAGAGGAGCGGGGCGGCGGCGGGGTCCGTTTCCATGCCCTCGACGCTAGCGACGGTGCTTGTGCGACCGGTGTGAATCGGGGGGTCCCAAACGCGGCGCGGTGTGCTTCCCTGAGCGTGCCAGGGGACGCGAGGAGGTACGCCATGAGTGCGGAGAGCACGACTCCGGTGCGGTTCAACGGACGGCTGGCGATCCTGCTGGCGATGGCGATGTTCGTGCTGGTGGTCGACACCTCGCTGATGAACGTCTCCATCTCGGCGGTCGTCCACGACCTGCACACGACGGTCAGCGGCGTGCAGAGCGCGATCGCGCTGGAGGCGCTGGTGTCGGCCGCGTTCATCCTGATCGGCGGCAAGACCGGCGACCTGATCGGCCGCAAGCTGGCCTATGTGCTCGGGCTGCTCGGCTACGCCATCGGCGCGATCGCGATGACGCTGGCGCAGAACCTGGCGGCGATCATCGTATTCTGGGCGATCATCGGCGGGATCGGCGCCTCGCTGCTGCTGCCCGCGATGCAGTCGCTCATCCACGGCAACTTCGAGGGCGCCCAGCAGAAGCGCGTGTACGCGCTCGTCGGTGCGTCCGCGGCGATCGCCGCGGCGGTGGGTCCGCTCCTCGGCGGCTTCATCACCACGTTCCTGTCGTGGCGCGTGGGCTTCCTGCTGGAGGCGGTCATCATCGCGGTCGTCCTCTCCGGCATCGGCCTGGTGAAAGACGTCAAGTACACCGGGGAGCGCTCGGTCGACCTGGTGGGCGCGCTGCTCTCGGTGATCGGGATGGGCGGCATCGTCACCGGCATCCTGGTCTGGCAGGAGGGCGGCGAGCGGGTGCTGCTGATCATCCTGGTCGGCGTGGCCGGCCTGGTCTCGCTGGCGATCTGGCTGCGCTCGCGGTCGCGGCGGTCGAAGCCCACGCTGCTCGACCCGCGGCTGTTCCGGTCGAAGCTGTTCCAGTCCGGCGTCTCCGGTCAGCTGCTCCAGCAGATCGCGCTCGGCGGCACGATGATCGCGCTGCCCATCTACCTGCAGATGGTGCTCGAGTACAACGCGCTGCTCTCCGGGCTGTCGATCGCTCCGCTCTCGCTGAGCATGTTCGCCGTCGCGCTGCTCGCCGGCCGCCGGCTGAAACGGCGGCCTGCCAACCTGATCCTCTGGGGCTTCTCGCTCGCCGTCGTCGGCGTCGCCGCGATCATCCCGCTGGTGCCGATCGCGACGTCGGGCTGGTACCTCACGCTCCCGCTGATCATCGCGGGGTCGGGGCTCGGGCTGCTGGTGTCGCAGCTCAACAACTACACGCTGTCCCCGGTCTCCGACGAGCGGGTGAGCGAGGCCGCGGGCGTGAACTCCGCGGCCGGGTCGTTCGGGCTCTCCTTCGGTCTGGCGTTCGCGGGCGCCATCATGCTGGCGACGCTCGCCGCGACGTTCACCGCGAAGACGGATGCGAGCACGGTGCTGCCGCCCGACGACAAGGCGCAGATCTCGCAGGTGCTGGAGACCGACGCCGAGGTGATGTCGAACACCAAGCTCATCGAGCTGCTCAAGACCGAGCCGCCCGAGGTGCAGGCCGAGGTCGTGCGCATCAACACCGAGTCGCGGCCGATCTCGCTGCAGGTCGCCCTGCTGGTGCCCGTGCTGGCCGGCCTGCTCGGCGTGGCGAACGCGTTCCGGATGCGCCGCCTCCCCGACCCGGCGCCCAGCGAGGCCGCGGAGGGCACCCTCGCCGGGTGAGCCCGCCGAGCCTAGGGTGGCGCTATGGCCAACACGCTCACGGGGGATGCCGACCTGTACCTGCCCGAGTTCGACGACCCGCCCGCCGAGCCCGGCGGCCTGCTCGCCGCCTGGCTCGAGCGCGCGAAGGCGCGCGGGGTGAGCGAGCCGCTCGCCGCGACCCTCGCGACCGCCGGCGCCGACGGCATCCCGGATGCCCGCACGGTGGCCCTCGTCGCGCTGGAAGCGGACGGCGTCACGTTCGGAACGGCGGAGCGCAGCCGGAAGGGACGGGAGCTCGCGGACAACCCGCGGGCGGCGGTCGTGCTGTACTGGCGCGAACTGGTGCAGCAGCTGCGGATCTCGGGCCCGGTCGAGCGCCTCGGCAGCGACGAGTCCGACGCCATCTTCGCCCGGCGCCGCCGCGAGGCGCAGGCGGCCACGGCCGTGAGCGAGCAGGATGCGCCCCTCGACGACCTGGACCTGTTGCGCACCGCGGCGCGCGACCTCCAGGGCGCCGAGGGGCCGATCGAGCGCCCCGAGAACTGGCTCGGCTACCGCGTGGTCCCGGAGACGATCGAGTTCTGGCACGGCAGCCCTGATCGCCTGCACCGCCGGCTCGAATACCGGCGGGGCGACGGCGGCTGGACGGTCCAGCGATTGCAGCCGTAGGGGAATAGCCGCACCTTCTCCAAAGTTGAGTCATGTGTACTCAAGTTTTGGACCCGCGCTCTTGACAGCATCCCACGCGGATGACAGTCTTGAGTCGTCGAGGCTCAACTCTTGACCACAGACTTTCACGGCACACGCCAGCAACAAAGGAGAGAAGCACACATGTCACGTGCAGTAGGTATCGACCTCGGAACCACGAACTCCGTCGTCTCGGTGCTCGAGGGCGGCGAGCCCACGGTCATCGCCAACGCGGAAGGTTTCCGCACCACCCCGTCGGTGGTCGCATTCACCAAGGACGGCGAGGTCCTCGTCGGCGAGACCGCCAAGCGCCAGGCGGTGACCAACGTCGACCGCACGATCTCGTCCGTGAAGCGCCACATGGGCACCACGTGGACCACCGAGATCGACGGCAAGAAGTACACCGCGCAGGAGATCTCCGCGCGCATCCTGCAGAAGCTGAAGCGCGACGCGGAGCAGTACCTCGGCGACACGGTGACCGACGCGGTCATCACCGTCCCGGCGTACTTCAACGACGCCGAGCGCCAGGCCACCAAGGAGGCCGGTGAGATCGCGGGCCTCAACGTCCTGCGCATCATCAACGAGCCCACCGCGGCCGCGCTCGCCTACGGCCTCGACAAGGGCAAGGAGGACGAGCTCATCCTCGTCTTCGACCTCGGTGGCGGCACCTTCGACGTCTCCCTGCTCGAGGTGGGCAAGGACGACGACTTCTCGACCATCCAGGTGCGTGCGACCGCCGGCGACAACCGCCTCGGCGGCGACGACTGGGACCAGCGGATCGTGGAGTGGCTCATCAAGCGCTTCAAGGACTCCACCGGTGTCGACGTCTCCAAGGACAAGATCGCGCTGCAGCGCCTGAAGGAGGCGGCGGAGCAGGCCAAGAAGGAGCTGTCGTCGAGCATGTCGACCAGCATCCAGCTGCCCTACCTCTCGCTGACCGAGAACGGCCCGGCCAACCTCGACGAGACGCTCACCCGCGCCCAGTTCGAGCAGATGACCAGCGACCTCCTCGACCGCACCAAGAAGCCGTTCCAGGACGTCATCCGCGAGGCCGGCATCAAGGTCGGCGACATCGCGCACGTCGTGCTCGTGGGTGGTTCCACCCGCATGCCGGCCGTCTCCGAGCTCGTGAAGCAGGAGACCGGCGGCAAGGAGCCGAACAAGGGCGTGAACCCGGACGAGGTCGTCGCCGTCGGCGCCGCCCTGCAGGCCGGTGTCCTCAAGGGCGAGCGCAAGGACGTCCTCCTCATCGACGTCACCCCGCTGTCCCTCGGCATCGAGACCAAGGGCGGGATCATGACCAAGCTCATCGAGCGCAACACGGCCATCCCCACCAAGCGCAGCGAGACCTTCACCACGGCCGACGACAACCAGCCGTCCGTCGCGATCCAGGTCTTCCAGGGCGAGCGCGAGTTCACCCGCGACAACAAGCCGCTCGGCACCTTCGAGCTGACCGGCATCGCCCCGGCCCCCCGGGGCATCCCGCAGATCGAGGTCACCTTCGACATCGACGCCAACGGCATCGTGCACGTGTCCGCCAAGGACAAGGGCACCGGCAAGGAGCAGTCGATGACGATCACCGGCGGGTCCAGCCTGCCGAAGGAGGACATCGACCGCATGGTGCGCGAGGCCGAGGAGCACGCGGCGGAGGACAAGAAGCGCCGCGAGTCCGCCGAGACCCGCAACCAGGCCGAGCAGCTCGTCTACTCGATCGAGAAGCTGATCAAGGACAACGAGGACAAGCTCCCCGAGGACGTCAAGAACGAGGTCCAGGGCGACGTCGACGCGCTGAAGACCGCGCTCGCCGGAGACGACGACGAGGCCGTGAAGTCCGCGTACGACACGCTGAGCGCCAGCCAGCAGAAGCTCGGCGAAGCGATCTACTCGTCGGCCCAGCCCTCCGAGGCCCCGGCCGGTGACGCGGGCGACGGTCAGCAGCCCACGTCGTCGGACGACGACGAGGACGTGATCGACGCCGAGGTCGTCGACGACGAGGAGAAGAAGTAATCATGTCGGACCAGAACGGCGGCTCCCCGGAGCCGGAACGCGAGGAGCCGGTCATCCGCGACAAGCGCAAGATCGACCCCGAGACCGGGAAGGTCCGGCAGCCCGAGGGCGACCAGGCGGCCGGCAACGGCACGCCCGCGGACGGCGGGGACGACGCCGGTGAGCACGACCTCTCCCACGAGGAGCTCATCGACGTCGGCCCGGCCGAAGGCCAGGAGCAGGAGGACGGGACCATCCTCAGCGATGACGACCTCGACATCCTCTCCGGGCAGACCACCGCGGAGGAGCTCGCGGCCGAGCGCCTCGCCGACCTGCAGCGGGTGACCGCCGAGTACGCGAACTATCGCAAGCGCACGGAGGCCAACCGCGAGATCGAGCGCGAGCGAGCGGTCGGCGACGCCGTCAAGGGCCTCATCCCGGTGCTCGACGACCTCGAGCGCGCGGAGAAGCACGGCGACCTGGGCGAGGGCAGCGCGTTCTCGACCATCGCGGCGAAGCTCCGCACCGCGGTCGAGCGCCTCGGCCTCACCCCGTACGGCGAGAAGGGCGAGCCCTTCGACCCGCAGATCCACGAGGCGATCTTCCAGCAGCCGACCCCCGGCGTGACGGCGGACACCGTCGCCGAGGTCGTCGAGACGGGCTACCGCCTGGGCTCCACGACCGTGCGGGTGGCGAAGGTCGTCGTCGCGGTGCCGGCCTGACCGGCATCCAGCGCACCACGGAGCGGCGGGAACTCGGTTCCCGCCGCTCCGCTCAGCAGGTGCGCCCCCACGTTTTCATGCAGACTTCATCCATCATCCACAACGACTTGAGAGGAGGCGCCCGTGGCTAGCCAGGACTGGTTCGACAAGGACTTCTACAAGGTGCTTGGCGTCTCCAAGGACGTCAGCGAGGCCGACCTCAAGAAGACGTACCGCAAGCTCGCCCGCAAGTACCACCCCGACTCCAACCCCGGCGACGCCGCCGCGGAGGCGAAGTTCAAGGAGATCAGCGAGGCCTACTCGGTGCTGAGCGACCCCGAGGAGCGCAAGGAGTACGACCAGATCCGCGCGATGGGCACGGGTGCCCGGTTCACCGCGCCCGGTTCGGGAGCGCAGGGCGGCTTCGACGACGTCTTCGGCGGGATGTTCGGCCAGGGCGGCAATCAGCGGTACACCTTCCAGCAGGGCGGCGAGTTCGACGACGTCTTCGGAGGGCTGTTCGGCAACGGCCGGTTCGGCTCGTCCACCGGCGGGTTCCGCGGCTACGGCGGACCGACCCGCGGCCGCGACGTGACCGCGCACACCACCATCGACTTCCTCACCGCCACCCGCGGCGAGACCATCACCCTCCAGGCATCCGACGGCAAGCCGATCAAGGTCAAGATCCCGGCGGGAGTCGCGGACGGCCAGAAGATCAAGCTGCGCGGCAAGGGCCAGCCGAGCCCCGACGGCGGAGAGCCCGGCGACATCGTCCTGACGGTCACCGTGCGCAAGCACCCCGTCTTCGAGCGCGACGGGCTCAACCTCCGTGTCAACGTCCCGGTGACCTTCACGGAGGCCGCGCTCGGCGCGACCATCGAGGTCCCGACACTCGGCGGAGACCCCGTGAAGCTGCGCGTCGCCCCGGGCACCCCGAGCGGCCGCGTGCTGCGCGTCAAGGGCCGCGGCGTCGAGACCCCGAAGGGCACCGGCGACCTGCTCGCCGTCGTCCAGGTGGCCGTGCCGTCCCACCTGTCCGGCGAGGCCAAGGAGGCGCTCGAGGCGTTCGCCGCGAAGCTCCCCGACGAGAACCCGCGCGACGACATCCTGGCCAAGGCCCGGAGCTGACGATGGACGAGAACAGCCAGGTCTTCGTGATCTCGATCGCGGCGGAGCTCGCGGGAATGCACCCGCAGACGCTCCGCCAGTACGACCGGCTCGGACTCGTCAGCCCCAGCCGCACCGCCGGAAAGTCGCGCCGCTACTCGATGCGCGACATCGCCAAGCTGCAGGAGATCGCCCGGCTCGGCTCCGAGGGCGTCAGCCTGGAGGGCATCCGCCGCATCCTGGAGCTCGAGGACCAGGTCGGCGAGCTCCGCGGCCGCGTCCGCGAGCTGGAGTCGGCGCTCGCCGACGAGCTCCTCAACCGGCCGGGCCGCCGCGTCTTCGCGGCCGGCTCGGAGGGCGAGGTCGTCTCGATGCGGGCCGGCACCCGCATCCGCCGCAGCAACCAGCTCGTCGTCTGGCGGCCGCTGGAGCGTTAGGCCGTCAGAGGGACGAGACGCCCTGCCCGACGTACAGGGTGTTCTGGATGTTGTGGGCCTCCTCGGCCGCGATGTCGTGGTCGATCCCGGCCCGCACCTCCCGCATGAGCTTGTGCAGCTCGGCGTGCTTCTCGGGCAGACGCGCGTGGCCGGTGCTGTCCCACAGGTTCGACACGGGGAGCGCGTCGCCGGCCTCGACCGCGAGCGTCCACTCCTCCGTCGTCGCGACGGCGGCGAACTCGGACTGCATCGTCACCAGCACGCTGCGGTGGAGGGCGTCCGCCGAGATCGCGCCGGCCTCGTTGACGAGGTCCAGCGTCCCGGTCGCGTCGGACAGGAACTCGACGGTGAAGCCGAGCTCCGCCGCATCCCGCGCCGTGCCCGCGCAGCAGTGCTGCGTCATGTAGCCGGCGATGGTGACCGTGTCGACGCCCGACGACCGCAGCCACTGCTCGAGGTCGGTGCCGGGGAAGGCCGACACGCTCGTCTTCTCGATCACGTGCGCCGGCGTCCGGTCGGCGATCGAGGAGTGCAGCGCCGCGCCCTCGGACCCGCGGGCGAAGACCGGTGAACCCTCGTCCTCGATGTGCTGCACGACGACCACCGGCACGCCGTGGTCGTCGGCCGCGTCCCACGCCACCTCGATGTTCGGGATGGACGTCATCAGGTCCGGGAAGCAGATCTTCAGGTTGCCGGTGACGTACTCGTTCTGCAGGTCGATCACGATCAGCGCGCGCTTCATGGCTGAACTCTAGCGCCGCGGACTCGCCCTCCGTGGGTCGTGTCCCCCCGGCGCTCGCAGCCCTTGCTGTGGACCGATGACGACGCCGCCGCAGGACCCGTACGCTCCACCGCCCCCGTACGGCTACCAGCCGTACCCGCCCGCGCCGGGCCCCGGATACGCCCCCGCCCGTCCGCCGAGCGTCCCCGGCCGCGTGCTGGGCATCGTCGGGTTCGCGCTCTCGTTCGTCTTCCCGTTCGACATCGTCGGACTCGTGCTCTGCATCGTCGCCCTGGTGCAGTCGCGGCGTGCGGGACACAACAACGGCTTCGCGATCGCCGGCATCATCATCTCGGCGGTCGGCATCCTGTTCTGCGCGGTGATCCTGGCCCTCCTGATCCCGGCGATGGTGGACCTGTTCCAGACCTGTGGCCGTCTCGGCAACGGTGTCCATCAGGTCGGCGGCGCCGTCTACACCTGCGAGCCCGGGTCGGCGCACAAGAGCTGGAGCTACTGAGCCGCCACCTCTTGCGCACGGGCGGCCTGGTCTAGGCTTTTGCTCGGCCGGAACCGCCCACAAGGCGCGGCCGCGCGATGAAGCACACCGACTCCCACGAGGAAGCGACGATGAAAGCCCTGTTCAAGAGCGAGGCCGCAGCGGGTCTCGAACTGGTCGACGTACCCGAGCCCGAGATGGGGCCGGAGGATGTCCGGATCCGCGTCCTGCGCACCGGCATCTGCGGAACCGACCTGCACATCCAGCGCTGGGACGACTGGGCGGCGTCCGCCGTGAAGGCCCCGCTGGTCCCCGGCCACGAGTTCTTCGGCGAGGTCGTGGAGGTCGGCCCGCTAGTCCGCGACGTCGAGGTGGGCGACCTAGTCTCCGGCGAGGGTCACATCGTCTGCGGCACCTGCCGCAACTGTCGTGCCGGGCGCCGCCAGATGTGCATCCGCACCCAGGGCGTCGGCGTGCAGCGCGACGGCGCGTTCGCCGAGCAGCTCGTGCTGCCGGCCACGAACGTCTGGGTGCACCACAGCGCCATCGAGCCGGAGGTCGGCGCGCTGTTCGACCCGCTGGGCAACGCCGTCCACACCGCGCTCGCGTTCCCGGTGGTCGGTGAGGATGTGCTGGTCACGGGATGCGGCCCCATCGGCCTCATGGCGATCGCCGTCGCGCGCCACGTCGGCGCGCGCTTCATCGTCGGCACCGACATCAGCGCGCAGCGGCTCGAGCTCGCCCGCGGGATGGGCGCCGACTTCACCGTCGACGTCTCGCAGCACGACATCCACGAGGCGCAGAAGGCGCTCGGGATGCGCGAAGGCTTCGACGTCGGCTTCGAGATGAGCGGCGCCCCGACGGCGCTGCCCTCGATGATCGAGAACATGAACCACGGCGGCCGCATCGCCATGCTGGGCCTCCCCGCCAAGCAGATCGCCGTCGACTGGGGGATCGTCGTCACCCACATGCTGACCCTCAAGGGCATCTACGGCCGCGAGATGTTCGAGACGTGGAACGCCATGGGCGCCATGCTGCAGACCTCCACGGAGCTGCACGACGCGATCGCGTCGATCGTCTCCGACCGGTTCGCAGCTCGTGACTGGGAGAAGGGGTTCGCCGCGGCTGCGGCGGCCGGCGGCGGCAAGGTCATCCTCGACTGGACGGAGGTCTGAACATGTACGGGAGCTTCCGGGAGCACATCGCGACCCAGCTGGAGGAGATCGAGGAGGCCGGGCTCACCAAGCGCGAGCGCAGCATCCACGGTCCGCAGTCGGCGCTGATCACGGCGGACGGCCACGAGGTGCTGAACTTCTGCGCCAACAACTACCTCGGCCTCGCCGACCACCCGGCCCTGCGGGACGCGGCCAAGTCGGCGCTCGACGACTGGGGCTACGGGATGGCCAGCGTGCGCTTCATCTGCGGCACGCAGGAGCAGCACCTGGAGCTGGAACGCCGGGTGTCACGGTTCCTTGGCACCGAGGCGACCATCCTGTTCTCCTCCTGCTTCGACGCCAACGGCGGCGTCTTCGAGACGCTGTTCACCGCCGAGGACGCCATCGTCTCGGACGAGCTGAACCACGCATCCATCATCGACGGCATCCGCCTGTCGAAGGCACAGCGCTACCGCTACAAGAACCGCGACCTGGACGACCTGCGCACGCAGCTGCAGGCGGCTCGGGATGCGGGAGCCCGCTTCACGGTCGTCGTCACCGACGGTGTCTTCTCGATGGACGGCTACATCGCCCCGCTCGCGGAGATCTGCGACCTCGCCGACGAATTCGGCGCCCTGGTGTTCGTCGACGACTCCCACGCCGTCGGCTTCGTGGGCGAGCACGGCCGCGGCACCCCGGAGTTCTGTGGGGTGTCCGACCGCGTCGACATCTACACGGGCACCTTCGGCAAGGCGCTCGGCGGCGCCTCCGGCGGGTACGTCTCCAGCCGCCGCGAGATCGTCGACCTGCTGCGCCAGCGCGCGCGGCCGTACCTGTTCTCGAACACGCTGGCGCCGTCGATCGTCGCCGGCACCCTCGCCGCACTCGACCTGCTCGAGCAGTCGGACCACCTCCGGGCCCAGCTCGTCACGAACGCCGAGCTGTTCCGCCGGCTGATGACCGAGGCGGGATTCGACCTGCTGCCGGGCGCGCATCCCATCGTCCCGGTCATGTTCGGGGATGCGGCGCTCACCGCCCGCATCGCCGACGAGATGCAGCGCCAGGGCGTCTACGTCACGGCCTTCTCGTACCCGGTCGTTCCCAAGGGGCGGGCGCGCATCCGCGTGCAGCTGTCCGCGGCGCACACCGAGGAGGAGATCCGTCGCTGCGTGGACGCGTTCGTCGCGTCCCGGGACGCGGTCGCGGCGTAGCGGGCCCTTACTCCTCCACCGACGCCCGCGGCCCGCGCAGCGCGGCGCCGCGGCGCGCGAAGAAGAGCGCGAGCGCCACGACCAGGAACACCGCCAGCGCCGACAGGTCGACGATCGCGACGGTGCCGGCGACCGCGGCTGCCTGGGTCACGCCGCACGCCCGCGCGGTCTGGTCCGCAGCACAGAGGAAGCGGTCTCCGGAGCCGGTCGCGCCCGTCTTCAGCCACGAGCCGATCAGCTGGTTGTACGCCGTCTCGAGGCCCTTCGTGAGCGTCGGGCCGGAGTGCCCTTCGCCCGGGACCGCCCAGTACGTGACCTTCCAGCCGGCGTCCTCCGCCGCGGTGGCGGTCGCCTCCACCTGCGGGCGGAACTTCGCGTCCTCTTCTCCGGTCACGAAGATCCCGACGACGGGTTCCGGGTAGTCGTGAGCGCTGAGGACGTTCGCCGGCCAGGTCTTCTCGTAGGCGACCTGGTCGCCGCCGAAGTACCGGTCGCGGGTCGCGGCCGGCCGGTACTCGCCCGGCTTGTCGGGACCGGAGACGTCGACCACCGCGCCCCACTGCTGCGGGAACAGCGCGCCGAGGTAGGCGGCGCACTCGCCGCCGTGCGAGAAGCCCGCGATGACCCGCTGCGTCCGGTCGTGCGACGCGGGGAGGTTGGCGTCGATCCAGGCGGGCACATCGTTCGACAGGTACGTGACCAGCTTGCCGCCCGAGGTGTCCGCGCACGGCGGGTTCTTGTCGACCGCTCCCAGCTGGTCCACGACCAGCACGAAGGGCGCCTGGTTGAGCCGGTCGTCGCCCAGGCTGTGCAGCGCATCCAACGTCGCCCCGAGGGTGGGGTTGCCGGGCTGGCCCATCATCATCTCGACCACGGGCCGTGTCGCGGAGGGGTCGCGCAACCAGCCGGGCGGCACGAACAGGTGGGCGTCGCGCGCTGCGAAGCCCGAGGCCGTCGGGGGGATGCGCACCGCGAGCTGGTACCCGTCCGCCAGGGTCTTGGCGGTGACGGGGACGGCGTGGCCGGCGACGACGGGCTGGGCGGTGGCCGGGACGGCGGCCAGGCCGATGGCACCGAGCGTCAGCACGGCGGCGAGCCCGGCGATCACCGCCCGGATCGCCCTCCGGTCCGTCGACTGCAGCAGGTCGCCGATCGCGAGCGGAAGCACCGTCGCGGCGAGCAGCAGCACGAACCATCCCGCCCCGGTGAGGTCCGGCCGGGGGAGCAGCAGCACCCCGAGCAGCACCAGGAGGAGTCCGGCGATCTGGCCGGCGACGACGGCGATGACGGTGGCGGTCGCCCGGAAGCGCCACGACCTGCGCACGAACCGGGAGGCCGGGTACGCGCCGACCACGACGAGGGCGGCGGCGAGCCAGGGCAGGGCGGACATCGCGGCCAGTCTATGGCCACGGCGATCGCAGCCGGCCCGGCGGAGGTACGGTTGCGTCAGAGAGGAGGCGGGATGATCGTCGACAACGCCGTGTACGTGGACGGCCTCCGTACCGAGCCGCCGTCGCTCGAGGAGACCTGCGAGACGGTCCGCGACCGCGGCGGGTTCGCCTGGATCGGCCTGTACCGGCCGAACGCGGAGGAGCTCGGCGCCGTGGCGAAGGAGTTCGACCTGCCGCCGCTCGCCGTCGAGGACGCCCTCGCCGGGCACCAGCGCTCGAAGATCGAGAAGTACGGCGACATGCTCTTCGTCGTCCTCCGTCCCGCCCACTACATCGACGAGACCGAGAAGGTCGAGTTCGGCGAGGTGCACGTCTTCCTCGGCGCGGACTTCGTGATCACCGTCCGCCACTTCGAGTCGCCCGACCTCGCCCGCGTCCGGCGCAGGCTCGAAGGCGACGCCGCCCTCCTCGCGCACGGTCCGATCGCCGCCCTGTACGGCATCCTCGACGAGATCGTGGACGAGTACGCTCCGGTGGTCGCCGGGCTCGAGGATGACATCGACGAGATCGAGGACCAGCTGTTCTCCGGCGACCGCGGTGTCTCGCGGCGCATCTACGAGCTCTCGACCGAGGTCATGCACTTCCAGCGCGCCGTCGACCCGCTGCGCGACGTGCTCGCCAACCTGCGGCAGGGCCTGCTCGCCCGCGAGGAGGACGAGGGGCTGCGGGACGCGTTCCGCGACATCGAGGACCACGTCATCCGGGTCACCGAGCGGGCCGAGGGCTTCCGCCAGATCCTGCAGAACGCCCTGAGCGTCCACACCACCCTGGTCGGCCAGCAGCAGAACGACGAGGTGAAGAAGATCTCGGGATGGGCGGCCATCCTGTTCGCGCCGACCCTGGTCGCCTCGGTCTACGGCATGAACTTCCGCATCATGCCCGAACTGCACTGGGCGCTGGGGTACCCGTTCGCGCTGCTGCTGATGCTCGGGATGGGCGTCGGTCTCTACTTCGTGTTCAAGCGGAAGGGCTGGATCTAGCCAGCAGCGCGTACCGCGCCCGCAGGCCCTCCACCAGCGCGGTCAGCCCCACCTCGAACGCCGCGTCGGCGGGCGGCGTGGCCCCGAGACCAACCCCGCGGGCGCGGTAGGCGGCCGCGAACGCGGGCACCTCCTCCTCGGCGCCGCTCGGGTCGAACATGTCCCCAGGCGCGATGGCGTCGAGCGCCGAGCCGAGGATGAAGGACTCGACCGCGACGATCGTCGGCAGCACCTCCGGCTCGGGCCACCCGGCGCGGACCATCGCGGTGACGACGGTGTCGTACATGTGCATCGTGCGGAGCGCACCGGTGAGCGGCAGGGTCGCGAGCAGAGCGATCGTCGGTGGATGTGCGGCGAACGCCACCCGGTACGAGTGCGCCCAGGCGATCATCGCCGCATCCCAGGGCTGCGACGCGAACGCGCTGACGTCGATCCGGTCGGAGACCAGTTCGCGGACCGCGGCGATCACGTCCTCCTTGCCGTCCACATGGTTGTAGAGGGCGCTGGGCCGCACGCGGAGCGCCTGGGCCAGCCGCGCCATCGTGAAGCCCTCGGCGCCGGACTCGTCGAGAAGCCCCAGCGCCGCATGCGCGATGAGGTCTCGGGTGAGCACCGTCGTCCGGGGACGCCCCGCCCGGCGCGCCGGGCGATCGATCTCGGCCATGCTCTTCCCCTCCGGCTCGATCACACCCTAGTATCTGACGAAATAAAAGAACGACGTTCATTTATCCGGATGCGGAGGGTGCATGGGCACGACGGTCTTCACCAACGGGACGATCCTTTCGAGTTACCGCGCGGACGCCGCGGAGCACGACGCCGTCGCCGTCGAGGACGGCCGCATCGTCGCCGTCGGCGAGGACGCGCAGGCCCGGCGGTCCAGCGCCGACGAGACGGTGGACCTCGAGGGCGGCGTGCTCGCATCGGCCTTCGGCGACGGGCACGCGCATCCCCTGCAGGGCGGCCTCGAACAGCTCGGCCCGCAGGTCCGGGCGTGCGCCTCCGTGGATGAGATCGTCGCCTGCGTGAAGGAGTGGGCGGACGCGCATCCCGAGCAGGAGTGGATCTACGGCGGCAGCTACGACGCCACGCTCGCTCCCGACGGGATGTTCGACGCGCGCTGGCTCGACGCCGCCGTTCCCGACCGCCCGGTCGTGCTGCGGGCGTGGGACTATCACACCGTCTGGGTCAACTCGGAGGCCCTCCGCCGGGCCGGCATCGACGCTGCGACTCCCGAGCCGGCTCTGGGCCGCATCCCGCGCCGCGCCGACGGGTCGCCGCTCGGCATCCTGCAGGAGCCGGGCGCGGTCGACCTGCTGCTCCCGGCCGAGCCCGGGCGCACCCACGAGGAGCGGGTCGAGGCCCTGCGGCTGGCGACCGCCGACTACGCCGCGCTCGGCATCGCCTGGGTGCAGGATGCGTGGGTCGAGCCGGCGGAGGTGGAGGCGTACCTGGATGCGGCGGCCCGCGGGTTCCTGTCCACCCGCGTGAACCTGGCCCTGCGTGCCGACCCGGTCAGCTGGCGCGACCAGGTGCCCGGCTTCGTGGAGTCGCGGCGGCGCGTCGAGGAGCTCGGCGATCCGCTGCTCACCGCGCGGACGGTGAAGGTCTTCGTCGACGGCGTGATCGAGAACCACACCGCGGCGATGCTCGACGACTACGTCGACACACCGGGCGACCGCGGCCTCCCGAACTGGGACGCGCGCGAGCTCGCCGCCGCGGCGGTCACCTTCGACAAGCTGGGCTTCCAGCTGCACCTGCACGCGATCGGCGACGCGGCGGCCCGCACCGCACTCGACGTCTTCGAGGAGGTCGAGCGCGTCAACGGGCCGCGCGACCGCCGCCCCGTGATCGCGCACGTGCAGGTCGTCGACCCGGTCGACCTCCCCCGGTTCGAGCGCCTCGGCGTCGTCGCCAACTTCGAGCCGCTCTGGGCGCAGCTCGACCCGATGATGCTCGACCTGACGCTGCCCCGCCTCGGCCCCGAGCGCGAGCGGCTGCAGTACCCGATCCGCACCCTGCTCGAGTCCGGCGCCGTCTCCTTCGGGAGCGACTGGCCGGTCAGCAGCGCGGACTGGCGGCCCGGCGTCGCGACGGCGGTCACCCGCCAGACCGACGACCGCGTGCCCGCAGCGGGGTGGATCCCCGCCGAGCGCATCCCGCTCACCGATGCTCTGGAGGCGTACTCCTCCGGCGTCGCGCACCAGGCCTTCGCCCGCACACAGCGCGGCGAACTCCGGCCGGGGTCCGCCCCCGACCTGGTCTGGCTCGACACCGACCCGCGCCACGTGGAACCGCACGACCTGCGATCCGTCCGCGTGCTCGGAACCTGGGTCGACGGCGTCCGCCGCTCGGCCACCGACCTGCACCACTCGCTCGAGAGAGGCCGCACCACATGACCACGACCGACCTTCCCGTCCAGCCGCGCCTGAAGCGCGCGCTCGGCCCGACCGCCCTCGTGCTGTTCGGGCTCACGTACCTGGCGCCCGTGACGGTGTATACCACCTATGGAATCGTCACCGAGTCGACCGACAACCACCTGCCGTCCGCCTACGTCGTCGCTCTGGTCGCGATGCTGTTCACGGCGCTGAGCTACGGCGCGATGGCGCGCGCGTACCCGGTGTCCGGTTCGGCGTACACGTACACGCAGCAGTCCTTCGGCGGCCACGTCGGCTTCCTCACCGGCTGGACGCTGATGCTCGACTACCTGTTCCTGCCGATGATCAACTTCCTGCTCATCGGGCTGTACCTGAACACGCAGTTCCCGGATGTGCCCGGCTGGGTGTTCGCGCTGGCGTCGCTGCTGCTCGTGCTGCTGTTCAACCTCCTGGGCATCACTCTGGTGAACCGGCTCAACATCGCGATCGTCGCGCTGTCGGTGCTGCTCGTCGTCGTGTTCGCGGTGCTGGCGATCAAGGAGCTGGTGACCAACCCGTCCTCGCAGACGCCGAGCCTGATCGAGCCGTTCCTGCCCGGCTCCGGCGGTCTGGGGCCGATCTTCGCGGGCGCCGCGGTGCTCGCCCTCTCGTTCCTCGGCTTCGACGCGGTGTCGACGCTCTCCGAGGAGGCGAAGAACCCGAAGCGCGACATCCCGCGCGCCATCCTGCTCACCACCCTCATCGGCGGCGCGATCTTCATCCTGGTGTCGTGGCTGGGCGCGCTCGTGTACCCGGACTGGCGCGACTTCGCGAACGTGGACTCGGCCGGCGTCGACCTGATGGCGAAGGTCGGCGGCACTTTCCTGACGTCGTTCTTCGTCGCGGTGTACGTCGTCGGCGCGTTCGGCTCCGGGATGACGACTCAGGTCAGCGTCTCGCGCATCATCTACTCGATGGGGCGCGACGGCGTCTTGCCGCGGATGTTCGGTCGGCTGCACTCGCGGTTCCGCACGCCGTGGGTCGCGGCGGTGGCGGTGTCCATCGTGTCGCTGCTGGCGCTGGTGCTCACGCTCGACCAGGCGGCGACGATGATCTCGTTCGGCGCGCTCGCCGCCTTCTCGATGGTGAACCTCTCCGTCATCCGGCACCACCTGTTCCCGAAGGGCGGCCGCGCGGCGCCGTCCGCGGGGGAGTGGGTGCGCTACGGCGTGCTCCCGGCGATCGGGTTCGTCCTCACCGTCTGGCTCTGGACCTCGCTCACCGTCACGACGTTCATCGTGGGCCTCTCGTGGATGCTCGTCGGCGTCGTCTACCTGGCGGTGCTGACGCGCGGCTTCCGCCGGAAGCCCCCGATGATGGACTTCACCGAGAAGGAGGAGCTGGTGGAGGAGGGCGCCGCCGCCTGAGCGCGGCCCGCCTGAGCACCGGCCGCGGATGCTGCGGGGCGCGCCCTCTGGTTGACTGGAGGGCGTGTCCTCCGCAGCGCCCGGCTTCCCGTACGAGCGGCTGCGCCGTCGGCCCGACGTCGAGGCGCCGAACCTGTTCGCGTCGGACGCTGCCGACCGGCTGCTGGCCGACCTCGCGGGCGACGCCGTGCTCGAGCCCGGTCTCGTCGTCATCGGAGACGCGTACGGGGCGCTCGCCCTCGCCGCGGCCTCCCGGGGCGCCCGCGGCATCCGGGTGCACCAGGATGCGCTGACCGGCGAGCGGGCGCTCGACGCGAACGCCGCCGAGCTGGGCCTCGAAGGGACGTACGAGCACCGGCCGCTGGACGACTCGCTGCTGCGTGGCGCCCGCACCGTGCTGCTGCGGCTGCCGCGCAGCCTGGACGCGCTGGCCGAGACCGCGACGCTGATCGCGGAGCACGCCCGTGCCGACGTGGTTGTCTACGCGGGCGGAATGCTGAAGCACATGACGACCGCGATGAACGCCGTGCTGGCGGAGGTGTTCGGCGACGTGAAGGCGTCGCTGGCGCGGCAAAAGGCGCGCGTCCTCACGGCGCGGGAACCGCATCCCGCCGCCGCCACCGTGCTCGACCGCTGGCCGGAGCGATCGCTCGACGCCGATACCGGCCTCTGGGTGTGCGCCCACGGCGCGGCGTTCGCCGGGACGACCGTGGACATCGGCACGCGCTTCCTGCTCTCGGTGCTCGACGACGCCGTCCCGGATGCGCGCACCGCGATCGACCTCGGCTGCGGCACCGGTCTTCTCGCGGCGGCGCTCGCCGCATCCCGGCCCGACCTCCGGGTGATCGCCACCGACCAGTCGGCCGCGGCCGTCGCCTCGGCCGCGGCGACCGCAGCGGTGAACGGCGTGGCGGACCGCGTCACGGTGGTGCGTGACGACGGCCTCGCCGCACAGCCCAACGCCTCCGCGGACCTGATCGTGCTCAACCCGCCGTTCCACATCGGCGGTGCCGTGCACACCGGCATCGCCCACCGCCTGTTCGCGGACGCGGGACGCGTGCTCGCTCCCGGCGGCGAACTGTGGACGGTCTGGAACTCCCACCTCGGCTACCGCCCCGCGCTGGAGCGCGCCGTCGGCCCCACCCGCCAGATCGCGCGCAACCCGAAGTTCACGGTCACCGCCTCCCACCGCCGCTGACCGGCCGCGCCCGGCCCGGCGCGGCCCGCTGCGTCAGCGCACCGGGCCGGAGGCGAGCACCTCGCGTACGCCGGAGACCACGAGACCGGCCGCTCCGCGCTGGAGCGACAGCTCGGCGTCCGCGCGCGAGGGGACGATGTGGGCGAGGACGGGCTTGTCCCCGGCGGTCATCGAGCGCCACGTGTTCGCATCCGCCTCGTAGTCGAGACCCAGCCAGGTCCACTGAGCTTGAGTCGAGGGGAGGAGCGACGGGTCGGCGGCCAGCTCCGAGCCGTAGTAGTAGCCCCACGTGCGGAATCCGCGGCTCTGCGCATCCAGCGGCCATGCCGTCGTCGTGCAGTAGCCCTTGGCGACGAAGGTCCGGGTGGGATGCCGCGCCTTCGCCATCAGCGCGAACAACTCGCCCAGATGCTCGGTCGGCGCCACCTTCGGGTCCACGAAGATCGTGTGGGTGTCCGCGTACGCGTCGACCAGGTCGTCGAACCGCAGGTACGGCTGCGCCGGCTGACCCGGGTCGGTCGTCTCAGCCGCCGTGATGCGGTAGCGCTGCACCTCCGCCCAGGTGTGGTCCGCGGCGAAGAACCCGGAGGTGCCCGACGTGCGATCGAGGGTCGCGTCATGCAGTCCGAACCAGACGCCGTCGGAGGTCCGTGCAAGGGAGATCTCCAGGGCGTTCACCCCCAGCGCCACGGAGTTGCGGTACGCCTCCATCGACATCTCGGGCCAGTCGAGCGACCCGCCGCGGTGCGCGACCGTGAAACCGGGACGCGCGAGCAGGCGGTCGGCGAGGAGCCCGTCGCCTGCACTGCTCGGCGTGGGCGTCGGGCTGGCCGTGGGGGCGCTCTTCGTCTGCCCACCGAGCAGTCCGGGGAGGAGCACGGCCCCACCGCCCACCACCACTGCTGCCCCGACGAGTCCGCCCGCGATGCCCCCGATCAGCGCGCGACGCGAGACGCGGCGCGTCTCGGAGGAGGGCGTGAGGTCGTCGGGATCGGGCATGCGCAACCCTAGGCATCCCCGGCGCGGCGGATCAAGCGACCCTCTCGGGGGTGGAGCGCATCGCCTGCCGTGCCACGACCCGTTCCGTCGTCAATGTGCAACTTCACAACGTTTTCAGAATGCGAACAAGCTTTCCGCAACCGGATCCGTCGTAACGCGCTTGTCCTGAACGCCGGATGTTGCTAACGTCCCTCTATCGCACACCGGCGTTGCGCCCCCAGCTACGCCGTACCCTCGACCCTCGCAGCCAGGGAGAGCAATGACGCAGACCAGTTCCCGGCCGGACGCCCCGCACGACGGCGCCGCGCACACCACGGGAGAGAACCACCACGCCCTCAAGGCCGACGGCGTCTCCGCCGCCGGCTCGGTCGTCATGGCCGTGGCGGGCAGTGCGCCCGCGTACTCGATCGCGGCCACCACGGCGACGCTCGTCGGGGCCGCAGCGCTCGGCGCCCCGGCCGCCCTGCTCTGGTGCGGCATCCCGATGCTCGGCATCGCGTGGGCGTTCCTCTACCTCGGGCGGCTCGACGTGAACGCCGGCGCCGCCTACTCGTGGGTCGCCCGGGCACTCCACCCGATCCTCGGCTTCCTGTCCGGATGGGCGCTCGTCATCTCGGCGACGATCTTCATGGTCGCCGGAGCCCTTCCGGCCGGCGCCATGACCGTCACGCTCTTCGCGCCCGAGCAGGCGAACAACGTCGCGCTCATCACCGGCGTCGGCGCCCTGTGGTTCCTCGTCATGGCGGCCTGTGTGCTGTTCGGCGTGCACGTCACCGCCCGCGCGCAGTGGATCATGTCGGTGATCGAGGTCGGCATCCTCATCGTCTTCGCCGTGCTCATGATCGTCCGCGCGGCCACATCCACCCACGCCGGCCCCTCGTTCTCGTGGGACTGGCTCGGCTTCCAGCACCTCACCGGGCAGGGCGTCTTCGTCTCGGCCGCCCTCATCGCCGCCTTCTACTTCTGGGGCTGGGACGTCGCCGCGAACCTCAACGAGGAGACGAAGGACGGGCACAAGAACGCCGGCTCCGCGGGCATCATCGGCGTCATCATCGTCTTCCTGCTGTTCGAGATCTTCACGATCGCGACCATGGTCATCCTCCCCGCCAAGACCATCGAGGACAACAGCGCGAACGTGCTGTCGGTGCTCGGTGACGCGGTCTGGCCCGGCATCGGCGGCAAGATCCTCGTCGTGGCGGTCGCGCTCTCCACGATCGCGACACTCGAGACGACGCTGATCCAGGTCACCCGGACGCTGTTCTCGATGGGACGCGACAACACCATCCCGAAGATCTTCGGCAGCATCCACCGCCGCTGGCGCACGCCCGCGTTCGCGACCCTGATCGTGGTCGGCGTCTCGGTGCTGCTCTTCCTCGGCGCGAACCTGATCGGTCAGGGCGTCGGCGAGATCATGACCAACGCGATCGCGTCCATCGGCATCCAGATCGCGTTCTACTACACGCTCGCCGGTGTCGCCGTGGTGGTGGCCTACCGCCGGGTGCTGCTGAAGTCGGTCAAGAACTTCATCCTGATCGGCCTCTGGCCCGCCGTCGGCGCAGTGTTCATGGGCGTCATCTTCGTGCTGGGCATCGTGCAGAACTTCCAGGACGACGCCGTGATCGTGAACGTGCTCGGCCTGGGCTTGATCGTGGTCGGCATCGTCCCGATCGCGCTCTTCTACCGCAAGGCCAGCGGCTACTACAAGCGCCGTCCGCTCGAGCTCCCCGAGGAGCTCGACGCCGCCGCCCCCGCCAACATCGACGACCGCGACCCCGCTGCCCGCTGACCCTCCGCCCCCGGGGGATCCGCCCTCCGCGGGTCCGCCCCTCCGTCGAGTACACGAAAAGTGCACGCTCAGACCCTGTCGAGCGTGCACTTTTCGTGTACTCGACGGAGGGGGTGCGGGGGCGGGATCAGGCGGGGGTGAGGTGGATGCGCGGGCGCGGGCGGACCGCGACGACGAGCGCCGCCGCGACGAGGCCCGCGACGGCGATCGCCCAGCCGGCCGCGAGGTACGGGCCGTCCGGGCGCACGATCGACTGGCCCGCGAGCGCCTGAGCGGTCACCAGCGCGGCCGTCGCGGCGTAGACGACCGTCGCGACGACGACGAGGCGGGTGCGCACCCGGTCGTCGGCGAGCAGCGACCAGCGCCGGCCCAGCCAGCCGAGCAGCACCGCGAAGAGCGGCAGGAGCTGCAGCGCGTGCATGCCGACGAAGTGCGGGATGCGCAGATCGCCGCCGACGGTGCTCCAGCCGAGCACGGGCAGTCCGGGTCCTCCGTCCGCGAGCCCGACGGTGTGAGCCCCTGCGATGCCGCGGAAGTCCGCCAGCTGGGATGCCGTCGGCCCGGTCATCAGGTACGCGAGACCCATCCCCGCGAGGGCGATGATCGCGCCGGCTCGCACGGCGAACGTGGTCGACCGGGTGGGGAGCCTCAGGAAGAACACCGCGATGGTGGTCAGGAACGTGCAGACGTAGAGCGTGGTGATGGACACGGCCATGACGCCCCAGATCGCGCTCGCGAGAGGGCTCGAGACGTTGAAGTGGCTGGTCGTCCCCGCTGCTGCGGCCCCGACGATGAGCACCTGTTCCACGATCAGCGCCACAGCGATCACGGTGCCGGCGGCGTGGGCGATCCGTCGCCAGCGCGGGAGGTGGGCGATCAGCCAGGCCCACGTCACGCTGTACAGCAGGATCGACAGCGAGAACTTGAGCGGCTTGGCCCAGGCGTCCATCCCGGTGACCTGTCGGGGGTCGAGGATGAGGCCGATCAGGCAGACGACGGTGCTCAGCACCATCAGGGCGGCCACCGTCATCAGTGGGCGGTGCCACGCGAACACGGTCTTCACGGTTGTCTTCTTTCGTTGGTGACGACGGCCTGCGCGATCCGGCGCAGGCCGAGCGAGAGGGTGTCGCCGAGCACCGTGCCGACGACCATGAGCTCGGTCATCCTCGACGGATCGGGGAGGGTGCCGACGGCTCCGAGATCGGCCTCGGCGTGGATGCGCGCGGCCGCCGCGTAGCGGTCGAGGTAGTCGTCGGGGAGGGGGAAGCCGGCCTTGTCGAACGCGTCGATCACCTGCGCGGCGATGCCGCGACCGATGTTGTCGTCGCAGTCCGTCCATCCGGCGCGGGCGGTCAGGGCGTCGACGCGGGCGTAGGCGTCGTCCGACGGTTCGGAGACGTCAGGAACCGCCGAGCGCGACAGTGCCTGCTGCGCCACGTCGAACGTGTGGGCGATGGGCGCATCCGGCTCGTCCAGTGCGGCCAGCACCGACTTGACCGAGGCGATGGACAGCTTGCCCACCTCGAGCATCGCGCGGATCAGCCGCAGGCGGCGTTCGTGCTGCTCGCCGTAGACCGTGCGGTTCCCGCCCTGGCGGTCACCCGCGGGCAGGAGCCCTTCACGGACGTAGTACTTGATCGTGGCGGCGGGAGTGCCGGAGCGTTCGGCGAGTTCGGAGATGAGCACGCGCTGATAGTAGCACTACCGGTAGTGGTGCTACCAGTGCTGGACCGATCCGCGCCCGCCCGCTACCGTGAGGTATCCGAAGGAGGAGGCAGCGTGGGAGACGTCGTCGTGTACGGCTCGGTGTCGGTGGACGGCTTCATCGCCGACCAGGACGACCAGCCTGGACCGCTCTTCGACTGGCTGCTCAACGGAGACGTGCCGCTCGACGACAGCGGCGTGCTGAAGGTGTCGCAGACGTCGCACGACTACGTGCGCGCCTACTGGGACCGGATCGGTGTCACGGTCGTCGGCCGCCACGTCTTCGATATGACCGACGGCTGGGACGGCGCGCCTCCCGCGGGCGTCGACCACGTCGTCGTGGTGACGCACCGGCCCGCCCCCGAGGGCTGGGACGCCCGGGCGCCGTTCTCGTTCGTGGACGGCATCGAGCCCGCGCTCCGAAGGGCTCAGGAGATCGCAGGCGACCGGGTGGTCGAGGTGGCGGCCGGAGACGTCGGCGGTCAGGCGTTCGCGGCCGGTCTCATCGACGAGGTGCGGATGGATGTCGCGCCTGTCGTGTTCGGCTCCGGCAAGAGGTACTTCGGTGCGGTCGACGCGCAGCAGCTGCTCGACGGCCCGGTCGAGATCCTCCAGGGGGACGGCGTCCTCCACCTGCGCTACCGGGTGCGCCGCTGACCGCATCCGGTGCCGGGCGCGCAGCCCTCAGGCCTCGTCGCGCTTGCGGCGGGACGGCGAGTCGAGCAGCGAGAGGACGAACAGCAGCGCGAGCAGGGCGAAGATGCTCAGCGCCGCGATCAGGTCGCTCCAGGTGAACGGGATGAACGCGCCGTCGATCGACAGCACGAACACCGTCTCCACCGCGCCGAATGCTATGAAGAACAGCCCGAGCAGCAAGCGGGTGATGCGCACGTTGTGGCCGCGGCGGTGCACCTCCACCCGGCGCAGCTCCACCATGAGGGTCAGGAGCAGCAGCGGCAGCACCTGGGCGAGCGTGGCGGCGGTCGCGCTGTCCATCAGCACCACGCGGAGGTCGGCGGGATCCACCATTCCGACAGAGTAGCGCCCGCCCCGTGCGTCTCGCTCGCTCGCGCGATGTGCGCCGCCCCGCTCGCGCGATTTGTGCCAAATCGTCGTTATGCGCGCGCCATAACCAAGATTTGGCACAAATCGTGGCCCGGTAACGGCGGGAACGGGAATTACCCCTCGCCATTGAAAGTTGAGCTTAGTAGACTCAAGTTTGCCCAGAACGATATGGGAAGGAACCAGATGGCGAACATGCAGGGTGCGCCCTCCACGCAGGAGGAGGCGAAGAGCGCACTCGAACAATACGGCGTGAACCTCACGGAGATCGCCAAGAGCGGCAAGCTCGACCCGGTGATCGGGCGGGATGCCGAGATCCGTCGTGTCAGCCAGGTGCTGACCCGTCGCACCAAGAACAACCCCGTGCTCATCGGCGAGCCCGGCGTCGGAAAGACGGCGGTCGTCGAAGGCCTCGCCCAGCGCATCGTCGCGGGGGACGTGGCCGACTCGCTCAAGGGGAAGCAGCTGGTCGCGCTCGACCTGTCGGCGCTGGTCGCCGGCGCGATGTACCGCGGGCAGTTCGAGGAGCGGCTGAAGGCCGTCCTCAAGGAGATCAACGACGCCGAGGGCCAGATCATCACGTTCGTGGACGAGCTCCACATCCTGATGGGCGCCGGCGGCGGGGAGGGGTCCGTCGCGGCCTCCAACATGCTGAAGCCGATGCTGGCCCGCGGTGAGCTGCGGCTCATCGGTGCGACCACGCTCAACGAGTACCGCGAATTCATCGAGAAGGATGCGGCCCTCGAGCGCCGCTTCCAGCAGGTCTACGTCGGCGAGCCGTCGGTCGAGGACACCGTCGCGATCCTCCGCGGCCTCAAGGGCCGGTACGAGGCGCACCACGGCGTCACCATCGAGGACTCCGCGCTCGTCGCAGCCGCATCCCTGTCCAACCGCTACATCACCGCCCGGCAGCTGCCGGACAAGGCGATCGACCTGATCGACGAGGCCGCCTCGCGGCTGAAGATGGAGATCGACTCCGCGCCGGTCGAGATCGACACGCTGCAGCGGCAGGTCGAGCGGATGAAGCTGGAGGAGTTCGCCCTCAAGAAGGAGAAGGACGAGGCCAGCAAGGAGCGCCTGGAGCAGCTGCGCGAGCGGCTGCGCGAGCAGGAGGCCCAGCTCGAGGAGCTGCAGGCCCGGTGGCGCGCCGAGAAGGCGTCCCTCAACCGGGTCGGCGAGCTGCGCTCGCAGCTGGAGGAGGCCAAGACGAAGCGCGACCTCGCGCTCCGCGACGGCCGGTACCAGGAGGCGTCCCGCATCGAGTACGAGACCATCCCGTCCATCGAGCGCGAGCTGGCGGAGGCCGAGCAGGCCGAGCACGACCACCCGCGCATGGTGAACGAGCAGGTCACCGCCGACGACATCGCCGCGGTGGTCGCGGCCTGGACGGGCATCCCGGTCGACCGGCTCACCCAGGGAGAGACCGAGAAGCTGCTCAACCTGGAGCACGAGCTCGGTCGCCGCATCATCGGCCAGAAGAAGGCCGTGCAGGCGGTGTCGGATGCGGTGCGCCGCACCCGCGCGGGCATCTCGGACCCCGGACGCCCCACCGGCTCGTTCCTGTTCCTCGGCCCGACCGGCGTCGGCAAGACGGAGCTCGCGAAGGCGCTCGCCGCGTTCCTGTTCGACGACGAGAAGGCCATGGTCCGCATCGACATGAGCGAGTACGGCGAGAAGTTCTCCGTGTCGCGTCTCGTCGGCGCACCTCCCGGCTACGTCGGTTACGAGCAGGGCGGTCAGCTGACGGAGGCCGTCCGGCGGCGTCCCTACTCGGTGATCCTCCTCGACGAGGTCGAGAAGGCGCACCCCGAGGTGTTCGACGTGCTGCTGCAGGTGCTCGACGACGGTCGCCTGACCGACGGGCAGGGCCGCACGGTCGACTTCCGCAACACGATCCTGATCCTGACGTCGAACCTCGGCAGCCAGTACCTGGTCGACCCGACGCTGAACGCGACGGAGCGCGAGGAGGCGGTGCTGCAGATGGTGCGGCAGGCCTTCAAGCCGGAGTTCGTCAACCGTCTCGACGACATCGTCGTGTTCTCCGCGCTCACGCAGGAGGAGCTGGGCGAGATCGTCGAGCTCGGCATCGACCACCTGATGCAGCGGCTCACCGAGCGCCGGCTGGAGCTGGCGGTCACTCCGGACGCGCGTGCGTGGCTGGCCGAGCGCGGTTACGACCCGATCTACGGCGCCCGCCCGCTCCGGCGGCTCATGCAGCGCGAGATCGAGGACCGTCTCGCCACGGCGCTGCTCGCCGGCGAGATCCGCGACGGCGACCTGGTTCGGGTCGATCTGGACCGCGAGGCCGACCACCTCACCGTCGGCGCGGTGCGCGAGTAGCGACACCCCCGAAGAGCGTCCCCCAGGAGGCGCCGCCCGGTGANCGCCTCCGTGCGCGTAGGCTCGAACCATGCGTGCTGCTGTCATCCACGGAGAGCGCGATGTGCGCCTCGAAGACGTCCCCAATCCCACCCTGTTCACCGGCTCCGGATCCGACGGCCTCGACGCCGTCGTGCGCGTGGTCGCCGCCTGCGTCTGCGGCAGCGACCTGTGGCCTTACCGCGGCGTCACCCCGACGCACGAGCCCCACCGCATCGGCCACGAGTTCGTCGGCGTCGTCGAGGAGGTCGGCGCGAACGTCCGGACCATCACGCCCGGCGACTTCGTCATCGCGCCGTTCTACGACTGCGACATGACGTGCGTGAACTGCCGCAACGGCGTGAGCACCTCGTGCCTGCACGGCGGCTGGTGGGGTTCGAAGGACCGCATCGGCGGCTTCGCCGACGGCGGCCAGGGCGAGTTCGTCCGGGTCCCTCACGCCGACGGCTCGCTCGTCGCGACGCCGGAGTACCCGCGCGCCGAGCTCATCCCGAGCCTGCTGACGCTGTCGGATGTGATGGGCACCGGCCACCACGCCGCCGTCTCGGCCGGCGTCACGGAGGGCAGCACGGTCGTCGTGGTCGGCGACGGCGCCGTCGGTCTGTGCGCGGTGCTCGCCGCGAAGCGCCTCGGCGCCTCCCGCATCGTCGCCATGTCGCGGCACGAGTCCCGCCAGGCGCTCGCGCGCGAGTTCGGCGCGACGGACATCGTCGCCGAGCGCGGCGACGCCGGTGTTGCCGCAGTGAAGGAGCTGTTCGACGGGATCGGCGCGGACTGCGTGCTCGAGGCGGTCGGCACGAAGGAGTCGATGGACCAGGCGATCCGCTCGGCTCGTCCCGGCGGCATGGTCGGCTACGTCGGCGTGCCGAACGGCGGTCCCGAGCTGCCCGTGCGCCCGCTCTTCCAGAGCAACATCGGCGTGAACGGCGGTGTCGCACCAGTGCGCAACTACGTCGAGGATCTGCTGCAGGATGTGTGGTCCGGCGCCATCGAGCCGGGCAAGGTGTTCGACCTGGAGGTGCCGCTCGACGAGATCGCCGAGGCCTACGCCGCCATGGACGAGCGCCGCGCGATCAAGACGCTCGTGCGTCCGTAGTCCCCGAGTCCCGGGCGTCGATGAC
>NZ_JBQENB010000004.1:0-34703 GCF_052044215.1 Leifsonia sp. 22587
CCGTCCGTCGGAGATCCAGCCGCTTCCGGCGCGCATCTCCCGCCGCAGAGCCTTGCGTCGGAGATTCCGGACCCGTTCTCCGACGATCGTGCCGCCCCGCATCCCGCCCCCGCATCCCGCCCCCGCATCCACCGTCGGCGGTCGCCCCTACGATCGGGTCATGGCCGACGACACCCGTCCCGATCCCGAACCGCTGGTCGTCGCCGATCAGGGGGCCTGGCGTGCGTGGCTCGATGAGCACGAGTCGACGTCGGACGGCGTCTGGCTGATCCTCGCCAAGAAGGGGACGACCGACCCGACGAGCCTGAGCTACGACCAGGCGGTCGTGGAGGCCCTCTGCAGCGG
The DNA here is from genome assembly GCF_052044215.1 of Leifsonia sp. 22587. Lineage (NCBI taxonomy): Bacteria > Bacillati > Actinomycetota > Actinomycetes > Micrococcales > Microbacteriaceae > Leifsonia > Leifsonia sp. 22587. The sequence continues at coordinate 346 of NZ_JBQENB010000004.1, forward strand.
ATGGATCGACGGCCAGCGCCGGTCGCGGGACGAGGCGACGTTCGTGCAGCGGTACACCCCGAGGCGCAAGACGTCGCTCTGGTCGCAGCGCAACATCGGCCTGGTCGAGACGCTGATCGCCGAGGGGCGGATGCGGCCGGCCGGCCACGCCGAGATCGAGCGCGCCCAGGCCGACGGGCGGTGGGAGCGCGCCTACGCGGGCTCCGCCTCCGCCGAGACGCCCGAGGATCTGGCCGCAGCCCTCGCCGCATCCCCGGCGGCGGCAGCGACCTTCGAGCGCCTGAACGCCCAGAACCGGTACGCCGTGCTGCACCGCATCATCACCGCCCCGAGCGCCACCAGCCGCGGCAACCGTCTGGCGAAGCTGGTCGGGATGCTCGAGCGCGGCGAAACGCCCTACCCGCAGTAAGCCACCCGCAGTAAGCCACCCGCAGTGAGCCACCCGCAGTAGGCCGGTGAGGCAGCAGTCCCGCAGCACGGCAACAGTCCAGCATCCCCGCTCGAAGCCCCCAGGACAAGCGTTGATCGCGAACGCCGGGCGGCCCTAGCGTTGCGTGCGTCCGCGCTCACCGAAGGGAAGACATGACCTCCAGCTCGCCCCACGTCGCCTCACTGATCGATTCGCCGGACACCTTCCAGAACGATGGCGGGCGCATCTCGCAGCTCACCCGGGACGACTTCCCGATCCTGAAGAGGATGTCGCTGAAGCGCATCGTGCTGGAACCGGGAGCCGTGCGCGAGCCGCAGTGGAACGTGAACGCCAACCAGATCGCCTACGTCGTGCGCGGCACCGTCCTCGTCTCCATGCTGGCCACCGCGGACGAGTTCGCGAGCTTCGTCGTGCAGGCGGGGCAGATGTATCACGTCGCCTCCGGGGCGATCTACCACATCGAGAACGTCGGCGAGGAGACCGCCGAGGTCATCGCCTCGTTGCGCAGCGCGCGCCCGGCGCACTTCTCGCTGCAGAACAGCGTGAACGCGATGACGGATGCGGTGCTCGGCAACACCTACGACCTTCCGGCGTCCGCGTTCCGACCGTTCGACCGGCACGACGCCCAGCAGATCGTCCGGCGGGAGGGGCCGGCGCGCATCCCGGACACGGCCGGGCTGCCGAACGCGCACCTCTTCGATGTCGCCGGGCAGATCCCGCCGCTGTCCTACGCCTACGGGAGCGCCCGGCTGGCCCGCAAGCAGTTCTGGGCGGCGCTCGACGACCTCTCGATGTACTCGCTCGAGATCGGCGGCACCGGCATGCGTGAGCCGCACTGGCATCCCGTCACGGCGGAGCTCGGCTACGTGCAGAGCGGACACGCCCGGATGACGGTCCTCGATCCCGACGGCACCATCGACACGTACGAGCTCGAACCGGGGGATGCCTACTTCATCCCGCGCGCGTATCCGCACCATATCGAGTCCCTCGGCGAGGAGGGCATCCACTTCCTGATCTTCTTCGACCAGCCGACGCCCGGTGACATCGGCTACCGGGCGACCGCCTCGGCGTTCTCCCGCGAGGTGCTGTCGGCGTCCTTCGGGGTGCCGGAGGCGCAGTTGCCCGAGTTCCCCTTCACGCCCGTCGACCCGCTCATCGTCGGTCGTTCGAATCCGGTCGACCCGGTGGAGCAGGCGGACTAGCCGGACCGCCCGGACGCACATCCCGCCCGGACGCACATCCCGCCCGGACGCACATCCCGCCCGGACGCACGTCCCGCCCGCGCCGTCCGCCCGTCACACCCCGCGCTTGCCGGCCCTCCGCCGCTCGCGCAGGTCGACCAGCCCCACGACCAGCGCCACTGCGAGCAGCGCCAGCGTGACGAGGAACCCGGAGCGCACGGCGGCGTGGTACTCGGAGACGGGATGCGAGCCCCCGCCCGGCACCGTGGCGAAGAACACCGCCGTGACGAGCGCCACGCCGACCGCCGTCCCGATGCGCTGGCCCAGCTGGGCGATGGAGCCCGCGGCGCTTCCCTCCTCGGGCGGGATCTCGGAGAGCGTGAGCGTCTGGTTGGGCGAGATGACGAGTCCGCCCCCGAGGCCGCCGATGAGGGTCGAGCCGGCCATGAACCAGACGGCGGCCGACGGAGGGGCCAGCGTCGCGGACGCGAGCAGCGCGGCGATCCCCACGATGACCACGATCAGTCCCGTCACGACCAGGCCGCGGCCGAAGCGCTGCACCAGGCGGCCGCCCACGAAGGCGGAGAGCGCGGCCCCGAGGGCGAACGGGACGCTGACGAGGCCTGCGGTGAGCGGCTGCGCGTGCAGTCCCTCCTGCAGGAAGAGCGTGGTGACGAGGAAGCTCGCCGGGAGTCCGGCGAAGTACACCGCCGCGATCAGGATGCCGTTGCGGTACGACGCCGTCCGGAACAGCTCGAGGTGCACGATCGGCGAGAGTCCGCGGCGGCGGTAGGCCCGCTCCCAGAGCAGGAAGGCGCCGCCCGCGACGACGAACGCGATGAGCCAGAGCCAGCGCAGCGGGTCGTCCGTCGACGAGCCCGTCGTCATCAGGAACGGCAGCATCAGCCCCAGGATCGCCACGGCGAGGAGCGCGAGGCCGACCGGGTCGAGCTGCGTGCCCTCGCGGCTCCGCTCCTGGTCGCGCGGCAGGTACCGGAGTGCGAAGAACAGCGCCACGGCGCCGCACGGGACGTTGAACCAGAACAGCAGTCGCCATCCCTCGGTCGCTCCGCCGAGAGCGATCAGGGAGCCGGCGAGTGTCGGCCCGATCGCCGTCGCGATGCCGACCATCGCCCCGAACACGCCGAACGCGCGGCCGCGCTCCTCTCCTCGGTAGAGCTGCTGGATCATCCCGAGCACCTGCGGCATCTGCACGCCGGCCGCCGCGCCCTGCACGAAGCGCGTCACCGTCAGCCAGACGATGCCCGGCGCGAGCGCGCAGAGGGCGCTGGCCACGCTGAAGCCGATCAGCCCGATGACGAACATCGCCCGGCGTGACCGCGTATCGCCCAGCCGCCCCGAGGGGATGAGCGTGAGGCCGAAAGCGAGAGCGTAGCCGGCGACGATCAGCTGCAGCTGGGTCGAGTCGGCGTGCAGCGACCGCTGGATGGACGGCAGTGCGACGTTGACGCCGGAGAGATCGAGGATCGTGAGCGCCCCCACCGCGATGCACACCGCGAAGGCGGGGCCGCGTCCGGGGTGGGCGGCGGTGCTGGTGGTCGAGGTGGAGCCGGGGGAGAGGTCGGTCACGCCGACACCGTACGCCGCGAGGCGGGCGCTGCCAGCCCGCGACGGGGCCGCCTCACGACGCAGTCAGGCGCTCTCCAGCGCCCCGACCAGGTACGCGCTGAGGATGCGACGCAGCCGCGGCTCGAGGTCGATGAGCGCGTGCCCGAGCCGCGGGTCCGACCGGTACAGCGCGGCGACCTCGGGCGGCGGCGTCGAGATCTGCCAGAACGTGCCGGCGAGCGAGGTCGCCGCGGCCACGAGGTCTCGCGCTGCGGAATCCGGCAGCGCGGGGAGAGCGGAGCGCACCGCCTCCGCGATGCGGGCGAGGCTCTCGCCGCTGGTCAGCTTGAAGGCGCGCACTGCCTCGACCGAGACATTCCGCTCCAGGTTGAGCGGGGCCTGCGCCAGCAGGTCGCAGAACGGCCCGCGCTCGGCGAGCGTCGTCGAGAAGGCCGCTGCGACCTCCGCGGGGGTGGATGCGGCGGCAAGCCGTTCGATCAGCGCGGGCGTCCACTCGCCCCAGGCCTCGGCGGTCAGGCGCAGGAAGATCTCCTCGCGGGTCTCGAAGTAGCGCAGCATGGCCGACTTGTGCATCCCCACCGCGTCGGCGATCTCGGTCAGCGTGACCGTGCGGATGCCGCGCTCGGCCGCCAGCGCGCGTGCCGCGTCCAGGATGGCCTGCTCGCGGACCGCCTTCGCCTCGCGGCTGCGGGCGCGCTGGAACGTCTCGGACGAAGTCATGCGACCAGCATATCGCAACGCGGTTGCATTAGATAAAGAAACGGTGTTTCATTAACGGCATGGAACAGACACTCACGACCGACCGGGCACCACTGACGTGGTTCGTCACCGGATCCTCCCGCGGCTTCGGCCGCGCTCTCGTCGTCGCCGCGCTGCAGGCGGGCGACCGCGTCGCTGCGACTGCCCGGCGCCCCGAGCAGCTCGACGACCTCGTCGCCGAGTACGGCGACCGCATCCTCCCGCTCGCACTCGACGTGACGGACGCGGCGCGTGCCGCCGACGCGCTCGCCGAGGCGCACGAGCGATTCGGCCGCCTCGACGTCATCGTCAACAACGCCGGCTATGCCAACGTGTCGCCGATCGAGACGACCGACGACGCCGACTTCCGGCGCCAGTTCGAGACCAACTTCTGGGGCGTCTACAACGTCAGCAAGGCGGCGATCCCGATCCTGCGCGAGCAGGGCGGCGGGCTCGTGATCCAGTTCTCCTCGGTGGGTGGACGCGTCGGCGGCTCCCCGGGGATCGCGTCGTACCAGGCGGCGAAGTTCGCCATCGACGGCTTCAGCCGCGTGCTGCGCGCGGAGACGGCGCCCTTCGGCGTGCGCGTGCTGGTCGTCGAGCCGAGCGGGTTCCGCACCGACTGGGCGGGCTCGTCGATGGAGGTGCACGACGTCCCCGAGCAGTACCAGGAGACGGTGGGCGCGATGAACCGGCGGGTACGGCAGAGCGACGCCGGTCCGGCCGGCGATCCCGTGCGCGCGGCCGAGATCCTCGTCGGCATCGCCGGCCGGCGCGACCTGCCGACCAACCTCCCGCTCGGCGCCACGGCGGCGGAGTTCAGCATCGCCCAGGACCGCCGCCTCCTCGCCTCCGACCTCGCCTGGGCGCCGGTCAGCCGCTCCGCCGATGCGGACCAGCCCTACCCCGTCCCGTTCCCGCCCGAGGCCGAGTGACCGCAATCCCGCCCCGAGGCGGAGTGCGGGCAGGTGACGATCCGGTGAACACGGCGGGTGCTGCCTGCCGGGCGCGGCGGCCGACGGCTATGCTCCAGCCGTAGGTCAGGTCGACGAGGGGAACGGCCATGCAGGGACTGTCATCCGCCGGGGCGTTCGCCGCCGCGATCGCGCTCGCCGCGATCGTGCTGGTGATCGCGCCGGCAGGGAGCGCCATCCAACCCGCCGTCATGGCGGTGGACCTGGTGGTCGCCGGCGTCGCGGGGGCGGCGGCGGCGACCTTCCTGGGCATCGCGGGAGGGCTGCGGCACCGTCGCCGCCGGGCGCGCTAGCGGCAGGAGGGCCCCGAGCGCAAGGGGTCCCCCGAAAAGTTGACAACCCGCTCGTGCGTGTGGAGCATCGAGAAGATGACGTTGGTGGACGGGACCCTCGAGGACTTCGCCCGCGATTTCGAGATCGCGCTGGCGCAGCGCCAGGTCATCGCTGCCTACCAGCCGCAGATCGACGTCGCCGACGGCTCCATGGTCGGCGTCGAGGCGCTGGCCCGCTGGACGCATCCCGAGCACGGACCCGTCGCGCCCGACGTCTTCGTCGACGTCGCGCAGAAGACCGGGCTGCTGCCGCTGCTGACCGCGCGCATCATCTCCGATGTGACCGCCGAGTACATCCCGGGGTGCACGATCGAGGTGGCGGTCAACGTCTCGGCCACCCAGCTGGAGGACCCGTCCCTCTACGACATGTTCGAGGGCGCGTTCGCGACCGGCCGGTGCAACCCCACCACGCTGACGGTGGAGGTGACCGAGAGCCACAGCATCGCGCATCCGGAACGGGTGGCGGCGCCGCTCGAGGCGCTGGCGGCGGCCGGGGTGACCATCTCGGTCGACGACTTCGGGACCGGGCACTCCTCGTTCGCCCGGGTGGAGTCCCTCCACGCGCGCGAGCTCAAGCTCGACAAGAGCCTGGTGCAGTCCGAGGAGCGCGTCCACGAGGTCGCGCAGATCATCACGGAGGCCCACCTGCGGGGGATCCGCGTGGTCGGGGAGGGCGTCGAGACGCAGCTGCAGCTCGACCGGCTCGCCGCGGCCGGATGCGACCGCGCGCAGGGCTACCTCATCTCGAAGCCGCAGCCGGCTGACGTGCTGGTCGACTGGTACCGCAACCGCTCCGCTCGGTAACCGCGCCCGAAGCCGTGGGCCTGTGGACGGGCCGGGAGACACGAACGCGCACGTCCCGGGGGAACGTGCGCGTCCGCGAGGCTCAGCGGTTCAGAGCGCGTCGAACGAGTCGATGTCGACCCGCGGCTCCTCCTGGCGCGTGGCGGGCGGATCGACCTCGATCTGCGCCCAGGTGACCGGCATGCCCGGCGAGAACAGCACGTCGACGCCGGGGCCGCCGCGCAGAGGAGGGATGGTCACGTAGCCACCGCCCGCTCGCACCGCCTCCAGGATCTTTCCGCGGAGGTCGGTCACCGGATCGGGCAGGAAGTAGTCCTTTCCGTCGACCGTGAGGCGGTGAACGATCATGCGGTGTTTCCTTTCCGTTCGTGTGTCGTAGAACACTATCGCGCGGTCACGATACACCTGTATTCCTGACGTATAAGCTCGCAGGAGCATTCACGCGCCCTCTCTCGACACACGAAAGGCACCCGTGGGAACTCTCCGTTATGACGGCGAAAGCTACGAACTGGACGACCGTCTCCTGTTCCACATGCAGATCGCCATCAGCACCAAACTGCGGCGGGGTGAGAACTTCTTCCTCACCTGGCCGGTCCCGGCCGAGCTCGGCAGCGGACGGCACACGATCTGGGTGGACAACGGCGTCCCCCTGCACATCTTCTTCTCCGGGTCGAAGGTGCCGACGCTGAACAAGGACTGGATCGAGGCCATGATCCAGACCGGTGGCAGGGCCTCCGGAATGATCGTCATGGAGGAGTCGGAGACGCGTCCGCCCGGCCAGCGATGAGGCTGGGCCAGCGCTTATAGCGGATGGCCTCAGCGAAAACAAGGCCCCCCGAATTTCTTGCTTCACCGGACCGGTAGTTCGATCATCTAACTAGGTCAACGAATCGCACCGCGACGGAAGAGAAGTAAGGAAGAACCATGGCCGAGCAGCTCGCCGACATCATCGATCTCCCCACGGAGTACGTCTCCTGGCATTCGCCGGCCGCGGCGCTCTGGGTGGCCTCGACGCCGACCTCCTACGTCGGGATGGTGGACCGCAACCACGACGGTTTCGTCGCCACCGACTGCACCGGTCGCGAGCTCGGCGTTTACGGCTCGCTGGAGTCGGCACGCGTCGCCGTCTACGGCGCCTGGGTCGCCCCGGCCCCGGCCGACCAGACCGCGGACCAGGCGCTCATCGCCTGACCGACCACAGACCATCCCGGCCGGCGTTTCGGGTGCGCCCACCGGGATCTGGCGGAACCCCGGCACCGTTCTGGTGCCGGGGTTCCAACATTTAAGGGATGCGCTCGTCGCCCGTCAGTTGAGGCTGGGCTCGGCGAGCGCCTCCGCCACCGCCTGCTCGACGCCGAGCTCCCGGCCCTCGGCGACGGCCTCGGCCAGGCGCCCCGGCGGAGACGCCGCCGCGAGCCGGTCCAGGTAGCGCTGGTGGAACGTGAAGGTCGGGCCGTTGTGCGTTCCCGACCGCTCCCGCAGGGCGTGCGCCGCACCCGCCAGCCGCCCGGCGCGGTCGACGTCGCCCGCCAGGGCCGCGACCGCCGCCAGTCCCTCCAGGCCGTAGGCGATCCCTTCGATGTGCCCGAGGGAGGTGGACAGCGTCACGCTGAGCATGAAGTCCTTCCGCGCGTCCTCCGGGGCGCCGAGCAGGAGGTGCGCCCAGCCCAGGTGGTACGCGGCGATGCGGCCGCCGACGGCGTCGCCGCTGCGCTGGGTGAGCGCCAGGGATTCGTCGAAGCGGTCGAACGCCGTCCGCACCGACTGCTCGAGCAGGGCGACGCGGCCGAGCAGCACGAGCGCCATGGACTCGCCCCAGACGTCGGCGGTGTCGCGGAACAGCGCGAGGCTGCGCTCCATCACCTCCTGGGCACGGGCGGTGTCCGGTTTCTCGCCGGCCAGCAGGGCGAGGGCGAGGGAGATCATCGCCATGGCTTCGCCCGTGCGGTCGGCGCACTGGCGGAAGAGGTCCGCGCTCTCCTGCAGGTCGGCGGCCACCCGGCCGTCCGGGTCCTTCCAGAAGCGGATGGTGCGGGTGAAGTAGAGCGCGATGGCGCGGGTGCGGTCGTGCAGCGCGTCGCCCGACTCGAGCGGTTCGTCCATCCACGTCCGCACCTCGCCGAGCAGGCCGATGACCCAGAAGTAGAGGAACAGGTTGAAGGCGAGCTGTGCTGCGCGGTCCCAGTCGCGGGCATCCAGGAGGTAGCGCTCGGCCGCTCGCAGATTGTCGCGTTCGTCGCCGAGCCGCTGCAGCCACTCCCGCTGGCCGCCGGCCTTGAGCGGGAGGCGGGCCCGGGCGCCGAGGTCGATGAAGAACCGCGCGTGCGCGTCGCGCGCCGCCTGCAGCTCGCCCTCGGTCTGCAGCCGTTCCCGGGCGTACTCGCGGACGATCGCCTGCATGGTGAACCGCGGCCGGTCGTCGCTGTCGTGCTGCGACACCAGACTGGAGTCGACCAGCACCGCGAGGTCGCTCAGCACGTCGGGCCCGTCGCCGTCTTCGCCGACCGCCTCGGCGGCCTCGAGGGTGAAGCCGCCCTCGAACACGCCCAGCCGCGACAGCAGCCGGCGCTGCGTGGGGGCGAGCAGCTGGGTGCTCCATTCGATCGTGCGGCGGATGGTCTGTTGCCGCTCCGGCAGGTCGCGTGAGCCGCCGACGAGCACGGAGAGCCGCCGGTCGAGCCGGTCGAGGAGCTCGGCGGGGGAGAGCACGCGGACGCGCGCCGCGGCGAGCTCGATCGCGAGCGGCGCCCCGTCGAGGGCGGCGCAGACGCGCGCGACCGCCTCGGCGTTCTCGGGCGTGACCTCGAAGTCGGGCTTGACGGCGTGCGCGCGCTCCACGAAAAGGTTCACCGCGGAGTCCTCGGCGAGCGGGCCGACCTCGTAGCTCTGCTCGGCGCTCACCCGCAGCAGTGCACGGCTGGTGACGAGGAGCGCGAGGCCCGGGGCCGCCGCGAGCAGTCCCGTGAGCAGCGGCGCGGCGTCCAGCACCTGCTCGAAGTTGTCGAGCACCAGGAGGATGCGGCGGTCGCGCAGCGCGGTGACCAGGTTGTCCAGGATGGGCGCGTCGCCGGTGTCGCGCACGCCCAGCGCTTGGGCGATGCGGTTCGGCACGCGCTGCGGGTCGTGCACGGCCGACAGGTCGACGAAGACGGCGCCGTCCTCGAAGTCCTGCGCTGCGGCCCGGGCGGCCGCGATGGCCAGCCGGCTCTTCCCGATTCCGCCGGGTCCGGCGAGGGTGATGAACCGCGTCCCGGTCGAGAAGCGGTCGACGATCGCCCGGATGTCGTCGTCCCGGCCGACGAGCCCGGTCAGCGGCACCGGCAGGCGGACCGGCTCCACGACACGGTCGGCGTCGCTCGCCACGTCCGCCGTCACGACCGCCCGGCTCTGGTCGAACCGCTCGGCGAGCAGCGTGGCGAGGTCGTTCTCGATCAGCTGCGCGAGCTCCTTGGGGGTCTCGAAGTACTTGTAGGCGGCGCGATCGTCGTCGCGGATGCGGGCGAGCAGCTCGGAGAGCTTCGGTTCGCGTCCGTCGGCGGGCGTCTTGACGTAGAGCAGGCGCGGCAGCTCCGGCGGGCAGAGGTTGTACTCGTCCTCGAGACCGGAGACCTCCTCCTCGGGGGCGACCCAGCCGTAGCGCTCCCAGTAGAGGCCCACGAAGACGTCGCTCTGCTCGAGGTACGCCCGGTACAGCTCACGGGGCGGATGAGGGCGCGCGCCGAGCTCGAACATGACGGGAGCGAGGTGCAGCCGTTCGATGGCGGTCCGTGCGGCACGGCGCTCAGCGGCGAGCTCCTGCAGCGTGGACGACACGAAGATCCGGAGCCGCTGGTCTGGGGTCCGGATTACATGAGGGTGGCTCATGTAACGTCATTCTGTTGCGTCCGTATGAAAATGTACAGAGGGCACTCCATGGGCGTTGCCTAGCACGTTGAAAGTGCGGAGCGCAAGCCTCTACAGCCGCATCCTGATCCGGCGTTAGCTAGGCATGTGAAAGAAGTCGCCTGGTACGTCCTTGGATTCTCCGCCGCGGTGTGCACCCTGGCGTTCGGACTCCTGCTGGCGCCCGGAGCCGCGGATGCGACCCACGGGACGGGAGGGCTGCTCCAGCACCTCACCAGCACCCAGTGGGCCGACCTCGTCGTCGGGCTCGTCTTCGCGGCGATCGCGTTCGTGAGCGGCAGCTACCTCTCGTCGCGCGCGGCCTCCGAGGCCGTCGGCGCGATGCCGTCGGCCGCGCCGACGGTGGAGCTCGTCACCGCGAAGACCGCGGGCTGAGCCCCACCGCCCGCGATCACATGTCGCGGTAGCGCTTGGCCGCGGCGAGGGCCTCCTTCAGGCCCGCGGCGTCGTAGCGGCGCACGTAGGCCGGGGTGTCGCGCTGCGCGCGCCATCCCTCGGAGAGCGGTCCGATGTCCACCGCGTCGAACCCGAACTCGTCGATCAGGGCCGCGACGCGCTCGCGCGCTCCGGCGTCGTCGCCCGCGACGATCAGCGCGCGGCGGTCCGGCGTGCCGGCCGGAAGGTTCTGGCTCGTGAGCTCGCGGGCCCCGATGTGGTTGAACGCCTTCACCACGTGCGACTCCGGCAGCACCTTCTGCAGGCGCTCGGCGACGGTCGTCGACTCGTCGTCCAGCTCCGCGATGTGCCCGTCGCGCTGCGGGTAGTAGTTGTTGGTGTCGATCACGATCTTCGCGGCGAGCTCGGCGACGGGGAGCGTCGCCTCGGCGGCCAGGGGAGTCGTCACCACCACGATGTCGCCGGCGGACGCGGCCTCGGCCGGGGTCGCGGCGCGGGCGCGCTCGCCCAGTTCGTCGACGAGGCCCTGCAGGGTCTCGGGGCCGCGGGAGTTGCTGAGCACCACGTCGTAGCCGTGCGCGACCGCGAGGCGCGCGAGCTGGGAGCCGATGTGTCCTGATCCGATGAGTCCGATGGTCGTCATGTCCGACGGAACAGCGAGGCGGGGGTCACGATTCCCGGGACCGGCGATCGATCCTCAGCCGCACAGCCCGACGCCCGCGGACGTCAGGATGACGGTGCGGTTCTGCTCCGCGAGCGCGTCGGAGTACTTCCCGCTCGCGTCCGTCTCGCTCTTCCACCCGCACCACTGGAACCCGACCCCGGCCGTCTGCAGCAGCGACGCGGGCACCCCAAGTCCCACGAGTGCCGCCTTCACGGCATCCGCCCGGCGCAGCGACAGCGCGGTGTCCGCCGTATTGTCGGTGGCCTGGTCCTTGGATGCGGTGCCCGTCACGGTGACCGGCTTGCCGTTCTGCTCGATGGCCGGCACCAGCGTGGCGAGCACCTTCTGCGCGGCGGCCGGATCGGAGAAGTCGGCCGTGTCCTTCGTGAACAGCAGGTCGCTGTTGCGGATGACGACCGGATGCGACCAGTCGGTCTTCGTCGAGACGGCCTCCACGGCGACGGGGGTGACCGCGGGGAGACCCGCGGCGGCGCTTCCGGAGGCGGGTTCGGGCAGCAGCGACAGTGTGCCGCCCGCGGCCTTCACCACGGCCGACCAGATCGCCTCGAGGTTGCTCCGGGCGGGAACGGTGAGCGGCTGCTGCGCGCCCGCGACGTCGCCCATCCCGGACCAGTACACGGTGACGCCCTTCAGGTCCTTCGGGAGCAGGCCACGAGCCGTGAGATCGGCCACCACCTGCGCGGGGTCGGCGTAGAGCAGGCCGGTGCCGGCGAAGTTCAGCGGGTCGGTGGTCTGCAGTCCGCTGCCGATCACGACGACGCCCATCGGGTCGCTGCCGAGGTCGCGGGCCGCCTGGTCGATGGCCCCGAGGAAGTCGACCTCGGGCGCGGAGGCTTTCAGCCCGGCGATGTAGGAGCCGATCTGCGCGAGCTTGGTGCGCTGGTCGTTCTGGCAGACGATCGCATCCTGCGCGGAGGAGCCCAGCGCGGTCGTGCCCATCACCTGCGGGGTGCCGGACGGCACCACGACGGTGACGCTCCCGTTGGTCTTGCCCGCCTCCTCCAGCTGGGTGGATGCGGAGGCGGGGACGGCGACGGCCGGCGCGTTGGCCGTGCTGCCGGCGACGACGCCGAGGTTGCGCTTGTGGGACTGGTCGCAGGCCTCGCCGGACGCCGTCGCGGGCGTGCACGCGGTCAGGCCCGCGCAGACGGCGACGACGGCCGCGGCGGCCGCCAGGAGACGTGCGCGGGTCACCCGCGCCGCGGTCACTGGAGGCCTCCGGTCGCCGTCCCGGGACCGGCCGCCGGTGCTGCCGTCGCCCCGGGCGGCAGCGGCGTGGCGATGTCGGGCGCCTCGACGCTGCGGCGCGACCGCAGCTCGCGGATGATCTGGCTGGTGCTCTCCGGGTCGCGCTCGCGCTGCGCGAGGCGCGTGGCGAGCTGCGCCCGCACCACGTCCATCCGGGAGTGGAAGGTGACCCGCGCGCCGGTGTAGCGGATGGCGTCGTGGGCGTCGAGCTGCAGCGCCGAGCGGGTCCGCTCCTGCGCCGCGACGGCCTCGCCGAGCAGCCGGTCGCGGTGCAGGCGCAGGCGTGCGGCGTGTGCGTGCGCTTTCTCGGCCGCCGTGAGCAGCGGACGCGTGGTCAGCCAGGCGACGACGAAACTGACCGCGCCGGAGGTGACGAGCACGCCCAGCATAAGGAACGCCATGATCGTGTCCGGGGCGGTCCACGAGAAGCCGGCGGGCGCCGCGGTCTGCGAGCCGCCGACCAGCCCGGTCAGGCCGCCGGCGCTCTGCGCGTCGATGCCCGCCTTTATCCGGGCGATCGTGACCCCGGCGAGCACGGCGGCCCAGACCAGCCCCAGGACGACCGCGGTCGCGATCCACCGCCGCGACATGATCCCGGCCTGCACGCGGCGCAGCAGGATGGCCACGATGTGCGGCAGCGTGACCACGGCGAGCGAGATGCCGAGCGTGATGATGTACATCTGCAGCCCGATGGAGCCGTACTGGCTGTCGTTGCGCAGCAGCAGGGTGAGCGCCTGCGCGAGCAGGATGTAGTCCACCGCGATCATCGCGACGAGCAGCACGTAGACCATCGCGTGGGCGAACGGGGAAATGTGCCCGACGCGCGGGCGCAGACGGGGCGGGCGGGTGACGATGTCGCGAGCCATGGCGTCCTCTCAGGCGTAGGTGTGGAAGTCGGGGTCGTGGCCGGCGAGCTTGGCGTCCAGCCGGTCCACGTCGAGGTCTGCGCGGCGGATGTCGTCCTCGGCGCGCTCGAGCGCCCGGCGGATCAGCTCCTCCCGGGCCCGCGCTTCGGCCACCCGCGCCGAGGCGGCGGCGACATTGCGCGTGCGCTGGCGCTCCAGGTCGGCGACGCCCGCGCGCTCGAAGGCGGAGAGCTCGTGCTCGAACACCTCCAGCGTCTCGACGTCGACGGCATGGCGCATCCGCCGCAGCCGCCACAGCAGCCGGCGGCGGAGACCTCCGGTGGCGGGGACGCGGTAGTCCTTCAGTCGTTCACGCCGGGGCATCGGTCCTCCTGTGGTCGGCCTCGTGGGGTGCGATCGGGTGCAGGGCGTCGACGGCCGTGCTGCGCGACGTCAGCCAGCCGGCGCGGCGGAGGCCGGGCGGCTGGGGAGCGACCCGGCCGGCGGTGGCGCGGCGGAGCGCGCCCCAGTACACGGCGGCGCGCTCGTCGGAGCGGTCGAACATCCGCGCCGCCCGCAGCTGCGCCGCGGTGAACCGGGTGTTGATCAGCGCGCTGAGCTCGTCGGAACGTCGATGCGCCCGCCGGATGCGCCGCTCCAGCCGCCGCAGCTCCTCGAACGCCGGTCCCGGCCCGTCCGCGATGCGCAGGCGGTCCGCCTCGGACAGCCGGTCGAGGCGGTCCTCGTAGGCGTCGAGGTCGGCGCGCAGGGCGGCGGTCACCATGCGGTGCTCGGTCAGCTCCCGGCGCATGGCGCGGAAGAAGCGCTGCTCCTCGCGGCGGGCGAAGCCGTCTGCGCGCGCCTGCAGGGCCGCGATCGTGGGCGTCGTGCCCTCGGCCGCCGGCGCCGAGCCGTCGTGGACGGCGGCCGCGTCGCTCTGCGCCAGCCGCGCCATGCGGCGGCGGGCCAGCGGTCCGGGTCGAAGCGGCTGCGTGGTCATAGGGGGCGAGCGTAGGGAGCGGGCCTGTGCGTCGCCTAGGGGAACGGCGAAGGAAGACCGAACGTGACCCGATCGTGACCCCCGATAGGGTGGATCGGTGAGCTGGCAGTCCGACGACATCGTGCTCGAACTGAACGATGTCACCTTCCGCCGAGACGGCACGCACATCCTCGACGGCATCGACCTCACCGTGCGCGCCGGGGAGCACTGGGCGCTGCTCGGCCCGAACGGCGCGGGCAAGTCGACGGTCCTGGGCTTCTGCGGCGCCCTCTCCTTCCCGACCTCCGGCACGGTGGATGTGCTGGGCCACCGGCTCGGCAGGGTCGAGTTGCAGGAGCTCCGGCGGCACATCGGCCACGTCAACCCGCGGCACCCCGTGCGCTCGCCGCTGACCGTCACCGAGGTCGTGCTGACCGGCATCACCGGAACGCAGGAGCTGCCGATGCGCTGGGAGCCGGCCGACGACGAGCTGCGCCGAGCGCGCGACCTGCTGCACGCGGTCGGGCTCGACGAGCGCCGCGACTCCCGCTGGCCCACCCTGTCGCAGGGCGAGCGCGGACGGACGCTGATCGCCCGCGCGCTGATCTCCGACCCGCGGCTGCTGCTGCTCGACGAGCCGACGACCGGACTGGACGTGGCGGCGCGCGAGCAGCTGCTCGAGACGATCGACGGCCTGGCGCACTCGGCGCCGGCCCTGGCGTCCGTGCTGGTGACGCACCACCTGGAGGAGCTGCCGGAGTCGACCACGCACGCGCTGCTCATCGCGCACGGCCGGACGGTGGCGGTCGGCGGCATCGACGACGTGATCACGACCGAGACGGTGAGCCGCGCCTTCGAGCACCGCATCCGGGTCGAGAAGGCGGAGGGACGCTGGAGCGCACGCGCCGTGCGGGAGCGCCCGATCGTCGGAGCGCGGGACTGACCTCATGGAGGAGCAGGACATTCAGCAGGCCACGGCGGACGACGGGACGCCGATCGCCTTCGCGGAGCAGGGGGTCGGCGTCCCGGTCCTGCTGATCGCCGGGCAGGCGACCGGGATGCACGGCTGGGGTCCGTTCGCGGACGCCCTCGCCCGTGACTTCCGGGTGATCGTCTACGACCACCGCGGCATCGGCGAGAGCGGGCTCGGCGACCCCGCCGCCTATTCGACCCGCGCCTTCGCCGACGACGCGGTCGCGGTGCTCGACGCCGCCGGCGTCGCCGCTGCGCACGTCGTCGGCCACTCGATGGGCGGACGGGTGGCCCAGTGGCTGGCGGCCGACCACCCGGAGCGGGTCCGCCGGCTCGTGCTCATCGCCACGACCTCCGGCGACCGGTCCGCCGCGCGCCGCGACCCCGCCGCCGTCGCCGACCTGCTGAGCGGCGACCGCGAGCGGATGCTGCCGCTGTTCTTCGACGACGGCTGGGCGGCCGCGCATCCCGCCGACGTCGACCGCTTCTTCACGCGGGTCGCGACGCGCCCGGCGCTCCGCGGGCACTTCGCGGCCAGCCGCGACCACGACGGGTCGGCCGTGCTCGACCGCATCCGCGGCGACACGCTCGTCGTGCACGGACGCCACGACGCGCTCACCCCGGTGTCGCACGCGCACCTGCTGGCGGAGCGCATCCCGCACGCGACGCTGAGCGAGTTCGAGGCGCGCCACGGCCTCCACCTCGACACCCCGGAGGTGGAGGAGGCGGTGCGCGCCTTCCTGCTGCCGCCGGGACAGCGCCCCGCCGGCTGAAGCCCGCCGGCTGAAGGCCCGCTCAGGCGACCGCGAACACCCCGTCCCGCGCGGCCGCGACGAACTCCGCGTAGTCGGCCTCGGCCTGGTCCGCGTAGCGGCGTCCCCACTCGGCCAGTGCCCGCGGGAACGACGGGCCGGTCCCGAGGTACCCGGCGACGAACGCCGCCTTCGGCGAGCGTGCGTGCGCCCGGGCGAGGACGGCCCCGCACATCCGCGCGTAGTCGAAGAACTGCACCGCGTTCATCGACGGGATCTCGAACGACGCGTTCCTGTTGCGGAACTGGCGCATGTAGAACGCGAAACCCTCCACGCGCAGGAAGCCGAGGAACGGATCCGACACTGCCTGCAGGATGCGCTGGCACGACACCACGCGGTAGCCCTGCTCGTCCGGGAGCAGCGACAGGTCCAGGTACCCGGGCAGCGGGGCGACCCCGCCGAACCGCTCGACGACGGACGCCTCCGCCTCCTTCAGCTGCAGCAGCACGACCTCGCCGGTCGGCCCCTGCAGCGCGATGACGAAGCAGCGCGTGCCGACGCTGCCGACGCCGACCACCCGTCGCGCGACGTCGTCGAGGCGGAGCTGCGAGGTCAGGAGGGCGGTGTTCGGCGGCAGGGTCGCGCGGTAGCTCTCGTAGGCGCCCTGGGCCAGCGCCTGCACCTCGGGCTCGGCCCGCCGCAGGATCGGCGGCCGATCGATGAAGCGCAGCACACCGTTCTCGTCGGTCTCCAGCGTCTTGCGGGCGACGTGCTCGCTGGTCCGCTTGCGCGACTCCTTGGTGACCCGGTCGATGAGGCTCAGCATGTCGGCGCTGAGCAGCCGGCTCTCGCGGGCGGAGGTGACGGAGCTCGGGGTGAAGTACCGGGTGATCAGCGGGTTCTGCAGCGCCCGGGCCAGCCAGATCCGGTAGGCGGACGCGGTGGCCTGCGCGGCCTCCATCACGAAGTCGGCGGGAAGGGGGATCGCCCGCCCGGCGATGACGACGCTGGCGACGAGCCGCTTCACGTCCCACTCCCACGGTCCGACCGTCGATTCGTCGAAGTCGTTGATGTCGAAGACCATGGCGTTCTCGGGCGAGCGGTAGATGCCGAAGTTCGAGAGGTGCGCGTCCCCGCAGACGACGACCTCCGCGCCGGTCGACGGGGCCGAGCGCAGATCGGCGGCCTGGATCGCGGCGGTGCCGCGGTAGAACGCGAACGCGTCGGCGCTCATCCGCTCCACCCGGAGGTCGATGAGGTTCTGCAGCCGGTTCTCGTGCTGGGCGCGCAGGATGCCGATCGGGTCGCGTCCGGGAGGCGGGACGTACTCGGCGTGCGCCGAGCGGGGGAGCGTCGTGCGGGCCGCGCGGCCCGCCTCGAAGAGTTCCGCGGCAGAGAGGGGCGACTCCGCCCGCTCGCCCGTTTCCGCGATGTCCAGGGTCATACCGAACCTCTTCCACGGAGCCACCGCCGTGGGGACGCCGACGTCCCCGGGTGTGGACGCGCTCATCATAGGTCCGCGCGTGGCCGCTAGGGTATGCAGAATGCAGGGATGGATCGAGCACCGCCGCGAGGACGGCGAACGCGTCGGATGGCTGCGACCGGAGGGGGAGGGTTTCGTGCCCGTCGACCTGCTCGGGCGCGAGCTCGCCGGTCCGGTGGACTGGCTGACCGGCGAGGAACTGCTGGAGTCGACGGGCATCGGCTACCTGGCGGACCGCTACGAGCTGCTGCTCGACGACGGGCGCGCGCTGCGCGTCCGGCTGACCGAGGTCTCGACCGAGCGCATCGTCGTCAAGAAGGACGACTTCGGCGCGATCGACGCCCCGCAGCTGATCTACACGTTGCCGTTCCCGATCCCGGAGTCGCTCCGGCCGGTCTGACGGTCGGCACCGTACGCACGGTTCGCCGGGTCCACCGATCCGCGGACTGTCCGCGGTCGGTCGCGCGGCGCTACCATCGGCCGCATCCGCGCCGCCGGGCCGGTGCGAGAGGAGACCGCCATGATCCCGCTGACCGTCGGAACGCGAGCGGAGGCGCCGGATCGCCCGGCCGTGCTCGACGGATCCCGCTTCAACCGCCACACCTTCTGGTGCGGCCAGAGCGGATCCGGCAAGACCTACGCCCTCGGCGTGGTGCTCGAGCAGCTGCTCCTCGAGACGGAGCTGCCGTTGGCGGTGTTCGACCCCAACGCCGACTTCACCGAGCTCGCGCGCACGCGCGACGACGTCTCCCCGGCCGATGCGGCGCGGTGGGGCGAGCTCGACATCCGGGTCTTCCACTCCAGCACTCCCCGCGAACCGCAGCTCCGCATCCGCTACATCGACCTGAGCGTGCGGTCGAAGGCGTCGGTGGCGCGGCTCGACCCGATCGCCGACGAGGAGGAGTTCAACGCGCTCCTGCACCTCGACGTGGGCCCGAAGGAGTTCTCGCGCGACACGTTCCTGCAGACCCTCGCCGCATCCAGCGACCCGGCGCGGCGCCGGCTCGGCCTCCGGATCGACAACCTCGGCATCCTGGACTGGCCGCTGTGGGCCTTCGGCGGAGCGTCCGTCACGGCGGAGGTGGAGCAGCGGCCGCCCGTGGTCGTGCTCGACGTCGGCGGGTTCTCGCACCCGGCGGAACCGCAGGCGGCGGCCCTGGGCATCCTCGAGGACCTCTGGGAGCGGCGCATGGACCGCCGGCCGGTCCTCATCGTGATCGACGAGGCGCACAACTTCTGCCCGCCCGTCCCGCGGTCGAGCGTCGAGGCGCAGCTGACCGAGCAGCTCATCCAGATCGCGGCGGAGGGACGGAAGTTCGGCCTCTGGCTGTTTCTCAGCACGCAGCGGCCCACCAAGATCCACCCGAACGTGCTCTCCCAGTGCGACAACCTCGGGCTGATGCGGATGAACTCGCCGCGCGATCTGGCCGAGCTCGCGGACGTGTTCGGGTTCGTGCCGCGGCAGCTGCTGGAGCAGTCGCCGTCGTTCCGCAAGGGGGAGGCGCTGTTCGCCGGCTCGTTCACGGACGAGCCGCAGCTCGTCCGGATCGGGCGCCGGCTGACGGTCGAGGGCGGGAGCGACCTCTCGGTCGCCGCCCGCTCCGCCTGACCGCCTCGGCACCGCTCAGGCGGACCGGCCGCTCAGGCGCCGCTCGCGCCCTTGCCGTGCAGCTGCTGCCGTTCCGCCTTCCGCGCCACCGCGTCCTCCTTCATGAGCTCGCGGGTGTGGCGCAGGTCGCCGATGTACGGCCGCCACAAACGGGCCTGCGGGTCGGCGTCCACGAGGACGGCGCGTATCAGCAGGGTGATCGGGATGGCGAGGATCGCGCCGATCGGCCCGAGCACCACCGCCCAGAACAGCACGGCGAAGAAGGTGAGGGTCTGGCTGAGCGCCACCGCGTTGCCCACGACCTTGGGCTGGATGATGGACTGCACGACGGCGTTGACGACGCCGTAGATGACGATGATCGCGATCACCGTGCCCCAGCCGCCGGTGAGGAAGCCGAACACCAGCGGGGGGACGAGGGCGACGAAGTACCCGACGTTCGGGATGAAGCTGCACAGGAACGACAGGATCGCCCACAGCAGCGCCGCCGGGACGCCCAGCGCCCAGAGCGCCAGGCCGTTGAGGATGCCCTGCACGACGCCGAGCACCGTCGTCACCACCATGTAGCGGCGCACACCGTGCGCGAAGCTGCCCAGGGCGAAGACCAGGTTCGGCCGCGACGGCTCCAGCTGCTTCAGCAGCGTCGGCGTATAGGCGGCGTCGGCCGGCATCAGGATGAGCATGGTCAGCACGACCACCAGGAACGCGGTCAGGCTGAGCGCACTGCCCAGCAGCCCGGAGAAGAAGCCCAGGAACTGCGACGGGTTGAAGCTCGACTTGATCTGCTGCACCTGCTCGGCGCCGAGGCCGATGGTCTGCGCCCATTCGCCCAGCTTGTCCCCGAACTCCTGCAGCTGCGGCTTGTACTGCGGCAGCATGCCGACGAACTGCGCGAGGGCGACGATCAGCAGGCCGATGAACCCGGCGAGCAGGGCGAAGACGGTCAGTGCGACCGCACCCGTCGCGAGGCCGGAGGGCGTGCCGTGACGTTCGAGCCACACGCGCACCGGCTGGGCGCAGATGGTCAGCACGAGCGCGAGCAGCGTCGGCGCCAGGATGCCCTTGATCCCGCCCATGCCCCAGGCGATGACGACGGACGCGGCGATGATCAGCAGGATCTTCAGGGCACGTCCGATACCCGCTCCGGAGCCCTCATCGCTGTCCGGGCCCACGGGAGGCGCCTCCTCCACGCGGGTGCGACCGCGGCGGCGGAAGGGCCAGATCCCGCGTCGGGCGGGTGCCGCGGCGGGGAGCTCGGTCGCGGCGGGTGCGCCGGGGCCTGTCGATGCGTCGGTCATGATGCCTCCCGATCGGTGGTGGCCGCGGCGGCGCCGGACGGCCGGGCGGGGGGATCGGCGCCCTCCCGGCTGTCCGGCAGGCGGATCACACGGTGGGGGCGGCCGGGGGAGCGGTCGGCGGGACCGTCGGTGCGGCTGCGGCCGGTGCGGCCGTGGGTGCGGCGGGGCCGGTGGCGCCGCCGGTGTGCTGACCGGAGAGCGCCCGTGCCTTCAGGTGCGCGAACTCCTCCGGGGTGATGGCGCCGCTGTCGAGCAGTGCCTTGGCCTTCGAGATCTCATCGGCCGGGCTCGAGTGCGCGACCTGGCGGATGTAGTCGTCCGTGGCGGACTGCATCTGCCGGGCCTCCCGCTGGTTCCGCTCGGCCATCCCGGGCCCGCGCGCGATCAGGTAGACCAGCGCGGTGAGGAACGGCACGAAGATCAGGAAGATGATCCACACGGCCTTCCACCACCCGTTCAGCTTGTGGTCGCGGAACAGGTCGCTGATGATCGCGAACAGCGCGAACAGATACGCCACGAAGGCGAAGCTCCAGAAGAAGAGCCAGACGACGCTCCAGAAGTTGCTCCAGTCCATGATGGACTCCCCTCTCCACTCCAGCTCGCATGTCTGGACGTGCGGTGAGAGTAACCCGGCGTGCGTTCACGCGGCTAGTGGGTAATTCCGGAGCGCTCCGGGGTCAGCCGACGGCCTCCAGTTCGGCTGTCAGGCGGTCCACGATCTCGGAGGCCAGGTAGCCCAGGCGGCCGACGCGGGCGCTCAAGGACCGCCCCGCCGCGGCGTGCAGTGCGGTGCCCCAGACCGCGGCCTGCAGCGGTTCCGCGCCCCGTGCCGCGAGACCGGTGATGGCACCGGCCAGGGCGTCGCCGCTGCCCGAGGTGCCGAGCCCGACATCCCCGTCGCCCACCGTGAGCAGCCGCCCGTCGGGTGAGGCCACCCTCCCGAAGCAGGACACGACCGCGCCGTACCGCCGCGCCAGCTCGCGCGCGTCGGTGTCGAGGTCGCCCGTCTCGCGGCCGAGCAGGCGCGCGGCCTCCTCGGTGTTGGGGGTGAGGATGCGCGGGCCGGTGCCCGCGAGCCGCGGATGCCCGGCGAGCGCTCCGAGGGCGTAGGCGTCGAGCACGAGGACGGTGTCGCGCCCGGCCGCCCGAGCGGCGCGGGGGAGCATCCGTGCGGTCTCCGCGGCGTCGTCGAGCCCGGGACCGAGCAGCACCGCGTCGGCCCCGGCGAGATCGTCCGCCGCGGCCCGGACGCCGGTTCCGCGGATGCTGCCGGCGGATGTCTCCGGGAGGGGGACGACACCGCACTCGGGCACGGCGACGGCGACCTGGGCGGCCACCGACCGGCCGACGGCGAGCGTGAGCCGCCCGGCGCCCACGCGGAGCGCCGCCCGGCCGGCGAGCATCGCGGCGCCGGGGGAGCGGAGGGCGCCGCCGACGACGAGCACCTCGCCGCGGGAGCGCTTGGAGCCGCTCGGCTCGGGCAGCGGCCAGGACCGGAGCATCTCGGGCGTGACCTCCTCGGCCGGGGGCAGCGTCCGCCGCGCGCGCTCAGGCATCGGTGCGCGCCTCTCCCGGGTGCTCCGTCGACGGCAGCCCCGCGGCGGCCAGGTGGGCGTCGTCGGCGAACGTGCGCAGGCTCCAGCCGCCGCCGTCGCCGCCGTCGTTCCGCAGCTCGGTCACCGAGGCGTTGGCGACCGGATGCGTCAGCAGGTGCTCGGCCAGCTGCGCCTCGGTCATGCGCAGCAGCACGTAGAGGAACAGGCTCACGACCGCGTCGTGCGCGAAGACGACCACGACGCCGTCGGGACCGCTGTCGGCCATCGCGTCGCGCAGGAACGAGCGGATGCGCAGCGCGACATCCGTCCACGCCTCGCCGCCCGGCGGCCGGTAGTAGAACTTGCCGGTCCAGCGGCGGCGCTCCGCCTCCAGCGGCAGCCGTCGCTCGACGCCGATGGCGGTCAGGCGGTCGAGGATGCCGAGCTCGCGGTCGCGGAGCCGTTCGTCGAGACGCAGCGGCACCTCCTCGCCGAGCGCGAACCGCGCGGTCTGGATCGCGCGCCGGTAGGTCGAGCTGTAGAGCACGGCGTCCGCGGGCAGCGCCTGCCGGAGCCGGGCTCCGAGGGCCGACGCCTGCAGCTCGCCGAGCGGCGAGAGGGTCACATCGGGGTCGCGCGCGTCGACGGCGATGACCTCGGCGCCGGCGGCCTCGGCCGCCGCGGCCGCGACGTTCGCCGTGCTCTCGCCGTGACGGATCAGGAGCAGGGTGCGGGCGGTCATGCCGTGGACTGTACGCCCGCCCAGTCGAGCACGCGCAAGGCCCGCAGCGTGATCCAGCGGCTCGGTTCGCCGACGGTCTCCATCGGCACGGCCGGCCGCCCGGGGAGCAGGCGGTCGAGCGTCCAGCGGCCGTCCGGCCGTCGCCGGGAGGCCACGTGCGCGACCGCCTCGGCGAGAC
The DNA here is from genome assembly GCF_052044215.1 of Leifsonia sp. 22587. Classification (NCBI taxonomy): domain Bacteria; kingdom Bacillati; phylum Actinomycetota; class Actinomycetes; order Micrococcales; family Microbacteriaceae; genus Leifsonia; species Leifsonia sp. 22587. Next base: position 23,017 of record NZ_JBQENB010000004.1, read on the forward strand.
GGTCGTCGTACGGCACGCCCGCGGTGCGCAGGTGGTCGAGGCCGCGCAGCACGTCGTAGTGCCAGTAGTACGGGAAGGCGAACTCCAGCCACGCGTCGTCGATGATCTCCCCGGTGGTCTTGCGCCGCATCAGGCCGCGCTCCAGCAGGTACTCCTGGCCGCGGCGCAACGGCTCGGCCACATCCGTCGGTCCGCCGGCGTCGCGGTACGCGGCCAGCGCCTCCACGACGCAGATGGTGCTGTGGAACGACCCCGGGTCGTCGAGCGTGTCGGCGTAGCAGTTCCAGCCGCCGTCGGTCTGCTGCCCGTCGAGGAGCTTGCCCAGGATGGTCTCCGACGCGAACCCGAGCGGCGCGGCGGCGGTGAGCACCCGTCCGTTGATGCACGGCTCGACCTCTCCGTCGAAGAACGGAGCGTGCTCCCACTCCTCGCCCCAGTCGACGCCCTCGGCGGTGCGCGCGGCGGCGGCCCGCGTGCGCTCGCCGTCGGCGCCCAGCAGCACCAGCAGCAGGAGCACGGAGTCCGTCGCATCCCGGTCCTGCGGCTTCCACACCGTGCCGCCCCAGGTGCCGCCCGGATCCTGCGCGTCGAGCAGCTGCGCACCCCAACCGTGGCGCTCGACCTTCTCACGCTCGGCCGCGACCTCGTCCGGGTCGGCCCCCACCACGTCCCGCAGCGTCTGCCAGCGGATGGACGGGTCCCCCTCGAGGAGCCAGCGGACGGTCGCGTCGTCCCGGCTCCTGCCGTTCTCGCTCATGCCGGAGAGGTTAGCCCTCGCCGCCGACATGCGCAGCGGGGGAGCCGCCGAACGACTGGGTTCCCAGCACGCCCAGCAGCGCCAGCTTCTCGGCCGCCTCGCTACGCGGCGGGGCGGTCAGCACGAGCAGGCACTGCGACTGGTCCTCGGTGAACAGCGCCTGGCAGTCCAGCTCGATCGGACCGAGCTCGGCGTGGATGAGCGTCTTGTGGTCCTCGAACCGGCGGGCGACCTCGTGGCGCTCCCACAGCTCCGCGAACTCCGGGCTCTCGGCGAGCAGAGCGCGCACCAGTTCCCCGGCGCGCGAGCGCGGCCCCATCGCGCCGTAGGCGTCGCGGAGCGAGGCGACCTGTGCGCGGCTCTGGCGGGCGCGGTCCTCCTCCGGGTACTGTGCCCGCGCATTCTCCGGGTCGGTGAACCAGCGGTAGTACTCGCTCCGAGCCAGGCCCGTGTAGCCGGATCGGTCGCCGAGCAGCGCCACCGCCATCCGGTTCTGCACCAGTGCCTCCCCGAGGTTCGAGAGCACGAGGGCGGGCGTGTCGTCGAGCCGGTCGAGCACCCGCTGCAGCGCCGGGGAGACGTGGCCGCCGCCCGAGAACCGGTCCGGAGTGTTGTGGCCGGCGACCCGGTAGAGGTAGTCGCGCTCGTCGTCGGTGAGGCGCAGCGCGCGGGCGAGCGACGACAGCATCTGCTCGCTCGGCTGCGGGCCGCGCCGCTGCTCCAGCCGCGTGTAATAGTCGGTCGACATGGCGGCGAGCAGGGCGACCTCCTCGCGGCGGAGGCCGGGCGCGCGGCGGCGGGCGCCCTCGCTCAAGCCCACGTCGGACGGGCGCAGGCTCTCCCGGTGGCGACGGAGGAAGTCGGCGAGGGCGGCACGATCCATCCCTCCATGATGCCGCCCCGCCCGGCGGCGAACCAGGGATCGCGGATCCCTGGATGAACGGTCCGCTTCCTCCGCTCCGTCAGCCGCCCGACAGTGGAGGCATGAACATCACAGGGAACACCGTCTTCATCCCCGGAGCCACCAGCGGCATCGGGCTCGCCCTCGCCGTCGCCCTGAAGGAGCGCGGCAACACGGTCATCGTCGGCGGACGCCGCACCGAGCTGCTCGAGCGGATCGCCGCCGAGCACCCCGGCATCGGCACCGTCCGCATCGACACCGCGGACGCCGACAGCATCCGCGAGGCCGCCGCCGAGGTGCTCGCGGCGCACCCGGATCTCAACGTGCTCATCGCCATGGCCGGGATCATGCGCGTCGAGGACTGGCACACGCCGGCCGGCTTCCTCGAGTCGGCCGAGCAGGTCGTCACGACCAACCTGCTCGGCCCGATCCGGCTCATCGCCGCGTTCGTGGAGCACCTCCGGACGCAGCCCGACGCCACCATCGTGACCGTCTCCTCCGGACTCGCGTTCACGCCGCTGAAGGTCACCCCGAGCTACAACGCGAGCAAGGCCGGCATCCACATGCTGAGCGAGAGCCTCCGCCTCCAGCTGGCCGACACGTCGGTGCGCGTCGTCGAGCTCGAGCCGCCCGCGGTGCGCACGGGCCTCCTGCCCGGTCAGGAGGAGAGCGAGTTCGCGATGCCGCTCGACGAGTTCGTCGCCGAGGTGATGCAGCTCATCGAGACGCAGCCGGACGCGAAGGAGCTGCAGGTCGAGCGCGTCAAGTTCCTGCGCTACGGAGAGGCCCGCGGCGACTACGACCGCGTGGTCGAGGTGCTCAACGCCTCCGACCCGCACGCACGGGACGCAGCGGCCTGAGCGACCGGCCGCGCGGTGCGACCACGGCCGGGCCCGCGGAGCACCGCGCGCCCGGCCGGGTCACCCCCGTGCCCCCGCTCCGCTCACGCGGAGGAACACGGTCAGCCAGCCGAACACGATCACACCGGCGACCAGCTCGGTCGCGGTGAGCACGTAATAGCCGGTGACGAAGAAGACGGCGACCAGCACGATCACGCCGAACGACACGTAACCGAAGACGAAGAACGAGCGCGGCGCACCGGGGAGGGCGGGCCGGACCCAGAACACGAGCAGCGCGAACGCGATCAGCATGCCGACCGCCGACACGTTGTGCAGGATCTGCGACACATCCAGCGGGAACAGCCCGACCCCGGCCAGCAGCACGCCGATCAGGATGAGGCACACGCGCACCCGGAGGAGCCGCGGCCGCTGCTCGGGCTCGACGCCGGTGAGGTCGGTGGCGTAGCGGGCGATCGCCGCCATCATCAGACCGGCGACGATCAGCGTGAGATTGAACGTCAGCGACGAGACCGTGTTCGACATGCCGAGCGCGCTCAGGTGGTACTGCCACCAGTGCGGGTCCGGGGCGCTGAGCATGGCCGCGATGATGCCGACGATCGCGAAGACGGCGAGCACGGTCGACAGCCGCATCAGGTCGATGCGCGTCGCCGAGAGGAACACCGCGTAGGCCGTCACGCCCACCGCGACCCCCGCCAGCGCGGTCGCGGAGACGGCGTAGACGGTCGCGTCCGTGAATCCGTCGGCGAGCACCGCGCCGAGGGCGAGCCAGCCGAGAAGGGCGATGATGCCGTGCGCGATGCCGATCACGATCGTGTCGAAGACGGCGGAGGCGGTGACCGCCCGGCGCGCCGGATGGTCGCCGGCCGGCTGCCGGCTCGGGCTTCCGCCGAACGGGGTCAGCGCATCCCGGTGCCAGAGACGGCCGACGACGTAGGCCACCACGCCGACGACGCCGGCGGCCAGCGCCGTGAACTGGGAGACCGAGCCGGGGCCGGCGATCGGGAGCGACCGGCCCCAGAAGAACGGCAGCGACGCCAGCGCGCCGAGCACCAGGGCGGCTCCCCCGACCACGATCGCAGCGCCCTCCAGGTTGAGCGCGGCGGCGCGTGCCGTCACGCGTTCGGTGCTCCGCTGCCGGGTCTCGGTCATGGCGTCCACCCCTCTTCGGCCGCATGATGCCTCGCGCGGGGTGGCCCGGGCAAGACAGCGCGGATCCGGCCGTGCCGCGCGACCTCCGTGGTGCCTTCCCGCGCTCGCGAGACCGGCGTTAGCATGCGCGCGAGACCGGGTCCCCGGCCGGAAGGGGCGGACATGGAGACGAGAACCAACGGGGACGGGATCCCCGCCATCGACGACCACGGCATGATCGGAGACCTGCAGACGGTCGCCCTCGTCTCCACCGAGGGGAGCATCGACTGGTTCTGCGCCCCGCGGTTCGACTCGCCGTCGCTGTTCGCGTCGCTGCTCGATCCGGAGAAGGGCGGCTACTTCCGCATCCGGGCCGTGGGGGAGCGGATGCGGGTCAAGCAGATGTACTTCCCGCAGACGGCGGTGCTGATCACCCGCTTCATGTCCGAGGACGGCGTCGGCGAGGTGATCGACTTCATGCCGGTGGCGGACGAGCCGACCGTGGCGACCACGAGCCGGGTGATCGTGCGCGGCATCCGGGTGGTGCGGGGGACGCTCGACTTCCGCATCGAGTGCCGCCCGCGGTTCGACTACGGGCGCCGCCCGCACACCGCGACCGCGTCGCGGCACGGGGTGCGGTTCGAGGACGGCGAGACCAGCGCGGCGCTGCACGGGGTCGGCCCGGATGTGCTCGACGGGGACGACGTCGACACGACCATCACGATGGCGACCGGCGACCTGCGGCTGTTCGTCTTCGAGACCGAGCCGAGCGGCGAACTGCGCGACATCGGTAGGGCGCGCGGGATGCGGCTGTTCCGGGACACGGTGAACTTCTGGCGCGACTGGCTGTCGCGCAGCACCTACACCGGGCGCTGGCGGGAGTCGGTCGAGCGGTCGGCCATGGTCCTCAAGCTGCTGCAGTACGCCCCGTCCGGTGCGCTCGTCGCGGCCCCCACAGCGGCGCTCCCGGAGCAGCTCGGAGGCGTGCGCAACTGGGACTACCGGTACACCTGGATCCGCGACGCCTCGTTCTCCGTGTTCTCGCTGCTTTCGCTCGGCTACACCGAGGAGGCCATCGCCTTCATGCTCTGGGCGGCGGACCGCGTGGTGGAGCAGGTCGGCGAGGCGTCCGGACCGCTCAAGATCATGTACCGGATCGACGGGTCGTCGGACCTCGAGGAGATCACCCTCGACCACTTCACCGGGTACGCCGGCTCCCGGCCGGTCCACGTCGGCAACGGCGCGGCCGACCAGCTGCAGCTCGACATCTACGGCGAGGCGATGGAGGCGCTGGCCATCGGCGAGCGCTTCCGGCCGATCGGCAATCCGGGCTGGACCAAGCTCCGCGGCATCCTGGACTGGCTGGCGGAGAACTGGGATCAGCCCGACGAGGGGGTGTGGGAGACCCGCGGGGGCAGGAAGGACTTCACCTACGGCCGCATCATGTGCTGGGTCGCCTTCGACCGCGGGCTGCGCATCGCCCGCGACCGCGGCCTCCCCGCGCCGCTGGAGACGTGGACGGCGGCGCGCGACGCCATCTACGAGCAGGTGTTCACGAAATGCTGGAACCCCGAGCGGAAGGCCTTCACCCAATACCCGGGCACGGATGTGGTGGACGCCATCACCCTGCTGATGCCGCAGGTCGGGATGATCTCGCCGCAGGACCCGATGTGGATCTCCACCCTCGACGCCATCGGGGAGGAGCTCGTCACCGACAGCCTGGTGTACCGCTACAACCCCGCGGCCTCCCCGGACGGCCTGCCCGGTGCGGAGGGCACGTTCTCGCTCTGCACCTTCTTCTACGTGATGGCGCTGACCGACGCGGGACGCCTCGACGAGGCGGAGTACGCGTTCGAGAAGATGCTCACGTACGGCAACCACGTGGGGCTGTACGCCGAGGAGGTCGACCCGAGCGGTCTCCAGCTGGGCAACTTCCCGCAGGCGTTCACCCATCTGGCGCTGATCCGGGCCGCGATCGACCTGGACGCGGCGCTCGCGACCCGTTCGGCCCGGCGCGCATGGACCTGAACGACTCCGGCGAGGGACCCGAGGGCGCTGTCCGGCGCGACGCGGACATCCATCGCGGCCTGTGGCGGCACTGGGGGTCGCCGGCGGCCATCTACGGCACGATCGTCTACGCGAGCGTGGTGGCCGCGGCCTCCGGAGCGAAGGACGACCAGGCGTCGGCGATCCGCCTGCTGGTGTTCAGCCTCGTCAGCATCGTCGTGTTCTGGCTCGCGCACGTGTACTCCACGGCGCTCGGCTATCACGGCGACGCCGGGCGGGACGGCGACCGCGTGCGCGACTCGCTGCGCTATGCGCTGCGCGAGTCCGGCGGGATGCTGGAGGCCGCGATCGTGCCCAGCATCCCGCTGCTCCTGGCGGCGCTCGGCGTGCTGCCGGCAGACTTCGGCGTGAACCTGTCGCTGTGGCTCTCGGTGCTGATGCTCGCGCTGCTCGGTTTCTCCGTGTTCTTCGTGCGCGGCCGCTCGCTGCTCGTCTGCCTCTCGGGGGCGGCGGTCACCGGCGCCTTCGGGGTCGCGGTGATCCTGCTGAAGAGCGCGCTGCAGCACTGAGTCGCACCGACGCGCTCAGCGGTCGGCGAGCTCCGCCAGCAGCGCACCCAGCTCGGACGGGCGCGTGAACATCGGCCAGTGCCCGGTGGGGAGCTCGACCACGTCCAGGCGCTCCAGCCTGCCGACCTCGGCCAGCACGGGCGAGCCGGAGTCGACCCAGGAGCGCAGGTCGGCCGGGGTGAACTCGCACGCGACGATGGTGGCCGGGACCGACCGGCGCCGGGGGTCGTCGGCCAGCTCGATCGGGGTGGTGGGGATGGCGCCGGGCTCCGGCACCGCGCTGCGCCGGAACTCCTCGCGCTGCTCGTCCGTGAGGTCGACCAGGTCGGCGTCCTCGAACTCGTCCCACTGCAGCAGGTCGATCTCGCCGTCGACCGGGGTCAGGTCGCCGGCGATCACGCCGCCGGGGCCGAGCGGCCACGAGTCGACGTAGACCGTCCGGGCGATGCGGTCGGGCCGCTCGGCGGTCGCGGCGTACGACAGCGGACCGCCGCCGGAGTGCCCGACCAGGACCACGTCCCGCTCGCCGGCCCGGCCCACCTGGTCGATCCGCTGCACGATGGCGTCGACATGGTCGCGGACGCCGATGCTGCCGCGGTCGGTGTCGCCGGGCGCCAGCCCGGGCAGGGTGAGCGGGTGCGCGTGGTGCCCGGCCCGCTCGATGACGGGCGTCACCTCCCGCCATGCGTCGGCGCCGAGCCAGAATCCGGGTACGAGAACGATCTCCATGCGCCGACGGTAGCGCCGGCCGCCGACATCGCGGGAGGCCCGATCGGGCGATCCGGTCAGAGCAGCGGCAGGCGGCCGACGATCCGGTCGACGCGGTTGCGCGGGCCGACGACGCTGACCGCCGCGAGCAGAAGGTCGGGGGAGGCCGTGGCCGCGACGGTCGCGAGGTACTCGTCGTAGACGCGGGTCTGCTGGGCGGCGACCGGCATGTCCGAGACGAAGACGCCCTCCGAGGACTCCGCCTTCGCCCGGATGCCGACGAGCTGTTCGGCCGTCGCGGCCAGCACCGAGCATCCCGCCCAGGGGAGCCCAGGATGCTCGCCGCCGTCCGCATCCACCGCGGCGGACCCGAGCAGGCCGCTCACGTGCGCCTGCGTCGCGGCGGCGACGCAGGCGGCCGCGTTGACCGCGATCCCGGGCGCGAGAGCGGCATCCACGACGATCACCCACTTGAGCCGGGCCGAGCGCGTCGGCGCGGCGGTGTCGATCTCGTCCGGTCGGAAGCCGACGGATTCGGGCATTCAGGTCTCCTTCGTTCGGTCGAATCGAACCGAACCTAGCGAGGATGCGAGCCGCTCGCACGAACACCGAATTTCGTTCGACAGAGCGGCTAGGATCGCGCCCATGGACGAACTTGATCGGGCGATCCTGCGCGAACTCCAGTCGGATGCGCGGCGCAGCAACCGGGACGTGGCCGCCGCCGTCGGCGTCTCGCCGAGCACCGCGCTCGAACGCACGCGCCTGCTGCGGCGCCGCGGGATCATCCGCGGGGCGGTGCTCGACGTCGACCTCGCCGCGATCGGCCGGCCGGTCCAGGCCCTCATCGCGGTGCGCATCCGTCCGCCGTCGCGTCCGGTGATCGAAGGCTTCCGGGACTGGGTGGCGTCGCTGCCCGAGACGCTCGGCGTCTTCGTGACCAGCGGCAACGAGGACTTCATCATCCACGTCGCCGTCGCGGACAACGAGAGCCTGTACGCCTTCGTGATCGACCGGCTGACGCAGCGCCGCGAGATCGCGGACGTGCGCACCAGCGTGGTCTACGAGCACCTCCGCAACGGCCGTCCGGAGCCGGTCGACTGATCGCGGGGCGGGGCTACGATGTGCGGCACCGCATCCTTCAGGAAGGAACCCCCATGCCCGCACTGACCGACACCTTCACCCTCTCCAACGGCGTCACCATCCCCAAGATCGGTTTCGGCACCTGGCAGATCCCGGACGGGTCCGAGACCTACGACTCGGTGCGCACCGCGCTCGACGCCGGCTACCGCCACATCGACACGGCCCGCGCCTACGGCAACGAGGCGAGCGTTGGACGCGCGGTGCGCGACAGCGGCATCTCCCGCGACGAGATCTTCATCACCACCAAGTGCCCCGCCGAGGTGAAGGACGCCGAGGGCGCCCGGCACGCGTTCGAGCGCTCGCTCGCGCTCCTCGACCTCGGCCACATCGACCTGTACCTGATCCACGCGCCGTGGCCGTGGAACGCGATCGGCAGCGACCACCGCGCCGGCAACATCGAGGTCTGGAAGGTCTTCGAGGAGGTCTACGAGGCCGGCAGCACGCGCGCCATCGGCGTGAGCAACTTCGAGGTCGCCGACCTGGAGTCGCTGCTCGGCTCGACCGACGTGGTGCCGCACGCGAACCAGATCCGCTGGTTCGTCGGCAACACGCAGCCGGAGACGACGGCCTTCAGCAAGGAGCACGACATCCTCGTCGAGGGCTATTCCCCGCTCGCCACCGGCCGGCTGCTCGAGAACGCCGACATCCGGGAGATCGCGGAGAAGTACGGCAAGTCGGTCGCCCAGGTCAGCATCCGCTACCTGCTGCAGAAGGACATCCTGCCACTGCCGAAGTCGACGACGCCGGAGCGCATCCGCGAGAACGCGGACGTCGACTTCGAGCTGTCGGCCGAGGATGTCGCCGCCCTCGACGCGCTCGACGCGGGGGAGTGACCGCCCCGGACGCGCATCCCGGCACGACGGAATAAACCAGTCCCTCCTGCGTTGGACTTGAGTGCACAAGGCTCAACTTTCAGAAACAGGAGAACACGTGCCTGAGAACTTCACTCCCGACGGTGACAGCGCCAACTCGTTCGACGAGTTCCTCGCGCGGTACCTCGCGGGTGAGCGTGCGCGTAACGCACGCTCCATCGACATCAGCCGCTTCCTCAGCCGGCGCACCCAGGAGATCCTGGCGGAGGCCGGACGGTTCGCGCTGGAGCACGGCCACAGCGAGCTCGACGCGCTGCACGTGCTGCGCGTGATGGCCGAGCAGGAGCCGGCCGCCGACGCCATGCGCCGCATCGGCGTCGACCCCGCGCGGGTCGCCGAGGCGGCCGAGTCGCGCCTGCCCGCCCCGGGCGACGTGATCCACGCGGACGGCGCATCCATCACCGGCCCGCTTCAGCGGACCCTCTTCCACGCGTACCAGGTGGCTCAGGCCTCCGGTGCGACGTACATCGACCCCGAGCACGTCTTCTTCGCGCTCGTGATCGGCCGGGACGCCCCGGCCGGCCGCGTGCTGCAGGCCGCCGGCGTGACCCCGGAGGCCCTCACCGAGGCCATGCGTCAGAGCACGACCGTCGGCGGCGGCCAGGCGGGCCCGGAGGCCGCCGAGAACGGCTCCGAAACCCCGATGCTCGACCAGTTCGGCACCGACCTGACCGCTCTTGCGCGCGACGGCAAGCTGGACCCGGTCATCGGCCGGCTCGACGAGATCGAGCAGACCGTCGAGATCCTCTCCCGCCGCACCAAGAACAACCCGGTGCTGGTCGGCGAGGCGGGCGTCGGCAAGACGGCGATCGTCGAGGGCCTGGCCCGCGCGATCGTTGCCGGCGACGTGCCCGAGCAGTTGCAGGACAAGAAGGTCGTATCGCTCGACCTCGCGGGGATGGTCGCAGGGACCCGGTACCGCGGCGACTTCGAAGAGCGGCTCACCAAGCTCATGGACGAGATCAGCGACGGCAAGGACCAGCTGATCGTGTTCATCGACGAGCTGCACACCGTTGTCGGCGCCGGAGGGTCCGGCGAGTCCGGCGGCATGGACGCCGGCAACATCCTCAAGCCGCGCCTTGCCCGCGGCGACCTGCACCTGGTCGGCGCGACCACGCTCAAGGAGTACCGCCGCATCGAGAAGGACCCGGCGCTGGAGCGTCGCTTCCAGCCGGTGACCGTCGGCGAGCCCTCGATCGAGGACGCCGTGCTCATCCTCGACGGCCTCCGCGCCGCCTACGAGGAGCACCACGGCGTGCGCTACACCGAGGACGCGATCCGCGCCGCGGTGGAGCTCTCCGACCGCTACATCTCCGACCGCTTCCTGCCGGACAAGGCCATCGACCTGATCGACCAGGCCGGCGCCCGGCTGCGGCTGTCGCTCGGCAGGCGGGTGGACTCGTCCGCCCTCATGGAGCGCCTGGCCACGCTGGAGTCCGAGAAGAACTCCGCCGTCGCGGCCGAGCACTACGAGGAGGCGTCGCGCCTGCGCGACGAGATCGAGTCGGTTCAGCGGTCGCTGGACGAGCTCGCTGCCGCACCCCGGGTGGATGCGGTGGTCGGCGAGCCGGAGATCGCCGGCATCGTCTCGCGGGCGACCGGCATCCCGGTGTCCCGCGTCGGCGAGGCCGACCGCGCCCGCCTGGCGCGGCTCGAGTCCGAGCTGCACGAGCGCGTGGTGGGTCAGGACGACGCGGTCGTCGCGGTCGCCAAGGCCGTCCGGCGCAACCGCACCGGCCTCGGTGACGAGCGCCGCCCGGTCGGCAGCTTCCTCTTCCTCGGCCCCACGGGCGTGGGCAAGACCGAGCTGGCGAAGTCGCTCGCGGCATCCCTCTTCGGCGACGAGAAGGCCATGCTGCGGTTCGACATGAGCGAGTTCGGCGAGCGTCACACCGTCGCCCGCCTGGTCGGCGCCCCTCCCGGGTACGTCGGCTACGACGAGGCCGGTCAGCTGACCGAGCGCGTGCGCCGCAACCCGTACTCGGTGGTGCTGTTCGACGAGATCGAGAAGGCCCACCCGGACGTCTTCAACCTGCTGCTGCAGGTGCTGGACGACGGGCGCCTGACCGACGGCCAGGGCCGCACGGTCGACTTCCGCAACACGGTGGTCATCATGACCTCGAACCTGGGCTCGGAGTTCCTCGCCAGCCGCAGCGGAGCCCTCGGCTTCGTACCGGCCGGCTCGGACGGCTTCGCGTCGGAGAAGGACATCCGCGACCGCGTGATGGGCAAGCTCCGTGAGGCGATGCGTCCGGAGTTCCTGAACCGCATCGACGAGATCGTGCTGTTCCGCAAGCTCGACGCCGTGCAGCTGCGCGACATCGTCCGCCTGCTGCTGAACGCGACCGCCTCCCGGCTGGCTGCCCGCGACATCGCCTTCGAGGCGACGGATGCGGCGGTCGCCTGGATCGCGGACACGGGCTACGAGCCGGAGTACGGCGCCCGCCCGCTCCGCCGCGTTATCCAGCGCGAGGTCGACGACCGCATCGCCGAGCTGATGGTGAGCGGCGAGCTCGCCGAGGGCGGCCGCGTGATCGTGGACGCCGAGGCCGGCGACCTGCGCGTCGCCGCCGCCCCCGCGGCGCTCCCCGTCGCGGCGTAACCCGCCCCGTCTCACCCGCCCAAGCGCCGGCCCTGCCCCAGGGCCGGCGCTTTCGCGCATCCATGGAGGGGGCGCAACACGCCGTTGTCCTGCGCTCCAATGTCGCCCGGCGCAAAACGAGGGGGCGCAACACGCCGTTATTC
>NZ_JBQENB010000004.1:34736-63821 GCF_052044215.1 Leifsonia sp. 22587
CGCCCCCTCGATGGGTCAGATCAGGCGTAACGCCGGACTGTCTCCCTGATGTCGTCCGCGAAGCGGTAGATCTCGTCCAGCGACGCGATCTCGTGCCTCGTCTCGTTCTTGTCTTCGTCGAAGAGTCCCAGGTACTTCTTGGACTTCCCGTTGAAGTGGAGCCGCGCAACTGGCTTGCGATTGTTGTCGTCCAGCAGGACGGCGAAGTACGATTTCGAGTCGCGCTGCGCCACACGCTGTGGCTTGACCTCGCTGCAGGCGATTGCCTTAACGATCTGGTAGCCCTCGAGCTCTTCGAGGGTCGTCTCGATCTCCGTGTCGCGATTGAGGTCATCATCGGCGGCGGGCTGACTGGTCACGACCTCACCCGGTGCCGCATCCGCGGTTGCGTAGCTGGATCCGCCCAGCGCCGACTTCAGCCGCTCGTTGGCCTGATCGTTCAGGAACTGCTTCGTCGCCTTGATCACCAGCGGGGCGAACTGCTCACGCACCCGTGCGGTGATGGAGCCGTCGTAGACGCGGCTGATGAAGAACCGGATCCACTCGTCTTCGGGCTCGCGGAACTGCGCAGAGAGGGCTCGCTTGATCTGTCCGATGTACTTCAGCTCGCCTGCGGCGTTGATCACCGAGTCGAGGTCGAAAGCGTCCTTGGTGAGCTTGCGCAGCTCGGGAATCAAGGTCTCGTCGATATCGAGCAGGTCGAGAACCAGGAAGGGCTTGTCGTCCATACGGTTCGGCGCGTCGAGGTCGGTGTAGAACTGGTACACCTGGCCGTTCGTCAAGACGGCGACTCGAGCGTTGGTCACGGCGAAGTAGCGGTAGAGCTGTGAGGCGTTCTCGATGGTCAACGGCTCCGTCGACTTCTTCGCCTCGATGAGCATCTGCACTTCGCCGTCGCGGACGATCGCATAGTCGATCTTCTCGCCGCGCTTGATGCCCACATCGGCCGTGAATTCAGGCACGACCTCCAGTGGGTCGAAGACGTCATATCCCAAGACGTTCGAGATGAACGGCATCACGAAAGCGTTCTTGGTCGCTTCTTCTGTGTGAATCGCTTCGCGCTGATTGGCGACTTTCTGTGCCATGGCCGCGAGGACTTCTGCAAACTCCATTGAATCTCCCGAGTGAGTGTCGTCTCAGACATTAGCGATTGGCCGCTCAGACAGCGGCAGACCCTACTGGCGTCCCACCCGAACTGGGGTCAAAGTCCACGTGGATGCGTCGGCATCCGGGATGTGCGCATCCTGAACATCTGCGAAGCGACGCACATGCAACCCCCTGTTGCCGCCCAGAAAGGCCTGGTTGCCTGGAGGGCGTGCCCGAATCCGATCGATCCCGCCTGCCCGCACGCCTGGCCGCCCTCGATGAGCGGCTCGAGCCCGTCAAGCGCTTCGAGCTGAAGCCCGCACGCACCCGCGGAGGGCTGGTCGCCCAGTTCCTGGGCCTCGCCCTGGTCGCCGCCGTGCTCAGCTCGCTGTTCCTGCTGCCCGGCTTCCTGGGAGTCGGCGCAACAGCGGCCGCCGGCGTCAACGACTTCAATGCGCTGCCGGCCGACCTGCACATCCAGCAGTTCGCGCAGAACTCGACCGTCTACGCCAAGCAGGGCGGCCAGGATGTGCCCATCGCCACCTTCTTCGCGCAGAACCGGCAGGACGTCTCGTTCGACCAGATCGCGCAGACCATGAAGGATGCGACCGTCTCGGCCGAGGACCCGCGCTTCTACACCGAGGGGGCCGTCGACATCTGGGGCACGCTGCGCGGCGCCGTCGCCACCGTGGCCGGGGGAGACGTGCAGGGCGGCTCGTCGATCACGCAGCAGTACGTGAAGAACGTCGAGGTCGAGAAGTGCGAGGCGCTGACGAGCCAGAAGAAGGTCCAGGCGTGCTACGCGGATGCTGCCGGCGTGACCCTTCAGCGCAAGGTGCAGGAGATGCGCTACGCCGTCGAGGTGGAGAAGAACTACAGCAAGAAGGACATCCTCACCGGTTACCTCAACGTCGTCGGCTTCGGCGGCCAGGTCTACGGCGTGCAGGCGGCCGCGCAGTACTACTTCGGCACGACCGCCGCGAAGCTCGACCTCGCCCAGGCTGCCACGCTCGCGGCCATCCTGAACAACCCGGCGAACCTGCGGATCGACGAGCCCGACAACAAGGACAACGGCGCCGCCAACGGCTACGCGCTGACCAAGGCGCGCCGCGACTACGTGCTCGACCGCATGTACATCACGCACACCATCACCAAGCAGCAGCGCGACGAGGCGAAGGCCACGAAGATCACGCCGACGATCACGCCGACGACCCAGGGATGCGCGGCCGCGCAGCAGTACAACGCCGCCTTCTTCTGCGACTACGTGCGCGACGTCATCCTGACCGATCCGGCCTACGGAGCGACGGCCGACGACCGCCTGCAGACCCTCAACCGCGGCGGACTGAAGATCTACACGACCCTCAACCTCGACCTGCAGCAGGTCGCGCAGGCGTCGCTGAGCAAGTACATCCCCGGATCCCGTCCCGGCATCGACCTCGGCGCGTCCAACGTCGCGCTCGAGCTGGGCACCGGGCGCATCGTGACGATGGTGCAGAACCGCGCCTTCAACAACACGGACACGCCGATCGACGGCACGACCGCGGTGAACTACAACACGGACGAGGACTACGGAGGCTCGCAGGGCTTCCAGACCGGCTCGACGTTCAAGGCGTTCGACCTGGCGGCATGGCTGGAGGCGGGCCACAGCCTGTACGAGACGGTGAACGCCTCGCAGCACCTGTTCCCGACGTCCGACTTCACAAACACCTGCGCGAACATCGACGGTCCGGCCTGGCCGGTCACGAACGACGAGGGCTCGGCGAGCCGCCTCTCGGTGATGTCCGCGACAGCGGAGTCGGTCAACACCGCGTTCGCGGAGATGGGCACCAAGGTGGACCTGTGCTCGATCGTGAACGCCGCGAAGGGGCTCGGCGTGCATCCCGCGTCGAAGAGCAACCCGTGGGTGCAGACGCCGTCGATGATCCTCGGCGTGAACTACATCTCACCGCTCACCATGGCCACCGCCTACGCCGGCATCGCCAACAACGGCACGGTGTGCACCCCGATCGCGATCGACCGGGTGGTCAACGCCGACGGCACCGAGCACAAGGTCAGCAAGACGACCTGCACCCAGGGGCTGAAGCCCGACATCGCAGCGGGCGTGACGTACGCCCTGGAGGGCGTGATCAAGGGCGGCGGCACCGCCGCCAGCGCCAACCCGTACGACGGCGTCCCGATCATGGCGAAGACCGGCACGACCGACGACTCCCTCGAGAACTGGCTGATCACATCCACCACCAAGGTCGCGACGGCAACCTGGGTCGGGAACGTGTCCGGCCAGACGCCGCTCCGCTCGCTGTACTTCAACGGGGTCGGCGGCGGCAACGTCAAGTTCTCGATCGCGAAGCCGATCCTCAAGGCGGTCAACGCGCTGTACGGCGGTTCCGACTTCACCGAACCGACCGACGCCGTGCTCTACGGCAGCCAGATCACCATGCCGGACGTCACCGGCAAGCAGCCCGACGTCGCGCAGAAGCTGCTGGAGGGACTGGGCCTCGACGTGACCGTCGACCCGAACCCGGTGCCGAGCGACCAGCCCGCCGGAACGGTCGCGGCGAGCGACCCGGCGGCCGGCGCATCGCTCGAGGACGGCGACTCGGTGACGCTCACCGTGAGCAACGGGCAGGGCGCGGCCGCCTCGACCAACCCGCCACCCGGCGGCGGGAGCACGCCGACACCGAAGCCGACCAAGAAGAAGGGCGGCTGAGCTCAGGCGGCGGCCTGCTCCACGCCCGGCCAGATGTCGAGGATGCGCGCCCGCAGCGCGTTCGACCGCTCGGCGAAGGCGCGCTGCCGGCGGACGTACTCCGCCTTGCCCTCGGCGGTCTCGATCGCGACAGGCTCGGCGCCCCACGGCCGCATGTCGTACGGCGACGCCTGCATGTCGAGCAGCCGGATGTCGCGGGCGAGCTCGAACGCGTCGAGCTGCACCTCGCCGGGCACCAGCGGGCCGAGCTTCATCGCCCACTTGTAGACGTCCATCCCGGCGTGCAGGCAGCCCGGCTGCTCCAGCTCCGGCTGCGTCTCACGGGTGGGCGCGAACCGGTTGAGCGGCACCGCGTCGGGCGTGAAGAAGCGGAACGCGTCGATGTGCGTGCAGCGCAGCTCGTGCGACTCGACCACGGCGTCCGTCGCCTCCCGCCCGAGCCGCAGGGGGACGGGATGCCGGTGCTCGTCCTGCCGGTACACCATCGCCCACTCGTGCAGCCCGAAGCAGCCGAACCGTCCCGGCCGCGACGCGGTGGAGCGGAGGATGCGCTCGACGGTCCGCAGCAGCGGCGCCTTCTCCGCCTCCATGGCGGGCCGGTCGACGACGAGCGAGCCGGTGGATGCGCCGGGCGCGTACCAGCGCCAGGACGCGCGCGCGTCGTCTGCCGCGTCGGCCAGTTCGACACCGGCGCCGGGATGCCAGCGCCGCAGCTGTGCGGGCGAGTACGAGTAGTAGGTGAAGAGGAAGTCCCACACCGGGTGCTTCTCGCCGCGGGCCGCCCGCGCCCGATGGTCCGCCGTGAGCGCGTCGGCCCGCTCGGCGTGGGCGCGCTCGCGCTCCCGCCACACGTCGGCGGAGAGCACGACGGGGGCGGGGGATGCGGCGATCACCCTTCGAGGATACGTTCCAGCGGGTTGTCGCGGAGCTTCCGCTGCACGCCGCCGTCGACGAGGCGGCGCGCCGAGGTGTCGGGCTTCCGTTCGGCCTGGTCGGCGACGCACGCGCCGAACTCGGCGGCGAGCTCGAGCCGCGGGTAGGCGGTGAGCACCTCCCGGCGGAAGTCGAGCGGCAGGTCGTCGGCGCGGGCGCCGGAGATGTCGAGCGCGGTGGCGATCTCGAGCAGGTGACCCTCCGCATCCATCGCCGGGTCGACCTCGGGCCAGTTGTGCCGCACGATCACCTCGTGGGCGCGGACCCGGCGCTCCGGCTCCCACCCGGCGCCCGCGGTCAGCGCGATCGCGACGTGACCGGCGGCGTCCTCGTAGGCGAGCGTCGCGTTGTCGAACTCGGGCACGATGCCGAGGTCGTGCAGCAGGGCCGACACGAAGAGCAGCTCGTGGTCGGCGTCGAGGCCACGCAGCACGGCGAAGCCTTCGGCCCACAGCCACGACCGCTCCACATGGTTGAGCAGCGAGGGCGTGTGATACGTCGTCGCGATCTGGACGGCGGCGCGGGCCGCGGCCGTGTCCGGGCGTTCGAAGTCAGAGATGCGCATGTCCTCATCCTGCCGGATGCAGCACCGCGATGCCCGTCGGGGGCGCAGAGTCGGCGGTCTCCAGCAGCCGCGCGGCCTCGGCGAAGCCGACAGAGCGGCCGACGAGCTCCTGCGGGCGCAGGCGGCCGGCGGCGACCAGGTCGAGCATGGCGGGGTAGTCGGCGGCGGCCATGCCGTGGCTGCCGAGCACGTCCAGCTCCCAGGCGATCACGCGGTCGAGCGGCAGCTCCGGGACCGCCGAGGCGAGAAGGCCGACCTGCACGTGGCGGCCGCGCCGCCGGAGCGACCGGATGCTCGAGGACGCAGTCTCCGCGGATCCCACCGCGTCGATCGAGGCGTGGGCACCGCCGTTCGTGAGCTCGGTCACGAGCGCGGGCGCCTCCCATCCCGCCGGGACGGTGCTCTCGGCCCCGAGCCGCGCCGCGAGCTCCAGCGCGGCGGGGGCGCGGTCGACCGCGACGACGCGCGCTCCGAGGGCGGCCGCGATCATCACGGCGCTGAGGCCCACTCCACCGGCGCCGTAGACGGCGAGCCATTCCCCGGGCTGGATGCGTGCCCGCGTCGTGACCGCGCGGTACGCCGTCGCGAAGCGGCAGCCGAGGCTCGCCGCCGCGTCCGACGAGAGGCCGTCCGGCACGCGCACCAGGTTCGTGTCGGCGGCGCGCACGGCGACCAGCTGCGCGTGCGACCCCCACTGCGTGAAGCCCGGCTGCGTCTGCCGCGGGCACACCTGCGCCTGGCCGGAGAGGCACCATTCGCACTCGCCGCAGCCGTTGACGAACGGCGCCGTGACCCGATCGCCGGCGCGCCAGCGGGTCACGCCGCGGCCGACGGCTTCGACCACGCCCGCGAACTCGTGGCCCGGAACGTGCGGCAGCGCGACGGAGTCGTCGTGGCCCGCCCAGGCGTGCCAGTCGCTCCGGCACAGCCCCGACGCCTCCACCCGGATGACGGCGCCGCCGTCCGGCACCGCAGGGTCGGCGAGCGTGCCGACCTCGACCGGTCCGCCGAAGCGCTCGTAGTACAGGGCCCTCATACGACCTCCCGGGTCAGGACGGCGACCGCGGCGAGGTCCGCCTCGGCCCATTCCAGCGTGCTCAGGTGCTCGAGGGCGACCCAGCGCAGTTCGTCGTGGTCGGTGCTCGCGACCGGGACGTCGCCGTCCAGCCCGCAGGCGTAGCAGGCCAGGTCGATCGGCCGGCCCTGCGCGCGCGTCGTCACCGTGCGGTCGAGCAGAGTCCCGACGTGGATGCGCACCCCGAGCTCCTCGCCGATCTCGCGCTCCAGCGCGGCCTCCGGCGTCTCGCCCGCCTCCACCTTGCCGCCGGGGAACTCCCAGCGCCCGGCGGCGTCCTTGCCGGGCGCGCGGCGGCAGGCCAGCACGCGGTCGCCGTCGCGGAGGACCGCGGCGACGACGAGGAGGGGCTGCACCCCTCCATCCTGCCCTGCGCCCCGCGCTACCCGGGAACGCGGCGCGGCACCGCTAGCATCCAGGTATGTCGCAGAGCGCGCCCGTGCGGCGGCCGATGGTCGTCCTGGGCCTCGTCGCGAGCCTCCTGGCCCAGCTGGCGATGATCGTCGTCGGGGTGTGGCTGGTCGTGCTCTCCGAGGACGACGCCACGACCCTCGAACTGCTCGCCACCTGGTGCGGGATCGGCACGCTCTACCTCGTCGTCGTACTGATCGTGCTGGGGCGTGTGGCGCGGCGGCCGGCGCTGTCCGATGCGCGGCCGGCCCGCTGGGAGACCAGCCGCATCGCCCGCCTGATCTCGATGGTCGCCACCATCCTCTCCAGCCTGATCGGCCTCACCGCGGCGATCCAGGTGCTCGCCCTGCACAACGACCCGCAGATCGGATCGGTCACCGATTTCGTCGGGGTGTGGTCGATGCTCCTCGCGTGGGGGTTCCTGCACTGGGGCTTCTCGCAGATCTACTACCAGCGGTACTTCGCGGACCCGGAGCCGATGCTGCGCTTCCCGCATCCCGAGGGCACGCCCGCGCCGGTCCCGCGTTTCGTCGACTTCGTGTACTTCGCCTACACGCTCGGCACCACGTTCGCCGCCTCCGACGTCGAGGTGCTGGCGACGCGGATGCGCTGGACCATCGTCTGGCACTCGGTGCTCAGCTACTTCTTCAACGGCCTGATCATCGTGCTCGCCCTGAACACGATCATGTCGGGGACGCGCTAGGGCGTCACAGCAGCGTCTCGACGCCGATCCGCACCCGGTCGCCGAGCTCGACGCCCTCCGCGCGGCGCACCGCGCCCTTGATCGGGACGACGTAGCTGCCGTCGGCCTGCGGGAAGATCGACGTCGACCAGCGCGAGCCGCCCAGGGTGACGACCACCTTCACGGAGTCGAACCCGGCCGGTGGATGCGGCTGCAACCGGATCTCCTCCGACACGTCCGGCGGCAGCTGCGCGAACACCCACAACTCGCGGCGGGACGCCCAGCGGAACAGCTCCGCCTCGAACTCGTAGCGATAACCGGCCATATCCGCCAAGCTACCGGTGAAGCGCCCGGGCGAGAAGCGCCCCGCGGCGGAGCGGAGGACACGGCATGGCGGCACGTCCCGGATCGGTCACGTTCGTGGCCGTCCTCACCTACATCAACGGCATCCTGAACATCATCGGCGGCGTGATCCTGCTGATCACCCGCGATCAGATGGCCGGCCCGAACGGCGGCTCGGTCGCCGGCATCACCACGGCGGCCATCATCTCGATCCTGCTCGGCATCATCGTCGTCATCGTCGCGCGCGGCCTGCTGCGCGGCAGCCCGGGCGCGCGGACGGTGGTCACCGTCGTCATGGTGATCGACATCCTGAATGGCCTGCTGATGCTCTTCACGGGGCAGGTCGCGAGCGGCATCGTCCAGATCCTCTGGTCGCTGCTGATCATCGTGCTGCTCTTCACCCGCCGAGCGAACGGGTTCTTCACAGGCCGCTGAAAGCGGCCCGCCATCGGACAGAATGGGAGGAGGCGGCACGACGGCCGCCCCATCCGAGGAGTCCCATGCGCTGGCCGAAGCGGTTCCGCAAGCGCGTCGAGAAGACGACGCGCACGCGGCCCTTCGACGAGCACGCCCTCCCGGAGCCCGCGACGCCCACCCTCGAGCAGTCGGTCGAGGAGGGCATGCTGCTCGCGGAATACGCCACGCGCATGTCGGTGAAGAACCACATCGTCGTCGACACCATCCAGTACGGCAACTCGTACGACCCGGCGCTGCACGCCATGGAGGCCGCGGCGATGCTGCGCGAGCTCGCCTCCGAGCAGGGCGTGGCGGCGGGCCGCATCGAGGAGGAGCTGGAGGCGGCCGAGAAGCTGAGCGGCGACGCCGAGCACCCCCACGACTACCGCCGGGTGGATGCGGACAACCTGCGGCTGCGCCGCGACGCCGCGATCGCGCTCGCCGCGGCCCTGCGCCGGAAGGCCGACTCCGAGGAGGAGCTGCTGGCGCTGGTCGAGCGCGGCCGGCAGGACGCGTGGGACGAGGTGGGGCGCGCCATCGAGGCGGGCCTCGACGCCTTCTCGGGCGCCGAGGCGCTGAAGGCCGACTACGAGCGCGAGAAGCCGGCGCGGCTCCGGCTGCTGATCTGGCGCGACCTCGCCCGGCTGGAGGAGGAGCGCACCGGCTACTGACCGGAGCGCAGGCTCACCGGCGGCACGAGCTCGCCGACCTCGGAGCGCACCCAGATGTCCCCGGTCTCGCGTTTCTCGGCGTGGGTGCTGAACCGGTAGAGGAACATCCGCGCCCGCACGGCCCGCGGCGCCCGGCCGCCGAACGGGTCGCGCCGGAGCAGCCTCAGCGTCGGGCCGTCCGCCTCCAGCAGCCGCAGCAGCAGCACCTCGAACCAGGGCGAGTCGCGCGAGCCGAGCGCGAGGAACCACATCAGCCAGTCCAGCCGCAGGTGGTACGGGGCGAACTGGCGGGGCACCCGGCGCGGGTCGCCCGGCTTGCCGCGGAAGCCGTACTCCTCCCACCGCGCCTCCGGGTCGTACGGGTCGTCGGCGGTGCCCTCCACCACGACCTCGTAGCGCTCCTTCGTGACGCTCCCGAACGCGCCGTAGGCGTTCACCAGGTGCCAGCGGTTGAAGGAGGCGTTCATCAGCTGGCGGCGTGCGAACAGGTTCCGCAGCGGCGGCCAGCTCAGCACGATGAGGAACACCGTCACGGCGACCGCCACCACGGCGTACCAGAGCGGCACGGTCTCGGCACCGAAGGCGCCGACGTCGGCGCCGCCCAGCAGCCAGGACCAGACGCCGTCGCTCACCCCGGCGAAGCACAGCACGATGGTGATCCAGTTGAGCCAGGCGAAGTTGCCGGTGAGCACCAGCCACAGCTGCGTCAGGATCATGACGGCCGCCGCGACGCTCGCCACCGGCTGCGGCGCGAACAGGAACCAGGGCACGATGAGCTGGGCGAAGTGGTTGCCGAGCACCTCCACCCGGTGCCACCACTTCGGCAGCAGGTGCGCGGTGCGGCTGAACGGGTTGGGCATCGGCTGCGTCTCGTGGTGGTAGTACAGCGCCGTCAGGTCGCGCCACGAGCGGTCGCCTCGCATCTTGATCATCCCGGCGCCGAACTCCAGCCGGAACACCAGCCAGCGGACGAAGAACACGATCGTGATCGGGGGAGCGGTGTCCCACGCGCCGAGGAAGGCGACGACGAAACCCGCCTCGCAGATCAGGCTCTCCCAGCCGAACCCGTAGAAGGTCTGCCCGACGTTCACGATCGAGAGGTACAGGAACCACACGATCAGGAAGACGGGGACGAACACGTACGTGGGCGCGAGCTGCACGACGCCGAGCACGATCAGGGCGGAGAGCGCCGCGCCGGTCCACGCCACGGCCCGGAGCAGTCGGTCGGAGTACCGCCAGCGGAACAGCGTCGGCTGCTTCCGCGCGTACGGGTGCCGCAGGAAACGCCGCACCGGGAGCAGGCCGTGCTCGCCGAGCAGGGCGGGGAACTGGTTCACCGCGGAGACGAACGCGACCAAGTACAGCGCCGCGACACCCCGCTCGAGGATCTCGCGGGCGATCGTGTAGTCGTCGCCGGCCAGCCATCCGGTCAGCCATGCGGGGACTTCCATCGACACCACCCCGATCGTCGGAACGGGTTCACCGTACGCCGACAGCCGGATCGGGACGAGGCCCGGACCGGGGCCCATGGGCTGGTGTCGCGCCGGGTGCGGCGCCGAGTGTGGCGCCGGGGTCGCGCCGGGGTCAGACGGGCACGGACGCCGCCGGCTCCACCCCGAAGAGCTGCCCGGGGTAGCGCAGCCCGTCGAAGTAGCGGTTCGTGTGCGCGACGATCTGCTCTCCCGAGATCTCGACGCCATCCCACTCCGTGTCCGTCGTGGTGTGGGCGTCGGAGACGAGCGTCACGTCGTAGCCGCGCACGGCGGCGCTCTGCGCGGTGGTGCGGACGCAGTAGTCGCTCTGCGCGCCGGTCACGACCAGCCGACCGACGTCGAGACGCTCGAGCACGTCATCCAGGTCGGTGTCGGCGAACGCGTCGCGGTAGTGCTTCAGGATGCGCGGCTCGCCCTCCGCGGGAACGAGGCCGTCGGCCAGTTCCCACGCGGTCGTGCCCTGCTCCATCCCGTCCTCCTCGTGCTGCACCCAGACGACCGGAGTGCCTGCGGAACGGGCCCGGTCGACGAGCCGCACGACGCGGGCGAGCACGCCCTCGGCGTCGAAGCAGCCGGGCAGCACGCCCTTTTGCAGGTCGATCACGAGCAGGGCGGAGGGCACGATGTCGGTCACGGTCCCATCCTGCCAGGGGAGGGGCTGGGCCGCGTCGTGCTTCGGCGTCAGGCCGCGAGCTCGGCGTCCAGCCGGATCGGCCGGTGGTCCGAGGCGCCGGCGGGCAGCACATCCACCCGCTCGATCTCGAAACCGGTCGACGTGACGAAGTCGAAGTAGCCGGAGAAGAACTTGTAGCGCAGGTAGGTGGGCTCCGTCGTCCGCTTCAGCGTGTAGCCGGAGGTGGTGAGGTGCCGTTCGAGGCCGCGGATGAACCACGGGTAGTTGAAGTCGCCGACCATCACCGCGGGGGTCTCGGGGGAGAGGGACCGCATCCCGTCGTGCGCGGCGGCGATCTGCTTGCGGCGCAGCGAGTTGAGGGCGGTCAGCGGGGCGGCGTGGAACGAGCCGACCAGGATGTCCTCGCCGCTGTCGCGGTCGCGGAGGTGCACGGCCAGCAGGCGCTCGTTGGCGGGCGCGAGCACCCGGTCGTGCAGCGACTTCTGCACGGCGAACACCTGAGTGTTCAGGATCTCGTAGCGCTCGTCGCGCACGTACACCGCGAGCCCGAGCCGGTTGGCCCGAGTGGTGTCCGCAAGCGCGAGGTGGTGCAGCCGTTGCGGGAGGGCTTCGCTGTCGCACTCCTGGAGGCACAGCACGTCGACGTCGTAGGCCTCGGCGATACCCGACAGCTCACCGCTCGCGGCGTGCTTGCGGAGGTTGTAGCTCACGATCCTCAGGGTCATGCACCTCTTCTCGACGTCCACCGTCGCGGGCAGGCGCATTCGCGCCTGCCCTGCCATTCTGTCCCACTCGCGGCTCGGCTCAAGCGACGCGACGGCATCCCACAAGGAATTCACATCACGGTCACCGTCGGTTCGGAGCGGTACGGTGGTCGCATGGCAGGCGACGCGGTCATCCTCACGGTTCCGGGACCCCAGGGCGACCGGGAGGTGCGCATCTCGAGCCCTGGCCGGGTGATCTTCCCGCAGGACGGCATCACGAAGCTGGATGTGGCGAAGTACCTGGTCGAGGTCGGCGAGGCGTTCGTCCGGGCGAACGGCGACCGGCCGGTCTCGCTGCAGCGCTTCCCCGACGGCATCGACGGGGAGCAGTTCTTCTCCAAGAACCCGCCGCGCGGCACGCCCGACTACGTGCGGTCGGTCCCCGTGGTCTACCCGAGCGCCCGGTCGCATCCCCAGCTCGTCATCGACGAACCGGCCGCCGCCGTCTGGGCCGCGCAGATGAACACGGTGGTGTTCCACCCGTGGCCGTCGCGCGCCGAGGACTCCGACAACCCGGACCAGCTGCGCATCGACCTCGACCCGCAGCCGGGCACCGGCTTCGCGGAGGCCGTCCCGGCCGCCATCGAACTGCGGGCCGTGCTGCAGGAGGCGGGGCTCACCGCCTTCATCAAGACCTCCGGCAACCGCGGCCTCCACGTCTTCGCGCCGATCGTCCCCGAGCGGGAGTTCCTGGATGTGCGGCACGCGGTGATCGCGGCGGCCCGCGAGCTCGAGCGACGGATGCCCGACCGCGTCACCACGGCCTGGTGGAAGGAGGAGCGCGGCGAGCGGATCTTCGTCGACTTCAACCAGGCCAACCGCGACCGCACCATGGCCGGCGCCTACAGCCCCCGCGCGCTGCCGCACGCCCCGGTCTCGGCACCGATCACGTGGGACGAGCTGGAGCGGATCTCGCCCGAGCAGTTCACGATCCTGACGATGCCGGAGCGCCTCCGCACGACGGGAGACCCGTGGGAGTCGTTCGCTGCGGACCCCGGCCGGATCGACGAACTGCTCGGCTGGTGGGAACGCGACCTGTCGAAGGGGCTCGGCGAGCTGCCGTTCCCGCCCGACTACCCAAAGATGCCCGGCGAGCCGCCGCGCGTCCAGCCGAGCCGGGCGAAGAAGGCGTAGGGCGCGGCCAGCGTCAGTCGGCTGCGCGTTCGGCTGCGGCTTCGCCTGTCGCCTGTGCCGCGGCTTCGCCTGTCGCCTGTGCCGCGGCCCGGGCCGCCGTCTCGAGGTCGGCGACGAACGCGTCGTAGGCGGCATCCCATCCCGGGTCGTCCCGCAGCCGCAGCAGCGCCGACGGGTGCGTGGTGACGAGGACCGAGCGGCCGTCCGCCTCCTGCAGCTTTCCGCGCTCCTCGCCGATGCGCACCGCGCGGCCCAGCACGCTGCGCCCGGCGGTGGCCCCCAGGCACACCACGACGCGCGGCCGCACGACGGCGAGCTCCGCCTCCAGCCAGGGGTGGCAGGCCACGATGTTGCCGACCGCGGGCTTCTCGTGGATGCGGCGCTTGCCCTGCCGGTGGAAGCGGAAGTGCTTCACGGCGTTCGTCAGGTACACGTCGGCCCGCTGGATCCCGGCGTCGCCCAGCGCCTGATCCAGGATGCGGCCGGCCGGCCCGACGAACGGCTCGCCCTCCACGTCCTCCCGGTCGCCCGGCTGCTCGCCGACCAGCATCAGCGGCGTGCCCGCGCGCCCAGTCGAGAACACGACCTGCGTGGCGTCGCGGTACAGCTCGCAGCCGCGGCACTCCGCCGCCGCGGCTCGCAGCGCCGGAAGGTCGCGCTCGGCCGGAAGGAACCGTTCGGCGCCCGGCCGCTCCTCGTCCGCCATGCCGGCCACGCAACCACGCCCCGCGCGAGCGCGCAATCGCCGCCCGCCTCCTCCGCCCCGCGCGCCGTCGCTACCGTCGGAGATCCGCGCGCGTGCGTCGGAGTTCGCGCGCGGATCGCCGCGATTCTCCCGCGGGAGAGCCTTGCGTCGGAGATGTGAGCGCTTTCCACCGACGATAGCTCGGCGGCCCATCCGCCCGTCGAGCGTCGGCTACCGTGCGCGTGCCTCGCAGGTCCGCGCCCGCGACCGTCGGAGATCCGCTCGCGTGCGTCGGAGATCCGTGCCCGTGCGTCGGAGTTTCCGCGCCGATCGCCGCGAATCTCCCGCGGGAGAGCGTTGCGTCGGAGATGTGAGCGCTTTCCGCCGACGATAGATCAGCGCGGGCCTCCGCCCCTCGGGCTCTTGCTGCCGTTCGCGTGCCTCGGACATCCGTGCTCGCTACCGTGGGAGGTCCGCGCCCGCTGCCGTCGGAGATCCGTGCCCGTGCGTCGGAGTTTTCGCGCCGATCGCCGCGAATCTCCCGCGGCAGAGCGTTGCGTCGGAGATGTGAGCGCTTTCCACCGACGATAGGTCGGGCGGCTCGGGGCGGCGGCGGCCGCGGCTCAGGTCAGCACGTCGCCGAGGTCGTACGCGATCGGCCGGTCCAGCTGCTCGAACGAGCACGAGCGCGCCTCCCGGTCGGGACGCCAGCGCTCGAACTGGGCGGTGTGACGGAACCGCATCCCCTCCATCTGGTCGTAACGCACCTCCAGCACGCGCTCCGGCCGCAGCCGGACGAACGACACGTCCTTGCTGCCCGAGAAGCGGCTGCGGTCCGTCTCGCCGGTCATCGCCGCGCCGCTGTCGTCCCGCTCCACCAGCGGCTCCAGCTCGTCGATCAGGGCGAGCCGCTTGGCGTCGGTGAAGGCGGAGACGCCGCCCACGTTGCGCAGCTGGCCGTCGCCGTCGTACAGCCCGACGAGAAGCGAGCCGACCCCGCGCCCGCTCGTGTGGATGCGGTAGCCGAGCGCCACGACGTCCGCGGTGCGGTGGTGCTTGATCTTCAGCATCGTCCGCTTGTTCGGGGCGTACGGTCCGGCGAGCGGCTTGGCGACCACGCCATCCAGCCCGGCGCCCTCGAACTCGACCAGCCAGCGCCGCGCCAGCTCGACATCCGTCGTGGTGCGGGTCAGCTCGATCGGCGCGGGCAGGTCTCCGGCGAACTCCTCCAGCGCGGCACGGCGCTCGCCGAACGGACGGTCGACGTACGACTCGTCGCCGATCGCGAGCAGGTCGAACGCGACGAACGTCGCGGGCGTCTGCTCGGCCAGCAGGTTCACGCGGCTCGCGGCCGGGTGGATGCGCTGCGACAGCGCCTCCCAGTCCAGCCGCTGGCTGCCCGGTTCGCCGGTGGGCACCACGATCTCGCCGTCGAGCACGCACGGCGCGGGCAGGATGCGGCGGAACGCATCCACCAGCTCGGGGAAGTACCGGGTCAGCATCTTGGAGCCGCGGCTGCCGATCTCCACCGACTCCACCGCGCCGTCGCCCTCGGCGTACACGATGGCGCGGAAGCCGTCCCACTTCGGCTCGTAGCTGAGGCCGCCGGCGACGCTGTCGGGCTCCGGCACGGCGGGGACCGCCTTCGCGAGCATCGGGGCGATCGGGGACGAGGCGGAGGGTCGCATGCTCCGATCATGCCGCGAACCGCCACCCTCCGGAAGGGATGCGGTCACGCTGAGGATGCGCTCGGAGCCGGTGGATGTGAGGTAAGGCTTGCCTATACTGGACCACGATGTACCGTCCCGACCACGCCTCCCACACCGCCGCGACCGCGCATCATGACGACCGCGTGCAGTTCCTCGTCGTCGGCGACGAGACGTCGCTCACGCAGCTGGAGGCCGAGCTGGCCCTGCTGCCGCTGTGCGCCCGTGGACGCGTGTTCGTCGAGGTGGAGGACGCCGCCCAGGTCGCGCCGCTGGCGACTCCGATGCGGATGACGGTCACCTGGCTGACGCGGTCCGACCGCAGCGGTCGCCCCGGGACCGGGGAGCGCTGCGCCCGCGGCGAGGCCGCATCCCGTGCCGTCCGCGCCTGGTGCGCCGAGATGCTGTGCGACGGCCCGGGCGAGACCCGCGCCATCGTCACCGGCGGTTACGCCCTGGTGACGGAGGTGCGCGACCACCTCGTCGAGACGGTCGGCATGGCGCACGACGCCGTCGTCGCCCCCGCCCTGCGCTGACGCGCGACCCTTCGATCGCCGTCGGCCGGCCGGCACTCAGGCGGGCACGTCGAGCCCGACGAGCGTCTCCGTCACCGCCCACAGGTCCCGGCCGAGCTGCGCGTTGCCCGCCTGCGGGTTGGTGCGCCCGTTGGCGTTGAGCCGGTCGAAGTACGTCCCGCTGGGCGCGCCCACCGGCGCGGGGCCGGCGAGCAGCAGCAGCGGCGCCGCGCCCGCCTGCACCGGGATGCCGAAGCTGCTGCGCGTGACCAGGTGGCCGAACCGGATCAGCGGCGACGAGTTGCCGAAGTTCGTGGCGATCGTGCCGGGATGGAACGAGTACGCCGTGACGCCGGTGCCGGTGAGCCGCTCCGCGAGCTCGGAGGCGAACAGGATGGTCGCCAGCTTGGCCGTGCCGTAGGCGCGCCAGCCGCCCTGCCACGGCCGGCGCTCCCAGTCGAGGTCGTCGACCCGGAGGTTGCCGAAGCGGTTCGCGAGGCTGGCGGTCGACACGACGCGGACGTCGCGCCCGGCCGCCGCCGTCTCCACCAGCCGGGGACGCAGCAGCGCGGTGAGCAGGAACGGTGCCAGGTGGTTGGCCTGGATGGTGCGCTCGTGCCCGTCCGCCGTCAGCTCGCGGTCGTGGTACAGCCCGCCCGCGTTGTTGGCGAGCACGTCGATCGTGTCGTAGCGGTCGAGGAGCGCGGCGGCCAGCGCCCGCACGTCGTCGAGCCGTTCGAAGTCGGCGAGGAAGGGCGTCGCCCCGATCCGCTCCGCGACGGCGCGGGTCCGCTCCGGGTTGCGGCCGACGACAGCGACCTCGTCGCCGCCCGCCGACAGCTGCTCCGCGGCGACCGCGCCGATGCCGGAGCTCGCGCCCGTGATCACGACGGTCCGCGTCATCGGTAGCCGCCCTTCTCGAGGCCTGCCTCGATCTCGAACCGGTTGTGCAGCGGGTCGCGCCCCGCCACGAAGTAGAGCAGCGGGAACAGCATCCCGTAGCGCTGCCACTGCCGCTTGTGGACGGCCTCGTGCTCCAGCACGTCGTCCGTCACGTTGTGGTCGGTCAGGTAGACGCCGCCGACGCACGAGCCGCCGCGCCCGAAGGTGCGCCGGGGCATGCCGCGGAAGACGGTCAGCCCGGCCCGCCGCTCCACCCGGCCGGTGCTCCACAGGAAGCCCCAGGCGAGGCCCACGGCCGTGGCGTACAGGTAGCCCGCGCGGCTCACCGGGGAGTCGAGCAGCAGGATGCCGAGCGGCGTGCGGTCGAAGGCGGTCACTTCTCGGGCCGGCCGTACGTCTCGAGCAGGCGCAGCCAGACCTCGCTGATGGTGGGGTACGACGGCACCGCGTGCCACAGCCGGTCGAGCGGCACCTCGCCGACGACCGCGATCGTCGCCGAGTGCAGCAGCTCGCCGACGTCCTGACCGACGAACGTGACGCCGAGGACGACCTTCCGGTCCTCGTCCACCACCATGCGCGCCGTGCCCTCGTAGCCGTCCGCGACGACGTGCGCGCCCGACACGCTCCCGATCGGGTAGTCGACCACCCGGATGCGGTAGCCGGCCTTCTCGGCGCGCTCGGCGGTCAGCCCCACGGACGCGACCTCCGGGTCGGTGAACGTCACCTGCGGCACCGCCTCGTGGTCCGCGGTCGCGACGAAGGCGCCCCACGGCTCCAGCGACACCTCGCGCCCGTGCGCGCGGGCGGCGATCGCATCGCCCGCGGCGCGCGCCTGGTACTTGCCCTGGTGCGTGAGCAGGGCCCGGTGGTTGACGTCGCCCACACCGTAGAGCCAGCCGCCGTCGACCGGCTCGCCGTCGGCGCCGAGCACGCGCATGCTGTCGTCCACGTTCAGCCAGGCGCCGTCCTCCAGCCCGAAGGCGTCGAGGCCGATGCCGAACGTGCGGGGCACGCGACCGGTCGCGACGAGGAACTCGTCGGTCTCCACGACCGTCCCGTCGTCGAGCTGCAGGCGGAATCCGTCGTCGTCCGTCCGCTCGACGCGCTCGGTCGTCTGGTCCAGGTGCAGCACGACACCGAGTTTCTTGAGGGAGGCGGCCACCAGCTCGCCCGCGAACGGCTCGTCGCCGCCGAGCAGCGAACCGCGCGCGATCAGGTGCACCTCGGTGCCGAAGCCGGCGTACGCCGTCGCCATCTCGGTGGCGACGACCCCGCCGCCGAGGATGGCGAGCGAGACCGGCACGCGCTGCGCGCTCGTGGCCTCGCGGCTCGACCACGGCTCGCTCTCGCGGAGGCCCGGGATGTCGGGCATCAGGGCGGCGGACCCGGTCGACACGGCGACCGCGTGCTTCGCCCGGAGCACGGTGACCGTGCCGTCCTCGGCGGTGACCGTCACCTCCTTCGGCGCGGTGATGACACCCCAGCCGCGCACGAGGTCGATGCCGGCGCCGTTCAGCCACTCGACCTGGCCGTCGTCCTTCCAGTTGCTGGTCATGTCGTCGCGCCGCTTGAGCACGGCGGCGACGTCGAGCGGGCCGGTGACGGCCTCGCGGGCTCCGCCGACCTTCTGCGTCGCGCGCAGCAGGGCGCCGCTGCGCAGCAGCGTCTTCGACGGCATGCACGCCCAGTAGGAGCATTCGCCGCCGACCAGCTCGGATTCGACGATGACGGTGCGCATCCCGCCCTGCACGGCCCGGTCGGCGACGTTCTCGCCGATGGCGCCCGCGCCCATCACGATGACGTCGTAGTCCCTGGTCTCGCTCATGCTCTCTCCTGCTCTGCGGGACGCCGCGGCGCCGTCCGCTCTCTGTCTGTTCGTCGTGCCGGGTGGAACGGATGGATTCAGCGGCCCACGAACCGGGCCTCCGTGCGCGTGAGGAACGCCTCCATCCCGATGCGGGCGTCCTCGCTGGCGACGAGCCGCACCAGGGTCGGTTGCAGCTCCGCTTCCGCTGCGGCGTCGCCGTCGCGCACCGCCCGCTTCGCGTTGGCGAGCGCGGCCTGCACGGCGAGAGGCGCCTGCGCGGCGATCCGCTCGGCCAGCTCGAGGGCGCGGTCGAACTGGGCGCCGTCGTCCACGACCTCCTGCACCAGCCCGATCCGGTGCGCCTCCTCGGCGTCGAACAGGTCGCCGGTGAGGATGTAGCGCATCGCGTCGCCCCAGCCGACCGCCCGCGGGAAGCGGAGGGTCGCGCCGCCGAACGGCAGGATGCCGCGGGTCACCTCGATCTGGCCGAACCGGGTGCCGCGTGCGGCGACGGCGATGTCGGAGGCGAGGATCAGCTCGATCCCGAGCGTCAGGCAGGTGCCCTGCACGGCGATGACCACGGGCTTGGTCAGCTGGCGGCCGGAGACCTGCCACGGGTCGACGCCGTCGGGACCGACGAACGAGAGCCCGTCGCGGCCGATGCGGGGCCCCAGGTCGGCGAGATCGAGACCGGCCGTGAAGTGGTCTCCGACCGCGTGCACGAGTCCGACGCGCAGCTCCGGGTCGCGCTCCAACTCGCCGTAGGCGTCCGCCAGCCGGCTGAGCAGCTCGAAGTCGGCGGCGTTGCGCTTGTCGGGGCGGTTCAGGCCGATCAGCAGGATGTGGCCGCGCCGCTCGGTCAGGATCTTGGGCTCGCTCATGTCTCCCACGCTAGCGGTCACCGTCCGCCCCGCCCGGCGCGCCGGTCGGCCCGGTGAGGGCACCCAGGATGCGCAGGATCACCGGCAGGTCGTGCCCGGCGGCGTCCGGCGTCTCCGGCGCGAACTCCATGAGCCCCGCGCCCGCGAGCTCGAACCGCCGCCGCAGCGCGCGGATCGTCTCGGTGAGCCGTTCCGGCTGCACCCCGAACGGCTCCGGCGAACCGATGCCCTCGATCGCGGAGGGGTCGAGCACGTCGAGGTCGATGTGGAGGTACACCGCGCTCGCGCCGGTGGCCGCGACCGCGTTCACGATCGTCTCCGGATCGTCGAGCTCGCCCGAGGCCACGACCCGGATGCCGTGCTCGTCCACGTAGGCGGACTCGCCGTCGTCGAGCGCTCGCGTGCCCGCCAGCACCAGCTGGGCCGGATCCAGCCGGTCCGCGCCGGTGGAGGCCAGCCCCTCCGGACCGTCGCCGAGGATCGCCCGCAGCACCATGCCGCAGAACGCGCCGGAGGGGGAGGACTCGACGTCGTTCAGGTCTCCGTGCGCGTCGAACCACACGACGGCGACGTCGCCGGGTGGATGCGCGGCCAGCGCGTGCTGCACCGCGGCGAGCTCGGCGCCGCAGTCGCCCCCGATCGTCACGACCGGCGCCTCCAGCAGCCCGAGCTCGGCCTGCGTGGCCTCGCGGACGACCGCGAGGGAGGAGAACCGGTTCACGCCCGTGCCCAGCGACTCGCCCGCCGCCGCGGGCACCGGCACCTGGTGGGTGCGCGCGGTCGGGAGGTCGCCGCGGATGGCGTCGGCGCCGTCG
Source organism: Leifsonia sp. 22587 (assembly GCF_052044215.1). NCBI lineage: Bacteria > Bacillati > Actinomycetota > Actinomycetes > Micrococcales > Microbacteriaceae > Leifsonia > Leifsonia sp. 22587. Next base: position 55,002 of record NZ_JBQENB010000004.1, read on the forward strand.
ATGAGGCGCATGGCGCGCGACGACCCGGAGCCCTGCCACTGCGGCACGACCAGGAACGAGGCCCCGCTCACCCCTGGGGACCCGACGTCACGGCCGCCTGCGCGCCACCGGACTTGAGGGCGGCGAGCCGAGCCTCCACCTCGGTCATCTCGCCGAGGTCGTCGAGCTGCTCGAACTGGGAGTCCAGGCTGGAGGCTGCGAGCTCCTGCGCCCCGCGGACCTTGGCCTCCTCGCGGCGGATCTTCTCCTCGAAGCGGGAGACCTCGCTGGTCGGGTCCATGATGTCGACGCTCTTGACCGCATCGATCACCTGGGCCTGCGCCTGGGCGCTCTTGGCCCGCGCGATCAGCTCGGCGCGCTTGCTCTTCAGCTGCTCGAGCTTCTCCTTCATGCCGTTGAGGCCGGTCTTGAGCTTCTCGACCACCTCGGTCTGGGCGGCGATCTGCGGCTCCGCCGCCTTGGCCTCGTTCTCGGCGGAGATCTGCCGCTGCAGCGCGACCTTGGCCAGGTTGTCGAACTTGTCGGCGTTGTCGGCATCCCCGGACGCCCGGTACTGGTCGGCCTGACGGCTGGCGGCCAGCGCCTTGTCGCCCCACTCGCTCGCAGCCTCCACGTCTTCGCGGTGGTCGTCCTCGAGCAGCCGCAGGTTGCCGATCGTCTCGGCGATGGCGCTCTCGGCGTCGGCGATGCTGTTCGTGAAGTCGCGGACCATCTGGTCCAGCATCTTCTCCGGGTCCTCCGCCTGGTCGAGGAGGGCGTTGATGTTCGCCCGCATCAACTGCGAGATCCGCCCGAAGATGGACTGTTTCGCCATGTGCTCTTCCTTTCGCTCCCGCCCCCGATGGGCGCTCGTTCCGTGTCTTCCGGTGGTCAGAACCGTCCGCCGCCGCGCCTGCTGCGCGTGCCGCCGCCGCCGAAGCTGCCGGCGCTGAAGCCGCCGCCGCCGCCGCCGAAGCCTCCGCCGCCGAAGCCGCCTCCGCCGCCCCAGCCGCCGCCTCCGCCGCCCATGCCGCCGCGCAGCACCGAGTCGATGAGGATGCCGCCGAGGATCGCGCCCATGGCGCCGCCGCCTCCGCCGCGCGAAGTGCCGCCGCCGAACACGTCGCCGAGGCCGCCGGGCATGCCGCCGCCGGTCGGGAATCCGCCGACGTCCTGCTGCGCGAGCTGCGTCGCCTCGTCGGCGAGCTGCGCGGCGCGCTGCGCGAGCGCCAGGGCCGACACGGCGTCGGTGGCCGCCGTCTGCTCGGCCTGCACGACCAGGCGCCCGGCTTCCGCGAGGCGGGTGCGCGCCTCGGGCCCCACCGCGCCGCGGCGCGCCGTGATGAAGTCTTCGCACGCGGAGACGCGGGCCCTGGCGGTGAGCAGGGTCTGCTGCAGTGCCGACTGGGCGCGCTGCGCCTGGGCACGCGCATCCCGGACGCCCTGGAGCACCGCGTCGATGGAGCGGTTGGCGCCGTCGAGCCGCTGGGCGAGCTCGAGCGGGTTCACCCGCCCGGCCGCGAGCTTGGCCTTCACGTCGTCCACGGTCGCCTCGGTGCCGGCGACCGCCGCGGCGATCGTCCCGCCCGGGTCGCTCGACGCCGCCAGCGCGCGTGCCTCGGCGAGGTCGCTGGTCAGCTCGGAGAGCGTGCCGTCGAGGGACTGCTGCGCCGCCGCGAGGTCCGCGCCGAGCCGGTCGACCGCGTCGAGCAGCAGGCCGGCCTGGTCCGCCGACTCCTCGGCCGCTCTCACGCCGACCGCCGCGGCTCCTGCGTCGCCGGCCGTCGCCTTCTGCGCAGCGCCGGCGAGCGCCGTGTCGGTGAAGTCGAGGCGCTGCTCCGCCTGCTCGACGTTGTCGTGCACCGTCGCGAGCGACGCCTCGGTGTAGCGCTGGGCGAGACCGTCGAGCGTCGCCCGGGTGGTCGCGAGGCGCTGCCGCAGGGCGGCGGCCTGCGTCTGGATCTCGGAGGTCGCCTGCGGGATGCGCTTCTCGAGCGCGCGCAGCTCGTCGAACGCGTCGGCCTGCGCGTCGAGCGCCTGGTTGGCGGCGGTGCACAGCTGCACGATGTGGATGTTCCACTCGCGCCGCTGCTCGTCCGTGTCGGGTTCCGCGTCGTCCAGCCGCTGCTTGAGGGTGAAGGCTTCGCGCAGCTGCGCCTTCGCGCCGTCGAGCGCGCCCTGGAACGGCACCACCGCATCCGCCCCGTACTGCGCGGTGGCGAAGCCGAGCTCGTCCTCGCTCGTGCGGATCGCGTCGTCCGTCTGCACCAGCGCCGACCCGGCCCGGCGTTCGAGCTCGTCCAGCGGGATGCTCTGCAGCTCGCTCTGGGGCGTGGTCGGACCTGCGGCGGCCTGCTTCTTGCGCGAACCGCGCGAGCGCACCAGCACGAAGATCACGACGCCGACGATGACGACGCCGATCAGGAACACCCAGAAGAAGATGGCGCCGCCACCACCACCGCCTCCGCCTCCTCCGACGGCGTCGCCCAGCCCGGTGGCCGCGGCGACACCCGCGCCCGCCCAGTCGTTCGCGTGCAGCTTCGGCTCGATGTCCTCCTGCTCGATGCGGTCGAGCTGGTCCGCGCTCACCGGGCCGGCGTCGTCGCCCGACAGGTAGTAGGTGCGGCCGTCGGTCGCCACCGCGAGCAGGTAGTCCCGCTGGCCGAGTCCGTTCTTCGCCGCGGTCTCGTTCGCCCAGTCGGCGGCCTCGGTCGGATCGGTGAACTCGGGCACGTAGACGACGTAGAGGTCGATGCGGTGGTCGTCGTACAGCTTCTGCGCGGCGTCCGCGACGCGCTGCTCCTCGGATCCGCTGAGCACGTTCGACTGGTCGACGACGTGGCTCGGCCCGAGGTCCACCGGTTCGGCCGCCAGCGCGGGGGAGGCCGCACCCGCGAGCGGAGCGACGACGAGACCCAGCGCAAGGAGGGACCGGGTCAGCAGACGTCGCACGCGCATCCACCCACTCTCTCGGGTCCGGCTGATACTCCGCCGAGTCTATGCGGGCTCCCGGACGCTGTCACTGTTTCCGCCTGTTACGGGCACACGTGCGCTCAGCCCGGCGGGCTGCTGGGATGGAGGAACCCGGCCGAGAGGAGGAGCGCATGTCCGACGCACCCGCCCTCGCCGTCGTCGAGGCGACGCGCGACCGCTCGCACGACCCCGCGTACCACGACTACGTCCAGCTGCTGGTCGGCAACGTCATCGCCGAGGCGGAGGCGCAGGGCTGGGCGGTCACCCGGCTGGCGGCCGACCACGGCGCCGACGCGCTGCTCGCCGACACCGCCCGTGCGGACGCCGTCGTCATCGTCGGCGGGGAGGACATCCACCCCGACTTCTACGGCGGACCCACCGGCTACCCGAACGAGTCGCGGCACCTGCCCGCGGCGGACGCCGCCCAGATCGCGCTCGTGCACGCCGCCCTCGTGCGGCGCACGCCGCTGCTCGGTATCTGCCGCGGCCTGCAGATCGTGAACGTCGCGCTCGGCGGGACGCTCGTGCAGGACCTCGGGGAGGAGTGCGGTCACGTGAACCGCGGCGTGCCCATCCCGCAGGTGCTCACGACCCACACCGCCCACGCCGAGCCGGGCACACGCATCGCCGGGCTGCTCGGCGAGCAGCCGATCGAGGTGCGCAGCGCCCACCACCAGGCGGTCGACCTGCTCGGCGCGGGACTCGTCGTGTCGGCACGGTCGCACGACGGCCACGTGGAGGCGGTGGAGCACCGGGATGCGCCGGTGCTGGCCGTGCAGTGGCACCCGGAGGACGTCGCCGCGCCGTGCGGGCAGCTCCGGAGCCTGCTGGGCGGCCTGAGCCAGCGCGTGCCCGTCGCAGCCTGACCCAGCCGCGGCCTGACCCCGTCGGCCCGGCCGCGCCTCGCGTGGCGTCGCCTCGTGCTCCGTCCCACTGCCGCGCGCGTCGCGTCGTCAGCCGGACGCGGGCCACCCCTGGTCGCCGATCAGCGGCACGAACGCGACGGCCCCGAGGTTAGTCTCGTGCAGCTCCCCGTCCTTCCGCAGCGTGTACGCGGCGAGGTGCTGGGCGCGCCCCGGCCGCCCGACCGGCATGACGATGCGTCCGCCGGGTCGCAGCTGCGCCGGCCACGCGGGCGGCACCGAGGGGCCGGTGGCCGCCGCGACGATCGCGTCGTACGGCGCGCGGGCGGGCCAGCCCAGCGTCCCGTCGCCGGTGACGACCTCGACCCGGTAGCCGAGCGCCTCCAGCGTCGCCGCCGCCTCCACCGCGAGTCCGGGATGCCGCTCGATGCTGACCACGCGATGCGCCAGCTCGGCGGCGACCGCCGCGGCGTACCCGGAGCCCGTCCCGACGTCGAGCACGGCGTCCTCCGGCCCGATCCGGGCGGCCTGCAGCATCAGGGCGACGATGTACGGCTGCGAGATCGTCTGTCCCTCGCCGATCGGCATCGGGTGGTCCTCGTAGGCGTACGGCGCCGCGGCGGGCTCGACGAAGAGGTGCCGCGGCACGCGTCTCATCGCGTCGAGGACGCGCTGGTCCTCGATCCCGCGGGCGGCGAGCTGCTGCTCGACCATGCGCGCGCGTTCGGTGAGGTGGTCGTACTGCGTGCGGCTATTGAACCACCACGGCCGGTCCGCCCGCACCGCCCGCGTCCATCGAGGGGTCGCAACACGCCGTTATCCGCCGCGCATGACGGCGTGTTGCGCCCCCTCGTTGCCGCCCGGGCCGCCGTCAGGCGCCGGGGACCGGCACGACGGCGGCGGGCCGCCCCTCCAGCGCGCTGCGCGCCGCGTCCACCGCCGACGGGTCGGCGCCCGCCGATTCGAGGGCGAGCAGCGCGGCGCCGAGGATGGGCGCGGCCGTGACCAGCTCCATCCGCGCCGCCGGGGCGCCCTCGGCGAGCAGCCGCTCGATCGTGCCGAGCAGCCGCTCGTCCCGCCCGCCGATGACCCCGCCGCCGAGCACCACCGGCACCGGCCGGTCGAGCAGGTCGAGACGGCGCAGCGTGGTGATCGCCATGGTGGCGATCTCCTCCGCCTGCTCGTCGACGAGGCCGAGGGCGACGGCGTCGCCGTCGCGGGCGCAGGCGAACACGGTCGGGGCCAGCCGTGCGAGGCCGCTGCTCGGAAGGCGGCCGAAGTGGAGGGCCTCGATCACCTCCTGCACGCTGCCCAGCCCGAGAGCGGCCGGCACGGCGTCGGCGAGTTCCGTCGGGCCGCCGCGGCCGTCCACCGCCCGCGCCGCATACCAGAGGGCGCGCTCGCCGAGGTGCCAGCCGCCGCCCCAGTCGCCGGAGATCGTGCCGAGCGACGGATAGCGCACCACCCGGCCGTCGGAACGGACGCCGATGCAGTTGATGCCGGTCCCGCAGACGACGGCCACGGCGTCGGGTTCGCCCGTGCCCGCGCGCAGCAGGGCGAAGAGGTCGTTCTCGACCGTCGCGCCCGCCCATGGCGTGTGCGCGATCTCTGCCCGGAACTCCTCGAGCTCGGCCGGGAGGTCGAGCCCGGAGAGGTACAGGTTGACGGCGGCCAAGGGTCGCGGGCCGGTCCGTTCGAGCAGGGTGCCGATCAGGCCGGAGACGAGCTCCGCCGCAGCGTCCATCCCGATCGCGTGCGGGCTCGATGTGCCCGCACGCGCCTCGGCGACGACCGTGCCGTCGAGCTCGAGCGCGACCGCATCCGTCTTCGAACCGCCGCCGTCGACTGCGACGACCAGCGGCGCCCCCTCGGAGCGACCGCTCACTGCGCCCATGCCAGGTGCTCCCGGTTGTGCGCGATGAGCAGGTCGGTGAGCCGCTCCGCCCGGTCGTACTGCCCGACCAGTGGATGCGCGAGCATCGCGCGCAGCACCCGGTCACGGCCGCCGTGCACGGCCGCGTCGAGAGCGAGGCGCTCATAGCCGGCGACGTGCGCCACCAGGGCGGCGTGGTCGGCCGGCAGCGGGTCGACGGGCCGCGCCGTCACGCCCCGGGCGTCGACCGTGGCCGGGACCTCGATGACGTGGTCGTCGGGGAGGAACGGCAGCGTGCCGTCGTTGCGCAGGTTCACGATCTGCACATCGCCCCGGTCGCCGGTGAGCGACGCGATCAGATCGACGGCCGCCTCCGAATAGAAGGCGCCGCCGCGCTGCGCCAGCTGCTCCGGCTTGGTGTCGACCGCCGGGTCGCCGTACAGCTCCAGCAGCTCGCGCTCGACGCGCTGCACGGCCTCCGCGCGCGTCGGCGCATCCCGCTGCTCGCGCAGCACCTCGTCGTGCGCGTAGTAGTAGCGCAGGTAGTAGCTGGGCACGTCGCCGAGCAGCCGGAGCAGGGAGGCGGGCAGCTCGACCTCGCCGGCCAGCTGCTCCAGACGCTCGCCCAGCAGCTCGGGCAGGACATCGCGCGTGCCGTCGCCGTCGCGCACGAGCACCGAGCGCTCCCAGGTCAGGTGGTTGAGCCCGACGTGGCCGAGCTCGACCTGCGCGGGCTCCAGCCCCAGCATCCCGGCGAACCGGCGCTGGAAGCCGATGGCCACGTTGCACAGCCCGACCGCGCGGTGGCCCTCCTGCAGCAGCGCTCGGGTGACGATGCCCACGGGGTTGGTGAAGTCGACGATCCAGGCGTCGGGCTTGGCGTGCCTGCGCACCTCCTCGGCCACGCGCAGCACGACCGGGACGGTCCGCAGCGCCTTCGCGAACCCGCCGGGGCCCGTCGTCTCCTGGCCGATGCAGCCGCACTCGTGCGGCCAGGTCTCGTCCCCGTGCCGTGCGGCCTGGCCGCCGACGCGCAGCTGCAGCAGCACCACGTCCGCATCCGCCACCCCGGCCACCAGATCCGGGGTCGGGACGATGCGTCCGGGATGCCCGGCGGCGCGGAACATCCGCTGGCTCATGCCGCCGACCAGGCGCAGCCGCTCGGGGTCGGGGTCGACGAGCCACAACTCCTCGATCGGGAGCACGGCCCGCAGCCGGGCGAACCCGTCGATGAGCTCGGGGGTGTAGGTGGAGCCGCCTCCGACGACCGTCAGTTTCACGAGTTATCCCTTCACGCCGGTGAGTGTGATGCCCTCCACGAAGACGCGTTGGGCGAAGAAGAAGATGAGGACGACGGGCACGGTGACCAGCATCGTCATCGCCATGGTGAGCCCCCAGTCGGTGCCGTGCACGCCGCGGAACGACGCCAGCCCGTACGCGACGGGCCACGAGGCCGGATTCTCCGAGGTGTACAGCAGTGGACCGTAGTAGTCGTTCCAGGAGGCGAAGAACATGAAGATCGCGGTCGCCGCGATGCCCGGCTTCGCCATCGGCAGCACCACCCGCCAGAGCACGCCGAACTCGCCGTTCCCGTCGATGCGCGCCGCATCCGAGTACTCGCTCGGGATCGTCAGGAAGAACTGCCGCAGCAGGAAGATCGAGAACGCGTCGCCCAGCAGGTTCGGCAGGATGAGCGGCCACAGCGTCCCGGTGAGCCCGAGCTGCGACCACAGCACGTAGATCGGGATCGCCGTCACCTGCGGCGGCAGCAGCATCGCGATGATGATCACGGTGAACAGCACACCCGACCCGCGGAAGCGGATCTTCGCCAGCGCGTAGGCGGCCGGGACGCTCGACACCAGCATGAACACGGTCGCGAGCACCGCGTACATCGCCGAGTTCGCGAACCACTGCGCGAGCGGCACGGTCGTGAACACCTTTACGTAGTTGTCCCAGTGGAACGGCTGCGGCCAGAGCGACGCCGTCAGCGTCTGCTCGCTCGACATCACCGACGTCAGGAACACGAACACGACCGGAGCGATGAACAGCACCGCGAGCACGACGAGAGCCACGTGCTCGGCGATCCACGCCAGGATGCGGCGGGCGCGCGACGAGCGCGGCGTCGGGATGCGGCGGGACGGCGGCGGCGCGCTGGCCGCGGTCGTGCCGGGGGAGAGGGTGGCGGAGGTCATTGGGCGCCTTCCGGGGTGAACGCCTTGAAGCGGCGCAGCAGCAGGACGAGGATGACGGCGGCGACCACGAACAGCAGCACCGCGAGCGCCGAGGCGTAGCCGAGCTGGTACGTGCCGAAGCCGCGGACGTACAGCCACTGCGTGTAGGTGAGCAGGGAGCCCCCGGGGTAGCCGAGGTTGGCCGAGATGCCCTGGCCGACCACGGCCTTGCCCGACGCCACGGAGGATGCGACCGCCGCCTCCGTGAAGTACTGGATGGCCGCGATCACCCCCGTGACCGCCGCGAACAGCAGCACCGGCGAGATCGACGGCATCGTCACGTAGCGCACCTTCTGCAGGCCGTTCGCCCCGTCGAGGGAGGCGGCCTCGTACTGTTCGCGCGGCACATCCAGCAGCGCGGCCAGGAAGATGATCATGATGTCGCCCATCACCCAGATGCCGAGCAGCACCAGGGACGGTTTCGACCAGGCGGGGTCGTTGAACCACAGCGGCCCCTGGATGCCGAACCAGGACAGCACCAGGTTCACCGGGCCGGTGCCCGGGTTGAACAGGAACACGAAGGCCACCACGCTCGCCACCGGCGGCACGAGGGCGGGCAGGTAGAACACGGTCCGCCAGATCCCGGATGCGCGGCGCGCCCGGGCCAGAAGGCCCGCGATCAGCAGTGCGAACGCCGTCTTCACCGGCACCCAGATCACGACGAACCACAGCGTGTTCAGCGTCGCGAGCCACACGTTCGGGTCCTGGGTGAACAGGTACTCGTAGTTCCGCAGGCCGATCCACTGGGGTGCGGAGATCAGGTCGAAGCGCGTGAACGAGTAGTAGATCGACGCGATCAGCGGATAGACGAAGAAGATCAGCAGACCGAGCAGCGCCGGCGCCAGGAGCGCCAGCGTCACCAGGTTCCGGCGGCGCCGTGCGGAGGATCGTCGTGCGGGGC
>NZ_JBQENB010000004.1:63832-73360 GCF_052044215.1 Leifsonia sp. 22587
CCCGCCCCGCACGGTCGATGGTGGCGGTCATCGTGTGAGGCTCACGGTCCCGTGCTCAGGGCAAGCGCGTCGTCGATCTGCTTGTCGACCGCCGCGAGCCCGGCGTCGAGGTCGCCGCCTTGGCTCTGGTACTTGTTCCACCAGTCCTCGAACGACTGCTGGTAGCCGGCGCCGAGCGGGCTGGCGGGCGTGGTCTGCACGTTCTTGTCCGACGCGATGTCGAGGAACGTCTTGTACTGCTCCGACACCTGCAGGTCCGGCGAGTTCAGCGCGTCGGACGTCGTCGGCACGTTCTTCAGACCGTTCGCGAGCTTCACCACGGCACCGGTGTCGGTCGTCAGGTACTTGAGCAGCGTCCAGGCCAGTTCCGGCTCCTTGGAGCCCTTGGAGATGCCGATGATGTTGCCCGTGATGTAGCCGCCGCCGTAGAGGTCGGTGTGCCCGTCGGCCGTCGGGAACGGCGCGGTGCCGTAGTGCAGGTCCTTCGCCTGGTCGTCGATGAACGCCGTGCGGTACTCGCCGTCGAGGTTCATCGCCACCTGACCGGTCTGGAACGCGTTGTCGGCCGAGAACTCCTGACCGAGCCCGGACGTGAAGGTGTTGAGCTTGTCCCAGCCGATCTTGTCGACGAACGCCTTCTGCCAGGTGATCAGCTCCTTCCAGCCGTCGCTGGAGCCGATCGCGCTGGTGCCGTCGGACTTCAGCCACTCGGCGCCCGCCGCCGGCCCGTAGTGGGCGGCCGAGTTCTCGTACCAGCCCATGGTCGGGTTGAAGCCGAGCGTCTTGATGGAGCCGTCCGGCTTGAAGGTGGTCAGCTTCTCGGCCATCGACTCCAGCTCGCCGAGCGTCTTCGGCGGCGCGGTGTACCCGGCGGCCTTCAGCAGGTCGGTGTTGTAGTACAGGCCGTACACGTCGGCGAGCATGGGCATCGCGCAGCGGGTGCCCTTGTACTCGGTGTACGACTTCACCGTCGGCGAGAACTGGTCCATGTCGACGTGGTCGCGCTCGATCACCTTGTTGAGGCTGCGGAACGCGCCGTTCGAGCAGAAGTTGCCGACGATGTCCGTCGAGTAGGAGAGGCCGACGTCGACCTTGCTGCCGGTGGCGATGGCCTTCTGCAGCTTCTCGTCGTCCTGGCCGGAGTGCACGTCGACCTTGATCTTCGGGTACTTCTTCTCGAAGTCGTCGACGACCGACTGGATGACCTTCGCCTCGCGGTCGGAGAAGAAGTGCCAGAACGAGACGGTGCCGCTCAGGTCCTTCGGGGCGGTGTCGCTGAAGTTCGCGCCGCCCGACCCTCCGGAGCATCCGGAGAGGGCGAGCGCGGCGGCTGCGGTGATCGCGGCCGCTGCGACGAGATGACGGTGTTTCACGGGTGTGGCTCCCTCACTGTTGGTGGTGCGGGTGGATGGTGCAGGGCAGGACGCGGGACGCTACGGTGCGATCCGCGACACTTCGGCGAACAGGGCGTCGCGCACATCGCCGACGAGGTGCTCCCGGGCTCCGCGGAGCACGGGGTGGGCGGCGACGCCGGTGGCGACGACGCTGCGGTCGCCCCAGGAGGGGCGGAGCTCGGCGGTGACGAGCTCGGCGAGGCGCGGTCCGCCGGCGAGGCCGGTCGCGCCGCCGAGCACCACGAGCTCGGGGTCGAGGAGGGCGAGCACCGGCACGACGCCGACGGCGACGCGACGCGCCAGCTCGCCCAGGAAGCGCTCGCGCGCCGGGTCGTCGCCCTCGAACCGCGCGGTCAGGCCGTGGCCGGCCGCGAGCCGTGCCACCGCCGGGCCTCCGATGAGGTCCTGCAGGTCGCGCGCCTCCGGGTCGAGGTCGGCCGCGGAGCGGGGGATGGGCAGGTAGCCGATCTCACCGGCCCCGCCCGAAGCGCCGCGGTGGATGCTGCCGCCCTGGTCGACCGAGAGGCCGAGGCCTTCGTCCATCCAGAGCAGCGCGAATCCGCCGGTGTCCCGGCCCGCGCCGTCGGTCCGCTCGGCCAGGGCCGCCAGATTCACGTCGTTGTCGATGTGGACGGCGATGCCCAGCGCATCCGCGAGGCGCCGGCGGATGCCCTGCTTGGGCCATCCAGGGAGCGTCTCGATGTAGGTCAGCTCGTCCGTGCGGGGGTCGAGCGCGCCCTGCACGCCGATGCAGACGGCGCCGACGCGCTGGGCGTCCGCTCCCGACGCCTCGCAGGCAGCGTCGATCGCCGTCCGGATGTCGTCCTCCGGGGTTCGCGCGGCGAGCGGGGTGACGGCGATCGGCCGCTCCGCGCCCGCGGCGTCGACGACGGTCGAGCGGATGGCCTCCGCGTCGATGTCGACGGCGACGCCGAGCATCCGGTCGGTGCGCACCGCGTAGCTGGCCGCGTTCGGGCCGCGCCCGCCGGAGACCTCCCCGACGACGTGGATGAGGCCGGCGGTCTCGAGCCGCGCCACCATCTGGGCGGCGGTGGGCTTCGAGAGCCCGGAGAGCTCGCCGATGCGCGTGCGGGTGAGGACGCCGTGCTCGAGCAGCAGCGACAGCGCGGTGCGGTCGTTGGTCTCGCGCAGCCACCCGGGGGTGCCCCGAACCGGTCCGGCCATCCTCATCCCTTCGTTGGAACGATGTTCTCGGGTGAATGTATCAGGAAAGTTTCTTTATAGTAAAGCTCTTGTTTCCCGCCTCCCTGACTTTTCTCTCAGACGGTGAACCCTCGGCACCGCGGGCAGCGTGCACCAGGTGGAAGGGAAACATCCATCATGAGAAGCACCGTTTCACCCTCGCGCATCGCCGCCCTGGCCGCCGGAGCGGCCGCCGTCCTCCTCGCGCTCGCCGCCTGCTCGTCCCCGGGGGGAGGGGTCTACGCGCCGCCCAGCGGCTCGGGATCGTCGTCCTCATCCAGCTCGAGCGGCTCCGGGACGGCCGCCGGGTCGAGCGCACTCAAAACCGGCACGACGACGCTGGGCACCGTGGTCGTCGACGGGGCCGGCCTCACCGCCTACGTCTTCGACAAGGACACCGCGAACTCGGGCAAGAGCGTCTGCACCGGCGCCTGCGCGGCGCAGTGGCCCGCCATCGAGACCAGCAGCGACCACCCGACGGTATCCGGGGTCACCGGCACGGTGGGCACGATCACCGGCGTCGACGGCAAGAAGCAGGTAACGCTCGACGGCTGGCCGCTGTACACCTTCGCCGGCGACTCCTCCGCGGGAGACGTGACCGGCCAGGGCCTCGGCGGCATCTGGTGGGCGGTCGCGCCGGACGGCACGAAGATCACGTCGTCCTCGTCGTCACCGTCCTCCACCTCGGGGAGCGGCTACACGAAGTGATGAGCGCCTGCGCGCTCGCTCACCCGAACGCGCGGGAGTGCTCCACCAGGCGGTCGAACGCCGCATCCAGGTCCGGGTCGACGCGCTGGCGGTCGGCGTCCTCGAGGTACCACTCCACGATCTCGCCGGCCCCGCGCGCGAACGGCACCCGGGCGCGGAAGCCCGGCACGAGCGCCTTCACCTTGCTGTTGTCGAAGTGCATGGAGTGCGCCTTGTCGCCCAGGAGCCCGGGGCCGACATCCGGGATCACCCGCGCGATGGACTCGCTCGAGACATGCACCAGTTCGGCCTCGACGCCGAGCGCCTCCGCGAGATCGCAGTAGATCTGGTCCCACGTCGGAGCCTCGTCGCCCGTGATGTGGAACGTGTCGCCGACGGCCTCCGGCAGCCCGAGCAGCCCGACGAAGCCGACCGCGAAGTCCGTGTTGTGCGTGATCGTCCAGCGGCTCGTGCCGTCGCCGTGCACCACGACCGGCGCGCCGCGGCGCATCCGCTCCAGATCGGTCCAGCTCCCGCTCGTCGGGATCATCGTGCGGTCGTAGGTGTGCGACGGGCGCACGATCGTGACAGGGAAGCCGCGGTCGCGGTACGCCTCCACGAGCAGGTCCTCGCACGCGATCTTGTCGCGGGAGTACTGCCAGAACGGATTGCGCAGAGGCGTGGACTCGGTCACCGGCACCCGCGCCGGCGGCTTCTGGTACGCCGACGCCGAGCTGATGAACACGAACTGCCCGACGCGCCCCTCGAACAGGTCGAAGTCGGTCCGCACGTGGTCCGGCGTGAACGCGAGGAACTCCGCGGCGACGTCGAAGCTGCGCTCGCCGAGCACGCGGTGCACGCTCTCGGGGTCCCGGACATCGGCGTGCAGCACCTCCACGCCGTCGGGGAGCGGACGCGTGGAGCTGTTGCCCCGGTTCACCACCGTGACCTCGTGACCCTGCTCGAGCGCCTCCGCGACGCACGCCGAGCTGATCACGCCCGTCCCGCCGATGAAGAGTGTCCGTGTCGCTGCCATTCCCGCTCCTTACGCGCTGGTCGGGACCTGCCCCGACTGCACAGGCTAGTCCCGGTTCGTGGCGCTCGCGAGATCGGACAGGAGTGGGATGCGGCGCGTACACTGCATCGCGAATCCCGACCGTGAGGAGCCCGCCCACCCGTGTCCGCCCTGCGCACCTGGCCCGGCCTGGCCGTCGCCTGCCTGCTCGCCGTCATCCTCGCGGTGGTCGTCACGGCCGTCCTCGCCCTGATCCTGCGGGGCATCGGGCGGCACCAGCAGTGGCCGGCCGTCCTGATCCGGCGCGCGCGCATCCCGTTCCGGCTGTTCCTGCTGGTGATCGTGCTCTGGATCGCCGTGGCCATCAGCCTGCCGCCGGAGACGACGTCGGCGTGGCGCGACGGCATCCGGCACACGTTCCTGATCCTGGCCATCGCGACGGGGGTGTGGTTCGCCGCGGCGCTCGTCATCTTCGTCGAAGACCTGGGCCTCGCCCGCTACCGGCTCGACGTGCCCGACAACCGCTACGCGCGGCGCGTGCGGACGCAGGTGCTCATCCTGCGCCGTCTCACTGTGGTCGCGGCGGTCGTCATCGGTCTCGGCGCCATCCTGCTCACCTTCCCGGCGCTGCAGGCGGCGGGCGCGAGCCTGCTCGCGTCCGCCGGGGTCGTCGGCATCATCGCCGGTGTCGCCGCCCAGTCGAGCCTCGCGAACCTGTTCGCCGGCATCCAGCTCGCGTTCTCCGACGCCATCCGCATCGACGACGTGGTGGTCGTCGAGCAGCAGTGGGGCACGATCGAGGAGATCACCCTCACCTACGTGGTCGTGCACGTCTGGGACGACCGCCGCCTCGTGCTCCCGTCCACCTACTTCACGACCAAGCCGTTCGAGAACTGGACCCGCCAGCACAGCGAGCTGCTCGGCTCCGTCGAGTTCGACCTCGACTGGCGCGTCTCCACCGGAGGGATGCGCGCCGAGCTGAACCGCATCCTCGCGACCACCGACCTCTGGGACCACCGCACCGGCGTCCTCCAGGTCACCGACGCCGTCGGCGGGTGGGTGCGCGTCCGCGTGCTCGTCACCGCGAAGGATGCGCCGACCCTCTTCGACCTGCGCTGCCTCATCCGCGAACGCCTGATCGACTGGATGCAGCGCTACTCGCCGCTCTCCCTCCCGCGCCAGCGCATCGAGCTCACCGAGGAGCCGGTGCCGAACGAGCGCCCACCGCGCGTCCGCACCGAGGAGGAGGGCCGGCTGTTCAGCGGATCGCCGGAAGGCGAGCAGCGGGCGCAGCAGTTCACGGACGCCATCCCCGTGATCCGCGAGCCGGACGGGGAGCCGGTCCCGGCGTCGCCGGTGCCCGGCGAGACGCCCACGGCGACGACACCGGCAGCGACGACACCGACAGCCACACCGACAACGCCACCGAAGGAGAACCGATGACCGAATCCGGCGAGTCCCGCGAGTCCCGGGCCGACGGGCCCGACGAGCAGCACCGGCGCCCCGATGGACTCGACGACGCCACCGTGGATGCGCTCGGCACCCTGTCCGAGGCGCTGGAGGTGGTGGAGCACGCGCGCGGCCTGCTCTACGGCTTCCACCGCCTCACCGGCAAGGCCGACCTGACGCTCGGTGACGCCGTCGACAAGCTGCGCGAGGCCGGACACATCGACCTCGCCGACCGCATCGAGCGCGAACTGCTCGGCCGCAACGTCATCGAGGGACGCTGGACCTTCCAGATCGTCGAAGACTTCGACGACGGCTACTACGCGCTGTTCCGCGACCTGGAGCGCACCGCCCGCGACGAGCTCGCCGCGGGCCGCCGCCACCTCTTCGAGGCCGAGATGAAAGAGGAGCGGCGCACCCACGGCGAGCCGGGTCACGAAGCGCGGCCCTGACGTCCGCGCTGGCGTTCGGGCCGGCGCGGCCCCTGTTTGGACCGGCGCGCGTTCCTGGGGGTCAGGAGATGGATTCGACCGCCGCGACGATCGCGCCCGTCGCCACGTCCGGTGCCGAGAGCATCGACACGTGACTGGACGGCGTCTCCACGATCGTGGCGTCGGCGCGTTCGGCCATCCGGCGCTGCAGGGCCGGCGGGATCACCCGGTCCTCCGTCCCGACGACCGCCCACACGGGACGGCTCTGCCAGGCCGGGACCGGCGCCGGCGTCGTGTTCGCCGCCAACGCGATGGGCCGCTGGCCCGCCGCGATCTGGTCGCGCGCCTCCTCGGAGAGATCCTGGGCGAAGAACTGGTGGACGGTGGACGGCTTCAGGTAGGCGTCCGCGTCCCCCTCCGGCGCGCCCGGGTAGCCGACGATGTCGAGCACCGTGGTCGGGTCGGGAACGTCGAGCGCCGAGCCGGACCCGCCGAGCAGCCCGAACACGGTCTCGCCCTCGTCGGGCAGGAACGCGTCGATGTAGACGAGGGCGCGCACGTCCCCGCCGTTCAGCCCGGCCGCGCTGATGACCGCGCCGCCGTACGAGTGCCCGACGAGCACCACGGGACCCTGGGTCCGCTGCGCGACGAAGGAGGCGACGTAGGCGCCGTCTCCCGCTGCGCCGCGCAGCAGGTTCGGCGGCGCGAGCACCTCGAAGCCGCGGTCGCGCAGGTCGGTGATGACGGGATTCCAGCTGGACGCGTCGGCCCAGGCTCCGTGGACGAGGACGATGGTGGGGTTCGGCATGGCGCTCCTTGGTTCGGTTTCGTTCGGTTTCGTTCGGTGCTGTGAACGGGTTCGATGACGCTCCGGGAACGCCGCCAGGCTAGGGTCCGCCCCGCCGCCGCGTCTACCCCCGCGGCGCGCCGCGCCGCCGCGCCCTCCGTGCCCCTCGCCGTCTCCTACCGTCGGAAATCTGCGACCGATCGTCGGAGATTCAGGCCATTTCGCCCCGAATCTCCCTCCGCAGAGCGTTCCGTCGGAGATTTGAGCACCTTTCTCCTCCGTTCCACAGCCGAGGCTCTCGACAGGTTCTCCACAGATTCGCTCCCCGAGCGCCGCGCCAGCCGCGCCCCCGCGAGGCTGGACCCATGATCGACGAAAACCTGCTCCAGCGCCTCGGCGGAATCGCCACCACCCACCAGTTGCGAGCCGCCGGCGCCTCCTCCCCGGAGCTCGCCGCCGCGGTCGCCGACGGCCGGCTTCATCGCCTCCGCAACGGCATCTACGTCGCACCGTCGGCGCCGCCGCTGGCGGTGGCGGCCGTCACCGCGCGCGGGCGGCTCTCCTGCGTCTCGGCGGCCCGCACCTACGGTCTCTGGTCGGGCACCGACACCCGGCTGCATCTGCAGCATCCGCCCAACGCCCGGGCCGGCCCGGCCGTCGCCGCGGTGCGGCATTGGCTGCCGACCGAGCACGAGGAGCAGCTGTGGCGGGTGACCTTCGCCGACTGCCTGCGCTCCGTCGCGCGCTGTGCCGACCGGGAGACCGCGATCGCGGTCTTCGACACCTCCATCTCAGCGGGGCTGACGACGCCGCTCGCGATTCCCCGCATCCTGGAGGGACAGCCGGCGCGGGTGACGAGCCTCGCCGCGCTCGCCCGGCCGGGTTCCGAGTCCGGCGTGGAGTCGCTTGTCCGACAACGGCTGCACGCTCTCGGCCACCTGGTGGAGCAGCAAGTGCACGTTCCCGGAGTCGGGCGCGTCGACATGCGCGTCGACGGCGTGCTCTTCCTCGAGATCGACGGTTTCGCGTTCCACAGCGACCGGCGGTCGTTCGAGCGCGACCGGGCTCGGGATGCGGTGCTCGCGCGCCAGGGCTCCGCCCGGCTCCGCGTCTCGGCCGCCCAGGTCATGGAGGATTGGCCGACAGTGCTCGCGTCCATCCGTTCCCTGCTCCGACCGGCTGCGCTACCGTGACGGGATGCCGACCCTTCCGGAACGCATCGTCAACGCCTCGTGCGCGACAGCTCCGCCGAGCGGGCAGGAGTGCAACGACACGGTCGCGCTGACGGTGGCTGTGCCCTGGTGGGTGACCCTGCTGGTGTTCGCGGCAGGGGTGCTGATCGTCGCGGTGGCGGTGTACTTCGGCACGCGCAGCCCGAAGAACTGAACAGCGGTCCCCGCTCCCATCCGCGTGCAGCGGCACTCGGCGAACTCACAGGAACACCGGGACCATCCCGGGCCCGACCGGTGTTCCACCTACTGACGGCGTCGCAGCCAGCGCGCCGCACGAGGAGGAAACGTGACACAGGACTACCGCAAGAGCCCGGAGGCCGTCTCCAAGCTGACGCCGCAGCAGTACGCGGTGACGCAGGAGGCCGCGACCGAGCCGGCGTTCCGCAACGAGTTCTGGAACAACCACGAGGAGGGCCTGTACGTCGACATCGTGTCGGGCGAGCCGCTCTTCGCGTCCGTGAACAAGTACGACAGCCGTTCCGGCTGGCCGAGCTTCACCGTGCCGGTCGAGCCCGCCAATATCGTCGAGAAGACCGACCGCACCTACGGGATGGTCCGGACCGAGGTCCGCTCCGCCCACGGCGACAGCCACCTCGGGCACCTGTTCGACGACGGGCCCGCCGAGGCCGGCGGCCTGCGCTACTGCATCAACTCGGCGGCCATGCGGTTCGTGCCGCTCGCCGAGCTGGAGTCCGCCGGATACGGCCAGTACGCCCACCTTTTCACCAAGTAACGACCCGAACGAAGGAGTAACACCATGACGCAGAAGGCCATCCTCGCAGGAGGCTGTTTCTGGGGTATGCAGGACCTCATCCGCAAGCTCCCCGGCGTGGTGAGCACGCGCGTGGGCTACACCGGCGGAGACGTCCCCAACGCCACCTACCGCAACCACGGCACCCACGCCGAGGCGATCGAGATCGAGTACGACCCGGAGCGCACCAGCTACCGCGACCTGCTCGAGTTCTTCTTCCAGATCCACGACCCGTCGACCAAGAACCGGCAGGGCAACGACATCGGCACCAGCTACCGCTCCGCGATCTTCTACGCGGACGACGAGCAGCGCCGCGTCGCCGAGGACACCATCGCCGACGTCGACGCCTCGGGTCTCTGGCCCGGCAAGGTGGTCACCGAGGTTTCCGCGGCCGGCCCGTTCTGGGAGGCCGAGCCGGAGCACCAGGACTACCTCGAGCGCATCCCGTGGGGCTACACCTGCCACTTCGTGCGCCCGGGCTGGAAGCTCCCGAAGCGCGAGACCGCCGCGAGCTGACCGAGCGGCCGAGTCGCGAGGCCGTCGCGCCGCCGAGCCGCCGAACCGCGGGGCCGTAACCGGGCC
>NZ_JBQENB010000004.1:73369-160222 GCF_052044215.1 Leifsonia sp. 22587
GGCCCCGCGGGTTCGGCGGCGCGACAGAGCGGCCCCGCGGGTTCGGCGGTGAGACGCCGTCGCCCCGCCGACATCGTCGCGCGTCACCAGGGTTTGCCATACTGAGCCCCGTGAGCAGCGACAGCGCGGTGGTCGTCCGCGGCTTGGCCAAGTCCTACGGGGCCGTCAGCGCCGTGCGCGGCGTCGACTTCGACATCGCGGCGGGCGAGACGTTCGCCCTGCTCGGCCCGAACGGCGCCGGCAAGAGCACGACCATCGAGATCCTCGAGGGCTACCGCCACCGCACCGCCGGTCAGGTGACGGTCCTCGGCGTCGATCCCGCGTCCGGTGGCACCGCCTGGAAGGCCCGGCTGGGCATCGTCCTCCAGACCAGCGCCGAAGCGCCGAACGTCACCGTCCGCGAACAGCTGACGCACTTCGCCCGCTTCTACCCGGCGCGCCGCGACGTCGACGAGGTGATCGCCGCCGTCGGCCTCACCGAGAAGGCCCGCACGCGCGTGCGCAATCTGTCCGGCGGTCAGCGTCGGCGGCTGGATGTGGCGCTCGGCGTGATCGGGCGCCCCGAGGTGCTGTTCCTGGACGAGCCGACCACCGGGTTCGACCCCGAGGCCCGACGGCAGTTCTGGGAGCTCATCCGCTCTCTGAAGCGCGAGGGCACCACCATCCTGCTCACCACGCATTACCTCGACGAGGCGGCGCAGCTCAGCGATCGGGCCGCTGTCATCGCCCAGGGGCGGCTGATCGCGATGGGCGCGATCGACGAGTTGGGCGGTCCGTCCGCCCGCATCCCGATCGTCCGCTGGCGCGACGCCTCCGGGACCGAACGGACCGAGCGCACCGAGAACCCCGCGTCCCTGGTCGCCCGTCTCGCCGCCGAGGCCGGGGGCGAGCCGGTCGCGCTGGAGGTGGTGCGCCCGAACCTCGAGGACATCTACTTCGACCTGGTGCACGAGGCGAACGAGGCCGCGGAGGTGTCACGATGACCGCGATCGGGCTCGGGATGGAGCGCGCCCGCTACGAGACGATGATGTACTTCCGGCAGGGCGACACCATCTTCTTCACCTTCCTGTTCCCGGTCGTCATGCTCGGGATCTTCTCCGTCGCCTTCCAAGGGCTCGGCAACGTCGGCGCCGCCCCGGACGGTAGCGGAGGGATCACCCGCGCCGCCTACTATCTCCCCGGAATGATCGCCGCCGGGATCCTGCTCTCCGGCGTGCAGAACCTCGCCGTCGACATCGCGGGGGAGCGGAGCGACGGGACGCTGAAACGGCTCGGCGGGACCCCGCTGCCGGTGTTCTCGTACTTCCTCGGCAAGATGGGCCAGGTCGTCGCGACGAGCGTCCTCCAGATCGGCCTGCTCCTGGTCGTCGCCCGTCTCGCGTTCGACGTGGCGCTGCCGACCGAGCCGGAGCTGTGGCTCCGCTTCGCCTGGATCTACGCGTTGAGCATCATCACGTCCGCGGTGCTCGGGATCGCGCTGTCCGCCGTCCCGCGCACGGGCCGGAGCGCGACCGCCGTCGTCATCCCGATCGTCCTGATCCTGCAGTTCATCTCCGGGGTCTACATCCCCTTCAACGTCCTGCCGGACTGGCTGCAGAACGTGGCCTCCGTCTTCCCGCTGAAGTGGATCGCGCAAGGCCTGCGCAGCGTCTTCCTGCCGTCGGACTTCGTCGCCCAGGAGCCCAACGGCAGCTGGGAGCTCGGCTGGGTGGCCGTCGTCCTGCTGGTGTGGCTGGTCGGCGGACTGATCGCCTGCCGCATCACGTTCCGCTGGATCCGCCGCGACTCCTAAGCGCCCCGCCGCCCGCTGGCCCGCCGCGCTACGCCACCCGCTCCAGCAGCACCGCGGCCTCCATGTGACCCGTCTGCGGGAACATGTCGAGCACGCGTCCCGCGCGCACGCGGTACGACGGCATCCGGGCCAGGTCGTGCGCGAGGCTCTTCGGGTTGCAGCTGGAGTAGACGACGCTCGGCACCCCCGACCCTTCGAGCCACCCGGCGAGGTCGGCGCCGATGCCGCGCCGCGGCGGGTTCACGATCACGAGCTCCGGAGCCATGGCCGCGTTCAGCGCGAACGCCGTGGCGTCGCCCGCCCGGAACGCGACCTGCGGCAGCCGCGCGGCCGCCGCGCTCGCGCGGGCGCTGCGCACCGCCTCCCGGCTGGTCTCCACCCCCACGACCCGGCGGCCGGGCGCCGCGACGTGCAGGGCGAAACCGCCGACGCCGCAGTACAGGTCCCAGACCGACGCGGGGGAGACGTCGTCCACCCAGGCAGCCACCTGCGCGTACAGCTCCCGGGCCACGTCCGTATTGGTCTGGAAGAAGCTCTGCGGCCGCAGCCGGAGCGACACGTCGCCCAGCCGCATCGACAGCGCCGACTCGCGGGTCAGCACCACGTCGGTGTCGCCCTCGACGACGGCCTTGTGCTCCGGCTGGAGGTTGACGGTCACGACCCGCGCCTGGGGCAGCTCCGCCTGCAGCCAGCCGAGTCCCGCCCGGACGCGCGCGACCGTCTGCTCCGACCGCGCGACGAACCGCACCATCAGCTCGCCGTCCGGCGACTCCGTCACCAGCACGAACTTGAGCTCGCCGCGGCGCTCCGGCACGCGGTAGGGCTCCAGCCGCTGGCGCGCGACGAACCGCGCGAGCACGGGGAGTGCCGCGCGGATTCCGGGTGCGCAGATGCCGCACTCCCGGAGGTCGACGCCGCGTCCCGCCTCGTCGAGGATGCCGATCGTCGGCGCCTCGATCGTGCCGCCGATCACCATCTTCGCCTTGTTCCGGTACCCGGATTCGGCGCTCGCCACGGCGGGCAGCCAGACCGCATCGCCGAACGGCGCGAGCAGGTCCCGGGCCAGACGCTCCTTGCCCTCGAGCTGCTCCGCATTACGGCACGCCCATGAGGGTGCACGAGCGGCACACGCCGGCGTCGAAGTAGGAACAGTCCATGGGATCTCGATCAGTGGTGCCCCCAGTAGGATTTGAACCTACGGCCTTCTGCTCCGGAGGCAGACGCTCTATCCCCTGAGCTATGGGGGCCAGGGTGCCGAACCAGGCTAGCATCCCCGCGGGCGGGCTTGTGACATCCTGGCGCGACTCCTCCCGCCACTCACGGCGCCGGGCTCAGGTTGCCGGAACGTTCCCCAGCACAGGCTCCATGAGCGGGGCCGCGTCGCCCGGCTCGAAGAAGGCGGGCGACTCGGCGACGATCCAGTACCCGCCCCGGAACACCTGCACCTGGCCGGCCGTGCCGGGCTCGAAGTAGCCCTCGACCGTCGGCGGGACGCCGTAGGTCGGCACCGGCTTCGCGTTCGTGATGGCCGCGTTCTTCAGCCCCTCCAGCTCGCTGGCCGGCGGCTTCGCGACCGCCACCTCGATGACGTCGCCGCTCGTCTGGTTGAGCCAGGCGCACGCCACGCCCTGCCAGTCCGCGATCTTCTTCTCGAGCGAGCCGTCCTTCGGCGCGTACCCGGGGTCGGCGCCGTAGTTCGGGTTGAAGGCGTACAGCTGGTCGGCGGTCAGCACCTGGTCGCAGGTCAGTCCCACCGGCGTCGGCGGGTCGGACGGGGTGGGGACCGGTGTCGCGACGGGGGTCGACGTCGTCCCGCCGGCGGCCGCGGTGCCGCTCGGTGACGCGGCGGGCTTCGCCGACGGGGAGCATCCGGTCAGCGCGAGCGCGGCGACCAGACCGAGCGCAGTCGTGGCGGTGAGGAGGGCGGAGCGGCGGGTGGTGGATGGCATGCTGCGTGTCGTCTCTCTGCTCGGCGCGCGCCGTGCGGGAGCGCGCGTCCGCGACGACCCTATCAACCCGCACACGGACAACCCCCGCACGGGAGAGCCGCGAGGCCCGCCGGCGCCCCGGTAGAATCGTTCCTCATGACTCCTGCTGACCTCTCCGCCGCCCTCCTCGACATCGTCACGACGGTCGTCGAGCAGCGACGCGAGGCCGGGGCGGACGTGCCGCAGCTGACGCTGACCGTCGACGACGTGCCCCTCGAGCGTCCCAAGAACCGCGAGCACGGCGACTGGGCGTCGAATGCGGCCATGCGTCTGGCCAAGAAGGTCGGCGCGAGCCCCCGCGAGCTCGCCGAGCAGATCGCGACCGCCGCCGCCGGGATCGACGGAGTCGCCTCCGCCGAGGTCGCCGGCCCCGGCTTCATCAACTTCCGCCTGGAGGCCGCCGCCGCCGGGCAGCTGGCGCAGACCATCGTCGAGTCGGGCGAGGCGTACGGCCGCGGCGACATCTACGACGGCCTCCGCGTGAACCTGGAGTTCGTCTCCGCGAACCCGACCGGTCCCGTCCACATGGGCGGCGCGCGCTGGGCGGCCGTCGGCGACAGCCTGGCCCGCATCCTGCAGGCCGAGGGCGCGGATGTGACGCGCGAGTACTACTTCAACGACCACGGCTCGCAGATCGACCGCTTCGCGCGCAGCCTCCTCGCCGCCTACTTGGGCGAGCCGACGCCGGAGGACGGCTACGGCGGCGCCTACATCGGCGAGATCGCCGAGCGCGTCGTCGCCGAGGCCGCGGCGCAGGGCACCGACCTCAGCACGCTCCCGCGCGAGGAGCAGCAGGAGGTGTTCCGCTCGATCGGCACGCAGCTGATGTTCGAGGAGATCAAGCAGCGCCTCCACTCGTTCGGCGTCGACTTCGACGTGTACTTCCACGAGGACTCGCTGCACGAGTCGGGCGCCGTCGAGCGCGCCATCCAGCGCCTCCAGGAGCAGGGCCACATCTTCGAGGCCGACGGCGCGATCTGGCTCCGCACCACGACCTTCGGCGACGACCGCGACCGCGTCGTGATCCGCTCCAACGGCGAGCCGGCCTACATCTCGGGCGACCTCGGGTACTACCTCGACAAGCGCGAGCGCGGCTTCGAGCAGAACATCATCATGCTGGGCGCCGACCACCACGGCTACATCGGCCGCATGATGGCGATGGTCGAGGCGTTCGGCGACGTCCCGAACGTGAACCTGCAGATCCTCATCGGTCAGCTCGTCAACCTGGTGAAGGACGGCGAGCCCGTCCGCATGTCGAAGCGCGCCGGCACCATCGTCACCCTAGACGACCTGGTGGATGCGGTGGGCGTCGACGCCGCCCGCTATGCCCTGGTCCGCTCGTCCACCGACTCGCAGCTCGACATCGACCTCGACCTGCTGGCGAAGCGCAGCAACGACAACCCGG
The DNA here is from genome assembly GCF_052044215.1 of Leifsonia sp. 22587. NCBI lineage: Bacteria > Bacillati > Actinomycetota > Actinomycetes > Micrococcales > Microbacteriaceae > Leifsonia > Leifsonia sp. 22587. Next base: position 78,555 of record NZ_JBQENB010000004.1, read on the forward strand.
TCTTCTACGTGCAGTACGCCCACGCGCGCACGCGCTCGGTCGCCGCGAACGCCGAGAAGGCGGGCGTCGACCACAGCACCTTCGCGCCGGAGCTGCTCACGCACGAGACGGAGTCCGCCCTGCTCGGCGGCCTGCAGGAGTTCCCGCGCATCGTCGCCCAGGCGGCGGAGCTGCGCGAGCCGCACCGGGTCGCCCGCTACATCGAGGAGCTCGCCGGGCTGTACCACGCCTGGTACGCCGTCCGCGACGGCTCCACCCGCGTGCTCCCGCACGGCGACGAGCCCGTGACGGACCTGCACCGCACGCGCCTGTGGCTGAACGACGCGACCGGTCAGGTCATCCGCAACGGCCTGGGCCTCCTGGGCGTCTCCGCACCGGACCGCATGTGATGAGCGACAGCACGACCCGCGTGCTCCCGGAGGTGGGGGAGCGGACCACCCGGCGGCGGCGTCCGCTCTGGCTGCGCCTGCTGCTGTGGATCGGCATCCCGGTCGTAGTGATCGTCGTGCTGCTGGTCGTGGTCGACGGCGCCGCCCGCGCGTACGCCGAGCAGCGGGTCTCCGCGGAGGTCCAGAAGAACCTGCCGGCCGACGTCCAGGGCAAGGTCACGACCCGCATCGGCGGCTTCTCGGTCATCCAGCAGTACCTCGCCGGCTCGTTCCAGCGGGTGGAGCTGGATGCGCCGAACGCGGTCGTCCAGGGGGCCCCGCTGAGCGCGAAGCTCGTCGCGACCGGCGTGCCGACCGATCTGTCGAAGCCGATCTCCGAGGCGACGGGCACGATCTCCATCAGCCAGGAATCGCTCAACAAGCTCGTCAAGATCCCGGGCGCCACCGGCGACATCACCTTGGGTGACGGGACGATCGGCTACGACGGCTCGCTCAACCTCCTCGGCCTGCCGGTCGGCTACACCGTGACCGCCACCCCGGAGGCGGCGGGGAAGCAGGTCCTCCTCAAGCCCGAGAAGGCCTCGCTCAAGACCGGCGCGGGCAACGTCAACCTCGACAAGCTGCTGCAGGCACTGACGTCGCAGGGTCCGTTCCCGGTCTGCGCCGCGCAGTACCTCCCGGACGGCGTGCAGGTGTCCGACATCGCCGTGACCCCGGGGCACGCGACGGTGACGCTGACGGCCTCCGATGTCGTCATGGACCAGAAGTTCCTCAACAGCAAGGGCAGCTGCTCCTAGCCCGACTGCGGCGGCCGGCCCGACCGTTCGGGCCGGCTCAGGAGCGCGGCTGCACCGAGACGAGCCGCCCCGTCGCCTTCAGCAGCCAGGCGAGCCGGGCGATCGTCGTCGCAGCGTCGAGGCCCTGGCCGTCGGGCCGCACGACCACGCGGTAGGCGCCGTGGGACGCGTCCGCGGGGGCGTCGATGGGCTGGATGCTGAGCACCGGCCGCTCGGAGAGGCTGCGGGCATACGCGGCCAGCCGGGTCCGGGTGCAGCCCTGCACGCGGAGGTCGTAGGTGAAGGTGCTCATGGCGATGTCCTCTCGGTCGTCGTGCTCACCTGTAGAGACCGCCACCGCTTCGGCATGGTGACGCGGACCCCCGCCGTAACACGCACCGAGCGCGGGTCGCGGCCTCGATAGACTTCTGCTGTTTCTCCATCCGGCTTCAGGGGCCAATCCGGGTCCGCTCGCCTAGGAGGCCCCCACTCGTCGCCACCCGTGAGGATCCCTATGGCCGATTCCGACGTCGCTGCCCGCAGCGCGAACGCCCCCGCCGCCGCCCCCAATCCGCTCGCTCCGTCGTGGCTGCGCGTCCCCGCCGACGCCAACGCGCTCGCGCCGGGTCTCTGGTCGCGCACCGTCCGCCGCGACGGCGACGCGCTGTCCGTCGGGGGCGTCCCCGTCGGTGAGCTCGCCGAGCGCTTCGGCACCCCGCTCTACGTCGTCGACGAGGAGGATGCACGGTCGCGCGCGGCCGAGGTGCGCACCGCCTTCGAGCGCGCCTTCGCCGACATCGGCACCGCCGCGAAGGTGTACTACGCCGGCAAGGCGTTCCTGAGCGTCGAGGTCGCCCGGTGGATGGATGCCGCCGGCCTGTTCATCGACGTCTGCAGCGGGGGAGAGCTCGCCGTCGCACTCGCGGCCGGCGTCGAGCCTGAGCGGCTCGGCTTTCACGGCAACAACAAGTCGCTCGCCGAGATCGACCGGGCCGTCTCGGTCGGGGTCGGCGCCATCGTCATCGACAGCATCCAGGAGATCGACCGCGTCGCGGCCGCGGCCGAGCGGCACGGCGTCGTGCAGAGCGTCCGCCTGCGCGTGAACAGCGGTGTGCACGCGCACACCCACGCGTTCCTCGCGACCAGCCACGAGGACCAGAAGTTCGGGATCGCGCTCGAGCACGCGGTCGACGCCGTCGGCCGCATCCGGTCCCACGCGTCGCTCGCGTTCCGCGGGCTGCACTGTCACATCGGCTCGCAGATCTTCGGGGCGGACGGCTTCGCCGAGTCCGCTGCGCGCCTGCTCAGCCTGCACGCGCAGCTGCTGGAGGGCGGCGACGTCCCCGAGCTGAACCTCGGCGGCGGCTTCGGCATCGCCTACACCTCCGCCGACGACCCCGCGCCGATCGACGAACTCGCCCACCGAATCGCGGAGACGGTGGCGGCAGGATGCGAGCAGCTCGGCATCCCGGCGCCGGTCGTCGCCTTCGAGCCGGGCAGGTCGATCATCGGCACCGCCGGGCTGACCCTCTACACGGTGGGCACGACGAAGGACGTCCCGGTCGCCTTCCAGGACGACGGCGAGACCGCCGTCCGGCGCTACGTCAGCGTCGACGGGGGGATGAGCGACAACGCGCGCCCCGCGCTGTACGAGGCCGAGTACTCGGCCCGCATCGCGAACCGCACCTCGACCGCCGCTCCGGCCCTCGTCCGCGTGGCCGGCAAGCACTGCGAGAGCGGCGACATCGTGGTGAACGCCGAGTACCTCCCGGGCGATGTGACGCCGGGCGACCTGCTCGCCGTCCCGGCGACCGGCGCCTACTGCTGGTCGCTGGCCAGCAACTACAACTTCCTCGGCCGGCCACCGGTCGTCGCCGTGCGCGACGGCGACGCCCGCGTCATCGTCCGCGGCGAGACGATCGACGACCTGCTCGCGCGCGACGCCGCGTACGACCCCGCCGCCGCCCGTCCCCTCGCATCGAAGGAGAGCGACCGCGCATGATCGAGTACCGCAACCTCCGTGTGGCCCTTCTCGGGGCCGGTTCCGTCGGCTCCCAGGTGGCCCGGCTGCTGCTGGAGCAGGGCGACGAGTTCGCCTCCCGCATCGGCGCCCGGCTCGAGCTCGTCGGCATCGCCGTCCGCGACGTGGATGCGCCGCGCGACGTCGACCTGCCGCGCGAGCTGTTCACGACCGACGCGAGCTCCCTCATCCTCGGCGCGGACATCGTCGTGGAGCTGATGGGCGGCATCGAGCCGGCCCGCGGGTACGTGCTCGAGGCGCTCAACTCCGGCGCCGACGTGATCACCGCGAACAAGGCCCTCCTCGCGACGCACGGGCCCGAGCTCTTCGAGGCCGCCGAGCAGGTCGGCGCGCAGCTCTACTACGAAGCGGCCGTCGCCGGCGCGATCCCGATCATCCGCCCGCTGCGGGACAGCCTGGCCGGCGACCGCATCAACCGCATCCTCGGCATCGTCAACGGCACCACAAACTTCGTGCTCGACCGGATGGACATCCACGGCGAGACGCTGCAGGACGCCCTCGCCACCGCGACGGACCGCGGCTACGCCGAGGCCGACCCGACCGCCGACATCGGCGGCTACGACGCCGCGCAGAAGGCGGCCATCCTCGCCAGCCTCGCCTTCCACACCACCGTCCCGCTCGAGCGGGTGTACCGCGAGGGCATCACCAGCGTGTCCAAGGCCCAGGTGGATGCGGCGCGCGAGGCCGGCGCGGTCATCAAGCTCCTCGCGATCTGCGAGCGCCTCACCGACCGGGAGACGGGGGAGGAGGGCGTGTCGGCCCGCGTCTACCCGGCGCTGATCAGCCGCGACCACCCGCTCGCCGCCGTGCACGGCGCCCACAACGCCGTGTTCGTGCAGTCGGCGGCCGCGGGCGACCTCATGTTCTACGGTGCGGGCGCGGGTGGGGTCGAGACGGCCTCCGCGGTGCTCGGCGACGTCGTCTCCGCCGCCCGGCGGCACGTCGTCGGCGGCCCGGGCGTCGCCGAGTCGACGCACGCCGACCTGCCGGTGCTCGACATCGGACGCGTCGTCACCCGGTACCAGATCACCCTCGACGTCGAGGACCAGCCGGGCGTGCTCGCCGCCGTCGCGCGCATCCTGAGCGACGGAGGCGTCAGCGTCGAGACCGTGCAGCAGTCGGTCCCGAGCCACACCGGTCCCGTCGTCATCGCGGGTAACGCGGAGCCGTCGGCGGGCCGCCCGATTCACGGCGGCGCGACCCCCACCGCTACCCTGGTGATCGGTACCCACGAAGCCGAGGAGGCCGCGCTCGCGGCCACCGTGGAGGCTCTCGCGGCGAGCGACGTCGTGATCGCCATCTCTTCCGTTCTCCGAGTCGAAGGATCGTAATGCCCCAGCCGAAGGCCTACAGTCGTCAGTGGCGAGGCGTCCTGCACGAGTATGCGGACCGCCTGAACATCTCCGACGCCACTCCGATCGTCACGCTCGGCGAGGGCGGCACGCCGCTCATCCCGGCCCCGGCGCTCTCCGCGCGCACCGGCGCCGACGTGTACGTCAAGTTCGAGGGCATGAACCCGACCGGGTCGTTCAAGGACCGCGGCATGACCATGGCGATCTCGAAGGCCGTCGAGCACGGCGCGAAGGCCGTGATCTGCGCCTCCACCGGCAACACCTCCGCGTCGGCGGCCGCGTACGCGACGCACGCGGGCATCCAGGCCGTCGTGCTGGTGCCCGAGGGCAAGATCGCGATGGGCAAGCTCAGCCAGGCGATCGCGCACAACGCGCAGCTGCTGCAGGTGCAGGGCAACTTCGACGACTGCCTCGACATCGCCCGCGAGCTCGCCACCAACTACCCGGTGCACCTGGTCAACTCGGTGAACCCCGACCGCATCGAGGGCCAGAAGACGGCGGCCTTCGAGGTCGTCGAGGCGCTCGGCGACGCGCCGGACTTCCACCTCGTCCCCGTCGGCAACGCGGGCAACTACACCGCCTACCATCGCGGCTACTCCGAGGAGCTGCAGCGCGGCGAGTCGACGAAGCTGCCGCGCATGTTCGGCTTCCAGGCCGCCGGCAGCGCCCCGATCGTGCTCGGCCACGCCGTCAAGGAGCCCGACACCATCGCCACTGCTATCCGCATCGGCAACCCGGCCTCGTGGGAGCTCGCGCTCAACGCGCGCGACGACAGCGACGGCTGGTTCGGCGCGATCGACGACGCCAAGATCCTCGAGGCGCACCGCATCCTCTCCGCCGAGGTCGGCATCTTCGTCGAGCCGGCGTCCGCGATCAGCGTCGCCGGGCTGCTCGAGCGCGCGGAGGCGGGCGTGATCCCGGCCGGCTCCACCGTCGTCCTCACCGTCACGGGCCACGGCCTGAAGGACCCGCAGTGGGCGCTGCGCACCGCCGACGGCTCCGACGTGCAGCCGACCGTCGTGCCGGTCGACACCACCGCGATCGCCGACGTGCTCGGCCTGTCGCCCGCCGGCGGCACCTCCGCCGCGGAGAACGCCGGGGCGACCGCGTGAGCTCGACCGACCTGCGCGGCCGCACGGTCGTGGTGAAGGTGCCCGCCACGAGCGCGAACCTCGGGCCGGGCTTCGACACGCTCGGCCTCGCGCTGGCGCTGTACGACGAGCTCGAGGTGTCGGTGCGCGACGAGCCCGGCGCCACGGTCGAGGTGACCGGCGTCGGCGAGGGCGAGGTGCCCACCGACGAGAGCAACCTCGTCGTGCGCGCCATCGCGCACACCTTCGAGACCGTCGGCATTCCCCTGCCCGGGCTGCGGCTGCGCGCCCGCAACAACATCCCGCACGGGCGGGGGATGGGCTCCTCCGGCGCCGCGATCGTCTCCGGCATCATGGCGGCCAAGGGGCTGCTCGAGGGCGTCGTGGACCTCGACGCCCAGCAGCTGCTGGCCCTCGCCAACGACATGGAAGGGCACCCGGACAACGTGGCGCCCGCCCTGTTCGGCGGCCTCACGATCGCCTGGGTGACCCCGGACGGCCCGCGCTTCAAGAAGCTCATCGTGCACCGCGGCGTCTCGCCGCTCGTCCTCGTGCCCGAGACGGTCATGTCGACGGCGCTCGCCCGCAGCCTCCAGCCGCAGTCCGTGCCGCACGAGGATGCGGTGTTCAACGTCTCGCGCTCCGCCCTGCTCGTCGCGGCCCTCATCCAGAGCCCCGAGCTGCTGCACGCGGCCACCGAGGACAAGCTCCACCAGAGCTACCGCGCCTCGGCCATGCCGGAGACCGACCGGCTGATCACCCTGCTGCGCGACAACGGCTTCGCCGCCGTCGTGTCGGGCGCCGGGCCGTCCATCCTGGTGCTCGGCAGCGACCCGGGGCAGCGCCTCGCCGCGGCCCGTCTGGTGGAGGAGGCGGCGGAGACCCGCTGGCAGCCGCTCATGCTCGCCGTCGACTTCAAGGGGGCGACGGTGGCGCGCCAGGAGGCCGCAGCGGTGGATGTGACATCGTCGGACACACCGGCGGCCTAGCGTCCGAGGCGCTGTCGCCGAGGTGGTAAACTGCAGTCGCACCCGAGAAGGACCCGCGTAACGAGCGAATCCAGCTTTCCGGGTGATCTCCTAGCAATCATGCCGTCACTCCTGCCTGCCTGCCCGGCACTCCCTTTCGGGATTCCGGGGCGGCGACGTCGCGCGGATCAGAACGCAGCACGTACCGGCAGTTCATGTGGCGAAGCTTCACAGACGGCGCGCGAAGACGCGCCGGGGGAAAGGATCCTCTTCCGTGACTGATGTCGAACTCCACGCCGGGGGCGTGGACACCAGCGACCTGACCGGCCTCAAGGTGGCGGAGCTGCAGGCTCTCGCCGCCGGGCTCGGGCTCCAGGGCGCGACCCGGCTCCGCAAGGGCGAGCTGGTCGAGGCGATCGCCGCCGCGCGCGCGGCGTCCGCTCCGGCCGACGCCGCCGAGCCGGTGCAGCTCGAGGGCTTCGGCGACGAGGCGGCGCAGCCCGCCGCGGCGTCCCAGGTGCTCACCGAGCCGTTGATCGCCGAGCCGCTCATCGCCGAGCCGGCCGGCGCCGAGCGCGTCGAGCCCACCGTGGGCGACCCGCTGCTCCCGACCACCGCGGACGCGGGCTCCACCGAGCCGCGCCGCCGCGGCTCCCGCCGCGTCAGCAGCCCCGACGGCACCGGTATCGCCACCGGCACCGGTACCGGTACCGCCACCGGCAACGGTGTGGCGGCCGGCTCGCACGTCAACTCCGGCGCGACCGGCGTCGACTCGCTCATCCCCGACGTGGATGCGCTGCTCGACTCCGCCCTCGCGTCCCGCGAGCAGGCCCGTGGGCCGCAGAACGGCCAGCCGAACGGCGGCCAGCAGAACGCCGACCAGGCCCAGGGCAACGGCGGCCGCCGTCGCCGCGGCCGCGGCCAGGGCGGCCAGAACGGCGAGCAGGGTCAGGACGCCGGAGGCGCCCCGACCGCCGAGCAGCCGCAGCAGGAGCAGACCGACGGCCGCGCGGACGCGCAGCAGGGCGACGAGTCCGGCTCGACCGAGCAGCAGGGCACCGGCCGCAACCGCCGCAACCGGAACCGCAACAAGAACAACGGCCAGCAGAACGAGCAGGGCCAGGGCCAGGGCCAGCAGGCTCAGGGCGCCCAGCAGGGCCAGGGCCAGCCGAAGGACCTGCAGCAGGGCGGCCAGCAGGGCCAGCAGAACCGCGGCCAGAACCCGCTGAACGACCAGGCCGAGGGCGAGCGGGGCGGTCGTTACCGCGATCGCAACCGCAAGCGCCGCGGCGGCCCCGCCGGCGACGAGTTCGAGCCGGAGCTGACCGAGGACGACGTCCTCATCCCGGTCGCGGGCATCCTCGACGTGCTGGACAACTACGCGTTCGTCCGCACCACCGGCTACCTGCCGGGCGCCAGCGACGTCTACGTCTCGCTCGGCCAGGTCAAGAAGTACAACCTGCGCAAGGGCGACGCCGTGGTCGGCGCCATCCGCCAGCCGCGGGACGGCGAGAACAACAGCCGTCAGAAGTACAACGCGCTGGTGAAGGTCGACTCGATCAACGGCCAGACCCCGGAGGAGGCGGCGACCCGCGTCGAGTTCGGCAAGCTGACGCCGCTCTACCCGCAGGAGCGCCTGCGCCTCGAGACCGAGCCGACCAAGGTGACCCAGCGGATCATCGACCTGGTCGCTCCGATCGGCAAGGGCCAGCGCGGTCTCATCGTCGCGCCGCCGAAGGCCGGCAAGACGATCGTCATGCAGCAGATCGCGAACGCGATCACGGCGAACAACCCCGAGGTGCACCTCATGGTGGTGCTGGTGGACGAGCGGCCCGAAGAGGTCACCGACATGCAGCGCACGGTCAAGGGCGAGGTCATCGCCTCCACCTTCGACCGTCCCGCCGAGGACCACACGACCGTCGCCGAGCTCGCCATCGAGCGCGCGAAGCGCCTGGTCGAGCTGGGCCACGACGTGGTCGTGCTGCTCGACTCGATCACCCGCCTGGGCCGCGCGTACAACCTGACCGCTCCCGCGTCGGGCCGCATCCTCTCCGGTGGTGTCGACGCGTCGGCGCTCTACCCGCCGAAGCGCTTCTTCGGCGCCGCCCGCAACATCGAGCACGGCGGCTCGCTCACCATCCTCGCGTCGGCGCTCGTCGAGACCGGCTCCAAGATGGACGAGGTCATCTTCGAGGAGTTCAAGGGCACCGGCAACATGGAGCTCCGCCTGTCGCGCCAGCTGGCCGATAAGCGCATCTTCCCGGCCGTCGACGTGAACGCCTCCGGCACCCGCCGCGAGGAGATGCTGATGGGCCAGGACGAGGTCAAGATCACCTGGAAGCTGCGCCGCGCCCTCGCCGGGCTCGACCAGCAGCAGGCGCTCGAGATCGTCCTCGGCCGGCTGAAGGAGACCTCGAGCAACGTCGAGTTCCTGATGCAGGTGCAGAAGTCGATGCCCGCGCCGACCAACGGCCACGGCACCGCGCACTCGCACGGCCACGAGAACGACCACCGCTAGCTGCGATCAGCGCCCGTCCGCCGTGCCCTGTGCACGGCGGGCGGGCGCTTCGTCGTTCCCCGGCCGCCTCCCCGCCAGAAAGAAGACCCCATGTTCGAGTCCGTGAACACCCTCATCGCGGAGCACGACGACCTCCAGCGCCAGCTGTCCGACCCGGAGCTGCACAGCGACCCGGTCCGCTCGAAGAAGGTGAACCGTCGCTACGCCGAGCTCTCGCGCATCGTGGCGGCCTACAACGAGTGGCGGCAGCTGTCCGACGATCTGGAGGCCGCCCGCGAGCTGGCGTCGGAGGACGCGGCGTTCGCCGAGGAGATCCCGGGGCTCGAGCAGAGTGTCGCCGACACGTCCGAGAAGCTGCGCCGGCTGCTCATCCCGCGCGACCCCAACGACAGCCGCGACGTCATCATGGAGATCAAGATGGGGGAGGGCGGCGCCGAGTCGGCACTCTTCGCCGGCGACCTCCTGCGCATGTACCTGCACTATGCGGACTCCAAGCGCTGGAAGGCCGAGATCATCGAGCAGACCTCGAGCGACCTGGGCGGCATCAAGGATGTGCAGGTCGCGTTCAAGGGCAACTCCTCCGACCCGGCCGAGGGCGTCTGGGCGCACCTCAAGTACGAGGGCGGCGTCCACCGGGTGCAGCGCGTCCCCGCGACCGAGTCGCAGGGCCGCATCCACACGTCCGCCGCCGGTGTGCTCGTGTTCCCCGAGGTGGACGAGCCGGAGGAGGTCGAGATCAACCCGAACGACCTCAAGATCGACGTGTTCCGGTCGTCCGGCCCGGGCGGTCAGTCGGTCAACACGACGGACTCGGCGGTGCGCATCACGCACGTGCCGACGGGCATCGTGGTCTCGATGCAGAACGAGAAGAGCCAGCTGCAGAACCGCGAGGCGGCGATGCGCGTGCTGCGCGCACGGCTGCTCGCCCGGCAGCAGGAGGAGGCGGACGCCGAGGCGGCCGAGTTCCGCAAGGGCCAGATCCGCACGATGGACCGCTCGGAGCGCATCCGCACCTACAACTTCCCCGAGAACCGCATCGCGGACCACCGCACCGGCTACAAGGCCTACAACCTGGACGCCGTCATGAACGGAGCCCTCGACCCCGTCATCGACTCGAACATCCACCTAGACGAGGAAACCCGCCTCACCAACCTCGCCGACTGACCCGCTTTCCCCGCTCGCCCCCACCGTCGAGTACACGAAAAGTGCACGGGAAACGCCGTCGCGGCGTGCACTTTTCGTGTACTCGACGGAGGGGGACGCCCGGAGCGCGACGGGAGCCGCGGCGCGGGTCAGCGGAGGGCCGTCGTGGCGCGGTCGCGGGTGGTGAGGTCGCGGTGGGTGGCGGCGGCGCGCCAGCCGTCGGCGGTCAGGAGGTCGCGGATCGCGGCGCCCTGCAGCTCGCCGTGCTCGAGCACGAGCGTGCCGCCGGGGCGGAGGAGGCGCTGCGCGACGCGTGAGATCGTGCGCACCACATCCAGGCCGTCCGGGCCGCCGTACAGCGCGGCGTGCGGATCGTGCAGCCGCACCTCCGGGTCGCGGGGGATGGCGTCGTCGGGCACGTAGGGAGGGTTCGAGATGACGACGTCCACCGTGCCGTCGAGCTGCGGCAGCGCGTCGGCGAGGTCGATGAACACCGGCGTCAGGTTGGTCGCCCCCACCTCGTCGATGTTGCGGCGGGCCCAGATGTACGCCTCCGGGGAGTTCTCGACCGCGTAGACCCGCGCGTGCGGCACCTCGGTCGCCAGGGCCAGCGCAATTGCGCCGCTGCCCGTGCCGAGGTCCACCCCGACCGGTTCGGGCGACGGGACGGCGCGCAGCGCGTCGATCGCGAACTGGGCGACCTGCTCCGTCTCCGGCCGCGGCACGAAGACGCCGGGACCGACGTTCAGCTCCAGCGACCGGAACGGCGCGCGGCCGGTGATGTGCTGCAGCGGCTCCCGCGCGGCCCGGCGCTCGACGAAGGCGCGCATGCGCTCGACGTCGGGGCCGTCGACCTCCGCATCCATCACGATCAGCGCCTGCACCCGGCCCCGGCTGACGCCGAGCACGTGCGCGAGCAGCAGCTCGGCGTCCACCTCGGGGTCCGGGACGCCCGCGCGCGCCAGCACGCCGACCGCGTCGTCGCGGAGGGCCCTGGCCGGGACGGGGGTGGATGCGGAGCCGGGAAGCGGAGAGGGGGTGGGCGCTGTGGGGGTCATCGCCCGACGAGCCTACCGTCCCGTCACACAGGTTCCGTGCCGGGTCTCGGCGTCTAGAGTGGTGACGCGTTCCCATCCACCGCCACCCGCACGAGGAAGAGACCTATGTCCGCACAGATCTACGACAACGTCACCCAGGCCGTCGGACGGACGCCGCTCGTGCGGCTCAACCGGCTCACGGAGGGCCTCGACGCGACCGTGCTCGCGAAGCTCGAGTTCTACAACCCGGCCGCCAGCGTGAAGGACCGCATCGGCGTCGCGATCATCGACGCGGCCGAGAAGGCGGGCGCTCTGCGTCCCGGCGGGACGATCGTGGAGGCCACCAGCGGCAACACCGGTATCGCCCTGGCGATGGTGGGGGCGGCCCGCGGCTACACCGTCATCCTCGCGATGCCGGAGACGGCGAGCAAGGAGCGCCGCGTGGTCATGCGCGCGTTCGGCGCCAAGGTCGAGCTGACCCCGGGCGCCGACGGGATGCGCGGAGCGGTCGAGACCGCCAAGCGCATCGTCGAGACGACCGACAACGCCATCTGGGCGCGCCAGTTCGAGAACGAGGCCAACCCGGCCATCCACCGCGCCACCACCGCCGAGGAGATCTGGGCGGACACCGACGGCGGCGTCGACATCTTCGTCGCGGGCGTCGGCACCGGCGGCACGATCACCGGCGTCGGCCAGGTGCTCAAGGAGCGCAAGCCCGAGGTTCAGGTCGTGGCCGTGGAGCCGCTGGACTCGCCCATCCTGAACGGCGGGAACCCGGGTCCGCACAAGATCCAGGGGATCGGGGCCAACTTCGTGCCCGAGATCCTCGACACCACGATCTACGACGAGGTCGTCGACGTGTCGCTCGAGGACGCGCTCGAGGTCGCCAAGCGCCTCGCCAGCGAGGAGGGAATCCTCGCCGGCATCTCGTCCGGTGCGATCATCTGGGCGGCGCTGCAGGTGGCGAAGCGGCCGGAGAACGCGGGCAAGACCATCGTCGCGATCGTCTGCGACACCGGGGAGCGCTACATCTCCACGCCGCTGTGGGCCGACCTGCTGGACTGAGCGGGGTGCCGATCTTCCGGGCGCGCGAGGACCTCCGCAACGCACGCCGGCACGACCCCGCCGCGCGCGGGTCCTTCGAGATCGCGGTCGCCTACTCCGGGCTGCACGCCATCTGGTCGTACCGCGTGGCCCACCGGCTGTGGCGGGCGGGACTCCGGACGCCCGCGCGGTTCCTGTCGCAGTTCACGCGGTTCCTGACGGGCGTCGAGATCCACCCGGGCGCGCGCATCGGGCGGCGGTTCTTCATCGATCACGGGATGGGCGTGGTGATCGGCGAGACGACGTGGATCGGCGACGACGTCATGCTCTACCACGGCGTGACCCTGGGCGGCCGGGGGAGCGGGCACGGCAAGCGGCATCCCACCGTGCACGACGGCGTGACCGTCGGCGCGGGAGCGAAGGTGCTCGGAGCGATCACGATCGGCGAGCACTCGGTGATCGGCGCCAATGCGGTGGTCACGCGCGACGCGCCGCCGAACTCGCTGCTCGTCGGCGTGCCCGCGCATCCGCGGCCGCGCTCGGGGCACGAGCAGATCCCGGGCGACACCTGGATCGACCCGGCGATCTACATCTGAGGCGGCGGGAAGCGTCTCGGCGGGAAGCGTCTCCCCGGGAGGCTCCGCAGCGGTGAGGCGTCAGCGCGCGGCCCGCTCCCGGGCGCGCTCGATGGCCTCCCGCTCGCGCTTCCGCGCCTCGCGCAGCTTCGACTCCGCCTCGCGCCGGGCCTTCGCGGCCTCGCGCACGGCCTTGTCCCGCGGCGCCGGCTCCGGCAGCGGTTCGGGTGCGGCGGGCGGCTGCACGCCGCCCCGGTCGGCGATGTAGCGCTCGATCCCGTCGAGGATGCGGTCCAGCCCGAACGCGAAGTCGTCCTGCTCGCCGCCGTCGGCGTCCGCATACGCACCCGTCGCGACGAGCGGCCCCAGGTCTGGGAATCGCTCGGGCGTCACGAGTTCGGACAGCGCCCGCGTGAACGCCTCGCCGTTGGCGGGCGGCCCGTCCGCCTGGCGCGCCCGGGTGACATCCCGCTCGACGATGCCGACGGCGCGCGCGTAGGACGACAGCAGCAGCGCGGTCGACATCTTCTCGGCGTCCGTGAGGGGAAGCGTCCGCATCTCGCGCAGCCCCCAGTCGAGCACCGCCAGGTTGTTCGGCATGAGCGGGATGCCGCTGATCGGGATGTCGGGGAACCACGGGTGCTCCCTCATCACGTCGATCGTGGCCATGGCCCAGCGCCGCAGTCCGCCGCGCCAGTCGTGCGCGCCATCGCCACCCGCGGGGCCCTTCATCAGGCCGTCGTCGGGCGGGATGGGGACGGCGCAGACGGCGTCCTGCATCAGCGCCAGCACGTCGTCCTTGCTGGTGACGTAGCGGTAGAGCGACATGGTGGTGAAGCCGAGCTCCCCGGCGATGCGGCTCATCGACACCGCGCCGAGTCCTTCCGCGTCGGCGAGCTCGATGGCCGTGTCGACGATCCGCTCGATGCTCAGCTCGCGTTTCGGGCCGCGCTGCGGGTGCTCGGCGACGCCCCAGCTGAGCGCGACGGCGCGGGGGAGCGCCTCTTCGACGTCTTCGGCCATGTTCGGCGCCCTTTCCGACGGAGTGTTGACACCCATCCTAGAACTGTGTATCACTTAAACAACCGTATGCGGCATAAACAGTTTACGAGACACACAGTCGAAGGGAACACCATGAACCGACCGGCGATCGAGGTGACGGGGCTGCGCAAGGCGTTCGGCGCGCAGACCGTCCTCGACGGCATCGACCTGCGCGTGGAGGCGGGGAGCGTGTTCGCGCTGCTCGGCCCGAACGGAGCGGGCAAGACCACTCTCATCACCATCCTGTCCACCCTCGTCAGGCCCGACGCCGGCGCTGTGACCATCGCGGGGCACGACCTGGCGGGTGATCCGGACGGCGTCCGGGCCTCGATCAGCGTCACCGGACAGGCCGCGGCCGTCGACGGCGTGCTGACGGGAGCCGAGAACCTGCGGATGATGGCCCGGCTCTCCGGCTTCAGCGCGGCCGAGGCGCGGCGGCGCAGCGACGAGCTGATCGACCGGTTCGACCTGGCCGACGCGGCACGGAAGCGGGTGTCGACCTACTCGGGCGGGATGCGGCGCCGGCTCGACCTCGCGCTCAGCCTGGTCGCCGCACCGCCCGTCATCTTCCTGGACGAGCCGACGACCGGTCTCGACACGCGCAGCAGGCAGACGCTGTGGGACATCATCCAGGACCTCGCCCGGCGGGGGACGACCATCCTGCTGACCACGCAGTACCTCGAGGAGGCCGACCAGCTGGCCGACCGGATCGCCGTGCTCGACCACGGAACGATCGTCGCGGAGGGTACCGCCGCGCAGCTCAAGGCGCAGGTCGGCGGCGAGGTCGTCGAGTTGCGGGACGCCCGCGGCGACATCGTGCGCGAGGTCCCGACGGACGGCAGCGTGGATGCGCTGCGCGCCGCGATCGACGACCTGGACGCGCTCGCCGTGCCCGGCGCATCCATCGCCATCCGCAAGCCGTCGCTCGACGACGCGTTCCTCGCCCTGACCGGGCAGCAGGCGGCCGGGCGGCAGGCGGCCGGCCAGCAGGCCACACACCACGACACCGAGAAGGAGGCCGTCCGATGACCGAACTCACCGTCCCCGCCCGCCCCGAGCGGCCGGTCACGCCGCTGACGAGCACCCTGGTGTTCGTCGGGCGCGGCATCCGCCACTCGCTCCGCGACGTCGAAGCGC
This sequence comes from Leifsonia sp. 22587, assembly GCF_052044215.1. Lineage (NCBI taxonomy): Bacteria > Bacillati > Actinomycetota > Actinomycetes > Micrococcales > Microbacteriaceae > Leifsonia > Leifsonia sp. 22587. Next base: position 93,667 of record NZ_JBQENB010000004.1, read on the forward strand.
TCACGATGGCGATCGTCCTGCCCGTGATGCTGATGCTGCTGTTCACCTTCGTGTTCGGCGGCGCGCTGGATGCCGAGGGCGGCTACGTGCAGTACGTGGTGCCCGGGATCATCCTGCTGTGCGCCGGTTTCGGCGCCTCCAGCACGGCCGTCGACGTCGCGCGCGACCTCAGCGACGGGATCGTCGACCGCTTCCGCACGATGCCGTTGCGCTCGCGCGGCGTGGTGACCGGCCACGTGGTCGCCAGCCTGCTGCGCAACCTGGTGGCGACCGGCGTCGTCATCGCGGTGGCCCTGCTTGTCGGCTTCCGTCCGACGGCGAACGCGCTGCAGTGGGCGGGAGCGCTCGGCGTCGTGGCGCTGTTCATCCTGGCGATCACCTGGCTGTACGCCGGCATCGGGCTGGCGGCGAAGAGCCCGATCGCCGCGAGCGGCTACGGCTTCGCGCTGCTCTTCCTGCCGTACCTCTCGAGCGCTTTCGTCCCGACGGACACGATGCCGACCTGGCTGCAGTGGATCGCCGAGAACCAGCCCATCACGCCGATCATCGAGACCATCCGGTCGCTCCTGTTCGGCCGCGATCCCGGTTCCGACCTGTGGTGGGCCCTCGGCTGGTGCGCGCTGATCATCGTGGCGGCCTACGTCTGGGCCGCCTGGCTCTTCCGCCGCTCCGCCGGCCGCCGCTGACCCCATCCGCCGAGCTCGCGCCCCCTCCGCCCTCCGTCGAGTACACGAATAGTGCACGCCCGCGCGGCGTGTCGCGTGCACTATTCGTGTACTCGACGGAGGGGAGGGGGCGCAGTCAGCGGGGGCGGTTCGCGAAGGCGTGGATGGCGTCGCGCATGCCGTCGGTGTCGAAGGTGCCGTCGTCGCGCTTCACGAAGTGGTAGGCGTGCATGCCCGTCTCGCGGGCGCCCTCCACGTTCGCGATGGAGTCGTCGAACAGGATGGCGTCCTCCGGCTTCACCCCGTACCGCCCGAGCGCGCGCGTGTAGATGCGGCGCTCGGGCTTCCGGGCGCCGAGCACCGCGGAGACGAGGTCGTTCCCGCCGAGCACGTCCACGATCTCCGGGGTGAGCACGGGCAGCGAGTCCTTGAACGGGATCGGGTTGTTCGACAGCAGCGACACCGTGCCGAGCCCCGCCGCCTCGTGCAGGGCGGCGATGGCGCCCGGGATGGGCGTCATCGCGGCCTTCCGCGCCTCCTGCCACTGGGCGAGGGAGAGCCGCGCGCCGGTCACCTCGGCGAAGGCGTCCAGGTACTCCTCGCTGGTGGAGTACTCGCCGATCTCCGCCGCGCGCTCGAATCCGCCCGCCCACCAGGACGACGCGAGCCGGTACTGGCTCACTCGTCCGAGCTCCGCGAGCTTCGGGAGCCGCTTGTGGAAGTCGTAGTCGTAGAGCGTCTTGTCGCAGTCGAAGAAGTAGACATCCATCGACTCCAGTATCGTCCTCCCAGTCTCGCCCTCCATGCCCCGGCTATCATTGGAGCCGTCATGGCTCCCATCTACGACTGCTCGGTCGACTCCGAACTGCTCACCGGCATGCGTCTCGCCCGGGCGGCGATCGGGCGCGGCGAACTCGTCGTCATCCCCACCGACACCGTCTACGGGGTCGCGGCCGACGCCTTCAACCCCGCCGCCGTGCAGCGCCTCCTCGACGCGAAGGGCCGCGGACGCCAGTCCCCGCCGCCCGTGCTCGTCCCCGGCATCCCCACGCTGGCCGCGCTCGCCGAGCGGGTGCCTGACGAGGTGGATGCGCTGGTCCAGGCGTTCTGGCCGGGCGGCCTCACCATCGTGCTGCCCGCATCCCCCTCGCTCGTGTGGGACCTCGGCGAGACGAAGGGCACGGTCGCCCTCCGGATGCCGAAGGACACGATCGCGCTCGAGCTGCTCTCCGAGACGGGGCCGCTCGCGGTGTCGTCCGCCAACCTGACCGGCCGTCCCGCCGCGCGCACCGCCGCCGAGGCGGAGGCGATGCTCGGCGACTCGATCTCCGTCTACCTCGACGGGGGAGAGGCCGGCTTAGCCTACGAGCGCGTCGAGGGCAAGGACTCTTCCTCGACGATCGTGGACGCGACCGCCCTGGCCTCCGGGTCGGGCGCGCTGCGCATCCTCCGCCAGGGCGTGGTCTCGGTCGACCAGCTGCGGGAGGTCGTCGGCGACGCCCTCGCCGTGCCCTCGGACGCCTGACCCGTGACCCTCCTCCTCGCCCTCGCGCTCATCTCGGCGGTCATCACCTTCGGGATGTCGTTCGTCGTCTACAAGCTGGCGATGCGCTACCGGCTCTACCCGAAGATCCGCGCCCGGGATGTGCACACCCGGCCGACGCCCCGGCTCGGCGGCGTCGCGATGTTCCTGGGCATCCTCGTCGCGTTCGGCGTCTCGTGGCTGCTGTCGAGCCAGTTCGGCGTGCTGTCGCTGATCTTCTCGGACCAGGGGCCCATCCTCGCGATCCTGGGCGCGTCCCTGCTCATCGTCGTGATCGGCGTGGCCGACGACATCTGGGACCTCGACTGGATGACGAAGCTCGCCGGCCAGTTCGTCGCGGCCGGTCTCGTCGCGTGGCTCGGCGTGCAGATCTATTCGCTGCCGATCGGCGGCCTGACGGTCGGCTCGCCGGTGATGTCCATCATCATCACCCTGTTCGCGATCGTGCTCGTGATGAACGCGATCAACTTCATCGACGGCCTGGACGGCCTGGTCGCCGGCGTCGCACTGATCGCGAACGGCACGTTCCTCGTCTACACGTACCTGCTGCAGCGCGAGATCAGCCCGCAGAACTACTTCAGCCTGGCCGGCGTCATCGCCGCGATCCTGGTCGGCGCGTGCGCCGGGTTCCTGCCGCTCAACTGGCACCCGGCGAAGATGTTCATGGGGGATGCGGGGGCGCTGCTGATCGGCCTGCTCATGGCGACCTCGGCCATCTCGGTGACCGGCACCATCAACCCGGAGGCGCTGCAGACCCTCGGCAAGTCGTCGCTGGTGCCCGCGTTCATCCCGGTCATCCTGCCGTTCGCCGTGCTCGTCGTGCCGCTGCTCGACTTCGGCCTCGCCGTCATCCGGCGCCTGCGCGCGGGCAAGTCGCCGTTCAGCGCCGACCGCAAGCACCTGCACCACCGCCTGCTCGACATGGGACACACCCACCTGCACGCGGTGCTCATCTTCTACGCGTGGACGGCCGTGCTCTCGGTCGGCTGCCTGCTGTTCTTCTTCGACCCGTACTGGATGGCGATCGTCTTCGTCGCCATCGGCCTGGTCGTCTGCACCGCCTTCACGCTCGCACCGCTGAGCCGCCGCAAGGCCAACGAGGCCGTCGCCGAGCTCGCACCCGCGGGGAGCCGCGAGGCCGAGGAGACCGCCCGCTTCGACCAGCTCGACGCGGCCAGCGAGCGCCCGGCCGCCACGACAGAACCCGCCCTCACCGAGGAGTCCCGATGACCGACAGCACCCACGCCGCCCCCGCGCAGCCGTCCTCCAACCCCGTCCTGCGCGACGTGCTGCGCTACGGCTTGATCCTGGCCGGCGTCATCGCCGTCGTCGGGATGCTGCTCGGCGGCCTGTTCGCCGGCTGGATCGGCGTGACGAGCGCCCTCATCGGCACGGCGATGGCGGCGGTGTTCCTCTCGATCACCGCGCTGAGCATCCTGATCGCGAACCGTTTCATCGGCTCCGACCTGTTCGTCGGGCTGTTCTTCGGGATCGTGCTGGGCGGCTGGATCGTCAAGTTCATCCTGTTCCTGGTGCTCGCCGTCGTGCTCAAGGACCAGCCCTGGATCAACCCCGTCGTCCTGTTCCTGAGCCTCATCGCGGGCGTGATCGGATCGCTCGTGGTCGACATGGTCGTGGTGTTCCGGTCGCGCATGCCCTACGCCAGCGACGTCACCCTTCCGGGTGAGAAGCGCTGACCCGTATCCAATTCGTTATGGGCTGAAAACTCTTGTAGAGTTGTCAGTGATCCCCCACCCGTTCGCGCTCAGAAAACGTGACGTGCGAGTAGTGCAGGGTTACCCACCGTTCGTCGTCGCGAGAGCCATGAGCTCGACGCCCCGAAACAGGAGATAGCGCTGTTAGCTAACGCTGTGAACCTGCTGGTCCAGGCCGCAAGCTCCGATGATGGAAGCTTCCACGGGCCCTCGATCAACGAGTTCTTCCCGCCCGTCATCTTTTCCATCGGTGGCTTCGAAGTCAACCGCATCACCCTGGTGCGCGTCGTCGCCGTCGTGGCGATCCTCATCATCTTCTGGCTCGGCACCCGCCGGATGAAGCTCATCCCGGGCCGGTTCCAGTCGGTGGTCGAGATGGGTCTGGACTTCGTCCGCGTCAACATCGCCGAAGACCTGCTCGGCAAGAAGGACGGCCGCCGCTTCCTGCCGATCCTGACCACGATCTTCTTCATGGTCCTGTTCATGAACCTGACGGGCATCATCCCGTTCCTGAACATCGCGGGAACCTCCGTCATCGGCGTGCCGCTCGTGCTCGCGATCGTCGCGTACATCTGCTTCATCTACGCCGGCGTCAAGAAGAGCCCCGGCAACTTCTTCCGGAACGCTCTCTTCCCGCCCGGCGTGCCGTGGTTCCTCTACATCCTGGTGACGCCGATCGAGTTCGTCTCGACCTTCATCCTGCGCCCGATCACGCTGACGCTCCGACTCCTCATGAACATGGTGGTCGGCCACCTGCTCCTGGTGCTCTTCTTCAGCGCCACGGCGTTCTTCTTCTTCACCGCGGGCAGCTGGTGGTCGCTCTTCGGGATCGGCACCTTCGCCTTCGGCTTCGCCTTCACCCTCTTCGAGATCCTGGTCGCAGTCCTGCAGGCCTACGTCTTCGCGCTGCTCACGGCTGTCTACATCCAGCTCGCAGTCGCCGAGGAACACTAAGAACGATCCGCGCGCCCGCACGGATCGCCATCACGGAAGGAAACACACAACGTGGACATCGCTGCAATCTCCGGCAACATCGCCACCGTCGGTTACGGCCTCGCCGCCATCGGCCCGGCCATCGGCGTGGGTATCGTCGTCGGCAAGACCATCGAGGGCGTGGCCCGTCAGCCTGAGCTGGCCGGCCGTCTCCAGGTCCTGATGTACATCGGTATCGCGTTCACCGAGGCGCTCGCGTTCATCGGTATCGCCGTCGGCTTCATCTTCGTCTGATTTCCTCTTTATCCCTCAGTAAGGAGGAGTGATGATAAACGGTGTGATTCGCGCCGCCGAGTCGGGTGAGACGATCAACCCGCTCATCCCGGCGTGGTACGACATCGTCGGATCGCTGATCTGCTTCGTCATCATCCTGGTCTTCTTCTGGCGGCTCGTGCTGCCACGCATGCGGAAGCTCCTCGATGAGCGTGCCGCGGCGATCGAAGGCAACATCGAGAAGGCCGATGAAGCGCAGCGCAAGGCCGAGGCCCTGCTGGAGGAGTACACCGCCCAGCTCGCCGAGGCGCGTGCGGAGGCGGGCAAGATCCGCGAGACCGCTCGTGCCGACGGACAGAAGATCGTCGCGGAGGCCCGCGAGGCCGCAGCGACGGAGGCCGCTCGCGTGACCGCCCAGGCGCAGGCTCAGCTCGAGGCGGAGCGCCAGACGGCGCTCGTCCAGCTGCGCGGCGAGGTCGGCTCGCTCGCGATCGACCTCGCGTCGACGGTCGTGCGCGAAGCGCTCGACGAGGACAAGCGCGCTCAGGCCATCGTGGACCGCTTCCTGGCGGACCTCGAGGCGGACGAGCAGAAGGCAGGATCGGGCAACTGATGGGAAGCGCCACCAGAGAAGCATTGGCCCGGTCCGTGTCGGCACTCGCCGACCTGGGATCCAAGGCCGATCTGGCGACGGCTGAGGACCTGTTCGCCGCAGGACGAGTCGTCGCCGACTCGGCCCAGCTCCGAGCCGTCCTCAGCGACCCCACGGCCGACCCGGCGGCGAAGGCGACGCTCGTGAAGCGCGTCTTCGTCTCGCTGCCGGCGGACACCGTCGCGCTGCTCGGCGTCGTCGTCGCGCAGCGCTGGTCGTCGCACGACGACCTGCTCGCCGCGATCGAGGAGCTCGGGATCCGCGCGATCGCCGCCTCGGCGCCGCGCGACGTCGACATCGTGGCCGAGCTGTTCGCCTTCGGAGGCGCCGTGACCTCCGACGCGCAGCTCGAACTCGCCCTGCGCAGCAAGCTCGCCTCGACGGAGTCGAAGGTCGCCCTGGTCGAGCGCCTGCTCGCCGGGCGCTCCTCGCAGCAGACGACCGCGATCGTGCGCCAGCTCGTCCAGCAGCCCCGCGGCCGCAGCATCCGCGAGTCGCTCCGTGCGGCAGCGCGCGTCGTGGCCTCGCAGGACCGCCTGACCATCGCGACGGTCTACACGGCGGCTCCGCTGCCCGAGGCCCAGACCGAGCGGCTGCGCTCCGCGCTCAGCGCCACCTACGGCGACCTGAAGATCAACCAGGTCGTCGACCCCTCGATCATCGGCGGATTGCGCGTGCAGATCGGTGACGACGTCATCGATGGAAGCATCGCGTCGCGTCTCGCCGAACTCCGGCTTCAGCTGGCGGGCTGACCGCCTCAAGATAGGAATCACAATGGCAGACATCCAGATCAGCCCCGACGAGATCCGCGACGCGCTCAAGGACTTCGTCAACAGCTACGAGCCGACCGGCGCCGAGGCGACCGAGATCGGCCACGTGTTGGACGCCTCCGACGGCATCGCGCACGTCGAGGGCCTCCCCAGCGTCATGGCCAACGAGCTCATCCGTTTCTCGAACGGCGTCCTCGGCCTCGCCCAGAACCTCGACGAGAACGAGGTGGGCGTGGTCGTGCTCGGCGAGTTCGAGGAGATCGTCGAGGGCATGGAGGTGACCCGCACCGGCGAGGTCCTCTCCGTCCCGGTCGGCGACGGCTACCTCGGCCGCGTGGTCGACCCGCTCGGCAACCCGATCGACGGCCTCGGGGAGATCGCCAGCGAGGGCCGCCGCGAGCTCGAGCTCCAGGCGCCCGGCGTCATGCAGCGCAAGTCGGTGCACGAGCCGCTCCAGACCGGCATCAAGGCGATCGACGCCATGATCCCGGTCGGCCGTGGTCAGCGCCAGCTGATCATCGGCGACCGCCAGACCGGCAAGACGGCCATCGCGATCGACACGATCATCAACCAGAAGGCCAACTGGGAGTCGGGCGACGTCAACAAGCAGGTCCGCTGCATCTACGTCGCCATCGGCCAGAAGGGCTCGACCATCGCCTCGGTGAAGGGCGCGCTCGAGGACGCCGGCGCGATGGAGTACACCACCATCGTCGCGGCCCCCGCCTCCGACCCGGCCGGCTTCAAGTACCTGGCGCCCTACACCGGCTCGGCCATCGGCCAGCACTGGATGTACGGCGGCAAGCACGTCCTCATCGTCTTCGACGACCTGTCCAAGCAGGCCGAGGCGTACCGCGCCGTGTCGCTGCTGCTCCGCCGTCCGCCGGGACGCGAGGCCTACCCGGGCGACGTCTTCTACCTGCACTCCCGCCTGCTGGAGCGTTGCGCCAAGCTCTCCGACGAGCTGGGCGCCGGCTCGATGACCGGTCTGCCGATCATCGAGACCAAGGCGAACGACGTCTCCGCGTACATCCCGACCAACGTGATCTCGATCACCGACGGCCAGATCTTCCTGCAGTCCGACCTCTTCAACGCCAACCAGCGTCCCGCGGTCGACGTCGGCATCTCGGTCTCCCGAGTCGGTGGCGACGCGCAGGTGAAGTCGATCAAAAAGGTCTCCGGCACGCTCAAGCTCGAGCTGGCGCAGTACCGCTCGCTCGAGGCGTTCGCGATGTTCGCGTCCGACCTCGACGCGGCGAGCCGCCGTCAGCTGGCGCGCGGCGCCCGCCTGACCGAGCTGCTCAAGCAGCCGCAGTACTCGCCGTTCCCGGTGGAGGAGCAGGTCGTCTCGATCTGGGCCGGCACCAACGGCAAGCTCGACGAGGTCGCCGTTGAGGACGTCCTGCGCTTCGAGTCGGAGCTGCTGGATCACCTGCGCCGCAACACCGACATCCTGGACACGCTCCGCGAGACCAACGTCCTCGACGACGACACGGTCGCGAAGCTCGACTCCGAGGTGGACGCGTTCAAGCTCGAGTTCCAGACCGGCGAGGGCAAGCCGCTCGCCTCGGTCGGACGCGAGGAGTTCGAGGCCATCGACGCGGACGAGGTCGACCAGGAGCGCATCGTCAAGGCCAAGCGCTGAGCGCCGCCGCGATCGAAGAATAGGTAAGAGGAGACACATGGGAGCCCAGCTTCGGGTCTACCGGCAGAAGATCAGGTCTGCCCAGACGACCAAGAAGATCACCCGTGCGATGGAGCTGATCTCCGCCTCCCGCATCCAGAAGGCGCAGGCGCGGGTGGCCGCCAGCACGCCGTACGCCCGCGCGATCACGCGCGCGGTGTCGGCGGTGGCCACCTACTCCAACGTCGACCACGTGCTGACCACCGAGCCGGAGAAGATCGAGCGCGCCGCGATCGTCATCTTCTCGTCCGACCGCGGCCTCGCGGGTGCGTTCAACTCGAACGTGCTCAAGGAGTCCGAGAAGCTCGCCGAGCTGCTCCGCAGCCAGGGCAAGGAGGTCGTGTACTTCCTCATCGGCCGCAAGGCGCAGGGCTACTTCAGCTTCCGCCGTCGCGCGTTCGAGCGGGTCTGGACCGGTAACACGGATGCCCCGGAGTTCGAGCAGGCGAAGGAGGTCGCGGACGCGATCCTCGAGTCGTTCCTGCGCGACGCCTCCGACGGCGGGGTGGACGAGATCCACATCATCTACAACCGCTTCGTCAGCATGCTGACGCAGGAGCCGCAGGTCGTGCGCCTGCTGCCCCTCGAGGTCGTGGAGGGCGTGGAGGAGCCGGACCGCACGCAAGTCCTGCCGCTGTACGAGTTCGAGCCGGATGTAGGGACCGTGCTCGATGCTCTGCTGCCCGTCTACATCGAGAGCCGCATCTTCAACGCGATGCTGCAGTCCGCCGCCTCGAAGCACGCGGCGACGCAGAAGGCGATGAAGGCCGCGAGCGACAACGCCGACAAGCTCATCACCGACTACACGCGTCTGGCCAACAACGCCCGTCAGGCGGAGATCACCCAGCAGATCTCCGAGATCGTCGGCGGCGCCGACGCCCTGAGCTCGGCAAAGTAAACGTCCTAACGAGAGAGAACGAATCATGACTACCGCTACCGCCGAAGCCCAGGCTTCGACCGCGCAGCCGGGTGGCGTCGGGCGCATCGCGCGCGTCACCGGCCCGGTCGTCGACATCGAGTTCCCGCACGATGCGATCCCGGGTATCTACAACGCTCTGAAGACCACGATCACGATCGGCGAGGAGTCGACCGAGATCACGCTCGAGGTCGCGCAGCACCTCGGCGACGACCTGGTGCGTGCGATCGCGCTGAAGCCGACCGACGGCCTGGTCCGCGGCGGCGAGGTGCGCGACACCGGTTCGCCGATCACCGTGCCGGTGGGCGACGTGACCAAGGGCAAGGTGTTCAACGTCACCGGTGACATCCTGAACCTCGAGCCCGGCGAGAAGGTGGAGATCACCGAGCGCTGGCCGATCCACCGCAACCCGCCGGCGTTCGACCAGCTCGAGTCGAAGACCCAGCTGTTCGAGACCGGCATCAAGGTCATCGACCTGCTGACCCCGTACGTGCAGGGTGGCAAGATCGGCCTGTTCGGCGGCGCCGGTGTCGGCAAGACCGTCCTCATCCAGGAGATGATCCAGCGCGTCGCGCAGGACCACGGTGGTGTGTCGGTGTTCGCCGGTGTCGGTGAGCGCACCCGTGAGGGCAACGACCTCATCCACGAGATGGAGGAGGCGGGCGTCTTCGACAAGACGGCCCTCGTCTTCGGCCAGATGGACGAGCCGCCGGGGACGCGTCTGCGCGTCGCCCTCTCGGCGCTGACCATGGCGGAGTACTTCCGCGATGTGCAGAACCAGGATGTGCTGCTCTTCATCGACAACATCTTCCGGTTCACGCAGGCCGGTTCCGAGGTCTCCACGCTGCTCGGCCGCATGCCGTCCGCGGTGGGTTACCAGCCGAACCTGGCCGACGAGATGGGCCAGCTGCAGGAGCGCATCACCTCGACCCGCGGTCACTCGATCACCTCGCTGCAGGCGATCTACGTGCCGGCGGACGACTACACCGACCCGGCGCCGGCGACCACGTTCGCGCACCTGGACGCGACGACCGAGCTCTCCCGTGAGATCGCGTCGAAGGGTCTCTACCCGGCCGTCGACCCGCTGACCTCGACCTCGCGCATCCTCGACCCCCGTTACCTGGGTGAGGACCACTACCGCGTGGCCACCACGGTCAAGCAGATCCTGCAGAAGAACAAGGAGCTGCAGGAGATCATCGCGATCCTCGGCGTGGACGAGCTGTCGGAGGAGGACAAGATCACGGTGTCGCGTGCGCGCCGGATCCAGCAGTTCCTCTCGCAGAACACCTACATGGCGAAGAAGTTCACCGGTGTCGAGGGCTCCACGGTCCCGCTCAAGGAGACCATCGAGTCCTTCGACGCGATCGCCAAGGGCGAGTTCGACCACGTGGCCGAGCAGGCCTTCTTCAACGTCGGAGCGATCTCCGACGTCGAGGAGAAGTGGGCGCAGATCCAGAAGGAGAACGGCTGAGCATGGCTGTCCTCAACGTCAGCGTCGTCGCCGCCGACCACGAAGTGTGGACCGGTGAGGCGAGCATGGTCGTCGCACGCACCGTGGAGGGGCAGATCGGTATCCTGCCCGGCCACGAGCCGCTGCTCGCCATCCTCGCCGAGGGCGAGGTGCGCGTGACCCTCAACGGGGGCGAGTCGATCACGGCCAGCGCCGATGACGGCTTCCTCTCCGTCGAGAACAACACCGTCACCATCGTGGCCCGTCAGGCCGAACTGGTCTGACATGGCTGCGACCCCGGGAGCCCCGCTGGAGCGCCAGTTCGGAGACGTCCGCGTCCCGATGCTGGTGGCGATGGCGGGGCTTCCCGGTTCCGGCAAGTCCACCCTGGCGGAGATCCTGGCCGGGCGCCTCGGCGCCACGGTGATCTCGGTGGACCCGATCGAGGCGTCCATCCTCCGCGCCGGCATCGACTCGGACCAGCCGACCGGGCTGGCCGCCTATCTCGTCGCCGAGACGATGGCCGAGCAGGTGCTCCTCTCCGGTCACTCGGTCGTGGTCGACGCGGTGAACGCGGTGGAGCCGGCGCGCCTTCAGTGGCGCGACCTGGCAGAGCGCTGCGACGTGAAGCTGCGGGTCGTCGAGACGGTGTGCTCCGACCCGGACCTCCATGAGGAGCGCCTCGCGAAGCGCACCGGGATCGTCGCCGCGTACGCCGTCGAGCAGAGCGTCGACGAGTACGACGAGTGGCGCGGCGCGTGCGGAACGCTGCCGCGCATCACGCTCGACACGGCGGCGCCACTCGGCGAGAACGCCAACACCGCCCTGGACTTCGTGGAGGGCTAGCGTGCTCATCCTGCTCCCGCCCTCGGAGACGAAGAGGGACGGGGGAGTGGGGTCCCCGCTCGCCCTCGAACGCTTGAGCTTCCCTGCGCTCACCCCGGTGCGCCGGGAGGTCGTCGGCGCCGTCGTCGAACTGGCCGCCGATCACGACGCGGCCGTCCGCGCTCTGAAGCTCGGCCCCAAGCAGTCAGGCGAGGTGGAGCGGAACCGCAGCATCCCGGACGCCCCGACGATGCGCGCGCTCGAGCGCTACACCGGGGTCGTCTACGATGCACTCGACGCCGGGACGCTCGACGACGCCGCATGGGCGGCCGCTGCGGATGCGGTCGCGGTGCAGTCGGCGCTGCTCGGACTGGTCGGTGCGGCGGATCCTGTGCCCGCCTACCGCCTCTCGTTCGACTCGCGGCTGTCGCTTCACCGCGGGTCCCCGTCGCTGAAGAAGCGGTGGGCCGCCGCCGGGGCGGCCGTCCTCGCGGAGCGGGACGACCTGCTGCTCGACCTGCGCTCCGAGGGCTACGCGGCCCTCGCGCCGCTTCCGGATCGCGAGGGCGCCCACTACGTGCGCGTGCTCGCCCGCGATGAGAGCGGTCACGTGCGTGCGCTCAACCACTTCAACAAGCAGGCGAAGGGTCTGCTCACCCGGGCGTTGCTGGAGGCGGGCGCCGGCTTCGCCACCACCGACGAGTTGCTGGCGTGGGCCGGAGCCGAAGGCTACGAACTGCGCCGCGCGACGGACGGAACGCGCGACCTGGAGCTGGTCGTCCCCGAGGTGCGCGGTGTGCCCGGGCGGCTCATGGCCGCGCTCCGGGTCTGACCGACGCAGGCCGCTGGGCCGCGCGCATCCGGCCTCTTTCGCGACGCCGCGTGGATGCGCGCCTCACCGGCAATTCCCAGTGGTGCACGCCGAGAAAGTGAGCTATGCTCACAACCAAGAGAGAGGATCACTGATCCGAGGGCGTGGACGCACCTGGTGCGAACTCGACCTCACTTAGTCGGGCCGACGTGTGGTGGCCGGCGTGTCATCCCCATGCGCCGTTTCCACACCGGAGTGTGAGCACCATTAATCCGCCTGCGGTCGGGCACGAGCGGTAGCGTCCTCACCAGCGAGAATCCGGCGTCGGAGCCATATCCGCCGTCGGCCCGACTCTCTCGGTACCGCCGGCCGCGTCACGCGCGGAAGCAGCCCTCGAAGTGGTCGTCGACCATGCCGGTCGCCTGCATCAGCGCGTACATCGTCGTGGGCCCGACGAACCGGAATCCCCGGCGGCGGAGCTCTTTGCTCATCGCGGTCGACTCGGGCGTCACGGCGGGGATCTCCCCCCACGATCGCGGACGCGGTCTGTCGCCCGCGGGCGGCGCGAACCCCCACATGAGCTCATCCAGCGGCTCCTCCAGCGCGAGCACCGCCCGCGCGTTCGAGATGGTCGCCTCGATCTTGCCGCGGTGGCGGATGATGCGCGCATCCTGAAGCAGCCGCTGCACGTCGGCCTCGGTCATCGCCGCCACCTTCTCGGGTTCGAACCCGAGGAACAGCTCGCGGAAGGCGGGACGCCGGCGCAGGATGGTGATCCACGAGAGCCCCGCCTGGAAGCCCTCCAGGCACAGCTTCTCGTACAGCGCACGGGGATCGTGCTGCGGGCGCCCCCACTCCTCGTCGTGATATCGCCGGTACTCCGGGTCGCTCGCCGACCAGGAGCAACGCGCGAGCCCGTCGTCGCCGACGACCAGCGCCGAGCGTGGCTCTGTGCTCGCCGGGCTCACCGCGTCGCTCGTGCTCTCCGTGCCGGCCGGGGTCTCCATGCCGTCCGTGCTGTCCGTGCTGTCCGCGCTGTCCGTGCTGTTCGGGCTGTCCGTGCTGTTCGGGGTCTCCGTGGTCGCCTCGCTCATGCCGCCAGCAGGATCCCCTCGTGCTCGAGCAGCCACAGCTTGGTGGGGATGCCGTCCCCGCCGCTGTAGCCGGTGACCCGGCCGCTGGACGACAGGACGCGGTGGCAGCCGACGATGATCGGCACCGGGTTGGCGCCCACGGCTCCACCGATGGCGCGTCCGTAGCCGGCGTGACCGAGCGACGCCCCCAGCTCGCCGTAGGAGACGAAGGTGCCGAACTCGAGTTCGGCGAGCCGCTCCCACACCGCCTGCCGGAACGGGGTGCCCTGCAGGCGCACCGGCACGTCGAAGGTGCGACGCGTGCCCGCGAAGTACTCGTCGAGCTGCGCCGCCGCGTCGTCGAGCACGGCCGTGCTGCGTTCGGGATGGTCGTCGAGCGGCAGGCGGCCGGCCCGTTCGATGGAGAGCGACGTCACCGCGGTGCCGTCACTGGTGAGTTCGAGGCGCCCGATGGGGCTCGTGGTGCGGAGGAGGTAGGCGAAGGAACTGCTCATGGGTCGACTCTAGAGCGCGCCGCCGACGTCCACTCGCGGGATTCGGACATTGGGGATAAGCCGTCTGGAGGCCCGGTTGTGGAGGGATTCCGGATGATGGTCGGGCGCGACCGCGTGCCTAGACTCGGAGCATGGCGAACATCGAATACCGCACCCTCGGACCGTCCGGCCTGATCGTCTCCACGATCGGTCTCGGCTGCAACAACTTCGGCCGCGCGGGCACCGTGACCGAGACGCAGGAGGGCACGGACGCCGTCATCGGCGCCGCCATCGACGCCGGTGTGACGCTGTTCGACACCGCCGACATCTACGGCAGCGAGCGGGGACTCTCCGAGACGCTGATGGGCAAGTCGCTGGAGGGGAAGCGCGACCGGATCGTGCTGGCCACGAAGTTCGGGATGGACATGGCCGGGCTCAACGGGCCCGACTGGGGAGTGCGCGGGTCGCGCCGCTACATCCGGCTTGCCGTCGAGAGCTCGCTCCGGCGGCTCCGCACCGACTGGATCGACCTGTACCAGCTGCACCAGCCCGACCCGGTGACGCCGATCGAGGAGACCCTCGAGACGCTCGACGACCTGATCGCCGAGGGCAAGATCCGCTACATCGGCCACTCCAACCTGAGCGGCTGGCAGATCGCCGAGGCCGAGTTCACCGCGCAGTTGCACGGCCACCCGAAGTTCGTCTCCGCGCAGAACGAGTACAGCCTGCTCGCGCGCGACGCCGAGCGCGAGGTGCTCCCGGCGGTCAACCGTTACGGGCTGGGCTTCCTGCCCTACTTCCCGCTGTACAACGGGCTGTTCACGGGCAAGTTCACCCGTGAGGGCGGTCCGGCCGACAGCCGCATCATGAACATCCGCAAGCACCTGCTCGACAACGCTCCGTGGGATCGCATGGACCGGTTCCAGGCGTTCTGCGACCAGCACGGCGTCACGATGCTGGAGGCGACCTTCGCGTGGCTGCTGGCTCAGCCGGGACTCACGAGCGTCATCGCGGGGGCGACGAAGCCGGAGCAGATCGTGGCCAATGCCGAGGCGGCGACCGCCTGGTCGCCCACCGACGCGGAGGTGGCGGAGATCTCCGAGATCTTCGCGCGCGACTGACGCGAAAACCTTGTGAGTGAGCACTCACTCCGTTAGAGTGAGCGCGTGAATCAGGATGCTGTGCGCGACGCCCCGCGCACCCGCGCCCCGTCGATGTCGGCGGACGACCGCAAGGCGATGATCGTCGACGCCGTCATCCCGCTGCTGCTGGAGCACGGCCGGGGGATGACCTCCCGCCAGATCGCCGAGGCCGCCGGCATCGCGGAGGGCACGATCTTCCGCGCCTTCGGCGACAAGGAGACCCTCGTGCAGGCCGCCATCGAGAAGTACCTCGATCCCGAGCCGCTGCGTGAGGCGCTGCGCAGCATCGACCCGGCGCTGCCGCTCGAGCACAAGGTCCGGGCCATCCTGTACCTGCTCCGCGAGCGGTTCCAGAGCGTGATGCGGATCATGCCGGTGATCGGCCCGCAGCGGCCGCCGGTCCCGCAGGAGCGGGGCGAGTTCGCGCGAATCATCGCGCGCATCCTGGAGCCGCAGTCCGGCGACCTGAACTGGCCGCCGGAGCGCGTGGCGCATGTGCTCCGGCTCATCAGCTTCTCCGCCGTGTTCCCGGCACTGAACGAGGGCATCGAGTTCAGCATCGACGACCTCGCGCGCATGGTGCTCGTCGGCGTCGCGGGCGAGTCGCCCTACGTCGCCGATGCCCACAACCCCATCCCGCCATCGATGTCGTCAACCACGGAGGCATGATGCTCCTCAGACTCCTCGGCCGGTTCCTCCGGCCGCACTGGCCCCTCCTGATCGGGGTGCTCGTCTTCCAGCTCGCGCAGTCGCTGCTGTCGCTCTGGCTGCCCACGCTCAACGCGGACATCATCGACAACGGCGTCGCGAAGGGCGACACCGGCTACATCCTCTCCGTCGGCGCGGAGATGCTCGGCGTGACGCTCGTCCAGATCGCCTGCGCCATCACCGCCGTGTACTTCGGGGCGAAAGTGGCCATGCTCGTGGGCCGGGATCTGCGCGAGGCGATCTTCCACCGCGTCGGCGAGTTCTCCGAGCGCGAGGTGACCGCCTTCGGTGCGCCCTCGCTGATCACCCGCAACACCAACGACGTGCAGCAGGTGCAGATGCTCGTCATGATGACCTGCACCCTGCTCGTCGCCGCGCCGATCCTGGCCGTCGGCGGGATCGTGCTCGCCATGCAGCAGGACATCGACCTGTCCTGGCTGATCGCGGTCAGCGTCCCGGCGCTGCTCGTCGCCGTGAGCATCATCATCGCGCGCATGGTGCCGCAGTTCCGCCGGATGCAGGACAGGATCGACCGCGTGAACCGCGTGCTGCGCGAGCAGCTGAGCGGCATCCGGGTCGTGCGCGCGTTCGTGCGGGAGGACGTGGAGACGAACCGCTTCCGGACGGCGAACGACCAGGTGACCGAGACGGCCCTGAAGGCCGGACGCCTGTTCGCGCTGATGTTCCCGATCGTCATGCTCGTGCTCAACGTGTCGAGCGTCGCCGTCATCTGGTTCGGCTCGTTCCGCGTGCAGGACGGCACGCTCCAGGTCGGGACGCTGACCGCGTTCCTGCAGTACCTCACGCAGATCCTGATGGGCGTCATGATGTCGACCATGATGGCCGTGCTGGTGCCGCGCGCCGCTGTCTGTGCCGACCGGATCGGCGAGGTACTCGGCACCGAGCCGTCGGTCCGGGCGTCCGCCGATCCGATCACGGAGGTGCCCGGGCACGGGACCGTCGAGTTCGTCGACGTCGGCTTCTCGTATCCCGGCGCCGAGCATCCCGTGCTCACCGACATCACGTTCCTGGCGGAATCCGGCAGGACCACGGCCATCATCGGCAGCACAGGCGCCGGAAAGACCACGCTCGTCAACCTCATCCCGCGCCTCTTCGACGCCACCAGCGGCATCGTGCTGGTCGACGGGGTGGATGCGGCCGACCTCGACCCCGAGGTGCTCTGGTCCCGCATCGGGATCGTGCCGCAGAAGCCGTACCTGTTCTCAGGCACCGTGGCGTCGAACCTCCGCTACGGCAACCCGGACGCCACGGACGACGACCTGTGGCACGCCCTGGAGATCGCGCAGGCGCGTGACTTCGTCGAGGCGATGCCCGAGCGTCTGGAGGCGCCGATCGCCCAGGGCGGGACGAACGTGTCCGGCGGCCAGCGGCAGCGTCTCGCGATCGCGCGGGCGCTCGTCCGGAAGCCCGAGATCTACGTGTTCGACGACTCCTTCTCGGCGCTCGACACCGCCACGGACGCGCGGCTGCGTGCCGCGCTCGCCCGCGAGGTCACGGACGCGACCGTGATCGTGGTCGCGCAGCGGGTGTCCACCATCGTGGACGCCGACCAGATCATCGTCCTCGAGGACGGCCGGGTGGTCGGCCGCGGGACGCACGACGAGCTCCTGGAGAGCAACGCGACCTACGCCGAGATCGTCTCGTCGCAGCTCGCGGCTCAGGATGCGGCATAGGGGGACACACGATGAGTGAGAAGACGACAGCGCCCGAGCGTCCCGCCGGCCCTCCGATGCGGCGCGGGCCCGGAGGCGGCGGCCCGTTCGCCGGCATGGGGATGCCCGTCGAGAAGTCGATGAACTTCGGCCCCAGCGCGAAGCGGCTGCTCGGCCGGCTGCGCCCGGAGCGGCTGGCCATCACGGCCGTGACAGTGCTCGCGGTGATCTCGGTGACCTTCGCCGTGCTCGGCCCGAAGCTGCTCGGCAACGCCGTCAACCTGGTCTTCGCGGGCGCACTGTCGCTCCAGTTCCCGTCGGGGCTGACGCAGGCGCAGGTGATCGCGGGTCTGCGCGCCCAGGGCCAGAGCCAGCTGGCCGATCTCGTCTCGGGCACGACGTTCACGCCGGGTGCGGGAATCGACTTCACCGCCGTCGGCCAGACGCTGCTCTGGGTGCTCGCGCTCTACGTGGCGTCGTCGGTGTTCAGCTACCTGCAGGCGTACGTGCTGAACGGCGTGACGCAGCGGACCGTCTACCGGCTCCGCGCCGACGTGGAGGAGAAGCTGCACCGGTTGCCGCTGAAGTACTTCGACGGGATGCAGCGCGGCGAGCTGCTGAGCCGGGTCACGAACGACATCGACAATATCTCGCAGTCGCTGCAGCAGACCATGAGCCAGTTGCTCACATCCCTGCTCACCGTGGTCGGCGTCATCGTGCTGATGTTCGTGATCTCGCCGCTGCTCGCGGTGATCGCGCTGATCACCATCCCGCTGACCCTGGTCATCACCACGGTCATCGCGAAGCGCTCGCAGAAGCTGTTCGTCGCCCAGTGGCGGCACACGGGCGAGCTGAACGGCCAGATCGAGGAGGCGTTCACCGGCCACTCGCTGGTGAAGGTGTTCGGCCGCCACCGCGAGGTGGAGGCCCGCTTCCGCGCCAAGAACCAGGAGATGTACCGGGCCAGCTTCGGCGCCCAGTTCATCTCGGGGATCATCATGCCCGCGATGATGTTCGTCGGGAACCTGATGTACGTCGCGATCGCGGTCGTCGGCGGCCTGCAGGTGGCGAGCGGCGCGCTGCAGCTCGGCGACGTGACCGCGTTCATCCAGTACTCGCGTCAGTTCACGCAGCCGCTCACACAGCTCGGGTCGATGGCGAACCTGCTGCAGTCGGGCGTGGCCAGCGCGGAGCGCGTCTTCGAGCTGCTGGATGCGGACGAGCAGTCCGCGGACCCGCGCGAGCCGGAGAGCCCCGAGGGCACGAAGGGACGGCTCGCGTTCGAGGACGTGTCGTTCCGGTACACCGAGGACACGCCGCTGATCGAGCACCTGTCGCTCGTCGCGCAGCCCGGCCAGACCGTCGCGATCGTCGGGCCGACGGGCGCCGGGAAGACGACCCTCGTCAATCTGATGATGCGCTTCTACGAGCTCGACGGCGGCCGCATCACCCTCGACGGCGTGGACATCGCCTCGATGAGCCGGCACGACCTGCGCAGCCGGATGGGCATGGTGCTGCAGGACACCTGGCTGTTCAAGGGCACCATCCGCGACAACATCCTGTACGGCCGTCCCGACGCCACCGAGGAGGAGGTGATGGATGCGGCCCGCGCGACCTACGTCGACCGCTTCGTGCACTCGCTCCCGGACGGCTACGACACCGTGCTCGACGACGAGGGCGCCAACATCTCGGCCGGTGAGAAGCAGCTGCTGACCATCGCGCGTGCGTTCCTGGCCCGGCCCAGTGCGCTCATCCTGGACGAGGCGACGTCGTCGGTGGACACGCGCACCGAGCTGCTGGTGCAGAAGGCGATGAGCGCGCTCCGCGCGGACCGCACCTCGTTCGTGATCGCGCACCGCCTGTCCACCATCCGCGACGCCGACCTCATCCTGGTGATGGAGGCGGGCCGCATCGTCGAGCAGGGGACGCACGCCGAGCTCCTCGCCCGCGGCGGCGCCTACTACACGCTGTACAACGCGCAGTTCGCCGGAGCCGCGGGGGAGTAGCCATCCCCGACGATCGGGTTGCCGTACACTTGTCCGTACAGACCAGCACGCGAGAGGGGATGGGATGAGAGCCAGTGCACGTCTGGAGTTCCGGGTGAGCCCCGCCGACCGGGCGCGGATCGAGCAGGCGGCGGAACTCACCGGGGAACCCACGTCCACCTTCGCGCGGCATGCGGCGGAGGAGCGGGCCGAGCGGATCCTGCGTGATCACGAGGCGACCACGCGCGTCCCGGCGCAGTTCTTCGACGACCTGTACGCGGCGCTCGACGCACCCGGGGAACCCAACGCTGCGCTCGCGGCCGCCGCGGACCGCCTGCGCGGTATGACCGGTGAGTGAGGGTCTGCCCTCCGAGCGGTTCGACCCCGAACGTCATGACACCGCCGCGTTCGCGTGCGGGGCACCGGGGATGGACGTGTGGCTGCGCGAGCACGCGCACGATGCCTCGCGCCGGAACACCGCGGTCACCTGGGTGTGGAACCGTGGAGGACGGGTCGTCGCCTACTACTCGCTGTCCGCTCACAAGGTCGCCCGCGACGAGGTGCCGCATCCGATCGGCCGGGGCGGTCCCGTCGAGATCCCCGCCGTGATGATCGGCAAGCTGGCCCTGGACTCCACCCTGCACGGTCAGGGTCTCGGCGGCGTGCTCCTCGCGGACGCTCTGACCCGGGTCGTCGCCGCCACGCAGGTCGTCGCCGCTCGCGTGGTCGTCGTGGACGCTCTGGACGCCGACGTCGCGAGGTTCTACGAGCAGTTCGGCTTCACCCGGGTGCCCGGGGGACTCCGCCTCGTCCGGCGGATCAGCAGTGTGGCGATCGACCTCGGCGGAGCCGCGGGGGAGTAGGTCAGGGGTCGCGGAGGCGCGAGGCGAACGCCCGGACGCACCAGAACGCCCCGTAGGCGATCAGGCCCAGGGCGATCAGGATGAGCAGGATGACGCCGAAGGGCACCTCGACGAGCGCCTTCAGGCTGCCGTCGAGGCCGCCGGCCTTCTCGGGATCGGAGGTCAGCGCGCCGAACACGACCAGGCCGCCCACGATGATCAGGGCGATGCCCTTGGCGACGTAGCCGACGCGGCCCAGCGTCGTGGTGATCGTCGCCCAGCGGTTGGGCGGGAGGCGCAGGTCGCGCTCGAAGCGGTGCGTGACCCCGTTCACGATGAACACGACGCCGACCGCCACCACCGCGAGACCGATCGCGGCGAGTAGGAACACGCCGCCCGGCATCGCCAGCAGCTTCGCGCTCATGCTCTGCTCCGACGAGGAGGCGTTGCTCCGCCCTCCCGCGGCGATCGAGATCGCGATGCCGGCGAGGGCCGCGTAGACGACGCACTTCGCCACCTCCGTCACCTTCTGGCCGGGCCGCCGGGCGGTGATCGCCTGGAGGATCTGCCAGAGCGACAGGAAGATCAGCCCGACGATGACCGCCCACAGCACGAACAGGCCGCCGGGCACCGCCACGAGAGCCTGGAGCGCGCCGGTCTGGTCGGCGTTCCCTCCCGCTCCGGCCGCGACGGCGAGGGCGATGATGCCGATGAGGATGTGGAGGACGCCGATGGCGGCCAGCCCCACACGCGCCAGGACGCGCACGGCGGGCTGGCGCTCGACGCGGGAGGCGGCCCGGCTGGGGGTGGTCATGGGGTGAACGGTACCCGGCGTTCCCGCCTTCCGGAATCTCGGGTACCGTAGAGGACTGAGTCCGTCGCGCTGTCACGCGGCGGCGAGATCTGAATAGAGGAGGCCGGCATGGACATCGACCTCAGCGTCTTGCGTCTCATGGAGCGCGAGAAGGAGATCCCCTTCGACGAGCTGGTGCAGATCATCGAGCAGGCGATCCTGACCGCGTATCTGAAGCACACCAACCAGGCCGACCACCGTCACGGCCACAGCGACCAGCCGCCCGCGGCCCGCGTCCACCTCGACCGCAAGACCGGCCACGTCACCGTCTACGTGCCGGAGCGCGACGAGGAGGGCAATGTCATCGGCGAGGCCGAGGACAGCCCCAGCGACTTCGGGCGCATCGCCGCCTTCGCGGCCAAGCAGGTCATCAACCAGCGCCTGCGCGACATCGCGGACGACGCGGTGCTCGGCGAGTTCCGCGGCCGCGAGGGCGACATCGTCGCCGGCGTCATCCAGCAGGGTCCGAACCCGCGGATGATCCACGTCGACCTCGGCTCGGTGGAGGCCATCCTGCCTCCCGAGGAGCAGGTGCCCGGCGAGGACTACGCGCACGGCTCGCGCATCCGCGTCTACGTCACGAGCGTCACGAAGGGGCCGAAAGGTCCGTCGATCACCGTCTCGCGCACGCATCCGGCGCTCGTCCGCAAGCTGTTCGCGCTCGAGGTGCCCGAGATCGCCAGCGGTGTCGTGGAGATCGTCTCCCTCGCCCGCGAGGCGGGGCACCGCACCAAGATCGCGGTGCGCGCGACCGAGCCCGGCGTGAACGCCAAGGGCGCCTGCATCGGCGAACTCGGTCAGCGCGTGCGCGCGGTGACCGCGGAGCTCAACAACGAGAAGATCGACATCGTCGACTACTCGCCCGACCTGGCCACGTTCGTCTCGAGCGCCCTCTCGCCCGCGAAGGTCACCAGCGCGTTCGTCATCGACGAGTCGCTGAAGGCCGTCCGCGCCCTCGTCCCCGACTACCAGCTGTCGCTGGCGATCGGCAAGGAGGGGCAGAACGCCCGTCTCGCGGCCAAGCTCACCGGCGCGAAGATCGACATCCAGCCGGACTCGATCCTCGACCGCGACTGACCCGGTCGCCCCTCCGGGCGACCGGGCCCGCCGGGCTCACTTCACGTAGGCGCCCAGCGCCGCCTGCACGCCGTCGCTGACCACGCTGTCGCCGCCCACGAGCGCGATGTGCGTCGGACCGAGACGCGACAGCTGCGCGGCCACGCCGTCGGGCACGGCTCCGCCGAGGGTCAGCAGGAGCGGGGCGCCGCTCGTGCCCGCCGCAGCCGAGGCGGACAGCGCATCGGGGAAGTCGACGCCGGATGCGACGAACGCCGAGGCGGTCCCCGCCGGGAACGCGCCGGCTGCTGCGGCCGCGGTGGCGAACCGGTCGGATCCGCTCACGCGGGTGACCGACCCGGTCGTGTACGCCTTCAGCCCGTTCAGCACCGCGTCCGACACGGCGGCCGGCCCGCCGACCACGACGATCGACTTCGGCGCGAGCCGTTGCAGCTCCGTGACCGTCGGCGCGGGGATCCACGATCCCGCGGTCAGCAGCAGGGGCGCTCCGGCCGTCCGGGCGGCGAGGGGCCCGGCGGCCAGCGCGTCCGGGAACGACTCTCCCGACACCACGTACGCGACGGCCGGACCGGTCGTCGCCGTCGCGCGGGAGACGGCCGCGCTGGTGTCGTACCGGTCGCCGCCGCTCACGCGCGTCACCGCTCCGGTCGTGTACGACTTCAGCTGCGCCAGGACGGAGTCGGCGATCGAGTTCGGCCCGCCCAGCACCACGATCTTCGCGGGATGCAGTCGCTGCAGCTCCGTCTGGACGGCCGGTGGCACGGCGCCCGGCTGTACGAGGAGCATCGGACCGCCGGCCCGCGCGGCGGCCGGGGAGCCGGACAGCGCATCCGGGAACTGCAGCCCGGACGCGATGTAGGCGACGGGCGCGTTGGCCGGATAGGTCGCCGCGGAGACGGCGGCGCTCGTGCCGAAGCGGTCGACTCCCGCCAGGCGCCCGACCTTCTGAGCGCTCGCGGGGAGGGCGTAGGCGCGGAGCTTGCCGCCGCCGTCGGTGAAGTAGAGCCGGCCGTTGACGACGATCGGGCTCTGCCAGTGCAGACCGCTCGCGCCCGCGCTGTCCGTCCAGAGCTGGGCCCCGGTCGCGGGGTTCAGCGCGCGGACGCCGTTCCTCGAGAGGTAGAACAGCACGCCGCCCGCGACGATCGGGGTCGTACCCGCCGTCGCCTGCTGCCAGACCGGCACGAGGGAGGGAGTGCCGTTGGTCGACTGGAGCTTGAGCGCGGAGATGCCGCTGTTGTTGGCGATGAACACCCAGGAGGTGCCCGCGCCGTCCACCCAGTTCGCGGGCTGGGTGAGCACCTGGCCGCCCTGCGGGACGTCGATGGACTGGAGTTCGCCTCCCGTCGCCCCCGGGTGACCCTGCCCGCTCAGGTTCGCGGTGTTGAGCAGGCGGATCTTCGCATCCTTGCCGCTCTGCACGGCGAGATGGGTCAGGTTCGAGCCCGCGGGAGGGGCGACCACCTGCGGGGCCGTGCTTCCCAGATCGAGATCGGCGGCGTTGAGGCTCGCGTAGTTCGACGGCGTGTAGCTGTCGACGGGGCCGCCGTTCGCGCCGGAGCCGTCCGGGTTGATGGCGAGGACCGTGTCGCCGAAGTTGCGCGTGCCGTCGAAGACCGAGTTGCCCGTGGAGAACAGGATGCGCTGGGTGCCCGCATCCCACACCACGCTCGGGCGCGCCCACACCGCCGACTGCACGTTCGCGCAGCCGCCCGCGGCGATGTGCCCGGTCAGGTTGCTGCAGAGCGTGTTGAACACCCGCTGCGCACCGGTCCCCAGGTCGATGGTGGTCACATGCCCCTGGTAGTCGCCGCGGTCGCCGGGATAGCCGCCGTTCGCGACGTACAGGTACGTGTGCCCGCCGGTGGTGACGATGGTGAGAGCGGGGGAGCTCTTCTCGTCGTAGGGCTTGACCGTGGCGACTTCGGGCCAGCCTCCGCTCGTCGTCTCGGCTCCGCTGCCGGTCGCGTACTTGTGCACCTTGCCGTCGAGACCGTAGCTGTACACGTAGGCGCCGGACGGATCGACGGCCGGCGAGGACGTGGTGTAGCAGGTGGTGCTGCCGTTGTTGATCTTGCACGAGCCCGGACCGTTCTGGTGCTTCCACACCTCCGCGCCGGTGGTGGCGTCGGTCGCGGTGATCCAGCCGTCCTTCGTCGTGGTGAACAGCAGGTCGCGGGTGCCGCCGGCGGTCGCGACGCCGGGCTGCTCGACCGGCGGACCGTCGGAGACGCCCGGGAGGGTCGCCGTGAACAGCGGGGTCAGCGCCCCGACCGTCGACGGAATGATCTGGGTCTCCGCGGCGTTGACACCGGTGTGCGAGGGGCCGTTTCCGAACTGGCTCCAGGCGACCGACGCGGCCGATGCCGGTGCGACCACGGGTTGCGCGGCTTGGGCGGCGGCGATGGCCGTCGCGGCCAGGGCACTGGCGAGCAGGAGGCGCAGAGTGCGCCGGATGACGGGGTTCGCTTCATCGCGAGGTGTGTTCATGTTCCCTCCCGCGCGCAGTGTCCGCCGCTCCGTGCCCGGCGGCAAGTCCTCCAGGTGACGGACACGCGTTCGCGCACCACTAGCCTGGATGGGCCGGTGGACCGTCCGTTCGGCGCAGCGCGCCGGGAGGAGTAAGATGGAACCCGTCAGAACGTGCGTCGGATGCCGTTCTCGCGCTCCCCGGTCCTCACTTCTGAGGATCGTCGCCCAGAATTCGGAACTCGTGGTGGATCCTTCCGCCACTCTTCCCGGGCGGGGTGCGTGGCTGCATCCGGTCGACGAGTGTCTCGACCTCGCCCTGAAACGGCGTGCCTTCGGGCGTGCTCTTCGGGTGAACGGGGAACTCGGCACCGCGACCATCCGGTCGCAATTCATAAGAACAGGCTGAAGAAGTTGACTTCACATGAGTGACAACCGATGAGCGGCTCGAAATGAGATCCGTCCGCTACTAACGCCTGCCCTGTCCGGGGTAGGCCCAGACAGGAGAATTGTGGCTGCAAAACCACGCGTACACGAGGTCGCGAGCGAGCTCGGCGTCGACAGCAAAGTCGCGCTCGCGAAACTCAAGGAGATGGGCGAGTTCGTCAAGGGACCGTCCTCCAGCATCGAGCCTCCGGTAGCCCGCAAGCTGCGTGCCGCCCTCGAGGCCGAGGGACACTCCGGCTCGGCCAAGCCGGCCGGTGAGAAGGCGACCGCGACGGCTCCCAAGGCGCCGTCGCAGGCTCCGCGCCCCGCCGCGCCGCGCCCGCCGCAGGCCCCTGTGGCGGAAGACGCCGCAGCAGGCCCGAAGCCGCAGGCGCCGATGTCGGTCGCCGAGCGTCAGGCCGCGGCCGAGAAGGCCGCCGCCGAGAAGGCGGCTGAGAAGGCCGCCGCGAGCAAGGCGGGAGCCGAGACCAAGCCGGAGACGCCCGACGCGGTCAAGCCGGCCGCGCCCCGCCCCGGCGGCGGGAGCATCCCGCGCCCGAGCGCTCCGCGCCCGGGCAACAACCCGTACTCGTCGAACCAGGGGATGGGCCAGCGCACTCCGCGCCCCGGCAACAACCCCTTCTCGTCGTCGCAGGGCATGGGCCAGCGGCCCTCGCCCGGCAACATCCCGCGTCCCACCCCGCCGCGTCCCGGCTCGCCGCGCATCGGCGCTCCCGGCCAGGGCGGCGGAAACCGTCCCGGCCCGCGTCAGGGCGGCGGCGGCGGTCGTCCCGGCTTCCAGCAGCGCCCCGGCACCGGCGGCGGTGCGGGAGCAGGCGCCGGCGGCGGCTTCCAGCGCCCCGGTGGCGGCTTCGGCGGACCGCGCCCCGGTGGTGGCGGCGGCCGTGGTCGTGGCCCGGGCGGCGGCACCGCAGGTGCGTTCGGCCGCGGTGGCGGCAAGAGCAAGGCACGCAAGTCGAAGCGCGCGAAGCGTCAGGAATTCGAGATGCGGGAGGCCCCGTCGCTGGGCGGCGTGACCGTTCCCCGCGGCGACGGCAGCACCGTCATCCGGCTGCGCCGTGGCGCCTCGATCTCCGACTTCGCCGACAAGATCGACGCGAACCCCGCGTCGCTGGTCACCGTCCTCTTCCACCTGGGCGAGATGGCGACCGCGACCGAGTCGCTCGACGAGGCCACCTTCGAGGTGCTCGGTGAAGAGCTGGGCTACAAGATCCAGGTCGTGTCGCCGGAGGACGAGGACAAGGAGCTCCTGGAGGGCTTCGACATCGACCTCGACGCGGAGCTGGAGGGCGAGTCCGACGAGGACCTCGAGATCCGGCCCCCGGTCGTCACGGTCATGGGCCACGTCGACCACGGAAAGACGCGCCTCCTCGACGCCATCCGCAACGCGAACGTCGTCGCGGGCGAGGCCGGCGGCATCACCCAGCACATCGGTGCGTACCAGGTGTGGACGGAGCACGAGGGCATCGAGCGTGCCATCACCTTCATCGACACCCCGGGTCACGAGGCGTTCACCGCCATGCGTGCCCGTGGTGCGCAGGTCACGGACATCGCGATCCTCGTGGTCGCGGCGGACGACGGCATCATGCCGCAGACCATCGAGGCGCTGAACCACGCCCAGGCGGCGAACGTGCCGATCGTGGTCGCGGTCAACAAGATCGACAAGCCGGACGCCAACCCGGCCAAGGTGCGCCAGCAGCTCACCGAGTTCGGCCTGGTGGCTGAGGAGTACGGCGGCGACGTCATGTTCGTCGACGTGTCGGCCCGGAACGACATCGGCATCCAGGACCTGCTCGACGCGGTCCTGCTGACCGCCGACGCCGGCCTGGACCTCCGCGCCAACCCGAACAAGGACGCCCGCGGTGTCGCCATCGAGGCGAAGCTCGACAAGGGCCGCGGCGCCGTGGCGACCGTGCTCATCCAGTCCGGAACGCTCCGGGTGGGCGACGCGATCGTGGCGGGCACCGCCTACGGCCGCGTCCGCGCCATGGCCGACGAGAACGGCGAGGCCGTCTTCGAGGCAGCCCCGTCGCGTCCGGTCCAGGTGCAGGGTCTCTCCAGCGTCCCGCGCGCCGGCGACGTCTTCCTCGTCACCGAGGAGGACCGCACGGCCCGGCAGATCGCCGAGAAGCGCGAAGCCGCCGAGCGCAACGCCCAGCTGGCCAAGGCCCGCAAGCGCATCTCGCTCGAGGACTTCACCCGCGCTCTGGAAGAGGGCAAGGTCGAGGCGCTCAACCTCATCATCAAGGGCGACGTGTCCGGTGCCGTGGAGGCGCTGGAGGAGTCGCTCATGAAGATCGAGGTCGACGAGTCGGTGTCCTTGCGCATCCTGCACCGCGGTGTGGGTGCCATCACCGAGTCGGACATCGACCTGGCCACGATCGACAACGCGATCGTGATCGGCTTCAACGTCCGCCCGGACGTGAAGGCGCGCGAGCGTGCGGCCCGCGAGGGTGTGGATGTGCGCTTCTACTCGGTCATCTACAACGCCATCGAGGACATCGAGAACTCGCTCAAGGGCATGCTCAAGCCCGAGTTCGAAGAGGTCCAGTCCGGTGTCGCCGAGATCCGCGAGGTGTTCCGCTCCTCGAAGTTCGGCAACATCGCCGGTGTCATCGTCCGCTCCGGGACGATCACGCGAAACGCCAAGGCGCGGGTCATCCGCGACGGCGTCGTGGTGGGGGACAACCTCGCCATCGAGTCGCTGCGCCGGTTCAAGGACGACGTCACGGAGGTCCGTACGGACTTCGAGGCCGGTATCGGTCTCGGCAAGTACAACGACATCCAGATCGGCGACGAGATCGAGACGACCGAGCTTCGCGAGAAGCCGCGCGTCTAGTCGAACGCAGTGAAGGCCCGGCGGTTCATCCCGCCGGGCCTTCCGGCTTCATCGGGTTATTTCAGAGGGAGGACCGTTTCATGGCCGATCCGGCACGCGCGAGGAAGCTCGCGGACAGAATCAAGGAGATCATCGCCAAGCGGCTCGACCGCGGGCTGCGAGACCCGCGGCTCGGCTTCGTGACCATCACCGACGTCCAGGTGACGGGCGACCTGCAGCACGCGACCGTGTTCTACACGGTCTACGGCACCGAGCAGGAGCGCGAGGACAGCGCAGCCGCCCTCAAGGCTGCGACCGGGATGCTACGCAGCGAGGTGGGCAAGAACATCACGGCCCGGCTCACGCCGACGCTCGAGTTCCAGCTCGACGCCATCCCGGAGAACGCGGCCCACATCGAGGACCTGCTGCGGGAGGCGCGTCAGCGCGACACCGAGGTGGCCGGCCTCGCCGCGGGTGCGGCGTACGCGGGCGACGAGGACCCGTACGTGAAGCCGCGGTCGCTCGACGAGGATGACGACGACGCCGACGAGGACGACGACGACGAGGAGTGACGCGACGTCGCGGCCGGTGGTGTGAATCCGCCGGTCGTGACGCCCCGCGCAGTCCTATGCTGACGGCATGTACGCCGTCACGTTCTACGACGCCGACCCGGATGCGGGTCCCGAGCACTTCCAGCGGCTGGTCGACACCTACCCCCGCCACCACGCGTACCTGCAGGAGTTCGCGACGAGCGGCGACGTGCTCATGATCGGCACCTTCGGCGATCCTGCCACGCAAGGGTCCATGGCGATCTTCCGCTCACGTGAGGCGGCGGAGCGGTTCCTCGCGGGCGACCCGTTCATGACGGAGGGGCTGGTGCACAGCCACCGCATCCTGGACTGGGATCCGCTGGTGTTCCCCGCTCAGGGCAGCGTGTAGCCGCCCTGCGCCGCCACCGCGAGGCCGTCGGCGAGCAGGCCTGCGAGGGCGCGGTCGCGCTGGGCCGCATCCGGCCAGACGCCCTCGAGCTCCGCATCGGTGACCGGCACGTGCGCCGCCCGCAGCTCGGCGAGGATGCGGCCGCGCACCTGGCGGTCGCTTCCCTCGTAGCGCTTCTGCGTCGCCTTCCGCGGGCCGTCGTAGGACGGGTAGCCGGCGCCGCGCCACGCGCACTGCGCGGCGAGCGGGCACTCGTCGCAGCGCGGGGTCCGCGCGACGCACACGATCGCGCCGAGCTCCATCATCCCCGCATTGAAGGCCGCCGAGGCCGGCCGGTCCTCCGGGAGCAGCGCCTCCATCGCGGTGAGGTCGCGCCGGCTCGGCGGGCCGGGCTCCGCCTGGCCGTCGACGGCTCGGGCGATGACGCGCCGGATGTTCGTGTCGACGACCGGATGCCGGTTGCCGTACGCGAAGACGGCGACGGCGCGTGCGGTGTAGTCGCCGATCCCGGGCAGCGCGAGCAGCGCATCCACGTCCTCCGGAACGACACCGCCGTGGCGCTCGGTGATGGCGACCGCCGCGGAGTGCAGCCACAGGGCGCGGCGCGGGTAGCCCAGCGACTTCCACGCCCGTACGGCCTCGCCCGGCGGGACGGCGGCGAGGTCGGCGGGAGTCGGCCAGCGGGTCAGCCATTCCTCGAGCCGCGGGATGACGCGGCTCACCGGCGTCTGCTGCAGCATGAACTCGCTGACCAGGGTTCCCCACGGGGTGAAACCGTTGCGCCGCCACGGCAGGTCGCGCCGGTTGGCGTGGTACCAGGCCACCACCGTCGCGGCGAAGTCGTGCATGCATCGAGGCTAACCGGTGCGGCGGCCTATGCTCGTCGCATGATGCTTCCCCCGACCCCGCGGGTGCTGGCGCTACGCGGCCTGCTGGCCGCGATCCGGCGGTCGTACCGGGCGGGGCGGGTCATCGTCGCCGTGGACGGCGGCGGGCCGGGTGGCGGGATGGCGTTCGCGGACGACCTCGCCGCGGTCTTCCGGGAGTCGGGTGCGGACACGTTCCGCGCCTCGCTCGACGGCTTCCACACCCCGCGGGCCTACCGCACGCGGCTGGGGCGCGAGTCGGCGGAGAGCTATTACCGCGACGGGTACGATGAGAGCACTCTGCGGCGCGTGCTCCTCGATCCCTTCCGGCTCGGCGGGAGTGCGGGCTTCCAGTTGAGCGCGTTCGACGAGGCGCGCGATCAGCCGGTTGAGTCCCGCTGGCTGACTGCTGGTCAGGACGCGGTGCTCGTCGTGGACGGCGAGTTCGTGCTGCGGCCGTCGCTGCGCGGTTCGTGGAACGCGTCCATCCTCCTGACGAATGCCGTGCTCGACCCGCTCTATGTGGCGGACGCGGACCCGGAGGGCACCGCGGATTTCCTGGTCGACGAGAGCGACGCGGGGGAGCCGCGGTGGGTGGAGCGGGGTCCCTGAAGGGTCGTCAGGAGACGAGGGGTCGCATCCGCTCGGCGACCTCGGCCGGGGTGAGGAAGGCGCCCGTGCCCTCCACCTCGTGGACGAGCGCCGTGAGCGCGGCGTTGATCGGCGCATCCTGCCCGGCCGCGCGGGCCTCGTCGACGACGGCGCCGTTCAGGTAGTCGATCTCGGTGAGCTGGCCGCGGCGGATGCTCTGCAGGGTCGAGCCCGGGTTGGGCGTGGAGCCCATCCGGCGGCGCATCAGCAGCGGGACGCCCTGCGCCGCCCAGCGCGGTGCGCGGGCGACGACGCGCAGGAGCCGGTCGTCCAGGCCCTGGATGCTGCCGTAGCGGACGCCGCGCGCGTAGCCGATGCGCGTCGCCTCCTGCAGGCTCGCCGTCAGGACGGCGCGCAGCCGGCGGTCGCCGATGACCTCCTGAGCGCTCAACCCGGTGATCGCGGGGAGCGCGTTGATCTGGTTCACGATGAGCTTGGTCCACTGGGCGCCGGTGAAGTTGTCGATCGCGAACGCGGGCATGGCGGCGTCCAGGATGCGCGCGGCCTCCACCGCCGCGGCCGGCGGCGGGCCGTCGCCGGCGCCCAAATACGTGTTGGCGGTGGTGGTGACGGAGACGCGTCCGGGGGAGAGGAAGCTCGCGGCGTACAGGGCCAGCGCGCCGACGCAGTCGGAGCCGGGGAGGAGCTGCTGGGCCTCGCGCAGACCCGCGAGGCCGTTCTGCACCACGACGACGGTGATGCCGTCGAGGAGGTCGGCGTTGGCGCGGATCGCGGCCGCCGCATCCTGCGCCTTCGTGCACAGGAACGCCAGCTCCGGCCGGGTCTGCAGGGTCTCCGCCGCGGCGACCCGCGCGGTGTGGGTGCCCCAGCCGCCGTCGAGCCGTAGACCGTCGGCGCGGATGGCCTCCAGCTGCGCGCCGCGCGCGGTCACCTCGACGAGGTGCCCGACCCGGTCGAGCAGCGCCGCGATCGTGCCGCCGATGGCCCCGGTTCCGATCACGCCGATTCGCACGCGTTCCAGCCTAACGGCGTCCCTGGATGCTCAGTCGGCGACGAGCGGGATGGGCTCGGCGGCCGCGAGGGCGGCGACGGGCGCCGGCTCGGCGACCGGCGCCGGCTCGGCGGCCGCGACCGCAGCGGCCGCGCGGGCCGCGGCGCGGCGGCCCGGCAGGGCGAGGGCGATCAGCGTCGCGGCGCCGAGCACCCCGGCTCCGACCCAGACGGCGGGGATCGCCGCATCCACGTAGCCGGTCGGGGTGAGCGTGCCGCCGGCGCCGGTGAAGACGGCGGTCAGGACGGCGACACCCAGCGCCACGCCCACCTCCCGCAGGGTCGAGTTCGTGCCGGACGCCTTGGCGTGGTCGGCCGGGCGCATGTTGGCGAGCACGGCGGTCGAGCTCGGCGCGAAGACGAGTCCCATCCCGATGCCGGCGAGCAGGAACGGCGGCCACATCTCGGAGTAGGGGAGCGTCGCCGAGAGCGTCAGCGCGATCCAGCTCATGGCGATGGCGAGGAGCGCGAGGCCCACGACGACGGGGAGGCGCGTCCCGGTCCGGGAAGAGGCCAGTCCGGTGAGCGGCGCCACGACCATCGGCGCGAGCGTCCACGGCATGGTCATGACGCCGGCCTCGAGCGGCGTGTGGCCCTGCACCACCTGCAGGAACTGGATCAGGATGAAGATGGCGCCGAAGATCCCGAAGCTGAAGGTAACGCCGACCAGGTTCGCGACGGTGAAGCTGCGGTCCCGGAACAGCCGCAGCGGCAGCAACGGCGCGGTGGTCCGCGACTCCCACAGCACGAACGCGACGAGGAGGGCGGAGCCGGCGATCAGCGGGATCAGCACCTCTGCGCTTCCCCAGCCCGCGTCGTTGCCCCGCACGATCGCGTAGACGACCCCGAGCACGCCCGGCGCAGCCAGCAGCAGGCCGACGACGTCGGCGCGGACGCGCTCGCCGAAGGTGTTCGGCAGGGCGAGCAGTACGAGGGGCACGGCGATCACGCCGAGCGGGACGTTGAGCCAGAAGATGGCCTGCCAGTTCCAGCCCTGCACGACGGCACCGCCGATCAGCGGACCGAGGGCGACGCCGAGGCCGGAGATGCCGCCCCAGATGCCGATGGCGGCGGGGCGGAGGCGGGCGCTCACGCTCCCGGCGAGCAGGGTCAGCGACAGCGGCAGGAGCGCGGCGGCTCCGGCGCCCTGCAGCGCGCGGGCGCCGATCAGCATCCACGGCTCGGTCGCCAGGGCGCTCGCGGCGCTCGCCAGGGTGAAAACGGCGATCCCGGCCAGGAACACCGACCGGCGGCCGAGCCGGTCGCCGAGGCCGACCGCCATGAGCATCAGCGTGGCGAAGCTCAGCGTGTAGGCGTTCACGACCCACTGGAGTTCCTCGATGGATGCGGACAGGTCGCGGGCGATGACCGGCAGGGCGCTGGTGACGACCAGGTTGTCGAGGGTCGCCATGAACATGGGCAGCGAGGCGGCGACGATCGCCAGCCAGACGGGCACCGCGCGGGTGCGCGACGCGGTGGGAGCGGACATGCGACGCCTCCGGTTGTTGTTATTGGATGATTACAAGAGCTGACCTTAGTAATCGCCTGATAACCTGTCAAGAGTGACGGACAGGAACAACGAACGGATCCCCTCGGCCGAGCGCCGGGTGCAGATCCTCGAGGCCGCGAGCCGCGTGTTCGGCGAACGCGGCTACTTCGGCGCGACCACCGACCAGATCGCGCGCGAGGCGGGGATCAGCCAGCCCTACGTGGTGCGGATGTTCGGCGGCAAGGAGAACCTGTTCGTCGGCGTGCTCTCGCGCTCCCTGGAGCGGCTGCTCGTCGCCTTCACCGACACGATCGAGCAGTGGAAGGCGGAGGGGTCGCCGGAGGGCCCCGACAGTCCGGAGGGCCCGTCGGCGGTGACGCCGGCGGGGGTGCACGGCGAGATCGGCCGCCGCCTCGGCCTGGCGTACGTCAACCTGATCGAGGACCGCGGCCTCCTGCTGTCCCTCATGCAGGCGTTCAGCATGGGCCAGGACCCGACCATCGGCGGCAAGGCGCGCGACGGGTTCCTGACCATCTACCGCCTGCTGCGCGAAGGTGCGGGGTTCTCGCCGGAGGAGTCGCGGTCGTTCCTGGCCGAGGGCATGCTGCTCAACACGCTGCTGGGCCTGCGGATGACCGACGAGTACGACACCGACCCGGCCGCGAAGGAGCTCATCGAGTGCACCTTCCGCACCAAGCTGCAGCTGGTCCTCGACGTGTCCGCCACCGAAGGCGCTCGCGCATGACCGGAAGCGGCCTCATCCTGATCGACAAGCCGGACGGGATGACGAGTCACGACGTCGTCGCGCGCGTGCGGAAGGCGGCCGGAACGCGCAAGGTCGGCCACGCCGGCACGCTCGACCCGATGGCGACCGGGCTGCTCATCGTCGGGGTCAACTCCTCCACGCGCCTGCTGACGTACATCGTCGGGGCGGACAAGGAGTACCTGGCGACCATCCGCCTGGGTGCGGCGTCGACGACCGACGACGCCGAGGGCGAGCTGCTTCCGCCCGCGACCACGGAGGAGTTGGATGCCGTGAGCGGCGAGGCGATCGCCACGGGCATCCTCGCGCTCACCGGCGAGATCGAGCAGGTGCCGAGCTCGGTGAGCGCCATCAAGGTGGACGGCAAGCGCGCCTACGCCCGCGTGCGCGCGGGGGAGCAGGTCGAGCTGAAGGCGCGGGCCGTCACGGTCGCCGAGTTCGAACTGCTCGAGACGCGGCGCGGTGAGGGCTTCATCGACCTGGATGTGCGGGTCGTCTGCTCGTCGGGAACGTACATCCGCTCGCTGGCCCGCGATCTCGGAGCCGCCCTCGACGTGGGTGGGCACCTGACCGCGCTCCGCCGCACCCGCATCGGCGCCTTCTCGGTTCAGGATGCGCACGAGCTGGCCGGGCTGGATGCGCGGGCCGCGCTGATCCCGGCGGTCGAGGCGGCCACCCGGCTGTTCGAGCGGCTCGACCTCACCGAGCAGCAGGCCATCGACCTGACCCACGGCCGCCGCATCCACCTCGCCGACCGGGAGGGCCCGGGCGGGGAGCCGGTCGCGGCCGTCGCCCCGAGCGGCGCGCTCGTCGGGCTGGTCGAATTCCGCGGAAAGGAAGCCAGGACGCTCGTGAACTTCCCCACGGACGAAGCCGTCGCGCCGTCGGAGGGCAGCGCATGATCGACTGGTTCACCACGGTGCAGGTCGTCGTGGCCTGCGCCGCGGGCATCCTGTGCGTGGTGCTCGGCCTCATCGGCCGGGTGCCGGGCGACCTCAGCATGGGGGCGGTCGCGCTCGTCGAGCTGCTGCTGCTCGTGCAGCTGGTGATCGCGATCATCGCGCCGGCGGTGGGCAACTCGCCGTCCGGGAGCCTGGCCGAGTTCTACATCTACCTGATCTCCGCGATCATCCTGCCCCTGGCGGGCGGGTTCTGGGCGCTGATCGAGCGGAACCGCTGGAGCACCGTCATCCTGGGCGGCGTCTGCCTGGCGATCGCCGTCATGGTCTACCGGATGGGGCAGATCTGGTTCGTGCAGGGCGCCTGAGGTCCCCTCGCGGCAAATAGAATCGAAGCGATGTCCCACCACACCACGTCAACGCGCACGAACTCCGAGCCCGCCGCCCCGAGGCGGCGCATGTCGGGGGTCGGCCGGGTGCTCGTCTTCGTCTACGGCATCCTTGCGCTGGCGGCGACCGGACGCAGTGTGTTCCAGATCATCGACCGCTTCCACGAGGCGCCCGTGGCGTTCGCACTGTCCGCCCTGTCGGCGCTCGTCTACATCGTCGCGACCGTGGCGCTCGTCGCCCCGGGCCGCGTCTGGTACCGCGTCGCGTGGATCACGATCAGCTTCGAGCTCGCGGGCGTGCTGGTGATCGGCACGCTGAGCCTGTTCGCGCCCGAAGCGCTCGGCCTGCACGACATCGACCCGTTCGGGCGCGACGCCACGGTGTGGTCGGTGTACGGGATGGGTTACCTCTTCATCCCACTGGTGCTGCCCATCCTCGGCCTCCTCTGGCTGCGCGCGCACCGTCCGGGAGCGGCGTCGTGAGGGTCTTCCACGAGGTCGCCGAGATCCCGGACGGCTGGGGGCCCAGCGCGGTCACGATCGGCAAGTTCGACGGCGTCCACACCGGGCACCGCGCGGTGATCGACCGGCTGCGGGCGGTGGCCGCCGAGCGCGGGCTGGTGTCGACGGTCATCACCTTCGACCGCAACCCGCTCGAGGTGCTCGCGCCCGAGAAGTGTCCGGCATCGCTGGTCAGCAACGCCCAGAAGCTCGACCTGCTGGCCGCGACGGGCGTCGACGCGACGCTCATGGTGACGTTCGACCGCGCCCTCGCTTCGCTTGCGCCGGACGCGTTCGTGCACCACATCCTCGTCGACCGGCTGCACGCTGCGGCGGTGCTCGTCGGCAGCGACTTCCGCTTCGGCGCGCGTGGGGCCGGCGATGTCGACATGCTGCGCCGGCTGGGCGAGACGTACGGCTTCTCGGTCGAGCTCATCGACGACGTGCGCCCCGAGCACGGCCGCCGGGTGTCGTCCACGTGGATCCGCGAACTGCTCGCCGACGGCGACGTCGGCCATGCCACGCAGCTGCTCGGGTCGGCGCCGACCGTGCGCGGGCTCGTCGTGCACGGGGCCGCGCGGGGACGCGAACTCGGCTTCCCGACCGCCAACCTGTCCCCGGAGTCGGAGGGCCTCATCCCGGCCGACGGCGTCTACGCGGGCTGGTTGACGGATGCCGGCCGGCGCTATCCGGCCGCGATCTCCGTCGGCAACAACCCGACGTTCGAGGGCGTGCCGCACAAGCAGGTCGAGGCCTACGTGCTCGACCGCGAGCTGGACCTGTACGACCACACCGTCGAGGTGTCGTTCGTGCAGCGCATCCGCGGGATGGTCGCCTACACCGGCATCGAGCCGCTCATCGCGCAGATCGCCGACGACGTGGAGCAGGCCCGCCGCATCCTCGGGACGGGGACCGGCGCCGGCACGACGGGCAGCGCTCCCGCCGCCGACGAGGCCGCGGCCGCGGGCGAGCCCTCCTGATGGCGGACGCCTCCGCCGACGCCTCCGCGACTGCCGTCGCACGGCCGCTCTGGCACGGTCGCGCGATCGCGCTGGTCGGCATCCTGCTGGTGGCGGCGAACCTGCGCACGGCCGTGGCCGCGCTGTCGCCGATCTTCGCCGAGATCCGCGCCGACTTCCCGGTCTCCAGCATCGGCGTCGGGCTGCTCGGGATGCTGCCGCCGGTGTGCTTCGCCCTGTTCGGGCTGATCGCCCCGTCGTTCACCCGCCGGCTCAGCCTCGAGGCGGTCGTGGTGCTCGCCCTCGGCGTGATGGTGATCGGGCATCTCCTCCGCGCCGCGGCGCCCTCCTTCGTCGTGCTCGCCATCGGCTCGGCCGTGACCTTCGCGGGGATGGGCGTGGGGAACGTCCTGCTGCCGCCGCTGGTGAAGCGCTACTTCCCG
The DNA here is from genome assembly GCF_052044215.1 of Leifsonia sp. 22587. Lineage (NCBI taxonomy): Bacteria > Bacillati > Actinomycetota > Actinomycetes > Micrococcales > Microbacteriaceae > Leifsonia > Leifsonia sp. 22587. The sequence continues at coordinate 130,392 of NZ_JBQENB010000004.1, forward strand.
GACCGCATCGGGCTGGTGACCTCGCTGTACGCGACCGTCATGTCGGTGTCCACGCTGCTGCCTCCGCTGATCGCCGTGCCCGTCGCGGACGCGGCCGGATGGCATGTCTCGGTGGGGATGTGGGGCGTCGTCAGCCTGCTGGCGGTGCTGCCGTGGCTGCGCATCCTGATCACCAAGCGTCCGGCGCACCCGGACAGTGACGCGGAGGTGGAGACCGCGCAGCCGGCCATGCAGGTCCGCGTCTGGCACGCACCCCTGGCCTGGGCGCTGGCGGTCATCTTCGCGGTGTCGAGCCTCAACGCGTACGCCATGTTCGCGTGGCTGCCGCAGATCCTGCACGACGTCGCGGGCGTGCCCCCGGCGGAGGCGGGAGCCCTGCTCTCGGTGTATGCCGGGATGGGCATACCGGCCGGACTGCTCGTGCCAATGCTCGCCGCGCGGATGCGGAACGTGGCCCTGCTGATCTACGCGGGCGTCGCGTTCTTCATCGTCGGGTACCTGGGCCTCATCCTCGTGCCCGGCACGGCGACGTGGCTGTGGGTGGCGTTCGCGGGTCTCGGCCCGCTGCTGTTCCCGCTCTGCCTGGTGCTCATCAACGTGCGGACCCGCACCCACGCCGGATCGGTCGCGCTCAGCGGCTTCACCCAGGGAATCGGCTACACGCTCGGCGCCCTTGGCCCCTTGGCCGTCGGCGTGCTGCACCAGTTGACCGACTCCTGGACCCTGGCCCTGGCCGTCCTCACGGCCACCGCTCTCGCCGCCGCCGCAGCCGGTGCGGTCGCCGCCCGCCCCCGCTATCTGGAGGACTGACCTCCCCACCATCGCTTCCTCACTTTGTCCGCGATTTCAGCCCCGAAACCCGGATCAAGTGAGGAACAGATGGCTAGGGGAGGAGGTGGGCTCGGTGGATGAGGGCGGCGGCTCCGATGAGGGGGCCCTCGGAGGAGAGGGCGGAGGGGACGATGCGGACCTTGCGCACGAACGGGAAGTAGTGGTGCTCGATCACGGTGCGCATGTGGTCGAAGAGGTCGGGCGTCGAGTGCGAGAAGCCGCCGCCGATCGCCACCAGCTCCAGGTCGAGCAGTGCCGTCGCCGACGCGATCGCGCGTCCGACCGCCTCGCCGGTGCGGGCGATCGCCTCGCGAGCGACGAGGTCGCCGGCGGCGTACGCGGCGGCCAGCTCCTCGCCGGTCGCGCCCTCGAAGCCGTGCTGGCGCGCCCAGGCCACGGTGTGCGGGCCGGAGGCCATCGCCTCCAGCGCGAAGGGGTTGCCGAAGGTGTCCTCGCCGCGGATGTCGCCGACCTCGACGTGGCCGATGTGGCCGGCGTTGCCGGTCGGGCCGGTGATCACGCGGCCGCCAACGATGAGGCCGCCGCCGATGCCGGTCGAGATGACCATCCCCATGACATTGTCGACGCCCTGCGCGGCGCCCACCCAGTGCTCCGCCATCGTGATGGCGACGCCGTCCATCTCAAGCACCACCGGGACATCGAGCCCGAGTTCGGCGGCGACCGAGCCGACGTAGTCGCGCATCGGGTAGTCGCGCCAGTGCGGGACGTTCAGCGGCGACACGAGCCCGCGCGACCGGTCGATAGGGCCGGCGCTGCCGATGCCGACGCCGACGATCCGCGCCCCGTCGGGGAGGGATGCCGCGGCCGCGCGCACGACGCCGCCGACCGAGTCCTCCAGCTCCGGGACGGTGGCGTTCCGTCCGGTCGGGCGGCGGTGGCGGGAGCCCTCGACGAGGCGGCCGTCGGTGTCGACGAGGGCGGCCTCGACCTTCGTCCCGCCGAAGTCGACGGCGAGGGCGTAGGCGCGGGCGGAGGCGGTGGGGTCTGTGGGCACGACCCAACGATAAACGAAACGCGCTGTGCTCATTTGAGCAGCTACCACGCACATGTTGCTCGTGTGCGCGACGCTTCCTAAGCTGGACGGGTGGCCCTGAACGATTCCGACGAGATCCTCGCCGTCAAAGCCGCAGAGCTCTACTACGAGGCCGGCAAGACGCAGGACGAGATCGGCGTCGCGCTCAACGTCTCCCGCTGGAAGGTGGGGCGGCTGCTGGTCGCGGCGCGCGAGCACGGCTTCGTCCGCATCGAGATCGTGCACCCGAGCGCCCGCCGCTTCTCGCTGGAGCGCGAGCTGTGCGGCTTCTACGGGCTGACCGACGCGGTGGTCGTCCCCGCGGCCGACTCCGACGCCGAAGTCCAGGGACGTGTCGCACAGGCCGCCGCCGACTACCTGACGACCCTCCGCCCCGTGCCGCGCACGCTCGGCGTCAGCTGGGGCCGCACCCTGCACGCCGTGGCCGCGCGCCTCCGCCCGGGCTGGGCCGTCGGCGTCAACCCGGTCCAGATCAACGGGAGCGTGTCGTCCACCCGGCAGGCCACCGCCGCCGCCGACACCGCCGTCGTCATCGCGCGCAAGGCGCAGGGCACCGCGACGCTCCTGCCCAGCCCCGCGATCTTCGAGCACGCCGCCACCCGCCGCGCCATCGAGGCCGACCGCTCGGTGCAGAGCGTCCTCGAGCTCGCCCGCAGCGCCAACGCGTACCTGTTCAGCGCCGGCGTCGTCGACACCAGCTCGGTGCACGTGGACTCCGGCTACCTGTCCGTCGAGGATGTGTCCGCGCTCGCCGAGAAGGGCGCCGTCGGCGACGTGGTCGGCCGCTTCATCACGGACGACGGCCAGGTCGCCGACCCCGAGCTCAACTCGCGCACGCTGGGGCTCAGCCTCGACGAGCTGCGCGGGGCCCGCACCTCCATCGCCGTGATCGCCGGCGAGGCCAAGCACCGCGTGGCGCACGCCGTCGTCGCCAGCGGGCTGTGCACCATCCTGATCACCGACGAGGCGACCGCCAACGACCTGCTCGGCCGTTCCGCTCTGTCGGGACAGCCCGCGCCCACCGCTGCGACCGATTCGGCCGCGGCCCGGAACTGAACCCGGCACCACCATGGAGGAACACGTGACCATCGAGACAACGCCGCCCGTGCGCACCCTCGCGCCCGCGGCCCGGGCCGTCGAGGTGCTCGGCGGCGACCTGACGGAGGGCTCCCTCCGCCGCTACCTGGGCGGCATCCCGGGTGTGGATGCGGTGGGCCTGGAGCAGCGCGCGGCCGGCCTCGGCACCCGCTCCATCAAGACGACCAGCAAGAAGTGGGCGCTCGACACCGTCATCGAGCTGATCGACCTGACGACGCTCGAGGGCGCGGACACGCCCGGCAAGGTGCGCTCGCTGGTGGCGAAGGCACTGGTGCCGGATGCGTCCGACCCGTCGACCCCGCGGCCCGCCGCGGTGTGCGTGTACGGCGACATGGTCCCGTACGCGGTCGAGGCGCTGGGCGCCGCCCACGCCGGTGCCGTGCGTCGCGCCGGAGGCGATGGCGGCATCAACGTCGCGGCTGTCGCGACCGCGTTCCCGAGCGGACGCGCATCCCTCAAGGTCAAGCTCGCCGACACGGCGGACGCCGTGGCCGCCGGCGCGGACGAGATCGACATGGTCATCGACCGCGGCGCCTTCCTGTCCGGCCGCTACGGGCAGGTGTTCGACGAGATCGTCGCCGTCAAGGAGGCGTGCCGCCGCGAAGACGGCACCTACGCGCACCTGAAGGTGATCCTGGAGACCGGCGAGCTGAACACGTACGACAACGTGCGTCGCGCATCCTGGCTGAGCATCCTGGCCGGCGGCGACTTCATCAAGACCTCCACCGGCAAGGTGTCGCCCGCGGCCACGCTGCCGGTGACGCTGCTGATGCTGGAGGTCGTGCGCGACTGGCACCGGCTGACGGGCGAGGAGATCGGTGTGAAGCCCGCCGGCGGCATCCGCTCCTCCAAGGACGCCATCAAGTACCTGGTCACCGTCGCCGAGACGGTCGGCGAGCACTGGCTGCAGCCGCACCTGTTCCGGTTCGGCGCGTCCAGCCTCCTCAACGACGTGCTGCTGCAGCGCCAGAAGCTGGCCACCGGCCACTACTCCGGCGCCGACTACGTGACGATCGACTGAACGACCCCGAGCCTGACAGACAGAGAGCTGACACCATGAGTTTCCTCGAATACGCCCCGGCTCCCGAGTCGCGGTCGATCCTGAACCTGCGCGACGAGTACGGGCTGTTCATCGACGGCGAGTTCGTCGCCGGGCACGGCACGCCGTTCCAGACCATCTCCCCGGCGACGGAGGAGCGGCTGGCGACCATCGCGACCGCCGACGCCTCCGACGTCGACACCGCCGTCGCCGCGGCCCGCCGCGCCTACGACCGCGTCTGGTCGCGGATGAGCGGCTCCGACCGCGGCAAGTACCTGTTCCGCATCGCCCGCCTCATCCAGGAGCGGTCGCGCGAGCTGGCCGTCGCCGAGAGCCTCGATAACGGCAAGCCGATCAAGGAGAGCCGGGATGTGGATGTCCCGCTCGTCGCCGCCTGGTTCTTCTACTACGCGGGATGGGCGGACAAGCTCGAGCACGCCGGCCTGGGCCCCGCGCCCCGCGCGCTCGGCGTCGCCGCGCAGGTGATCCCGTGGAACTTCCCGCTGCTCATGCTCGCGTGGAAGATCGCGCCGGCGCTCGCCGCGGGCAACACGGTCGTCCTGAAGCCGGCCGAGACCACGCCGCTCACCGCGCTGCTGTTCGCCGAGATCGTGCAGCAGGCCGACCTGCCCGCCGGTGTCGTCAACATCGTCACCGGTGCGGGGGAGACCGGCCGCGAGCTGGTCGCCCACCCGGACGTCAACAAGGTCGCCTTCACCGGCTCGACCGCGGTCGGTCGCGAGATCGCGCGCAGCGTCGCCGGAACCCAGAAGAAGCTCACGCTGGAGCTCGGCGGCAAGGCGGCGAACATCGTCTTCGACGATGCACCCATCGACCAGGCGATCGAGGGCATCGTCAACGGCATCTTCTTCAACCAGGGACACGTCTGCTGCGCGGGCAGCCGTCTGCTGGTGCAGGAGAGCATCCACGACGAGGTCGTCGACCGGCTCAAGCGCCGCCTGTCGACGCTCCGCCTGGGCGACCCGCTCGACAAGAACACGGACATCGGCGCGATCAACAGCGGCGAGCAGCTGCAGCGCATCCGCGAGCTCTCCGACATCGGCGAGGCGGAGGGTGCCGAGCGCTGGACCGCCGACTGCGCCATCCCGGAGAACGGGTTCTGGTTCGCTCCGACGATCTTCGACAACGTCTCGACGAGCCACCGCATCGCCCGCGAGGAGGTGTTCGGCCCGGTGCTCTCCGTGCTGACCTTCCGCACGCCCGCCGAGGCCATCGCCAAGGCGAACAACACGCCGTACGGGCTGTCGGCCGGCATCTGGTCGGACAAGGGCAGCCGCATCCTGGCCGTCGCCGACAAGCTCCGCGCGGGCGTCGTCTGGGCGAACACGTTCAACCGCTTCGACCCGGCCAGCCCGTTCGGCGGCTACAAGGAGTCCGGTTACGGCCGCGAGGGCGGCCGCCACGGCCTGGGCGCCTACCTCGTGCCCGGCCGTTCCGTGCCCGCCGCCGGCTCGCTCACGTCGCGCATCCCCTCCGTCCGCCCGGCCCGCAAGGGAGTCACCAAATGAGCCGCCTGGCCGTCCCCAAGACCTACAAGCTCTACATCGGCGGGAAGTTCCCGCGCAGCGAGTCCGGCCGCACCTACGAGGTCGTCTCGTCGAAGGGCGCCTTCCTCGCGAACGCCGCCAAGGCGTCCCGCAAGGATGCGCGGGATGCGGTCGTCGCCGCCCGCGCGGCGGTGTCCGGCTGGTCCGGCGCCACGGCGTACAACCGCGGGCAGGTGCTGTACCGCATCGCCGAGCTGCTGGAAGGCCGCCGGGCGCAGTTCGTCGACGAGATCCAGAAGGCGGAGGGCGTCTCGGCGTCGGCCGCCACGGCGCAGGTCGACGAGGCGATCGACCGCTGGGTCTGGTACGCGGGATGGGCGGACAAGTTCGCGCAGGTCGCCGGCAACGCCAACCCGGTCGCCGGGCCGTACTTCAACATCTCGGTGCCCGAGCCGACCGGGGTCGTCGCCATCGTGGCGCCGCAGGACACCAGCCTGCTCGGCTTCGTCAGCGCCGTGGCGCCGGCGCTGGTCGCGGGCAACACGGTCGTCGTGATCGCGAGCGAGCGGTTCCCGCTCTCGGCGATCAGCCTCAGCGAGGTGCTCGCGACGAGCGACGTCCCGGGCGGTGTGGTCAACATCCTCACCGGCTCGCCGGCGGAGATCGCGCCGTGGCTCGCCTCCCACGCCGACGTCAACGCGCTCGACCTGGTCGGCGCGGGCGACCTCGACTGGGTGGACCTGCAGATCGCGGCGGCGGAGACGCTGAAGCGCGTGCTCACCCCCGAGAACGGACCGGACGCCGCGGCGCCCTCGCTCGACCGCATCGCGTTCTTCACCGAGACGAAGACGGTCTGGCACACGAAGTCGCTGCTGTAGGGGCGGGTGGCCGGCCGCCTGCTTCCGTCGGAGATCCGCGACCGTACGTCGGAGATCCGAGCGATTCCGGCCGGAAAGTCCTTACGCAGAGCGCTGTGTCGGAGATTCGAGACCACTTTTCCGACGGAAGCACCGGGTGGCGGCGCCCCTACACCCTTCGGCACCGAGACGAACGTCGGAGATTCGCGACGGTGCGTCGGAGGTTCAAGCGAATCCGCCCGCGAAATCATTACGCAGAGCGCTGCGTCGGAGATTCGAGACCACTTCTCCGACGGTAGCTCGCGCGCTTCCCGCAGCTGCGGCTGCTCGCCCCGTTCCTTCCCCTCCGTGCGGTTGTGGGGGAGGATGGGGGTGACGAGGGAGGCTGAGGATGGCGGACGAGTGGAGACCGGAGCGCGGTGACCTGGCCCTCGTCGGAGATAGCCTGACGCAGAACGGCGACTGGGATGCGCTCCTCCCCGGCGAATCGGTTCGCAACTTCGGCATGGCGGGCGACACCACCGACGACGTCATCGCACGCCTCGGCGACGTGATGGATGCGCGGCCCGCCACGATCGCCCTCCTCATCGGCACCAACGACCTGGCCTGGCGCCGGTCCGTCGAGCACGTCGTGCGGAACATCGAGACCATGCTGGTGACGCTCCGCAAGGAGCTGCCCGACACGCGCATCCTGGCCCAGTCGGTGATGCCGCGCGGGCGCGAGTTCGCCGACCAGATCCGCGACATCAACCGCCACCTGTGGCAGTTCGCGCCGAGCGCGCACGCCGGCTGGCTCGACCTCTGGCCCGCGCTGGCGCTGGAAGACGGCGAGCTGAACCCGGTCTACACCGAGGACCGCCTGCACCTGAACGCCGAGGGCTACCGCGCCTGGGCCGGCGAGCTGGCTCCCGCTCTGGAGCGCATCCGCGAGCTCCCCCCGAACAGCCGTGCGATCACCCTCCCCGACCTCGGCGGCGCCGCCTAGCCCCTGCCCCCACCGCCCCCACCGTCGAGTACACGAAAAGTGCACGCGACGCGCCGCTGGAGCGTGCACTTTTCGTGTACTCGACGGAGGGCGAAGACCGGGGGAGACCGGAGAGCAGGAGGCGCGTCAGGAGTGGCGGAGGAGGTGCGCGTAGACGTCGATTCCGCGGAGCCAGGTGGCGACGTGGATGCGCTCGTCGCGCGCGTGCAGCGCGGCCCGCTCGCCGGCGCTCAGCTCGAACGGGGTGAACCGGTACACCGCCTCGCAGATCCCGGTGAAATGGCGGCTGTCGCTCGCTCCGAGCATGACGTACGGCGTCACGACGGCCCGCGGATGCACGGACCGGATGGATGCGGCCAGCCGCTCCCACTGCGGTCCCTCGCACGGCGAGACGGGCGACGGCTCGCTGGCGTCGAGCGCCTCGACGCGCACGGCGTCGTCGCGGATCGCCCGGCGCAGGTGGTCCAGCGTCTCGGCGACCGACGAACCGACGGCGATGCGGGTGTTGACGATCGCCTCCGCCGTCTCGGGCAGCGCGTTCGCCGCGAGGCTGCCGCGCAGCTGCGTCACGGCCGTCGTGGTGCGCACGATCGCGCGCGTCTCATCGCTGAGCCGGCCGAAGACGGCGACGAGCAGCGGCCGCAGCCGCCGCGCCCGGGTGAACACCGCGCGCAGCGGGCCGCTGGCGTGGGCGCCCAGCGTCTCCACCATCCGCAGGTTCGTCTCGCTGAGCCGCGCGGGGAACGGGCGCCCCGCGATGCGCGTGATGGCGCGCGCCAGGCGGACCGTCGCGGTCATCCGGGGTGGAGTGGAGGCGTGGCCGCCGTCCTGCTCCACGACCAGCCGGACGCTCGTGATGCCCTTCTCGCTGACGCCGACCACCGCGATGGGCGCGCTGACGCCGGGGAAGATGCGCTCGACCACCGCTCCGCCCTCGTCCAGCACGAGCGCGGGGCGGATGCCGCGCTCCCGCAGCAGCTCCGCGATCGCCCGGGCGCCGGACCCGACGGTCTCCTCGTCGTGGCCGAAGCTCAGGTAGACGTCGTTCTCGGGCTGGAAGCCGCTCACGACCAGCCGCTCGACCGCCTCGAGGATGGCGACCAGCGCCCCCTTGTCGTCGATCGCTCCGCGGCCCCACAGGAGTCGCTCCTCGCCGGCGCCGGTGACGGCGGCCTCGAACGGTGGATGCGTCCATCCCTCGTCGGTCGCCGGTACCACGTCGTGGTGGGCCATCAGGACGCTCGGGGCGCCGTCGGCGCGGCCGCGCCAGCGGTAGAGCAGCGAGTGCCCGTGACGCTCCCGCTCGAGCGCCGAGTGGAGCGCCGGGTAGAGCCGGGGCAGGGCGTCGATGAAGCGCTCGAACGCCTCCCAGTCGGTCTCCTCGACGGCGTTCCGGGACATCGTGGGGATGCGCACCAGCGCCCGAAACCGCTCCAGCGCCTCCTCGGGCCGGTCGGCCACCCGGTCGGGCGCTCCGTCCGTCACCTCGGCCGTCACTCGCCGGCCGCCGCGCGGAACGCGGCCAGCGCGTCGTCGTTGAACAGCACGAAGCGCACGTGCTCGACCGAGCCGACACCCGACGAGAGCACGGCGCGCACGGTGCTGACGGCGATCCGGGCGGCGTCGTCGAGCGGCCAGCCGTACACGCCGGCCGAGATCGCGGGGAACGCCATCGTCCGAGCACCCAGCTCGCGCGCCACGCGCACCGACGAGCGGTAGGCGTTCTGCAGGAGCGGCGTGCGGTCCTCGCTCGCCGACCACACCGGACCGACCGTGTGGATGACCCAGGTCGCGGGCAGGTCGCCGGCGGTCGTGGCGACGGCCTGGCCGGTGGGGAGCCCGTCGGGCAGCGTCGTCGCTCGCAGCTCGCGCGTCGCCTCGAGGATCGCCGGTCCACCGCGTCGGTGGATGGCGCCGTCGACCCCTCCGCCGCCGAGCAGGGAGGAGTTGGCCGCGTTCACGATCGCATCGACCCGCTCGTCGGTGATGTCGCCGCGGACGATGGTGATCAGTTCTTCTCCGGTCACGATCGGCCTCAGCCCCGGTTGTTCGAGAGCTCGTACACCTTGAGCAGCTCGGCGATCGCGTCGTCGCGTGCGCTCCCGCCCTCCTCGAACATCTCGGAGACGTGGGTCTTCAGGTGGTTCTCGACCAGCAGCTTGTTGAGCGAGCCGAGCGACTTCTGGATGGCGAGGGACTGGGTGAGGATGTCGACGCAGTAGTCCTCGTTCTCGATCATCTTCTCGAGTCCCCGGAGCTGGCCCTCCAGGATGCGCGTCCGATGCAGCGCGCGCTTCTTGATGTCTGCGATCACCTCCCCAGGATAGGCCCGCTGGGCGCATACCCCGAGGGGGTAGCTGCCGCTGGTCTCTGTGCACCGTGGCCGCCGCTCGGCGGGGTGCGTCAACAGTCCTCCCCCCTAATGGGGGGGTAGGGGTGGACATACCGCTGGGTCTATCCTCCAGGGAGGGGTTGAGAAATATTCGTTTAACAGGAAAGGCCCGACTTTGCTGAAGAACCTCAGCCCGCTGCTGTCCGGCGCGCTCCTGAGCGCGCTCGACGCCATGAGAGATGGCGAGACGCTGACCCTCGTGGGCAGCGGCTACCCGGAAGATCAGATCACCGCACCCGTCATCCACCTGGGTGACGACGTCACGACAGAGGCCGCCGCCGAGGCGATCCTCTCCGTGTTCCCGCTCGACCAGGACGACGCGTCGCCCATCGTGTTCCTCGACCTCGCCGACGAACCCTACGACGTACCCGACGTCGCGTTCGCGGTGAACGGGATCGCGTCCGACGCCGAACTCCGCCGAGTCCCCATGACCCGACTCGAGCTCGAGCCTTTCCTCGAGCTCGCCCGCGATTCCGCCGTCACCGTGCGTGTCGGCGCCGACGCGCCGCCGTGCGCGTTCCTGCTCCGCCGGGGAGCGCTGTAACCCGCAGCCTCCCCACCACCCACACAGCACCCTGCACCACCACGTCGCCCGTCCGGCCGGAGAGTGAGGTCTCCGTCACCGGGCGGGCGCACCACGTCCGGCGTGGTCCCGCGAGGAGCCGCCCCGGCCGTTCAAAACTCGACAGGGTCGCGGATGATCGGGCAGGTCATGCAGTGCCCGCCGCCGCGCCCGCGGCCGAGCTCGGCTCCCGCGATCGGGATGACCTCGACGCCCGCCTTGCGGAGAAGGGCGTTCGTCGCGGTGTTCCTGTCGTAGGCGTAGACCACACCGGGGCGCAGGGCGACCGCGTTGTTGCCGCTGTCCCACTGCTGGCGTTCGGACTCGTAGTTGTCGCCGGCCGTCTCGACGACGTGGAGCCGAGGCAGTCCGAGCGCCTCCGCGACCACGTCGACGAAGGCGCGGCTCCCGTGGTCGATGACGCTGAGTCCGGGCGCCGCGTCCTCGGGCACGAGTGTGAAGGTGTGGACGGCATCCATGATCGCCGGATAGAGCGTGACGATGTCGCGATCGGCGAAGGTGAAAACCGTGTCCAGGTGCATCGCCGCACGGAGCTTGGGCATGCCGGCCACGATGACCTGCGTCGCGGCGCCCTGGGCGAACAGGGCGGCCGCTGCCTGCGTGATCGCGTGCCGTGAGGTCCGCTCGCTCATCCCGATGAGCACCACGCCGTTCCCGACCGGCATGACGTCGCCGCCCTCCAGGGTCGCCTGCGCCCAGTCGGTCTCCGGGTCGCCCCACCAGACGGTGGCGTCGCGGAAGTCGGGGTGGAAGCGGTAGACGGCCTTCATGAGGAGGGTCTCGTCGTGGCGCGCCGGCCAGTACAGCGGGTTGAGGGTGACGCCGCCGTAGATCCAGCACGTCGTGTCCCGGGTGTAGAGGGTGTTCGGCAGGGGAGGCATGAGGTACTCGCGGACGCCGGTGGATTCGCGCGCGAGCGCTACATAGCCGGTGCGGTGGTCCTCGGGCAGGTCCGACGTGGCGAGGCCGCCGACGAGGTACCCGGCGAGTTCGGCCGGCGGCAGGGCGTCGAGGTACGCGCGGGTGCCCTCGATCAGGCCGAGGCCGACCTCGCCCGCGACGATCTTGCGGTCGAGCAGCCACGACTTCGCCTCGGGATCGGCCATCGTCTCGGCGAGGAGGCCGTGCAACTCCACGACCTCGACGTCGTTCGCCCGGAGGTCGGCGACGAACGCGGCATGGTCTTCGATCGCCTGGTCCACCCACATCACGTCGTCGAACAGGAGATCGTCGGCGTTGCTCGGGGTCAGCCGGCGATGGGCGAGACCGGGCGAGCAGACGAGCACCTTCCGCAGCTGCCCGACTTCCGAGTGGACGCCGTAGCGCGGCGTCGTGGACGTATCCGTCATGGTTCCTCCTTGGTGAGACGGTCAGAGGGTGATCCAGCCGGCCACCAGCGCCACGATCCCGGTGACCGCCCCGATCAGGGCGACCGCGAGGATGACCAGCTCACGGCCGGAGAAGACGCGCCGCCCCTGCTCGCGACGGGCCATGACGAACAGGATCGTCGCGGGCGCGTAGATGATGAACGAGAGCAGCACGAAGGTGACGCCTGCGGCGAAGATCAGGTAGGCCGTGTAGATCGTCGCCAGGATCGCGATGGCGGTCTCCCGGCCGCGGCCGCGCGGCGCGTCCTCGTACGACTCCTTCGTGATGACGAGCTTCATGGCGTAGCACGCCACCAGGAAGAACGGGATGAGCGTCAGAGCGCTGGTCAGGTCGAGCGCCAGGTTGAACGCATCGTGGGAGAAGTAGGTGATCACCAGGATGACCTGCACGAAGATCGCCGTCATCAGCAGAGCGGGCACGGGGACGTCGGCGCTGTTGGAGCGCGCCAGGAAGCGCGGCATGTCGTCGTCTTTTGCGGCGACGAACAGCACCTCCGCCGCCATGAGCGACCAGGCGAGGTAGGCGCCGAGCACGGAGACCACCAGCCCGACGCTCACGAACCAGGCGCCCCACGGCCCGACGGCGGCGGCGAGGACGCCGGCCATCGAGGGCTGCCGCAGCTGTGCGATCTCGCCCATGGGCAGGATTCCGTACGACACGATGGTGACCGACGCGAAGATCGCGAAGACACTGACGAAGCCGAGGATGGTGGCCCTGCCGACGTCGGCGCGGCGCTTCGCGTGACGGGAGTACACGCTCGCCCCCTCGACGCCGAGGAAGACGAACACGGTCACCAGCATCGTGCCGGTCACCTGATCGAACAGGGAGCCCGCGTAGTCGGCGCCCGCCCAGTTCTCGGCGAACACCTGCGGCTTGAGCACGAACAGGCAGAGCAGGATGAAGACCACGATCGGGACGAGCTTGGCCACCGTCACGATGCGGTTGATGACCGCGGCCTCTTTGATGCCGCGGCGGATCAGGAAGAAGAAACCCCACAGCCCGAGCGATGAGATCCCGATGGCGAGGAGACTGTCGCCGTCGCCCAGCGCCGGAACCACCGCGCCGATGGTCGACATGATGAAGACCCAGTAGAACACCAGCCCCATCCCGGCGCTGGCCCAGTACCCGATCGCCGAGAAGAAGCCCAGGAACTGCCCGAAACCGGCCTTCGCGTAGGCGTAGACGCCGGCGTCGAGCTCCGGTTTCCGGTTCGCCAGCATCTGGAAGACGAACGCCAGCATGAGCATCCCGACGCCGGCGATCGACCAGGCGATCAGCGACCCGGCGACGCCCGTCTCCTGCGCGAACCGGCGGGGGAGCGAGAACACCCCGGCTCCCACCATCGACCCGACGACCATCCCGGTCATCGTGAGCATCGTGAGCTTGACCGCGGGCGCGGCCGCCTGCTGCGGTGCGTGGTCCGTTCTCGTCATCGACCCTCCCCAGGGGTGCGCCGCGCCGAGGGGCGGATGGATCGGCTCCGCACTCGACGCGTTTCGACGCGCACAGTCAAACCCGCCGAGCGTGGGCCTGGCAAGCACTGATTTCGACGGCTCCCGGCGTCGGCCGACGAAGCGTGAGGAGCGGGCGCACCACGTAGAGTGGTCCTTCGTGTCGAGACCACACACGCCGCAGCAGCCCGCCTTCAACCGTGCCGCGCTGGCGCCCGGGCTCCTCGGGGCGATCGTGCTGCTGGCCGGTCTCGCACTGGTCGGCGGCGAGTGGTACCTCTACGTGCGGTACGCGGTCAGCATCCTCGCGCTCATCCTGTGCGTGTTCGCCGGGCAGGCCAAGCAGTGGTGGTGGCTGGCCGGCCTCATCCCCGTCGCCGTCGTCTGGAACCCGGTCTGGCCGCTGCCGCTGAGCGACGCGGTGGTGCAGGGTCTGTCCTTCGCCGGCGTCGTGCTGTTCGTCGCCGCGGCGGTCACGATCAAGATCCCCGCCGACACTCGTCGCTGAACGGCTCCGCACCCGGTAGAATGGGTGCTGCGCGGCCATCTCGTGCCGCGCTCCCGGCGTCACCCGCGTGAGCCCGGTCCACTCGGTACCGGTCCTCCCGCCCCCGCCGGCCTCACGACCACACGGCGTCGCGTCCTCCGACAGCGCGCGACGCCTCCTCTGGAGGACCATGTCTCGTTCCGGTCAGCGCACCAGCCCGACCAGGCCGCAGCAGCGGAAGAACCGGCACGCCAACAACGACGGGCTCATCCCCGTGCTCGCGCGCAAGGTGCGCGAGGTGGAGGCGAAGGCCGCCGACGGCAAGAAGCTCGGCCCGACGAACCGCACCAAGTTCCAGGTCATCGCCTTCCTCATGCGCGAGGAGCGCGCGCGGGCGAAGTCCGACCCCGACCTGAGCGACGCCGCCCGCGCCGAGCAGCTGAAGCGCCTCGACGGCATCGCGACCATCCTGGCCAAGACGGCCGCGCGCGACACGTCGCTCATCTCGCTGCTCGAGAGCGAGTCGCCGTCGAGCGCCACCGCCCAGAAGATGCGCCGGGACTGGCTGCTCGAGTCGGGCACGGAGCTGTCGCCGGACGACCTCATCATCACGATCGAGCGTCCCGTCGCCAAGCAGGACAGCGTCATCCCGCCGGAGCTCGCCGAGAAGCAGGTCGTGCCTCCGTCGGTGAAGGCGCGGCAGCTCTCCAACCCGTTCCTCGCCCCCGACCTCTCGCGGCTGACGCCGTCGGCCCCCACTCCGCGGCGCCGACTCGACTCGTGGGAGCTGCTCGGTCCGCTGTTCAAGTCGTTCGAGTACGGCGCGGGCGGCCAGGCGGCCAGCATGGACCTCCCTCCCGCACCGCTGATCGACCGCTACTCGCCGCACGACCTGGAGCTGATGCACCACCAGTCGCGCTTCATCGAGAGCGTCCGGCTGGGGCACCGCAGCTTCCTGCTCGCCGACGAGCCAGGCCTCGGCAAGACCGCGCAGTCGGTGCTCGCCGCCTCCGTCGCCGGCGCGTATCCGCTGCTGGCCGTCGTCCCCAACGTCGTCAAGATGAACTGGGCGCGCGAGGTCGAGCGGTGGACGCCGATGCGCCGGGCGACCGTCATCCACGGCGACGGGGAGGGCCTCGACGCCTTCGCCGACGTCGTGATCGTCAACTACGAGGTGCTGGACCGGCACCTCTCGTGGCTGAGCACGCTCGGCTTCAAGGGGATGGTCGTCGACGAGGCGCACTTCATCAAGAACCTGCACTCGCAGCGGTCGCGGCTCGTGCTCGGACTGGCGGACGCCATCCGTCAGGCCACGCCCGACCCGCTGATGATCGCGCTCACCGGTACGCCGCTGATCAACGACATCGACGACTTCAAGGCGATCTGGCAGTTCCTCGGCTGGATCGACGGCAACAAGCCGACCGCGCAACTGATGGAGCACCTGGAGGAGACGGGGCTCACCCCGGCCGACTTCGGCTTCTACGCGGCCGCCCGCGAGGCGGTCATCGACATGGGCATCGTGCGCCGCCGCAAGATCGACGTCGCCGCAGACCTGCCCAGCCGCCGTGTCGTCGACCTGCCGGTCGAACTCGACGACGAGCTAGGCCGCTCCGTCCGTCAGGCCGAGAAGGAGCTCGCCGCCCGCCTCGTCGCCCGCTACCACCGGGCCGCAGCGGCCGGTCGTCCCGACTCCTTCGACGGGGACGACGAGGCGCACCGCCGCCACCTCATCCGCCTGGTCGCCCAGTCGGAGCTCGAGGAGGCGAAGTCGTCGAAGACCGGCGACAACGTGTTCACGATGGTCCGCAAGATCGGTCAGGCCAAGGCCGGGCTCGCGTCCGACTACACCGCGCAGCTGGCGCGCTCGGTCGGCAAGGTCGTGTTCTTCGCGAAGCACATCGACGTGATGGATGCTGCTGAGGAGGCGTTCGCAGCCCGGGATCTGAAGACCATCTCGATCCGCGGCGACCAGTCCGCCCTCGCCCGCCAGAAGGAGATCGACGCCTTCAACAACGATCCCGACGTGGCGGTCGCGGTGTGCTCGCTGACCGCGGCGGGCGTCGGACTCAACCTGCAGGCCGCATCCAACGTCGTGCTCGCAGAGCTGTCGTGGACGGCGGCCGAGCAGACCCAGGCGATCGACCGGGTGCACCGCATCGGTCAGGAGGAGCCGGTCACCGCGTGGCGGATCATCGCCGCGCAGACCATCGACGCGAAGATCGCCGAGCTGATCGACGCCAAGCAGGGACTCGCGGCGCGGGCCCTCGACGGCAGCGACGTCGAACTCGGCTCGGCGGACTCGGTGCAGCTGGATGCGCTGATCACCCTGCTGGAGGACGCGCTGGGCTGAGGCCGCCCGTCGCGGTCACCGCCGGCGGTCGCCGTCGGCGTCGGCGCTCAGGCGATCTCGGCGTCGTCCGGGTCGAGCGGAACCGGCCGGTCGTCGTCCGGAAGCAGCTCGTCGTCCTCGTCGTCGACCACGGGCAGGTCCTCCGGGTCGTGCACCACCGGCTCCGGCTCGTAGTCGGTCTCCTGCGCCTCGCGGAAGTCGTCGAGGTCCTCGTCACCTCTGGGGTCGCTCATGCCCTGAGGGTACCGCCGGTGGAGCCGGTCAGGAAGACCGGTCTCCGTCGACCTCGAACACGAAGAACGGACCGCGCTCGTCGTGCTCGATGCGGGCGCGCCCGCTGAACTCCGCGAAGTCCCCGGTGCCCGTCCCCGGCACGATGTAGCCGAACGCCGACGCGTCCGAGGGATGCTGCAGCGCGCCGTGGTGGACGGTCACCGAGCCGGTCCTCCCGTCGTCGAGGCGTCCGCTGATCCGCTCCGCGGCGAGGTAGCCGCGGCCGCCCTCCTCGGTGCCCGACGAGATGAAGTGCGCCACCGACTCGCCGACGAGTCCCTCGGTGTAGGTCTTGCGCATGACGACGGCTCCGAGCCAGTCGCCCGGGTCGCCGCCGAGTCCCAGTCCCGGGAGGTCCGCGGGCTCCCATCCGGTCACGTCGAAGCGGGCGATGATGGTCTCAGCTGTCATGCGTTCACCGTAGACCGGGCGCAGGCCGCCCATCTTGTAATTTCGCGACAGGGGAATTCTGGGCTAGACAGGGGATATGCCCCATCACTCCCAGGTCGAGATCGAGCGGAAGTACGACGTCGACGCTGAGGCGCAGCACCCCCAGCTCGTCGGCGTGGGCGCGGTCGCCGTCCAGGGCGAGCCCGAGCGGCACGACCTGGTCGCCACATACTTCGACACGGCCGACCTGACCCTGGCCCAGCACCGCACAGCCGTGCGCGTGCGCCGCGGCGGCCACGACGCCGGGTGGCACGTCAAGCTGCCGGCGGACGAGGGCCGCACCGAACTCCACTGGCCGCTGACCGACGGCGACGAGCCGCCCGCCGAACTGCGGGAGCAGCTGCGCGACCTGATCGGCGACCGGCCCCTCCAGCCGATCGCCCGGGTCACCAACCAGCGCGACAGCGTGCTGCTGCAGGATGCGGCCGGTTTCGAGCTCGCCGAACTGACCGACGACCACGTGCGCAGCGAGAACCTGCGCTCGGGCGGCACGCAGGAGTGGCGCGAGTGGGAGGTGGAGCTCCTCGCCGGGGCGCCGGACACGCGCGAGCGCCGCACGGCCCTGCTCGACGAGATCGAGGAGCGGCTGCTCGCCGCCGGAGCGCGTCCGTCCGCCAGCTCGTCGAAGCTGCAGCGGGCGCTCGGGCTCTGATCCGCCTACCACTGCACGCGGCTTCTCGTCCAGTGCGATTTTGTGCAGCCCGGTCGGGGCGGGCATGATTCAAGCACGCACGAGAAACGGAGCAGCATGAAGATCGGCATCCTCACCAGCGGCGGCGACTGCCCGGGACTGAACGCGGTCATCCGGGGCGCGGTCCTGAAGGGCGATCGCGTCCACCACTCCGAGTTCGCCGGTTTCCGCTACGGCTGGCGCGGAGTGGTCGAGGGTGACATCATGCCGCTCGACCGCCACAGCGTCCGCGGGCTGTCCCGCCAGGGCGGCACCATCCTCGGTTCCAGTCGCACCAACCCGTTCGAGGGCGAGAAGGGCGGCCCGGAGAACATCCAGCGGATGATGGATGAGAACGGCATCGACGCCATCATCGCCATCGGCGGCGAGGGCACGCTGACCGCTGCGCGCCGTCTCACCGACGCCGGCCTCAAGATCGTCGGCGTCCCGAAGACCATCGACAACGACCTGGCGGCGACCGACTACTCGTTCGGCTTCGACACCGCCGTGGAGATCGCCACGGAGGCGATCGACCGCCTCCGCACGACCGCCGAGTCGCACCAGCGCTGCATGGTCGTGGAGGTCATGGGCCGCCACGTCGGCTGGATCGCCCTGCACTCGGGCATGGCGGGCGGCGCGCACGCCATCCTCATCCCGGAGCAGCCGCAGTCGATCGAGCAGATCTGCGAGTGGGTGGAGTCGGTCCGCGACCGCGGGCGCGCCCCGGTCATCGTCGTGTCCGAGGGCTTCCACCTGGACACGATGGAGGAGGCGCACTCCCACAAGGGACTCGACGCGTTCAACCGTCCCCGCCTCGGCGGGATCGGCGAGATGCTCGCCCCGATGATCGAGGAGCGCACCGGCATCGAGTCGCGCGCGACCGTCCTCGGCCACATGCAGCGCGGCGGCGTCCCCAGCGCCTACGACCGCGTGCTCGCGACCCGCCTCGGCATGGCGGCGGTGGATGCGGTGTACGAGGGCCGCTGGGGCTCGATGGTGTCGCTGCGCGGCACGGACGTCGTCAACGTCTCGATCGCCGACGCGACCGGCGGGCTCAAGACCGTTCCGGACGCGCGTTACGAGGAGGCGGCGCTGCTCTTCGGCTGAGCGCTGCTTCCGGTCGGCCCGCCGCTGCTTCCGGTCGGCTGAGCGTCCGGTGCACTCCGTGCCTTTTCGGCGGCGGTCGGGGCTAGGCTCCCTCCTACCAGAGGGAAGGAGCCCGTCCGTGCCGCGTTTCGTCCAGTTCGAGGAGTTCGGTTCCCGCGACTACCTGCACGTGGTCGAGCGGGAGAGGCCGTGGCCAGGCCCCGGTCAGATCCTGGTGCGCGTGATGGCGGCCGGGCTGAACCCGTCGGACTACAAGGCGTATCGCGACGAGCGGGCGGCCGCCCGGAGCGGCGTCACGCTGCCGAGCGGGATCGGCTCGGACTTCTCCGGCTTCGTCGAGGAACTCGGCGAGGGCGTCACCCGGTTCGAGCTGGGCCAGGCGGTGCTGGGCACCGCGCCGTTCGCCGCGATCGCCGACTTCGTCGTGGTGGCGGAGGACGGTCAGGTGATCTTGAAGCCGGACGCGCTCACGTTCGAGGTCGCCGGGTCGCTCGGCGTCGCGGGACGCACGGCCATGGCGAGCGTCCGCTCCCTCGACCTGCACGAACGCGACACGGTGCTGGTCAGCGCCGCCGCGGGCGGCGTCGGCGTGCTGGCCGCGCAGCTCGCCGTGCGAGCGGGCGCGACCGTCATCGGGACGGCGAGCGAGGAGAACCACGAGTTCCTGGAGTCCCTCGGCGTCATCCCGGTCGCCTACGGCGAGGGGCTCGCCGACCGCGTGCGCGACGTGCTGGACGACGACCGGGTCACGGCCGTGCTCGACAACCACGGACCGGACACCATCGACGCCGCGCTGGAGTTGGGCGTGCCGATCGAGCGGGTGAACTCGATCGCCGTCTTCGGGCCCGCCGCGCGCGGCGCGAAGAACGTCGGAGGGCACTCCGCCGGCAACGACGAGCTGGCCGAACTCGCCGACCTGCTGGCCGAGAACGAGCTCGTGCTGCCCATCGACTCCATCTACCCGATCGAGCGGACGGTCGAAGCGTTCGGGCGCCTGGAGGGCGGCCACGTGCGCGGCAAGGTCGTCGTCGTCACCGACTGAGGCCCGGCCGGCGCACCCGGCCGACGAGAGGAGCATCCATGATCGCAGAGGACATCGCCCGCCAGCTGCGGGCCGCGGGGCTGCGCTGGCAGCCGGCGTCGGGGGACACCTTCGCCATCGACCGCCCGGGCATGGAGGGGGAACGGTTCACGGTCAGCGAGATGACCATCGAACCGCACCACTTCGACACCGGCACGATCCTCGGCTTCAACGGCACCACGGAGTGGGCGCTGGACTCGCTCGCCGTCGAGGACGCGCTGTGGATCCCGCGGGAGGATCAGCTGCGCGAGCTGCTCGGCGGAAGCTTCCGGCACCTGGCCCGCACCCCGGACGGCTACCGCGTGACCGTGTTCTTCGGCGACCAGGAGCGGATGTTCGAGCACGACGACGCGGCGACCGCCTACGCGCAGGCGCTGCTGTCGCTGATCGGAGCCTCCGTCTCGTAGCGGCCGTCTCGTAGCGGGCGTCTCGTAGCGGCCGGCGCTCAGCGGCCGCCGGCGAGCACGGACGTCCCGGTCCCGGAGGGCGCGAGCACCGACGGGTCGAGGTCCGCGACGCGGCGGACGCCCGCCAGCCCGAGGGTGATGTCCAGCTCGGCGATCGTGTTGCGGAGCAGCTCGCGCACGCCCTCCTCGCCCGCGAGCGCCAGCGCGTAGACGTACGGGCGCCCGAGCGCCACGGCCCTCGCGCCGAGGGCGAGGGCGACCAGCGCATCCGACCCGCCGCGGATGCCGCTGTCGAAGAGCACGGGGATGCGGCCGGCGACGGCGTCGACCACGCCGGGCAGCGCATCCAGCGCCGCGACCTCCCCGTCGATCTGGCGACCGCCGTGCGTGGAGACCTGCACGGCATCCACCCCGGCGTCGACCGCGCGCCGGGCGTCGTCCGGATGGAGTACGCCCTTGAGCACGATCGGCAGCCGGGTGCGCTCGCGCAGGAAGGCGAGATCGTCCCAGGTCAGGGACGGGTCGGCGAACACGTCGAGGAAGGTCTCCACCGCGGCGAGCGGCTCGCCCGAACGCAGCTTCTCGCGCAGCGGTCCCGGGTGGTGGCGCAGGATGCTCGCGAAAGACGCGAGCGCCGCCGGCGTCGGCGTGGTGGCCGGGCCACCGCCGGGGCGATCGCTGGTCCGCTTCCGCGTGGCCCGCTCGCGGACGAGCCCCTGGAACACGGGATCGCTCGTGTACTGCGCGATGCCGAGACCACGGCTGAACGGCAGGTAGCCGAGCGCCAGGTCGCGCGGCCGCCAGCCGAGCACGTGCGTGTCCAGTGTGACGACGATCGCCTCGCAGCCGGCGCGCTCCGCCCGCTCGACCAGGCTCGCGACGAGCTCGCGCGACGAGCTCCAGTACAGCTGGAACCAGCGCGACGCCCCCGGAGCCGCCGCATCCATCGCCGCCGCCACCTCCTCCATCGGCTGCGACGCCTGCGTGGACAGCATGGCCGGCACCCCGAGGCGCGCGGCGGCACGGGCCGCGGCGGCGTCCCCGCCGCGGCGGGCGAGCTCCAGCACGCCGATCGGAGCGAGGAGCAGGGGAGTGGGACGGCGCACGCCGAACAGGTCCACCGAGAGGTCGCGCGACGACACGTCCTGCAGCACCCGCGGCACGATGCGGCGACGCCGGAACGCGTCGAGGTCGGCGTCGGCGGTGCGCTCCAGCCCGGCGGACCCGGCGACGTAGGCGAACGCCGCGCGGCTCATCCGGCGCTGCGCCGCCCGCTCCAGCTGGGCGAACCCGACGGGGATGCGTGGGCGCCGTCCTGCGACACCGGCGCGGTAGATCTCGGACTGGGCCTCGCGTCCGGCGCTCGTGGTCATGTCCCCATCATGCTCCCGGGCGCCCGCTTGTCAGCGGCGGCGCGGGCGCTTGCGCGTCGTGGAAGTCGCCTTCGGCGCACGGGCGGACGCCTTGCGGGCCGCGGGCGCCTTGCGGCCGCTGTCGGCGGCTTCGCGCGCCGCGACCTCGGGATTACGCGAGCTGTGCGCGGTGCGCCCGCGCACGATGCCGATGAACTCGTCGACCAGGGGATGTTGCCCCTCGCGCGGCCAGGTCAGGCCGATGCGGCTCTGCGGGGCGTCCGCGACCCGGAGCGCGACGACGTCACGCCGCCGCAGCGCCTTCGCCACCGAGGCGGGCAGCAGGGCGACGCCGTCGCCCGCGGCGACGCTCCGCATCAGCGCCTCCGACGGCTCGCCCTCGACCCGCGGCTCGTCCGCGAGGTCGGCCAGGTGCAGCTCCTCCTCCTCGAGCGTGAGCAGGTGTTCGTGGTGCAGGACCACGACGACGTCCTCCGCGTAGAGCGGGATCAGGTGCCGCTCGTCGTCCGGCTCCGCATCGCGCGCGAAGACCATGTCCGCCTCACCGGTCGCGAGGGCCGCCAGCGGGTCGGTGTTCGGCCGCGCCACCAGCTCCACGTCGGGGAAGCGCTGCTCGAAGGTGCGCGTCCACTTGCCCGGGGCGACACCCAGCGGGAAGGCGATGGCGAAACGGGAGGACACGAGTCGAGGGTAGCGAACGGTAGCCTGGGGGACATGAAGGCGCAGACCATGAAAGCGGCCACAGCGGCCAAGAAGCTCGGCATCTACCTGCCGGCGGCGCCCGACGACTTCCGCGACCGCGAGATCAGCCGCACCGAACTGGACGAGCTGACCGCGAACCCGCCGGAGTGGCTGCGCGCTCTCCGGGCAGACGGCCCGCACCCGCGCGACGTGGTCGCGCGCAAGCTCGGCGTCTCCAACTCCGGCCTCGCCCGCGGCGGCGTGACGGAGGCGCTCACCACCGCCGAGATCAAGGCGCTGCTGGAGGAGCCGCCGCAGTGGCTCGTCGACGAGCGCGCGACGCAGGCGGCGGTCCGTGCCGAGAACGCACGGGTCAAGCAGCGCGACGCCGAGCGCGCCGCGCGCCGTGCCGCCGACGGCGACCGGGCCTAGAGACCGGTCGTCTCGGTCCCGTCCGGCGAACGGGTCGCGTTCTTCGCCGCCCGCGCGATCGTCTGCGGTCCGGTGACCAGCGCCCGCCGCCACGGGGCGACGCCGTCGATCTCCACCTGCAGCGAGAAGCTCAGGATGGTGCGGATCAGCACGATGATGCCGAGCACGAACGCGTCGGTCAGCGACGGCGTCGACGTGACGGTCTTCACGAGGTCCGCGGCGACCAGGATCTCGAGGCCCAGCAGGATGACGCCGCCGAAGCTCTCGCGCAGGGTCCGGAACGCCGCCGTCCCGCTCCGCTGACGCACCCAGGCGACGAGCGCCAGCGCGACGGCCACGATGAGGCCGACCGCCATCGCGGCCACCCCGACGAACTCGAACACCGTGCCGGTCGTCTCGAAGAAGGGGTGCGCATCCATGCGCTCATCGTGCCACGTAGAATTCTCCGGTGCCTCCCGAAACCCCGGCCGTCTCCGGCCTCGACCCCGACGATCTCGCCGTCACCCTCCGCGTCCTGCAGCAGCTGCACGAGCTGGACCAGGAGCATCCCGACTACGTGAGCGTGCGCCGGGCGACCGCGCACATGTTCAAGGCGTCCAAGCAGGCGCGCAAGCGGGAGCTGCGGCGACAGGTCGCCGAGGCCGACCGTGCGGTGATCGCGGCGACCGCCACGGGCGCTCCCGACCGCATCGACGACGAGACCCGTGGCCGCGAGCTGACCTCCAGCTCGACCGGCTCCCGCACCGCCGGCACCCTCCTCACGGCCCGCGCCTGCTACATCTGCAAGCAGCAGTACACCGAGGTCGACTGGTTCTATCACCAGCTGTGCCCGTCCTGCGCGGCGTTCAGCCACCTCAAGCGCAACGCGCGCACCGACCTCACCGGCAAGCGCGCCCTGCTGACCGGCGGCCGCGCCAAGATCGGCATGCACATCGCCCTGCGCCTGCTGCGCGACGGTGCCCACCTGACCATCACGACGCGGTTCCCGCGCGACGCCGTCCGGCGGTTCTCGCAGCTGCCGGATGCCGGGCAGTGGATCGACCGGCTCCGCGTCGTCGGCATCGACCTGCGCGACCCCTCGCAGGTGATCGCGCTCGCCGACTCCGTCGCGGAGCGCGGGCCCCTCGACATCCTCATCAACAACGCCGCGCAGACGGTGCGCCGCTCGCCCGGCGCGTACTCGCTGCTCGCGGACGCGGAGACCCAGCCCCTGCCGGACGGCCCGCTGCCCGAGTTGGAGACGTTCGGTCACACCGCTGACCCGCATCCACTCGCCCTCGAGCGGTCGGTCGCGGCGCATCCGCTGCTCTCGGCGGCGGATGTGCGCGGCACCATCGCGGAGCTCGCCGGACCCGCCGCGCTGACCGCGGACGACCTGGCCACCGCCGCGATGAGCGCCGGCTCGTCGTCGCTCGCCCGGCACGCCGACGGCAGTGCGATCGACGCCGGCGGTCTCGTCCCCGACGTCGCGCACGTCAACAGCTGGACGCAGACCATCGGTGCGATCGACGCGCTGGAGCTGCTCGAGGTGCAGCTGTGCAACCAGACGGCGCCGTTCATCCTCATCGACCGGCTGCGGCCCTCGCTCGCGGCGGCCGGACGCTCGTACGTTGTCAACGTGTCCGCGATGGAGGGCGTCTTCGGCCGCCGCTACAAGGGGCCCGGTCACCCGCACACCAACATGTCGAAGGCCGCGCTGAACATGCTCACGCGGACCAGCGCGGGGGAGATGTTCGAGAGCGACGGCATCCTGATGACCAGTGTCGACACGGGATGGATCACGGACGAGCGCCCGCACCACACCAAGGTGCGGCTCGCCGAGGAGGGCTTCCACGCGCCGCTCGACCTGGTCGACGGAGCCGCCCGGGTCTACGACCCGATCGTCCGCGGCGAGGCGGGCGAAGACGTT
Source organism: Leifsonia sp. 22587 (assembly GCF_052044215.1). Taxonomy (NCBI): domain Bacteria; kingdom Bacillati; phylum Actinomycetota; class Actinomycetes; order Micrococcales; family Microbacteriaceae; genus Leifsonia; species Leifsonia sp. 22587. The sequence continues at coordinate 154,799 of NZ_JBQENB010000004.1, forward strand.
CACGGGGTGTTCCTCAAGGACTACCGTGCCTCGGCGTGGTGACCGCTACGCTGGCGACGGGGACGTGAGCGGAGGGACGCGGATGCCGGGTACTCCGGGACGACGGACGCCGCCCGAGGCGGCAGGTGCGGAGGCCGCGTCAGGCGCGCCGGACGCGCAGGCGCCGGCCGCGCAGGCGCCGGGTGCGCCGTCGCCGGTTCCGCGCGTCACCCCGCGCAGCGCCATCCCCGTGCCCGGTCAGGCGCGGCCCGTGCCCGAGTCCGCGAAGGGCGGCTGGGTGCGACACTGGCTGCTCACCGGCCTCGTGGACGAGCGCGGCACCCAGCAGGGACCCCACGGCCGCAACCCCGACCGCACGCACCCCTGGTGGCAGGTCATGTGCCTCACCGGTGTGGACTACTTCTCGACCCTCGGCTACCAGCCCGCGATCGCGGCGCTCGCCGCCGGGCTGGTGTCGCCCTTCGCCACGCTGGTCCTCGTCGCCCTGACCCTGCTCGGCGCCCTGCCGGTGTACCGCCGCGTGGCGCGGGAGAGCTTCAAGGGCTCCGGCTCGATCGCCATGCTGGAGCGGCTGCTGCCCTGGTGGGCGGGCAAGCTGCTCGTGCTGGTGCTGCTCGGCTTCGCCGCCACGGACTTCATGATCACCATCACGCTGTCCGCCGCGGACGCCTCCGCGCACGCCATCGAGAACCCGTTCGCGCCGAGCTGGTTCCAGGGCAACAACGTCCTGATCACCCTCTTCCTGCTGGTGCTGCTGGGCGCGGTGTTCCTGAAGGGCTTCAAGGAGGCGATCGGCATCGCGGTGGTGCTGGTCGCGGTCTACCTGGCGCTGAACGTCGTCGTCGTCGGCACATCCATCGTCGAGGTCTTCCAGCACCCGACCGCGATCGACGACTGGTGGAGCGCGCTGTTCCGCCAGAACGGCGACCCGCTGATCGTGGTGGGCGTCGCGCTGCTCGTGTTCCCACGGCTCGCCCTGGGCCTCTCCGGCTTCGAGACCGGCGTGGCCGTCATGCCGCAGATCACGGGCCGCCCGGACGACGACCCGGCGTACCCGAAGGGGCGCATCCGCGGCGCCGGCCGGCTGCTCACCACGGCCGCGATCATCATGAGCGTCTTCCTCATCACGTCGAGCTTCACCACGACGCTGCTCATCCCGCAGAAAGACTTCCAGCCCGGCGGACCGGCCAACGGCCGCGCGCTGGCGTACCTGGCGCACGAGTACCTCGGCAACGGGTTCGGGACGGTCTACGACATCAGCACCATCCTGATCCTGTGGTTCGCCGGCGCCTCCGCGATGGCCGGCCTGCTGAACCTGGTGCCGCGCTACCTGCCGCGGTACGGCATGGCTCCGCAGTGGGCGCGGGCCGTGCGTCCGCTGGTGCTCGTCTTCACCGCGATCGCGTTCCTCATCACGCTGATCTTCCAGGCGAGCGTGGATGCGCAGGGCGGCGCGTACGCCACCGGCGTCCTGGTGCTCATCACGTCCGCATCCCTCGCGGTGACGCTGTCGGCGTACCGCAAGCGGCAGCCGAAGCGCACCGTCGTGTTCGGCGTCATCACGGCGATCTTCGTCTACACGACGATCGACAACATCATCGAGCGCCCGGACGGGCTCCGGATCGCGACGCTGTTCATCCTCGGCATCCTGGTGGTGTCGATCGTGTCGCGCGTCGGGCGGTCGTTCCAGCTGCGCGCGACCTCGGTGACCTTCGACGTGACCGCGCTGGACTTCATCCTCGAGGACGCGGAGGAGGGCGAGATCCGCATCATCTCGCACGAGCCCGACGTCGACACGGGGACCGAGTACGCGCAGAAGAACAAGGACGAGCGCAAGTTCAGCCACATCCCGCAGCGTTCCCGCACGATCTTCCTCGAAGTGCTCCGCTCCGACTCCTCCGACTTCGAGGAGGACCTGGTGGTGCACGGCGTGGTCAAGCACGGCTACCGCGTGCTGCAGGTGAAGAGCGGCAACGTGCCGAACACGATCGCGGCGGTGCTGCTCGAGATGCGCGACATCACGGGCGTGGTGCCGGCGATCTACTTCGAGTGGACGGAAGGCAACCCGATCTCGAACATGTTCCGGTACCTCATCACCGGGGTCGGCGAGGTCGCGCCCGTGACGCGCGAGGTGCTGCGCGAGGCGGAGAAGGACGTGAAGCGGCGGCCGGCAGTGCACGTGTCCTGAGGCCAGGGCTGGGCTCGGGAGTGCCTATCGTCGGAGAACACCCTCCAAATCTCCGACACAGCGCTCTGCCGAGGGAGATTTCGCGCCGAAATGGCCAGATCTCCGACGAGCGGCGCCCGATCTCCGACGAGCGGCGCCCGATCTCCGACGATCGGCGCCGGATCTCCGAGGATCGCGGGGCTACTCGACCGCGAACTCCAGCCAGGCGAGGCCGCGCAGGTCGAGCATGAGGCGGCCGGCGCGCTCCGAGGCGACGGCGAGCACGTCGCCGCAGACGGAGCAGCGCACCACGAGGCCGTGCTCGTCCACGTAGACCCGTCCGCGGGCGACGACGGACTCGTCGCCGCAGTTGACGCAGCAGCCGACCGCCGTGGTGACGTCGGCGGCGAAGACCTCCGACAGCATCCCCGCGGCCGCGTTGCCGTCGAGGTAGTCCTGGCCTGTCATGGCGTGCCTCCGATGCCGCCGTAGCGCTCGGTGCGGATGCGTGCCGGGTCGTGGCCGGCGTCGACCAGCCAGCCGGAGACCGCCTCGACGAACGGCGTCGAACCGCAGATGAAGAAGGTGGGGGAGTCGGAGGCCGGCAGCACCCGCTGCATGAGGCCCTCGGCGGTGAGGCGGCCGGGCTTCGCGTCCGAGCCGGGCGGCGCCTGCCGCGTGTACACGTAGTCGACGCGGAACGGGGCCGCGGCGTCGGCGGCGAGCGTGCCGAGCTCGTCGGTGTAGTAGCCGGAGAACGGCGCGCGCAGCGAGTACAGCATCCGGAACGGCGTCGTGCTGGTCGCGGCGGCGTGCGCGCGAGCCATCGACATGAGCGGCACGACGCCCGAGCCGCCGGCGATCAGCTGGACGGGCGTGTCGTCGCCCGGACGCCACACGAACCAGCCGCCGACCGGTCCGCGCACCTCCAGCTGGTCGCCGTTCTGCAGCCCGCGCACCAGGTACGGCGACACCTCGCCGTCGGCGAGCTCCTCGACCGTCAGCTCGAGTTCGTCGTCCGGCAGCTCGTGCGGATCCAGCGCGCCGCGGCCTCCGCCGGACGCGATGGAGTAGGAACGGACCGCCTGGTAGCCGTCAGGCGCGGTCAGCCGGATGTCGACGTGCTGACCGGCCAGGTGGCCGTGCAATCCCGGGATGCGCAACCGGATGGTGCGGGCCGTCGGTGTCTCCATCCGCGTGTCGACCACGTCGGCCACTCGCCATACGCTGCTCACCAGTAGCGCTGTTCCTTCCACGGGTCGCCGTACATGTTGTAGCCGTTCTGCTCCCAGAAGCCGGGCTGGTCCTGCGGCAGCATCTGCAGCCCGGAGACCCACTTGGCGCTCTTCCAGAAGTACAGGTGCGGCACGAGGAGTCGCGCGGGACCGCCGTGCTCCGGCTCCAGGTCTTTGCCGTCGAAGCTGTGCGCGACCCACGCCTTGCCGTCCAGCAGGTCGGCGAGCGGCACGTTGGTCGTGTAGCCGCCGTAGCTGTGCGCCATCGTGTACTCGAAGCTGGTGTCGACATCCTTGAACAGGGTGTCGAGGGCCACGCCGCGCCACGAGGTGCCGAGCTTCGACCAGCTGGTCACGCAGTGGATGTCGGTGCTGACGTCCTCCTGCGGGAGCGCCAGGAACTCGTCCCAGCTCCAGCGGTGCACGTCGCCCTTCTCGGTGGTGATCGTGAACGCCCAGTCGTCTTTCGCGATGCGGGGCGTCGGCCCGGCGGACAGCACCGGGAAGCCCTCGGTCAGGTACTGACCGGGAGGGAGGCGGGGGTCGTCGGTCCTCCGACGGCCGAGGAAGCCGGACGAGATGATTCCCATGGGGGAAGCTTATGGGGTCCGGTCCCGGCCGGTCTATGGTGAAGAGCATGACGGCCGTCAATCTGGGACTCCCGCTGCGGGCCACGGCCCCGCGGGCTTCGGGCGCGGGCGCTCCGCCCGAGACCTCGGGGCGGCCGGACCACCCCGGCCTGATCGACCGGTTCGGCCGGGTGGCGCGCGACCTGCGGGTCTCGGTGACCGAGAAGTGCTCGCTGCGCTGCACGTACTGCATGCCGGCGGAGGGCCTCCCCGCGATCCCGCGCGAGGACCTGCTGAGCGCTCCGGAGATCGCACGCCTCGTCGGGATCGGCGTGCGCGACCTCGGGGTGCGGGAGGTGCGGTTCACCGGCGGCGAGCCGCTGATGCGGGCCGACCTGGCCGAGATCATCGGGCTCTCCGCGGCCGCCGCGCCCGGCATCGACCTGTCGATCACGACCAACGGGATCGGTCTGGAGCACCGCATCCACTCGCTCGTGGACGCCGGGCTCACCCGCGTCAACGTCTCGCTCGACACGGTCGACCGCGAGCACTTTGCCCGGCTCACCCGCCGGGACCGGCTTCCCGCGGTGATGGCGGGCATCCGCGCCGCCCACGAGGCGGGGATGACGCCGCTCAAGCTCAACGCCGTGATGATGCGCGACACCCTGAGCGACGCGCCGGACCTGCTCGCCTGGGCGCTCGAGAACGGTTGCCGCCTGCGCTTCATCGAGCAGATGCCGCTCGACGCCGAGCGGTCGTGGCTGCGCGAGAACATGGTCCCCGCCGACGAGCTGCTCGCCGTGCTGAGCGAGCGGTTCGTGCTCGTCGAGGCCGGCCGGGACGACCCGCACGCGCCCGCCGAGGAGTGGCGGGTCGAGGGGTGGACGGTGGACGGCGTCCCCGCCACCGTCGGCATCATCGCCTCGGTCACGCGCTCGTTCTGCGCCGCGTGCGACCGCACCCGGATCACGGCGGAGGGCACCGTGCGCTCGTGCCTGTTCGGCGACGACGAGACGGACCTGCGCGGCCTGCTCCGCGGCGGGGCCGGCGACGCTGAGATCGCGCGCTGGTGGCGGGCGGCGATGTGGGGCAAGCAGTCCGGGCACGGGATGGACGCGGCCGGGTTCGCGCCGCCGGTGCGCAGCATGGGGGCGATCGGTGGCTGAGGTGCACGTCCGCTACTTCGCGGCCGCCGAGGAGGCCGCCGGGCGCCCCGAGGAGCGCCTCGACCTGCCCGAGCCGACGATCGAGGGCCTGCAGCGCGAGCTGGTCGCCCGTTACGGGGAGCCGATGGAGCGGGTGGTCCGCTCCGGCTCGTTCCTCGTCGGCGGCATCGTCTCCCGCGACCCCTCCCGCGAGCTGACGCTCGCCACCCCCGTCGACGTCCTCCCTCCCTTCGCCGGCGGCTGACCCCCTCCTCGTCGCATCCGCCCCCCCGTCGAGTACACGAAAA
>NZ_JBQENB010000004.1:160237-421652 GCF_052044215.1 Leifsonia sp. 22587
GACCGGTCGAGCGTGCACTTTTCGTGTACTCGACGGTGGGGAGTGGGGGGTGGGGGTCAGGCGGGGTAGATGGTGACGGCGTCGAGGGGGACGTGGAGGGCGACGGGGGCGCCGGGGTGCAGGCGGAGGTCGGCGAGGACGGCCGGGGGGATCAGGGCGTCGAGGCGGTCGGTGCGGACGCGCACGAGGTCGGCCTGGGGCTCGAGAGCGGTGACGGTGGCGGGGATCGTGTCGGCGGCGGGCGGAGACGCAGGATCCGGGGCGGGCGCGACGCGCACCGCCGAGGGGCGCACGGCCGCCAGCGCGGGAGCGCCGACCGGGATGGGGGCGGGCGCGGTGCCGCGCACGCGCATCCCGTCGGTCGTCTGCAGGCCGTCGGCGGTGCGCACGCCGCTCAGCAGGGTGAGGCCGGACAGCTCCGCCGTGAACGGGTGCCGCGGCCGCTCGAGCACCTGGCGCGTCGGGCCCTCCTCGACCACGCGGCCGTCGTGGACGACGGCGACCCGGTCGGCCAGGAGGTAGGCGTCCAGCGCGTCGTGCGTGACCAGGACCGTCGTCCGGCCGGGGAGCACCTCGGCGAGCATCCCGCGCACGTCGGCGGCGACGGAGACGTCGAGCGCCGAGAGCGGTTCGTCGAGCAGGAGCAGGCTCGGCTCCGCGGCGAGGGCGCGAGCGATCGCGACGCGCTGCGCCTGTCCGCCGGACAGCTCGGACGGCCGCCGGTCGGCGAGCGGTGTCGTGCCGGTGCGACGCATCCACTCGGCCGCCCGCTCAGCGGCCTCGGCCCGGGATGCACCGGCCGCGCGGGGGCCGAAGGCGACGTTCGCGCGCACGCTGAGGTGCGGGAACAGGAGCGCGTCCTGGGCGAGCAGCGCGACCCCGCGGCGGTGCGGCGGACGCCAGGCGCCGGGGAGGTCGAACAGGATGTCGTCGCCGAGCGTCGCGCGGCCGGTGTCGGGGCGGACGAGCCCGGCCAGCATCCCGAGCACCGTGGACTTGCCGGCGCCGTTCGGACCGAGCAGCGCGAGGGTCTCGCCGTCCGCGACGGCGAGGTCGACGGTGACGTCGCGGGCCGCCGAGGTCGCCGCGAGGCGCAGGCTCACGCCGCCGCCTCCGCGTGCGCCGTCGTGTCTGCGGGACGCCGCCGCGACCGCCACGGGCGCACCCGCTCACCCGCACCGTGCGCGACGGCGACCACGACGATCGCGACGGCGACCAGGACGAGCGACAGCGCGACAGCGGCGTCGGGATCGGTCTCCCGCTGCAGGTAGATCTCCAGCGGGAGGGTGCGCGTGACGCCCTGCAGGCTTCCCGCGAAGGTCAGCGTGGCGCCGAACTCGCCCAGCGCCCGGGCGAACGAGAGGATGGCGCCGGAGACGACCGCCGGCAGCACCAGCGGCAGGGTCACCCGGAACAGCACGGCCGACGGTCGCGCGCCGAGCGTCGCGGCGACCGCCTCGTAGCGCTCGCCGCTCGCGCGCAGCGCGCCCTCGAGGCTGAGCACCAGGAACGGGAGCGCGACGAACGTCTGCGCGATGATGACGGCCGGCGTCGAGAACGCCACGTCGAGAGTGCCGCCGAGCAGGCCGCGGCGGCCGTACAGGGCGAGCAGCGCGAGCCCGCCGACGACCGGCGGCAGCACCAGCGGCAGCAGCACGACGGCACGCACCACGCGCCGCCCGGCGAACGGTACCCGCGCGAGCACGATCGCCATCGGGACGCCCAGCACCAGGCAGGCGGCCGTCGCGATCAGCGACGTGCGCAGGCTCAGGAGCAGCGCATCCACCGACGACGGCGACGTGATCAGCGGGATGAACTCCGCCCAGTCGACGCGCGCGGCCATCGCCACGAGGGGGAGCAGGACGAACAGGGCGCCGATCGCCGCGACCACGACGATCCACCGGGGGACGCCGAGCCGCGGTCCCGCCGTGCCGCCGTTCATGCCCGCATCCTCACGGCGCCCCGAAACCGGCGGCGGCGAGCACGTGGCGGCCCTCGGGTCCGGTGACGAACGCGACGAACGCCGCTCCGCCGCGCGGGTTGGGGGCGTGGGCGACGGAGGCGATCGGGTAGACGTTGACCGTCTTCGCGGCCTCCGGGAACGGCACGGACTCCACCGACGATCCCGCGCCCTTCACGTCGGTGCGGTACACGATGCCCGCGTCGGCCTCGCCCGAGCTCACCTTGCCGAGCACATCGGTGACCGACGACTCCTGGCTCACCGGGTGCAACGTCACGCCGGCCGACTGCTCCACCTTCGCGGTCGCCGCCCCGCACGGCACCTGGGGAGCGCACACCACCGTCTTGATGCCGGGGGAGGCCAGGTCGGCGAAGCTCTTCACGTGCGCCGGGTTGCCCGGCGGGAGCGCGATCGCGAGCACGTTGGTGGCGAAGTCGGTCGGCGTTCCCGCGACGACCTTCGCGTCGACCGCCTTGGTCATGTTCGCCTGGTCGGCCGAGGCGAACACGTCGGCGGGCGCCCCGGCGGTCAGCTGGGTGACGAGGTCGGACGAGCCGGCGAACGAGAAGGTGACGGTCGTGCCGGGATGCGCGGCCTCGAACTCCGTGCCGAGCTCGGTGAAGGTCTTGGTGAGCGACGCGGCGGCGAACACGGTGATCGTGCCGCTGACGCGCGTGCCCGAGCCGGAGGGCGTCACGGTCTGACCGGCCCCGGGAGCGCTGCACCCGGCCAGCGCCGTGGCCGCCAGGAGCAGCCCGGCGACAGCCGTCGAACCTCGCAGCGCACCCCGCCGCCGCGCGCTCACCGCGACCCCGCCGGAGCCTCGACCATGACGTTGGTGGCCTTCACGACCGCCACGGCGACCGAGCCGAGCTCCAGCCCGAGCTCGCGGACGGCCTCGCTGCTGATGAGGGACACGACGCGGTGCGGGCCGCACTGCAGCTCCACCTGCGCCATCACGCGATCGGCCACGATGTCGGTGACCAGCCCGACGAAGCGGTTGCGGGCGGAGCCTGTGGACCCGGACGGGTCGGGCGGCAGCACGGCGTTCTGCTTGGCGAGCTGCGCGAGCTCGAGACCGTCGACGACCGTCCGGCCGGAGCCGTCCTGACCGCTCGTGAGCGTTCCGGCGTCGATCCAGCGGCGCACGGTGTCGTCGCTCACGCCGAGGTAGAGCGCAGCATCCTTGATCCGTATCTGCGGCATGGAACCCATCCTAGATCCGCGGATGCGGAAAAAGGGCTCAGAGGCCGACCCACTCCGAATCGCCGTCGGTGAAGTGCTGCCGCTTCCAGATCGGCACGCGCGCCTTGATGATCTCCACGAGCTCCGCACACGCCGCGAACGCCTCGGCGCGGTGCGGGGCAGCGACGGCCGCGATCAAGGCGAGGTCGCCGATGGTCAGCGACCCGACCCGGTGCTGTGCGGCCACCCGCAGACCGGTGCTGCGGGAGACCTCCTCGCAGCACTCGCGGAGGAACCTCTCCGCCTCAGGATGCGCGCGGTAGTCGAGCGACACCACGCCCTTCCCGCCGTCGTGGTCGCGCACGATGCCCTGGAACGAGACCACGGCCCCGGCCTCTGCCCGCCACACGAACTCGTCGACGGTCGACGGGTCCAGGGGGTCGCCGGTCACAGCGGCGAGCACGTCGCTCATCGGTGATCACCTCCGCGCAGCTGGTCGAGCAGGTGGGGGAGCAGGCCGTCGAGAACCTCCAGGCCGTCCTGGACGCCGCCGCGCGAGCCGGGCAGGTTGACCACCAGCGTCGATCCCGCGACGCCGACCAGCCCGCGGCTCAGCGCCGCGAGCGGCGTCGCCTGGGCGCCTCGGGCGCGGAGCGCCTCCGCGACGCCCGGCAGCTCCCGGTCGAGCACGGCGGCCGTCGCCTCCGGTGTCCGGTCGGTGGGCGAGATGCCCGTGCCGCCGGTGGAGATGACGACGAGGGGACGCGCGTCGACCGCCTCGCGCAGGGCCGCATCCACATCGGCGTCCGCGACGACCCGCACGACCGCGGGCAGGCGACGCTCGGCCAGCCAGTCGGCGATGACCGGTCCGGTGGTGTCCTCGTAGACGCCCGTCGCGGCGCGCGTGGACGCGACCAGGACGATCGCGCCGGTCACCGTGGCGGGCTGTTCGGCGTCCTCGGCGGCGGAGCCCGGAGCAGCGCTGGAGGAAGCAGCGGCCGCCGCATCCCGCGTCCACTCGCCGCGCTTGCCGCCGCTCTTGGCGACGAGCCGCACATCCGTCAGCATCGCGGCCGGGTCCACCGCCTTCACCATGTCGTGCAGAGTGAGGCCGGCCACGGCGACCGCCGTGAGCGCCTCCATCTCGACGCCGGTCCGGCCGTGCGTCCGCGCGACCACCTCGATCTCGATCGTGCCGGACTCCGCGTCCAGCTCGAAGTCGACCCGCACGGCATTGAGCGGCAGAGGATGGCACAGCGGGATGAGCTCGCTGGTCCGCTTCGCCCCGCCGATCCCGGCGATGCGCGCCGTGGCGAGCACGTCCGCCTTGGGCAGGTCGTCGGCCGCGACGAGCCGGACCACCTCCGGTGTGGTCACGAAGCGTCCGCGAGCGACCGCCTCGCGATCGGTCTCCGGCTTGCCGCCGACATCGACCATGCGGGCGCGGCCGTCGGCGTCGAGATGGGTGAGCTGCGTCATAGGGTCCAGACTGTCACGGGCGAGCCGGCTTCCAGGGTCTCCGCCTCCTCGGGCAGGTCGATGAGCACGTCGGCCTTCGCCATCCCGGCGACCAGGTGCGACGACGGGCCGGAGGCGGGGGAGACCGCGGCACCGGCGCCGTCGAGGACGCCGCGCAGGAACTGGCGGCGCCCCGGGATCGAGCGCACCGGCTCCCGCAGGGTCACCGCGCGCGGCGGGATGCCCGGCAGACCGGCCGCGGCGCGCAGCGGGTCGCGCAGGAACACGACGAACGACACCTGCGTGCTGACCGGGTTGCCGGGGAAGGCGAACACCGGGACTCCGCCGACCACAGCGGTCGCCTGGGGTCCGCCCGGCTGCATGGCGACCGTCGTGACGTCGGCGCCGCGCGGGTGCAGCACCTCCCGCACCACCTCGTACGCGCCGCGCGAGATGCCGCCGGAGGTGATGATCAGGTCGCTGGTGCGCAGGGCGTCGTCGAGGATGCGCTCGAACGCTGCGGGGTCGTCGTCGCTCCTGGCGCGCACGGAGACGGTCGCCCCGGCCTCCTGCACCAGAGCGGCGAGGGCGATGCCGTTCGCGTCGTACACCTGGCCGAAGCCGGGCGTCCCGGTCGCGATCAGCTCGGTGCCGCTGGTGAGGATGCCCACGCGCAGCCGCGCGCGGACGGTCACCGATTCGACGCCGGCCGCGGCCAGCGCGGCCAGGTGCCGCGGCGCCAGGCGGGTGCGCGCGGGCACCAGCACGTCGCCGCGCCGGACGTCGCTGCCGCGCTCCCGCACGTACTCGCCGCGCCGGCGGCTGCGGCGGATCTCGACGATCGCGCCGGACAGGTCGTCGTCGCGCCCGAGGACCAGCTCGGTGTCCTCGACCGGGACGATCGTGTCGGCGCCGGTGGGCACCGGCGCGCCGGTCATGATGCGCAGGGCCGTTCCGGCGACGAGGGAGACGGGGGTGGTGTGCCCCGCCGGGATGTCGCCGGTCACCTCGAGCGCGACCGGCACCTCGTGCACGTCGGCGGACCGCACCGCGTACCCGTCCATCTGCGAGTTGCGGAACAGCGGCAGGTCGACCTGCGACCGCACCTCCTCCGCGGTCACCCGGCCGAGGGCGTGGTCGAGGGGGACGGACTCCTCCGCCGGCTCCTCGGAGAGCGGTTCGAGCATGCGCGCCACCAGCGCGGCGTGCTCCTCGACGCTGCGCGGTCGCGCGGACGGGTCGCCTGTCATGCGCCTAGTATCCCGCGTCCCCGCCGCCGCGCCACCGGCTGATGCGACGAGGGGTCGCGACACGCCGTCATCGCCGACGGATGACGGCGTGTTGCGGCCCCTGGATGCTCAGTAGCGCGGCATAGCGGGGTCGACGTCGCGCGACCAGGCGTCGAGGCCGCCGGCGAGCACCAGCCCGTGCAGGCCGGCCTCGGCCAGCAGCACGCGCGCTGTCTCGGCGCGGATGCCGTGGTGGCAGACGATCACCAGCGGCTCGCCCGGGAGGCGCTCCGCCACCCCGGCGGGATCGCGCTGCACCACGCCGAGCGGCACCAGCAGCGAGCCCGGCAGCTCCACGATGTCGGCCTCCCACGGCTCGCGCACGTCGAGCAGTGTGTACGCCTCGCCCGCGCGCAGCCGCGCATCCAGTTCGGCCGGGGAGATCGCGTCGGTGATGCCGCAGAACAGGTCGTAGTCGATCAGCCCGGTCACCGGGGGCGCCTCGGGGTCGCGCTCGTAGGCGAGCTCGCGGAAACCTCCGCTGAGGGCGTCGTGCAACACCACCCGGCCGAGCAGCGGCGTCCCGGTGCCGGTCACGAGCTTGACCGCCTCGCCCACCATGAGAGCGCCGACCACTCCGCATTCCGACGGCAGCGCGCCCGCTTCGGCGCAGCTCGCGACGGTTCCGGGCGCGGGCGGCACCGGGAACAGGTCGCGGTACGTCGGACCCTGCGCCGACCAGCTCAGCCCCACCTGGCCGCCGGTCTGGTGCACCGCTCCCCAGACGACCGGGATGCCCGCCAGCGTCGCAGCGTCGTCCACGAGGTAGCGGGTGGGGAAGTTGTCGCTGCCGTCGAGCACCAGGTCGAATCCCGAGAGGATGCGCTCCGCGTTGTCCGCGCTGAGCCGCTCGGCGAAGATCCGCACCTCCACCTCGTCGCCGAGCGCACGCACGGTGTCGGCCGCCGACTCCACCTTCGGCCGCCCCACATCGGCGGGCGTGTGGATGTTCTGCCGCGGCAGATTGCTCGGCTCCACCCGGTCGTCGTCCACGATCCCGATCGTCCCGAACCCGGACGAGGCGAGCAGCGGCAGCACCGCCGAGCCGAGTCCGCCCGCGCCGACGACGAGCACGCGCGCAGCGCGCAGGCGGCGCTGGGCGTCCGTCCCGAAGCCGGGCAGCTGCGTCGTGCGCGCGTAGCGGGCGACGCGGTCGGGGGTGAGGTCGGGACCGGGTTCGACGAGCGGCGGGAGGGCCATGCCTTCAGCCAATCACAGAAGTCGGAGGGTGGTCGCAGTCGGGCGTCACGCCACGGTGACCTGGATGCTGTGCAGCCCCGTCGCGCCGTCCGGCACCACATCGCGCACCGTGGAGGTCTGCACCAGGCCCTTCGCGTCCGTGGCGCGCACGCGGAGCGTGTGCGCGCCGGGCGTCGCGTCCCAGTCGTAGCGCCATTGCCGCCAGGTGTCCGCCGAGATCGCGTCCGCCAGGGTCGCCTGCTGCCACGGGCCGTCGTCCACGCGCACCTGCACGGCGCTCACGCCGACGTGCTGCGACCAGGCGACGCCGGCGACGGTGACCGTGCCCGCCTTCACCTGGCGTCCGGACGCCGGGACGTCGATGCGCGACGACAGCTTGACCGGGCCCCTCTCGGACCAGCCGCGGTCGGTCCAGTAGGAGGTGTGCTCGTCGAACCGGGTCACCTCCAGCGACACCACCCACTTGGTGGCCGAGACGTAGCCGTACAGGCCGGGCACGACCATCCGCACCGGGTAGCCGTGCTCGAGCGGCAGCGGGGAGCCGTTCATCCCGACGGCGAGGATCGCGTTCCGCTCGTCGGTCAGCGCCTCCAGCGGCGTGCTCGCCGTCCAGCCGTCCTGGCTGGTCGAGAGCACCATGTCCGCGTCCGCCGACGGCTTCGCCCGCGCCAGCAGGTGCCGGATGGGGTATCCGAGCCAGGTGGCGTTGCCGATCAGGTCGCCGCCGACCTCGTTGGAGACGCACGTCAGCGTGGTGGTCGACTCCTCCAGCGGAAGCTTCAGCAGCTCGGCGAAGGTGAGCTCGACCTCCTGCTCGACCATGCCGGTGATCCGCAGACGCCACGAGGCGGGATCGATCCCGGGGATCTGGAGGGCGGTGTCGATGCGGTAGAAGTCCGCGTTCGGCGTGATGATCGGCGACAGGCCCGGGATGTCGAAGGATGCGGCTGCCGGCACGGGAGGGGCGGTGTGCGCCGGCGCGGGGAGGCGGATGGCCGCCCGCGCCGCAGAGGCGGCGCGGAAGCCGCCCGCGACGGCCTGACCGACGATGAGGGCGAGCGCCCCGCCCGCCGCCGTAGCGGCGGTGGTCCCCACGAACCGGCGGCGGCTCACCCGACCCTCGGGCGCTATGCGCGTGGGTTCGGTGTCGCGCAGCAGCCGCATCAGCGTGCCGAGGACGAGGATGGCCACGACCGCCGCGAGCACGGACGGGATGGCCTCGAGCAGTCCGTTGCCCGCGCGGGTCACCGCGGCGACGACCCCGACGGCGCCGCCCAGCCCGATCAGGATGCGCCCCAGCGGAGGGCGGATGCGCTCCAGCCATCCGGCCAGCGCCGCACCGGCCAGCACCACGATGCCGAGCGAGACGATCAGGAACGCCTTGTCGCCCGTCCCGAACAGGCCGATCACGGCCTCCTTCACCCAGGCCGGGGCGAGGTCGATCAGCAGCGCGCCCACCGTCAGGACCGGGCTGCCGTTCTGGATCACGAACGCGCTGACCAGCTCGCCTGCGCCGACGCCGGCGACCACGCTCGCCACCCCCGCGGCCGCCGGCCGCCAGAACTCCGTCACGGGCACAACCTATGTCGCCCGGCTGGAAGCGCGCCACGAGGCGGCGGGCATGACAGGCTTGGGGATCATGTCCGACAGCACCGCACCCTCCGTCCGCCGACTGCGCGTGGAGGACATCCCCGGCTGGTCCGGGCCCGGCTCCGTCAGCGAGGACGCGGTCTACGAGACGTTCATCTCCTGGGTGGAGGAGGGCGGCATCCAGCTGTACCCGGCCCAGGACGAGTCGGTGATCGAGGTCATCGATGCGGCCAACCTCATCCTGAGCACCCCCACAGGAACGGGCAAGTCGCTGGTGGCCGTCGGCGCCCACTTCGCCGCCCTCGCCCGCGGCGAGCGCACCTACTACACCGCTCCGATCAAGGCGCTGGTGTCGGAGAAGTTCTTCGCCCTGGTCGACATCTTCGGCGCCGAGAACGTCGGCATGACGACCGGCGACTCCGCCGTCAACGCCGATGCGCCGATCGTGTGCGCGACGGCCGAGATCCTCGCCAACCTGGCGCTCCGCCACGGCGACGAGACGCCGGTCGGGCAAGTCGTCATGGACGAGTTCCACTTCTACTCGGACCCGGACCGCGGCTGGGCCTGGCAGGTGCCGCTGCTGACCCTGCCGCACACCCAGTTCGTGCTCATGTCGGCCACCCTCGGCGACGTCACCGCGCTCGCCGCCGACCTCGAACGGCGCACGGGCCGGCCGACGGCGACCGTCACCGGCGTCGAGCGGCCGGTGCCCCTGCACTACTACTACGAGGTCACGCCGGTCCACGAGACCATCGAGGACCTGCTCCACACCGGTCAGTCGCCGATCTACGTCGTGCACTTCTCGCAGCTGGCCGCCCTGGAGCGCGCGCAGTCGCTGTCGAGCGCGAAGATCGCCAGCCGCGAGCAGCGGGAGGCGATCGCCGAGCTCATCGGCGAGTTCCGGTTCACGACGAGCTTCGGCAAGACCCTCGCCCGCCTGCTGCGGCAGGGGATCGGCGTGCACCACGCGGGGATGCTGCCCAAGTACCGCCGCCTGGTCGAGCAGCTGGCCCAGCGGGGGATGCTGCGCGTCATCTGCGGGACGGACACGCTCGGCGTCGGCATCAATGTGCCGATCCGCACGGTGCTGCTCACCGCCCTCACGAAGTTCGACGGCACCCGGATGCGGCAGCTCAACGCGCGCGAGTTCCACCAGATCGCCGGGCGCGCGGGCCGTGCCGGGTTCGACACGGCCGGGACGGTCGTGGCGCAGGCCCCCGAGCACGAGTCGGAGAACCTCAAGGCGCTCGAGAAGGCCGGCGACGACCCCAAGAAGCGCCGCAAGATCGTCCGGAAGAAGGCGCCCGAGGGCTTCGTCTCGTGGGGCGAGCCGTCGTTCCGCCGGCTGATCGAGGCGGAGCCCGAGACGCTCACCTCCTCGATGCAGATCACCAGCGCCATGCTCATCAACGTGATCGGGCGCGGCGGTGACGTGTACGGCCACGTCCGCGCGCTGGTGTTCGACAACCACGAGCCCTGGAAGCGGCAGCTCGCGCTGGCCCGGCGCGCCATCGAGCTGTACCGGTCGCTGCTGACGGCCGGCGTGGTCGAGGCGGTCCGCACCGGCGACGGGGTGGAGATCCGGCTCACCGTCGACCTGCAGCCCAACTTCGCCCTCAACCAGCCGCTGTCTCCGTTCGCGCTCGCCGCCTTCGAGCTGTTCGACATCGAGTCTCCGGTCTACGCCCTCGACATCGTCTCCGTCGTCGAGGCGACCCTCGACGACCCGCGGCCCGTGCTCTCCGCCCAGCAGTACCACGCGCGCGGCGAGGCGGTCGCGGCCATGAAGGCGGAGGGCATCGAGTACGAGGAGCGGATGGAGGCGCTCGAGGAGGTCACCCACCCGAAGCCCCACGACATCCTGCTGCACGAGGCGTTCGCGACCTACGCCTCCAGCCAGCCCTGGGTGGCCGACTTCGAACTGCGGCCCAAGTCGGTGGTGCGCGACCTGTACGAGCGGGCGATGACGTTCGGCGAGTTCATCGCGTTCTACAAGCTGGCGCGGTCGGAGGGCGTGGTGCTGCGCTACCTGTCCGACGCGTACCGCGCGCTCAACCAGACGGTGCCGCTCGACCTCCGCACGGAGGACCTGCGCGACATCGTGGAGTGGCTCGGCGAGCTGGTGCGCCAGGTCGACTCGAGCCTCCTCGACGAGTGGGAGGAGCTCGTCCACCCGGACGCCGCCCGCCACGCCGCCGAGGCGACGGAGCTTGCGCCGCCGGCACCCCGCAACGTGACGACCAACCGGCGCGCGTTCTTCGTGCTCGTGCGCAACGAGCTGTTCCGGCGCGTCCAGCTCGCCGCCCTCGACCGGGTGAACGACCTGGGCGTGCTCGAGGCGGAGGCCGCCGTGCTCGCCGGAGGGATCGCCCCCTTCACCGAGGCGCAGTGGGACCAGGCGCTCGAGGGGTACTACGCGGAGCACGACGAGATCCTGACCGACGCCTCCGCCCGCTCGGCGGCGATGATCATCGTCGACGAGGAGCCGGAGGGCGAGACCGGGATCTGGCGCGTCCGGCAGATCCTGGCCGACCCGGAGGGGCACCACGACTGGGGGATCGCGGCGGACGTGCTGCTCGATGACTCGGCCCGCGAGGGGGTCGCGGTGGTGCGGGTGACCTCCGTCGGCCGCCTCTGACGCTCCCGGCGCACCGCCGGTTTGACCCTGCGGAGGCGTCGTGTGAGTATCGTCACGGTGTCTGAACAGCGCCAGGTCCCTTGCATGAACTCCGAATGAAGCCTTGCATCGGGAGGGACTGATCCGACACGAGCAGCGTCATCGCGAGAAGGGGAACGGTGGACCTCACCCTCATCGTCGTGCTGGTCATCCTGCTGGCGCTCTTCTTCGACTTCACGAACGGCTTCCACGACACCGCGAATGCGATGGCGACACCCATCGCGACCGGCGCCATGCGGCCGAAGGTCGCCGTCGCGCTGGCGGCGGTGCTCAACCTGATCGGCGCCTTCCTGTCCACCGAGGTGGCCAAGACCATCTCGGGCGGCATCATCAAGGAAGGCGACGGCGGCGTGCAGATCACGCCGACGCTCATCTTCGCGGGGCTCGTCGGCGCCATCGTCTGGAACATGGTGACGTGGCTCTTCGGCCTGCCGTCGTCCTCCAGCCACGCCCTGTTCGGTGGCCTGATCGGCGCCGCGATCATCGGCGCGGGCATCCAATCGGTCGACTTCCTCGTGGTGCTTGACAAGGTCATCCTGCCCGCTGTCATCGCGCCGTTCACCGCCGGGGTGGTGGCCTGGAGCGCCACCAAGCTCGCGTATTGGATCACCCGCCGCTACGACGGCCGCCCCGACGGCCGCGGAGGCTTCCGCTACGGCCAGATCTTCTCGTCGTCGCTGGTCGCCCTGGCGCACGGCACCAATGACGCGCAGAAGACGATGGGCGTCATCACGCTGACCCTCATCGCGGCCGGAATCCAGCCGACGGGGTCCGGACCCGAGACGTGGGTCGTCATCGCCTGCGCGCTGGCCATCGCGCTCGGCACCTACTCGGGCGGCTGGCGCATCATCCGCACGCTCGGCCGCGGCCTCACCGAGGTGAAGCCCGCTCAGGGCTTCGCCGCGGAGACCAGCACGGCCGCGACGATCCTGGCGTCGAGCCACCTCGGCTTCGCGCTGTCGACCACGCAGGTCGCCTCCGGCTCGGTGATCGGCTCGGGACTCGGCCGTCGCGGGTCGTCCGTTCGCTGGGGAACAGCCGGCCGGATCGCGATCGGCTGGGCGCTGACGCTGCCCTCCGCCGCCATCGTCGGAGCTGTTGCGGCGCTGGTCGCCGATGTCGGGCCGATCGGCGTCGTGATCGACACCCTCGTCGGCGCCGCCGTCGTCACCTACATCTTCTGGCGCGCATCCCGCAACCGGGTCACCAGCGAGAACGCGGTCAAGCCCGTCCCGCTGCAGGGCAAGAGCGAGGTGGCCGCCTCCGGCAAGGCCGTCAAGATCGAGAAGGTCAAGCCGCTGAAGCGTCCGCGGAGGGAGTCCGCATGATCGACTGGGGAGCCTTCGTCCTCGTCTTCGCCGCGTCCCTGATCGGGGCGTGCGTGGTCGTCGCCTTCTACGCGCTCGGCACGCGGTTGCTGGCGGTCGCCGGCCGCGCGCTGTTCGTCGAGCCGGTGGAGTTCACGGACGCGATCACCGTGCTGACCCCGGAGAAGGCCGCGAAGCTGCAGCGCAAGGCCGAGAAGGCCCAGCGCAAGAATCCGCTCACGGCCGGCCAGAAGCGCCTCGCCCTGACCGCCGCGTACGCGTGCTTCACGGGCTGCGCCCTGGCCGTGATCTACGGGCTGTACCTGATCATCCCGTACTTCCACCAGTAGGGAGCCCCGCCACCCGCGCCGCACATTCGTGACGAATGCGGGGTCTGCCGACGCGGGAGGCGACATTCGGCACGAATGTTCCCCTGCTGGTGCTCGCACATTCGTGACGAATGCGCGGAACGCGCTCCTGGGAGGCGACATTCGGCACGAATGTCGCGCCCGGCGAGTCGGGGTCGGCGGGTCGCCTCAGTCGGTGCCGCGAACCCGGGAGATCGCGTTCATGACGTGGTAGACGACGATCGCGGCGATCGCGCCGAGGGCGATGCCGTTGAAGGTCAGCTGTCCGAGGTTGAGCGTGAAGTCGCCGATGCCGATGATGAGGGCCGTCGCCGCCGTGAACTGGTTCTTCGGCTTCGAGAAGTCGACCTTGTTGTCCAGCCAGATCTTCACGCCGATGATGCCGATGAGGCCGTACAGCGCCGTCGTGACGCCGCCGAGCACGCCCGCCGGGATCGTGTTGATGACCGCGCCGACCTTGGGGGAGAGGCCGAGCAGGATGGCGACGATGCCCGCCACCCAGTACGCGGCGGTCGAGTAGATGCGCGTCGCCGCCATCACGCCGATGTTCTCGCCGTACGTGGTGGTCCCGGAGCCGCCGAAGAACCCGGCGACGGTGGTCGCGAGCCCGTCCGCGAACAGTGCGCGCCCGGTGAGCCGGTTCACCGACGGATCGGTCAGCTGCGCGACGCCGCGGATGTGCCCCACGTTCTCGGCGATCAGCACCAGCACCACGGGGAGGAACGCCGGCAGGATGCCCCAGGTCGAGGCCGGAGCGGTGAACGGGTTCGCCGGAAGGGTGAACTGCGGCAGCCCGATCCAGTCGGCCTTCGCGACACCGCTGAAGTCGACCTGGCCGACCAGGCAGGCGAAGACGTAGCCGACCGCGACGCCGAGGAAGATCGACAGCCGCCCGAGCATCCCGCGGAACAGCACCGTGCACAGGATGACCGCGGCGAGCGTGACGAGGGCCGTCACCGGCGCCTTGGCGAAGTTCGCGCCCGCGGCGGGCGCCAGGTTGAAGCCGATCAGCGCGACGATCGCGCCGGCGACGACGGGCGGCATGAGTCCGTCGATCCACCGCGTCCCGGTGCCGACCACGATGAGCCCGACGATGGCGAGCAGGATGCCGGTGACGACGATCCCGAACAGCGCGGACGGCATCCCGTGAGCCTTGGTCGCCGCGACGATCGGCACGATGAAGGCGAACGACGAGCCGAGGTAGCTGGGCAGCCGGTTGCCGGTGATCACGAGGAACAGCAGCGTGCCGACGCCCGAGAAGAGCAGCGTGGTGGCGGGCGGGAACCCGGTCAGCAGCGGCACCAGGAACGTCGCCCCGAACATGGCCACGACGTGCTGCGCGCCGAGGCCGATCGTCCGTGGCCAGGTCAGCCGTTCGCCGGGCAGCACGATCTCGTGCGCCCCCACCTTCTTGCCGTCGCCGTGCAGCGTCCAGGGCAGAGCCATGCGTGTCCTTCACAGGTCTCGAGTCGGAATAGGCTTGATGCTGCGCATTCGCGCACTACCCGACGAACCTGAGTCCTCGCCGGGTCACCGCCCACAAGATCCTACGGGAGTCGACCATTTCCGCTTCGACCAGCGCGCCCACGTCCGCCCCCGGGCGCATCGACCGCTTCTTCGAGATCAGTGCCCGCGGCACCACCTGGGGCACCGAGGTGCGCGGCGGCGTCCTGACCTTCGTCACCATGGCGTACATCGTCATCCTGAACCCGCTGATCCTGGGCGGGACGAAGGATGTCGTCGGCCACACGCTCGGCACCACCCAGGTGGCCGCCGTCACGGCGCTCAGCGCCGGCGTGATGACCCTGCTCTTCGGCCTGATCGCCCGGCTCCCGTTCGCGTTCGCCGCGGGTCTCGGCATCAACTCGTTCCTCGCCGTCAACGTGGTCAAGATCCTGACCTGGCAGGAGGCGATGGGCCTCGTCGTCATCAACGGCATCATCATCGTCCTGCTGTCGGCCACCGGGCTGCGGAAGCTCATCTTCAACGCGGTGCCCGCCCAGCTGAAGACGGCGATCACCGTCGGCATCGGCCTCTTCATCGCGTTCATCGGCTTCGTGGACAGCGGATTCGTCCGCACCACGACGCTGTCGTCGCCGCCCGTCCAGCTGGGCGAGGCCGGCTCCATCGCGACCCTCCCGACCATCACGTTCCTGATCGCGCTGGTCATCATGGGCGTGCTCATGGCCCGCAAGGTGAAGGGCGCCCTGCTGATCGGCATCGTCGCGGCGACCGTCGTGGCGATCATCGGCGAGGCGATCTGGCACGTCGGACCGTCGTTCGGCAAGAACCCCGCCGGCTGGAACCTCACCGTGCCGCAGCTGCCGACCTCCCTCGTCTCGCTGCCCGACCTCAGCCTGGTCGGCCAGGTCGACCTGTTCGGCGCGTTCGGCCGGATCGGCGCGCTGGCCGCGATCATGCTCATCTTCACGCTGGTCTTCACCAACTTCTTCGACGCCATGGGCTCGATGACGGGTCTGGCGCGCAGCGCCGGGCTGGCCAACGAGGACGGCACGTTCCCGCGCCTCCAGTCCGCGCTGATCGTGGAGGGCGTCGGCGCGATCGTCGGCGGCGGCACCTCCGCGTCGTCCAACACGGTGTTCGTCGAGTCGGCCTCCGGCATCGGCGAGGGTGCGAAGACCGGCTTCGCCAGCGTCGTCACCGGCGTGCTGTTCCTCCTCGCGATGTTCTTCACGCCGCTCACCCAGGTGGTGCCGCTCGAGGTCGCCGCCGCGGCGCTGGTGGTCGTCGGTGCGCTCATGGTGGTGCAGATCCGGCACATCGACTTCTCGGAGTTCTCGGTCACGCTGCCGGTGTTCCTCACCATCATCGTCATGCCGCTCACCTACTCGATCGCGAACGGCATCGGCGTCGGCTTCATCAGCTGGGTGCTCATCCGCTCGCTCGCGGGCAAGGCCAAGGAGATCAGCCCGCTGCTGTGGATCGTGGCCGCCGGCTTCCTGATCTACTTCGCCCGCGGGCCCATCGAGGGACTGCTCGGCCAGGTCTGACCGCCCTCCGACGAGACCCTGAGGGGCTTCCCTCAGGGTCTAGTCGGGGGTTATCCGGATACCGGCGCGGGGCCGCCGCCGCTTGACTGGATCCATGACCACCACCACCACCACCAGTACCTCCTACCAGACCGTCGCTCCCGTCCGGACGCTCAGCATCACCAGCTTCGTGCTCGGTGCCGCCTCGATCGTCTTCGGCTGGACGCTCATCGCCCCCATCGCCGGCCTCGTCGTCGGCGTCCTCGCCCTGGGCCGCGAGCCCGAAGGCCGCACCTGGGCGATCTGGGGCATCGTGCTCAACGCCGTGATGCTCGGCGGCGTCCTGCTCGTCGCCCTCCTCGCCCTCATCGGCATCGGGATCGGCTTCGCCGCCCTGCCGTTCGCCTGGCTCTGAGCTTTCGTCCGCGACAATGGGGGGATGGAACCATCCCCCCTCGTCCGGCCGCGCAGCTTCGTCGTCCGGGGACGCAAGACCGAAGCCCAGCAGCGGGCGATCGACGAGCTGTGGCCCGCCTTCGGGCTGGAGTTCGACGGGTCGCCGCTCGACCTCGACGCCGCCTTCGGACGGACCGCCCCGCGGGTCGTCGAGATCGGCTTCGGCAACGGCGAGAACCTGCTCACGCTGGCTGAGCGGCACCCCGAGCGCGACTTCCTCGGGATCGAGGTGCACGGCGCGGGCATCGGGCGCGTGCTCGGTGCGATTCGCGACCGCGGGCTGACGAACATCCGCATCATCCGGCACGACGCCGTCGAGGTGTTCAACGGCGGGATCGCCCCGGCGTCCATCGACGAGATCCTGATCTTCTTCCCCGACCCGTGGCCGAAGGCGCGCCACCACCGCCGCCGGCTCGTGCAGCCGGAGGTCGCCCGCCTGCTGGTGCGCGCCCTCCACCCGGAGGGCGTGCTGCGCCTGGCGACCGACTGGGAGCCGTACGCCGAGCACATGGTCGAGGTGCTCGACGCCGAGCCCGGGCTCGTCAACCTGGCCGGGGAGGAGCACTTCGTCCCGCGCCCCGACGACCGCCCGGTCACCAAGTTCGAGCGCCGCGGCGAACGGCTCGGGCACGCCATCTTCGATCTGGCCTACCGTCCCGCCCGCTGACGGTCGAACGGTTGACGGCCAGCGACTGCCTAGGATGAGCGCATGACGCATGCGCGCACGGTCGCCGATCTCCGCTCATCCTTCGACCGAGGGGCCACCAAGCCGCTCGCGTGGCGTCTCGGGCAGCTCCGCGCACTCCGCCGCATGCTCACGGAGCGCTCCGCGGAGTTCGAGGACGCCCTGCTCTCCGACCTCGCGAAGAACCCGACCGAGTCGCAGATCGCCGAGCTCGGCTTCGTCGTCGGCGAGATCGACCACACCCTGAAACGCCTCCGCCGCTGGCTGCGGCCGCGACGCGTGGCCGTGCCGGGTGCGCTCATGCCCGCGCGCGCATCCACCATCCTGGAGCCGGTCGGCGTGGTGCTGATCATCGCCCCGTGGAACTACCCGGTCCAGCTGCTGCTCGCCCCGCTGGTCGGCGCCCTCGCCGCGGGCAACGCCGTGGTGCTGAAACCCAGCGAGCTCGCACCGGCGACCTCCGCGGCGATGGCCCGGCTCATCCCCGAGTACCTCGACCGGAGGGCCGTCGCCGTGGTCGAGGGCGGCGTGGACGAGACCACCGACCTGCTCGCGCAGCGCTTCGACCACATCTTCTACACGGGCAACGGCCGCGTCGGCCGGATCGTCGCGGCCGCGGCGGTCGAGAACCTCACGCCGGTCACGCTCGAGCTCGGCGGGAAGTCGCCGGTGTACGTCGACGGCACCGTCGACATCGCCGCAGCGGCCCGCCGCATCGCCTGGGGCAAGTTCATGAACGCGGGCCAGACCTGCGTTGCGCCGGACTACGTGCTGGCAGACCGGGCGATCGCGCCGCGGCTGGCGGATGCGCTCCGGGATGCGGTGCGCGAGCTGTACGGCGACGACCCCGCGCAGAGCCCCGACTACGGCCGCATCGTCAACGACCGCCAGTTCGAGCGGCTCACCGGGATGCTGGGCTCGGGCACGGCCGCGGTCGGCGGCGACCACGACGCCGCCACCCGGTATCTCGCTCCGACGGTCCTCACCGGCGTGGCGCCGGACTCGCCGGTGATGGCGGAGGAGATCTTCGGGCCGATCCTGCCCATCCTGCCGGTGGACGGTCTCGACGAGGCCATCCGCATCATCCGCACGGGCGACAAGCCGCTCGCGCTGTACGCGTTCACCTCCGACGCCCGCGCGCGCCGCCGCATCCTCACCGAGACGAGCTCCGGCGCGGTCGGGTTCGGCGTCCCGGCCGCGCACCTCGCGGTGGCCGGGCTGCCCTTCGGCGGGGTGGGGGAGAGCGGTGCGGGCGCGTACCACGGGGAGCGCTCGCTGCGCACGTTCAGTCACGAGAAGGCGGTGCTCAGCAAGTCGCTCGCGCCCGACACCCTGGCGCTGATCTACCCGCCGTACACCGAGGGCAAGGACCGCTTCGCGCGGGGCCTTCTGCGCAAGCTCGGCTGATCGACACGCTGTCGAAAGCCGCCGAAAGTGAGCGACAGGACGTCCAGTGGGGTGCCAGCGCCCGGGGGTAGGCTCGGCCATGCCGGAGGCCACGAACGTCCGGCTGAAGACAGACATGCCACCGCACAACGAGAGGCAACGGTGCCAACCGTGAACCCGACAGCAACCATGGACGACTCGAAGACCTCACCCATTCCGGTGATCACCGACGCGGTCGTCGCCGACCCCCTGGTGGACGCGTCCGAGAACGTGTCCGACGTCCCCGCGCAGGCCCCCGACGGCCGCCCCACCCGCACCGAGAGCGACTCCCTCGGCAGCCGCGAGATCCCCGCCGACGCGTACTGGGGCATCCACACCTCGCGGGCACTCGAGAACTTCCCGATCGCCAAGCGCCCCATCTCCGTCTACCCGGACCTCGTCGTCGCCCTCGCCAGCGTCAAGCAGGCCGCCGCGCGCGCCAACCTCGAGATCGGCGTGCTCGAGCCGCACAAGGCCGAGCTGATCGACCGCGCCTGCCAGCTCATCATCGACGGCCGGTACCACGACCAGTTCGTGGTCGGCGTCATGCAGGGCGGCGCCGGCACCTCGACGAACATGAACGCCAACGAGGTCATCGCCAACATCGGGCTCGAACTCGACGGCCACCCGAAGGGCGACTACGCCCACCTGCACCCGATCGACGACGTCAACCGCAGCCAGAGCACGAACGACACGTACCCGACCGCGATCAAGATCGGACTCACCTTCGCCCTCGCCCACCTGCTCGACGAGCTGGCGCTGCTGCGCGACTCGTTCGCGAACAAGGCGGCGGAGTTCCGCAACATCCTGAAGGTCGGCCGCACGCAGCTGCAGGACGCCGTCCCGATGACGCTCGGCCAGGAGTTCCACGGTTTCGCCACCACCCTCACCGAGGACCACGCGCGGCTCACCGAGACCAAGTGGCTGCTCGCCGAGATCAACCTCGGTGCGACGGCGATCGGCACCGGCATCACGGCGGATCCCGGCTACGCCGCCGCGGCCGTCCGCCACCTCAACGTCATCACCGGGCTGAACCTGGAGACCGCTCCCGACCTCATCGAGTCGACCAGCGACGCCGGCGCGTTCATGTCCTTCTCGGGCTCGCTCAAGCGCAGCGCGATCAAGCTCTCCAAGATCTGCAACGACCTCCGCCTGCTCTCGTCGGGCCCCCAGGCGGGTCTCGGCGAGATCAACCTCCCGCCGCGCCAGGCGGGCTCCAGCATCATGCCCGGCAAGGTGAACCCGGTGATCCCGGAGGTCGTCAACCAGGTCGCGTTCTCGGTCGCCGGCGCGGATGTGACGGTCACCATGGCGGCCGAGGGCGGCCAGCTCCAGCTGAACGCCTTCGAGCCGGTCATCGCGCACTCGCTGCTGCAGAGCATCACCTGGATGGCGCAGGCGTTCCGCACCCTGCGGATCAACTGCGTCGACGGCATCACCGCCAACGAGGAGCGCCTCGGCGCCATGGTCGGATCGTCCGTGGGCGTCATCACGGCGCTCACCCCGCACATCGGCTACGCAGCGGCCGCCGCGCTCGCGAAGTCGGCCCTGCTGACCGGGCGCAACGTCGCCGACCTGGTGGTCGAGGCCAAGCTGATGAGCCGCGACGAGGTGACCCGCCTGCTGTCGCCCGCGCGCCTCAGCGGTCTCGAGGTCATCACCACGGCCATCCCCGTCATCGAGGCGGACGCGATCGCCGAGGCGCGCGAAGAGACGGAGTGACCTCCGCGGCCCCGCGGTCGACCGCGGGGCCACGGACCTCACTGGAACGGCGCCCAGTCCTCCAGGTCGTACTCCAGCTCGATCCCGGAGTAGAGGCGCACCCGCCAGACGCGCCCGTCGCACCCGACGAACTGCCCCCGTACCGTCTCCGCGCACCAGTCTCCGTCGCCGGACCGGCGCCAGCGAACCATCCCCACATGCTCCCGCAAGCGCGGGGCGTGCGGTGGGTGGATGACATCGTCCTCGGACATCCCCAGCCTCCTCACCCGTGACTGCGCGACCATGTTCGGGCGGCACAGATCGACGCGTCTACCCCTCAATCGGGGGATACGCCGGTGTGGATGCCGCGGGCTCAGCGGGAGGACGGCGCGTCGCCGCCCTCGGCTTCCCGGAACAGGGCGATCATGTCGCGCCCCAGCTGGTGCGGAGCCGTCTCGCACGGACTGTGCCCGGTGCGGTACACGGCGAGCCGGCCGCCCAGCGCCTCCGCGTTCGCCGCGTGCAGGTGGGTCGGCCAGAGGTCGTGGTCGCCGGTCGCGACGAGCACAGGGATGCCGCTGGCCGCCACCCGGGCGCGCACATCCGGGACGCGCTTCATGAGCCCCACGATGTCGTCGACGCTGGAACGGCGGGTGAAGGCGAACCGCGACCGCACGAAGGCGAGCCGGCTGTCCGAGACGCGGTTCTTGTTCGTGGTGATGCCCCAGATCATGAGGAACGCGCCCTGCCGGGCGGTGGTCAGCCAGCTGAGCCACCCGATG
Source organism: Leifsonia sp. 22587 (assembly GCF_052044215.1). Taxonomy (NCBI): domain Bacteria; kingdom Bacillati; phylum Actinomycetota; class Actinomycetes; order Micrococcales; family Microbacteriaceae; genus Leifsonia; species Leifsonia sp. 22587. The sequence goes on from NZ_JBQENB010000004.1 coordinate 181,311, forward strand.
ACCCGGACGCCGCGGAACGCCTGGCCGGGCTCCGGCGGCGCGGTGAGCAGAGTCAGCGAACGGAACAGCTCGGGATGCCGCACCAGCGCCAGCTGGGAGAGGATGCCGGCGAACGAGTAACCGAGAACGTGGGCGGGTCCGCCGTCGCGCAGGAAGGCGACGACGTCGCCCACCAGCAGCTCGTAGGTGTACCGCTCGCCGGGCGGGGGGCCGGCGTCGGCGGACTCGTACTGACCCGCGAGGTCGAAGCTCTGCACGTAGTACCCCGCCGCGACGAGGATCGGCGCGAGGAGGTAGAAGTCCTCCTTCGAGCCCGTGACGCCCGGGATGAGCACGACCCGCGGGTCGCCCGGGTCGCCGAGCGACGCGACGGCGAGCTCCCCGCTCGGGGCGCGGAACCGCGTGAACACGGTTCCGACGGGCGCGACGGACCAGTCGATGTCGGGCAGGGCGGCGTCGAGGCGTGCAGCCTCGTCGTCCCCGCCCGTCACAGGTCGCCGCTCACCGATCGACATGGGGCTACGCTAGCCCACCTCGGCGGCGGCGCGGCTCACGTGACGCGGCAGTACGTGGTGAGGTAGCCGATCCCGCCGATGGACACCGTGACGGTGGAACGGTCGCGCAGGAACACCGGCGGATTCCGGGAGTATCCGGCCCCGCCCGGGCTGCCCGTCGAGATGAGGGTGCCGGGCGGGATGGTCGCCGAGCGCGACAGGAACTCGATCAGTTCGGGGACGGACCGGACCATGTCGGCGGTGGACGCATCCTGCAGGATCGCGCCGTCGACGTTGGTCGTCAGCCAGAGGTCCTGCGGGTCGGGGATCTCGTCCGCCGTGACGACGACGGGACCGGTCGGGGTGAACCCGTCGAACGACTTGCACCGCGACCACTGCGCCTCGGAGAACTGCAGGTCGCGCGCGGTGATGTCGTTGACCACGGTGTAGCCCCAGACGTAGTCGAGCGCATCCTGCACCGCGACGTCGCGGGCGGGCTTGCCGATGATGACGCCGAGTTCCGCCTCGTAGTCCACCTGCGTCGACAGGTCGGCGGGCCAGGCGGTGGTTCCGCCGTGGCCGGCGAGGGAGTTGGGCCACAGGTTGAAGACGGTCGCGGCCTTCTCGCTGCGGAGCTTCAGCTCGGAGGCGTGCGCGGCGTAGTTCGCGCCGATGGCGATCACGTGCGGCGGCCGGAGGACGGCGGACGCGTGGCGCAGTTCGTGGGCGGTGGGCAGCTCGCCCGCCTCCAGCTCCGCCTCGGCGACGAGGGCGCGCACCTCGGCGAGTCCCTCATCCCCGCGCTCGATCAGCTCCTGCAGGTCCCGCGGCGGCTCCGCCATCACCTCGTCCAGGAAGAGCGCTCCGTCTCCGATGACGGCGGCCAGGCGGGGCTTCTGATCTGCGGCGGTGCTGAGGTGCGAGAATCTCACCGATACAGGCTATCGGGATGCGCGTGCGCGGCCGAACCGAGGGCATCCCTAGCGCGGCGCGCTGGATCACCCGCCGGCGGGCACGAACCAGTCCGCAAGCCGCGCCGCGATATCGCCGACATCCTCGATGTCGCCAGCGGCAACGGAGATCAGGAAGTCGAACATCGCATCCTCGTCATAGCGCTCGACGTGACCATTGAGCGCGAAGAAGAGTGCGCACAACATCCAGCCCGTGCGCTTGTTGCCGTCCAGGAGAGGGTGATTGCGCAGCACCGAATGGAGCAGAGCGGCACCCTTCGTGTGGAGGTCCGGGTAGGCATCTCGGCCGAACAGCGTCGCAGCCGGGCGTTCGAGGGCTGACTCCAGCAACGCGGTGTCTCTCACATACCGCAGCGGATCGCGCCCGTGGATGGCCGAGACGACGACGAGGGCATCATCGACCGCGAGGTACCGGACCTTCACGCGTCACGAAGACGGTCGAGCAGTCCCGCGTTCTGGCGCATCAGTCGGTCGACGATCTCCTGCGTGGTGTGGTCATGCGCGGCGATGTACGCGTCGACGGCATCGAGCACCGTCGCCGTGAAGTTGGTGTGGGTGTCGGCGGCGATCTCGGAGAGCGCGGCGATCTGGTCGTCGCGGAACGCGATGAGTTTCTTGCTCCGCCCGGGCGTCATGGTGTCAGGCACGTTGACCCTCCAATATATACAGATCCGGACACAGTATATACGACGTCACGCGACGGCGCCCGGCGCCTCCTGTTCGCCCTCCCGCCGCAGGCGGCGGCGCGTCGTGCGGCGGCGCCACGGGGACTGGTCCGGCAGGTGCATGCTCAGGGTCGTGTAGGCCCAGCGGAGACGGCGGCCGAGGCCGCCCCAGGTGGCGAAGGGGCGGGCGGAGATGCCGACCGTCAGCCGCTCGTCGAAGCGCACCACCGTCGCGAGGTCGAGATGGAACGACAGGTCGAGGTCGTCGTGGATGTCGGAGCGGTCGCGGTGCACGCGGGAGCGGACGTCCTGCCACACCTCGCGCCGCATGGCGAAGTTGGAGCCGAAGATGGGCGCGTTGCCGAGCCACAGCTCCATCGACCAGAAGTAGCCGCCGATGTAGAGCAGCTGGCCGAGTCCGGCGACGAGGGGGTTGCCGTCGTAGAAGACGCCCCGGCCGGTGAGCACACCGACCTCCGGGGCGTCGATCAGCTCCGCCTCGATGTGCAGCAGCCAGTCCTCCGGCGGTCGCGAGTCGGCGTCGAGCCGCGCGATGATGTCCCCGGTGGCGGCGTCGTACCCCGCCGACGCGGCGGGCCAGATGCCGCGGACGGGCTGCTCGATCACGCGCGCTCCCGCTGCGCGGGCGACGGCGGCCGTGTCGTCCGTGCTGCCGTTGTCGACCACCACGATCTCGTCGGCGGGCCGGAGCTGCACGGCCAGCGCCGCGAGGCAGCGGGCGAGCATCCCGGCGTCGTCGAGGACGGGGATCACGACGGAGACGGTGGGCACAGCCAGATCCTACGCGCGGTGGCGCTCAGGGGCTCACGCGCGCCACAGGTGCATCCCCGCGTAGCTCCGCCACGGCGCCCACCGCGCGCCGTACGCCTCGAGCGCCCGCGGCTCCGACGGCAGGCCCAGCCGCTCCGCGCCCTGTCGCAGCGCCAGGTCGCCGGTGAGGAGGACGTCGGGGCTGCCGAGCACCCGCAGGGCGATGTAGCCGGCCGTCCACGGTCCGACGCCGGGGAGGGCGAGCAGGCGCGCCTCCAGATCCTCCCGGGATTCGCCGACGTCGATGCGGAGGCTGCCGTCCGCCAGCTTCTCGGCCGCGCCGACGATCGCGTCGATCCTCCGCGCCGGTCCGCGCAGCACCTCCCGGCCGCCCTCGGCGATGGCGCTCGCCGTCGGGAACAGCCGCGTGAACCCGCTGCCCGCCCCGAGCGCCGGAGCACCCGGGACCGTCAGCGCCACCGGTTCGCCCAGCCCCTCGGTCAGCCGTGTCAGGGCGGTCCGTGCGGCGGCGACCGAGACCTGCTGCCCGATGAGCGCGCGGAACACGATCTCCTCCGCATCCACGGCTCCCGGCAGCCGCAGCCCGGGCGTCGCCGCGACGCTGGGCGCGAGGGCGGGGTCCGAGGCGAGCGCGGCGTCGATGGCCGCGGCGTCCGCGTCCAGGTCGAGCAGGCGGCGCACGCGGGCGACGAGCGGCGCCAGGTCGGCCACATCGGCCAGCGCCGCATCGCACTGCACCGCAGGCGCCTCCGGGGTTCCCGTCGGGGTGAGCCGGACGACCGCGGGTCCGTGCGGCAGCCGCAGTGCGCGGGCGTAGCCGGGTGCGTCGTCCCCGCCGGTCGCCGCCTCCACCCCGTCGATAGCCCGGGCCGCCAGGAACGCGATCAGCGACGCGCCGTCGAACGGCGGCCGCGCGGGCAGGCGCAGGCTGATCGACACCGCACCCTGCCCGGGGTGCGCCGCGACGGCGGTCCCGCGCCGGGCGGAGGCCCGCAGCGCGCCGGGGGTGAGCCGGTACACCTCCGCGATCGTCTCGTTGAACTGGCGCACGCTGCGAAAGCCCGCGGCGAAGGCGACGTCGGTGATCGGGAGGTCCGACCCGGTCAGCAGGAGGCGCGCGGTCTGGGCGCGGTGCGCGCGGGCGAGGGCGAGCGGCCCGGCGCCCAGTTCCGCCGTCAGCACCCGCGTGAGGTGCCGCGTCGTGTACCCGAGCCGGCGGGCGAGCCCGGGCACGCCCTCCCGTTCGACGGTCCCGTCGGCGATGAGCCGCATGGCCCGGGCGGCGAGGTCGTCGCGGATGTTCCACTCGGGGGACCCCGGCACCGCGTCCGGAAGGCACCGCTTGCATGCCCGCAGTCCGGCCTCGTGCGCGGCGGCCGCCGTCAGATAGAACGACACGTTCCCCGGCTTCGGCGTGACCGCCGGGCAGCTCGGGCGGCAGTAGATGCCGGTGGTGTGCACGCCGGTGACGAACTGCCCGTCGAAGCGCGCATCCCGAGCACTCATCGCCCGGTACCGCTCGGCGAAGACCGGGTCGCCGAGCGGGTCGGCCGACCGTGCGCGCGGGGCCGTCACGCGTCGCGGCGCGGGATGCGAGGCGGGCTTCTCGACGGTGCTCATGCGTCCAGCCTGACATCCGCCGCCGACACCCGATAGCGGAAATCGGACATCACCGCGGAACGCCCTCGCCGCCCGATCGGTAGCCTGGACGCATGGACGTCCTCGACTGGCTCTCGGCGGCGCTCGGCGAGGAGGCCATCGCCGAGGGCGTGCTCAGCACCGACCCCACGCTGCTGGATGCGGCGCGCACCGACCGCTCCGGCTGGATCGCGACCGGCTCCCCGCTCGCGATCGTCTCGGCCCGCACGGTGGAGCACGTGCAGGCCGCGCTGCGGGCGGCGAGCGAGTTCCGCATCCCCGTCGTGCCGCGGGGAGCCGGGACCGGGCTCGCCGGGGGAGCGAACGGCACCGAGGGCTCCCTCGTGCTCGACGTGTCCGGCATGAACCGCATCCTCGAAATCTCGGCGGAGGACCAGCTCGCGGTGGTCGAGCCGGGCGTCGTCAACAGCGATCTGAACGCCGCCCTGGAGCCCTACGGGCTGTTCTTCGCGCCCGACCCGGCCAGCAAGGCGATCTCGACGGTCGGCGGCAACATCGCCACCAACGCCGGCGGCCTGCTGTGCGCGAAGTACGGGGTGACGCGGGAGGCGGTGCTCGGCCTCACCGTCGTGCTGGCCGACGGCCGCGTGGTCCGCACCGGTCACCGCACGGTCAAGGGCGTGACCGGTTACGACCTGACGGCGCTGTTCGTCGGCTCCGAGGGCACCCTCGGGGTGATCGTCGGCGCCACGGTGCGCGCGCAGCCCATCCCGCCCGGCGAGCCGGTGACGCTCGGCGCGCTCTTCCCCGATGTGCGCGCCGCCGCGGAGGCGTCGGCGCGGATCACCGCGGCGCGACTACGCCCCGCGGTGATGGAGCTGCTCGATGCCCCGGCGCTCGAGCGGATCTCCGCCCACCTCGGCCGGGAGCGTATCGAGGAGGCGTTCGGCGCGAGCGCGGGCGCGTCGTACCTGCTGGTCCAGTTCGACGGGCCCACCGCGGCAGCGGACGCCGGGGCGGCCGGCACCGTCCTCACCGAGACGGGCGGCACGGTCCGGGTCGCGGCGGACGCCGAGGAGGGCGAGCGGCTGCTCGCGCTGCGCCGCGCGTTCCACCCGGCGCTGGCCTCGAGCGGCGAGGTGCTGATCGAGGATGTGGCGGTCCCGCGATCCCGGATGCCCGAGATGTTCGCCGCGATCGAGCGGATCTCCGCGCGCTACGGCATCCCCATCCCGACCGTCGCGCACGCCGGCGACGGCAACCTCCATCCGAACTTCGTCTACACCGGTGACGAGGTGCCGCAGGCGGTGTGGGATGCGGCCAACGACCTGTTCCGCACCGCCATCGAACTGGGCGGCACGCTGACCGGGGAGCACGGCGTCGGCGTGCTGAAGCGCCGCTGGCTCGCCGACGAGCTCGGCCCCGACTCGTACGAGCTGCAGGTGAAGCTGAAGTCGGTGTTCGACCCGCTCGGCATCCTCAACCCGGGCAAGGTCTTCGGGGCCTGACGGATCGGGCCTTAACAGACTCGACCCCCGGTGGTGCGGCGATGCCTGCAGCGCTCCCGGGGGGTCGAGTTATGGCCTTAAGGATGCTCCGCCCGGGCCGCCAGCGCAACCCCCGATCGTCGTGCGCGCTCAGCGAACGGGCTTTGACGCGGCCCCCGCACACCGGTTGGATGGAGCGCATGGCAGAGAACACCAACCAGAAGCCCGAAGTCGACGCCCCCGAGGGCCCGGCTCCCGAGACGCTCGAGATCGTCGACATCGTCGAGGGCACCGGCCCCGAGGCCACCCCCGGCTCCAAGGTCGACGTGCACTACCTCGGCGTCGAGTACGAGACCGGCGAGGAGTTCGACTCGTCGTGGAGCCGCGGTCAGTCGATCAACTTCCCGCTGAACAACCTCATCAAGGGCTGGCAGGACGGCATCCCGGGCATGAAGGTCGGTGGACGCCGCAAGCTCACCGTCCCGCCCGCGCTGGCCTACGGCCCGGCCGGCGGCGGTCACCCGCTCTCCGGCAAGACCCTGATCTTCGTGATCGACCTGCTCGGCGTCAGCTGAGCATCCCCTCGAACCGCGAAACGCTCCCTCGGCACGGCCGGGGGAGCGCTTCGTCGTCTGCGGCGGCGTTCTCACCGCCGGGCCGTCACAGGCTCGACGGCTGCATGCGGGTGGGGATGGCGATCCGGTTCCAGATGTTGATGGTCGCGATGGCGAGCAGCAGGTTCGCCAGGCCCGTCTCCCCGAACTCGGCCAGGGCGCGTGCGTAGAGCTCGTCGCTCACGCTGTCCTCGTGGATGAGCGTGACGGCCTCGGTCAGCTCCAGCGCGATGCGCTCGCGCTCGGTGAACCACGGCGACTCGCGCCAGGCGGACACGGCGAACACCTTGCGCAGGGGCACGCCGCGGCCCTGCAGGTCGACCGAGTGCATGTCGACGCAGTAGGTGCAGCCGTTGACCTGGGAGGCGCGCAGCTTGACGAGGTCGCCGAGCGGCTCCTCGACCGCGCCTCCGACGTAGCCGTCGAGGTTGATGACCTTGCGGTAGCCCTCGGGAGCGAGGGACGGGATCTGGATGCGTTCTGTCATGGCTTCGACGCTACGGTCGCGAATGGCGCGACGTAAGATCCAATCGGACAGCATCCGATCAGACCAATCCGGAGGAGTCGCCGTGGACCTTCACGTCGCCATCGAGGGGCGCGGCGACCGCGCCGAGCGGATCTACCGCCAGCTCCGCGACGCGGTGCTCGACGGGCGGCTGCGCCGGGGCGAGCGCCTCCCGGCGACCCGGGAGCTGGCGGCGAGCCTCCGGGTCTCGCGCGCGACGGTCTCCACCGCGTACGAGCGGCTCACCGCCGAGGGCTACCTGGATGCGCGGGTCGGTGCGGGCACGTTCGTCGCCTACACGCCGGCCGAGCGTCCGGCGCAGCCCAGCGGCCGTCGGCGGGGAGCCGTGCGTCCGGCGCCCGCCTGGCGCGCCGTCGACGACCCGCTGTGGATCGCACCCCGGCCGGTGGCGTACGACTTCCGCATCGGCTCGCCGGATCCCGCCCTGTTCCCCGTGGACGCGTGGCGGAGCGCGATGACCGCCGAGCTGCGCGGCCCCGCGGTGCGGACGGCGTCGTACGACGACCCCGCGGGCGTCGAGCGCCTGCGCGTGGGCATCGCCCGCCACCTCGGCGTCGCCCGCTCGGTGGAGGCCGGACCGGGCGATGTCGTGGTCACCAACGGCGCCCAGCAGGCGTTCGACCTGCTGGCGCGGGTGCTGCTGCGTCCCGGCGACACGGTCGCGGTCGAGGACCCGGGCTACCCGCCGGTCCGGCAGGTGTTCGAGATGGCGGGCGCGCGGGTGGTGCCCGTGCCGGTCGACGAGGACGGCCTCCGGGTCGACCTGCTGCCTCCGGCACGGCTGGTCTACGTGACGCCGTCGCACCAGTTCCCGCTGGGCGGCATCCTGCCGCTGGAGCGCCGCGTCGCCCTGCTCGAGTGGGCTGCCCGGAACGATGCCGTGGTCATCGAGGACGACTACGACAGCGAGTACCGGTTCGGGGCGCGTCCCCTCGACCCGTTGCAGCGGCTGGATGCGGAAGGCCGGGTCGTCTACGTCGGCACGTTCTCCAAGACCATGCTCCCGGCGCTCCGCCTCGGCTTCGTCGTCGCGCCGCCCGCCGTGCTCGCCGCCCTCCGGCACGCCAAGCGGCTCGCCGACTGGCACGGCGACACGGTGACGCAGCGGGCGATGGCCCGGCTGCTGGACTCCGGCGCCTTCGCGCGCCATGTGCGCGCGGCGACCCGCGTCTACGAGGAGCGCCACACGCTGCTGCGTCGGGCGGCGGAGCAGCTCGACCCCGGTCTCGTGCCCGTGCCGTCGGCGGCGGGGCTGCATCTCGCGCTGCTGCAGCGGGGCGCGGAGGCGCCGTTCGACGTTCTCCGGGTCGCCGAGCGCGCGGCGGTCGCGGGCGTCGCCGTTCAGCCGGTGTCCCGGTTCCGGACCGGCGCGGGACCCGACGGCCTGCTACTCGGCTTCGGCAGCATCCCGGCCGCTCAGATCCCGGACGGGCTGCGCACCCTGTCGGAGGCGATCGCGCGCGAGGAGGCCGGCGGCGGCCGCGCGGTGGAATGATCGAAGGATGACAGCGCCCGACGCCGACGTGCCTGACCTGACCGGGCCCGACGCCACCGCGCCCAAGCGCCGGGGTCGCCCGGCGGACGTGGACCCCGAGCGCGTCGCCCTGCTCGCCTTGCGGCACTTCGCCGAGCGCGGCTACGAGGAGACGACGATGGACGACATCGCCGCCCTCGCGGGGATAGGCCGGAGGACGCTGTTCCGCTACTTCCCGAGCAAACCCGCGCTCGTCTGGGGCGGCGTCGAGCCGGTGGTCGGCCGGATGCACGAGGTGCTGGACGCGCCGCCGGACGGACGACCCGTCGCCGCCGTCCTGGCGGAGGCCGTCACGGCCGCCTTCACCCTGCCGCCGGAGGCGGAGGAGGCGACCCGCCGCCGGCTGACGCTAATGGGCACGCATCCCGCACTCGTCGGGTTCGGCGTCACGGCGATGGGAGCCGACCGCGACCTGCTGATCGGGTTCCTCTCCTCCCGGCTCGGTGCGGATGCGCAGGCGCTCCGGGTGCAGGTGCTCGCCGACGCGCTCAGCGCCGCCATCTTCTCCGCCCTGGTGTGGTGGGCGAGCCACGACGACGGTCCGCCGGCGCCGACCGTCGTCGCAGCTCTGGCGGACCTGCTGCGCGGACTCTGACCCCCCCATCGGCGCGCCCTGCGTCGGCCTCTCGCCGCGGGAGGTGCGGGCGAGTAGCGTGTGGCCATGCCGATCGAAGACGCGTTCCGTCACGGGACTCCCATCTGGGTCGACCTCCAGAGCCCGGACCACGCCGCCGCCGCCCACTACTACCGGGAGCTGTTCGGCTGGGAGGTCGGGGCGTTCCTGCCGGAGACCGGGAACTTCGCCCTCGCTCAGAGCCGGGGCGTCGCGGTGGCCGCGATCGGCCCGCTGCCCGGCCCCGACGCTCCCGCCGCCTGGACCGCGTACTTCTCCGTCGACGACCTGCAGGCGGCCGCGGACGCCGCGCTCGCCGCGGGCGGCTCGGTGCTGCTGGAGCCCGGCGAGGCGGTTCCGGGCGTATGGCTCGCCATCGTGGCGGATCCGGCCGGTGCCGTGTTCGGCCTCTGGCAGCGGATGGAGCGCAACGCGCCCTGGCTGCGCGACGAGCCGGGCGCGGTCGACTGGCTCGAGCTGGTGGCGGCGGAACCGGAGTCGACCTTCGCCTTCTACGAGTCCGTGCTCGGCTTCGCGGTCAGCGAGATGCGCGTCGGCGAGCAGCCGTACGGGCTGTTCGACGTGGGGGAGACGAGCGTGGCCGGCGCGTACACCTCGGACGGGACCGAGCCCGCGCACTGGCTGGTCTACTTCAACGTCGCCGACCTGGACGCCGCCGTGGTGCGTGCCACCGAGCTCGGCGGCACGCTGCGGACAGAACCGCTGTCCGCGCCCGGCGTCGGCCGCTGGGCCGAGATCGTCGACCCGCACGGCGCCGTCTTCGCCCTGCTCGAACCGGAGCCCGAACCCCTCTGAGCGTCAGCTCCGCCGCCGTCCGCGCGGACGGTTGCGGGTGGTGGTTCTGGTAGACTCTTCCAGTTGCCGTCGAACGGCCGCGGATCAAGAGAGCCCAGGCATACGGCCCCGGGCACCGCGCAACGAGCAGAAAGGGGATCCCTCTATGGCGCTGGATGCAGACACCAAGAAGGCGATCATCGAAGAGTACGCTACCCACCCCGGTGACACCGGATCCCCCGAGGTCCAGGTCGCGATCCTGACCAAGCGGATCAAGGATCTCACTGAGCACCTCAAGGAGCACAAGCACGACCACCACTCGCGTCGTGGCCTGCTTCTGCTGGTCGGTCAGCGTCGCCGTCTGCTGGGTTACCTGTCGGACATCGACATCAACCGTTACCGCTCGCTCATCGAGCGACTCGGGCTGCGTCGATAAAAGGCGTGCGTCGATAACTTCGAGCGACACCGCGAACTTCTTCGGAACGGGCCGTCACCTTCGGGTGGCGGCCCGTTCTGTGTGTCCGGGGTTCGCTGACGACCACGCGATGTGCTGTATACCGCCGGACCCTCCACGTGGGCGACCATGTCCGCGTGAGGACCGCCGCCCGGGCGGACCACCGAGAGGGAAGGCAGCACCATGGCAGCGGAGAGGAATCTCGTCCTGGTGGTCGGCGCGTACACCGACTCCACGTTGGCGGAGAGCGACTACGCCGCACTCAAGTCCGGAGAGGACGTGGGCGACTACAAAGTGGACGGCGCGGTCGTGATGAGCCGCGACGCCGACGGCAAGGTCTCGGTGACGGAGCACGACACGGGCAAGGTCGGTCGCGGTGCGGGCATCGGGGCGGGCGCCGGCATCGTCGTCGGGCTGTTCGCGCCTCCGCTGCTGCTCGCCACGGCGCTCGGCGCGGGGATCGGAGCCGGCATCGGGGCGCTCCAGAAGCGGCACGACGAGAAGAAGCTCGGCGTCGACCTCGACGAGTACCTGCCGCCGGGATCGTCCGCGGTCGTCGCCGTCGTGGACGACACGTGGGCCGACAAGGTCGAGGAGGCACTGGTCAAGGCGGACAAGCGCATCGCCAAGGCCATCGACGAGGACGACTACAAGAAGCTTCAGGAGGCGATCGCGAAGTCGGAGGAGGAGGTGTCGAAAGCCGCCAACTCGTAGACGCCCGCCCCACCCTTCGGGGTCAGCGGTGCTCGGGGTCCGTCCCCGGCCGCACCTCCGCGTCGTCGCGCAGGTCGATCCGCCGCCGCCCGTCCTCGCCCTCGGTGACCTCGATCCGGGGATCGGCGTCGCTCGCGTCGGCGCGCGGGGCGGTGGTCAGCTGATCGGCGCGGTCGTCCTGTCGGCTCATCCCTCGACTCTCCCGCGCCTCCGGGGCGAGAACAAGGGGCGCAGCTCAGGAGGCGGCCGCCTCGGACTCTTCGCCGGCACGGCGCAGCTCCACCGCCCGGTCGATCAGCGTGGCGGCCACGAGCGCCGCCGCGACCAGGGCGATCCCGATGGTGACGCCGACCAGGCCGATCACGGGGGAGGCGAGCGGCAGCAGCAGGATGAGCGCGATCGAGATCGCGGTCTTCAGGGGCCGGATGACGACCTCCGGCACCAGCGGCGCGTGCAGCACGTAGAGCATGAACAGGAAGACCGCCACGGGCGCCGCGATCATGTACTCCACCGTCGTGTTCGCCGCGGCTTCGTGCGCGGCGCCCTCCTGCACCGCCACCTCCAGCCCCGCGCCCAGTGCGGCCAGCGACGCGAACACGAAGTAGTGCCCGTACCCCCAGTAGAACGAGCGGCCGCGCCGCGAGCGGAGACCCTCGGCGGCGGGCTCGAGGAAGTACAGCCACCACAGGGCGAACAGCAGCACCAGGCCCGCGACGGCGATCCACACCAGCGCGGCCGAGAACCCGGACCGGGCGAGCGCGCTCTGCACGCCCACCGCCGAGGCCGACACCGATTCGCCCAGCACGATGATCGTGAACAGGCCGTAGCGCTCCGCGATGTGGTGCGGATGCCAGCTCGTCATCCCGGTGCGCTCCGCCCACAGCGGGACCAGCAGCTCCAGCACCGCCCCGACGACGAACAGGTACACGGCGACGTGGGGCGGCAGGAAGCCCCACGCCACCCACAGCAGCTGGACGGCGGAGACGCCCATCGCGTAGCGCAGCGCCGTCGTGCGTCCGGCCGGGTACTCCGCGGCGGCGCGCAGCCATTGGGCGACCAGCGCGAACCGCATGATCAGGTAGCCGACGATGATCGCCGTGAAGCTCTCCCCGGCGAAGGCGGCCGGCACCCCGGCGGCCAGCACCAGCACACCGCCCATCTGCACGAGGGTCATCACGCGGTAGAGCACGTCGTCGGTGTCGTACGCCGAGGCGAACCAGGTGAAGTTCATCCACGCCCACCAGATCGCGAAGAACACCTGCAGGTACAGCGGGAGCTTCGCCAGCAGCTCGCCGCTCTCGCCCGCATGGGCCAGCTGGCCGGCGACCTGGGCGATGGCCACGACGAACGTGAGGTCGAACAGGAGCTCCAGGGGGCTGGAGACCCGGTGCCGTTCGTCGGTGGAGCGTCCGGTCATCGGGATGCGGAACGCACTGGTCATGTGCGCCAGCATAGGAGGATGCGCCGCCCTGCCGTGCTCCCCGTCCTGACCGCCGTCTATCTCGCGGCGGTCGCGTGGATCACGCTCAACCCGGCGCCCGGGAACCCGGAGGGGAATCCGCTGCTTCGCGCCCTGCTGCGGGCGGTCTCCGGCCTGCCGGGATTCGGCTGGGTGACCGGGAGCGTCGCCGAGTTCACCGCCAACATCCTGCTGTTCGTGCCGATGGGCGTGCTGTTCACGCTGCTCCTCGGCACCTGGCGGTGGTGGCTCGCTCTCGCGATCGGTGCGTCCGCCACCCTCCTGATCGAGTTCGTCCAGCTCTTCCTGCCCGCGCGGGTGAGCGACCCGCGCGACCTGCTCGCCAACACGCTGGGCACCGCGATCGGCGTCGCGCTCTGCGCGCTGGCGGCTCGCCGGCGACGGTCGTCGCGGGTGTCGACGACGTAGGGTGCCGGCGTCGTAGGGTGTCGGCGTGGAGACCCTGATCAAGGAGCGGACGGATGCGCCGGCGCTGTTCTTCGAGGCGGAGGCGGCGGGGCTGCGCTGGCTCGCCGAGCCGGAGGCGGATGGGGGAGCGCGCGTCGTCCGCGTCGCGGACGTGCGGCCCGGCCGCATCGAGCTGGAGCGCATCCGGGAGAGCCGGCCGACGGCGGATGCCGCACGGGCGTTCGGCGCGGCGCTCGCCGTGACCCATGCGGCGGGAGCCGACGCCTTCGGCGCACCGCCGGCCGGCTGGGACGGCCCGCTCTTCATCGGCCGGCGTCCACTCCCCGTTGCGCGGGAGACGACCTGGGGGCGGTTCTACGTGCGCGACCGGGTCCTGCCCTACCTCGACATCGCGGTGGAGGCGGGAACGGTGACGTCGGCACAGCTGCCGGTGATCCGCGAGGCGCTCGACCGCGTCGCGGCCGGCGACTTCGACGACGACGAACCGCCGGCGCGCATCCACGGCGACCTGTGGACCGGCAACGTGCTCTGGGATGCGCGGGGCGCGGTCCTGATCGACCCGGCCGCCCACGGCGGCCACCGGGAGACCGACCTGGCGATGCTCGACCTCTTCGGCGCGCCCTTCCTCGACGAGATCCTGGCGGGCTACGACGCGGCGCGACCGCTGCGCGCCGGCTGGCGGGAGCGCATCGCCGTGCACCAGCTGCACCCGCTGGCAGTGCACGCCGCCGGGCACGGTCCGTCCTACGGGAGGGCGCTGGCGGACGCGGCGCGCGCGACGCTGGCGCTCTGACCGGCGGTTCTGCCTTCCGGCGCCGGGCCCCGCCCCGCATCCACCCACTCCACGGGCCTGACTGATAGGATGCTGGTGGTCGGCCGAGCGCCGTCCATCCAACTCAATACCGAGAAGGAACCCGGAGCAGGCTGGCAGGAGCTGGTCCTCGGTGGTGGTATCCGGATGCGGTGGCAGCGAGAGTGGCCCGCAACCGTGTATTTCTACTGATGGCCAGACGGGCTCAGCCCACGCGACCCGCATGGGATGCCGCGTACACACGACGTGTCGAACTGCCTGTTCCTGCTCCTTGAATGACAGTCGCGTCCACACGGGACAGCGACGTTAAACAAAGGAGAAAGACCTCTTGGAAGGTCCTGAAATCAAATTCGCCGAAGCCGTTCTCGACAACGGCCGCTTCGGCACCCGCACGGTCCGGTTCGAGACCGGACGCCTCGCCCAGCAGGCACAGGGCGCCGTCGCCGCCTACCTCGACGAGGAGACCATGCTGCTGAGCGCCACCAGCGCCAGCAAGCACCCGAAGGACAACTTCGACTTCTTCCCGCTGACCGTCGACGTCGAGGAGCGCTCGTACGCCGCCGGCAAGATCCCCGGCTCGTTCTTCCGTCGCGAGGGCCGCCCCTCCACCGAGGCGATCCTGGTCTGCCGTCTGATCGACCGGCCGCTGCGCCCGTCGTTCGTCGAGGGCCTCCGCAACGAGGTTCAGATCGTCATCACCGTCCTGAGCATCGCCCCGGACGAGTTCTACGACGCTCTGGCCATCAACGCGGCCAGCGCCTCCACGCAGATCTCCGGTCTGCCGTTCTCCGGTCCGATCGCCGGTGTGCGCCTCGCGCTCATCCCCGGCAACGGCACCCACGAGGACCAGTGGATCGCGTTCCCGAAGGCCTCGCAGCTCGAGGAGGCCGTGTTCGACCTCGTCGTCGCGGGCCGCGTGCTCACCAACGAGGACGGCTCCGAGGGCGACGTCGCGATCATGATGGTCGAGGCCGAAGCCACCGAGAACAGCTGGAACCTGATCCAGGGTGGAGCGGTCAAGCCGAACGAGGACATCGTCGCGCAGGGCCTGGAGGCGGCGAAGCCGTTCATCCGCCAGCTCGTCGGCGCGCAGAACGTCATCGCCGAGCAGGCCGCCAAGGCGATCGCCGACTACCCGGTGTTCCTGCCCTACTCGCAGGAGACCTACGACAACGTCGCGGGCCTCGCCTACGACGAGCTCGTGAACGTCTACCAGATCGCCGACAAGATCGAGCGCCAGAACGCCGACGACGCCCTCAAGGAGCGCGTCAAGGTCGCCCTGACCGAGAAGGTCGAGGCCGGTGCGCTCCCCGCCGAGGTGCTGACCCAGTTCTCGGCCGCCTACAAGTCGGTCTCGAAGGTCGTCATGCGCGGCCGCGTGCTGCGCGAGGGCATCCGCATCGATGGCCGCGGGCTCACGGACATCCGTCCGCTCGACGCCGAGGTGCAGGTCATCCCGCGCGTCCACGGCTCGGCCATCTTCCAGCGCGGCGAGACCCAGATCCTGGGCGTCACCACGCTGAACATGCTCAAGATGGAGCAGCAGATCGACTCGCTGTCGCCCGTCACGAAGAAGCGCTACCTGCACCACTACAACTTCCCGCCCTACTCGACCGGTGAGACCGGCCGCGTCGGGTCGCCGAAGCGTCGCGAGATCGGGCACGGCTACCTCGCCGAGCGCGCCCTCGTGCCGGTGCTGCCGAGCCGCGACGAGTTCCCCTACGCGATCCGCCAGGTGTCCGAGGCTCTCGGCTCCAACGGCTCGACGTCGATGGGCTCCGTCTGCGCGTCCACCCTGTCGCTGCTGAACGCCGGTGTGCCGCTGCGCGCCCCGGTGGCCGGTATCGCCATGGGCCTGATCTCCGACGTCGTCGACGGTGAGACCCGCTACGCGGCGCTCACCGACATCCTGGGCGCCGAGGACGCGCTGGGCGACATGGACTTCAAGGTCGCCGGTACGAGCGAGTTCGTCACCGCGATCCAGCTCGACACCAAGCTCGACGGCATCCCGTCGTCGGTGCTGGCCGGCGCGCTGAAGCAGGCGAAGGATGCACGCACCACGATCCTGAGCGTGCTGAACGCGGCGATCGACCGTCCGGACGAGATGGCCCCGACCGCGCCCCGCGTGATCTCGGTCCAGATCCCGGTCGACAAGATCGGTGAGCTGATCGGCCCGAAGGGCAAGACGATCAACGCGATCCAGGACGAGACCGGCGCCGAGATCTCCATCGAGGAGGACGGCACCGTCTACATCGGCGCCACCGACGGCCCGTCGGCCGAGGCGGCCCGCGCCCAGGTGAACGCGATCGCGAACCCCACCAACCCGGAGGTCGGCGAGCAGTTCCTCGGAACCGTCGTCAAGATCGCCGCGTTCGGTGCGTTCGTCTCGCTGCTCCCGGGCAAGGACGGCCTGCTGCACATCTCGGAGGTCCGCAAGCTCGCCGGTGGCAAGCGCGTGGAGAACGTCGAGGACGTGCTCGGTGTCGGCCAGAAGATCCTGGTCGAGATCACCAAGATCGACGACCGCGGAAAGCTGTCGCTCGCCCCGGTGATCGCCGACGAGTCCGCCGAGGCCCCCGCCGCGCCCGCGGCTGAGACCCCGGTCGAGGCCCCTGCCGAGGCGTAACCCCTCTGCACACGAAGGCCGCGCCGACTGATGTCGGCGCGGCCTTCCGCGTTTCCCGTCAGGCGTCGCGGGTGAGGAGGGGGCGCAGGCGGTAGGGGATGAGCTCGCCCATGTCGAGGGACGTCTCGGCGCGGTCGACGCCGTCCGTCGACTGGATGATGCCGGTGATCCGGAACAGGTCCTCGGCATCGACGCAGACCACCCGCAGCAGCAGATCGGACGGACCGGAGAGGCCGTGCGCCTGCACGATCTCCGGGATCGCGGCCAGCGACTCCACCACGGCGGCCAGCCGCTGCTGCTGCACGTGCACATTGACGAACGCCGCCAGCGGGTACCCGGCGACGCGCGCCGAGATCCGTCGTTCGAACGACAGGAACGCGCCGTTCCGCTCCAGCTCGGCGACCCGCGCCTGCACGGTGTTCCGGCTGAGTCCGAGCCGGTCGGCGAGGGAGACGTTGGTCGATCGCGGGTCGTCCGCGAGCGCCAGGAGGATGCGGCGATCGGTGCCGTCGAAGCTGCGCATAGTGTGAAAGCTAGCAGTCGCCGCGCACGCTGCATAGAGCATCCTGCACGGTCGACACGCCGATGGTTGTGCGCGCTGACCGCACAGCGTAGCCTTCCCACTAATTCCGGCAAGGAGGCCGGAAGCCGGTCGTGCGCGCCACAAGCAGCGGCGGCCGGGCGCGAGAGTGAAGGTTGCGTGAACCGTGACGATCGACAATCAGCCGGCCACCCGTCGGGGTGGCTCCCACTCGGACCTCGAATCCCTCGGCGAGCTCGGGCTCGGCGGGATCGACGTGGTACGCCTGCTCGATGCCGGCGGTGTCCGCCACGCGGACGACCGGTACGACGCCTGGGTCTCCGACATCGGAACCGACCAGCTGCTCGCGCTGTACGAGGACATGCGGGTCATCCGGCGCATCGACGCCGAGGCCACCGCGCTGCAGCGTCAGGGCGAACTGGGACTGTGGCCGCCGCTGCTCGGCCAGGAGGCGGCGCAGATCGGCTCCGGCCGCGCTCTGCGCCACGACGACTTCGTGTTCTCCAGCTACCGCGAGCACGGCGTCGCCTACTGCCGCGGGGCCGGTCTCGTCGACCTGCTGCGCGTCTGGCGCGGCACGACCCAGAGCGGCTGGAACCCGTACGACATCAACATGGCGACGCCGCAGGTGATCATCGGCGCGCAGACGCTGCACGCGACCGGGTACGCCCTGGGCATCCAGGCCGACGGCACTGACGCCGTGGCTGTCGCCTACTTCGGCGACGGCGCCACCAGCGAGGGCGACGTGAACGAGGCGCTGATCTTCGCCGCGACCTACGCCGCCCCGGTCATCTTCTTCTGCCAGAACAACCAGTACGCGATCTCCGAGCCGGTGTCGCTGCAGGCGCAGCGTCCCATCGCCGACCGTGCGCCGGGTTTCGGGGTGCCGAGCGTCCGCGTCGACGGGAACGACGTGCTCGCCGTGCTGGCCGTCACCCGCGCCGCGCTGGACCGCGCCCGCAGCGGCGGCGGCCCCACCTTCATCGAGGCGGTCACGTACCGGATGGGCCCGCACACCACCGCCGACGACCCTACCCGTTACCGCGACGCCGCCGAGCTCGACGAGTGGCGCGGCAAGGACCCGGTGAGCCGGGTGGAGGCGTACCTGAACGCCCAGGGCGCCCTGACCGACGATCGCATGGCCGGCATCATCGCCAAGGCGGACGCCGTGGCGGCCGAGATGCGCGCCGGCATCACCGCGCTCACCGACCCGGAGCCGCTGGCCGTGTTCGACCACGTGTACGCGGAGCCGCACACCGGTCTCGCCCGCCAGCGGGACCACTACTCGCGCTACCTGCGCACGTTCGTGGGGAGCGACAGCCGATGACCGCACTCAGCATGGCCAAGGCGATCAACGCCGGCCTCCGCAAGGCCCTGGCCGCCGACGACCGGGTCGTCCTGATGGGCGAGGACATCGGCACGCTCGGGGGCGTCTTCCGCGTCACCGACGGCCTGCAGACCGAGTTCGGGCCGCGCCGGGTGATGGATTCGCCGCTCGCCGAGTCCGGCATCCTCGGCACCGCGGTCGGCATGGCGTACCGCGGCTACCGTCCGGTGGTCGAGATCCAGTTCGACGGATTCATCTACCCGGCCTTCGACCAGATCGTGAACCAGGTGGCGCGGATGCACTACCGCACCCAGGGCGCGGTGCGCATGCCGATGGTCATCCGGGTGCCGTTCGCGGGCGGAATCGGCTCGGCCGAGCACCACTCCGACTCGCCCGAGGCGTACTTCGCGCACACGGCGGGGCTGCGCGTCGTGAGCCCGTCCGACCCCCAGGACGCCTTCACGATGATCCAACAGGCGATCGCGTCCGACGACCCGGTGCTCTTCTTCGAGCCCAAGCGCCGGTACCACGCCAAGGGCGAGGTGGATGAGGATGCTCCGCTCGCCGACGCGCGCCCGATGGGCACCGCCCGGGTGCTGACGCAGGGCACCGACGTGACGCTCGTCACGTACGGCGGCCTGGTGAGCCTCGCGCGCGACGCCGCGGTGGCTGCGGACGAGGACGGCGTCTCCGTCGAGGTGATCGACCTCCGCTCGCTCTCGCCGCTCGACCTCGACACCGTGGTCGCCTCGGTCAAGCGCACGGGCCGGCTGGTCGTGACGCACGAGGCGGCGCTCTCGGGCGGCCTCGCTGCCGAGATCTCCGCATCCATCACCGAACGCTGCTTCTACCACCTGGAGCACGCTCCGGTCCGCGTCACCGGGCACGACATCCCGTACCCGCCGGCGAAGCTGGAGGCGGCGCACCTGCCGGACCTCGACCGCATCCTCGACGGCATCGACCGTGCGATGGACCGGCCCAACTCTCTGACCGGGGTGGAGGACTGATGGCCGTCCGCGAGTTCGCGCTGCCCGACCTCGGTGAGGGACTCACCGAGTCGGAGCTGGTGACGTGGAAGGTCGCCGTCGGCGACACCGTGCACCTCAACCAGATCATCGCCGAGGTGGAGACCGCGAAGGCGCTGGTCGAGCTGCCCGCGCCGTACGACGGGACCGTGTCCCGGTTGTTCGTGGAGCCGGGCGTCACCGTCGCGGTGGGGGAGCCGCTGGTGGCGTTCGAGGTGGATGCGGGGGAGCCGGCCATGAACGCGGCGCCTGAGGGGCCAGGTTCGCCTGAGGCGCCGATGGATGCGGAGAAGCGCGAGCCGACGCTGGTGGGGTACGGGGCGCGCGCGGACGCGGGCGGTCGTCCGGCACGTCGGGCGCGGCCCGGGCTGGCCGTGACGGCGGGGTCGCCGGGGCGAGCCGCCGTTGCGTCAGCCGGTGCGGCGCCTGCCGGTGCGGTGTCCGTTGCGGCATCCGCCCCTGTGTCGTCGACGTCGTCGCCGTCGCCCGTCGCCCTGGCGGGGCGCCCGCGGGCGACGCCGCCGGTGCGCAAGTTCGCGCGGGAGCACGGGATCGACCTGGCGTCGGTCGTCGGGTCGGGCGACCGCGGGCTGATCACGCGGAGCGACGTGCAGTCCTACGTCGAGCGCGAGGAGTCCGCCGCCCCGCAGGCAGCGCCGGCGTCCGCGGGGTCGCGCGAGACGCGCATCCCGATCCGCGGCGTCCGCAAGGCGACGGCCGAGGCGATGGTCCGCAGCGCGTTCG
Organism: Leifsonia sp. 22587; assembly: GCF_052044215.1. Taxonomy (NCBI): domain Bacteria; kingdom Bacillati; phylum Actinomycetota; class Actinomycetes; order Micrococcales; family Microbacteriaceae; genus Leifsonia; species Leifsonia sp. 22587. The sequence continues at coordinate 201,531 of NZ_JBQENB010000004.1, forward strand.
GCGCGCCGCAGGCGACCGTGTTCCTGACGATCGACGTCACGCCGACCACCGAGCTGGTCGGGCGTCTGCGCGCCCGGCCGGAGTTCGCCGAGGTACGGCCGGGACTCCTGGCCGTCGTCGCCAAGGCGCTGCTGATCGCCGTCCGCCGCACCCCCGAGGTGAACGCCCGCTGGGACGACGCCGCGAACGAGATCGTGCAGACCGAGTACGTGCACCTCGGCATCGCCGCGGCGACGCCGCGCGGCCTGATGGTCCCGGTGATCCGCGACGCCGACGCCATGTCGCTCGCCGGCATCGCGGGCGCGATCCGCTCGCTCGCCGAGACCGCGCGGGCCGGACGCACCGCGCCCGCCGACCTGAGCGGCGGGACGATCACGATCACCAACGTCGGAGTGTTCGGGGTGGATGCGGGCACGCCGATCCTCACGCCGGGCGAGGCCGCGATCCTCGCGGTCGGCGCCGTGCGGCGTCAGCCCTGGGAGCACGAGGGCGGCATCGCCCTCCGCGACGTGCTCACGCTCGCGCTGTCGTTCGACCACCGCATCGTCGACGGCGAGCAGGCGTCGCGCTTCCTCGCCGACATCGGCCGCATCCTCGCCGACCCCGCCTCGACCCTCGCCATGCTCTAACCCGACTCCCCTTCCATCGGTTCCTCACTTAATCCGGCGACACGCCGCGCGAGAGCGGATTAACTGAGGAAGCGATGAAGGGGGCGGGTCAGGCGTGCAGGGCGGCGTTCAGCTCGACGCCGGTGCCGGCTCGGCGGAGCACCTCGACGGCGCCGGTGAGGGAGTTGCGGCGGAAGAGCAGGCCCGGCATCCCGGACAGCTCGGCGGCCTTCACGGTGCGCGGGCGGCCGTCGGCGGTGGGCGCCTCGCCGACGAGCACCACCTTGGTTCCGGCGGTCACGTAGAGGCCGGCCTCGACCACGGAATCGTCGCCGATGGAGATGCCGATGCCGGAGTTCGCGCCGAGGAGCGCGCGCTCGCCGATCGAGACGCGGTGCGTCCCGCCGCCGGACAGCGTCCCCATGATGGATGCGCCGCCGCCGATGTCGGAGCCGTCGCCGACCACGACGCCCTGCGAGATGCGGCCCTCGACCATCGACGTGCCGAGCGTGCCCGCGTTGAAGTTGACGAAACCCTCGTGCATTACCGTGGTGCCGGGCGCCAGGTGCGCTCCGAGCCGGACGCGGGAGGCGTCCGCGATGCGCACGCGCTCGGGCGTGACGTAGTCGAGGAGCCGCGGGAACTTGTCGATGCCCGAGACCTGGATGCCCGCACGCTGCAGCCGCGGACGCAGCCGGTCGAGGTCGGCCGGGTTGACCGGGCCGGCGTTCGTCCAGGCGACCGTGGGGAGGTGCGCGAAGATGCCGTCGAGGTTCAGTCCGTTGGGCTGCACCAGCAGGTGGGAGAGCAGGTGCAGGCGCAGGTAGGCGTCCGGCGTCGACGCGGGCGGCGCGTCCAGCTGGATGTCGACGGTCACGATGTCGATGCGGACGGCGCGGCGCGGGTCGTCGCCGGCCAGCTCCTCGAGGTCGGCCGGGGCGATCCAGCGGTCGCGGCCGGCGGGCAGCGTCCCCAGCCGCGGCTGCGGGAACCACGTGTCGAGCACGGTCCCGTCGGCGGCGACGGTGGCCAGGCCGTAGCCCCAGGCGGAGCGGGGAGCGGCGGGCGCGGCGGAACTGTCAGGCACGTCGGAAGGCATGCCCCTAGGTTAGTAGGGTGCAGAACAGCAGCGTGCCCCTGGACCTCAGCACCACCTCCATCGAGCTGACCCGTCAGCTGTGCGACATCGAGTCGGTCTCCGGCGACGAGAGGACGCTGGCCGACGCGATCGAAGCGGCGCTCATCGGGCTCCCGCACCTCGAGGTGATCCGCGATGGCGACGCGATCGTCGCCCGCACGAACCTCGGCCGTGAGCGGCGCGCCCTCATCGCCGGTCACATCGACACCGTGCCGCTGAACAACAACCTGCCCACACGTTTCGAGGAGCACGACGGCATCCGCTTCCTGTGGGGACGCGGCACGGTCGACATGAAGGCCGGCGTCGCGGTGCAGCTCAAGCTGGCCGCCGAGCTCACCGACCCCGCCGTGGACGTGACGTGGATGTGGTACGACCACGAGGAGGTCAACGCCGAGCTCAACGGCCTCGGCCGCCTCGCGCGCAACCGCCCGGACCTCTTCGTCGGCGACTTCGGCATCCTCGGCGAGCCGAGCAACGGCGTCGTGGAGGGCGGCTGCAACGGCAACCTGCGCGTCGAGGTCCGCACCTACGGCCTGCGCGCGCACTCGGCGCGGGGCTGGGTGGGCGACAACGCCATCCACAAGGCCGCGCCGATCCTCGACATCCTCGCTTCGTACCAGGCGCGCGAGGTCGAGGTCGACGGCCTCGTCTACAAGGAGGGCCTCAACGCCGTGGGCATCTCCGGCGGCGTGGCCGGCAACATCATCCCGGACGAGTGCATGGTGCACATCAACTACCGGTTCGCGCCTTCGCGCAGCTCGCAGGAGGCCATCGAGCACATGCACGAGCTCTTCGGCGACTACGAGATCACGGTCGTCGACCGCGCCGACGGCGCCCGGCCGGGCCTGGATGCGCCGCTCGCCCAGGAGTTCGTGGCCGCGGTCGGCGGCGTGGCCAAGCCGAAGTACGGGTGGACGGACGTGGCCCGGTTCAGCGCGCTGGGCATCCCGGCGGTGAACTACGGCCCGGGCGACCCGCTGAAGGCGCACGCCGACGACGAGCGCGTCGACGTGGAGCAGATCGTGGCGGTGGAGGAGGGGCTGCGTGCCTGGCTCACGGGTGCAGGCGCCCGCTGACGCCCCGGGCACGGAAGCCGTCGACCGGCATGAGACCGGCCGCGGTGCGTGGTGGGCGTCGTGGTGGGTGCGCGTGCTCGCGGTCTACCTGGCCTCGCGCGTCGTCACCACCGTCATCCTGCTGATCTTCGCCGCGACCGAGGGCCCGAACGCCTGGACGTCCGCGGGGCCGGACTACTTCTCCTTCGCCAACATCTGGGACGGCCGCTGGTACGAGATCGTGGCGGTCTCCGGCTACCCGGCAGCCCTGCCGACGAGCGACGGCGTGCACGTGAGCGAGAACGCCTGGGCGTTCATGCCGGGGTACCCGGGCGTTGTGGATGCGGTCATGTTCCTCACGCGGGCGCCCTGGCCGGTGGCCGCCGTGCTCGTCTCGTTCCTCGCGGGCGCCGGCGCCGCGCTGGTGTTCCACCGGCTGATGCGGCGCGTCGGGCTGAGCCCGTCGCAGAGCCTGTTCGCCGTCGTCCTGTTCTGCGTGGCTCCCGTGGCGCCGCTGTTCCAGGTGGCCTACGCGGAGTCGCTGTACATCCTGCTGCTGGCCGTGGCGCTGCTCCTCCTCGTCGAACGCCGCTACGGCTGGTTGTTCCCGGTGGTGCTGGCGATGGCCGTCATCCGGCCGAGCGGGCTCGCCTTCGCCCTCGCGCTCGCCCTGCACGTCGGGTACCGATGGTTCCGGCGGCGCGAGGATCCGTTCCCGGCGCGTGAGCGCATCCTGAGCGTGTCGCTGACGATCTTCAGCGGGCTGGCCGGCCTGGCCTGGCCCGCCGTGGCCGCGATCGGGACCGGGTCGCTCACGGCCTACACCGACACCGAGCTCGCGTGGCGCGCTCCGTACATCGGGTACACGGACCTGCTGCCGTTCACCCCGTGGTTCCAGGGCGCCGACTGGTGGGCGAGCGCGATGCTCGGGCTGCCCGGCTGGGTCGGCGTGGTCGTGCTGATCGTCCTCGTCGCGCTGTTCGCGGTCCTGCTCTTCTCGCCCGCGGTGCGTCGTCTCGGCGTCGATCTGCGGTTCTGGATCGCCGCGTACTCCGTCTACCTGCTCGCCGTCTTCTTCCCGCAGTCGAGCACGTTCCGCCTCCTGATGCCGCTGTTCCCGCTGCTCGGCGCGATGGCACTGCCGCGCAGCCGCGTGTACCGGGTCGGGATGGTGGCGCTCTTCGTGGCCCTCCAGGTGGGCTGGGTGGCCGTCTGCTGGTCGATCGACGGATACGACTGGTCACCTCCGTGATGCCCACGATTTCCGCAGGCCCGCAAGGATGTCGGATAATAGGAGGACATCCACGAAAGGGGAGCTGCATGGCGGCCATGAAGCCGAGGACCGGGGACGGGCCAATGGAGGCTGTGAAGGAGGGACGGCTCATCATCGTGCGTGTGCCGCTCGAGGGTGGGGGACGACTGGTGGTCTCCGTCAACGACGCGGAAGCCAAAGAGCTCCACGACGCCCTTGCGAACGTCGTGACCTCCGCCTGACCAACGTCTGTACCGAGAAGGGCCCCGATCGAACCGATCGGGGCCCTTCTCGTCTGTGCGGCGTTATGGGGCCAGCTTGGTGATCTGCAGCAGCCCCTCGCCGGCCGGCGACAGCGCGCTGATGACGGCGCCGGAGGCGGAGGTCTCGGTGATCAGGGTGCGGAAGCCGGTGGCGACCTCGTCGCGGGCGGCGGGGTCGGCGACCCGGCCGCGCCACAGCGCGCGGGCGACGAGAACGGTGCCGCCCGGCCGCACCAGGCGCAGGCCGTGCTCGACGTACTCGATGACCGACTGCGGGTCCGCGTCGATGAAGACGATGTCGTAGGAGTTCTCGTTCATCCGGGGCAGCACCTCGAGCGCCCGGCCCGGGATGAGACGCACGCGGTTCGAGGGGATGCCCGCCTCGGTGAAGAAGGCGCGCGCGTGCTGCTGGTGCTCGACCTCCACGTCGATCGAGGTGAGCTGCGCCTCCGTGCCGCCGGTGAGCAGCCAGAGGCCGGAGACCCCGACACCCGTGCCGATCTCGACCACATTCTCCGCGCGGGTCGCAGCGACCACCACGGCGGCCTGCGCACCCGTCGCGGGCGAGATCGGCTCGACGCCCAGCTCCAGCGACTGCTGCCGGGCGCGGGCGATCACCTCGCTCTCCACGACGACGTCGTCGGCGAACCTCCAGTTCGAGTCCTTGTCTGACACAGTGCTCCCGTCGATCGACCGCGTTTCGTGGTCAACTCCGAGGATACGGTCGGCTCCCGCGCCATCCGTGCAGGCACCGCCGCGATACCCTGGAATGGTGTTCGGGCTCACTTTCGACAAGCTGCTGATCGTCGCGGTCATCGCCGCGTTCGTCATCGGCCCCGAACGCCTGCCCGCCTACGCCGCCAAGCTCGGTCAGCTGGTGCGCTCGCTGCGTGACTTCGCGAACGGCGCGAAGGACCGCATGCGCGACGAGATGGGCCCCGAGTTCGACGACGTCGACTGGAAAAAGCTCGACCCCCGGCAGTACGACCCCCGGCGCATCATCCGCGAGGCGCTGCTGGAGGACTCGGCGGAGCCCGCGAGCGCGATCAAGCCGGTGACGCAGTCGGCCTACGCGCAGCGGAGGATGCCGCTGGCGGCCGGGGCGACGCCGCCGTTCGACACTGAGTCCACCTGACGCGGCGGCCCGAGTCGCCGGGGCGGTCCGCGCGGGCGGGGCGCGCGTGGGCGGGGCGCGCATGGGCGGGGCGCGCATCCACTACGCTGCGGACATGATCGCAACGGAGCAGTCGCTGACCCGGGCGACCGTCGCGCGTTACGCCGTCGGCTCGCTGGGGACGGGCGGGTTCGCCACGCTTCCCGGCCTGGTGCTCGTCTACTACCTCACCGACTCGCTCGGGGTCGCCGCGATCGTCGCGGGCGTCGTCGTGACCGTCGCCAAGGTGTGGGATGTGCTCATCGACCCGGTGATCGGCGCCCGCAGCGACCGGATGCTCGCGGTGCACGGATCACGCCGGCCGATGATGCTGCTCGGCGCGATCGCGCTGCCGGTGTTCTTCCTGCTCACGTTCGCCGTGCCTCCCGGGACCGCCGCCGGCGCGGCCGCCGTCTGGGTGCTGGTCGCCTTCGTGCTGACGGCGACCGCGTTCAGCCTGTTCCAGGTGCCGTACATCGCGCTGCCCGCCGAGCTCGCCTCCGGGTACGACCAGCGCACGCGTCTGCTCACCTGGCGCGTGGTGGCGCTGACCTTCGCGATCCTGCTGTTCGGCGCGGGGGGTCCGGCGCTGCGCACCCTCGGCGGCGGCAACTCGTTCGCCGGGTACCTGCTGATGGCGCTCGTCGCGGGCGTGGTGATCGGCGCCGGGATGCTGGTCTCCGCATTCGTCGCACCGCGCGGCCTGCCCAGCGGTGATGTGCCGCCGCGGGCGAGCGTGTGGGCGACCGTGCGGTCGAACTACGCCGCGGGCGTGCGGGTGCTGCGCGAGAGCCAGCCGTTCCGCGCGCTGCTGCTGACGTTCCTCCTGCAGGGGCTCGCCACCGGTCTGATGCTCGCCGGGGCGAACTACGTGGCCACGTGGGTGCTGCACTCGGAGGATGCCGTCACGTTCCTGTTCGTCGCGCTGATCGCCCCCGCGCTCGTCGTCGCGCCGCTGTGGGGCGTGATTGCCCGGCGGATCGGCAAGGAGCGCGGGTTCGTCGCGGCGAGCATCCTCTTCGCCGTTGCGGCGCTCTCCATGGTGGGCCTGCTGTGGGCGCCCGGCGCGTGGGTGTACGCGCCCGTCGCCGTGGTCGGCGCCGCCTACGCGGGGATGCAGTCGCTCCCGATGGCCATGCTGCCCGACGTGATCTCGCACGACGCCCGCCGCAACGGCGAGGGCCGGGCGGGGACGTTCGGCGGCATGTGGACCGCGGGGGAGACCACGGGCATGGCCCTCGGCGCCACGGTGCTCAGCATCGTCCTCGCCGTCAGCGGCTACGTCTCGCGCAGTGCGGCCGTCGCGGACGCCGCCGGCCAGCCCGCGAGTGCGGTCGCGGGGATCGCGCTCAGCTTCAGCCTGGTGCCCGCCGCGATCATCGCGATCAGTCTGGTGCCGCTCGCGCGCTACCGGCTGCGGAAGGGAGACATCGATGACGTCCTTTGACGCCGGGGCGATCCTGGCTCGCCTTTCCGCGCTCCGCGAGGCCGACGCCCCGACCCACGGCGGGCGCGTGCTCAGCTACGTGTACGACTCCGGGATGCCGGAGCTCGACCGGCTCGCGGCAGACGCGATGCGCTTGGTCCAGCCGGTGAACGGACTCGACCCCACAACGTTCACGTCGGTCGCGGTGATGGAGCGCGAGGTCGTGGCCTTCGCCCGGGAGCTGCTGCACGGCGACGACGACGTCGTCGGGTCGGTGACGTCCGGAGGGACCGAGTCGTGCCTCCTCGCGGTCAAGACGGCGCGCGACGTCTGGCGCGCCGCGGGCGGGACGGGGACGCCGAGGCTGCTGGCGCCGGTCACGGTGCACGCGGCGTTCCAGAAGGCGGCGGCGCTGTTCGACCTCGCGCTCGACCTGGTGCCGGTGGATGCGGTGAGCGGCGTCCTCGACGCCGACGCCCTCATCGGGCGGATCGGCCCGGACGTCGCGCTCGTCGTCGTCTCGGCCCCGTCGTACCCGTACGCGACCCTCGACCCGGTCGAGGCGGTCGCCGCGGCGTGCGAGGGGGCGGGCGTCGCGTGCCATGTCGACGCGTGCATCGGCGGCTTTATCCTTCCGTTCTGGCGCGCGGCGGACGGCTCGGCCCTGCCCGCCTGGGACTTCCGCGTCGCGGGCGTCACGAGCGTCTCCGCGGACCTGCACAAGTACGGCTACGCCCCGAAGGGCGCGAGCGTGCTGCTGCAGCGCGGACGCGACCGCCAGCGCCGGCAGTACTTCGCGACGACCGGCTGGCCCGGGTACCCGGTCGTCAACGCGACCCTCCTCGGCTCCAAGTCGGCCGGGGCGCTGGCGGCCTCCTGGGCGATCGTGCAGGCGCTCGGCGCCCGCGGCTTCGCCGAGCTGGCGGAGTCGTGCCGCCGTGCCACCCGCGGACTCCTGGACATCGTGGGCGACATCGAGGGCCTGCGCGTGGTCGGCGAGCCGACCGGACCGCTGCTCGCCGTCGCCGCCGACGACACCGTGCCCGCCGAGCGGCGCGTCGACCCGCACCACTGGGCCGACCGGGTGCGTCGCCGCGGCTGGATCCTCCAGCTGCAGCCGGGCCTCGCGCAGCCCGACGGCACGCGGCTGCCGCACACCACGCACCTGACGATCACTCCGGTGACGGAGAGCCGCCTGGACGAGCTGGAGGCCGCGCTGCGCGGCGCCGCCGACGAAGCCCGCGGGGTGCCCGCCGTGGACCGCGAGGCGGTCGTGGCGGCGCTGCCGCCGCTGCCGCCGCTGCCAACGGGAGCGGTGCCCGACTCGGCGACCGCTGCGCACATCCTGCACGGCCTCGGCCTGACGGGATCGGCGACGCCCGGCCTTCCGGACGACCAGGCGCCGCTGCTCGCCCTCGTCGAGGCGCTGCCGCGTCCCGTCGCCGAGCGCCTCCTCGTGGAGCTGCTCGCCCGCGCCGTCGAGCCGCCCGACGCCTGACCCGCGCGTTGCGCCGCGAGTCGTGAGTAATCGCGCGAATCCGCCGCGAATTGCGACAACATGTCACCACTCGCTGCGCTGCTCGCGAGCCACCTCGGGGGCGGGCGCAGTGGCGCGCGGCGCGTCAGCGCACGGAGAGGCCGAGCTTGCGGCCGGCGAGGCCGCGCGAGCGGGTCGCGAGCCGGTCTGCGACCGCGCGGATCGCGGCGGCCGCCGGGTCCCCGGGGTCGGTCACCACGATCGGCGCGCCGGTGTCGCCGCCGGCGCGCAACGGGATGCTGAGCGGCACGCTCGCGAGCAGCGGCACCTCCTCGTCCTGCCCGGCCGACAGCCGGCGGGCGACCTCCGCGCCGCCGCCGGTGCCGAACAGGTCGAGGATGCTGCCGTCCGGCTGCACCAGTCCCGCCATGTTCTCGATCACGCCGATGACGCGCTGGCCGGTCTGGCGGGCGACGACGCCGCTGCGCTCCGCCACGTCGGCCGCGGCGGGCTGCGGCGTCGTGACGACGAGCACCTCCGCCGTCGGCAGGAGCTGGCCGACGGAGATGGCCACGTCGCCGGTGCCGGGCGGCAGGTCGAGGAGCAGCACATCCAGGTCGCCGAAGAACACGTCGGAGAGGAACTGCTGGATGGTCCGGTGCAGCATCGGTCCGCGCCAGGCGACCGCCGCCGAGGCCGAGTCCACGAACATCCCGATGGACACGACCTTCACCCCGTAGGCGACCGGCGGCAGGATCATGTCGTCGACCCGGGTGGGACGCGGCGCGACGCCGTTCTCGTCGGTCAGGCCCAGGATGCCGGGGATCGAGAACCCGTGCACGTCCGCATCCACGATGCCCACCCGCAGCCCGCGCTCCGCTAGAGCGACCGCGAGGTTCGCGGTGAGCGTCGACTTGCCGACGCCTCCCTTGCCGCTGGTCACGGCGTACACGCGGGTGAGCGAGTCCGGTCCGAACTGCGCCCCGCGCGCAGGCCGTCCGGCCCGCAGCTTCTCGGTCAGCGCTCGCCGCTCCGCCGGCGTCATCACCGTGACGTCCACGTCGGCGGCGGTGACTCCCGGCACGGCCGAGGTCGCCGCGCGCACGTCGCGCTCGATGGCGTCGGCGGCCGGGCAGCCGACGATCGTCAGCTTGATGCCGACCGCGGCGCGGCCGTCCGCATCCACCGTCACGTCGCCCACCATGTCGAGCTCGGTGATCGGCTTGCGGATCTCCGGATCGAGCACCGCCGCGAGCGCGCTCCGCACGGCGCCCGCGAGGTCGCCGCCCCGCTCAGGCACGTGCTTGCTCGCCCTCGCCCGCCTCGCTCCGCTCCAGGTCTTCGAGCAGGGATCTCAGCTCGGCCCGGATGAAGTCCTTCGTCGCCATGTCCTTCACGGCGAGCCGCAGCGCGACGACTTCGCGCGCCAGGTACTCCGTGTCGGCCAGGTTGCGCTCGGCGCGCTGCCGGTCCTGCTCGATCTGCACGCGGTCGCGGTCGTCCTGACGGTTCTGCGCCAACAGGATGAGCGGTGCGGCGTACGACGCCTGCAGCGACAGCACCAGGGTGAGGGCGATGAAGCCCAGATCGGCGGAGTCGAACCGCCACGTCTTCGGGGTCAGCGTGTTCCACGCCATCCAGGCGATGACGAAGATCGTCAGCCCGAGCACGAACCACGGCGTGCCCATGGCGCGGGCGATCCACTCGGTGAACCGCCCGAAGCGGTCGCTCGACTCCATCGGGTCGCGCCGGAGCACCGGCGTCCGCAGTCCCTTGGGGGCGTCGAGCCCCGTGTCCTGCCTACCTCGTGCCACTTCCGCCCCTCCTTCCGTTCACGATGCGGATGCTGCCGGTCTCGTCGGACGGCGCCGCGTGTTTCACGGGCTCGTCCTCGTCTTGACTTCGCCAGTCGTCGGGGAGCAGGTAGTCGAGGATGTCGTCGATGGTCACCACCCCGACGAGTCGGTGCTTGTCGTCCACGACCGGCACGGAGACCAGGTTGTACGAGGCGAGGATGCGCGACACCTCGGCCGCGGAGGTGTCCGCCGTGACCGGCTCCAGGCCCGGGTCGAGCAGGGTGCCGAGGCGCACGTGCGGCGGGTAGCGCAGCATCCGCTGGAAGTGCACGACGCCGAGGAAGCGGCCGGTCGGCGCTTCGTAGGGCGGGAGCGTCACGCACACCGCGGCGCCGAGGGCCGGTGCGAGCTCGTGACGGCGGATGAGGGCGAGACCCTCCGCGACGGTCGCGTCGGCGGAGACGATGATCGGCTCCGTGGTCATCAGGCCGCCTGCGGTGTCCGGGTTGTAGCTGAGGAGCATGCGGACGTCCTCCGCCTCCTCCGGCTCCATCAGCTCGAGCAGGTGCTCGCCGCGCTCGTCCGACAATTGGGCGATGAGGTCCGCGGCGTCGTCCGGCTGCATCTGGTCGAGCACGTCCGCGGCGCGGTCGTCGTTCAGCTTGGCGAGGATCTGCACCTGCTCGCTCTCGGGCATCTCCTCCAGCACGTCCGCCAGGCGGTCGTCGGGCAGCTCCTCGGCCACCTCGAGCATCCGCTGCTGGGGGAGGTCGAGCAGCGTGTTGGCCAGGTCGGCCGGCTTCAGCTCTGAGTAGGTGGCGATCAGCTGCTCGGCGGACTGCGCCTCGCCGCGGTTCTGCTTCTCGCGCACCTCGTTCCAGGTCACGAACGTCGTCGCGCCCTTGCCGAACGGCGAGGGGCCCGTCTTCGGCTTGCGGACGAACAGCTGGCTCACGGCCCAGTCGCCGGTGTCGGTCTCCTCGATCGCGACGTCCTCGATGGTCGCCTCGCCGCTACCGTCGGCGAACACGACGCGGCGGCCGAGCAGCTCGGCGATGACGCGCACCTCTCCGCCGCGCTGCTCGAAGCGGCGGACGTTGATGATGCCGTTCGTGATGATCTGGCCGCTGCCGATGCTGGTGACCCGCCCGATCGAGAGGAAGACGCGGCGCTTGCCGGGGATCTCGACGATCAGCCCGACCACCCGCGGAGGATCGTTCTTCCGGTACACGACCAGGACATCACGGACCTTGCCGACCCGGTCTCCCACGGGGTCGAACACGGTCGTCCCGGCGAGACGGGCGACGAAGACTCTGGCGGCACTCACCCTCATAACCTAGTCCTCGAGGGTGAACGACGGCTGGTCGCTGGGCCCCGCACGGTCCCGGATGGAACAATGGGGCGCATGAGCACACCTGGGTCCCTGAACGGGCGCAACCGCATCCTCTTCCCGACGCTGCCGCGCGGCGAGGTCGTGGCCACCTTCGAGAGCTACCCCGAGGCGCAGGAGGCGGTGGATGTGCTGGCCCGGGCCGACTTCCCGGTCGACAAGGTCTCCATCGTCGGCAGCGACCTGAAGAGCGTCGAGCGCGTCACCGGCAAGCTGACCTGGGGGCGCGTCGCGCTCGCCGGGGCCGCCTCGGGCGCCTGGCTGGGCATCTTCTTCGGGCTGCTGCTCGTCATCTTCTCGCCGACGGTCAGCCTGGCCTTCGTGCTCGCCGCCCTGCTGCTCGGCGCCGGCTTCGGGATGCTGTGGGGCATCGTCTCGTACGCCGTCAACCGCCGGCGCCGCGACTTCACCTCCGTGCAGCAGGTGATCGCGACGAGCTACTCGGTGCTCGTGGACTCGGAGCTCGGGAACCGCGCCCGCAACCTGCTCGCGAGCGGGGGAGCGGAGCAGCAGCAGCCCGCAGCCCCGGCCGGCTGGACGCCGCCCGCGCAGCCGCAGCACCCGTCCGACCCGCCGCCCGCGCCGCCGGCGGCCGCGCCGCCGGTCGCGCCTCCGGTCGCTCCGCCCACGGGCGACGACAACCCGCCCGCGCCCTCCGCGTAACCCGTCCCCACCGAGGTGCACGTCGTTGCGGTCGACACGCCGTACGACCGCGCAACGACGTGCACCTCGGCGAAAGGGAGAGCCCCGGGTCAGCGGGAGAGGCGGCGCACCCACGCCTCGACGTCGTCGGCCGTGCGCGGGATCGCCGCCGAGAGGTTCTCGGCGCCGTCCGCCGTCACGAGGATGTTGTCCTCGATCCGCACGCCGATGCCGCGGAACCGCTCCGGCACGGTGAGGTCGTCGGGCTGGAAGTACAGTCCCGGCTCGATGGTGAACACCATCCCGGGCTCCAGCACGCCGTCGAGGTAGAGCTCGCGCCGCGCCTGCGCGCAGTCGTGCACGTCGAGGCCCAGGTGGTGGCTGGTGCCGTGCACCATGTAGCGGCGGTGCTGCTGGTTGTCCGCCTCCAATGCCTCCTCCGCCGTCACCGGCAGCAGCCCCCACTCGGCGGTCTTGCGCGCGATGACCGCCATCGCGGTCGCGTGGATCTCGCGGAAGCGGATGCCCGGGCGCACGACCGCGAAGGCTGCGTCCGCCGCCTCCAGGACGGCCTCGTAGATCAGGCGCTGAGTCTCGCTGAACGTCCCGTCGACCGGGAACGTGCGCGTGATGTCCGCGGTGTAGTAGCTGTCCAGCTCCACACCGGCGTCCATGAGGATGAGGTCGCCGGGCACCACGGGCCCGTCGTTCCTGGTCCAGTGCAGGATGCACGCGTGCGGTCCGCTCGCCGCGATCGTGTCGTAGCCGACCGCGTTGCCGTCGGCGCGCGCCCGGCCGTTGAAGACGCCCTCCACCAGCCGCTCGCCGCGGGGGTGCGCGGTGATCCGGGGCAGATCCGCGATGACGTCCTCGAACCCGCGCGCCGTCGCGGCGACCGCCGCGCGCAGCTCGCCGATCTCGAACTCGTCCTTGATCAGCCGCAGTTCGGAGAGGTCGCGGGCGAGCTTGTCGTCGTCGCCGTGGTCCTCCGCGTCGAGCTCGTCGTCCGCGTCGTCGGCGCCCGTTCCCAGAAGCAGCCGGGCCGCATCCACCTCGTCGGTGATCGCCGGGTCGGCCTCGCGCAGCACGATCGTGTCGGCGTCGACCGCGTCGAGCACCGTCTGCAGTTCGGCGATGCCGCGCGTGGGCAGGTTCAGGTCGCCGGCGACCTGCGCGAGCGAGGGGCGCGGTCCGATCCAGAACTCGCCGATCTCCGGGTTCGCGTAGAACTCGTCCGAGTCGCGGCCGGCGCGCTCGCGGAAGTACAGGGTCGCGTCATGACCCGAGGCGGTCGGCTCGAGAACGAGCACGCTGCCCGGCTCCGAGTCGGAGCCCCAGCCGGTGAGGTGCGCGAAGGCGGAGTGCGCGCGGAACGGGAAGTCGGTGTCGTTCGACCGCTGCTTCAGCCGGCCGGCCGGGATGATGAGCCGCTTGCCGGGGAACTGCTCCGAGATCCGTGCACGTCGGGCGGCGGCGTACGCGGCCTGCCTGCGGGCGTCCGGGACGACCTCCGGGCGGTCCGCCCATCCGCTCCCGATGTACTCGCGGAACGCATCCGACCCGGGGGTCGTGGAGCGGTTCTGGGTTGCGCGGGGCGCCTGGTCGGCCGTGGCGTTCGTGGACTGCGACATGCCGACCATTCTTCCACTCCTAGGATGTTGACCATGGCTGATGCGCGACGGTTCCGTGGTCCCGTCGACCTGCACACGCACTCGAGCGTCTCGGACGGGACCGAGACCCCGGCCGAGCTGGTCCGCGCCGCCGCGGCAGCCGGTCTCGGGACGGTCGCGCTCACCGACCACGACTCGACCGCCGGATGGGCGGACGCAGCCGCCGAGTCGGCCCGCGTCGGCGTCACCGTGATCCCGGGCATGGAGCTCTCCACGCGCATCGAGTTCGCCAGCGTCCACATGCTCGGGTACCTGTTCGACCCGACGAACGAGGCGCTCACGGCCGAGACGCTCCGCATCCGGGACGGGCGGATGCGCCGCGCCGAGGACATGGTCCGGCGCATCTCCGAGGACTACGACATCACCTGGGACGACGTCCTGGCGCAGGCGACGGAGGGCGCGACCGTCGGGCGGCCGCACATCGCCGACGCGCTCGTCGCCCGCGGGCTCGCGTCCGACCGCAGCGCCGCCTTCGCGGGCATCCTGCACTGGCGCAGCGGGTACTTCCAGCCGCACTACGCACCCGAGCCGTTGACGGGCGTCCGCCTGATCCGCGGCGCGGGCGGCCTGCCGGTGCTCGCGCATCCCGCGACCGGAGGCCGGAGCCGCGTCATCCCCGAGGACCGGCTGCGCCGCCTGGTCGACGCCGGGCTGTTCGGGCTGGAGCTCGACCACCGCGAGAACACCGCCGACGGCGTCGCCCGGCTGCGTGAGCTCGCGGACCGCTACGGCCTCCGGATCACCGGGTCGAGCGACTACCACGGTGCGGGCAAGCCCAACCGGCTGGGCGAGAACACCACCGACCCCGAGGTGGTCGACGCGATGATCGAAGAAGCGACAGGCGCGGCGCCTTTCTACGCTCCGTGACGATCCGCCCGTAGCCTGGACCCCGGCGGGGGAGAAGCGAGGTGCACGGGTGAGACGGTTCTGGCGAGGATCGGCGGTGGCTGCCGCCCTGACCGCTGCGCTGGTCATCGCGGGAGGCGCGGCCCCGGCCAGCGCGGACTCCTACCCGTCATGGGATGACGTGCAGGCCGCCAAGAACAACGCCGCGGCCGCCCAGGCGGAGGTGGATCGGATCAACGGCCTGCTGCAGAGCCTCCAGACTGCGGCCAACGCGGCAGGCGATCTCGCGGTCAAGCGTCTCGGGGAGTACGGCGCTGCCGAGGCGGCGCTGCAGGCGGCGACCGCGAAGGCGCAGGACCTCGCTGAGCGTGCGCAGGAGGCGGGCGCGAAGGCCGACCAGTTGAAGGCACAGAGCGGCACGCTCGCCGAGCAGCTCACGCGCGCGGGCACGTCCTCGGTGTCCCTCCGGCTCTTCCTCAGCCCGAGCGCCTCCCGGTCCGACTCGCTGCTCTACCAGCTGGGCGCCGTGTCGAAGCTGGCCGACCGCTCCAGCGCCCTGTTCGCGCAGGCGACCGCCCAGAAGAACCTCGCCACGTCGTTGAGCGCCCAGGCGTCCGCGGCGCAGACCATCCGCGACCAGCTCGCGACGGCCGCCAAGAAGGCGCTCGACGCGGCCACGGCGGCGAAGCAGGCGGCGGATGCGCAGCTCGCCGACCAGAAGCAGCACGCGAACACGCTCTACGCGCAGCTGGCGACCCTCAAGAACACGGAGGCGTCCGTCGAGCAGAAGTACGCCGAAGGCGTCGCGGCGGCCGAGGCCGCTCAGCAGGCCGCGAACTCGGGCGGCGGGTCCGACGGCTTCGCGCCTCCGCCCGGCATGGTGGTCGACCCGGCGGGAGCGCAGGCGTACGCGTCCAGCCGCCTCGCGGCCTTCGGCTGGGGGCAGGACCAGATGGGGTGCCTGATCAAGCTCTGGAACCACGAGTCGGGCTGGCGCGCCGACGCCTACAACACGTCGAGTGGCGCGTATGGCATCCCGCAGTCGCTGCCCGCCAGCAAGATGGCGAGCGCGGGCCCGGACTGGATGACGAACCAGAACACCCAGGTGAACTGGGGGCTCGACTACATCAACCGCGCGTACGGGTCACCCTGCGCGGCATGGAACTTCGAGATGAGCCACGACCCGAACTGGTACTGAGCGCAGACCTTTCGCCGAAGTGCACGTTGCTGTGCAGCCGCACGGCGTGTCCACCGCAACGACGTGCACTTCGGCGGGAGAGCGGATCCGGTCAGCTGGCGGGCGTCGCGGGGGAGCCGCCACGCGAACGGCGGCGACGCCGGCGCGGCGCGCTGTTGCCGTCGCGGTGCTGCGATCCGCCGCCGTCGTGCGTGCCGGCCGCGGCCTTCTGCTCGCCGCCCTCGGACGACGGAGCGCCCTCGGTCGACGCGGCCGGAGCGCCGCCCTGGGACTCGCCCGCTCCGCGGGTGCGGCGGCGACGGCGGCTGCCGGAGCGCTCGGAGGCCTCCGGCCCGGTCGAGTCGGTGCGCCCGCCGCGCGGGGTCTCCGGAGCCTTGACCGCCGGCGTCGACTTCAGCCGGCCCTTGGCGCCCGCCGGGATGTCGAGGTCGCTGAACAGGTGCGGTGACGACGAGTAGGTCTCGGTCGGCTCGGGCTGGCCGAACTCCAGCGCCCGGTTGATGAGGGCCCACTTGTGCAGGTCCTCCCAGTCGACGAAGGTCACCGCGATGCCGGTCTTGCCGGCGCGGCCGGTGCGGCCCGCGCGGTGCAGGTAGGTCTTCTCGTCGTCCGGGATGGTGTGGTTGATGACGTGCGTGACGTCATCCACGTCGATGCCGCGGGCCGCGACGTCCGTGGCGATGAGGATGTCCTTCTTGCCGGCCTTGAACGCGGCCATCGCGCGCTCGCGCTGCTCCTGGTTCAGGTCGCCGTGCACGGCCGCCGCGTTGAAGCCGCGGTCGTTCAGCTCCTCGACCAGCTTGGCGGCGGCGCGCTTGGTGCGCGTGAAGATGACGGTCTTCCCACGGCCCTCGGCCTGCAGGATGCGCGCGATCACCTCGTCCTTGTCGAGCGAGTGCGCCCGGTAGATGAGGTGCTTGATGTTGGCCTGGATCTGGCCCTCGTCCGGGTCGGTCGCGCGGATGTGCACCGGGCGCGTCATGAACCGGCGCGCCAGGGCGACGATCGGGCCCGGCATCGTGGCCGAGAACAGCATGGTGTGGCGGGTCGGCGAGGTCTGCGCGAACAGCTTCTCGATGTCGGCCAGGAAGCCGAGGTCGAGCATCTTGTCGGCCTCGTCGAGCACCATCTCCTGCACGTTCGCCAGGCTCAGCAGGCGCTGGCCGGCGAGGTCGAGGAGACGGCCCGGGGTGCCGACGACGATCTGCGCGCCGCCCTTGAGCTGCGCGATCTGGCCCTCGTAGGCCTTGCCGCCGTAGATGGCGGCGATGGAGGTCGGGCGGCCGGCGGCGGCGGTCTCGAGGTCTTCGTAGACCTGGATGGCCAGCTCGCGGGTCGGCACGACGACCAGGGCCTTCACGCCGGGCGCCGGGTCAAGGCCGAGCCGCTGGATCAGCGGG
This sequence comes from Leifsonia sp. 22587, assembly GCF_052044215.1. Classification (NCBI taxonomy): domain Bacteria; kingdom Bacillati; phylum Actinomycetota; class Actinomycetes; order Micrococcales; family Microbacteriaceae; genus Leifsonia; species Leifsonia sp. 22587. The sequence goes on from NZ_JBQENB010000004.1 coordinate 218,845, forward strand.
AGGCCGAAGCCGAGCGTCTTGCCGGTGCCGGTCTTGGCCTGGCCGATGATGTCCTGCCCGGTGAGGGCGAGGGGGATGGTCTGCGCCTGGATGGGGAACGGCTCGATGATGCCCTTGGCCGCGAGCGCGTCCACCATGTCCTGGTCGATGTTGAGTTCGGAGAAAGTCACTGGTGCGATGCCTGTCGATTCGATGGGAGGGTCCACGCCCTGTTCTCTGTCGCAGGCGTGAGGCCGTCGATCCTGCGCCGACGGCGTGACCAGCCTACTGGACCGTCCCGATACACTGCTGAGCGTGTCGACTTGGTTCACCCGTCGCCGGCCCTCCGGCGAGCTCCCGCGCCTGACCCCTCGGTCGCGCCCGGTCGCGACGGTGCGGGTCGACCTGCACGAGGTCATGCCGGACCTGCTGCCGTATCTCGGTCAGGCCGCGTACCTCCAGCTGGAGCAGTTCGAGACGCTGTCGCGTGTCGCGGCCGAAGCCGACGACCTCCGCGCGAAGGGGCTGGTCTCGGCGGCCGCGGGCCACGCACTGTCGAAGCACCAGGGGATCGTGGCGGAGATCCGCCGCCGCGGCGACGACCCGGCGGCGGCGATGGAGCCGTTCGCCGTGGAGATCGAAGGCTTCAGCGCGCTCATCGTCGGGGCGGACTGGCGCGAGACGCTGCTGTCGGCGCTCGTGACCGGCGGCCTCCTCGACGACTTCTTCATCCGGCTCGCAGCCGGTCTGCCGGGCGACGTGGGCCCGCGCATCGCGCACCTGCTGGGCTCGGAGTCCGGGCAGGAGGGCGTGCTGGAGGTGCTCCGCACCGAGATCGGCGCGGACCCGCTGCTGGCCTCGCGCCTGGCGATGTGGGGGAGGCGGCTCGTGGGCGACACGCTGCTCGTGGCGCGTTCGGCCCTGCACCTCTCGGGCAACCGGGCGACCGACGAGGAGCGGATCGAGCCGATCTTCACCGAGCTGATCGCCGCCCACACGCGCCGGATGGACGCCCTCGGCCTGACCGCCTGACGGACCCGCCCCGAAACATTCGTCACGAATGCGCCCTCGCTGGGCACGAAAGGCGACATTCGGCACGAATGTTCCCGGGTGCCGCAGCCGCACATTCGTCACGAATGCGCGCTCAGCGGGCACGAGAGGCGACATTCGGCACGAATGTGCGCGCGGGGCGCGTCAGCGGGCGACGGCGCCCTTCGCGAGCGCGTGCAGCATGCGGTCGTCGCTCTCGGTGCGCAGGCGGCCGATCAGGAGGTCGGCGACCGCCACGATAAGGGCGGTGCCGAGCAGCGTGATCCACCAGATCCAGCCGCCGTCCCACTTCAGCCCCGCCCAGGTGAGGGCGACCCAGAGGACGGACGCCGACGCGACGCCGATCGCGGGCATCAGCACGGAGCCGTGCGTGTGCCGGTTCGGCAGGAGGTAGCGGCCGGCGAGCCCGATGATGGCGCCGCCGAGGACGACGAAGAGCAGTTCCACGAGAGGGAGGCTAGCCGACGAAGCCGATCCGGCGCGATTCCTCGGTGCCGAGCTCGACGTAGGCGATGCCCGCGGTCGGCACGACGTAGAGGCGGCCCTTGTCGTCGGTGAGCTTGAGCACACCGCCGCCGTTCGTCAGCGCCGTCTCCACCTGCTGGGTGAGCTGCTCGGCCGGCTGCGACGTCTCGAAGCTGAGCTCGCGGGGGGCGTTGACGATTCCGATACGGATCTCCACGTTTGGTGCCTTTCGAGTCTGACCGGCGGGTGTGAGTTCAGACTACGGCACACGGCTCGCGGCCCCCGCTCGCGTTCTCTGTCGGCGGACGCCGATAGCGTGAAAGCCATGACGACGCAGGGCTTCCGGATGCGCGCAGCACGGGCTGACGGCGCGAGCGTCCCGACGCTCGACGCCGCGCAGGCCGAGGTGCTGACGCTGCCCGACGAGGCCTCCGCCGCGATCGTCGGCGCCCCCGGAACCGGCAAGACGACGACGCTCGTCGAGGCGCTCGCCGAGCGGGTGCTCGGCCGGGGGTACGGCACAGAAGAGGTGCTCGCGCTGAGCGCATCCCGCACCGCCGCGACGGCGCTCCGCGACCGGATCGCGCTGCGCCTCGCCGTCCCGACGCAGGGTCCGCTGGCACGCACGGCGACGTCCCTCGCGTTCCAGCTCGTCGGTGAGCGGGCCCGTCGCCTCGGCGCCGAGCCGCCACGGCTGCTGACCGGCGGCGAGCAGGACCAGATTATCGCCGAACTGCTCAGCGGCCACATCGAGGACCGCATCGGCCCGCACTGGCCGGAACCGCTGGTGGAGGAGGTGCGAACGCTCCGCGGGTTCCGCACCGAGCTGCGCGAGCTCATGGCGCGCTGCGCCGAGCGCGGCGTCACCCCGTCCCGCCTGTCCGAGCTGGGCGCCATCACGGGCCGCGACGAATGGCGGGCGGCCGCCCGGTTCATCGCCGAGTACCAGCTCGTCGTCGACAGCTACCGCGGCGGTTTCGTCGACTCGGCGGAGCTGATCGCCTCCGCCGTGACGGTCGTGCGCGAGGGCAGCTCGCTCGACCGCCTGCGCGTGGTGTTCGTCGACGACCTGCAGGAGGCGACGGTCGCCACGGTCGCGCTGCTCCGCGCCTTCGCCGACCGCGGCGTCGCCGTGGTGGCGTTCGGCGACCCGGACGTGGCATCCACCACCTTCCGCGGCGCCGAGACGACGGCTCTGGGGCAGCTGGAGTCGCGGCTCGGCGTCCCGGTGACCCGGTTCGTGCTCACCACCGCCCACCGGCAGACCCCCGCACTGCGCGAGCTCACCGCGCGCGTCACCGAGCGGATCGGCACGGCGGCGGCCGGCGTCCAGCGCATGGCGTCGGCCGGCCGCCCCGAGCCCGAGGCCGAGCCGAAGACGGAGCGGGATGTGCAGACCCCATCTGCCGAGGTCCCCCGCCCGGAGATCGTCCGCCTGGTCGCCGCCTCGGCGCCGGCGGAGGCGTCCCGCCTCGCCCGGAAGCTGCGCGAGCGGCACCTGCTCGACGGCGTGCCGTGGAGCGAGATGGCCGTCATCGTCCGCTCCGGAGCGCACGTCCCCGCGCTGTCGCGCGCGCTCGCCGTCGCCGAGGTGCCGACCACGACGAGCATCGCCGGGCGTCCGTTGCGCGACGACGTCGCCGCCCGCCAGCTGGTCACGGTCGCGGGCGTGCAGCTGGGGGCGATCGAGCTCACGCCGATCGTCGCGACCGAGCTGCTGCTCGGACCGTTCGGCGGCCTCGACAGCGTGAGCCTGCGGCGGCTGCGGCTGGCGCTCCGCCAGGAGGAGCTGGCCGGCGAGGGCAACCGGCCGGGAGACGAGCTGCTGGTGGAGGCGCTGGAGCACCCCGCCCACCTGGCCACGATCGACGCCGCCCCCGCCCGCCGTGCCGGACGGCTCGCCGAGACTCTGCGTTCCGGGCGCGAGAAGGCCGCGCAGGGCGCCTCCGTGGAGGAGCTGCTCTGGCACGTCTGGGAGCGCAGCGGCCTCGCGGCGCGCTGGCTGGAGCAGTCCGGGCGCAGCGGAATCGTCGCCGACGAGGCCAACCGCCACCTCGACGGCGTCGTCGCCCTGTTCACCGCCGCGCGGCGCTTCGTGGAGCGGTACCCCGAACGTCCGGCGTCCGACTTCGTCGTCGAGCTGCTCGGCGCCGAGGTCCCGGAGGACACCCTGGCCGCCCGCACCTCCGGCGAGGCCGTGCTGGTCTGCACCCCGAGCGCGGCCATCGGCCGCGAGTTCGAGGTCGTGGCGGTCGCGGGCCTGCAGGAGAGCGTCTGGCCCAACCTGCGCCTGCGCGGATCGCTGCTGCACCCGCAGGAGCTGGCGGATGCGTTGGAGGGCCGGCCGACCGCGACCGAGGACGAGCGCGCGGAGGTGCTCGGCGACGAGCTGCGGATGTTCGCGCTCGCCGTGTCGCGCTCCCGCGGGCAGGTGCTGCTCACCGCGACGGCGAACGACGACGAGCAGCCGTCGCCGTTCCTCCGGCTGGCCGGTGAGCTGGCCGTGGACGACCTGGACGACCAGCTGCATCCGCTCTCGCTGCGCGGCATGGTCGGCCGTCTGCGCCGCCGCCTGGTGGCGACGGGCGCGCCCGATGCCGCAGAGGCGCTCGCCCGGCTCGCGGATGCCGAGGTCGAGGGCGCCGATCCGGCCTCCTGGTACGGGCTCATCGAACCCTCGACCACGGAGCCGCTGGTCGACCTCGCCGACCCCGAGGCCGTCGTCCGCGTGTCGCCGTCCCGGCTCGAGACCTTCGAGAAGTCGCCGCTCGCCTGGTTCGTGGACACCATGGCCGCCTCGCCGAGCGGGCTCGCGGCGGGCATCGGCACCGTGGTGCACGCGGTGATGGAGGAGGCGAGCACCAGCGATGACCGCGACCTCAGCGTCGAACGGCTCTGGCGCGGCATCGAGCGGCGCTGGGGAGAGCTGGAGTTCGAGTCGCCCTGGCTCGAGGAGCGCGAGCGGCGGCGCACGCGCACGCTGACCGCGGGCGTCTCCGAGTACCTGCGCGACTTCGAGCGCGCCGGGGGCGTGCTGCTGGGCTCCGAGGGCGCCTTCGAGCTGCGCGTGGGACGCGCTCTGGTGCGCGGGACGATCGACCGCGTGGAGCGCACCCCGGACGGCACCGTGGTGATCGTCGACCTCAAGACCGGCAACCGCACGCCGTCGGCGGCGGAGGCGGCCGAGCACGCGCAGCTCGGCGCGTACCAGCTGGCGATGGAGCACGGCGCCGTCGAGCAGGCGGGCGGTCTGCCGTCCGGTGGAGCGAAGCTCCTGTTCGTCGCCAAGGGCGTGCGGGGCAAGGGCTACCGCGAGGTCGCGCAGGACCGGGTGGACGAGGAACGGCTGGACCGGCTCCGCGACCGCGTGGCGGGGGCGGCCGAGGGGATGGCGGGGTCGACCTTCGCCGGAGTGGTCGACCTCGGCGAACGCGATCCGCACGGGAAGTACGAGTACCGCATCCACCTGGTGCCTGCGGTCAGCGCGGGAGGAGCAGCATGACGGACGAAGCCACCCGCATCGACGAAGACGGCCTGCTGGAATGGGCGGCCGAGGAGGCGGGCCGCGACCTCGTCGAGCAGGCGTTCTCGCTGGCGGAGGCCCAGGAGGCCCAGGAGACCCAGGAGGCCGAGGCGGCCGACCGCGCCCAGAGGGATGCGGACGTCGCGTCTGACGGCCGCGCCCGGCCGCGCACCGCACTTGGCGCCGCCGCGATCGCCGAGGCGCTCGGGCTCCCCATCCCGACCCGGCAGCAGCAGGCGGTCATCGAGGCGCCGCTGCGGCCCGCGATCGTGGTCGCGGGAGCAGGCAGCGGCAAGACCGAGACCATGGCGAACCGCGTCGTCTGGCTGCTCGCCAACGGCCATGTCCGCGTGCCCGAGATCCTCGGGCTGACCTTCACCCGCAAGGCGGCGGGCGAGCTGGCCGGCCGCATCCGGACGCGCATCGAGCAGCTCGTCGCCTCGGGCGTGACCGACGTCGAGTTCGACCCGTTCGACGCCCCCGAGGTCGCGACCTACAACGCCTTCGCGAACGCGATCTTCCGTGAGAACGCGCTCCTGATCGGGCGCGAGCCCGAATCCGCCGTGCTCAGCGAGGCGTCCGCCTGGCAGCTCGCCCGCCGCCTGGTCGTGACCAGCACGGATGACCGGCTGGTGGAGCTCGACCGCGGCGTGGAGGCGGTGACGAGCGCCGTCGTCGGCCTCAGCCGCGCACTGAGCGAGAACGTCGCCGACGCGGGCGAGGTGGAGCGGATGGTGGAGCAGTTCGCGCGCACCGCCGAGCTCCCGACGGGCAACGGCCGGGTCAAGGACCTGTACGCGTCGGTGCGCTCGGCGGTCGACGCGGTCGGCGCGCTGCCGCCGCTGCTCGATCTCGCCCGCGCGTTCGCCGACGAGAAGCGGCGGCGCGGATTCGTCGAGTACTCCGACCAGGTGGCGCTCGCGCTCGACGTCTGCGAGCGGCTGCCCGCCGTCGTCGCCGACTACCGGCGGCGTTACCGGGTGGTGCTCCTCGACGAATACCAGGACACCTCGGTCGTGCAGACGCGCCTCCTCTCGCGGCTCTTCGCCGGGCAGCCGGTGATGGCGGTCGGTGACCCGCACCAGTCGATCTACGGGTGGCGCGGGGCGAGCGCCGCCAATCTGGGCCGGTTCTCGGCCGACTTCACCGGTCAGCGGCCCGGCACGCCGGAGGCCGCGGACGAGTACGCGCTGAGCACCAGCTGGCGCAATCCCACCCGGGTGCTCGACGCCGCCAACGTGCTGGTCGCCCCGCTGACCGCGGCCTCGCCCGTGCACGTCGAGCAGCTGCAGCCGCGTCCCGGTGCCGTCCCCGGCGAGCTGACCGCCGTCTTCGAGCAGACAGTGGCCGACGAGGCGGACACGGTCGCGCGCTGGCTGGCCGCCCGCCTGCGCGACCGGGACGCCGACGGCTCGCCGCCGAGCGCTGCGATGCTCTGCCGGTCGCTCAAGAAGATCGACGTGTTCACCAGCGCCCTGGCGCGCCACGGCGTCCCGTATCACGTGCTCGGGCTCGGCGGGCTGCTCGAGCAGCCGGTCATCGCCGACCTGGTGAGCGCGCTCCGCGTCATGCACGACCCGACGGCCGGCTCCGAGCTGATCCGGCTGCTCACGGGCGCCAAGTGGCGCATCGGCCCGAAGGACATCGCGGTGCTGCGGGATGTCGCCTCCTGGCTCGCCGAGCGCGACCACCGCCACCAGCGTCTCGACCCGGAGCTGCGCGAGCGCCTCCGCCGGTCGGTCGCGGGGGAGGAGGGCGCCTCCCTCGTCGACGCGCTCGACTTCGTGCTCGACGCACCGGACGGCCACTCCCTGCTCGCCGGCTTCAGCCCGGCCGGGCTCGAGCGGATGCGCGACGCGGGCCGTCGGCTCGACCACCTCCGCTCGCGCGTCGGCCTCGACCTTCTCGACCTGGTCACCCTGGTGCAGCAGGAGCTGCTGCTCGACATCGAGGTCGCCGCCAACGAGACGGCCCAGCTGGGCCAGGCCAGCCTCGACGCCTTCGCCGAGCAGGTCGCGTCGTACCTCGCCGCCGACGACCAGGCGACGCTCGGCTCCTTCCTCTCGTGGCTCGCGGAGGCGGAACAGCGCGACAACCTCGCGCCGCGCAGCGAGGAGCCGGAGCCGGGCACGGTCCAGATCCTCACCATCCACGGTGCCAAGGGCCTCGAGTGGGACGTCGTGGCGGTCCCGCGACTGGTCGACGGCGAGCTGCCCGGCCCGCCGCAGAGCCGCAAGGGCTGGCTCGCGTTCGGGCAGCTCCCGAACGAGTTCCGCGGCGACTCCGCCGAACTCCCGGTGATCGCGTGGCGCACGGCCGAGACCCAGAAGGACGTCCACGAGTCCATCGCCGCGTTCGAGGAGGAGAACGTCGCCCGGCACCTCGACGAGCAGCGCCGCCTGATCTATGTCGCGGTGACCCGCGCGCGGCAGAGGCTGCTGCTGAGCGGCTCCTACTGGTCGACGCAGACGAAGCCGCGCGGCCCGGGCGCGTACCTGCTCGAGCTCCAGGAGGCGGGACTGCTGCCGGAGGACGCCTTCCCCGACTGCGACGAGCCGGACGAGAACCCGCTCGCCCTCGCCTCCTCGACCGTCACCTGGCCGCTCGAGCCGCTCGGCGGCCGCCGCACCCGCGTGGAGCAGGCGGCCGAGGCGGTGCGCCGCGCGCGCGAGCAGGGCACCGGCGACGGCGGCGTCTACGCCCGCGACCTCGACCTGCTGCTCGCCGAGCGCGCGCGCCGCGCAGAGGACGCCGCGCTCGTGGAGCTGCCCGCCCGCATCCCCGCCTCGCGGTTCAAGGACTACGTCACCGACCCGGCCTCTGTCGCCGCCGCTCTGCGGCGTCCCATGCCCGAACGGCCCTATCGCCAGACCCGGCTCGGAACGCTGTTCCACGGCTGGGTCGAGGAGCGCTTCGGCACCCTGGCGGGGGCTGCGGACGAATTGGATGCGTACAGCGCCGAACTCGACGACCCGGCGGGCGACATCCTCGAGGCCGAGCGGTTCGCCGAGCTGAAGGCGACCTTCGAGCGCAGCGAGTGGTCGGGCCGGCGTCCGGAGGAGGTCGAGCTCGAGATCCACATCACGCTCGCCGGCCAGGTGGTGGTGTGCAAGCTCGATGCGGTCTACCGGGCCGGCGACGGCATCCACGACTACCAGATCGTGGACTGGAAGACCGGGAAGGCGCCGCGCGACGCGGAGGACCTCGAGCGCAAGCAGCTGCAGCTCGCGCTCTACCGGCTGGCGTTCGCCCGCTACGCCGGGGTGGACCCGGAGCGGATCGACGCCGTCTTCTACTTCGTCGCCGACGACCGCGTGGTGCGGCCGGAGCGGCTCTACGCGGAGGAGGAGCTGACGTCGCTCTGGTCGTCGGCGACGGGCTTCATCCCGCCGGAGCGGCGGTAGCCCTCGGGCCGGTCGCCCGGTGTCCGGTCGAGCATCGCCTCCACGTCGCCGACGGCCATGATCGGGCCGGTCGCGCTCGACAGCGGGTTCATCGAGTTGGTGTGCACCCGCTCGACCAGGCCGTCGAGCATCTCGACCGCGTCGTCCACGATGGACTGGTCGCGCACCTCACGGCCGTGCAGCAGCCAGCGCGCCACCTCCAGCTCCGCGTACAGCATGGCGCGCTGCGTGAACTGGCGGTCGGTGGCGACCTGCCGCGTGGAGGCGTAGGCGCCCAGGGCGCCGTCCGTCGCGTCCGGGTTCATGGCGAGCAGCCAGTGCAGGTCGCGGGCCGGGTCGCCGACCCGGAGCGCGGACCAGCCGATCACCGCGCTCACCACGTCGTCCTGCACGAGGAAGGAGTCGGCGGTGAGCGATCCGTTGATGACGGTCGGCTGGAACTGCCAGATGGAGTGGTCGGCCGCGGCGTCGCGCCAGCGGTCGCGCAGGGCGGTCGGCAGCAGCCCGGTGGATGCGGCCGACTCGATGACCGCGTTGGCGGCGGTCAGGCACTCGGCGGCGGACATCACGGGGAGTCCGGCCTCGCCGACGAAGGCGGTCGGGAGCGCGTGGATGGCGGCGATGGCGTGGCCGATCGAACCGGCGAGCCCGTCGCCCGGGGGCACATCCCCGACGGCGATGTGGTGGCCGGGCAGGAAGTCGTAGACGACCGCGCGGGTGCCGCCGATCGGCGCCTGACCCAGGTACCGCGGCACGTCGAACGGCAGGCGGCTGCGGATGCCCGTGGTGAGCGCGCGCAGCGCGACCAGGTCGGCGCTCTGCTCCGTCTCGGCCACCTGCGAGGTGGGGACGCGCACGATGACGGTGGAGCCGTCCCTCGTCGAAAGCAGCGCGGAGTCGAAGTCGCCGGACCCTCCGGCGCTGTGGGTGCGAGCGCCGGAGACGTCGAGGTCGGGGACGGCCGAGGTGGCCAGCGCGGCTAGAGTGAGATGGGATCTGGCCATGCACCCAGGCTAATCGGGCCTCCCTGCGACGGCCGTCCGCCACGCCCCGAAAGGACCTCGATGTCGTCCGCCCCGACCTCCGCTCTGCCGCTCGCGGCGCTCCCGCTGTCCCGCCACGCGACCGACCGCGATCACTCCGCCCGCTCGCGTCCCGCTCTGTTCGACGAGCTGTGGCAGGAATCGGGCACGCGGGTGCTCGCGCTGTGGAAGGGGCGCGCCCTGCTCACCGCGGAGAGCGTGGCCGCCGCGACTCCCGCCGCCGACGGCTGGTCCGCCCCGGATGCCGGTCCGGCCGCCCTGGAGCTGCTTCCCGTCGATCGGGTGACCTCCGCCCTGATCCGCGTCTACCTCGGGCGCACCACCGTGGCGAGCGCGACGGAGCCGTCCGGCACCGCTGTGGTGCTGGAGGTGCTGACGGACGCCGCCGCGCAGGAGCTGGAGCCGGACGAGGCGCGCTGGGGCAACCTGCGGACGGTGGCGACGGCGCTCAGCGACCGCGATGCGGGCCTGTTCACCGAGGCGCTGGCGATGGCGAACTGGCACGCGTCCCACACGCACTGCCCGCGCTGCGGCACGCCCACGGTCGTCGAGCAGGCGGGCTGGGTGCGCCGCTGTCTCGAGGACGGCTCCGAGGTCTTCCCGCGCACCGACCCCGCCGTGATCGTCACCGTGCTCGACGACGACGACCGGCTGCTCCTCGGCTCCAACGCCATGTGGGAGAACTCGCGCTACTCGCTGCTCGCCGGATTCGTCGAACCCGGGGAGTCGTTCGAGGCCGCGGTCGAGCGCGAGATGTTCGAGGAGGCGGGCATCCGCGTCGTGGATGCCCAGTACAAGGGGTCGCAGCCGTGGCCGTTCCCGGCGTCCGTGATGGTCGGCATGACCGCGCGGCTCGCCCACGACCAGGCCGCCGGGGCACTCGACCCGGACGGTGAGGAGATCCTCGACGTGCGGTGGTTCAGCCGCGACGAGCTGTGGGCGGCGCGCGAGCAGATCATCCTGCCGGGGCGTTCGTCGATCGCGCGTGCCCTCATCGAGGACTGGTACGGCGGCCCGCTCGACGAGCCGCCCGCGCCGTGACCGCGTCGCCCGCCGGGCCGGAGGCGCTGCTGGCCGGTCTCGACGCGCAGCAGCGGGTGGCGGCCGAGGCGCTGTTCGGGCCGGTGTGCATCCTCGCCGGTGCAGGCACCGGCAAGACCCGCGCGATCACGCACCGCATCGCGTACGGGGTCGCGTCGGGCGCCTACGCGCCCAACCGCGTGATGGCGCTGACGTTCACCGCCCGCGCCGCGGCGGAGCTGCGGGGGAGGCTCCGGCAGCTCGGCGCCGGCGGCGTGTCGGCGCGGACGTTCCACTCGGCCGCGCTCGCCCAGCTCAACTACTTCTGGCCGCAGGTCGTCGGGGGTCAGCTGCCCTCCGTGCTCGACGGGAAGGGCCGCATCCTCGGCCATGCCGCCGAGACGCTCAAACTCAAGGTCGACACGGCGACGCTGCGGGATGTGGCGGCCGAGATCGAGTGGCGCAAGGTCTCCGGCCTCGGAATCGACCAGTACACCGCGGCCGGCCGGCCCACTCCGGGGTCGCTGTCGGCGGAGCAGGTGGCCGCCCTGCTGCAGCGCTACGAGGACCTCAAAGACGAGCGCAAGCAGATCGACTTCGAGGATGTGCTGCTCGCCTGCGCCGGCATGATCGAGAGCGAGCCCGCGGTGGCGATGCAGGTGCGGGAGCAGTATCGCTTCTTCGTCGTGGACGAGTACCAGGACGTCTCCCCGCTGCAGCACCAGCTGCTGCAGCTCTGGCTGGGCACCCGGAAGGACCTCTGCGTGGTCGGCGACGCCAGCCAGACCATCTACTCGTTCGCGGGAGCCCGCAGCGAGTACCTGCTCGGCTTCGAGCGCGAGCATCCCGGGTCGACCGTGGTGCGGCTGGAGCAGAACTACCGTTCGACGCCCGCCGTGATCGAGACTGCCAACCGGCTGATGCGCGGCCGCTCCGGAGCCCTCACGCTGCGACCAGCGGAGGTGGCGTCGCACGGTGGCGGGGACTCGCCCGAGGTCGCCGTGCCGGAGCCCGCGGCCTTCGAGGACGACCGGGCGGAGGCGCGTGCCGTGGCCGAGCAGATCGCGGCGGAGCTCGCGGCCGGCGCGCGTCCGGAGCACATCGCGGTCCTGTACCGCGTGAACGTCCAGGCCGCCGCGCTGGAGCAGGCGCTCGGCGACCGGGGGATCAGCTACCAGATCCGCGGGTCGAAGCGGTTCTTCGACCTGCCCGAGGTGCGCCAGGCGCTCATGTCGCTCCGCGCCGCGAGCCTGGTGGCGTCGGACGAGCCGCTGTTCCGCACGGTCAGCGACGTGCTGCGCTCGCTGGGCTGGTCTGTGCAGCCGCCGGAGGGGCGCGGAGCTGTCCGGGAGCGCTGGGAATCGCTGAACGCCATCATGGGTCTGGTCGACGAGCAGCCGCCGGGGCAGACGCTGCGCGGCTTCACCGACGAGCTGCTCGCACGCCAGGCCGGCCAGCACGAGCCGACCATGTCGGCGGTCACCCTGGCGACCCTGCACGCGGCGAAGGGCCTGGAGTGGCCGTCCGTCTACCTGATCGGCCTCAGCGAGGGGCTCGTGCCCATCAGCTACGCCGGGACGTTCGAGCAGATCGACGAGGAGCGCCGCCTGCTGTACGTCGGCATCACCCGGGCACGGCAGCGCCTGCGCCTGAGCTGGTCGGCACGGGGCAACCAGCCCGGGCGTCCCTCTCTGCGGCAGCCGTCGCGCTTCCTGGCGGAGCTGCGACCGCCCGCCGCGCGCGCGAACGGCGCTGCGGCCGCAGGCGCGCCGGCCGCCTCGGCCGGCGTCACGGGGGCAGCCCGAGGCAGCCGCACGCGGGGTGCGGCGACCACGTCCGGCTGACCCAGTCCGCGGAACCCGGCGCCAGCCGCGCCGCCTCCCCGCACGCGGGACCGCCGTCGCGCAGGAGTGCGAGCAGCACCGCGGCCGCGCGTGCGGCGGTCGCCGCCGCGACGATCGGTGTCTCACCCGGCGCCGGACGGGTGTGCAGCTGCGCCGCCATCGCCGGCCAGGCGGGGTCGGCCTCCGTGCGGTGCAGGTCGAGGCAGCGCAGGCACGGGCCGTCGCCGGGGCGCACCATCGGCCCGACCATCACTCCGCGATCGCTGAACACCAGAGGCAGGTGCGGCACGTCCCGCCGGAGCCAGCGGGCATGCCGCTGGGGCTCGATCGCGTACGAGGCGACGATCACCGCGACGTCTGCGCGTTCGACGGCCGGGTCCGACCACGCCAGCCCGCTGCGCACCTCCACACCGGCGTCGGTCAGCATCCGCTGGAGCTGCACGGCCGTCGGTCCGGCCCCGTCGAGCACGACCAACGGGTCGCGAGCCGTCGGCGGCGCCGCAGAGGTCGGCGCCAGCACCGGCGCGAGCCGCCGCACCAGGTCCTCCGCCGCGCCTTCCGCAGCTCGCGCCCGGGACGCGATCACCCGGAGCCCCTCCTCGGTGACCCCGGCGGCCAGCCCGGCCAGCATGCGCTCCTCGGCATGACTCACCCGGTCGAGGACGAGCACGGGTTCGTCGACGCCGAACTGGAGGCTGTCGGGGGTGCGCCAGACGCGGGGGATGCGGGAGTCGAGAACGAGGACCATGTCCGAAATGCTGCCCGACCGACCGGGCCGATCCGGGGTTGTCCACAGGCCGGATTTCTTCGGCCTATCTCTCCACAGGACCGGTGCCGACGTCAGCGGCGACCGCTCCGGAAAGAGGTCACCGAAGCGGACATCAGCCCTCGGTCGGACGGTCCCGGTCGTCGCGCAGCAGGTCCTCGATCGCCTGGTCGAGCGCGTCCTGCTCCGGCTCCTGGCCGGTCGCGGCCGCGGTCAGCCGCGCGACGAGCGCCGACGGGTCGTCGAGGTCCGAGGACTGGGGGAGCAGGTCGGGGTGCGACCACAGGTCGTCGCGCGCGTCCATCCCGACCGCGTCCGTGACCGCCTGCCACATCGCGGCCGCGTCGCGCAGCCGCCGGGGTCGCAGCTCGAGTCCCACCAGGGTGGCGAAGGCGGACTCCGCCGGGCCCCCCGACGCGCGGCGGCGCCGCACGGTCTCGGCGATCGCGTCGGCGCGCGGCAGCAGCCGCGTGGCGTTCGCGGTCACGACGTCCACCCATCCCTCGACCAGCGCGAGCACCGTCTCGAGGCGCGCGAGCGCCTCCTGCTGCTCCTCGGTGCGCGGCGGGATGAGCCGCCCGCTGACCATGGCCTCACGCAGCTCTTCCGGGTTGGACGGGTCGAAGTTCTCGGCCAGCGACTCCAGAGCGTCCGTGTCGATCGTGATGCCCTTAGCGAACGCGGTGATCTGCGTGATCAGCTGGAGGCGCAGCCACTTGGCGTGGCGGAACAGCCGCGCGTGCGCCAGCTCGCGCACCGCGAGGTACAGCTGGATCTGGTCGGCGGGGATGTCGAGACCCTCGCCGAACGCCTCGATGTTCTGCGGGATGAGCGCCGCCTGCCCGTCCGGCAGCAGCGGGATGCCGATGTCGCCGCCCGAGACGACCTCCTTGGAGAGCTGCCCGACCACCTGGCCGAGCTGCATCGCGAAGAGGGCGCCGCCGATCGAGCGCATCACCTGGCCGGCGTTCTGCAGCATCGCCTGCATCTCCTCCGGCGCCTGCTCCGAGAGCACCCGGGTCAGAGCGTCCGAGATGCTCAGCGCGACCGGCTCGGCGAGCTGGCTCCAGAGCGGCATCGTCTGCCGCGCCCACTCGGCGCGACCGATGAGCTCGGGGGTGGCGCTGAGCGACGCGACGCCGGTCGCCTGGTCGAGCCACAGCGACGCCACGTGGAAGGCCTGGTCGAGGGATGCGCGCTCGGCCGGCGTCACGGAGTGCGCGCCGTCCGCGGCGAGCTGTCGAGCCTGCTGGTCGGCGATGTCCCAGTTGATGCCGCCGCCGGGGTTCATCAGGGCGTTCTGCAGCTGGCCGAGGAGCGCCTGGATGCTGGCCGGATCGTTGGGGAGGCCCGCGGCGCCGGCCAGCCGGCTCGGGTCGATCGAGGCCCCGTTCCCGGACAGGAACTGGCTCAGCATGTCGCGGAACTCGTCGTCCTCGCGGTCCGGATCCCGGTCGTCGTTCCGATCGTCGGCCATGGTCAGCGTCCTCTTCTCGAAGTGAGCCGGCCGTCGGCGATTCGGCGCCGTCGGCGCGACTTCAGGCTCGTGATCTACGCTAGCCGCTGGCGCCGGAGTGGCGGATGGGAATTGCCCTATGCTCGCCTTCGGGCCGTGCGCCCGTGGCGAACACTGACCGAGAGGACGGGCCCGTGACCCTGTTCAGCGACGACCGCCCGGAACGGGACGGCTCCGCGCCGGACGGCTCCGCCGGCGACGAGCCGGTCCGGGTCGCGCCGCCGCGCCGTGTCATCGCCGGGTGGGTGGCCATCGGCGTCGCCGTGGTGCTCGCCCTCGTGCTCGCGCTCGTCCCCGCCCCGTTCGTGATCGAGCAGCCGGGACCGGTCTTCAACACCCTCGGCACCGACCAGCAGGTCGGCGCCGAGCCCAGTGGCGACGCCAAGGAGCTCATCACCATCCCCGGCCAGAAGACCTATCCGACCTCCGGGTCGCTCGATCTGCTCACGGTCTCGGTCGTCGGCAACCCGGAGCAGCGGCCCAGCTGGCTCGAGATCGCGGGGGCGTGGTTCCAGCCCAGCAAGGCCGTCCTGCCGCTGGAGACCGTCTTCCCGCCCGGCACCACCACCGAGCAGTCGAACGCCGAGAACGCCGCGCTGATGGTCGACTCCCAGCAGGATGCGATCGCCGCCGCGCTGAACCAGCTCGGCTACACCTTCCCCGAGAACGTCGCCGTCAAGCAGCTGATCACCGGAACCCCGGCGTCGAAGGAGCTGAAGGTCGGGGACGAGATCACCGCCGTCAACGGAACGACGATCACGAGCATCCAGGGGCTGCGCGACGCGGTGAAGGCGAACGGCACGGGCAAGGCGGCCGAGCTCGCCATCGTGCGCGACGGCGTGGCGTCGACCGTCGCGATCACCCCGATCGAGTCGCAGGGCCAGGTCGTGCTCGGCATCGGCGCCGGGATGGACTACACCTTCCCGTTCGACGTCAAGATCCAGCTGAACAACGTGGGCGGACCGAGCGCCGGCCAGATGTTCGCGCTCGGGATCATGGACAAGCTCACCCCGGAGTCCCTCAACGGCGGCAAGCGCGTCGCCGGCACGGGCACCATCGACAACGCCGGCGAGATCGGCCCGATCGGCGGCATCCGGCAGAAGATGTACGCCGCGCGCGACACCGGCAAGGCGTCCTACTTCCTGGCGCCGGCCTCGAACTGCGACGAGGTCACCGGCCACATCCCGTCCGGGCTGCACGTGTTCGCCGTGAAGACGCTCGCCGATTCGCTGAAGGTCCTCCAGGCCGTCCGCGATGGAGGAAGCACGGCGGGGCTTCCCACCTGCCCCGCAGGCTGATCACCGCTCGACCGCAGCGTTCTCCAAGCGTTCGCTGCCTAGGATGGTTCTCACCCCCGCCACGAGACCAAGAAGGCCATACGTGAGTTCAACTGCTGCAGTCCGTCCCGCAGGCCGCCGGCGCGCGGCGATCTGGATCACTCTCGGGGTGATCGTCGCGGTGGTCATCCTGTTCTTCGTCTTCGCGGGGCTCTACGCCGACATCCTCTGGTACGACCAGCTCGGCTACCTGAAGGTGCTGACCACGCAGTGGTTCGCCGGCATCAGCATGTTCTTCATCGGCTTCCTCGGGATGGCCGTGCCGCTGTGGCTGTCCATCCAGCTCGCGTACCGGCTCCGTCCGGTCTACGCCAAGCTGAACTCCCAGCTCGACCGCTACCAGCAGGTCATCGAGCCGCTGCGCCGCCTCGCCATGTACGGCATCCCGATCGTGTTCGGCATCTTCGCCGGCGTCTCGACGGCGAGCCGCTGGCAGACCGCCGCGCTGTGGCTGAACGGCACGTCGTACGGCAAGACCGACCCGCTGTTCCACCTCGACATCGGCTTCTACCTCTTCGCGCTGCCGTTCTACCGCAGCGCGGTCGGCTTCGCCTCGGCCGTCGTCCTGATCTCGCTGCTGGCCACCCTCGCCACCTGCTACCTCTACGGATCGATCCGGGTGAGCGGCCGCGAGGTGCGCATCTCGCGGGCGGCGCGCGTACAGATCTCGGTCATCGCCGCGCTGTACCTCCTGCTGCAGGGCGTCAGCATCTGGCTCGACCGCTACGCGACCGTCACCGACTCGAACGTCAACGACATGATCAACGGCGCCGCGTACACCGACGTCAACGCGACCATCCCCGGCCGGGCGATCCTCGCGGGCGCCGCCGTGTTCGTGGCCATCCTGTTCGTCCTGACCGCCTTCATCGGCCGCTGGCGCTTCCCGATCGTCGGCACGGCGCTCCTCATCGTCGCCGCGCTCGTCGTCGGGGCCATCGTCCCCTGGGTCGTGCAGCGCTTCCAGGTCGACCCCAGCCAGAAGACGCTGGAGTCGCCCTACGTGCAGAAGGGCATCGACTACACGCGCGAGGCCTACGGGCTCAGCGACATCGAGACGATCCCGTACAACGCCAAGACCACGGCCGAGCAGGGCGCCCTGCGGCAGGATGCGCAGACCACCGCGCAGATCCGCATCCTCGACCCCGCGGTCGTCAGCCCCTCGTTCCGGCAGCTGCAACAGTTCCGCCAGTACTACGCCTTCCCCGAGAAGCTCAACGTCGACCGCTACGAGGTCAACGGCACGCAGCAGGACGCGGTCGTCGCCGTCCGCGAGTTGCAGCAGTCCGGCCTCGGCGGCACGCGCAACTGGTTCAACGACACCATCGTCTACACCCACGGCTACGGCCTGGTCGCCGCGTACGGAAACCAGCGCTCGCCCGACGGGCAGCCGGTCTTCATGGAGTCCGGCATCCCCACCACCGGGACGCTCGGCGAGTACCAGCCGCGCATCTACTTCGGCGAGCAGTCGCCGACCTACTCGATCGTCGGTGGCCCGAAGGACGGCAAGCAGGTCGAGCTCGACTACCCGGGCGGCGCCGACGGCGCCCAGCAGACGTACACGACGTTCAGCGGCAACGGCGGTCCGAAGCTCGACAACATCTTCAAGCGCCTCGTCTACGCGCTGAAGTTCCAGGACGAGCAGATCGTGCTGTCCGACGCCGTCAACAGCAACTCGCAGATCCTCTACGACCGCGACCCGATCAAGCGCGTGCAGAAGGTCGCGCCCTACCTGACCCTCGACTCGCAGGCGTACCCCGCGGTCGTGGACGGGCGGGTCAAGTGGATCATCGACGGATACACGACGAGCGACCAGTTCCCGTACTCTCACGTGGGCAGCCTCAGCGACGCGACGGCGGACAAGGACACCCCGAAGCCCGCCTACGCCTTCGACGACATCAACTACATCCGGAACTCGGTGAAGGCGACGGTCGACGCCTACGACGGCTCGGTGACCCTGTACGCGTGGGATACCACCGACCCGGTGCTGAAGACGTGGGAGAAGGTCTTCCCCGCGACGGTGAAGCCGGTGAGCGACATGAGCGCCGAGCTGATGAGCCACGTGCGCTACCCGTCCGACCTGTTCAAGGTGCAGCGCTCGGTGCTCGGCCAGTACCACGTCGACGACGCCGGCTCGTTCTACTCGCGCGAGGACGCCTGGACCACGCCGAACGACCCGACCTCGCCGTCGAGCAACCCGGCACTCCAGCCGCCGTACTACCTCACGATGAAGATGCCCGGACAGGAGTCGCCCGCGTTCTCGCTGTACTCGACGTTCATCCCGGCCGGTACGAGCGAGTCGAGCAGGTCGGTCCTGAAGGGCTATCTGGCGGTGGATGCGGACGCCGGCGACACCAAGGGGACGGTCGCGTCCGGCTACGGCAAGCTCAGGCTGCTGCAGCTGCCGTCGAGCGACACCATCCCCGGTCCCGGCCAGATGCAGAACCAGTTCGACTCGGATCCGACCGTGTCGCAGCAGCTCAACCTGCTCCGTCAGGGTAAATCGGAGGTCATCAACGGCAACCTGCTGACGCTGCCGGTGGGCGGTGGCCTGCTGTACGTGCAGCCGGTCTACGTCCGCTCGTCGGGGGAGACCAGCTACCCGCTGCTTCAGAAGGTGCTGGTGGCCTTCGGCGACAAGATTGAGTTCGAGGACACCCTGGACCAGGCGCTCGACGCCCTGTTCGGCGGCGACTCCGGCGCGTCCGCCGGCGACAACAACGTGCCGACCGAAGGTTCCGGGACCACGCAGCCCGGCACGGGCCAGTCCACCGGCGGATCGACGGGCAGCGGCTCCACCGCGGGGAACACCGCCCTGCAGGAGGCGCTGCAGCGCGCGAACCAGGCGCTCAGCGACAGCCAGGCCGCGCTGAAGTCGGGCGACTGGCAGGCCTACGGCGAGGCGCAGAAGCGCCTGCAGCAGGCGATCTCGGACGCCGTGGCGGCCGAGGGGCAGCCCGCCGCGAAGTAACGCGACCACCCGGAACGGCTCGCACGGACATCCCGTGCGGGCCGTTCCGCTATGTTCGGGCACTGTCGGAAGTGCGGGGAGCGCATCGCGCCGGCCGCTCGGACTTGTTCGTCCACCGCAGAAAAGTGGGCGCGAACAGTTGCCAGGACTTTGATTGTCAGCTTTACTAACAAACATGGCGATCGACCAGGGAACGCGCTCCACCCACTCGGAGCGGGCAGCAGCGCCCGACCGCGGCCTCGTCCCGGGCCGCGCGCTCCGGCCCCGGACGAAGGTGCTGCCGGAACACGCCCGCGGGCACAACCGCTCCCTGGTGCTGCAGTCGCTGTACCGCTCCGGCCGGGTCAGCCGCGCCGACCTCGCACGCACCACCGGCCTCACCCGGGTGACCATCTCCGACCTGGTGGGGGAGCTGATCGCCGAGGGTCTCGTGGTCGAGCTCGGTCAGCGCGACGACGCCCGCCCCGGCAAGCCGGCGGTGCTCCTCGACGTGAACCGCGGCGCCACGCAGATCATCGGCGTCGACCTCAGCGAGCACGCGGTGTTCCGCGGGGCCGTCCTCGACATGGACGGCCGCATCCTGGCCGCTGTCGAGGTGGAGCTCGCGGGCAGCCGCGGCGAGGAGGCTACCGAGAAGGTCCTCGCGCTGGTCGACCGTCTCGTCGAGGCGACGACCGCGCCCGTGCTCGGCGTCGGCATCGGCTCGCCGGGCATCGTGGATGCGGAGGGCACGGTCGCCGCCGCACCGAACCTCGGCTGGGTCGACGAGCCGCTGCAGCAGCGGGTCGCCGCGCGCACCGGCCTGCCCGTGTTCGTCGCGAACGACGCGAACGTCGCCGTGCTCGCCGAGCACGGCTTCGCCGACGCGCAGGGCGACATGATGCTGGTGAAGGTCGGCCACGGCGTCGGCTCGGGCCTGCTCGTCGCCGGAGCCCTCGTCTTCGGCAGCCGGTTCGCCGCGGGCGAGATCGGCCAGGTGATGGTCGGCACCGACGGCGGTCCCGAGGCGCCCTACGACCGCGAGCGCTGCCTGGAGGCCTGGCTGGCCGTCCCGCGGCTGGAGTCGCGCGTCGCGGCGGCCGCCGCGAAGGGGGAGCCCGCGGGTCCGGTGCTCCGCGAGGCGGGCCAGCGCCTGGGCGTGGCGCTCGCGCCGATCGTCGGCGCCCTCAACCTGTCCGAGGTCGTGCTCAGCGGCCCGGAGGAGCTCATCGACGGCGTCTTGCTGGAGGCGGTCGGTGAGACGCTCCGCAACCGCACCATGGCCGGTTTCCACTCGGGCGTCATGCTGCGGATGACGAGCCTCGGCCGCGACATCGTGCTCCGCGGGTGCGTGGTGATGGTGCTCTCCGCCCAGCTGGGGGTGTCCTGATGACCCTGGTCGCGGAGCCCGAGCTGCGATCCGCGTCGCCCGTGACCTTCGGGTTCGCGAACGGGGTGCGGGATGCGCTGCCGCGGTTCCGCGGCCGCTGCACCGTCGTGCGGCTGGCCACCCTCGACAACGACGTGCTCGGCGTGCCGCGCTGGTACACGCTGCAGGACGCGTGGGCCGAGGAGGGCAGCGCGCTCGCCTCCCGGTGGGCCGGCAATCCGGTCGTCCAGGTGGGACCTTCGGACGACCCGGAGCTCGTCCTGGCGACCGCGACCCCGGTCGTCGTGGTCGGCGCGGACAACGCCGCCACCCGCTGGGCCCGCCAGGTGGTGGATGCGGTGCGCGCCACGTGCCGCTCGGTGCTCGTGGTGGACATGGGCGCGCATCCGGAGCCCTCGTATGCGGACATTGCCACCTTCGGCCACGACCGGCGGCACGGCGCGGCCCTGCTGGCGCTGCTCACCGCATCCTGAGCCGCCCCCTGCGGCCGCCTGGCCCGGTCAGCCCGCCCAGCTGATGCCAAGGGTCGAGCGGAGCGCGTACTGCGCGGCGCCGCGATAGGGCTGCTCCTGCGCGACGCGCGCGTACCGGAAGCCGAGCGGCATCGCCGCCTTGACCGGATGCCGGGCCGCCTCGGCACGCAGGTGGCCGATGAACTCGGGGCCGAGCCGCGGCGCGGCGCCGCCGATGACGATGTTGGGCACGTCGAGCGCCGCTCCCACCAGCAGCAGGGCGCGCGCCAGCACCCGCGCGCCGTCCGCGATGCGCTGCCGCGACTCGGGCGCTGCGGCGAGGGCGGCGAGGTCGAGTGCCTCCAGGTCCGTGCCGTGGGGGAGGCCCAGCAGGCTGGTGACCGAGACGACCTCCTCGAGGCAGCCCCGGTTGCCGCAGGCGCACACCGGCGCCTCCGGCCCGAACAGCACCGGGACGTGACCGATCTCTCCCGCCCGGTGCGAGGCGCCCGCGACCACCTCGCCGTCCAGGATGACCGCGGCCCCGACGCCCGTGCTCAGCGAGACGAAGAGCTGACTGGCGCCGAAGTCGTCGGCGCCGGGCTCGTCCGCGGCGGTCGAGTCGGCGATGGCCTCCGCGTCGGCGTCGTTGATGAGGTGGATGGGCGCCTCCACGATGCCGGCCAGCTCGCGCGCCAGGTCGACGTCCGTCCAGCCGAGCTGCACGGACTCGCGGATGAGCGGGCCGTCGGCGATGCCGGGCACCTGCACGCCCACGGCGACGATGCGGGCGGTCGTGGCGGCCACCAGCTTGCGGACGACGGTGCGCACATCCTCGAGCGATCCCGGCGTGGCCGGCCGCTGGGACGCGGTGGCGACCTCGGCGCCGAGCAGGTCGATCACGGCGCCGCGGACGAGGCCGGGTTGCACGATCAGGGCGAGGATCACGTGGTCCTCGGCGGCGATCCGCAGCGTCGTGGCGCGCTTGCCGCCCGTGGACTCGGCCAGCTGTCCCTCGATGACGAGCCCGTCGGCGATGAGCCCGGCGAGCAGGGACGACACGGTCGCGCTGGTGAGTCCGGTGCGCCGGGCGATGCCGGCCCGGGTCGCGGTCCCGTTGCCGGAGAGCACGAGCTGCAGCGCGGTCGTCAGGTTGCGCTCGCGGACGGCGGCCTGCGTCGCCTTCCCGTGCTCCTCTGCCACTGCTGCTCCCGACGTGTCGTTGCGACACGACCCTAGCGAATCCGGCCGGAGCGGGCATCCGTCCGTGCTCTCCGCGCTCCGCGTCAGCGCGTTGTGTCGGAGATTCGCCTCCGTCTGTCGGAGAACCGCCGCGATTCGGCGCGAAACTCCCTCCGCAGCGCGTTGCGTCGGAGATTCGCGACCCGTTTTCCGACGGTAGCGTGCGGCAATGAGCGCGCGGCGACGGCGCGAAACCGCCCAAAACAAAGACCCCCTGGCCGGAGAATCCCCGGTCAGGGGGTCTTACTGGTTGCGGGGGCAGGATTTGAACCTACGACCTCTGGGTTATGAGCCCAGCGAGCTACCGAGCTGCTCCACCCCGCGGCACAAGAGACAACGTTAGCACGGGATTTCGCGGAGGTGAAATCGCGAACACCCTCCCGGGCGCGTCCCGTCGTGTGGACCGGTCGTCCTACTAGAGTCGTTCCGAGATAGGGGATGCGATGGCGAGTGCCGTGACGAAGTTCCGGGTGGTGGTGGTCGAGGACGACCCGGATGTGGCCTTCTTCATGAAGACCGTGCTGGAGAAGAGGGCGGACGCCGTGGCGATCGCGGTCACCGACCCGTCGGTCGCGCTGGACCGCATCGCGGAGTTCGAGCCCGACCTCGTCATCACGGACATCGAGATGCCGGGCATCTCGGGCCTCGACCTGCTCAAGGAGCTCCGCAGCCAGTACCCGGGGATGCCGGTGGTCGTCATGACCGCGCACGTCTCCGTCGACTACGCCGTGTCGGCGCTGCGCGCGCAGGCCGACGAGTTCCTGACGAAGCCCGTCGCGTCCGCCGAGCTCGTCGCGATCGTGAACCGCCTGGCCGCCGAGGGGCGGGTCAAGCGGGCCGCGTCGCGCCAGCAGGTGGTGCTCGCGATCGGCGCGCACCCGGACGACGTCGAGATCGGCGTCGGCGGCATCCTCGCGGCTCACCGCGACGCGGGCAACCAGGTGGTCATCCTGACGCTGTCACGGGGCGCCCGGGGCGGCGACGCCGACAACCGTCAGCACGAGTCGCTCGCGTCCGCCGAGCTGCTCGGCGCCCGGCTGTTCCTCGAAGACCTCGAGGACACGCAGATCTCCGCCGCCGACCCGACCGTCGGCATCATCGAGCGCGTGGTGGCCGAGGTGCAGCCCGACATCGTCTACACGCACTCGTCGCATGACCGCCACCAGGACCACCGGGCCGTCCACGCCGCGACCAACGTGGCCACCCGCACGGTGCGCACGGTCTGCTGCTACCAGAGCCCGTCCGCCACCATCGACTTCCGGCCGACCCGGTTCGTGCCGATCGACGGCTTCACCGACACCAAGCTGCGGCTCATCGACTGCTTCCGGTCGCAGACGGAGCTGCGGGCGTACCTGGAACCGGACTTCGTGCTCGCGACCGCCCGCTACTGGTCGCGTTTCGGCGGCGGCAAGAACTGCGAACCGCTGGAGGTGATGCGCGACACCGCGGACATCTCCATTCCCGCCTCGACGCTCTCCGCCGAGGCCCGCTACCCCGGAACCCGACAGTAGAGGACCGCGAATGACCGACTCCACACGAACCCGCGTCCTGGTCACGGGCGCCGGCGGCCCCGCGGGCGTCGCCGTCATCCGGTCCCTCCTGGCGCGGGGCGATTTGGACGTGTTCGCGGCCGACATGGACGGCTGGGCGAGCGGACTGTACCTGGTCCCCGCCGAGCAGCGCCGCATCGTGCCGCCCGGACGCTCCGACGGGTTCGTGGATGCGCTCATCGCCATGAGCCGCGAGGACCGCATCGACGTGCTGTTCTCGACCGTGGACGTCGAACTGCCCGGCCTCGCCGCCCGCCGCGACGAACTCAAGGCCGTCGGGACGGCGTTGGCGGCGCCGTCTCACGACACGCTCGTCACCTGCCTCGACAAGTTCGCGCTCGTGCAGCGCGTCGCCGGGAAGGCGCGCGTGCCGGAGACGCGGCTGCTGAACAGCGACGGCGTGGCGGCCGACTGGACCTTCCCGGTCATCATCAAGCCGCGGTCCGGCGCCGGCTCGCGCGGCGTTCGCCTGATCGCGGACCGCGAAGCGCTCGAGGCGCTCGGCACCGACGAGAGCATCATCATCCAGGAGAACCTGCCGGGCGAGGAGTTCTCGGTGGATGTGCTCGCGAGCCTCGACGGCGACGTCATCGCAGCCGTGCCGCGCTCGCGCGAGCGCGTCGATTCGGGCGTCTCGATCGCCGGCCGCACCGTCCGCCGCCCCGAGCTCTCCGACACCGCTGCGGCCGTAGCCCGTGCCATCGGGCTCACCGGCGTTGCCAACGTCCAGCTGCGCTACAGCACCGACGGCGTTCCCGCCCTGCTCGAGGTGAACCCCCGCTTCCCGGGTGCCATGCCGCTCACCATCGCGTCGGGCGTCGACATGCCGTCGCTGCTGCTCGACCTGGTGCTGGGGCGCCCGGTTCCGTCTGCCGTCGACTTCGAGGAGCTGGCGAACGTCCGGTTCCTCGAGGATGTGTTCCTGCGACCGGCCGACGTGCTGGTCTCCGAGAACGCCGCACACGCGGAGGGCCTCGAGGAGTGAGCGTCACCGAAGCCGAGCGGCTCCCCGCCCTGCTCCGCGGCGACTTCCACGTGCACTCCACGTTCTCCGACGACGCCCGCAGCACGCTCGCCGAGAACATCGCCGCCGCCTCTGCCGCCGGTCTGCGCACGGTTCGCTTGACGGATCACGTGCGCGCGTCCACCACGTGGGTGCCGGAGTTCGTCGCGGCGGCGGCGGCCGAGAGCGTCCCGGACGGCCTGACGGTCATCACCGGTGTCGAGGCGAAGCTGCTCGACGCCTCCGGCGCCGTCGACACACCCGCCGACCTGGTCGTCGGCCCCGGGGGAGTCGACGCCGTCGTCATCGGCGACCACCAGTTCCCGGGGACGGACGGCCCGTGGTCGCCCACCGCGACGCGCGAGCGGCTGGACGCCGGCCTGTCCGACGACGACGCCCTCGATCTGCTGATCGAGGCGAGCATCCGGGCGATGGAGCGGACGCGGCACGCGCAGCTGGCGCACTGGTTCTCGATCCTGCCGAAGGTCGGCCTGGACGAGGCGCAGCTGGGGCCCGAGCGCCTGCTCGCCTGGGCCGAGGCCGCAGCGGCGACCGGGACGATCGTCGAGGTCAACGAGAAGTGGGCCTGCCCGGGCCCGGCGGCGATCGCCGCCCTGCTGGACGCGGGTGCGCGTATCGTTGCGTCCACCGACAGCCACGTCGCGAGCGATGTGGGGCGCTACTCGCGCGTCCCGCAGCTGCTCGATGCCGCCGCGGCATCCAGCCGCGCCGAACGGGAGGGAGGGCGATGAGCCCCGTCGAGCCACCGGCCGAGCTGCGCGAAAGCATCCAGGACGAACTGGAGCGCAACCGCCGCTGGGAGTACCGGCTGCCGCTGTACGGCGCCATCGCGCTGCTGGTCTGCGCCGCCATCGTCGTCGTGCGGGTGGTGTTCCTGCATGTCTGACGAGGGACGCCTGAGGCGGGTCGTGATCGCCGATGACGACGACGACATCCGGGGCCTGATGACCATCGCCGCCAAGCGCGCGGGCGTCGAGATCGTGGCCGCCGTCGACAACGGCCGCGCGGCCCTCGACGCGGTGCGCGGCGGGGATGTCGACCTCGCCGTGCTCGACATCTCGATGCCCGGCCTGAACGGCGTCGAGGTGGCCGAAGCGATCCGCGCGGACGACCTCACCCGCTCGACGCTGATCCTCATGGTCTCCGCCTCGGTGCAGCTGCTCACCGACCACGGCGTCGTCGCCGACCGCTCGGACAGCTTCATCGTGAAGCCGTTCAGCCCGCGTGTCCTGTCCACCCGCATCCGCGAGATGCTCGAGCTGGGGGAGCCCGCATGACCCTCGACCGGTGGCTCAGCCGCATCCCGATCGACTCGCCGTCGGCGTTCATGAAGCAGGTGCCGACGATCATCGGCTTCGCCATCGCCGCGGTGATCGCCGCCGTGCCGAACGGTGTGCCCGTCACCAACGGTCCGCTGTTCATCGCCGGGATCGCGCTGGTGGCCGTCGCCACCGTCCTCGCGCTGGTCGTGCCGTGGGGGCGCCTGCATCCGGAGTGGGCGGTCGTCATCCCCGTCCTGTCGCTCTTCGCGGTCGGGCTGCTGCGGCTCGGAACCGGCTCGGCCGCCTCGCCGTTCGCCGTGCTGACCCTGCTGCCCTTCGTGTGGATCGCCACGGAAGCGGGCCGGATCAACATCCTGATCGCGGCGCTCGGCACCTTCGTCGTGCTCATCGCCCCGATCGTGGTCGACGGTGTGGGTCACACCGCCGGCGATGTCGTCCGGGCCTTCTTCTCGCCCGTGATCTACCTCATCGTCGCCATCGTCATCAACGAGATCGCCCACCGGATGCGCATCCAGCTCGCCGCCGCCCGCGAGGCGAGCGAGCAGCAGCAGCAGCTGCTGGCGCAGGCGGTGCAGGCGCAGGACGAGCTGGTGCTGAACGAGGCCCGGCTGAAGACGGCGAACCGGCTGATCCAGAGCATCTGGAACGCGGTGACCGAGCAGTCCGTGATCGGCACCGATCTGGACGGCCTCATCGACGTGTGGAACCCGGGCGCGGAGAAGATGTTCGGGATCACCGAGAAGGAGGTGCTCGACGCGAAGCACCGCATCGTGGACTTCCACCTCGACTCCGAGCTCTCCGACCGGCTGCAGGACATGGATGCGCGCTTCACGACCGTCGCGAGCACCGACGAGTTCTCGGCGCTGGTCGACACCGTGCGCGCCGGCTCCGCCGACGTGCGCGACTGGACGTACGTGCGACCGGACGGCAAGCGCGTCTCGGTGCAGGTCGCGGCGACGCCGCGCCTCGACGAGAACGGGCATCGGGTCGGCTTCATCTTCGTGGCGACCGACATGACGCAGGCGCGGGAGTTCGCCCGGCTGAAGGACGAGTTCGTCGGCCTGATCTCGCACGAGCTGCGCACGCCGCTCAGCTCGATCCTCGGCTACCTGGAGCTGATGCGCGACGACGAGGAGTCGCCGCTCTCGGAGGAGCAGCAGCAGTACCTGAGCGTCGCCGAGCGCAACGCGCACCGCCTGCTGCGGCTGGTCGGCGACCTGCTCTTCACGGCTCAGGTCGAGTCCGGCCGCTTCCCGCTCGACCTGAAGGACGTGGAGCTCGGCGGCGTCGTCTCCGCATCGGTGGAGTCGGCACGTCCCGTCGCCGCGAACTCGGGAGTGACCCTCGTGGGCGACGTCCCCGAGTCGCCGGTCGAACTGCGGGCGGACCCGCTCCGGCTCGGGCAGGCGGTCGACAACCTCATCTCCAACGCCGTCAAGTTCACGCCCTCCGGCGGCACGGTCACGGTCTCGCTGCGCTGCGAAGGCGAGCAGGCGGTGATCGCCGTCACCGACACGGGGATCGGCATCCCGGCTGTCGAGCTGAGCCAGCTGTCGCAGCGGTTCTTCCGGGCGTCCACCGCGACGCGCAACGCCGTTCCCGGCGTCGGGCTGGGCCTCAGCATCACGAAGGCCATCGTCACCGCGCACGGCGGCCGCCTCGACATCGCGAGCGAGGAGGGCGTCGGCACCTCGATCAGCATCGTGCTCCCCGTGGAGACGCCGCGGCCGGTCGTCGATGCGATCCCGCGCGCGGAGGTGGCGCCGTGACCGACCGGCCTGCAGAACTGACCGTGGACGACCGCTCCATCGCCGTCGCGGTGGCCCAGTTCGCGCCGGGCGAGGACCGCGTGCACAACCGCGATGTCGTCGCGGGGCTGGTGGCGGTGGCCGTGTCCCGGGGCGCCCGCCTGGTCGTCCTGCCCGAGTACTCCTCCTACTTCACCGACCCGCTCGGTCCGTCGTTCGCCCGGAACGCGGAGCCGCTGGACGGCGACTTCGTCCGCGGCCTCGCCGCGACGGCGCGCGAACAGGGCGTCTTCATCGTCGCCGGACTGGTGGAGCGGACGGACGTGCACCACAAGTTCTCGAACACCCTCGTCGCGGTCGACCCGGGCGGCGATGTGGTCGCGACCTACCGCAAGCAGCACCTCTACGACGCCTTCGGGGCGCAGGAGTCCGACTGGGTCGTGCCTGGCGACCTGGATGAGCCGCAGACGTTCGAGGTGGACGGCATCACGGTCGGCCTCCAGACCTGCTACGACCTGCGGTTCCCCGAGGTGACCCGGCGCCTCGCGGACGCCGGCGCCGATCTCGTCGCTGTCCCTGCCGAGTGGGTGCGCGGGCCGCTCAAGGAGCACCACTGGAACACCCTGCTGGCCGCCCGCGCGATCGAGAACACGCTCTACGTGGCCGCCGCCGACCATCCGCCGTCGATCGGCATCGGTGCGAGCGCCGTGGTGGACCCGATGGGTGTCACGCTCGCCGGCCTCGGCGAGACGACCGGGGTGGCCGTCGCCGAGGTGTCGTCCGCGCGCATCCGCGAGGTGCGGGAGCGCAACCCGGCTCTGCAGCTCCGGCGGTACCGCGTCAGCCCGCTGTGATCGCGGCGAGCCGCCTCGCCGCCTCCTCCAGCACCTCGATCCGCTTGCAGAAGGCGAAGCGGACAAGGGATGCGGTGCGCCCGGCGTAGTCGCCGCGCGCGAACGCCGACAGCGGGACGGCGACGACCCCGGCGAGCTCGGGCAGCTCGCGGCAGAGCCGGACCGCATCCGGATAGCCCAGCGGTGCCGCATCGGCGACGACGAAGTACGTGCCGTCGGAGGGGAACACCCCGAACCCGGCGGCGCGCAGCCCGTCGGAGAGCACGTCCCGCTTGTGCGCGAGCGTGTCCGCGATCCCTGTGAAGAACGAGTCGGGCAGCCGGAGGCCGGCCGCGATGGCGGGCTGGAACGGTGCACCGTTGACGTAGGTGAGGAACTGCTTCACGGCGAGCACCGCCGTCACGAGCTCCGGGGGAGCGGTCAGCCAGCCGATCTTCCAGCCGGTCGTGCTGAACGTCTTGCCGCCGGACGAGATCGCGACGGTGCGGTCGCGGGCTCCGGGCAGCGACTCGATCGGGATGTGCTCCGGACCGAAGGAGAGGTGCTCGTAGACCGAGTCGGTGACGATGATCGCGTCGTGACGCTCCGCGAGCTCCACGACGAGGGAGAGCGTCTCCCGGTCGAGGACGGCGCCGGTGGGGTTGTGCGGCGTGTTCACCAGGATGACGCGCGTGCGGTCCGTCACCGTCGCGCGGAGCCGGTCCAGGTCGGGCCGGAAGGCGGGCGGTTCGAGCGGAACGGTGCGGTGGATGCCGCCCGCGAGCGCGATGACCGCACCGTACTCGTCGTAGTAGGGCTCGAAGGTGACGACCTCGTCTCCGGGTTCGAGCAGGGCGAGCAGCGTGGCGGCGATGGCCTCGGTCGCCCCGGCGGTGATCAGGACCTCGCGATCGGGGTCGACCTCCAGCCCGTAGAACCGGCGCTGGTGCTCGGCCACGGCCAGCCGGAGGTCCGGGATGCCCGGCCCGGGCGGGTACTGGTTGTGCCCGTCGCGGATCGCGGCGACCGCCGCCTCCAGCACCTCGGCCGGTCCGTCCTCGTCGGGGAAGCCCTGGCCCAGGTTGATGGCGCCGGTGCGGGTGGCCAGCGCGCTCATCTCCGCGAAGATCGTCGGGCGCACCGTCCCGTCCGCGCCGAGGAGTCCCGCGCCGCCCGCGGCTCGCCGCCACGCTCCAGGAATCGTCATGGGACAACGCTACGGCCTTACTCGCATCGAACCCATCGGATACGTTGTGGAGAGTCATCGACATGCAGAAGGTCGCCCACAGCATCGGCAAATAGAACGCTCAGGTTGGCATCCCAAGCTGTCTGTGCTTGGAAGGAGCAACACCATGACCGACACCCCGAACACCCCGGAGCCCGCGAAGCCCGAGCACGACGCCGACACCGACGCGGTCGTGGACGCTTCCACCGGTTCCGAGCACACCCCGGCCGCGCCGACCACGGCCGCCGAGACCCCCGCCGCCCCGCAGCCCACCGCCGAGCAGCCGGCCGCCGGATGGACCGCCCCGGCCGCCGAGGGCGCCGCACCGCAGCCTGCCGCGCAGCAGCCCGCCGCCGAGCAGGCGACGGCGCAGCAGCCGACGGCGCAGCAGCCGACGGTCCCGGTGCAGCCCGCCGCCCACCAGACGCAGCCCACCCAGCCGGTCCCGCCGCAGCCGTACGGCCAGCCCTACGGCCAGCAGCAGCCGCACTACGGCAACGGCGCCTTCGGCCAGCCGGCCGGCTACGGCCAGCCCTACGCTCCGAACGCCCACCAGCAGCCGTACGCGACCGCACCCGGCGCCCCTGGTGCCCCGACCGCGACCGCTCCGAAGCCGGCCAAGCGCGGCAACACCGGCCTGATCATCGCGACGCTCGCGATCGGCGCCCTGATCGGCGGCGTCGCCGGCGCAGGCGCCGGTGTCGGCATCTTCGCCGCGACCGACGGCGGCAACGCGACCATCAAGACCGTCTCGGGTCCGCAGAACATCACCGTCAACGACGCGAACGACGCCAGCACCGTCACGGCCGTCGCCGCGAAGGCGTCGCCGAGCGTCGTCACCATCTCGGTGACCGCGTCCAGCTCCGGCGGAACCGGTTCCGGCGTCGTCCTCAGCTCCGACGGCTACGTGCTCACCAACACGCACGTCGTGACCCTCGACGGCCAGGCGTCCAACGTGAGCATCACCGTGACCGACAACGATGGCAAGATCTACACCGCCAAGCTGATCGGCACCGACCCGACCACCGACCTCGCCGTGATCAAGCTGGACAACGCGTCCGGCATGACCCCGATCACCTGGGGCGACTCGAGCAAGCTGAACGTCGGCAGCACCACCGTCGCCATCGGCGCACCGCTCGGTCTCTCCGGCACCGTCACCGACGGCATCGTGAGCGCGCTGAACCGCAGCATCAGCATCGCCTCCTCGGCGGCCCCGAAGGACGACTCGAACAGCGGCGGCAACAGCCAGAACCCGTTCAACTTCGACTTCCCCGACCAGGGCGGCTCCGGCTCGCAGCAGCAGCAGTCCGGCGCGCAGGGCACGATCTCGCTGCCGGTCATCCAGACCGACGCGTCGATCAACCCCGGCAACTCGGGCGGCGCCCTACTCAACAGCAAGGGCGAGCTGATCGGCGTCAACGTCGCGATCGCGAGCGCCGGCGGCTCGAGCTCCGAGGGATCCCAGTCGGGCAGCATCGGCGTCGGCTTCGCCATCCCGTCCGACCTGGCCAAGCGGATCTCCGGCGAGATCATCAAGAACGGCTCCGCAACGCACGGCCTCCTGGGCGCGTCGGTGGCCGACGCGAGCAGCGACAGCAAGGCGACCACGGTCGGCGCGCTGATCAAGAGCGTCACCGGCGGCGGCGCCGCGGCGAACGCAGGGCTCAAGGCGGGTGACGTCGTGGTCAACCTCGACGACACCCCGATCACCGACGCCACCGACCTCACCGCGCAGGTGCGTGCGCAGGCGGCGGGCGCGAAGGTCGACGTCACGTACATCCGCGACGGTCAGACCAAGACCGCTTCGGTCACCCTGGGGTCGCTCCCGGCCGAGTGACGCATCCCGCCACCCGGAAGGCCGTCCCGCGATGCGCGGGGCGGCCTTCCGCCGTCAGGGCGTCCCCGGTTTCGTGCAGGGCCCGGCTGATAGGCTCGACGCCGACCCGCTACACCGAAGGATCAGATGCCGGACCACACCGTGAACACCCTCCCGGGTGTCTCGTACGTGATGCCCGTGCTCAACGAGGTCACCCACGTGCGGGCGGCCGTCGACAGCCTGCTGGCGCAGGACTACACGGGCCCCTTCGAGGTGACCATCGCCCTCGGCCCGAGCATGGACGGCACCACCGAGCTGGTCGAGGAGCTGGCAGCGGTGGACCGCCGCATCCGCGTCGTCGACAACGCCGTCGGGTCCACGCCCGCCGGGCTCAACCTGGCGATCCGCGAGTCGCGGTATCCGATCGTGATCCGCGTCGACGCGCACAGCGTCCTCCCGCCCGACTACGCCCGCATCGCGGTGGAGACCATCCTCGAGACCGGCGCCGACAACGTCGGTGGTCTGATGGATGCGCAGGGCACGACCGACTTCGAGCGCGCCGTCGCGCGCGCCTACGGCAGCCGCGTCGGCCTCGGCGGAACCAAGCTGCACGTCGGCGGCGAAGCCGGCCCGGCGGAGACGGTGTACCTCGGAGTGTTCCGCCGCGATCGCCTGATCGAGGTCGGCCTGTTCGACGAGGAGATCAAGCGCGGGCAGGACTGGGAGCTCAACCGCCGGCTCCGCACCTCGGGCGGCACGGTCTGGTTCACCCCGCGGCTCAAGGTCACGTACCGTCCGCGTCCCAACCTCTACCGCCTCGCCCGGCAGTTCTTCTCGACCGGCATCTGGCGCGGCGAGCTGGCCCGGCGGTTCCCCGCCTCCAACGGCCTCCGCTACTTCGCGCCGCCGGTGATGGTGCTCGGCGTCGCGATCGGCACGCTGCTCGGCCTCGGCGGGATCGTGCAGGCGATCGTCGGCGCCGCGCCGTGGCTGCTGTGGGGCTTCGCGATCCCGGCGCTCTACATCGTCATCGTCATCGTCTCGGCGGTGCTGTGGGGGCGCAAGGACGGCTTTCGCCCGTTCCTGTGGTTTCTCGTAGTCTTGCCGTGCATCCACTTCAGCTGGGGGGTCGGGTTCATCCTCGGATACCTGTCGCTCACCCGCAACATCACAGCCCACACCGGAAGGTAGGCATGACCGCACCCGGACCTTCGGCGCACGGCGCCCGTCCCACGTCGATCGCCGAGCTGCGCGCGGTGGCGCAGCCGCCCGAGGTCCGTGGGCGCCGCAACGCCGAGCACTGGACCGCGTCGCTCTACCTGCGCAATCTGTCGCCGTACCTCACCTGGGTGCTGCTCAAGACGTCGATCTCGGCCAACGGCGTCACCGGGCTGATGATCCTGACGGGATGGGCGACCGCCGCCTCCCTTCTCATCCCGGGCATCGGGGGCGCCGCTCTCGCGCTCGTCCTCGGGCAGCTGCAGATGCTCGTCGACTGCTGCGACGGCGAGGTCGCGCGGTGGCGCGGCACTTCGTCGCCCGCGGGCATCTTCCTGGACAACGTCGGCCACTACTCGACCGAGACGCTGATCGCCATCGCGCTCGGCATCCGGGCGGCGGGCTACCCGTTCGAGGCGCCGCAGGACTTCCTCTGGACGAACCTGGGCACGCTCCTCGCCCTCGTCATCGTGCTGAACAAGGCGCTCAACGACATGGTCCGCGTGGCCCGCGCGAACGCCGGTCTGCCGAAGCTGGCCGACACCCAGTCGGAGTACGCGCCGACCCACGGCCTGGTCGCGACACTGCGCCGCGCCGCGCGGTTCCTGCCGTTCCACCGGCTGTACCACTCGGTCGAGCTGACCATCCTGATCTTCGTGTTCTCGATCGTCGGGCTGTTCATCGGTGCGACCTTCGCCGACCGCATCCTGCTGGTGGCGCTGGTTCCGCTGTCGATCCTGGCGCTGATCGGGCACTTCGTGACGATCATGGCCTCGCGGCGGGTCCGTGGCTGAGCAGCGGGCGTCGTCCGGCGAGCAGCCGCGGGTGGCCGTCGTGGTGCTCACGCAGGGCACCCGCCCGGTCGAGCTGCGCCGGGGGCTCGAGTCGGTGCTCGCCCAGCAGGGGGTCGAGACGGACATCGTGGTCGTCGGCAACGGCTGGGACCCGGCGACAGCGGATCCCGCCCTCCCCGAGGGCGTGCGCGCGCTGGCGCTGCCGGAGAACGTCGGCATCCCGGCCGGCCGCAACGCGGGAGTCCCGCTGGTGACCGGCGAGTGGCTGTTCTTCCTCGACGACGACGCGGACATCCCGTCGGCCACGTTCCTCGCGGACGCCATCGCTCTGCTGCGGCGCGACCCCTCGATCGGGATGCTGCAGCCGCGGCTGCGCGTGCCCGACGGGACGCCCCCGCCGCGGCGCTGGATCCCGCGCATCCGCAAGGGCGATCCGGCTCGGTCGAGCAACGTGTTCGCCGTGCTGGAGGCGGCGATCGTGCTGCCGCGCGACGTCTTCGAGCGCGCGGGCGGATGGGCGGCCCCGTTCTTCTACGCGCACGAGGGCATCGACCTCGCCTGGAAGGTCTGGGACCAGGGCAAGCGCGTCTGGTACGCCGGCGACCTGGTGGCCGAGCATCCGTCGGTCTCGCCGACCCGGCACTCGTATTACTACCGGCTCAACGCCCGCAACCGGGTCTGGCTGGCCCGCCGCAACCTGCCGGCCGTGCTCGTCCCGCTGTACGTGGGGTCGTGGACCGGCATCCAGCTGCTCCGATGGTTCCGCAAGCCTGCCGTGCTGCGCGCGTGGTTCGGCGGCTGGGCGGAGGGCTGGCGCACCGACCCGGGGGAGCGGCGTCCGCTGCGCTGGCGCACGGTCGCGCGCATGACGGCTGCGGGCCGGCCGCCCATCGTCTGACGACCGGAGCCCGGAACGGCTTCGCTCAGCCGGCGACGCGGGCCCGATCGTCTCCGTCGTCGTCGCCCGACCCGGCACTGGTGCCCGGTCGTTCGGCAGGCGGTTCGAGCGCCAGCGGCTCGTCCGGTGCGTCCAGGCCCGGCTCCTCATCCGTCGGACGTCTGCGCGGCAGGGCGCCGCGCAACGCCTTTCCGAGGCGCGCCGCGCGCTCGCCGGTCGCCCGGCCCATCCGGGCGGCGCCCTCGCCGGTGGCGCGGGTGACCCGGACCGCGCGGTCGCCGGTGGCCGAGCCGAGACGGCGCACCGCCCCCGGTCCCTCGATGGGAGCGAGCGCGGCGGGGATCACCAGCGGCGCCGGCCCGAAGGCGAGCCGGGCGTTCTGCACCACGCGGCGTCCGAGGATGTTGTTTCCGGTGCCGCCGATGACCGCGCCGATGCCGAACGGGATCGCGCGGGCCACGATGCTGGCGCCGCCGCGGATCGCGAACTGCCGGATGAACGCGCTCTTCAGCCGGTCGACCAGCGGTCCGACCACCATGCTCGGGAGGCTGGACGTCACGAGCTCACCCCAGTAGGCGGTGCGCGTGACGCCTCCGCCGAACTGGCCGGCGAGCTGGCGGACGAGGTCGGAGCCTTCCCGCCCCAGCATCATCGTCAGCACGAGAGCCCGAGCACGCTCGGGATCGTCGACCGCGATCCCGTGCAGCTCGCTCATCGACTGGGCGTACAGGGCCGTGGCCTCCAGGAACCCCGCCGTCTCGAGCCCGGAGAGCGCCAGGGTGACACCGGTCCCGATCGCCGGGATCACGGCCGTCGCGCCGACGGCGGCGCCGCCGCTCGTGACCGCCGCCAGGTACCGGCGTTCCAGGATGCGCGCGAGCTCGTCCGCGGACGCCTGCGGGTTGCGGCGGCGGATACTGCGCAGGTGGGCCAGCACCACCGGCCGCTGGATGCCGAGGAACCGGTCCAGGGTCGTGTTGAGTGCGCGCGGCGTATCGCCGCCTCGCTGCGGGCCGCCCGTGACGGAGATGATCGGTTTCTGCTTGGCTGCCATCTCGGTAGAGTGTAGGCCGCCCAGCCGGAAGCGCCATCCATGTCGTGCCGGCGACCGGGCGGCCGGGATCAGCGACCGCGAGTGCGCCGACGGGAGCGCTCGTCGAGGTACTCGTGCGCCGACAGCACCCCGAGGTCGTCGGGAACCGAGTCGCGCGTGATGTCCTGAGTGAGCGTCGCCACGTCGGTGCCGAGGGCGACGGCGATGCGCAGCATGGTCAGGAGGCTGGGATTCGCGCGCCCGCGCTCGATCTTGCCGAAGTTCGTGACGTGCATACCGGCGAGACCGGCGATGGCTTCCTGGCTGAGCCCGAGGCCGATGCGGGCCTGGCGGATGCGTTCGCCGAGCAGTGCGGCAGCGGGTGCGACGGAGTGGTGCATGATGCATCCACTACAGAGCCAAGTGCGCGCCGACTCCAGAGCGCCTGCACCCGAATGCGCGGACCTCACGATTCGGTGTCCGGAAATGACGTCGATGCATGCGTTTGCCCCGCGCCCCGCGGCCCGCGCCCCGGGGTGTCCCGACGGGACGTGTCGGGACACCGCACTGGCGCACGCGCCGCCGGAGGCGGTGCGCCCGCCTCAGAGGCTGATCTGCCAGAGGTACTCGCGGCCGTCCGGTGGGAACCACCGCACGACCAGCACGGTGTCGCGCGACGGGTGCGGACCGGTCACGCTGGCCCGGACCGACCCGCCCGGTGGAACGGTGGCGGGGATGCTCACCCGCAGCCGGGACTCGCCGGCGATGCTCACGGTGACGCCGCGCAGGGTCTCGCGGCCGGTGTTCACGATCCGGTAGTGCGGTGCGGTGGTGCGGTCGACGCTCCACGGGACGGGGTAGGCGAGACGGCGAGGACGGACGGCGGGGGAGGGGGCGCGGAGGAGCCGGAGAGGATTCATGGCTCGAAAGTAACGACCCCCTCCGACGCTCGAGGCCCGGAATCGGGCACGAAAGCCCCTTCTGGGGAGAACTCGCCGAACTATTTTCTGTGGACGATTTCTCGTCGCGGCACCGGCCGCAGAACGGGTGGGGTCAGGTGCCGTAGTCGGCGTTGTACAGAGCGAGGACCTCGTCGATCGGACCGTCGAGAACGAGGGCGCCCTTGTCGAGGTACAGCCCGCGCTCGCAGAACCGTCGCAGGTCCTTCTCGTTGTGCGAGACGAAGAACAGGGTCCGGCCTCCGGCCAGCAGCTCCTCGATGCGGCGGTAGCACTTCTCGCGGAACCCGCGGTCGCCGACCGCGAGCACCTCGTCCACCAGCAGCACGGGCTCCTCGAGCTGCGCGATGACGGAGAAGGCGATGCGCACCTTCATCCCGCTCGAGAGGTGCTTGTAGGGGGTGTCGACGAAGTCCTCGATCTCGGCGAAGCCGATGATCTCGTCGAAGCGCTCGTCGATCTGGGACCGCGACATCCCGTGCAGTCCCGCCGTCAGATACACGTTGTCGCGCACGGTGAGGTCGTCGACGAAACCGCCCGTGATCTCGATCAGCGGCGCGACGCCGTCCGTCACGCGCACCGTGCCCTCGTCGGGGAGCATGACGCCGGCGACGAGCTTCAGCAGCGTCGACTTGCCCTGGCCGTTGCGGCCGACGACGCCGATGGCCTCACCGGGCTGGACATGGAAGCTGACGTTGCGGAGCGCCCAGAAGTCGTCGGGACGCGCGCGCCGCTGCTTCGACGAGAAGAGGTCCTTGAACGTGCGCCGGGCGCCCCGGTTGCGGCGGAACCGGACGCCGAGGCGGTCGACCGCGATGACGGGTGCCACTCAGATCTCCTTCAGGATGTCGCGCTCGAAGCGCTTGAACACGCCCCAGCCGATCGCCAGCAGCACGAGCGACATCGCCGCGCTGACCCCGACGAGGAACCAGTCCAGCTCCTCGGGGAAGAATGCGGCGCGATACAGGCTGAAGATGCCGGTCAGCGGGTTGAACGCCGACCAGAAGTGCAGCGAGAAGAGCACGTCGGTCTGCGCTCCGGGATGCGTGGCGAGGTACGCGGCGCAGTGCTTGGCCGCCACGCCCGCGCCGCAGCCTCCGGGCAGGTCGCGCGCGCTGTAGATGATCGGGGACGCGTAGAAGAGGAAGCGCAGCGCGAGCTTCACCGCGCGCTCCAGGTCGCGGTAGAAGACCACCAGGGGCGCGACGATGAGGCCGACGCCGACGGTCAGCACCGTCTGGATGAGGATGGCCAGCGGGAACAGCAGCGCCTCGACGTTCAGCCGCGCTCCGGTGAAGATCGCGAAGACGGCGAGCACCGGCAGCGACAGCAGGAACTCGATCCCCTTGGAGGCGGCGATCCGGTTCACCCAGATCGTGCGTGGGATCATCGTCGAGCGGATGAGCTTCGCCTCGCGGATGAAGGCGCGCGTGCTGTCCGAGACCGCCCCGTTGAACCACATCCACGGCAGCAGGGCCGCCAGCAGGAAGACGATGTACGGGTTCTCACCGACCGTGCGGTGGAAGATCACCGTGAAGACGAACCAGTAGATCAGGCTCATCACCAGCGGGTCGAGGATCGACCACAGATATCCCAGCGCGCTGGTGGAGTAGCGGACGCTGAGGTCCCGCTTGGTCAGCAGCCAGAGGGAGTGCCGGTAGCGCGTGAAGCGCGAGCGCTGCGCAGGGCGCACTTCAGTCGGGGTACTGGTCACGAGAACCCATCGTATTGATCGAAGCTGCGTGAGGGCTCACGCAGCGTCGACTACACGAAAAGATTCGCGCGCTCCAGGTCCTCCTGGAAGTCGACCTCGACGGCGTACAGGTCGGAGATGTCGACCGGCTCGGCCAGCAGGTGGTCCTGCTCGATCGCGAGCTCGATGCCGCGCTCGAAGTAGTCCTGGTCGCCGACGCGCTGCAGCTGACGCAGCAGCGTGGCCTTGTCGGCCGACGAGATGTAGTTGATGCCGACCGCCTCGCCGAGACCGTTCTTGACGGTCTTGGACAGCTCCTGGATGTAGCCCTCGGGACCGGTCGTGTACTTGACCTCCTCGTCGGCGACGGAGGAGGTGTTGACCGTGACGAAGGTCTGGTCGCGGGCCACCATGGCCGCGCCGCGCACGAGGACGGCCGGGTCGAAGACCACGTCGCCGTTCATCCAGAGCACGCCGCCGGGGCCGGACGCCTGGAGGGCGCGCATGAGGCTCTTGGAGGTGTTGGTCTGGTCGTACTGCTCGTTGTAGACGAACTGGGCGTCGGGGAACGCCTCGATGATGTGCTCCAGCTTGTAGCCGACGACGATCGTCACCTGCACGTCTTTGCCGAAGGCGGCGTGGATGTTGTCGAACTGCTGCTGCATGATCGTGCGGCCGTCGCTCAGCTCGGTCAGCGGCTTGGGGAGGCTCCGTCCGAGCCGGCTTCCCATGCCGGCCGCCAGAATCACTACCTGGGTCGTCACAATCATCTCCTTGGGTCTGCGGGCCCGGGAATGGTTCACCCAGGATTAATCCGCGTGTGGGGCGATCGACACGCGTCGTACCGATTTCCCCCGAATGCTGCCCCAGACTACCGGGGGCCCCTGTCGGGGGGCAGGGGTTGACGGATGTCGTTGTTGTGTCGTTATGTTCCTCACAGGACATTCGGAGGCGCCGCCGCGCGCCGCGGATGACGCCGGGGGGTTCGCGCCGATCCAGGTCTTGGTACGTTAGCGGGGTGAGTTCCGAGCACGCCCGTCCCCAGATCACCGAGCCCGCCGAGGATCGGGAGCAGGGAGCGGAGCCGGACCCGCAGAGGGGGGAGACCATGGCGGAGGCTGCCGAGCCGACGGCCGCGCAGATCGAGGCGGAGGCGGCGCCGCCGCCGCGCCCTGCGCAGAAGCGCGCGCCCGCGAAGACGGCTGCGGCCGCCGCGGGCACCAGTACTCGCGCGCCGCGCAAGCGGACGACGACGGCCAAGCCGCGGCAGACCACGCGGGCCGCTTCCGAGCCCCGGGCGACCGAAGCGCCGGCTCCCGCGGTCGACACCCGCCCGACCGTGCTGTCGCTGGGCGGCCTGCACAAGCGCTACGGCGACACGGTCGCGGTCGACGGAGTGAGCCTGGAGATCAAGGAAGGCTCCTTCTACGGGATCGTCGGTCCCAACGGCGCCGGAAAGACCACGACGCTCTCGATCGTCACGGGCCTGCTCCGACCGGACGCGGGCCGCGTGATCGTGCACGGCGTCGACGTGTGGGCCGAGCCGGTGCGCGCCAAGCACATCATCGGCGTGCTCCCGGACAAGCTGCGGCTCTTCGACCGCCTCACCGGCGCGCAGTTCCTGCGGTACGCGGGGACGCTGCGCGGCCTGAGCGCGAAGACGGTTCGCGCGCGCACCGCCGACCTCGCCGCCGCCTTCGGCATCGAGGACGCCCTCGACCGCCTCGTGGCCGACTACTCCGCCGGCATGACGAAGAAGATCGCGCTCGCCGCGGCCATGATCCACTCGCCGCGCCTCCTGGTGCTCGACGAGCCGTTCGAGTCGGTCGACCCGGTCTCCGCCGCGAACATCATCGACATCCTGCAGCGCTACACCGCCGCGGGCGGCACGGTCGTCGTGTCGAGCCACGGCATGGACATGATCCAGCGCGTCTGCGACAGCGTCGCGATCATCGTGCGCGGACAGGTTCTCGCCTCCGGCACGATCGACGAGGTGCGCGGCGAGCAGACGCTCGAGGAGCGGTTCGTGGAGCTGGCCGGCGGCCGCAAGGCAGCGGAAGGCATGGAGTGGTTGCACAGTTTCTCGGACTGAAGCTCCGGATCATGGGCAACGCCTTCCGGCGCTCGCCCTGGCAGGTGTTCGGCCTGGTGATCGGGCTGCTCTACGGAGGCTTCATCACCGTCATCGTGGTGGGCTCGCTCGTCGCTGCCCGGGTGGTGGACGACGCGTCCGCGACGCACAGCGTGATCGTCGTCATCGGGTCGGTCGTCGTCGCCGGCTTCGCGCTGCTCCCTCTGCTCTTCGGTGTCGACGACACGCTCGATCCGCGGGAGTTCTCGCTGTTCGGCATCCCGAACCGGACGCTCGCGACCGGGCTCCTGCTCGCAGGCCTGATCGGCATCCCGTCGCTCGTGCTCATCGTGTGCAGTGCGGCGACCGTCGTGACCTGGTCGCAGAATCCCGGGACCGTCCTGGTCGCCCTCGTCTCCGCGGTCGTGGTCGTGCTGACCTGCGTGCTGGCCTCCCGGGTGACGACCGCCATCGCTCACTCGCTCCTGAACACCCGCCGGTCGCGTGAAGCGGGCGGGGTCATCGGCATCCTGCTGCTCGTGCTCATCGCCCCCGTTCTGCTGCTCCTGGTGACCGTCGACTGGGGCCGTGACGGCCTCGGCGCCCTCGGCGGCTTCGCCCGCTGGCTGGCGTGGACGCCGCTCGGCGCCGCCTGGTCGGCGCCCGGCGCCGCGGCGCAGGGGGCCTGGGGCACCGCGATGCTGCAGCTGCTCATCGCGCTGGCGACCCTCGCCCTGCTCTGGCTGGCGTGGACGGCCCTGGTCGCCCGCGTCGTCGCCTCGCCGGAACGAGAGGCCCGGTCGAAGGCGTACCACGGCCTCGGCTGGTTCGACCGCCTGCCGGGCGGGCCGACCGCCGCGATCGCCGCGCGCTCGATGACCTACTGGGGCCGGGATGCGCGCTACTGGGTGTCGATCGTGCTCATCCCGGTGATCCCCGTCCTGGTGATCGTCGCCCTCGCCGTCGCCGGCCTGCCGTCGCACTTCGTGGCGCTGGTACCGCTGCCGCTGGTCTGCCTGTTCCTCGGGTGGAGCATCCACAACGATCTCGCGTTCGACAGCACCGCGATCTGGCTGCACCTCGTCTCCGGCACGCGGGGCATCTCGGACCGCGCGGGCCGCATGTTCCCGCCCGTGGTCGTCGGCATCCCGGTGCTCATCGTCGGGTCGATCGCCACCACGATCGTCTTCGGCGACTGGGCCGTGCTGCCCGCCGTCGCAGCTCTCAGCGGCGCGATCCTGGTGATCGGCCTCGGGCTCTCCAGCATCTCGTCGGCGCTGTTCCCCTATCCCGCGACGAAGCCGGGGGACAGCGCGTTCACGCAGCCGCAGACCTCCGGCGCCTCCGCCGCGGTGGTTCAGTCGCTGAGCTTCTTCGCCATCCTGATCCTGGCCTCGCCGGTGCTGGTGTTCCTCGTGCTGGGGCTGACGGTGAACCCGTTCTGGCTCGGCATCGCCCCTGTGGTCGCGGTGCTGATCGGGTTCGGGACGCTGTTCTTCGGGCTGTGGCTCGGAGGCCGCGTGTTCGACCGCCGCGGGCCGGAGCTCATGGCGTTCGCCAACCGCAACGACTGAGGCGGGTCCGCGGGGTTTCGGGGTCCCGTCACCCCGGAGCGTTCGGACCTCGGGCGTCTACACTGGAGACATGAACGAAGCCAGCATCTCCGATCCCTTCGGCGAGCCCGGCGGCGGCGGTGCGACCACGCTCGATCGCGAGCTCGAGGAGCTCCTGCAGAACCAGGAGCCGGGCGATCACGAGCGCTTCTCGCACTACGTGAAGAAGGAGCAGATCCTGGAGTCCGCCATGACCGGCAAGCCGGTCAAGGCGCTCTGCGGCAAGATGTGGACGCCGAACCGCGACCCCGAGAAGTTCCCGGTCTGCCCGACCTGCCGCGAGATCTACGAGGGCCTGCAGGGCGACTGATCGCCGATCGCGGGCGTCCCCGCTCGTCACTCGAAGATCGTCGGGAGCACCGGGTCGCCGCGGCCCAGACGGAACGCCTCGTCCGGGAGCTCGCTCATGGCCAGTTCGCGGTGCTCGCGGGCCCGGCGCGTCCCCTCGACCCCGAGGTGCTCCTGGTGCACCTCGCCGCGGGTGATCAGTGGCACGAGCAGGTCGCGACCGG
The DNA here is from genome assembly GCF_052044215.1 of Leifsonia sp. 22587. Lineage (NCBI taxonomy): Bacteria > Bacillati > Actinomycetota > Actinomycetes > Micrococcales > Microbacteriaceae > Leifsonia > Leifsonia sp. 22587. Next base: position 261,093 of record NZ_JBQENB010000004.1, read on the forward strand.
TGTCGTCCGGGATGTCGCCCTTCTCGACGATGTGCACGACCTCCGCCACGGCGGTGCCGGCGGCGTCGTGGCGGCGCACCGGGTGCTTCCTGCCCCCGACGCTCGCCTTGCCGTCCGACTTCTTCGCCACCGGGATCCACTCGCCCGAGCTGCCGTGACTGCGGTGCGCCACCAGCTTGTAGACCATGCCGGACGCCGGATTGCCCGAGCCGGTCACGACCGACGTCCCCACACCGTAGGAGTCGACGGGGGAGGCCGCGAGGGCCGCGATCGTGTACTCGTCGAGGTCGTTGGTGACGGTGATGCGCGTCTTCGTCGCTCCCAGGGAGTCGAGCTGCTCGCGCACCTGCTTCACCAGCTTCGGCAGGTCGCCCGAGTCGAGCCGCACGGCGCCGAGCTCGGGGCCGGCCACGCGCACGGCGGTCTCGATGGCCTTGGCGACGTCGAAGGTGTCGACCAGCAGCGTCGTGCCCGGGCCCAGCGCATCCACCTGCGCCCGGAACGCGGCCTCCTCGGAGTCGTGGAGCAGCGTGAAAGCGTGCGCGGCCGTGCCCATGGTGGGCACGCCCCAGGTGCGGCCGGCCTCGAGGTTGGAGGTGGCGGAGAACCCGGCGATGAAGGCGGCGCGCGCGGCAGCCACCGCGGAGCGCTCGTTCGCGCGGCGTGAGCCCATCTCCGCCAGCGGACGCCCGCCCGCGGCCGCGACCATGCGCGCGGCCGCCGAGGCGACGGCGGAGTCGTAGTTGAACACGCTCAGCAGCAGGGTCTCGAGGATGACGCCCTCGGCGAAGGGCGCATCCACGATGAAGAACGGCGAACCCGGGAAGAACAGCTCGCCCTCGCGGTACCCGCGGATGGTGCCCGAGAAGCGGTAGTCGGCCAGCCAGTCGATGGTCTCGTCCCGCACGATCCGGTTGTCCCGCAGGAACTGCAGCTCGGCATCCCCGAAGCGGAACTGGTCGACCAGCTCCAGCAGCCGCCCGGTTCCTGCGAGCACGCCGTAGCGGCGCCCGGCCGGCAGGCGGCGGGTGAACGCCTCGAACACGCACTCGCGATCGTGCGTGCCGGCGAGGAGGGCGGCGTCGAGCATCGTCAGCTCGTAGCGGTCGGTGAGGAAGGCGGAGGACGTCGGTCTCTCGGTCACGCCGCCCAGCCTACTCACGACCGCCGCAGCGGAGGCGGCGAGCGGACGGCGGGTAGGCTGGACTGCTGTGACGGATGCGCCGATTGGGATCTTCGACTCGGGTGTGGGCGGGTTGACCGTCGCCCGCGCCATCCGCGATCAGCTCCCCAACGAGTCGCTGCTCTACGTCGGCGACACGGCGCACTCGCCCTACGGGCCGAAGTCGATCGCGGATGTGCGCCGCTACTCGCTCGAGGTCATGGACTTCCTGGTCGAGCAGGGCGTCAAGCTCCTGGTGATCGCCTGCAACACCGCCTCGTCGGCCATGCTCCGGGATGCGCGCGAGCGCTACGACGTGCCCGTCATCGAGGTCATCCAGCCCGCCGTCCGCCGCGCCGTCGCCGCGACCCGCACCGGCCGCGTCGGCGTGATCGGCACGGTGGGGACCATCGCCTCCCGGGCCTACGAGGACGCCTTCGCGGCAGCACCGACGCTGGAGCTCTTCACGCAGGCGTGCCCCCGGTTCGTCGAGTTCGTGGAGGCCGGTATCACCTCCGGCGAGGAGGTGCTGCGCGTCACCGCCGAGTACCTGCGCCCGCTGCGCGAGGCGGACGTCGACACGCTGGTGCTCGGCTGCACCCACTACCCGTTCCTGAAGGGCGCCATCTCCTACGTGATGGGCGAGGGCGTCTCGCTGGTCTCCAGCGACACGGAGACCGCGAAGGACGTCTACCGCACGCTCGTGGGCCAGGGACTCGAGCGGCGCTCGCCGCTGCCGCCCACGATCCGGTACGAGGCCACCGGCTCCGACGCCGACACCTTCCTGCGCCTGGCGCACCGCTTCATCGGCCCCGAGGTCTCGCGGGTCGACCTGGTGCAGACCGGCGTCATCGACCTGCCCCTGTAAAGCAACCATCCCCCGATCCGAGGAGATCCCCGTGACCGACATCACCCGCGCCGACGGGCGCACACCCGACCAGCTCCGGCCGGTCACCATCGAGCGGGGCTGGAGCCGTCAGGCCGAGGGCTCCGCGCTGATCTCGTTCGGCAACACGCGGGTGCTGTGCACGGCATCCTTCACGAACGGCGTCCCGCGCTGGATGGCCGGAAAGGGCCGCGGCTGGGTCACCGCCGAGTACGCCATGCTTCCCCGGTCGACCAACGAGCGGATGGACCGCGAGTCCGTGAAGGGACGCGTCGGCGGCCGCACGCACGAGATCAGCCGGCTGGTCGGCCGGAGCCTCCGCGCCGTCGTCGACATGAAGGCGCTGGGCGAGAACACGATCGTGCTCGACTGCGACGTGCTGCAGGCCGACGGCGGGACGCGCACCGCCGCGATCACCGGCGCCTACGTGGCGCTCGCCGAGGCGCTGGAGTGGGGTCGCGAGCACCGCTTCATCGGTCAGAAGGCGACGCCGCTCATCGACTCCGTCTCGGCCGTCTCGGTCGGCATCATCGACGGCACGCCGATGCTCGACCTCGCCTACGTGGAGGACGTGCGCGCCGAGACCGACATGAACGTCGTCGTCACCGGCCGCGGGCTGTTCGTGGAGGTGCAGGGCACCGCCGAGGGCGCGCCCTTCGACCGTCGCGAGCTCAACGACCTGCTCGACCTCGCTCTCGCCGGGACCACCGAGCTCGCGGGCATCCAGTCGGCCACGCTGACGCCGGCCGTCGCGGAGGCGTGACCGCCGTGCGCGTGGTCCTCGCCACCCACAACGCTCACAAGGCCCGCGAGTTCCAGGGGATCCTCGGCAGAGAGCTGCCGGGGCTCGAGATCGTCGCCTACGACGGTCCTGTCCCGGTCGAGGACGGCACGAGCTTCGAGGAGAACGCGCTGATCAAGGCGCGCGCGGCGGCCGAGCACACCGGCCTGCCGGCGCTCGCCGACGACTCCGGCATCTGCGTGGATGTCATGGGCGGCGCGCCCGGCATCTTCTCCGCCATCTGGTCCGGCACGCACGGCGACGCCGCCGCCAACCTGCGGCTGCTGCTCGACCAGCTGGCCGACATCCCGGACACGGCCCGAGCCGCGCACTTCACGGCGACACTCGCCCTGGTGGTGCCCGGCGAGGAGCCGACCATCGTCCAGGGCATCTGGCCGGGACGCATCGCGCGGGAGCCCCGTGGCGACGGCGGCCACGGCTACGACCCGATCTTCGTGCCGGACGGCCACGACGTGACGGCGGCGGAGCTCGCTCCCGAGCAGAAGAACGCGGAGAGCCACCGGGCGCGGGCGTTCGCGGCCATCGTGCCCGCGCTTCGGGAGCTCACGGCGGCCGAGCACGCCGGCAGCTGAGAACGCCACTCATTCCCATCTAGTCGCCGCCTCTGGCGGACACCGCGAGTTCTATCTACCGTAGAAGTCGAGATGAGTCACGACCACGGCCACACCGCCAACCGAAACCGCCTCCTGATCGCCATCGGGATCGTGGCGGCGGTGCTCGTCGTCGAGGTCTTCGGAGCCTGGCTCAGCGGTTCGCTCGCTCTGCTCGCCGACGCCGGGCACATGCTCAGCGACCTGGCCGGACTGATCATCGCGCTGATGGCGACCATCGTCGCGGCGCGTCCGGCGACCGACCGCCAGACGTTCGGATACCGCCGCGCCGAGGTGTTCGGCGCGCTCATCAACGGGCTCATCCTCGTCGTGGTGGCGGTCGCGGTGACGGTCGGCGCCATCGGCCGGCTGGTCGGCGGCGAGACGGAGGTGCACAGCATCCCGATGCTGATCGTCGCCGTCATCGGCCTCGTCGCGAACCTCGGCGCGCTGCTTCTGCTCCGCCCGGCGGCCGGCCGGTCGATCAACATGCGCGGCGCCTACCTCGAGGTGCTGGGCGACCTGATCGGGTCCGCGCTCGTCATCGTGGCGGCCGTCGTCATCCTGACCACCGGTTTCGCCCCGGCCGACGCGATCGCCTCGCTGCTCATCGCCGTGCTGATCGTCCCGCGCGCGTTCTCGCTGCTGCGGGATGTGGTGCGCGTGCTCAGCGAGGCCGCCCCGGCCGACACCGACGTCGCGGAGATCCGGGACCACATCCTGGGCACGCCGGGCGTGGTCGCCGTCCACGACGTGCACGTCTGGGCGATCACCTCCGGGGCGCCGGTGTTCAGCGCGCACGTGGTGTGCGAGCAGTCGGTGTTCCGCTCCGGCCGCACCGGCGCGCTGCTCGACGAGCTGTCCGGCTGCCTCGCGAAGCACTTCGACGTCGAGCACTCCACGTTCCAGCTCGAGCCGGCCGAGCACGCCGCCCACGAGGACGAGTTCCACCGCTGACCCGCGTCGGCCTCCCGTCCGTCAGTTCGCCGAGGTGCACCTTGTTGCGCCCGACACGCCGTGCGCCTGCGCAACAACGTGCACCTCAGCGAATCGGACGGCGCCGTCCTGCGGTCGGAGATCTGTGCGCGTACGTCGGAGATCCGACGGCTTCGCCGCGGAATCTCCGTCTCCAGAGCGTTGCGTCGGAGATTTGGGAACCGTTCTCCGACGCAAGCCACGGGTCAATTCGCCGAGGTGCACCTTGTTGTGGGAGACACGCCGTGCCGCGGCGCAACAAGGTGCACCTCAGCGAGACGGGACGGGCAGCCCCGCGACGGGAGGGACGCGGACGCTTACGCCTCGGGGCGGGTGGGCGCCGGCTGCGCGGCGCGCGGCGCCGGGGACGCGTCGCCGGCGGTCGGCTGCGCGCCCGGCTGTGCCGCAGCGGCCTGCGCCTCCGCGGCCTTGCGCTTGGCCTTGCGGGACGACTGGAAGTAGTGGATCAGCGTGGGCACCAGGGTGATCAGCACGGCGCCGATCAGGATGACGTCGATGTAGCTGGAGACGAAGTCCGCGACCGGCGGGATGTAGCCGATCAGGTAGCCGAAGTACGTCACGCCGGCGCCCCAGAGCAGCGCGCCGAGGGCGTTGTAGAGCGAGTACTTGCGGTAGCTCATGTGACCCACGCCGGCCGCGACGGGCGCGAAGGTGCGGACGATGGGCACGAACCGGGCGACGATGATCGCGAGCGCGCCGAAGCGTTCGAAGAACGCGTTGGTCCGGCGGACGTTCTCCATCGAGAACAGCCCGGACTCCTTGCGTTCGAACACCTTCGGGCCGGCCTTGTGGCCGATCAGATAGCCGACCTCGCCGCCGATGAAGGCCGCGAACGCGATCGCCAGGGCCACCCACCAGATGTCGAGCCCGAAGACGTGCGAGGTGTGCGTGAGCAGGCCGGAGATGATCAGCAGTGTGTCGCCGGGGAACAGGAAGCCGATCAGCAGGCCGGTCTCGGCGAACACGATGCCGCACACGACCAGGAGCGCCCACGGCCCGGCGGAGTCGATGATCGTGTGGGGGTCGAGCCACGGGATGAGGCCGGCGTGATGGATCACTGTTCTCCAGGAGGGATCGGTGGGAAAGCTGTGGCCGAGTTTAGCGGCGGCTGGTGGCCGGAAGCTGCACGAAGCGTGCGAATTCGGCGCCGCGGGGAAAGATCATCCCGTGGTCGTACGAGGTGCGGGAGAAGGGACTCGAACCCTCACGCCGAAGCACAGGAACCTAAATCCTGCGTGTCTGCCAGTTTCACCACTCCCGCGGTCGCTGTGCGCGGCTACGACATTAGCTCATGGACGCGCGGCGCGACCTCCGTGCCGTACAGCTCGATCGAGCGCATCAGGTCAGAATGCGGCAGCGTCCCGTTGCTCATCTTGATGTCGACGCGCGAGGCGCCGAGGCCGCGGGCGGCGTACACGATCTTCTGCGCGACGGTCTCCGGCGAGCCGACGACGAGCGCGCCGTCCGGCCCCGCCTCGTGCTCGAACCGGGCACGGGAGGCGGGCGGCCAGCCGCGCTCGCGGCCGATCCGGTTCGTCATCACCTCGTAGTGCGGCCACAGCGTGTCCTTCGCCTCCTCGTCGGTCTCGGCGACGAAACCGGGGGAGTGGATGCCGATGGGCAGCGTCGTGTCCTGGCCGAACTGCTCCAGCGCGTTGCGGTAGAGCTCGGCGAGCGGCTGGAAGCGCATGGGGCCGCCGCCGATGATCGCCAGCATCAGCGGGAGCCCGTAGTGCGCGGCGCGCACGACCGACTCCGGGCTGCCGCCGACGCCGATCCACGTCTTCAGCGGCGCGTTCTCGACGTGCGGGTAGACCGACTGCTCGGTGAGCGGCGCGCGCAGCTGCCCGGTCCAGGTGACCGGCTCCTGCGTGCGCAGAGCGGCGAACAGTCCCAGCTTCTCCTCGAACAGCTCCTCGTACTGGGTGAGGTCGAGGCCGAAGAGGGGGAAGGACTCGATGAACGACCCCCGCCCGAGGATGACCTCGGCGCGGCCTCCCGAGACGCCGTCGAGAGTGGCGAAGCGCTGGTAGACGCGCACCGGGTCGTCCGAGCTCAGCACGGTGACGGCCGAGCCGAGGTGGATGCGCTCGGTGCGGCCGGCGATGGCGGCCAGCACGACCTCGGGCGCGGAGACGGCGAAGTCGGCGCGGTGGTGCTCGCCGACGCCGAAGAAGTCGAGGCCGACGCGGTCGGCCAGCACGCCCTCCTCGACGACGTTGCGCAGCACCTGTGCCTGCGGCAGCGGGGTGCCGTCGGCGTCCAGCGTCACGTCCCCGAAGGTGTCGATCCCGAGTTCCAGTCGTGCGGCCATGTCATCCTCGTCTCATGCGTATGCATGGAAGCTAGCACCGTCGGGGCCGAGCGTATTCCCTGTCAGGCCGTGCGCGCCTTCCTCGGCACATAGCGGGGGATGTAGCGGGCCAGCATCCCGGCGCCGACGAGTCCGAGCACGCCCATCACACCGCTGGCGAAGGAGATCGAGACGAGCGCGGTCAGCAGCGACACGAAGAGGGGAGCGGCGGCCTGCCCGGCGTCCGCCGAGAACCGCCACGCGCCGAGGAAGGGCGCGGGCCGGTCCTTCGGCGCCAGGTCGGCGCCGAGCGTCATGACGATGCCCGACCCGATGCCGTTGGCGAGCGAGAGGAACAGCGAGACCCCGATGTACCAGGCGACGTTGGTGCTGAGATCGTGCGAGAAGGCGAGTACGAGGAAGCCGAGCCCGAGCCCGATCATCGACGGGATGGCGCTCCACATCCGGCCGAACCGGTCCATGATCTGGCCGCTGGCGTAGAAGAGTGCGAAGTCGACCGCTCCGGCGATGCCGATGATGAGCGCGGTGTTCGACTCGCTCAGGCCGATGGACACCGCCCACAGCGGGCGCAGCACCGTGCGCGCCGAACGGATGGCGGCGACCAGCGAGACGCCCGCGCCCATCCGGGCGAGCACCTCGCGGAACGACCAGATGGTGCGGAACAGCCCGTGCGTACGCTCCGCCGCATCCTCCTCGCCCTCCGTCACCTGGGCGCCGGACTCGTCGGCGACCCGCTGCGACGGACCGAACATCGCCTCCGGGTCGGGGAGGGCGAGCAGCACGATCACCGAGCCCAGGCAGCTGACGATGAAGATCCAGAACACCGACTGCGTCGAGCCGGTCGCCGCGATGACGGCCGAGGCGATCAGCGGTCCGATGAACCAGCCGCCGCGGAAGATGCCGCCGAGCGTCGACAGCGCCCGGGCACGGTAGCGGGCGGGCACGTAGGTGGTCATGAAGGCGTGCCGGGCGAGCGCGAAGACCGCGGTCGCGATCCCGACCAGGAAGATGCCGCCCATCAGCACCCAGTAGTTCGGCGCGAGCAGGCAGATCACGACGCCGACGATGGCCACGACGGCCGCGCCGATCATGGATGTGCGCTCGCCGAAACGTGAGACCACCCATCCGCTCGGGATGTCGCCCGCCAGCTCTCCGAGCATCACCATGGATGCGATGAAGCCCGCCATCGCGAGGCCGGCGCCGAGGTTGCCGGCCGCGACGGGGATGATCGGGATGATCGCGCCCTCCCCGATGGAGAACAGCAGGGTCGGCAGGAAGGCGGCGAGGGCGACGGAGCGGAAACGGAAGGGGCGCTCGTCGGAAGTCATGTCGTTAACACCGTACAACTTTCCCGCACGGCACCGGCCGTCCCGCGGCGGCGACCGCCCGGTAGGCTGGAGGGCGACATGATCGAACTCGACCTCTCCTCCCAGATCGCGGACCTGCGCTCCACCTTCGACGACATCACCGCGGTGGTGGATGTGCCGCGCCTCCGCGCCGAGATCGCCGACCTCAGCGAGAAGGCCGGAGCCCCGGACCTCTGGGACGACACCGCCAACGCGCAGAAGGTCACCAGCGCCCTCAGCCACCGCCAGTCGGAGCTCGCCCGCATCACCGCGATCGAGCGACGGCTCGACGACCTGGAGGTGCTGGTCGAGCTCGCGAACGAGGCCGACGACGAGGAGTCCGCCGCCGAGGCCCGCACCGAGCTGCAGTCCCTGCAGACCGCGCTGGGCGACCTCGAGGTGCAGACGCTGCTGAGCGGCGAGTACGACGACCGTGCGGCGATCGTGACCATCCGCTCCGGCGCCGGCGGCGACGACGCCACCGACTTCGCCGAGATGCTGATGCGCATGTACCTGCGCTGGGCGGAGCAGCACGAGTACCCGGTCAAGGTGATGGACACGTCCTACGCCGAGGGGGCGGGCATCAAGTCCGCGACCTTCGAGGTGGATGCGCCCTACGCCTTCGGAACGCTGTCGGTCGAGGCCGGGACGCACCGGCTCGCCCGGATCAGCCCCTTCGGCTCGGCGGACAAGCGCCAGACCTCGTTCGCCGCGGTCGAGGTCATCCCGCTGATGGAGGAGGCGACCGAGGTCGAGATCCCGGAGGGCGACATCCGCGTGGATGTGTTCCGGTCGTCCGGCCCCGGCGGCCAGTCGGTCAACACGACGGACTCCGCCGTCCGCATCACGCACCTCCCGACCGGCCTCGTCGTGTCGATGCAGAACGAGAAGTCGCAGATCCAGAACCGCGCCGCCGCCATGCGCGTGCTGCAGACCCGACTCCTGCTGCTGCAGAAGGAGGAGGAGGCCGCGAAGAAGAAGGAGCTCGCGGGCACCATCACGGCGAGCTGGGGCGACCAGATGCGCTCCTACTTCCTCTACGGCCAGCAGCTCGTGAAGGACCTGCGCACGGGATACGAGTCCGGCAACCCGAGCTCGGTGTTCGACGGCGACCTCGACGGCTTCATCGCCGCGGGCATCCGCTGGCGCGCAGGCAACAAAGCGGAAGCCCAGGCGTAACAGCGGCGGCGTCCATCCGGCGCCCCGAAGACTGTCAGGCTTGCCGCGCGCGGGCATGTCGCTACTGCGGAACGGGCCGGGACTGCTTAGTCTCAAGAAGTCATGATCCGGTTCGAACACGTATCCAAGCAGTACGCGGGCACGGCGCGCCCGGCGCTGAACGGCATCAACCTGGAAGTGCTGCGCGGAGAGTTCGTCTTCCTCGTCGGCGCCTCCGGCTCGGGCAAGTCCAGCTGCCTGCGACTGATCCTCAAAGAGGAGAAGCCGACCAAGGGCAAGATCCATGTGCTGGGGCAGGACCTCGGCACGATCTCGTCCCGCAAGGTCCCGTACTTCCGCCGCAACATCGGTGTCGTCTTCCAGGACTTCCGCCTGCTCCCGAACAAGAACGTCTTCCAGAACGTCGCGTTCACGCTTCAGGTGATCGGCAAGTCCCGCGGCTTCATCCAGGAGGCCGTCCCGGACGTCCTGAAGATGGTGGGCCTCGACGGCAAGGCGCAGCGTCTGCCGCACGAGCTCTCCGGCGGTGAGCAGCAGCGCGTGGCGATCGCCCGCGCTGTGGTCAACAAGCCGCAGGTGCTGCTGGCGGACGAGCCGACCGGAAACCTGGACCCCGCGACGAGCGCCGGCATCATGGCCGTGCTCGAGCGCATCAACGCCGGTGGCACGACCGTGCTCATGGCCACGCACGAGGCCGCGATCGTCGACCAGATGAAGCGCCGCGTGATCGAGCTCGTCGGCGGTCAGATCGTGCGCGACGAGCGCCACGGCGGCTACGGCTTCACGGCCGCTGTGCCGATCGCGCAGCCGCTCGAGCGCGACGAGCCGATCTCGGTTGCGACGCCCGCCGCCGCGACGCCCGCCGCCGCGACGCCCGCCGCTGCGACGCCCGCCTACGGCGGCGCGGTGCCCGCCCCGCAGACGGCGGAGGCGCCGATGACCCGGCCGCACGCGCCGACCTCGACGCCGACGGCTCCCGTGTCCGTGCCGCAGCAGACCGCTCCGGTGCAGCCGGTTCCGGGCGCGCAGCAGCCCGTCCAGCCCGCCGCGCAGCCGGAGCCGGCCCGCCAGGTTCCCGCCCCTGTGCAGTTCGCGACCGCGCCCATCACGCCGGCTCCCGCGTCGGAGGAGCTGCCGGACCACCTCAACTTCACCGCGAACCTCGACCTCAGCGGCCTGCGCGAGGGCGCGGACCGCGACGGCGACCAGAATGTGGGGCCGACGAAATGAGATTCGGACTCATCTGGTCGGAGGTCGGCAACGGCCTCCGCCGCAATCTCTCGATGGTGGTCTCCGTCATCCTGGTGACCTTCATCTCGCTGACCTTCGTCGGAACGGCCGTGCTGCTGCAGATGCAGATCGGCCAGATGAAGACCTACTGGTACGACCGCGCCCAGGTCGCCGTGTACATGTGCACGCAGACCGACAACTGCGCGGGCGGCGCCGCGACCGGCCAGTCGATCGAGGCCGTCAAGAAGCAGCTGGAGTCGCCGGAGCTCTCGCCCTACATCCAGAAGTTCTACTTCCAGGACCAGAAGCAGGGCTACGAGCAGTTCAAGCAGCAGTTCAAGGGCAACCAGATCGCCGACTTCGTGACGCCGGACATGATCCCGCAGACGTTCTGGGTGAACCTCAAGGACCCGAACAACTCCGCCGTGCTCACCGAGACCCTGTCGGGATCGGCGGGGGTGCAGAGCGTCGTCGACCAGCGCAGCTACCTCGATCAGATCTTCAGCATCCTGAACGCCGCCAGCTACACCGCGATCGGCATCGCGGCGCTGATGCTCGTCGCCGCCGTGCTGCTGATCGCGACCACGATCCGGCTCTCCGCGTTCTCGAGACGCCGGGAGATCGGGATCATGCGCCTCGTGGGCGCGTCGAACAGGTTCATCCAGACGCCGTTCATCATCGAGGGCGTGATCGCCGCGCTGATCGGCTCGGTGCTGGCGTCGGTGGTGATCGCGCTGGGCGTGCAGTTCTTCGTGCGCGGCTATCTGAGCGACCGCATCCAGTCGATCAACTTCGTCGGGATGGAGCAGGCCTGGCTGGTCATTCCCATCCTGGTCGTCATCGGCATCGTGCTGGCCGCGGCCTCGGCTAACTTCGCGATCAAGCGCTATCTGAAGGTCTGAACCGCCCGCGAACGGCCGTGTCACGATAGACTGGTCCGCTGCCCGGCGAACCCGCCGTGCGCGGAACCGGTCGAGTCGAGGAGTGTGCTGTGCCGAAGGAACGTGGTCAGAAGGTCGTGGCCACCAATCGCCGTGCGCGCCATGACTACACGATCGAGGACACCTACGAGGCCGGCCTCGTGCTCACCGGCACCGAGGTGAAGTCGCTGCGTCTCGGGCGCGCGTCGCTGGTCGACGGCTACGCCTTCGTCGACGGCGGCGAGGCGTGGCTGGATGCCGTGCACATCCCGGAGTACGCGGACGGCACCTGGAACAACCACGCCCCGCGCCGCAAGCGCAAGCTGCTGCTGCACAAGGCGCAGATCCTGAAGATCGAGAACAAGGTCAAGCAGGGCGGCTACACGATCGTGCCGTTGTCGATCTACTTCAACGACGGGCGCGCGAAGGTCGAGATCGCGGTCGCGAAGGGCAAGCGCGAGTACGACAAGCGGCAGGCTCTGCGCGAGCGTCAGGACAAGCGCGAGGCCGAGCGCGCCATGTCCACCCGCAATCACCTCGGCGAGTGACGGAGTGCGAGACTGAGTCCATGGACTCGATCGCACAGCGCATCCCGATCGCCGGCACCTACAACTTCCGCGACGTCGGCGGCTACCCGGCCGACGGGGGAGCGACCCGACCGGGCAAGCTGTTCCGTGCCGACGCGCTCGGCCGGCTCGGTGAGGCGGGGCGCGAGGGGATGCGCGAGCTCGGCATCCGGATCGTCATCGACCTGCGGGACGACTTCGAGGTGCAGGCGCTGCCCGACGACCTCGACGGTCTCGACGTGGAGGTGCTGCACCTGCCGGTCTTCGAGGGCTCCGGCGCCTCGGCCTCGACGGTCGGCGCGACCATCGTGCACCTGTACGACAAGATCGTGTTCCAGCACACCGATGTGATCGTGCGGGCACTCCGGGAGATCGCGGACACCGGCGACGAGCCGGTGGTCGTGCACTGCACGGCGGGCAAGGACCGCACCGGCATCGTGATCGCGCTCGCACTGCTCGCGGTCGGGGTGGACCGCGAGACCGTGGTCGATGACTACGCCGTGACGGAGGGCAATCTCCAGGGTCCGTGGCTGGAGGGCATGCTGGAGCTGGTGCGCGGCTACGGCGTCGAGGTGACCCCCGACCTGCGCGTCATCCTGGGCGGCAGCCCGCGCGAGGCGCTCGAGACGGTCATCGACCACATCGAGCAGCGCTACGGGAGCGTGCGCGAGTACCTGCTCGCTGCCGGGCTCGACGAGCTCGAGCTGGCGAAGCTCCGCTCCGTGCTCGTCCAGCCGTCCTGAGATTCTCGCCGGATCCATAACCTGCTCCCAGCGCGATGCTGGGTCTTACCTGCTTAGGTGTGATCATGAGCAACACCCAGCCCACCGAGCCGCTGCCGCCGCGTCACGAACCGCCGGCGTCCCCGTACGCGCCCGGCGTCCCGCGTCCGGCGGGGGCTGCGGATGCGGTGGGTGCTGAGCCGTTCTACAAGCGCCACGGTCTCGCGTTCGCGATCTCGACCCTCGTGCTCTCCATCGTCATCCTGCTCGGCCTCATCACCGCGGGCGGTTTCGCGGTCGCGAACGTCGCCATGCGGGTGGGCGAGCGGTTCATCTCCCACTCCCAGCCGCACCAGGTGCACCCGGCCCAGCCCGGCGTCCCCGGGCTGCCCGGTCGGCCGGGCGACGGCGACGGCGGCGGCACGGGCGGCAAGCAGGGCGGCGGCGACAACCCGTCGCGCGAGCTGGTCCGCGGGACGATCGACTCCATCTCCGGCGACACCTGGACGCTGACGCGCCAGAACGGCGGCACCGTGACCGTGACGGTCGACAAAGCCACCGCCTACGGCCTCCCCGGCCAGCCGGCGACCGCGTCCGACTTCGCGAAGGGCGACGAGGTCGTCATCATCGGCACCCGCACCGGTGACGGTGTGACGGCCACGCGCGTGCTCAAGCTGGCGGCGTTCCCGACGCGTCCGCCGTCGACCCCGGGCGCCCCGCAGACGCCGGGTTCCTGACCGGAATGATCGTCGCGTCCCCGGTGTTGTAGAATGAGTAGCTCGCCGCTCGTCGGCGGGTTCCGTATCTGGACAACTCAACAGCGCGTGACAGCGACCCGGCCTTCAGGCCGCGCATGGGGATGATCGGTTTCGACATTGACTGCGTGACTGTGAGAAGCGGGTCGAGGATGCATGGTTATCTCGTTAACGACCCATGCGAAAAAATAAGTGCCAATAACAAGAGCACTGTCTCGGCCAAGGCCGACTTCGCCCTCGCGGCGTAAGTTCACCTCCGCCATTTGAGAGACCGTCAGTCCGGGAATCGTCTCCTACCCGGATCCTGGCGTCAGCTAGGGGACTTGCTTCTGCGTTGAGCATCAGGGCGCAGAGGGACTTCCACTGATACTGGGTCCGTCGGGGCAGGTGCCAGCGACAAGCTCCGGGACCGAGAAAGCGACTTCACTGGCTACGCCCGTAGAAGGCACATGACCACAGCAGTGGACGGGGGTTCGATTCCCCCCATCTCCACCATCAGGTCGCTGTCACGCGTTGTTAGAGATCCGCGTCATCACGCGGGAGTCGGGGTCCTTTCCGCTTGCGGGAAGGGCCCCGATTTCGTTTCGGGCCTCGCCCTCCTGTCAGCGGTCGGTCGCGAATGGAACCGTTCGGGACCGACCGGACAATAGAGGGTGTGAGCGAGGATGATTTCGACGAGGCTGCGGCCTGGTCGTCAGCGCGCGGCGGGGACGGTCCGGCGTTCGCGTCGCTGTTCGACCGGCACCGGGACCGCGTGTTCGGCCATGCGCTGCGCCTTCTCGGGCAGCGCCACGACGCCGAGGACGTGACGGCGCTCGTCTTCCTCGAGGCGTGGCGTAAAAGGGACGCGGTGCGGGTCGTTGACGGCTCGATCATCGGATGGCTGCTTGTGACCACCACGTACACGGTGCGCAACCACCACCGCAGTCTGCGCCGGTACCGTTCAGCGCTCAGCAAGCTCCCCATGCCCGGCCCGCAGGATGACCACGCCGGCCGGGTGGACGATGCGATCGACGGCTCCGCGCGTGACCGGCAGGTACGCGAGGTCTTCAGCAGGCTCAGCAGACAGGATCAGGACGTGATCACCCTCTGCATCATGGAGGGGCTGACGACCGCTCAGGCGGCGCAGTCGCTGGGTGTCCCCGAAGGGACGGTCAAGTCGCGGCTTTCCCGGGCCCGCAAACGCCTGGCCGAGCTCGCGTCCCCTCTCGCCAACGACGAGCCCATCCTTGAAGGAGGTGCCCGATGAGCGCCACAGAGTTCACCCCGGAACGCAGCGACGCCATCCGGCAACTGCTGCTCGATGTGGTCGCAGACGAGCCACGCCGTCGTCGACGTTTCCACATTCTGGTGACCTCGGTCCTCGCCTCGGTGGCGATCGTCCTCGCCGGCGGCACGGCCGCGCTGGCCCTGACGGGTGTGATCCGGTTCGACTCGGCACCGGCGCCGGTCGGCACGGGGAACCCGACCGCGACGCCCACCGCGACGCCCTCGGCCACGCCGTCCCCGACCCCGACTTCCACGGCTGCCCCGAGAGCGATCCAGGTGCAATCCACCCCCATTCAGGCGGAGGATGTCCGCTCATTGCCTGCACATCCGTCGTGGAGCCTGGATCTGCCGGGCGAGACCAGCACCTGCCAGCAGCATTACGTCTACAACATCGCCGACGGTCTCGCCCTGTTCACCATCGGGTCGAACATGGGCACGGAGTCGAGGGCCGGCTGCACGGTCGGGCACGGTGACACCGTGCTCGCGATGGTCGACACCGTCAAAGGTTCCGTGTTGTGGTCGCGCGAGTGGAAATGGGAGGGCGACGCGGGCATGGGGACGTTCCTGTCGGTGCTCGGAACGTCGAACCGTGCATTCTTCGTCGACGAAAGCGGCGGCGGTGGTCCCCGGGACATCATCGACCTGAAGACAGGTGGAACCATTGCAACGCTTCCGAACGACTTCGGTTCGTACCCCAACTGGCAGCTGACACCGGTTTGGGACGACAGCGGCGACATGATCTGGACCAAGCCGATCCTGGACGCGTCCGGCGAGGCAGTGAGCTACCACATCGAGCGAGTCGACCCGACGGACCTCTCGAATCCGAAGTGGACGACACCGCTGGCAGCCACGAAAGCGTCCCTTTCGGTCCCGAACTTCTACGGCTCGGGTCTCGTGCCGATCGAATACCTCGCCACCGGCCAGACCAGCGGTTGGATGAACAGTCTGCTCGACCTCGACACGGGCGCTCTCAGCCATCAGTCCGTCAGCGCGGCGCACATCCCGATGAGCCGCGTGATCATCGAGTACCGCGACCAGGCCGAGGGCACTCCTCACACGATCGCCGCGCTGGACCAGACGACCGGGGAGACCCTGTGGTCGATGCCGTTCGAGTTGGGCGACTCGATCTCCGAGGCCAGGGCGACGACCGGTCGTCCAGGCTGGCTCGCCGGCGGCGCCATCGGAACTCCTTCCGGTGACCTCGTTCTGACCTCGCCGTCCTCCCTCGTCCGCATCGACATCATGACCGGCGAGGTGAAGATGCGGAGCGACATCACCCATTGCGGCGTGGAACCCTGGTATTGGGCCAACGGCGGCCGCGACGTCGTCTCCGACCCGGAAAGGAACTCGCTGGCTCTGGTGCTGGGCCCGGCGACCTGCTCGGTCGACCGCGATTCGGGAGCACCGACGCCCATCGCCGACCACGATTCGTTCCAGTGGCCGCTGTTCGGTCCCGAGGTCACGTACCTGAACACCGCGAGCATCAACGGAGGAGGTTCAGGCACGGCATACGATCGCCGCACCGGGGCCCAACTCTGGACCAGTCCGACAGTGCAGGACGAGGAGTGGTTCTTCGCCGGAGGCGTTCTCGTCCGTCAGGTCGGCACCCACATCGAGTCCCTCGGCTGACGTCCAAGTGGTGGGCCAGATGGATCGGGCGTCGCCGGGCCCTAGAGTGAGTGCCATGAGCGACCCGTACCAGGTCACGGCAGGGCTCCGTCCGCCCAGCCCAACGAATGCGGCTTCTCTACGCTCGCTGCGACTCTGGGTCAGTGTCGTGCTCGCCGGAGTGAACCTCGTGTTTGCGGTGGCCTACGCACTGTGGTCCGTGGTCGACGATTGGGCAGCCACCCGAGCTGAGGCCCACGGGTTCGACCCTTCCATGCTGCTGCCCAACGATGTTGCGCTTTGGGTGGCAATGAATGCGTGCATCGTCATTTTGATCGCCCTTGACGGCCTGTGGATCGTGCTCGCCATCAAGCTGCGGAGCAGCTGCGCCTCCACCGCCTGACTCTGATGCGACCGGCTCGGCCGCCGAACACTCGATCAGTCCCGCGCGTCGGCCACCTCGTCGTCGAGCTTCTCGTCGTCCACCGCTATCTCCCTGCGGGTGATGCCGGTCGCGTGCACGAGCAGCTTCTCGGCCTCGTCGGCCTGCGCCGGGGAGGCGACGACGACGATACCGGAGCTGCCCGCGTGGAGCGTCTCGCTGATCGACTTCAGGTCCTCGGCCGACGACTTCTTCTTGATGTGGCCCGCGAGAGCGCCGATGCCGCCGCCGGCGACGCCGCCCGCGATCAAGGCGCCGCCGAGCGCCACCGCCGGGAAGAGGGCCACGACGAGTCCGCCGGCGAGCCCGATGGCGAGACCCTTGCGGCCGCCGTGGTGCTTGTCGCCGTCGTCCCGCTTCGGGATCGAGACGTTGCCCTCCTTGTCGCGGACGACGACGGCCGCGTCGAAGTCGGTGTGCTTGCCGGATCCCTTGTAGTGCTCGTGGAGCGCGTCGAAGTCGGTCACGGCCTCGTCCTCGCTCGCGTACTGCGCGGCGATCGCGACATACGGCTGGTCGGTCATGGTGCTGTCCCTTCGTGATGGGCCGCGCCCGGTGCGCGACTGCGTGATGTGGATGGATCAGGCGGCGCTCGGGGGAGCGGCCGCTCCTGCCCCGGCGTGCTGCGGCGCGCGGCTCCCGGGGAGGAAACCGGTGACCACCGAACCGGCGATCGCGACGATCACCAGTGCGGCCATGGCGAGCACGTAGCCGCCAGCACGCTGGTCGACGCCGAAGCCGAGGATGGTGCCCACGATGGCCGTGCCGAAGCTGGAGCCGAGGTTGGAGATGCTGCGCGACAGGCCGGAGATCTCGCCCTGCTGGTCCTCGCCGAAGGCCGACTGGACCACGTTCACGCTCGGGGTCAGCATCACGCCGATGCCGAGGCCGATCACCAGGAGCCCGGGGACGAACGGCCAGCCGCCTGGCAGCGCGCCCACCAGTAGGAGCAGCACGACGCCGACCGCGGTGACCAGGAAGCCGGTCAGGATGAGCGTGCGCTGCGCCACCAGCCGCACGAGCCGTCCCGCCGCCAGCGACGAGACGAGGATGCCGACGGTCGCCGCGGTGAAGATCACCCCGGTCTCGATGGCGTCGTACTGCCGCACCACCTGCAGGTGGCTGGAGACGAGGAACGAGATCCCCATGAGCAGGAGCCACTGGAAGTTCTGCGTCACGAGCCCCAGGTTGGAGACCCGGTTGCGGAACAGCGCGGTGGAGAGAAGCGGCTCCTTCTTACGGCGCTCGAGGCGGCGGATCCAGGCGAAGAAGCCCGCGATGATCCCCGCGCCGACGACCAGCAGCAGCAGCGCGAGCCACAGCGTCCGGTCGATCGCCAGGATGCCGGCCACGAACACGACGAGGCCGCCGCCGGAGAGCACGGCGCCCACGGTGTCGTAGGGACGCGTCGGATCAGCGGGCAGCGGGTCCTTCAGGGCCAGCGCGAACAGGATGATCACCACGATGATCAGCGCCTGGAACAGGAAGGCGGCGCGCCAGCTGATCGCGCTGCAGATCCAGCCGCCGATGAGGGGACCGGTGGCCGCGCCGACGCCGCCCGCGGCGCTGACCAGGCCGAACGAGCGCGCGCGGCCCTGGATGTCCTTCCAGTACAGCGTCACCAGGATGTACACGGGCGGGATCAGCAGCGCCGTCCCGGCGCCCTCCAGGATGGAGTTGCCCAGGATGAGCAGCCCGAGTCCCGGCGCCAGGGCGCTCAGCACCGCGCCGACGCCGTATATCCCCAGCCCGAGCAGGAAGCACGTCTTGCGCCCGAGCAGGTCGGTCAGCTTGCCGAACGGCACCATCAGCGCCGCCATGGTGAGCAGGAACAGCGTGATGGAGAGCTGGATGCCCGCGACCGTCGTGCCCAGATCCTTGCTCATGTCGTTGAGCATGACGTTCATGTTCGAGCCGGCGAACGAGCAGATGAACTGCGCGAGCGCGAGCGGGACGAGCGTCCATCCCGCGACGGTCCGGGCGGTCGTTGCTGTCATGCGGCGTCCTCTCGGGCGTTGCGTCGGCGTGCGCTGGTGAGGTCGGTGCGGCTCAGCTCCGCAGTTCGCGCCCGTGGACGGTGACCGCGTAGATCACCAGCACGTCGATGGCGACCATCACGATCGACCACCACGGCTGTGCCGGCAGCGACATGAGCTGCGTGATCGCGTTGACGCCGGCGATGATCACCGCGAACACCCGGGCCCACATCGCTCCCCGGAGCAGGAAGAGCCCGGCGAGCAGCAGCAGGACGCCGATGATCAGCGACCACCACCCCCACGCGGCCACGTTGAAGGAGGCGACGCCCCCGCCCGAGCCGACGAAGTACGCCGTGTTCGGCCCGATGATCGCCATGATCCCGTAGAACAGGTCGATCCCGGCCCCGATGAACAGCATGACCGCCGCGAAATACGCCCAACCGACCCAGCCGGTCGCTCTGACTTCAGACATCTCGGCACCTCCTTGCCCTTTCGGCGGCAGAATGCACCCCTCGCGTCGGGCGAGGCTAGACAGTGCCCGTCGCACAACGCTGTCTAGCGACGGCCGGTCCGCATTGTGCACACTCGACGCATGACCGATGCCGACATCACGGCCCCCACCACGCTGGGTCCCGGCCATGCGCCCGGTGGGATGCCGCTCAAGATCCACCTGAGCGAGCCCGAGTACGCCGCGCTCGTGCGCATCGCGCAGCAGCGGCGGACGAGCGTCGCCCGCCTCGTCGAAGCGCTCGTCCTGCACGCGCTGGAGCGCACGCAAGTGCCGCAGCCCGCTGAGCCGTCGGTCAAGCGCCGGCACACGACGTACGAGGCGGCCACCAGCGGGTACCGCCGCGACTGAGGTCCCGCGATTTCGCTGATATCGGGCGGATATCAGGTAATTCGCTGCACGACCAGGTACGCCGCGACTAGCCCCGCGATCGTCCAGCTGACGAGGCTGCCGATCAGGAACTCCTCCGCCTTGGAGCCGCCGCGTCCGTCGGCGCTGATCTCGGGGAAGCGGACGATGCCCTTGGCGGCCAGCAGTCCGACGATGACCGCCTCGGCGCCGACCAGTGCGAGGGCGACGATCAGGATGCGCTCCAGCGGGCCGATCACCCGGCCGCCGCGCAGGGTTGAGGCGGTCGAGACGGGTTCGTCGGCCGGTGGGGCGTCCTCGGCGACGGACGCGACCTCGCGGGTCCCGAACGCCACCGACCAGCGCCGCGGTGCAGCAGGGCTCGGCGCGGCCGCCCGGTCCGTCGTCATCGCGCGGCCGAACGCGGCCCGGCAGACGACGTTGGCGGTTCGCGTGAGCACGAGAGCCCCCGCGACACACGCGATGACCAGCGACAGCGAGAGGGGCAGGGCCGCCGTCGTCATCGCGTCGGCGAAGAGCCCGGCGGCGGCGGAATCGTTGAGCGTCGGGCGTTCGGCAACGACCGCGACGGCCACGACCGGGACGCTCAGGACGGCCGCGGTCAGGAAGGCGACGTGGCCGCGACGTCGCAGGAAGCGGACCTCCGCCCAGAGCCAGAGCAGCCCGCAGACGGCGACCACGAGCGCCCACACCAGGGGAGTACCGAGCACGAGCCACCCGGCGAAAGGCACGACCAGGGCCGCGATGACGGCGCCCCAGACGCCTGCGGGCACGTCGGGACGACCTCCGCGGCCGATTTTCGCCAGGCCGAGGACGGCGTCGAGCGCGCCGATGGTCAGAAAGAGGACGGCCGAGATCACGCGGGAGCAGCCTCCGAGACCAGTTCGATGCCGGCGACCAGCGCAGCAGCGCCGGAACGATGGAGCGTCTGGGAGACAGCGGACTGGGCGATCCGCTCCTCCTGCGCGAGCTCCTTCTGCGTGCGGCCTTCGAGCAGACCGGCCGCGAGACGGCGCTCGCGAGCCTTCATCCGGGAGATCGTGTGGTCGCGCTGCAGGAGCAGCGCATCCACCGCCGCGGTGAAGCCGGGGTCCTCCGCCACCAGCCAGGTGCGGACCGTCGGCTGCCCACGGTCCTGCAGGCGGTGCGCGGTGATGATCGCGTCCCGCGCGCGCCACCACGCCGAGCCGTCCTGGATCGCCGCGCCCGAGGGGGACGGCTCGATCTCGGTGGCCTCCCCGACGCCCAGGCCGAAGCGGCAGTCGATGCCGTCCGGCAGGATGAGGCGCACCAGAGCGGTCGCGCCCAGCGCTGCGCCGAGGTGGGCGTATCGGGCCTGGAACTCGTCGCCCACCGTCGCCCAGAGCGCCTGCTCGGGGACGAACCGGCCGTCCGCCCGGGCGAAGGCGGCGCGCACGGCCTCCTGGGCATCGGAGCGGCTGGGCAGATTGCGCGAGCCGACGATGTCCGCGATCACAGCCACGGTCGAGGTCATGCCACCACGATATCGCTTATATCCGGTAAATATAAGCTTTTCTGCGGCTGATGAGGCGTCATAGTGCCGCCCGCGCCCAATCCAAAGCCGTCCCGAAGGCGGTGAGCACCGACACATGGCCCTCGCGCGGACGGATCCAGAGCTCCCCGTGGGGCAGGCGTTCGAGCATCGCGGCGGCGTGCGGCGCGGGCACCACGCGGTCGGCTCCACCCTGGATGAGGAGCACGGGAGCGCTGACCGCCCGGAGCTCGACGCCCCACGGCGACACGTACGCGAGGTCGTCGTCGGCTTCGCCGTCCGGCCCTTCGGCCGCACCGGCTCCCGCATCCGCCCCCAGGGCGCCCCACTCGCCCTCGAGCACCTCGTAGTCGCGGGCGGTGAACGAGTCCGGGTCGAACTCGGCGGTCTCCGCATACGCGAGGCGCGCCTCACGGCCCGACAGCGCGGCTTGCAGCCCGCCGGGGGCGGCCATCCCCGAGAACCAGTCGGGGGAGCGGTCGTAGGGGGCGATGCCCGCCAGCGTGACGACGGCCCGGGCGCGGTCGCCGCCCGCGAGCGCGGCGAGGGCGAGGGCGTGCGGGCCTCCGCCGGAGGCTCCGGCGGTCGCGAACCGGTCGATGCCGAGCGCGTCGAGGACGGCGAGCACGTCGGCCGCCGCATCGGCCACCGAACGGCCGGGGCGGACATCGGAGCCGGGATAGCCGGGACGCGTCACGGAGACGACCCGGAGCCCGCGAGCGGCGGCGGCGGTCGCCACAGGCTGGATGACGGCCCCGGTCTGCGGGGTGCCGTGGTGCCACACCAGCACCGGCGCCTCCGCCGCTCCGCCGGTGTCGAAGAACCGCACCGAGCGCCCATCGTCGGCGACGAACGATTGCGGTCCGCTCATGGCCGCCACGCGTCCACCTCGGCGAGCAGGGCCGCCTTGCGCTCGGTCGATGCGAAGGACGCCTCGATGGAGGTGCGGGCGAAGCGCCGAGCCTGGTCCTCGGTCAGGCCGAGCGCATCCCGGACCGCGGTGAAGTTCTGCCCCGCGTAGCCGCCGAAATACGCGGGATCGTCGGAGTTGACCGTGACGCGCACACCCGCGGCGTCGAGCCGCAGCAGCGGATGGTCGCGGAGGTCCGGCGTCGCCTGCAGCCGCACGTTCGAGAGCGGGCACACCGTGAGCGGGATGCGCTCCCGGGCCAGCCGTGCGACCAGCTCCGGGTCTTCGATCGAGCGGATGCCGTGGTCGATCCGCTCGGCGTGCAGCAGGTCGAGCGCCTCGCGCACGTACTCCGGCGGTCCCTCCTCGCCGGCGTGCGCGACGGCGTGGAGCCCGGCCGCGCGCGCCCGGGCGTAGACGCCCTCGAACAGGGACGGCGGGTAGCCGACCTCGGCCGAGTCGAGCCCGACGCCCACGATGCGGTCGGTGCGCTTCAACCCCGCGGTGAGCGCCTCTTCGGCCGAGGCGACCGGCTGGTCGCGCAGGAAGCAGAGGATGAGCGAGCCGGTCATCCCGAACTCGCGCTCCGCCTCGTCGAGCGCGTCGCCGATCCCGTCGACGACGTCGTCGAACGCCACCCCGCGCGCGGTGTGCGCCTGCGGGTCGAAGAACAGCTCGGCGTGCCGCACCCCCTGAGCGTGCGCCCGGCGCAGGTAGCGCCGGGTCAGCTCGGCGAAGTCGGCGCGCGTGAGCAGCACGGCCATGGTGGCGTAGTAGAGGTCGAGGAAGGACTGCAGGTCGTCGAAGTCGTACTGTGCGGCGAGCTCCTCGACCGACGCGTACGGCAGGGTGACGCCGTTGTGGGCGGCGAGCTCGAACGCCAGCCCAGGTTCGAGCGTGCCCTCGATGTGCAGGTGCAGCTCGGCCTTCGGAAGGGCGAGCAGGGCGTCGTCGGTGAGGGGCGCGTCGGTCATGATGCCGATCCTCTCATCGACCGCCGACGTCTCCGACGCGGAGCAGGATCTTGCCGCGATGGGCCGACGACTCCATCCGCCGGTGGGCGGCCGCGGCGTCCTCGAGCGGGAAGACCGAGTCGATCACCGGCCGGATGCGCCCGTCGGAGAGCAGCGGCCAGAGCTGCGCCCGCACCCCTGCGATCACCGCCACGCGCTCCTCGAGGGGGCGTGCGCGGAGGGTCGTGCCCTGGATGCTCGCCCGCTTGCGCATCAGCAGGCCCATGTCCACCGACGCCGGTTCGCGGTCGCGGACGGCGATCGACAGGATGCGGCCGCCCGTGGCCAGCGCGTCGAGGTCGCGCGCGATGTAGGCGCCGCCGACGATGTCGAGCACGACGTCCACGCCCCGTCCGTCCGTGAACGCCCGGACGGCCTCCACGAAGTCCTGCTCGCGGTAGTTCACGGCCGCGTGTGCCCCGAGCTCGCGGCAGAAGGCCGCCTTCTCGTCGCTGCCGGCGGTCGCGACGACCTCCGCGCCGAGCGCGCGCCCGACCTGGATGGCCATGGTGCCGATCCCGCTGGAGCCGCCGTGGACCAGCAGCGCCTCGCCCTCGGCGAGCCGTCCGAGGTCGACGACGTTCGACCACACCGTGGCGGCGACCTCCGGCAGTCCCGCGGCCTCCACCAGGTCGACGTCGTCCGGCACGGGGAGGACGAGTCCCGCATCCACCGTCACGAGTTCGGCGTAGCCGCCTCCGGAGAGGAGGGCGCACACGCGGTCGCCGACGGTCCAGCCGGCGACCTCGGAGCCGAGCGCGTCGATGATCCCGGACACCTCCAGTCCCGGCCACTCGGGCGCGCCCGCGGGCGGCGGGTAGAAGCCGCGGCGCTGGCTGAGATCGGCGCCGTTGAGACCGGCGGCGACGACGCGGATGCGCACCTCGCGCGCGGTCGGGACGGGGTCCGGCACCTCGGCGAGCGCCAGGACCTCCGGTCCGCCCGGCTGCGCGACGACGACCGCGCGCATCAGGAGCGGCCCGCCCGCTGCGGGGTCGCGCTGTCGGGGCGGCGCCCCAGCACATCCCGCACCCGCACCTTGCTCGAGTACTCGATCGAGCCGTAGCGGAACAGCCGCACGGCGATGCGCAGCACGATGTAGGCGAGCACGAACAGCTCGACGATGATGATGACCGCCTGCCAGAGCGGCAGCGAGCCGAACGCGTTCAGGATGAGCGCCGTGATCGGGGCCGTGTATGGGAAGTACGCGAGCAGCTGGACGATGGGCGACTGCGGCGAGCTGATCGCGAAGCCGGACGCGTACAGCGGGATCACCACCGCGAACACCACCACCGAGAACACGGGAGCGGCATCCTTCGCCGTCGGCATGATCGCGCCGACGGCGACCAGCGTGCCGGTGAAGAGGGCGAAGCCGCCGATCAGGATCAGGAAGCCGACGATCATCTTCTGCGGGTCGAAGACCAGCCCGCTCAGGTCGAAGTCCGGCAGTTGCAGCTGGTTCCGGAAGAACAGGTAGCCGATCAGCATCGGCAGCGCGAAGACCGCGAGCTGGATGAACCCGATGGCGAACAGCGAGATGACCTTCCCGAGCAGCAGGTTCGTCGGATTGATCGTCGTGAGGATCATCTCCGTGACGCGGTTCTCCTTCTCCTCCAGTGTGGAGTTCAGCATCTGGTTGCCGAGGAAGACGATGACGACGAAGAACGCGGCGAGGAACAGCAGCGCGGGCAGGATCGCCTCGAACCCGGGCGCCCGCTTGCCGCCCGCGAAGGTGGTGGTGGAGGTCTTCACGTCGCCGCGCAGCACCGCGACGGTCGTCGGGTCGCCGAGCTTCTGCTCCACGCTGGCGGACAGCAGCGACTCGGCCACCGCCGAGTACTTGCTGTTCTGGAACACCCTGGCGTCCTCACCGTAGACGCGGACCGTCTGCTTCGCCGGGTCGGCGGGGTAGGCGAAGTACGCGGGCGTCCCACCGATCTGCACCTCCTCGACGCCCTCGGCCTGCGACGCGATCTCGGTGCCGCCGAACTGCTTGGCGATCGCCGGGTCGACGAGCCCGGACGCATCCGAGTAGAGGAACTCGAACCGCGCGTTCTTCTGCTGATCCGCCGTGTTGGCTGTGGACACGTTGGAGGCGATGATCAGACCGCCCAGCCCGAACACGAGGATGGGGATGATGAGCGTGACCGCCCAGAACCGCCGCTTGGTGATGGTGCGGCGGAACTCGAAGCCGATGACGGTCCGGAGGTTGTGACGGGCCATGCTCTCAGTCCTCTTCCCGGCTCTCGGCGCCGTAGACCTCGACGAAGATGTCGTCGAGCGATTTGCGGGTCGGGGCGTAGCGCGACACCCGCACGCCCGCATCCACCAGGTCGCGCAGGATGTTCGCCGGGTCCGCGCCGTCCCCCGGCTCCAGCTGGGCGTGGCCGCCCACGTCGGACAGCACGCGGTAGGCCGGCGACGGCGGCAGAGCGCCCTCGTGGTCGAGGTGCACGATGGTGCCCCCGAACTGCTCCTGCACCTCCTCGACGGTCCCGTAGGCGCGGGAGGTGCCGTCCTTCAGAAGGATGACGCGGTCGCAGAGGCGCTCGACCTCCTCCATCTGGTGCGTGACCATCATCACCGTGGAGCCCGCGCGCTTCTGATCGTCGATGATGTCCATCAGCAGCCGGCGGTTGACCGGGTCGAAGCCCTTGGTCGGCTCGTCGAGGATGAGCAGCTCCGGCTCGTTCATGATCGTGACGCCGAGCTGGACCTTCTGCTGCTGACCGCCGGACAGCTTGTCGAGCCGCACCTTCTCCTTCTCGGGGATGCCCACGCGCTCCAGGTACTCGCGCGACCAGCGGCGGGCCTGCTCGGCGCCGAGCCCCTTCAAGCGGCCGAAGTAGACCATGACGTCGATCACGGACTCCTTCTTGTACAGCCCGCGCTCCTCCGGCAGGTAGCCGAGCCGCTCGCCGGCCTCCGGGCTGAACGGGCGGCCGTCGATGTGCAGCGTCCCGGCGGTCGGCTGGTAGATGCCGAGCAGCGCCCGGATGGTCGTCGTCTTGCCCGAGCCGTTGCTGCCGAGGAACCCGAACGTCTCGCCGCGCTGGATGTCGAACGAGAGGTCGCGGATGACGGTGGTGCGCCCGAAGTCCATGCGGAAGTTCGCGATGTGGACGAGCGGCTCCGCCGTGGCGGTTGAAGGAGGTGCGGGTGCGGGTGTCGGTGCGCTCACCCGGGTCAGCCTAGGGCAGCGGCACGGTCGCGGGGGAGACCCGGCCGGGCGGGTCCGGCAGGCGCCCGCGAGCTCAGGCGAGCGCGTCGAGGAGGGCGTCGTGGATGAGGCCGTTGGAGGCCAGCGACGACCCGTTTCCGGGGCCGGGGGTGCCGTCCACCGACGTGAACCGGCCGCCTGCCTCCTCCACGATCGGGATGAGCGCCGCGAGGTCGTAGGTCTTCACACCGAACTCGCCCACCGCATCCACGAGCCCCTCCGCCAGCAGCATGTACGACCACATGTCGCCGTAGGCGCGGTCGCGCCACATCCTGCGGGTCAGGGCGATGAGCCGGTCGAGGTACCCCGCCTCATCCCACTGCGCGATGCTCTGGAAACTCATCGACGCGTGTTCGAGGTCCGCGATACCCGACACGTGGATGCTGCGCGGCTCGGCGCCCGCCGCATCCGTCGTCCACGCACCGCCGCCGGTGACCGCCCACCAGCGGCGCCCGAGGGCGGGGGAGCTGACGACGCCGACACGCGGGACGCCGTCGACGGCGAGGGCGATCAGCGTTCCCCAGACGGGGACGCCGCGCAGGTAGTTGGCGGTGCCGTCGATCGGGTCGACGATCCACTGCCTCGTCGCGTCGCCTTCCGTGCCGTACTCCTCGCCGAGGATGCCGTCGTCCGGCCGCTCGGCCGCGAGGGTGTCGCGGATCGCCCGCTCGACGGCGAGGTCGGCCTCGGTGACGGGGGAGCGGTCCGGCTTCGTCTCGACGTGCAGGTCACGGTCGCGGAACCGGCCGAGGGAGATCCGGTCGGCCTCGTCGGCGAGACGGAGCGCGAGGTCGAGGTCGGCGGTCAGGTCGGGCGTCGCGGTGTCGGTCACGGCACCGAGCCTACTGGTGGGGCGACGGGGCGCGGCGGGTGTCGGAGCGAACGGCTTTTCGGGAGGGCGTGGCGGACGGGCTTGGCGGGCGGCCCAGCGGGGAGTACCGATGGAGGCATGCGACGGATCGTGTATGCAGGGACGGCGTTCTACACCGGCGATGCGCTGGCGGAGGCGCTACTGGAGTACTCGCGGGCGCTCGCCCGGCGCGACATCGCGGACACGGTGTTCGTGCCGGGCAGGACCGCGCAAGGCGATGTGGGACCGGTGGAGGTGCTGATCGGGCCGGCGAGCCAGATCGTCAGCGAGCCGGCCGACGAGGTCGGGCCGGACCTCGAGGACGACGAGATGGTGGCGCGGCTGCGGCAGCTGACCGATGAGCTCACCACCCGCAAGAAGTAGGCCGATCCCGGCCCTTGTTGCGGGGTAGCCGCGCCCAATACGCTCGACCTGGCCCCGGAGGGCGGAGCGGAGGCGGCATGCGGTTCACCCGTCCACCCGCGCGACGAGCAGGCCCGGCGCAGCCGGAGGCGGCGTCCGTCCTGCGGCGCAGCCCGCTGCTGTTCGGCTTCCTCATCACGCTCGGCGCGATCGGGGCCGTCGCGACCGGCCTCATGCTGTACGGCCTCCGGTCGATCATCTTCTCGGTGTTCCTGGCGATGTTCGCGACCGTGGGCCTCGACCCGCTCGTCCGCTGGTTCCAGCGCCGCGGCATGAGGCGGGGCTGGGCGATCACCACGGTGATCCTGCTCATCATCGCGGTGCTCGTCGGCATCATCTGGGTGGTCGTGCCGCTGATCGCCAAGCAGATCTCCTTCCTCGCGACGGCCGTGCCGCAGGAGATCGCGGCGCTGCGCAGCCAGGGCTGGTTCGACTCGACCAACGACGCGACCAACGGCGTGCTCGGTCAGGTGGTGGGCTGGATCTCGCAGCAGGCACAGGACCCGGCGACCTGGGCGACCATCGGCAACGGCCTCGTCGGGTTCGGGCTGTCGGTGCTCAACGCGGTCACCACCGGCTTCTTCATCGCGATCCTGACCATCTACTTCATCGCGTCGTACGACGCCACGAAGCAGGCCGCCTACCGCCTGGTGCGCCGCTCCCGCCGCGCCCGGTTCGAGAGCTACGCGGAACGCATCCTGCAGAACTTCGGCAAATACCTCAGCGGGATGGTCGTGCTGGCGTTCTTCAACGCCACTTACAGCCTCATCCTGCTGCTCGCCACCGGTGTGCCCGGCGCGTTCCTGATCGCGCTGGCAGCGTTCTTCATCACGCTCATCCCGCTGATCGGAACCGTGCTGACCACCGCCGTGATGTCGGTGCTGGCGTTCATCCACTCGCCGGTCAGCGGTGTGGTCGTGCTCGTGCTGATGCTCGTCTACATGCAGGTGGAGGCGTACATCCTCACCCCGCGGGTGATGGGGAAGGCGGTGCAGGTGCCCGGATCGGTGGTGCTGATCTCGGCGCTGGCCGGCTCGACGCTGTTCGGCCTGCCCGGCGCACTGGTCGCCATCCCGATCTCGGCGGGCATCATCCTGATCATCAAAGAGATCGTGATGCCCCGGAAAGACCGCACCTGAAGCGAGCGATCCTCGATTGGCAACGGACCCGGATCGGATGCTAGTGTTGAGCCTCGGTTCGGGAAACCGGATCGGATGCGCCTCTAGCTCAATCGGCAGAGCAATTGACTCTTAATCAATGGGTTCAGGGTTCAAGTCCCTGGGGGCGCACCAGTGAGAAGGCCCGGAATCCAAGCGGATTCCGGGCCTTTCCCGTTGTGGTAGGGCCAGACCGGGCAGGGCCGGTTGCGCGTATCCTCGCGCGTGCGTCGAGGTTTCCCTGCGGTGCGAGGGGTCGGCATGGATAATTCCTGCCATGATCACGGCGGTGCCAGTGGACCTGGATGCGATATCTCGCGTTTGTGAGGCACACGGCGTCGCGCGACTCCGCATGGCTCGGTCCTCGGGGACGACTTCGATCGCCAGAAGAGCGACGTCGATTTCCTGGTCGACTTCCTGCCGGGCCGCGGCGGCCTCTTCCACGATTTCTTCGACCTGAAGGAGGATCTCGAGCGGATCCTGGGTCGGGGCGTTGACCTGGTCGATGCCGGCGCGATCCGGAATCCCTACTTCGCACGTTCGGCTTTCGGCCATGCCGAGGATGTCTATGCTGCATGAGTCGCCCGCGTTCCTCTGGGATGCCCGGGAGGCCGCGACGAAGGCGGCGTCGGTCGCAGAGGGACACTCCGAGAACGAATATCTCGGCGACTGGGTGCTTCAGGCTGCGGTCGAGCGGCAGCTGGAGATCCTCGGCGAGGCGCTCAAGAACCTGCGCACCGTCGATGCGGAAACAGCAGGCCGCATCCCCGACGTCCATGCGATCATCGCGACGCGGAACATCCTGGTCCATGCGTATGCCCAGGTGGACCAGCGGCGCGTTTGGGAGATCCACACCGACGATCTTCCGCACCTGATCCCGGTGCTCGCAGGATTGCTCGCGGAAGCTGATGACACGGCAGCGCGCATAGGCGAGCACGACCCTCGGAACGCTTCCCCGTCTTAGAGCCTGAGCGCGGGCAGCGTACTGGTCACGGGCGATAGTCGCGGTCGCGGCGCTCGTAGAGGCGGCGGGCCTCCGGGTCGCCGGAGCGGGAGCCGAAGAGCGAGCTGCCGATCGTCATGAGGGCGTCGAGCAAGCGGCGCCCGGCGGCGGCAAGCGCATGACCGATGCGCGCTGCCCGCGCTCGCGGACGATCCCCCATGGCTGCTCCCTCGTCGCCTCGACCCTACGGGACCCGGCATCTCGCGCTCAAGAGCTCGGCGAGATGAGAGTTGTTGCTGCAATTCGCGTTCGATTGGCGCAACTAGTCACGACTCGGCGGGAGGCGCGACCCTTACGACCGCGGCGCGGAAGATCACGCCGGCCGGCGGGCGCCATCCTCACCGGTCGCGGGCGATGACCGAGAAGTCCTTGTCGCCCTGCCCGGCGTCGATCGCGCGCTGGAGCTCCGCGGCCACCAGCGCGGCCGCCGGGAGCGGCACGTCCGCCGTCGCCAGCATCAGGCGCAGGTCTTTGGCCAGCAGGGATGCGGAGAACTGGGTGTCGTCGAAGTCGCCGGACGCGACGACCGGTCCCTTCATCCCGGCGATCGGCGCGATCGAGGTCAGGGGCAACACGTCGAGCACCTCGGCCGTGGAGAGTCCGCCCGCCTTTCCCAGCCGCAGCGTCTCGCTGAGCGCCTCCATGGAGACCGCCAGGGCGAGATTCGCGACCAGCTTGGCGGCGGCCGCCTTGGCAGGCGAGTCGAATGTCCGGATCTTGTCCGGATCGGCCCACAGGCTGACGATGGTCCGCGCCTGACGGACCGCGTCGTGCTCGCCGCCGATCAGGACCGCGAGGTTTCCGGCGCGTGCGGGGGCGAGCGAGCCGACGACAGGGGAGTGGACGTAGCGGACGTCCGCGGACGACGCCCAGGCGCCGAATTCGTCGGCGTCCGAGGGTGCCACCGTGGTCACGTCGATCCACAGCGCGCCGGACGGGATCGGCAAAGACGGGTCGATAACGGTCTCGCGAACCGCGTCCGGCCCGAACAGCACGGTGACGACCGCGTCGGCGCCGTCCACCGCCTCGGCCGCGGAGGCCGCGATGCGCGCGCCGCGTCGGCCGACCGTCTCCGTCGGCTCCGGGGACCGATTCCAGGCGGTCACGGTGTTACCCGCGTCGATCAGGTGGGTGACGAGCTCGCGGCCCATGCGGCCGAGCCCCAGCAGTGCGATGTCCATGGGGTCCACTGTGCGCCCCGGTCCGCAGACGCGGAAGGGGTGCTCAGGCGGCTCCTTCCTCCCGTTCGAGCAGTGCGACGCCGATCTTGGAGTCCGCCATGCCGTAGAACACCCAGTCGCGGCCCTCGACCGTCTCGATGGCCGTCGGGAAGACGACGTTCGGCACGATGCCGCTCCGCTCATCCTCCGTCTCGGCTGACAGCAGCGGCTCGCGGGTCCGGTCCAGCACCTTCCACGGCTGGTCCGCGTCGAGGATCATGGCGCCCGCTGCGTAGTTGACGTTCTTCTGCTGGTCGACGCCCGGCTCCAGCCGGCCGGTGACGCCGTGGTGCAGCAGCAGCCAGCCCTCCGGGACGCGCCGCGGCGCGGGGCCGGCACCGATCTTGAGCTCCTCGAACGGGAACTCCGGCCCCGCCAGGAAGCGGTTCTGCCGCCAGCGCGCGAGCTCGCGCACATCGCTCTGCACGGCGTCGAGGGGGATGAACGCGATCCAGATGCTCGGACGGCTCTCACCCGACGGTGGATGCTCGCCCTCGCCGGGCCGGATGCCCCCGAGGTCCCACACCGGCCGGTGCAGCACGGCGAGCGACGGTGTGCCGTCCGGAGCGGACACCGGCTCGGGGAAGAACACGGTGTCCTTGTTGTGGAACAGGGCCAGGTCGATGCCCAGCGCGTCGTCGTACTCGAACGAGACCGGTCCGAGCCGGCGCCAGGCGCGCAGGTCGTCGGACACCGCGACGGCGGTGCGCGGCCCGAGCGGCCCGTACGCGACGTAGGTCATCACGTGCAGCCCGAGCGAGGGGATGAACGTGGTACGCGGGTCCTCCACGCCGGCGTTGCTGCGCCCGCGCTCGAACGGGCGGTCGGGCTCGAGCACGACGCCCTGCCGCTCGACGGCCACTGGGACGCCGTCCTCGACGACCACCCGGGCGATGCCGACGCGGGACACGTTGCCCTCGGCGACCAGGCGCGGCAGGAGGTACAGCTCGCCGTCGGGGCCGCGGCCGGACGCGGGGTTCAGCACGCCCTCCGCCTCGAGCGGGTCGCCGGCGGCGGGTGTCATGACGACCCCGGCGCGCGAGAGCCGATACGGAAACGGGGTCATGCGTCCACCTCCCGGTAGAAGTACAGTTCGCGGCTGTCACGGGGTGCGTCCCAGCCCTGGGCGAACGACCAGCGGCCGCCGATCTTCTGAAGGCCGCCCCAGGCGAGCGACCCGCCGCGGTTGACCGCGCGCTGCGTGAAGGGGTCGTCGAGCCGGTAGAGCGCCTGCGCCGCGGCGAAGTCGCCGTGCTCGTCCGCGTAGAAGAAGTCGAGCACCATCCGGTCGCCGTCCACCGCCGCACAGGCGACCTCGAAGAGCGAGCCGGAGAGCGGCGTCAGGTCGAGGTACGGCTGCTCGGCGAAGCTCCAGTCGAGACCGTCGGCGGAGTGGCCGACCATCGGGCGGCCGCCGCATCCCTCCGACAGGAACATCAGGTACTCGCCGCCGATGCGCACCGCGCGGCCATGCTCGTCGCGGGGGATCACCGCTCCCTTCGCCCAGTACTCGGAGACGTCGTACGGCACCACGAGCCCGCGCTTCTCCCAGTGCTCGAGATCCTGCGAGACCGCGGACATGATGTCGACCGCGACCGAGC
The DNA here is from genome assembly GCF_052044215.1 of Leifsonia sp. 22587. NCBI lineage: Bacteria > Bacillati > Actinomycetota > Actinomycetes > Micrococcales > Microbacteriaceae > Leifsonia > Leifsonia sp. 22587. Next base: position 293,643 of record NZ_JBQENB010000004.1, read on the forward strand.
CGTCGTCGCGCCGCCAGATGGCGTTGTAGAACAGCACGTAGCCGTCGTCGACGGCGTACACCTTCGGGTCCTCGCAGCCGAGCACCTCGTTCGAGAAGGTCGGGTAGATCAGCGGGTTGAGGGGCGAGTCGTGCCACACCCCGTCCCGGCGCACGGCGTGGCCGATCCGGCTGGCCGTCGACTCCTTCCGCGGGGATGCGCGATAGAAGAGGTGCAGCTCGTCGCCGCGCTCGATCACGGTGGGGTTGAAGATCGAGTCGCTCGTCCATCCCACCCCGGTCGGGTCGTCCCACTGGCCCTCCAGGCGAAAGGTCAGGGCGTCGTCCCGGCGGAACGGTCCGATGGCCCAGTCCGGGCGCTCCGGGTAGTCGGCGGAGAACTGGTCGGTCGAGATGCGGTCGGTGAGGGCGTTGGTGTGCGCCAGCGCCTCCCGGTAGCTGGCCAGCAGGGCGTCGTGCCCGGCCGGCGGGATGCGGACGGTGTCCATGGTCTCCTTCGTGGGGCTCATCCCTTGACGGACGAGCCGAGGTCGCTCGAGGTGAAGTAGCGCTGGAACACGATGAACAGCACGACCACCGGGCCGGCCAGCACGACCGCACCGGCCAGGATGGCGCCGTACGGGTTGGCGGTGGATCCGGCCACGGTCGAGATGTAGTTCGCCAGCGAGACGGCGAGCGGCTGCAGGCTCGCCTCCTTCGTGATCAGGAACGGCCAGAGGAACTCGTTCCACGGGCCGATGAAGGTCAGCAGCAGCGCGGTCACCAGCGCCGGGCGGACGAGCGGCAGGGCGATCCGCCAGAGCAGCGTGAACTCGCCCGCGCCATCCACCCGCGCCGCGTCGAACAGCTCGCGCGGCAGCTGGAGGAAGTACTGCCGGAAGATGAGCACCGCCGCCGAGTTGATGGCGAACGGCAGGATCATCCCCAGGTAGTTGTCCGCGAGCCCGTAGTTGCGCGCGATCAGCACGTAGAGCGGGATCATCAGCAGCTGGAACGGGATGGTCTGCACCAGCAGCGCCAGCGCGAACGTGACACCCCGCCCACGCCATTCCAGGATCGCGAGCGAGTACCCGGCCAGCACGCCGAAGACCACCGTGCCGAGCAGCACGCCGCCCGTGAAGATTCCCGAGTTCACCAGGCCGGAGACCAGGTTGATTCGGGAGTTGATGTCGGCGTAGTTCGAGAGCGTCAGGTTGCCCGGGTTCGGGAACGCACCGGCGACGCTGGTATCCGGCGAGGTCTGCAGCGACCCGACCAGCATGTAATAGAACGGGAACAGGAACGCGAACGCTCCGATGGTGAGCACGATCCCCTGGAGGATCGCCTGGCCGCGGCTGAGTCGCCGTGGAGCAGCGAAGTCGCGGCGACGCCTGCGGGGCTGGGGCACCGCGGCGGCGGATGCCGGGGGCGGAGTCGTCTGCGTCATCAGTCCCTTCCTCCTGCGAAACGGTTCTGGAGCCATCCGATGATCAGCACCCCGATGACCAGCACGACGCCGATCGCGGAGGCGTAGCCGGGGTGGCCCTGCTGGATGCCCTGCTGGTAGATGAGCAGGACGGGGCTGGCCGAGTGGCCGTCCGGGCCGCCGCCTCCGGTGAGGAGGTACGGCTCGGTGAACAGGTTGGCGCCGGTGATCGTCGCGAGCAGCAGCACCAGCACGGTCGCCGGACGCACGCCCGGGACCGTCACCGAGAAGAACTGCCGCACCTTGCCCGCGCCGTCCGTCGCCGCCGACTCGTACAGCTCGGTCGGGACGTTCTGCAGCGCCGCCAGGTAGAGCAGGATGTAGAACCCGAGGCCCTTCCAGGTGACGTAGATGGCGATCGTCGGCATGGCCAGCACCGGGCTCGACAGCCAGCTCGGGCTGGGCGCCAGCGGGCCGAGGATGTTGTTGACCAGGCCGTTCTGGCCGAACAGGAACAGCCACACCCCGATGATCGCGACGCTGGCCGTGACGTAAGGCACGTAGTAGCTGACCCGGAGGAACGTCCGGAACCGCACGATGCTGTTGAGCCCGGAGGCGAGCAGCAGCGCCAGCACGACGGTGAGCGGCACGTTGATGATCAGGAAGATCCCGACGTTGACGAACGACTGGAGCACCTGGGGATCGGTGAAGGCCTGGATGTAGTTGTCCAGCCCGACGAACGGCCGGTCGACCGTGGCGCCGGGGGCGGCGAAGAAATAGTCGAAGAACGAGATGTACACCGCGAAGCACAGTGGGAACGCGAAGATCAGCAGCACGAACACGATGTAGGGGGCGCTGAACAGCCAGCCGAGCGGGTTCCTCCCGAGCACGCGCTGCACCAGCGGCGCGCGATGCCGCCGGGGCGCGCCGGCGGCGGGCGTGGTGCCCGCCGCCGGGGGAGCGGATGTGGTGCTCATGGTTACTTCTGCGCCTGCAGCTTGTCGATCTTGTCGGCGGCCGCCTTGAACGCGTCCTCGACCGAACCGCTGCCGTTCACGACCGCCTTGGTGTAGGCGTCGCGCAGGGCCTGCATCTGGGCGATCGTGTTGGTGCCGGTCGGGTCATCGGCCGTGCGGGCGCTCTGCGCACCGAACTCCTTGTACGCCGGGTGGGAGTCGAAGTAGTCGGAGTACGTCGTCGCCACGTCCGTCCGGATCGGCATCTGGCCGGTCACGTCGAGCAGCTTGCCGTCCTGCTCCTTGCTCGTCGCGAACTTGATGACATCCCACGCCGTGCCCTGGTTCTTGCACGAGGTGTACATGCCGATGTTCTTCGCGTCCGGGAACGTGTAGGTCTCGTCGGCCGGCTTCCCGTCCTTGGTCGGGACGGGGACCGAGCCCCACTGCACCTTGTCGCCGTAGTAGGCGATCGCCCACGGTCCGACGATGGCCATCGCGGACTTGCCGTCCTGGAAGGCGTCGCCCTGGTACTGCTCCTTGCCGGCGAGCCCGTCGCTGTAGATCTGCTTCCAGAAGTTCGCGACATCCAGCGAGTCCTGGCTGGTGACCGTGGCCTTGCCGTCCTCGATGAACGTCTTGCCGCCGGTCTGGGCGGCGAGCAGCGGCAGGTAGTCGAAGTTCACCTGGAAGAACTCGCTCGTCGGCGCCGGGTAGATCGCGTACGGCGCGGCGCCGGACGACTTGATCTTCTGCGCGGCCGCCAGGAACTTGTCGTAGGTCGACAGGTCGGGGTTGTTCGGGTCGAGGCCGGCCTTCTGGAAGATGGCCTTGTTGTAGAAGATCATGACCGGGTTCTGCTTCCAGGGCATCTGGTAGTAGTCGCCGTCGGAGGACTTGTACTGCTTCGCGGCGTCGCCGCTGCGCGCCTCGATGTACTTCGCGCCGTCGGAGAACTTCGACAGGTCGACGAGGCCGCCCTGCTTCTGCCACTGACCGGTTGCGGCCGGGAGGTTGTTGAACACCAGGCACGGCGTGGTGCCCGCGGTGATCGCGGCGCCGATGACCTCCTCGGTGCTCTTGCCTGCCGGCACCTCCTGCGCCTTGATCTGCTCCTTGGGATGCGCGGAGTTCCAGGCCGAGACCATGGCCTTGCCCCACTGCACCTCCTGGGCGTTGTTGGAGTACCAGATGGTGATCGGCCCGTGCGCCTTCATGGCGTCGCTGGCACCGCCGCCGCTCGATCCGCAGGCGGCGAGCGTGCCGGCGATCAGCCCGGCGGTGACGAGGGATGCGGCGAGTCTGCCTCTTCGCAGTGTGTTCTTTCGCATGGTGTGCCTTTCGATGGGGTGGGGTTCAGCGGGCGGGCGGCGCCGTGGAGGCGCGCACCACGAGCCGGGCGGGCGGCAGGGCGACATCGGCGGCCTCGCCGTCCTCCACCAGCCGCAGCAGCGCGGTGGCGGCGGCGAGGCCGAAGCCTGCCGGGTCGTTGTCGAGGGTGGTGAGGGAGGGATAGACGAACGACCCGATGTGGGATCCGTCCAGCCCGGTGACCGAGAGCTCGCCGGGGAGGTCGAGCCCGCGTTCGTGTGCGACGCCCATCCCGGCGATCGCCATCGGGTCGTTGCCGTAGACGATCGCGGTCGGGCGGTCCTCGCCGTCGAGGAGGGCCGCTGTGGCGGACGCTCCCTGCTCCGGCGAGAAGTCGGTGGGGACGACGAGCGGTTCGAGTCCGGCCGCGCGGGCGGCCTCCTCGAACCGCTCGCGCCGGCGGAGGCCGTGCAGCATCCGCTCGTCTCCGGAGACGTGCGCGATGCGGCGGTGGCCGAGGCCGACCAGGTGGGCGACGAGCTCGTCGATGCCGCTGTCGTAGTCACGGCTGATGACCGGGAACGGGCTGCCGCCGGGAGGGGCGCCGAGCGAGACGGCGAACGAGCCGAGGCGCTCGATGAGGGGGATGCGCGCATCCTCGGCGAGCAGGTCGGTGAGGAGGAAGCCGTCGACGCGCTTGTCCGCGGCGAGGCGGGCGTAGGCGCGCTCCTCGGCGGCCGCATCGGGGACCACGGTCAGCACGAGGACGTTGCCGCGCTCCGAGAGCACGGTCTCGACGCCCGCGATGAACGCCGCGAAGAACGGGTCGACCTCGATCGTCCGCGGTTCGCGACGCAGCACCAGCCCCAGGGCGTAGGCGCGGCGGGTGGTGAGCCCGCGGGCGCCGGGGTTCGGCGTCCAGCCGAGCTCCTTCGCGGTCTGCAGGATGCGCTCCCGCGTCTCGCTCTTGACCCCCGGCCGGTCGTTGAGGGTGAGCGACACCAGCGACTTGCTCACGCCGGCGGCGCGGGCGACGTCGTTGATCGTGACGGCGGACGGGCTCATCGCGGGGTCACCGTGGTGAAGCCGCCCGGAGGCACGACGACGAAGCCGTGCGCGCCGACGGTCTGGGCGCGCCCGACCTGGTGGCCCGTCGCGTCGAAGGCGGTCGCGGTCACGGGGCCGGTCGCGGCGATCTTCTGCGGGACCGGGAGCTTCGTCGCGTTCACGTAGACGTCGAGGGAGGTGGTGCCCGCGAGACCCAGGTGGGAGACGACGGGCTGCACGAGCAGCGCGTCCAGGCGTGCCGTTCCGCTCACCTTCGCGGTCACCGAGGTCGCCTGCGCGGGCACGGGGACGGGCAGTGTCTGCGGCAGCAGGAACACCGGGCTGGGGGCGATGCCCTGCTCGCCGGGGCGCACGTTGTCGGTGCGGCCGAGCGGGAGGGTGAACCTCCCTACCGCGGCCGACCAGCTCGTCGTGCCGGATCCCCCGGGGCCGAGGTCGGCGATCGGGAGGATGCGCGCCACCGGGTGACCGGCGGGGAGCGCGATGGTGACCGTCGAGCCGCTGCCGGCCTGCAGGTACGCGCCGCCCGACCAGTTGGCCGAGCCGGTCCAGGCGGAGGGCGGGGTCACCGTGGTGACCGGACCGGTCGTCGTCCCGCTCTCGGCTTCGACGACCGTGAGGCCGTTCGTCGCGGTGGTGTGCGTGAGGGAAGTGGCGACGCGGGCGATGGCGGGATGCGCGTCCAGCGCGAGCATGCTGAGCTCGGTGTGGATCACGGACTCCGCGCCGCAGTTGCGGTTCACGGTGCCGTCGGCGGCGATGCCGTCGACGCACACACCGGTGGCCGGGTCGTAGGCGGGGACACCCGCGCGGTTCGCACCGAAGTACCAGGCGCCCTGTGCGCCCGCGAGGGCGGCGAGGCCGGTGGCGCCCGTCGCGTCCGAGGCGGCGATCAGTCCCTCGAGCCGGGAGTCGACGCCGTACGCGATCTGGGTGCGGTCGGCCGGGGTCGGCGTCCAGCCGTTGTCCGGACCGCCGGTGGCCAGCAGCTGCGCGGTGAACTGCGCGAGGTCGGTGGAGGCGGCGCGCTGCAGGGCGCTGTCGCCGAGCGTCTGCGCCGCGGCCGTGAGGGCCGCGGGCTCCATCCCGGCCCAGGCGTGCCAGAAGGTGGGGGAGTTGGCCTCGGGCAGCAGAGCGCCGAACGGCCACTGGCCGATCCCGCCGCTCTGCAGGCGCGAGATGCCCTCGGCGTAGCGGGCCAGGGCGGTGCGTGCGGCCGCGTCGCCGGGCTGCGCGGCCACGAAGGCGCTCAGGCCGAGCACGGCCTCCGCGGTCGCGCCGGCGCTGCCGACGATGAGCCAGCCGGGCACGGTCACGCCGTTCGCCACCTGGGTCGTCGGGTACTGCGCGAGCGACTGGCGCTGCAGTGCGCCGAGCGCGAGCTGCATCCGGTCGGCGAGGAACGACGCGAAGGCCGGGTCTGCGGAGCGGAAGCCGGCGTAGCCCTCGCCGAGCGCCCACACGGTGCGCGCCAGCCAGAACGACTCGGCGGAGTCGGACGGGTCGGGCAGCTCCTTCGGGATGGCGGACGGGTTCAGCGTCCCGTCGTGCTGCTGCCAGAGCACTACGTTGCCGGCGTTCGGTCCGTCGGCCGTCTGCAGGTAGGTGAGCGAGCGCAGCAGCTGGTACGCGGTCGTCCGGCTGGTGGCGGTGCCGTTCTGCTTCCAGTCGCGGAGATACACGACGGCGGCCCGGGAGATGTCGTCGGCGTCGTAGGCGCCCTGCGCATACCAGCCGCGGGCCGGGTCGGTGATCGGTCCGCCGCCGACCCGCTGGAAGGAGCCGTCGGGCTGGCGGTCGGCGTAGACCCAGGGGGCGCGCGTGGTGGGCTCGTCGGCCGCCCGGTACGTCGTGTGTCCGGGGACGCCCGCGAGCAGGGGCACGTCATCGAGCAGGAAGTCGAGGTGCGCCAGATTGGTCAGCTTCGCCGGAGCGTCCGCGGCCGCCATCCCGGCGGCGTGCGTGGATGGACTCGCCGCCTGGGCGGGAAGAGCGGTGGCGGTGGCGGCGAGCGTCGCCCCGATAAACAGGGCGAGTGCCGCCCTGGGCATGGTCAGTAGTCGGTTGCGCATCGTTGCGACCCCTCGAATCGTGGGGCGCCGGCGGTCGAAACATCCGATCGACGACGTCATCTAAACCGGTTTAAAAGACGGTAGGCGCTCTGTGCCCGGAAGTCAATACGAGTCTTGTGAAGGCACCCGGGGTGCGGCCAGACTTGCCCCACCGCGACCGACCGCGCCGCACCGCTGGGGCAAGGAGGACCACACGTGGAGTACAAGGACATTCCCACCAAGGCCGACGTCGAACGGATCGCCGCACTCCGGCAGCCCGGGTGCGTGAGCATCTACCTGCCGACGGGGACGACGCCCGCCGAGGCGGACCGGGCGAGGATCGAGCTCAAGAACCACCTCGCGAGCGCCGCGCGAGCCCTCGAGGAGCTGAAGGTGGACCGGGCCCGCATCCGGGCCGTGCATACCGAAGGCGAGCGCATCCTCGACGACCGGGACTTCTGGCGCTACCAATCGCGATCGTTGGCCGTCTTCCTCGACGGCGACCTGGCCCAGACCTTCCGGCTCCCCAACCGGCTGGGCACCTCCTGCGAGATCGCGGACCGCTTCTACGTCAAGCCGCTGCTGCGCGCGCTGACCTTCCCGCAGTCGGCGCTCATCCTGGCGCTCGCGGGCAACTCGGTTCGCCTCCTGCACATCACCCCCGACCGGCCGGCCGAGCGGATCGACGTGCCCGGTATGCCGCACGACGTCGCCTCGGCCGTCGGGCTGGCCTCGGTGAGCGGCCGCTCGCCGGACGGACGCATCCAGGGCTCCGAAGGCCAGAAGGTGCGGATGCTGGAGTACGTGCAGGCGATCGACCGGGCGCTCCGGCCGCTCCTCGCCAACTCGTCGGAGCCGCTCATCCTCGCCGCCGCCGAGCCGCTGGCGGGCATCTTCCGCGGCGCGGTCGAGTACCCGCGGCTGGTCGCCGAGACGATCTCCGGCAACCCGGAGGACAAGACGGACGAAGAGCTTGCCGCCGCCGCCCGGGGCGTGCTCGACCGGCTGTACGCGAGCAAGGTGGGGGCGCTGCGGGAGGCGTATGAGGCACGGATCGCGGCGGGCACCGCCCTGGTCGACCTGAGCGACATCGCCCGCGCCGCCACGTTCGGCGCCGTCGAGTCCCTGGTCTTCGACATCGACCGGCGCGTTCCAGGCTGGGTCGACGACGAGACGGGCGTGATCACCTTCGCCGACGAGGACGTCCCAGGCGATTACGGCGTGGTGGACGAGATCCTGCGCCGCGCGCTCGGGTCGAAGGCGACCGTGTACGCGCTGCGGGCGGAGGATGTGCCGGGCGGGGGAGCGGCGGCCGCGGCGGTGCGCTACCCGGTCTGAGCGGTCGGCGCCGACCGTCAGCGCCCGACCGTCCGCGCCCCACGTTCGGCGCCCGGCGGTCAGCGCCGCGGCCGCACCGCCAGCACCAGGAACTCCTGCACGGCGGCCAGCCAGTCGTAGACCGCGCGCTGCATGGCCGACTCGTCGTCGTGCACGTCGCCCTCGTCGCCGTCCTCGTGGATGCCGAGTCGCGCCGCGAGGACGAGCCTCAGATCGGTGATGGTGCGGAGCCACGCGGTCGCCTGCTCCGCGTCCAGCACGACGAGCACCGAGCCGGCGGCAGGCTCGCCCAGGCTGTCGATGAGCGTCCTCGCGCCCGCCTCCTTGCGCTCGGCCAGGCCCGCGGCGGTGAACCGGCGGAACTCCGCCGACGCCTCCGGGTCGTCCGGGTACGCGTCGGGCAGCAGGCGCCGGAGCGCCGGATCCGCGGAGCCGTCGTCCGCGGCCGACGCGCGCGCCAGCTCGACGGCCTCCTCGGCGAGCGAGCGCAGCAGCTGCGCCTCGTCCGCCCGGAACCGCGCCGACACGCGCCCGTCCTTCCGCCGGTGGAACGGGATCACTCGTCCGCCTTCCGCAGCGTCGCCCAGAGGCCGTAGTCGTGCATCGCCTCGACGTGCCGTTCCATCTCCTCGCGCGTGCCCGTCGCGACGACCGCCCGGCCCTCGTTGTGCACGAGCATCATCAGCCGCTCCGCCTCCCGTCGCGGGAAGCCGAAGTAGGTCTGGAAGACGTAGGTGACGTAGCTCATCAGGTTGACGGGGTCGTTCCAGACGATCGTGATCCACGGCGAGCCCAGCTGGAGCAGTTCGTCGGTTCCGGTCTGCTCGAGCGTGCCCGCATCGGCGGCGGGGGCGGGGCTCACAGCGGGACGCCCCCGATCGCGTCCGCCGCGCGGACCAGGGCGAGATGGGTGAGCGCCTGAGGGGTGTTCCCGGCGTGGGAGCGGCCCTCGACGTCGTATTCCTCGGAGAGCATACCGACGTCGTTCGCCAGGCCGACCAGCCGATCCATGAGCCGGACCGCGTCCTCGTGGCGCCCCGAGTGGGCGTACTGCTCGACCAGCCAGAACGAGCAGGCGAGGAACGGATGCTCGCCCGGCGGCAGCCCGTCCACCCCGCTCTCGGTGCGGTAGCGGAGCAGCAGCCCGTCCCGCAGCAGGTCCTCTTCGAGCGCGCGGACGGTGCCCAGCATCCGCGGGTCGTCCGCTGCGACATAGCCGACCTGCGCCAGCTGGAGCAGCGACGCATCCACCTCTGTCGAGCCGTAGTGCTGCACGTAGGTCCCGCGGTGCGGGTCCCAGCCGTTCGCCTCGATGTCGGCGCGGATCGCGTCGCGCTCGCGCTTCCACCGCTCCACCGGGCCCTCGAGGCCGTAGTCCTCGACCGCGCGGACGGCGCAGTCGAAGGCGGCCCACACCAGCGCGCGCGAATGCGTGAACTGCTTCGGCTCGTCGCGGATCTCCCAGATGCCGTGGTCGGGGTCCCGCCAATGCTGCTCCAGGTATCCCATCAGCGCCCGCTGGAGCGCCCACGAGAAGCGCGTCTCCGGGTTGCCGGCGCGACGCCCGCGGTCGAGGCCGAGCATGACCTCGCCGATCACGTCGGCCTGGAACTGGGTCGACGCACCGTTGCCGACACGCACCGGATGCGCCCCCTGGTATCCGGGGAGGCTGTCGATGATGCGCTCGTCGAGATCGCGCTCGCCCGCCAGGCCGTACATGATCTGCACGTCGCCGGGGTCGCCCGCGATGGCGCGCAGCAGCCAGTCGCGCCAGTGGTCGACGTAGTCGTTGTAGCCGTGGGCGAGCAGCACGCCGATGGTGAGCGACGCATCCCGCAGCCACACGTAGCGGTAGTCCCAGTTGCGCTGCCCCCCGAACGACTCCGGCAGCGAGGTGGTCGCGGCGGCGACGATGCCCCCGGTCTCCAGGTGGGAGAGCGCACGGAGCAGCAGCAGCGAGCGCACGACCTCGTCGCGGTACGGCCCCTCGTGCGCATAGCCGCTCGCCCACTCGGCCCACCACTCGCGGGTGTGCTGGAGGGCGCCCTCCACGTCGAGCGCCGGGGGAGAGTCGCGGTGCGACGGGAACCAGGTGAGCACGAGGTCGATCGTCTCGCCGGCGCGCACGGAGAAGGAGCCCTGGTGGGAATGGTTCGCCGGGCGCAGCTCCGTGCCGCGGACGACGATCGCGTCGGGCCCGGCGACCGCGATCAGCGCGTGCGGGTGCTCCTTCTTCTCCTGACGCACCCAGGGGATCGCCGTGGCGTAGCCGAAGCGTATGCGGAGGTCCTGCTGCATCGGGACGGTGCCGCTGACCCCGCGCACCCGCCGGATGATGTCCGCGCGGTGGTCGTTCATCGGCATGAGGTCGGTGACCTCGACCTCCCCGCTCGGGGTGGTCCACCGCGTGACGAGGATCATCGTGTCCTTCTCGTACCGGCGGGTGCTGGTCGCGGACGCGTCCGTCGGGGCCACCAGCCAGCGTCCGTGGTCCTCGGTGCCGAGCAGCGCCCCGAACATGGAGCGCGAGTCGTAACGCGGAAGGCACAGCCAGTCGATGCTTCCGTCCTTCCCGACGAGGGCCCCGGTGAAGCAGTCACTGATCAGGGCGTAATCCTCGATGGGGAGCGACATATTCCCAGTATGGCCGTACTGTGATGGGCATGACGCAGTCCGTGGACACTCTTGTGATTCTCGGAGCATCCGGCGACCTCACGTCACGGCTCCTGCTCCCCGCCATCGGACAACTGCTCACCGATCAGCCGGATCGCGCGTTCGCTCTGGTGGGCTCCAGCAGCGCCGACCTCGACGACGACGCGTGGAAGAAGATCGTCCGCACCTCGTTCGCGACCGTCGAGGCGAAGGGCGACGCGGTCGAGCGCCTGCTCGACGGGACGCGGTACGTGAAGGCCGACGCGACGAGCGCCGACGACCTGAAGCAGCTGCTCGGGAGCGTGGACGGCGTGCCCGCCCTCTACTTCGCCCTCCCGCCCGCGGTCACCGCGAAGGCGTGCCAGGCCCTCGGCACGTTCGAGCTGCCGAAGGGCCTCACCCTCGCGCTCGAGAAGCCCTTCGGCACCGACCGGGAGAGCGCGATCGCGCTGAACGCGCAGCTCGCCAAGCTCGTGCCCGAGGACCAGATCCACCGCGTCGACCACTTCCTCGGCCGTTCCAGCGTGCTCAACATCCTCGGCGTGCGCTTCGCCAACGGCATCCTCGAACCCATCTGGGACGGCCTCCACATCGAGCGCGTCGACGTGATCTACGACGAGACGCTGGCCCTGGAGGGACGCGCCGGCTACTACGACGGCGCCGGGGCGCTGATCGACATGATCCAGAGCCACCTCCTGCAGGTGATGGCGGTGCTCGCCATGGAGCCGCCGTCCACGCTCGGAGCGCCGGACCTCCGCGACGCCAAGCAGCTGGTGCTGCGCGCGACGAAGGTATGGGGCGACGACCCCGTCGCCTCCAGCCGCCGCGCCCGCTACGGTGCGGGGGAGATCGAGGGACGGACGCTGCCCGCCTACGCGGACGAGAAGGGCGTCGACCCGTCGCGCGAGACCGAGACGCTCGCCGAGGTCACCCTGCAGATCGACACCTGGCGGTGGAAGGGCGTCCCGTTCACGCTCCGCTCCGGGAAGGCGCTCGGCGGCCGGCGACGCGAGATGGTGATCACGTTCGCGCCCGCACGGCAGATGCCGGTCGGGCTGAAGGGCACCATGGAGCCGGCCAAGCTGCGGCTGATGTTCGCACCGGACTCGATGGAGCTGGAACTCAACATCAACGGCACCGACGACCCGTACGAGCTGGAGCGCACGACGCTCACCGCCGACTTCGGCCCCGGAGCGCTGCTGGCCTACGGCGAAGTCCTGGAGGGCATCCTCGACGGAGACCCGTCGCTGTCGGTTCGGGCCGACACGGCGGTGGAGTGCTGGCGGATCGTGGAGCCGGTGCTCGACGCGTGGCGCCGGGGCCGCGTGCCGCTGGAGGAGTACCCGGCGGGATCGGACGGGCCGAAGGACTGGGCGCCGCTGGGCTGAACGGTGAGGGGCTGAGCGCCGCTGGGCTGAGCGGTGGTCAGGCCGCCGAGCGGTGCGAGACGAGCGGGAACTCGCCGGTCACAGGCTTGCGCAGGTCCGTCCACTGGGTGATCGGAGCGGGCTCCCAGCCGAACGCGGCGGGCTCGGCCTCGACCGGCGCCTCGGCGACGGCGAGGGTGGGCTCTGCGATCACGGCGTCCGCATCCACTGCCACGGAGGCGGCGACGGGCTCCACGACGGCGGCGCTCTCGGTCGCCGGCTGGTCGGTCACCGTGGCCGCCAGGTGCTGCGGCTCGGAGAGCGACTCGCCGGCCTCGAGGCGACGGCGTGCCTCAGCGATGGCGGCGGCGATGCCGACCGAGACGGACTGGGCGAGGATCGAGTGGAAGATGGTGTCGGTGTCGTCCTGGGCGCGGCGGACGACCGTCCACTCGCCCTTCTCGCCGATCAGCTCGGCCACCTTCGTGTGCACGAGCTCGAGGATCTGGGCATCCGTCAGCTGAGGGACCGGCGCCGCCGGCACCGCTGCAGCGTGCCGCCTACGACCAAACATCGCGCACCCCTTCCAGGTTCACCTTCGAATACAAGTGTCCTGGACACGCGCGCTGTGGGACCGCGCAACACGCCGGTGAATTTGCCGGAAATCAGCGGGTCAACGCCCTTTTCGGGATCCGAGGGGGTGGGATTCGCGCTCGGACGCCTCCTTGGACTCCTGAAGCACCGCGCCGACGGCCAGCGCGAGCGAGATCCCGGCGTTGATCCACATCAGCGGGATGCGCCAGTCGCGCGGCCCGCTCTTGGACGACTGGATGGTGGTCCACAGGCCGAGCGCCGCACTGATCACGGCCCCGTTGAAGAGGTACTTGCGCATGCCGTTCCTTTCGGTGTCGCCCCGTAGCGTACGCTTCCACAGTCGGGACCGGGAGGAGGAGGATGCGCACCGCGATCGTGGGCGCCGTGCTCCTCGTGCTCGGCGGCATCGCCGTGGCGACGGGCCTGCTGCCCGTCCCGGAGGCCGTCGAACTGTGGGACCGCGTGTGGCCCATCCTGCTCTTCGTCATCGCCATCACTGTCGTGACGGAACTGGCCGCCGAGGCGGGCGTCTTCACGATCCTCGCGCAGCAGACCGCCCGGTGGGGGCGCGGACGCGCCTGGGTGCTGTGGCTGCTGGTGGTGCTGGTCGCCGCCCTGAGCACCATCTTCCTGTCGCTGGACACGACGGCCGTGCTGCTCACGCCGGTCGTCATCGTGATGGCGCGGCACGCCGGGATCAACCCGCTGCCGTTCGCCCTGACCACTGTGTGGATGGCGAACGCCGGGTCGCTCCTGCTGCCCGTGTCGAACCTGACGAACCTGCTGGCCCAGCACGCGATGGGGGATCCGACCCCGGCCGCGTTCGCCGCGCTGATGCTGGCCCCGGCCCTGGTCGCGATGATCCTGCCGATGGTCGTGGTGTTCGTGATCGCCCGCAAGTTCCTGCTCGTGCGCTACGAGACCGGAGAGGAGGACGGCATCGAGGACCCCATCCTGTTCTGGGTGTCGGCCGCGGTCGTCGTCGCGCTCATCCCGCTGCTCGTCTCCGGCCTGCCGGTCTGGCTGCCGACCAGCATCGCGGCCCTGGTGCTCATCGCGCTGTTCCTCGTGCGACGCCGGTCGGTCGTGCGGTTCGGGCTGCTGCCGTGGCAGCTGGTGCTGCTCGCCTCCGGGCTGTTCCTGTTCATCGAGGCGCTGCACGCGGCCGGCCTCGGGACGATCATGGCGGTCATCTCGGGCACGGGCGAGTCGCCGCTGGCCCTGCTGCGGCTGTCGCTCACCAGCCTCGTCGGCGCCAACGCGATCGACAACCTGCCCGCGTATCTCGCGCTGGAGCCGGTCGCCACGAGCCAGGCGCGGCTGGCCGCGCTCCTGATCGGCGTGAACGCCGGTCCGCTGATCACGCCGTGGGCGTCGCTCGCGACGCTGCTCTGGCACCAGCGGCTGACGTCGTTCGACGTGGAGATCCGCTGGAGCCGCTACATGCTCCTCGGCCTGATCGTTGCGCCGGTGACGGTCGTGCTCGCGACGCTCGCCCTCTCCGCCACGCTCTAGCGGGCGGGGACGGCGGCTACTCGGCGGGGAGCAGCTGAGCGGCGTTGACGACGCGGCGACGGGCCACCGCGATCAGCGCGAGGGCGAAGCCGAACGCCGCCCACAGCAGCAGTCCGCCTAGGCCGCGCCACGCATCCGCCGAGCCGTCGATCGCCCCCTGGAGCGCGGTGATGGCGGGGGAGGTCGGCAGCCACGGCAGCGCCGCGTCGAAGAACGTCGGAGCGGTCGACACGATGCCGGAGGCGAGCGTCACCACCACGACCAGCATCGACAGGAACCGCCCGACGCCGCCGAGCAGCGCCACGAGGCCGTGGTTGACGGCGGCGAACGCGATCCCGGCCGCCGCCGCCAGGGCGGCGAAGCCGAACCAGTGGCCCACGTCCAGGCCGAGGGCGGGAGCCATGACCGCGGACACGAGCACGCCCTGCGCCACTCCGAGCACCGCCGCCGGGACGAACCCGTCGAGCGCGATGAGCCCGGCGGCGCGCGCGGTCAGCAGCGCACGGCGCGACAGCGCCTGAAGCACGAGGAACGTCGCCAGAGCGCCGAGCCACAGGGCGACGGAGGCGAACAGCGGGATGCTGGAGGTGCCGAACGCGGTCGTGCCGGACGCCTTCTGCGTGACCGGCTGCGCGGCGACGTCCGCCAGGCTCTTCCGCTCGCTGGTGTCGTAACTCGGGAGCTGCTTCACCGCCGAGTGCAGGCCCGTGGCGAGCGAGGAGGCGCCCGACGCGGACTGGTCGGCGCCGGAGGCGAGCGCCGGGATGCCGTCGCTCAACTGCTGCACGCCGGTCGCGAACTGCTGCGCACCGTCCGCCGACTGGGAGGCGCCGGAGGCGAGCTGCTCCGCCCCGGACGCCGACTGGGCGGTGCCGGAGGCGAGCTGCTGCGCCCCGGACGCCGACTGGGCGATGCCGTTCGTGAGCGCCGGCATCCCCGCTGCGAGCTGCTGCGTGCCGCCCGCGACCGTCGAGGCCAGGCCGGTGAGGCTCGGGTTGCCGCCCTGCGGGGTGGTCATGCCGGCACGTGTCTGCGCGATGCCCTCGCAGGTCGGGTCGAGCGCGCCGTGCGCTGCGACGCAGCCGTTGTACAGCTCACCGAGCCCGTCCGCGGTCTTCTGCACGCCGGCGGAGACGCCCGCAGCGCCGGCGGCGAGCTGCTGCGTCTGTGCCGGCAGGCCGGAGGTGCTCTGCTGCAGGGTCGTCAGGCCGCCGGCCAGCGACCCGGCGCCGCCCGACAGCTGCTGGAGGCCATCCGCCAGGCCCGAAGTGCCGTCGGACAGCTGCGAGATGCCGCTCGCCAGCGACGATGCGCCGGTCGACAGCTGAGCGGCGCCGTCGGCGAGCCGGTGGGTGCCGCTCGCCAGCTGCACCAGGCCGCCGGAGAGCTGGTCGGCTCCGGTCGCGGCCTTGCCGAGCTGCTCGCCGAGGGTGTTGAAGCCGACGTAGACGTTGGCGATGTACGTGGAGGTGAGCTGCTTGTTCAGCACGGAGGTCGCCGTGGTCGTGACCGCCTGGCTGATCGCCGGGTCCACCAGCTTCGACTCCGGACTGGTGCGCACGTCGATGGTCGCCTGCGTGGCGTCGGCGGCCGCCCCGGCGGTCGAGGTCGCCGCCTTGGAGAAGTTCTCCGGGATGGTCACCACCGAGACGTACTCGCCGCTCGCGAGACCCTTGGCCGCATCCTTCTTGTCGCTGAGCACCCAGGTGAAGTTGTCGTTCGCGCTGTCGAGGAGCCCGGCGGACAGCTGACGTCCGAGCGGTACCGTCTGTCCGTTGACCTTCACCGGCTGGTCGAGGTTCACCACCGCCGCCTTGACGTCGTGGAGGCGCTCGGTCGGATTCCACAGCGCCCAGACGAGGAGGCCGCCGATGACGATCGGCACGAGCAGGATGCCGACGATCGTCAGCCAGGTGACGCGCTTGTCGGAGCGCATCCGCTCCAGCGAGAACAGGGAGCGCGGACGGCGGAGTGGGGACGTTGGCGTGGTCATCAGGCGTTGGTCTTCTCGAGGTGGGCGCCGTGCTCGGCGCGGTCGGTGTCGGTGAGGTCGGTGGCGGCGTCCGGACGCGTGCGGCGGCCGCGGGGCTCGCCGTCGAGGTCGACGGCGGTGGGCTCCACCGCCTCCGGGAGCAGGTCGTCGAGGCCGGACGGATCGACGCAGCTCACCACCAGGGCGAACGGGCGCTCCTCGACCCGCGCCCGGCTGAGGGCGGCGGTCAGCTCGGCGCGGATGCGCCGGCGCTCGACCGGGTCGGTGACGCCGTCGACGCCGTCGAGGGCGAGCAGCTGCGGGCGGCTGGCGAGGGCGCGGCGGAGGTCGTCCACCGGGGTCTCGGCCGTGTCCAGCCGGACCATGGAGGTGCGCGAGCGGACGGCCGAGCCGCGCGTGGGGAGCACGAAGCCGGCGACCTTCACGGTCCCGCCGTCGATGCGCGTGCGGCCCGTGATGGCCATCAGCAGCGCGAGCGCCGCGGTGCGGTCGCCGCCGTGCACGACCAGCACCTCGCCGTCGCCGAGCCGGAACGACACGTCGCCGACCAGCCTTCGCGAGCGCGCGCTGACGCCCAGTCCCTCCGCCGCCGCGATGTCGCGGGCGCCGGCCTCCGGCCAGTCGGCCAGCTCCAGCTCCTTCTGCAGGCCGTCGCCCTCCACGTCGAACGACGGCAGGATGCGGTCCAGCCAGCGCGGCATCCACCACGCCTTCTCGCCGAGCAGCTGGAGCACCGCGGGGACGAGCGTCATGCGGACGATGAAGGCGTCGACGAACACGCCGACGGCCAGCCCCAGCGCGATCGGCTTGATCGACGCGTCGCCTTCCGGCACGAACGCCGCGAAGACGGAGATCATGATGATCGCCGCGGCCGTGACGACCTTCGCCGAGCCCACGAATCCGCTCTGGATGGCGCGGCGCGCGTTGCCGCCGTGCACGTAGTCCTCGCGGATGCGGCTGACCAGGAAGACCTCGTAGTCCATGGCGAGGCCGAACAGCACGCCCATCAGGATGATCGGCATGAACGAGATGATCGGGCCCGTCTTGTCGACGTGCATGACATCCGACAGCCAGCCCCACTCGAACACGGCCGTGACCGCGCCGAACGCCGCGCCGACCGACAGCAGGTAGCCGAGGGCCGCCTTGATGGGCACCGCGATCGACCGGAACACCATGGTGAGCAGGATGAGCGAGAGCCCGACCACGAGCACGCCGAAGGGGAGGAGCGCCCCGGCCAGCCGCGACGACACGTCGATCTGCGCGGCCGTGTTGCCGGTCACCTTCAGGTCGACGCCGTACTCGTCGAGGAAGTGCTGGTGCTTGGAGCGGATCTCGGCGACCAGGTCGGCCGTCTTCTGGTCGTTCGGGCCGGTGGTCGGCACCACCTGGACGATCCCGGTGTCGGCGGTCGCGTTCGGGGTGGCGAGCGGCACGGAGGCGACGCCGGGGAGCTCCGCGATCTCGTCGCCGATCTTGGTCATCAGACCGACCGGATCCGTGCTCTGGATGATGGAGCCGGTGACGATGAGCGGACCGTTGTAACCGGGGCCGAAGTGCTCGGAGACCAGGTCGTAGGCGATGCGTGCGGGCTTGCCCTCCGGCTGCGACCCGGCGTCCGGCAGCGCCAGCCGCAGCTGGAGCGCGGGCAGCGCGGCGACGCCGAGCGCGATGACGACGGCCACGACGGTGACGATCGGGATGCGCGTGACCACGCGGACCCACCCGCGGAAGAACCCGGGCGGGATCTCGGCGGTCGCGGCGTGGGTGAAGGACGGAGCGGCGGACGTCGGTTCGGCGGCGCCGGAGTCGGCCACAGCGCCGGCGACAGCGCCGGCGTCGTCGGCGTCGTCCCGTCCCGCGGAGGCTGCCGCCGCCCGCTTCGCCTCCCGAGCGGCCTTCCGCCGCCCCGGGGTGAGCCGCGCCCCGGCGAAGCCGAGCAGCGCGGGCGTGAGCGTCAGGGCGACCAGCACGGCGACGAAGACCGCGACCGACGCGGCGATGCCCATCGTCGTCAGGAACGGGATGCCCGCGACGGCGAGCCCGGCGAGCGCGATGATCACGGTGATGCCCGCGAACAGCACCGCGGAGCCGGCCGTCGCGACGGCCCGGGCGGTCGACTCCTCCGGGGGGACCCCGGATTTCAGCTGGCCCTGATGCCTCGAGATGATGAAGAGCGAATAGTCGATGCCGACCGCGAGGCCGAGCATGAGGGCGAGCATCGGCGTCGTGGACGAGATCGACCCGAACAGCGTCGCGATGAAGATCAGGCACATCGAGATCGCGACGCCCAGCAGCGCGGTGAGCAGCGGCATCCCGGCGGCGAGGAACGATCCGAAGGTCACGATGAGCACGACGAGCGCGATCCCGACGCCGATGAGCTCGACCGCGGAGAGCGTCGGCAGGTTCTGCGAGAAGAGCTGACCGCCGACCGCGGACTTCGAACCGTCCGGCAGCTGCTTCGCCAGGTCGGCACCCGCATCCTTGATCGCCGTCTTGGTGTCGTCGGTGACCGTGGTCATCTGGCCCTTCAGCTGGACCGTGATGATCGCCGCCGAGCGGTCGTCCGAGATGAGGTTCTTGACCTGGGCGGAGTAGGGCGAGCTCACGCCCGAGACGCCCGGGATGTCCTTGACCGCATCCACCGTGTCCTCGATGGGCTGCTTGATGTCGCTGTCGTCGACCGTCGTGCCGTCGGGCGCCACCACGACGATCTGCGCCGACGTGCCGCTGACCTGCGGGAAGGTGCGGCTGAGCGTGTCGAGCGCCTCCTGGGACTCGGTACCCGGGATGCTGAAGCTGTTGTCCGTGCCCTGGTTGAACAGCAGGGCGCCGCCGCCGAGGAGGGCGAGGAGGCCGATCCAGACGATCACGACCAGAGCGCGGGCGCGGTAGGCCCACCGGCCGACCGAGTACAGGAGCGATGACACGGGTTCTCCAGTGGGTGAGTACCGAAAGCGACGACAGGGATTCGATACATCCTTGTATCCGTACAGAACCGTATCGGATACACTGCTGTATCGAAAGTTGGATTCAGGAAGGTTTCAGCTTGGAAAGCACGACTCTCAGTGAGGCGGTCCCGGCCGACGGACGCGAGGACGCGCCCGCCGAATCCGCGCGTCGGCGGCGCACCCGGGCCCGGCTGCTCGACGCCGCGTTCGAGGTCTTCGCCGACCAGGGCGTGCGCGCCGCCAGCGTCGAGACGATCGCGGAGGCCGCCGGCTTCACCCGGGGTGCGTTCTACTCGAACTTCTCCAGCAAGGAGGAGCTGTTCTTCGCCCTCATGGAGCGCGAGAAGACGATGCGCCTGGAGCAGCTGAACTCCGGCGTCGCGCAGTTCCTCACCCCTCTCGTGGGCGAGCACGGCGCCGACCTCGGCGACCAGGACGTCATCCAGACCATCACGCGCATCCTGGAGCTGCAGTCCGACGACCGCCGATGGTGGCTCGTGCAGGCCGAGTTCCAGCTGATGGCGCTGCGCGACCACTCGATCGCCGCCGACTACCTGCGCTACCACGACGAGTTCTTCTCGGACCTGACGGAGATCGTCGTGGAGGCGCTCAGCAGCGCCCGGCGCCGGTTCACCATCGACCCGGAGGAAGCGGTGCGCGTGATCGCGGAGCTGTGCGCCAACGGGGAGGCGCGCGCCGTGCTCGCCGACGACCAGCGGACGTTCACGGAGCGGCTGTCCGCCTCCGTCCCCGCCATCCTGCTGGCGCTCACCGAGCGCATCTGACGTCGCGCCGGCCGGCCCGGCACGCCCATCACATCTGAGCGTTCCCCAAGGGTCGCGGGCTAGAGTCTGGGGGATGCGACCCGAAGCATCCCGAGACCGCCGCGCGCTGCGCGCCTCCCGCCTGCTCCGTGCCGTCGCCGTCGCGGCCGCCGCCTCCGTCGCCCTCGTGCTGAGCGGCTGCTCGGGGGCACCAAGCGGCGCCGAGACCCCGGACGCCGCGTCGCGCGCCCAGACGGCCGCTCCCACCCCGACCGCCACGCCCGACCCCTTCCCGAAGGAGCCGCTGACGCCGGCGACGCGGTACGTCGCGCTGGGTGACTCCTACGCGGCCGGGTTCGGCGGAGGAGCCGAGCAGGGGAAGTGCCGTCTCAGCGCGAACGGCTACCCGTCCGTCTTCGCGCGCAAGGCGGGCATCGACCTCGTCGTCAACGCCGCGTGCGCGGGCGCGACCACCTCCGACCTGCTCAAGCACCAGCTGATCGCGCTCGACGACCGCACCGACCTGGTCACGGTCAGCATCGGCGGGAACGACCTGGGCGTGGCCGAGATCGCGGGGGACTGCGCCGCCGGCAAGGCCGCCGCCTGCCGCAACGAGGTGACGGCCGCGCTCTCGCTGCTGAACGTCCTGCCCGACCGGCTGCAGACGGTCTACAGCGCCATCGCGCAGGCGGCGCCGAACGCGCGCGTCGTGGTGACCGGGTACACGCTGCTCTACGACGTCTCGGCTCCGGGTGCGCCCGACTTCCAGACCTCCGCGGCGATCAACGCGGCCACGCTGGGGCTGAACGAGGTCATCCGGCAGGCCGTCGACGACCAGCGCGCGGCGGGCAAGCCGCTCACCTTCCTCCCGGTCGACTTCGCCGGTCACGAGGTCGGCGATGCGAAGCCCTGGCTCAACACGACCGGCGCCGATGTCTTCCATCCGACCGCCGCCGGCTACGCCGAGTACGCGAACCGGCTGGTCCAGCTGCTCGGGAGGGCGCAGTGACGCCGGCCTGACCTGTGCGGCCCGGGGCCCGGCGGAGGGACGCTGGTACCCTGGCTGGTGTCTCACGTCCCGACCTCTCGAGGGAGTTGACCCACCATCACCGCCACGCCTGCACCGACCGCCTCCACGTCCACCGCCGGACCGGAGGGCGACACGTACGACCTGATCATCGTGTCGAACCGGCTCCCCGTCGACCGCGTGCTCGACGAGAGCGGCAACGCCGACTGGCGCCCGTCGCCCGGTGGTCTGGTCGCCGCGCTGGAGCCCGTGATGCGGTCGCAGGACGGCGTGTGGATCGGCTGGGCCGGCGTCGCGGACGAGGACGTGGAGCCGTTCGAGGCCGGCGGCATCAACATCCACCCCGTCCCGCTCTCCGAGCAGGAGCTGCAGGAGTACTACGAGGGCTTCTCCAACGACACCCTCTGGCCGCTCTACCACGACGTGATCGCGCAGCCGAGCTACCACCGGGAGTGGTGGGAGAGCTACGTGCGGGTCAACCGGCGCTTCGCCCAGGCCGCCGCCGACGTGGCCGCCAAGGGCGCGGTCGTCTGGGTGCACGACTACCAGCTGCAGCTCGTGCCGGCGATGCTGCGCGAGCTGCGGCCGGACCTGGTGATCGGGTTCTTCAATCACATCCCGTTCCCGCCGTACGGGATCTACTCGCAGCTGCCCTGGCGCCGCCAGATCATCGACGGACTGCTCGGCGCCGACGTAATCGGCTTCCAGCGCGTGGCGGATGCGGGGAACTTCTCGCGGGCCGTGCGGCGGCTCAAGGGCTACGAGACCCGCGGCCCCATCATCGAGGTGCCGATCGACACCGACGACCCCGAGGCGGGCTCGCACCGTCATGTGACGACCGACCGCCGCGGCGGTCTCGCCCGCACGGTGCTGGCGCGCCAGTTCCCGATCTCCATCGACGCCGACCAGTACCAGGAGCTCGCCCGCCGGCCCGACATCCAGGCCCGCGCCAAGGAGATCCGCGAGGAGCTCGGCAACCCCGAGAAGATCATGCTCGGCGTCGACCGCCTCGACTACACGAAGGGCATCGGCCACCGGCTGAAGGCCTTCGGCGAGCTCCTCGAAGAGGGGCGCGTGAAGGCCGAGGACGTCACGCTCGTCCAGGTCGCCAGCCCCAGCCGCGAGCGCGTCGAGACCTACCGCCAGCTGCGCGACGAGATCGAGCTGACCGTCGGCCGCATCAACGGCGACTACTCGACGCTGGGCCACACCGCCGTCGCGTATCTGCACCACGGCTACCCCCGCGAGGAGATGGTGGCGCTCTACCTCGCCGCCGACGTCATGCTCGTCACCGCCCTGCGCGACGGCATGAACCTGGTCGCCAAGGAGTACGTCGCGACCCGGGTGGACGAAGACGGCGTGCTGGTGCTCAGCGAGTTCGCCGGGGCGTCCGACGAGCTGCGCCAGGCGCTGCTGATCAACCCGCACGACATCGAGGGCCTCAAGGACACCGTCCTGCAGGCGCTGGCGATGCCGAAGCGCGACCGCACCCGCCGCATGCGGGCGCTGCGCAAGAAGGTGCTGACCAACGACGTGGCCCGCTGGTCGGCCTCGTTCCTCGACGCGCTCACACGCCGCGCGCACGGCGACCACCCGCTCCAGGACCCGCCGGTCAACCGGCGCTGAGCCGTCCGCCGCACTTCCTACCACTTCTCTGAAGGACGCATGACCGACACCGCCTCCCACCGTCCGCCCGCCGCCGCCGTCGCACTGGCCGGCGCGCTGCAGGAACTGGCCCGCGCGGACCGGCTGCTGCTCGCGCTCGACTTCGACGGCACTCTCGCCCCGTTCGTCGACGTGCCGCGCGGCGCCCGCGCCCTGCCGGAGTCGAAGGCCGCCCTCGACCGGCTGGAGCACCTTCCGCGCACCTGGGTCGCGTACGTCTCCGGACGGCCGCTCACGAGCCTCGAGACGGTGACGGAGGCGGACGAGGATGCGCTCCTGGTCGGGTCGCACGGCGTCGAGATCCGCTTCGGCCGCGACGGCGTCTCGCTCGACCTGACCGACGACGAGCAGGCGACGCTGGAGCGCCTGGGCGGTGTGCTGCAGGAGTTGGTGGACAGCATCCCGGGCGCCAAGCTCGAGATCAAGCCGGTCGGCTTCGGCGTGCACTACCGGCAGGTCGACCCGGCGGAGGGCCGCACGGTCGTGGCCCGGGCGCGGGAGGCGGCCGCGGGCGTCAGCGATGCGCTGACCATCCGCGACGGCAAGGACATCATCGAGTTCTCGGTCCGCGGCGCGAACAAGGGCGACGGCGTCGAGCGGCTCCGCGAGTACACGAAGGCCACCGCGGTGCTGTTCGCCGGCGACGACGTCACCGACGAGGACGGCTTCGCCGTGCTGCGTCCGGAGCGCGGAGACGTGGGCATCAAGGTGGGCGCGGGGGAGACCGCCGCGCAGTACCGGGTCGCCGACGAGCGTGCGATCGCGACGCTGCTGGGCCTGCTGGCGCAGGCGCGCGAGGCGCACGTGAACTCGTCCACAGACTGACGGTCGCACGAGCTCTCCCCAGGCGCGGGACACATGGTCGGAGCGGCATTCGAGACGTCCTAGAGTTGACCCATGCCAGAAGTCGATTGGAAACCGCGTTCGCGCGTCGTCACGGACGGGATCGAAGCCACCACCAGCCGCGGGATGCTCCGCGCCGTCGGAATGGGCGATGAAGACTGGGAGAAGCCGCAGATCGGCATCGCGTCCTCCTGGAACGAGATCACGCCCTGCAACCTCTCGCTCGACCGCCTCGCGCAGGGCGCGAAGGAGGGCGTGCACGCCGGTGGCGGCTACCCGCTCCAGTTCGGCACCATCTCGGTCTCCGACGGCATCTCGATGGGCCACGAGGGGATGCACTTCTCGCTCGTCTCGCGCGAGGTCATCGCCGACTCGGTCGAGACCGTCATGATGGCGGAGCGCCTCGACGGCACCGTGCTGCTCGCGGGATGCGACAAGTCGCTCCCCGGCATGCTCATGGCCGCGGCCCGCCTCGACCTCTCGGCCGTCTTCCTCTACGCCGGATCGATCGCACCCGGCTGGGTGAAGCTCTCCGACGGCACGGAGAAGGACGTCACGATCATCGACTCCTTCGAGGCGGTCGGCGCCTGCAAGGCCGGCAAGATGAGCGAAGAAGACCTCAAGCGCATCGAGTGCGCCATCGCCCCGGGCGAGGGCGCCTGCGGCGGCATGTACACGGCCAACACGATGGCGTCCGTCGCGGAGGCGCTCGGCATGAGCCTCCCCGGCTCCGCCGCTCCGCCCTCGGCCGACCGCCGCCGCGACTACTACGCGCACCGCTCCGGCGAGGCCGTGGTCAACCTGCTCAAGAAGGGCATCACGGCGCGCGACATCCTCACCAAGGAGGCGTTCGAGAACGCGATCGCCGTCGCTATGGCGTTCGGCGGCTCGACCAACGTCGTGCTCCACCTGCTCGCGATCGCGCACGAGGCCGAGGTCGACCTCACGATCGACGACTTCAACCGCATCGGCGACAAGGTGCCGCACATCGGCGACCTGAAGCCGTTCGGCAAGTACGTCATGAACGACGTCGACCGTCACGGCGGCGTCCCCGTGGTCATGAAGGCCCTGCTCGACGCGGGCCTGCTCCACGGCGACTGCCTCACCGTCACGGGCAAGACCGTGGCCGAGAACCTGGCCGAGATCAACCCGCCCGCACCGGACGGCGAGGTCATGCGCTCGCTCGACAACCCCATCCACCCGACCGGCGGCATCACCATCCTCAAGGGCTCGCTCGCCCCCGAGGGCGCCGTCGTCAAGACCGCCGGCTTCGACGCCGAGGTGTTCGAGGGCCCCGCCCGCGTGTTCGAGCGCGAGCGCGCCGCGATGGACGCCCTCACCGAGGGCAGCATCAAGGCCGGCGACGTGGTCATCATCCGCTACGAGGGCCCCAAGGGCGGCCCGGGGATGCGCGAGATGCTCGCCATCACCGCCGCCATCAAGGGCGCAGGGCTCGGCAAGGATGTACTACTATTGACGGACGGACGATTCTCAGGCGGCACAACCGGCCTGTGCATCGGCCACATAGCACCCGAAGCGGTGGACGCTGGTCCCATCGCCTTCGTGCGCGATGGTGATCTGATACGGGTCGATATCGCGGCTCGCTCCCTCGACCTACTTGTCGACGAGTCAGAGCTGACCGCCCGCCGTGAAGGCTGGGCGCCTCTTCCTCCGCGCTATACCCGTGGCGTTCTCGCGAAGTTCTCCAAGCTCGTGCGCTCCGCAGCAGAAGGAGCCGTCACCGGGTGAGAGGGCCCCGCGCCAGCACCATCCATCTCTATTCGCACGTAAGGGACTGATACAGGCATGTCCACGGATGCAACCCCCAGTACTGTGTTGCCGTCCGCGACGCCGGGCAAGGCGTCGCCCGAGATCCTGACCGGCTCGCAGTCGGTCGTCCGCACGCTCGAGCTTCTCGGCGTCACCGACGTCTTCGGCCTGCCCGGCGGCGCCATCCTCCCCATCTACGACGCCATCATGGACTCGACCCGGATCCGCCACGTGCTGGTCCGCCACGAGCAGGGCGGCGGCCACGCGGCCGAGGGCTACGCGGTCGCGGCCAACAAGGTCGGCGTCGCGATGGCCACCTCAGGACCGGGCGCGACCAACCTGGTCACCGCCATCATGGACGCGCACATGGACTCCGTCCCCGTCGTGTTCATCACCGGCCAGGTGTTCTCCACGCTGATGGGCACGGACGCGTTCCAGGAGGCCGACATCGTCGGCATCACCATGCCGATCACCAAGCACTCGTTCCTGGTGAAGGACGTCGAGGACATCCCGGCCACGATCGCGGCGGCGTACCACATCGCCGGGACCGGCCGCCCGGGCCCCGTGCTCGTCGACATCACCAAGGACGCGCAGCAGAACTCCGCTCCGTTCAACTGGCCGCCGAAGGTCGACCTGCCGGGCTACCGGCCGATCACCAAGGCGCACGGCAAGCAGGTGCTGGCCGCGGCCCAGCTGCTCGCCGAGGCGAAGAAGCCGGTGCTCTACGTCGGCGGCGGAGTGATCCGCGCCCGCGCGTCGCAGGAGCTGTTCGAGCTCGCGGAGATCACCGGCGCGCCCGTGGTCACCACGCTGACGGCGCGCGGCGCCTTCCCGGACACCCACAAGCAGCACCTCGGCATGCCCGGGATGCACGGGACGGTGCCCGCGGTGCTCTCGCTCCAGGAGTCGGACCTCATCGTGTCGCTCGGCGCGCGGTTCGACGACCGGGTGACCGGCAACACCTCGCTGTTCGCGCCGAACGCGAAGATCGTGCACGTCGACGTCGACCCGGCAGAGATCTCCAAGATCCGCACCGCCGACGTCCCCATCGTCGGCGATGCCAAGGATGTCATCGTCGATCTGACCGCCGCGTTCCAGGACGCCACCCGCACCCAGAAGCCCGACATCATCGAGTGGTGGACCTACCTGAACGGCCTCCGCGAGGAGTTCCCGCTCGGGTACACGCCCACCAGCGACGGCCTGCTGGCACCGCAGTACGTCATCCAGCGGATCGGCGAGCTGACCGGGCCCGAGGGCATCTATACGGCGGGCGTCGGCCAGCACCAGATGTGGGCCGCGCAGTTCATCAAGTACGAGCGTCCCAACTCGTGGCTGAACTCGGGCGGAGCCGGGACGATGGGCTACTCCGTGCCGGCGGCGATGGGCGCCAAGGTCGCCCAGCCCGAGCGCGTGGTGTGGTCGATCGACGGCGACGGCTGCTTCCAGATGACCAACCAGGAGCTCGCGACCTGCACGATCAACAACATCCCGATCAAGGTGGCGATCATCAACAACTCGTCGCTCGGGATGGTGCGGCAGTGGCAGACGCTGTTCTACGACGGCCGCTACTCGAACACCGACCTCAACACGGGCCACGACACCGTGCGGGTGCCCGACTTCGTGAAGCTCGCTGAGGCGTACGGTGCGCTCGGCATCCGCGTCACGAAGGAGGAGGAGGTCGACGCCGCGATCAAGCTCGCGCTCGAGACCAACGACCGCCCCGTGGTGATCGACTTCGTGGTGAGCGCCGACGCGATGGTGTGGCCGATGGTGCCGCAGGGCGTCAGCAACAGCTACGTGCAGTACGCCCGCGACCACAGTCCGTCCTTCGGAGGGGAGTGACCCATGAGCACGCACGTTCTGAGCCTCCTGGTGGAGGACAAGCCCGGTCTGCTGACCCGTGTCGCGGGGCTGTTCGCCCGGCGCGGGTTCAACATTCACTCTCTCGCGGTGGGCACGAGCGAGGTCGACGGCCTCTCGCGCATCACGGTCGTCGTGGATGTGGAGGACCTGCCGCTCGAGCAGGTGACGAAGCAGCTCAACAAGCTCATCAACGTGATCAAGATCGTCGAGCTCGAGCCGTCGCAGTCCGTCCAGCGCGAGCACCTGCTGATCAAGGTGCGGGTGGACAACTCCACGCGGTCACAGGTGCTGGAGGCCGTGAACCTCTTCCGAGCCCGCGTCGTCGATGTGGCGACGGACGCCCTCGTCATCGAGGTCACCGGCGACAGCGGCAAGACGCAGGCGCTGCTCAAGGTGCTCGAGCCCTACGGGATCAAGGAGATGGCCCAGTCGGGCCTGCTCGCGATCGGCCGCGGCGGCAAGTCCATCACCGAGCGCGTCTTCAAGAACTGAGTCGCCCTCCGGGCGACGAACGAACTAAGCACGTACGAACCGAACCAGCAAGGAGAAGCACCAAGTGGCTGAGATCTACTACGACAACGACGCGGACCTGTCGATCATCCAGGGCAAGAAGGTCGCCGTCATCGGCTACGGCTCGCAGGGTCACGCGCACGCGCAGAACCTCCGCGACTCGGGCGTCGAGGTCGTCATCGGCCTCAAGGAGGGCTCGAAGTCGAAGCCCAAGGCCGAGGAGGCGGGCTTCCGCGTCCTGAGCGCCTCCGACGCCGCCGCGTGGGCCGACGTCATCGTCATCCTGGCGCCGGACCAGGTGCAGCGTCACCTGTACGCCGACGACATCAAGGACAACCTGCAGGAGGGCAACGCCCTCGTCTTCGGCCACGGCTTCAACATCCGCTTCGGCTACATCGAGGCGCCCGAGGGCGTCGACGTCATCATGGTCGCGCCCAAGGGCCCGGGCCACACGGTGCGCCGCGAGTACGAGGCCGGCCGTGGCGTCCCCGTGATCGTCGCCGTGGAGAAGGACGCGTCCGGCAACGCCTGGCCGCTGGTCCTCTCCTACGCCAAGGCGATCGGCGGCCTCCGTGCCGGCGGCATCAAGACCACCTTCACCGAGGAGACCGAGACCGACCTGTTCGGCGAGCAGGCCGTGCTGTGCGGCGGCGTCTCGCAGCTCGTCCAGTACGGGTTCGAGACCCTCACCGAGGCCGGCTACCAGCCGCAGGTCGCCTACTTCGAGGTGCTGCACGAGCTGAAGCTCATCGTGGACCTGATGTGGGAGGGCGGCATCGCCAAGCAGCGCTGGAGCGTCTCGGACACCGCCGAGTACGGCGACTACGTCTCCGGCCCGCGCGTCATCGACCCGCACGTGAAGGAGAACATGAAGGCCGTGCTGTCCGACATCCAGGACGGCACCTTCGCCAAGCGCTTCATCGCCGACCAGGACGCGGGCGCTCCCGAGTTCCTGGAGCTCCGCAAGAAGGGCGAGCAGCACCCCATCGAGGCCACCGGCCGCGAGCTGCGCAAGCTCTTCGCGTGGAACGCCTCCAACGACGACGACTACGTGGACGGCGAGGTCGCCCGCTGATCGCAGCGATCTCCCGGGAGGATCCGCGGTCTCGGCCGCCGGGTCCCGCCCAGTAGTCTCAGGGTGCCGCACGCNGGCACCCTTCTGCGTGAGGAGCAGCGATGGGCATCGCCGTCGAGATCGCCGTCCAGGACATCGCCGGCGTGCGCGTCGCCCTCGCGGAGGGCGCCGACCGGGTCGAGCTGTGCACCGCGCTCGCGATGGGCGGCCTCACGCCGTCCGGCGGCCTGGTGCGGGCCGCGGTGGAGGTGGCCCGGCGACGCGGGCGCGAGAGTTTCGTGCACGTGCTGGTCCGCCCGCGCGGCGGCGGGTTCCTCTACGACGCGGACGAGGTGGCGATCACGGTCGCCGACATCCGGTTCGCCCGCGAGGCGGGCGCCGGCGGCGTCGTCATCGGCGCGCTCGACGAGCGCGGCACCGTCGACGGCGAAGCGGTCCGCCGGTTCGTCGACGCGGCCGAAGGGCTCGACGTCACTTTCCACCGCGCGCTGGATGTGGTGGCCGACCCGCTGACGGCCGTCGAGGAGCTCGCCGACCTCGGCGTCGACCGCGTGCTCACCTCGGGCGGCGCCGCGCGCAGCGTGGACGGCATCCCGAGTCTCCGGAAACTCGTCGGCCAGGCCGCCGGGCGGCTGCAGGTGATGGCCGGAGGCGGAGTGCGTGTCGACGACATCGCGTCGCTGGCGGCCTCCGGGGTGGCGGCGGTGCACCTGTCCGCCCGGACGACCGTGACCGGCGGCCCGAGCGGGCCGGGCGGGGGAGAGGCGGCCTACGACATCACCGACCCGGCGGTCGTCGCCGCGGCGGTCGAGACGGCCCGCGACCCGCGCTGACGGCCCGCGACCCGCGCTGACGGCCGCTGCGCGCATCCGTCAGATCGCGCAGAACAGGCAGGCCGCTATCAGCACGACCTGCAGGATCGCGCGGGGCACGAGCGGCGTCGCGAAGACGCCGAACCGATCCGTCTTGCCGGCGGCGTAGGCGTTCGCCGGGAAGACCGCGACCAGGAACACCGCGAGGCAGATCGCCGCGGCCACCCGTGCGGCGGGCACCAGCAGCCCGATCCCGCCCGCGATCTCGCACAGCCCGGTCACGGCGACCAGGGTGCGCGGGGAGACGATCCGCAGGGCCGGCGGGATCATCGCCGCCATCCCACGTGCCGGTCCCGGGACGAAGTGCAGCGCGCCCATCGCGACGAACACCGCCGCGAGCAGGATGCGGACGATGAGCTGCGCTGTCTCGAAAAGGGTCACCGCCCCATCCTCTCCCGCAAGCAGCTCCGGAGAGCACCCACACCCGGCGTAACGCGGCGAAAGGCGCCGATGGCCGACCGCTAGAGTTAAGCCGTTCCGCGCCCCACCGACCGTGGCGCACTTCTTCCCAAGCCAGCCCTCGCACCTCGAAGGAACTGCCACGTGACAAAGCCGGTCGTCCTGATCGCCGAAGAACTCTCGCCCGCCACCGTCGACGCCCTCGGGCCCGACTTCGAGATCCGCTCGGTGGACGGGACCGACCGGCCGGCTCTGCTCGACGCGGTGTCCGACGCCGACGCCATCCTGGTGCGCTCGGCCACCAAGGTCGACGCCGAGGTCATCGGCGCCGCCAAGGCCCTGAAGGTCATCGCCCGTGCCGGTGTCGGCCTCGACAACGTCGACATCAAGACCGCCACGAGCGCGGGCGTGATGGTCGTGAACGCTCCGACCTCGAACATCATCTCGGCCGCGGAGCTCACCGTCGGCCACATCCTGAGCCTCGCCCGCCACATCCCGGCCGCCCACAGCGCGCTGGCGCAGGGTCAGTGGAAGCGCTCCAAGTACACCGGCGTCGAGCTGTACGAGAAGACGATCGGCATCATCGGGCTCGGCCGCATCGGCGCGCTGATCACCGCGCGCCTGCAGGCCTTCGGCACGAACGTGGTCGCCTACGACCCCTACGTGACCAGCGCCCGGGCGCAGCAGCTCGGCGTCCAGCTGGTGACTCTGGACGAGCTGCTCGCGCAGTCGGACTTCATCACCATCCACATGCCGAAGACGCCCGAGACGACGGGCATGATCTCGGACGACCAGCTCGCCCAGATGAAGAAGACCGCCTTCATCGTGAACGTCGCGCGCGGCGGCCTGATCGACGAGGATGCGCTGTACCGCGCCCTCACGACCGGCACCATCGCGGGCGCGGGCCTCGACGTGTTCGTCTCCGAGCCGCCGCAGGACTCGCCGCTGCTCGCCCTGGACAACGTCGTCGTCACGCCGCACCTCGGCGCCTCCACCGACGAGGCGCAGGAGAAGGCGGGCGTCTCGGTCGCCCGGTCGGTGCGGCTGGCGCTCTCGGGCGAGTTGGTCCCCGACGCCGTGAACGTCGCGGGCGGCGTCATCGACCCGTACGTGCGTCCCGGCATCCCGCTCGTGGAGAAGCTCGGCCAGGTGTTCTCCGGCCTCGCGAGCAGCCCGGTCACTAGCGTCGACGTCGAGGTGCGTGGCGAGCTGGCCGACTACGACGTGAGCGTACTCAAGCTGGCGGCACTGAAGGGCATCTTCACCAACATCGTCAGCGAGACGGTGTCGTACGTGAACGCGCCGCTGCTGGCCGACCAGCGCGGTATCGAGGTACGGCTCATCACGGACTCGGTGAGCGAGGAGTACCGCAACCTGATCACCCTCCGGGGCGCACTGAGCGACGGGTCGCAGATCTCCGTCTCGGGCACGCTGACCGGTCCGAAGCAGATCGAGAAGATCGTCGGCATCAACGGCTACGACGTCGAGGTGCCGGTCGCCGAGCACCTGGTCGTCATGGTCTACGACGACCGCCCCGGCATCGTCGCGGTCTACGGACGCGAGTTCGGCGAGGCCGCCATCAACATCGCGGGGATGCAGATCGCCCGGACGTCCGCCGGCGGCAAGGCGCTGAGCGTGCTGACGGTCGACTCGCGGGTGCCGGACGGCCTGCTCGAGAAGGTGCGCCTGGCGATCGACGCCGACCTGATGCAGGAGATCGACATCACCGAGGCGTGATGAGGAGGCGGCCCGGAAGATATTTCTTCCGGGCTGTCGATTCCGGCGGTTGACTTGCGTCGTAGGGATGTCGATATCCCTACGAACCGAGGAGACCACGATGTCCGACGAGTACGTTCTGCTCATCCGCGAGCCGAACTGGAACCCCGACGAGATGACGCCCGAGCAGTGGCAGGCCGGCATGGCCGGTCACGCCGCCTTCCAGGAGGCGGTCGCGGCCGCCGGTGAGCGCATCGTCGCCAGCAGCGCCCTGCAGGAGGCCAGCCGCGCCACCCGCATCGAGCCGAACGGCGGCGGCGACCCGGTGTACACGAGCGGCCCCTTCGGCGAGACCAGCGAGGTGATCACCGGCTTCTACAGCTTCACGGCGGCGAGCCCGCAGCAGGCGCGCGAGCTGGCCGCGCTGTGCCCGACGCAGGGCTGGCTCGAGCTGTACCCGGTGCTGGTGCTGGACGCGGTGCGCTGAGTGACGCCGGCCGCCCCGCCCCCGCGTGCTCCGGTGGAGCGCGCCGGGGCGGAGCGCGCCCCCGGCGGCCCGGGCCAGCCTGGCGCGTCCGAGGACAGGCTCGACGTCGATCGGCTAGAAACCGCCTGGCGCGAGGAGGCCCCGCGCATCCTCGGCGCCGTCGCGCGCACGACCGGCGACCTCCTGCTCGCGGAGGACGCGGTGCAGGAGGCGTTCGCGCGCGCCCTGGAGGAGGCCGCCCGCGGCCGCGTGCCGACGAACCCGGCGGCGTGGATCACGACGGTCGCACGCCGCGTCGCGCTGGACGCCCTGCGGCGCGAGCAGACGGCGAACCGGGCCGCGCCCGCCCTCGCCGCCGAGCTGGCCCGCACGGAGCGGGCGACGTCCGACGACGCAGGGGAGGGGATGGTGTTCACCGGCGACGAGCGGCTGGAACTCATCCTCCTGGTCGCGCATCCCGGCCTCTCGGCGGAGGCCCGCGTCGAGCTGGCGCTGCGGTTCGTCTGCGGCCTGCCGACGGCCCGGATCGCGGAGGTGTTCCTGGTTCCCGAGGCGACGATGGCCGCACGCCTCACGCGGGCCAAGAAGCGCATCCACTCGGCCGGCGTGCGGTTCGCGCTCGACGACCCGCGGGATGTCGCCGATCGGATGCCCGACGCGCTGGCGACGATCTACCTGCTGTACACGGTGGGGCACCTGACCGCCGACCGCGCCCTGCGCGCCGACGCCGTCGCCCTCGCGCGCGACGCCCACCGCATCGCGCGCACGGATGAGAGCGCCGGACTGCTCGCCCTGCTGCTGTTCACCGAGGCGCGGCAGGCCACGCGCCTGACCGCGGACGACGAGTTCGCCCTGCTGCGCGACGCCGATCGTTCGCGGTGGGACGTCCCGCTGATGACGGAGGCCGAGGCACTCGCGACGGCGGCGCTGGCGGGAGGCGGCCGGTACGCGCTGCAGGCCGGGATAGCCGGGCTCCATGCCATCGCCCCGACCTGGCAGGCCACCGACTGGCCCGCGATCGTCCGGCTCTACGACGGCCTGGTGCGGCAGTGGCCGAGTCCCGCCGCGCGGCTCGGCCGGGTGGTCGCACTGGGGCACAGCCCGGACGCCGGACCGGAGGTCGCCCTCTCGGCGTTGGCCGCCGATCCGGAACTCTTCCACGGCCCTGCCGCCGCCCAGGCGTACGCCGCCCGGGCGGAGCTGCTGCGGCTCTCCGGCCGGTCGGCGGAAGCGGTGCACGACCTGCGCCGCGCGGTCGAGGCCGCCGGGGACGAGCGGACCGCACGGTCGCTCGCCCGGCAGCTGGCCGCCGTCGAGTGATACCGGCGACCCGAGCCGCTACTCGACGGGGTGCGCGAACCTCTGCACCAGCGCGATGAGCTGGTCCACATCGGTCTCGTCGCGGAGCACCGTGTTCGCGGCGGGCAGGAGCGCGGTGTTGTAGTACATCCCGTCGCCGATGAGCATCACCATGCGCGCGGCGAGGGGATCGCCCACAGACTCTTCGAGCGCCCCCAGCCACACGCGCTGGGCGTCGGCGAGGGCGTCCCGCGCGCGAGGGTCCGCCGCCTGGGCGAGGCGGGCCACCGCGATGACGGCACGCTCGAAGCGGGAGTCGGTCGGGATGGAGGTGCGGAGGAAGTAGTCCACCGGCCCGGCCTCCGCGGCCCGCATCCGCTCGACGTCCTCGTCGACGAGCGCGGAGAAGCGGTCGAGCACGCCGTCGACCAGCGCCTCTTTGGAGGCGAAGTGATACAGCAGGCCGCCCTTGGACACCCCGGCCCGGGCGGCGACGGCGTCGAGGGTGGCCGCCCGCTCGCTCTGCTCCGCGAGCAGCTCCTCGAACGCGTCGAGGATGCGGTCGCGTGCGGAGCGGGAGGGGGCGGGCGCGTCACTCGGCATGTGGCCATGGTAGCCCGGACACGTTGACTACTGTACCGTCCAGACGGTACAGTAAATGCATGTCCTCGACCGTCACCCGTCCCGTCACGCCTCACGACGTCCCGGCGCGCGCGGGCGGTCGTGCGTGGGCGGCTCTGGCCGTCTTGATGCTGCCCACCCTGCTGGTGTCGGTGGACAACACGGTGCTGAGCTTCGCCCTGCCGTCGATCTCCGAGGCCCTGAAACCGAGCGCGACCGGGATGCTGTGGATCGTGGACGTGTACCCGCTCGTCCTCGCCGGGCTCCTCGTCGCGATGGGGAGCCTGGGAGACCGGATCGGCCGCCGCCGGTTGCTGCTGATCGGCGCCACCGGCTTCGCCGCCGTCTCGGCCGCGGCGGCGTTCGCGCCGAGCGCCGAGCTCCTGATCGCGGCGCGCGCCGCGCTGGGTGTCTTCGGCGCGATGCTCATGCCGTCGACGCTGTCGCTCCTTCGCAGCATCTTCTCCGACCGGGAGCAGCGCCGGCTCGCCGTCGCCATCTGGGCGGCCGGCTTCGCGGCCGGGTCCGCACTCGGCCCGATCGTCGGCGGCCTGCTGCTGGAGCACTTCTGGTGGGGCTCCGTCTTCCTGCTCGCGGTGCCCGTGCTCATCCCGCTGCTGGTGCTCGCCCCGCTGCTGGTGCGCGAGTCGCGCGATCCGGCTCCGGGGCCCGTGGATGCGCTCGGCATCGTGCTCTCGCTGCTGACGATGGCGCCGATCGTCTACGGCATCAAGACGCTCGCGGTCGACGGGTTCTCTGCGCTCTCCGTGGCGGCGATCGTCGTGGGCATCGCATCCGGTGCGCTGTTCGTGCGCCGCCAGCTCCGGCGTCCCGTGCCGATGCTCGACATGCGGCTCTTCTCGCGGCCGGCGTTCAGCGGGGCTGTCATCGTCAACCTGCTCAGCGTGATCTCGCTCGTCGGGTTCCTGTTCTTCGTCTCGCAGCACCTGCAGCTCGTGATCGGGCTGACGCCGCTGCAGTCCGGGCTGGTGCTGCTCCCCGGGCTCCTCACGATGATCGTCTCCGGACTGCTGGTCGTCCCTGTGGCCCGGCGGGTGCAGCCGGGGTTCGTGATCGCCGGCGGCCTCACGCTCTCGGCCGGCGGGTACCTGCTGGTCGCGCTCACCGGCGGCGGGGCGCCCTGGAGCATCCTGCTCGCATCCTTCGTGCTCCTCGGTGCGGGGATCGGAGCGGCCGAGACCGTCTCGAACGAGCTCGTGATCTCGACCGCGCCCGTCGAGAAGGCCGGCGCGGCGTCGGCGGTCTCCGAGACCGCCTACGAGCTGGGTGCGGTGCTCGGCACGGCGACGCTCGGCACGCTGATCACGGCGTCGTATCGTGCGGCACTGGTCGTGCCCGAGGGCCTGACGGCCGCGCAGGCGGACGCGGCGGGGGAGACCCTCGGCGGGGCCGTGTCGGTCGCGGGCGCCCTGCCGGGGCCGCTCGCCGAGCAGCTGCTCGCCTCGGCGCGCGCCGCCTTCGACAGCGGGGTCGGCGTCACGGCGGTCATCGGGATCGGGCTGGTCGCCACCGCCGCGGTCATCGCGCTCGTGACGCTCCGGCACGTGCGGTCCTGAGCCGGCGGGCGGACGCGGGACGCGGCGATAGGGTGGCAGTACCTACCGGTTCCGCATCCATCAGCGAGGAGTCCCATGTCGCGTACCGTCAAGCTCGCCGTCATCCCCGGTGACGGGATCGGTCCGGAGGTCATCGCCGAGGCGGTGAAGGTGCTGGACGCGGTGACGGCGGACGGCGGCCTCGCGTTCGAGAAGACGCACTTCTCGCTCGGGGCCGACCGGTACCTCGCGACCGGCGACGTGCTGACGGACGAGGACCTCGAGGCGATCTCCACCCACGACGCCATCCTCCTTGGCGCGGTCGGCGGGACGCCGGGCGACCCTCGGCTCGCCGGGGCGAACATCGAGCGCGGGCTGCTGCTGAAACTCCGCTTCTCGCTCGACCACTACGTCAACCTGCGTCCGACCACGCTCTTCCCGGGGATCGCCAGCCCGCTCGCCAACCCGGGCGAGGTCGACTTCGTCGTGGTGCGCGAGGGCACCGAGGGACCGTACGTCGGGAACGGCGGGGCCATCCGGGCCGGAACGCCGCAGGAGGTCGCGAACGAGGTGTCGGTCAACACCGCCTACGGCGTCGAGCGCGTGGTCCGGTACGCGTTCCAGC
Source organism: Leifsonia sp. 22587 (assembly GCF_052044215.1). Lineage (NCBI taxonomy): Bacteria > Bacillati > Actinomycetota > Actinomycetes > Micrococcales > Microbacteriaceae > Leifsonia > Leifsonia sp. 22587. Next base: position 329,932 of record NZ_JBQENB010000004.1, read on the forward strand.
AGGCGGAGCGGCGGCGCAAGAAGCTCACCCTCGTGCACAAGACCAACGTGCTGACCTTCGCCGGCTCGCTCTGGAAGCGGATCGTGGATGCGGTCGCCGCCGAGCACCACGGTGTGACCGTCGACTACCTCCACGTCGACGCCGCGACCATCTTCCTGGTGACGGATCCTGCTAGATTCGATGTGATCGTCACGGACAACCTCTTCGGCGACATCCTCACCGACCTCGCGGCCGCGATCAGCGGCGGCATCGGGCTGGCGGCCTCGGGCAACATCAACCCGGCCGGGGCCTTTCCGAGCATGTTCGAGCCGGTTCACGGATCGGCCCCCGACATCGCCGGCCAGCAGAAGGCCGACCCCACCGCCGCGATCCTCTCCACCGCGCTCCTGCTCCGCCACCTCGGCGAGTCGGAGCTCGCCGAGCGGGTCGAGCACGCGGTGACCGCCGACCTCGCCGCCCGCACAGGCGCTGCGCGAACGACCGCCGAGATCGGCGACGCCATCGCCGCCCGAGTGGCGCAGAATTGATCCACCGTCGCACAAAGGACCTGTCATGACCTCGACCAGCATCTCTCTCACCAGCGGCCCCACCGAGACCTCCGGCCTGCTCTGGAACGTCACCCGCAACGAGGCGGCGCGCGACGCCGCCGCGCGCGCGGAGATCCTCGCCAACCCGGGCTTCGGCAACTTCTTCACCGACCACATGGTCGACATCTGCTGGTCGGCCAAGGGCGGCTGGCACCGGCCGCGGGTCTCCCCGTACGGTCCGATCCAGCTCGAGCCCTCCGCCGCGGTCTTCCACTACGCGCAGGAGATCTTCGAGGGCCTCAAGGCGTACCGCCACGAGGACGGCTCGATCTGGGGCTTCCGCCCCGAGGCGAACGCCGCCCGCATGCAGCGTTCGGCGTACCGCCTGGCCCTCCCCGAGCTGCCGGTCGAGCACTTCCTCGACTCGCTGAAGCAGCTCATCGCGGTCGACGGGGACTGGGTGCCGGACGCTCCGGAGACCAGCCTGTACCTGCGGCCGTTCATGTTCGCCAAGGAGGCGTTCCTCGGCGTGCGCCCCGCCAACAAGGTGGCGTACTACCTGATCGCGAGCCCCGCCGGCGCGTACTTCCCGAGCGGCGTCGCACCGGTGTCCATCTGGCTCTCCGACCACTGGTCGCGCGCCGGCAAGGGCGGAACGGGCGCGGCGAAGACCGGAGGCAACTACGCGTCGAGCCTGCTGCCCCAGGCGGAGGCCTACGAGCACGGCTGCGCCCAGGTGCTGTTCCTCGACTCGGTCGAGGGGAAGTACATCGAGGAGCTCGGCGGGATGAACGTGGTGCTCGTCCGCAAGGACGGCACGCTGGTGACCCCCGACTCCGACAGCATCCTGGAGGGCATCACCCTCGACTCGGTGCTCCAGCTGGCCCGCGACCGCGGTCACAACGTCGAGCGCCGCCGCGTGACGATCGACGAGTGGCGCGACGGCGTCGAGTCGGGCGACATCGTCGAGGTGTTCGCGTGCGGCACGGCCGCGGTGATCACCCCGATCGGCGAGCTGAAGTCCGACACCTTCACCGTCGGCGACATCACCGCCCCTCCGGGCGAGCTGACGATGTCGCTGCGTCAGGAGCTCACCGACATCCAGTACGGCCGTCAGCGCGACCGCCACAACTGGATGTACCGCCTGGACGCTTAAGCGGGATGGTCTTCGCGGTCGTCGGGCCGGGCGCCGTCGGCGGGCTGTTCGCCTGGCTGCTGCAGCGCGCGGACGAGGAGGTCGTCGCCGTCGGGCGCCCGGCGACCGTCGAGGCGATCCGCCGCGACGGCATCGAGGTGCGCAGCGAGCTGTTCGGCGACGCCGTGCGGCCGGTGCGCGCCGAGACGGAGGTGCCCGCGGGCGCGAGCGTGATCCTGGCGACCAAGGCGTACGGGCTGCAGGATGTGCTGCCCGGCATCGTCGCCGCACGCCCGGCCGAGGTCGTGTCCTTCCTCAACGGCGTCGAGCATATGGCTCCGCTGCGGGCGGCGCTGCCCGGCGTCCCGGTCGCGGGCGCGTCCGTCGCGGTGTCCGCGCTGCGCGCATCCACCACCGTGATCGACCACCGGAGCCCGTTCGTCCGCATCGAGGCGCCGGAGGCGGCGGCCGGATTCGCGGCCGTGGGCGCCCTCGCCGCCGCCGGGCCGAGCGTCCGGGTCGGCGGCACCGAGGCCGAGGTGCTGTGGGCCAAGTTCCGGCTGCTCGCGTCGCTGGCGCTGCTGACCTCGTACTGGCGGCAGCCCGCCGGTGCGGCGCTCAGCGAGGACCCGGAGCTCACGGAGGCGGTCGTCGCCGAGGTCGTCGCGTGCTCGGCGGCCGAGGGCGTCCCGGCGTCGGAGCTCGACCTCATCCGCGCGCTGCGGAGCGTCCCGGGCGGAATGCGCACCTCCCTGCAGGAGGACCTCGCGGCCGACGCGCCGAACGAGCTCGACGCGATCGGCGGCGCGCTCCTGCGGATCGGCGACCGCCACGGCATCCCCACGCCCGCGCTCACCCGCATCGTCACGGCGCTAGGCTCGAACGCGTGAAGATCGCACGATTCAGCCACACCCGCGACGGCCAGAGCACCCCGGCGATCGACTACGGCATCGTCGACGACGACGCCCTCGTCGTGCTCGCCGGGGACCCGATGTTCGTCGGCTTCGACACCACGGGGGAGCGCGTTCCGCTCGGCAAGGTCGGCTCGCTGCTCGCACCGGTCATCCCGCGGTCGAAGGTGGTCGCCGTCGGCAAGAACTACCGCGAGCACGCCGCCGAGATGGGCGGTGAGGCGCCGGGAGAGCCGCTGCTGTTCCTGAAGCCCAACACCTCGGTCATCGGCCTCGGCGACCCGATCGTCGTCCCGCCGCAGTCGTCGCGCGTCGACTACGAGGGAGAGCTGGCCGTGGTGATCGGCACGATCGCCCGCAACGTGCGCCGCGAGGACGCGGCCCAGCACATCTTCGGCTACACCGTCGCCAACGACGTCACCGCCCGCGACCTTCAGGAGAAAGACGGCCAGTGGACCCGCGCAAAGGGCTTCGACACCTTCTGCCCGCTCGGCCCGGTCATCGAGACCGATCTGGCGCCCGACGCCGTGCTGCGCACGCGCCTCAACGGCGAGCTGAAGCAGGAGGCGCCGATCTCGGACATGGTGCACGACATCCCGTCGATCATCGCCTACGCGTCGAGCGTGTTCACGCTGCTGCCGGGGGATGTGATCCTCACCGGGACGCCGTCGGGCATCGGCCCGATGAAGGCCGGCGACACGGTCGAGGTGGAGATCGACGGCGTCGGTTCGCTGGTCAATCCGGTGCGCGCCCCGAAGTAGCCCCACCGGTAGGATCGGAGTCGTATGTCTGACTCGATCGCTCACCCGTTCTCCGAAGCCACCGGCGCCGATGTGCGCGTGCGCTTCTGCCCGTCGCCGACCGGAACGCCCCACGTCGGGCTGATCCGCACGGCCCTGTTCAACTGGGCCTACGCCCGGCACACAGGTGGCAAGCTGATCTTCCGCATCGAGGACACCGACGCGGCCCGCGACAGCGAGGAGAGCTACCAGCTGATCCTCGAGGCGCTGCGCTGGCTGCGCCTCGACTGGGACGAGGGCATCGACGTCGGCGGCCCGGACGGGCCCTACCGCCAGTCGCAGCGGTACGACATCTACCGCGACCTCGTCGAGCGGCTGCGCGAGTCGGGCCACATCTACGAGAGCTTCGCCACGGCCGAGGAGATCGAGGCGCGCAACGTCTCGCTCGGCCGCGACCCGAAGCTCGGCTACGACAACTTCGAGCGCGACCTCACCGACGAGCAGAAGGCGGCGTACCGCGCGGAGGGCCGGCAGCCGGCGCTGCGCCTCCGGGTGCCGGACGACGACCTGAGCTTCGACGACCTGGTGCGCGGCGAGATCACGTTCAAGGCGGGGTCGTTCAGCGACTTCGTCGTCGTGCGCCCGAACGGGCATCCGCTGTACACCTTCGTGAACCCGGTCGACGACGCGCTGATGGGCATCACGCACGTGCTCCGCGGCGAGGACCTGCTGTCGTCTACGCCGCGCCAGATCGCGCTGTACCACGCGCTGATCGACGCGGGCGTGACGACGTTCGTGCCCCGCTTCGGCCACCTGCCGTACGTCATGGGGGAGGGCAACAAGAAGCTCTCCAAGCGCGACCCGGAGTCGAACCTGTTCCACCACCGCGACCGCGGCTTCATCCCCGAAGGGCTCGTCAACTACCTGGCGCTGCTGGGCTGGTCGCTCACGCACGACCGCGACGTCTTCTCGCTGGAGGAGATGGTCGCCGCGTTCGACGTGAAGAACGTGAACCCGAACCCGGCGCGCTTCGACCTGAAGAAGGCGGAGTCGATCAACGGCGACCACATCCGCCTGCTCGACGTCGCCGACTTCGCCGAGCGCACCATCCCGTACCTGGCCGCCGCCGGTGTCGTGCAGGAGCCGCTGACGCCCGAGCAGCACGCCGTGCTCGCCGAGGCCGCGCCGCTCGTTCAGGAGCGCGTGCAGCTGCTCGGCGAGACGCCCGGGATGCTCGGCTTCCTGTTCACGGACGCAGCCTCGCTCGTCGTCGAGGACGACGCCCGCGCCTCCCTGCCGGCGAACGCCGGCGAGGTGCTCGCGGCCTCCCTCGGCGCGCTGGAGCTGGTGCCCGAGGCGGAGTGGACGCACGACGCGATCGAATCCGCGCTGCGCGACGCGCTGATCGAGGGGCTCGGGCTGAAGCCGCGGGTCGCGTTCGGCCCGCTGCGCGTGGCGATCTCCGGCCGTCGGGTGTCGCCTCCGCTGTTCGAGTCCATGGAGATCCTCGGCAAGGCGGAGACGGTCGTGCGGCTCGACCGGCTGTCCGCGGCGCTGGCGTAGCGGTGAGCGGGATGCCGGGGGCTGCGGGGTCCGAGGCGTCGGTGGCGTCGGGGGCGTCGGGGGCGTCGGTCGAGGTCGTCGTGATCGGCGGCGGCCCGGCAGGGCTGTCGGCCGCACTGAACCTGGCGCGGGCGCGGCGGCGCGTGCTCGTGGTGGACGGCAACCGTCCGCGCCACGCCGCGACGCTGCTGGCGCACGGCTTCCTCACCCGTGACGGGGTGTCGCCGCTGGAGCTCCGCCGCCTCGGTCGCGAGGAGGTCGACGCCTACGAGAACGCCTCAGTGGTCTTCGCCCACGTGAGCGCGGTCTCCGTGGAGGGCGACGGCTTCCGGGTGACGGGCCGTGGCGTTCGCGGCGGCGCCGATGTCGATGTGGTCGCGGACACCGTGGTGATCGCGACCGGCGTCACGGAGACGATGCCGGCCATCCCGAGCCTGCGCGCCTACTACGGCACCCAGCTGCACAGCTGCATCGAGTGCGACGGCTTCGAGTCCGCCGGGCAGCCGCTCGCGCTGATCGGCGAGACGCCCGACCTGGCCGAGCGCGCGTTGCTGCTCACCCAGTGGACCGACGACCTGATCGTCTTCACGAACGCCGCCGAGGTCGTCGACGCCGACGAGGAGCGGACGCTCGCCCAGCTCGGCGTGCGGGTCGAGCGTCGCCGGATCGACGACGTCGTCGGCGAGAAGGGCGTCATGACGGGCGTCCGTCTCGAGGACGGAACCGTGATCGAGCGGGCCGGCGGGTTCCTCCGCCCGGTGTGGTCGCCGGCGCTGGCGTTCGCCGACGCCCTCGATCTCGACCGCGACGACGAGGGCTACCTCGTCACGGACGCGCAGGGCCGCACCTCGCTGCCCGGCGTGTACGCGGCGGGGGAGACGACGGCGCCCGGACCGCAGCAGCTGATCGTCGCCGCAGGCTCCGGCGCGGTCGTCGCCGCGGCCGTCAACCGCGACCTCATCGGGCTCGCGCTGGACGGCGCCGCCGTTTTGTAGTCCGCGCCGCGGGTAGGCTAGAGTTGGTTCTCGTGCCCGGGCCGCGGTCCGAAGCAGTGGGGTATGGTGTAATTGGCAACACGGCTGATTCTGGTTCAGTTGTTCTTGGTTCGAGTCCAGGTACCCCAGCAGTAGAAATCCCGTCGAAACCCCGGTCATGACCGGGGTTTTCTGCTGTCCGGAAACCCTCCCTTCGCCGAAGTGCACCTTGTTGCGCACCCGCGCGGCGTGTCGGGCACAACGACGTGCACCTCGGCGGATGCGGGCGACGGGCGGCAGGGTTCCTGTACGGACTCTCAGGGGCCGCATTGTTGTTCCGGCTCTCGTGAGGGCGTTGGATTGACCTGCGCCACTAGCGCAATCCCGCATCGATGAAAGGACATCCGTGCGCACCACATCGAGAACCCTCAGGGCCGCAGCCGTCACCGCCGGCGCGGCCCTTCTGTTTGTCGCGGCAGCCGCGACACCGGCCGCTGCGGCATCAGGCCGCAGTGCCCTGCCCGGCAGTCAGCCGGCGTGGGCGAACGCGAAGGCGCTCCGCTCCGCCGCGCCCGCCACCGACACCGTCGACCTCCGGGTGTACCTCCCGTGGCAGAACGCCTCCGCCGCGGCGCAGACCGCACTCGCTGTCTCGACCCCCGGCTCCTCCAGCTACCGCAAGTTCCTCACGCCGCAGGCGTTCCGGCAGAAGTTCGCGCCGAGCCAGTCGAGCGTGGTGGCGGTGCAGCAGTTCCTGCGCAGCGCAGGCTTCAGCATCGTGGACACCCCCAGCAACAACCGTTACGTGTCGGCCGAGGGAACCGTCGCCCAGGCGCAGAGCGCGTTCGGCGTCACCCTCGGCGAGTACAGCGCGTTCGGGACCACCCTGCGGGCACCCGAGTCGGCCGTCACCGTCCCGGCGTCGCTGGCCGGCATCGTGGAGAGCGTGGCCGGGCTCGACCAGGGCGCGTCGCTCATCCAGCCGACGAGCACCGACGGCAACGGCAACAGCCCGAAGCAGAACCACGGCGCCCCCTCGGCCGGTTTCCGCGCCGGGCAGCCCTGCTCGCTCTGGTACGGCGAGAAGACGGTGGCCATGCCGAACGCCCCGGCGTACGGGACCAGCACGAAGCCCATCGCTCCGTGCGGCTACACGCCCGCCCAGGTGCGCGGGCTGTACGGCCTCGATCAGGTCGCCGCCAACGGCTCCGGACAGACCGTCGCCTTCGTCGGCGCCAACGCGAGCCCCACGCTCGTCCAGGACGTGACGAAGTACAGCAGCCTCCACAACCTGCCCGCTCCGAAGATCACCCAGCTGGTCGCGCCCGGTGTGTACAAGCACCCGGACACGCCGCAGCAGGTGCCGGGGGACTACTACGGCGAGGAGACGCTCGACGCCGAGGCCATCCACACGACGGCCCCGGGCGCTGAACTGCTGTACGTCGCCTCCGCGAACGCGCGGCAGGACTTCGACGCCTCGGTCAACCACATCGTCGACAAGCACCTGGCGAGCATCCTCTCGATCAGCTACGGGTTCGCCGGTGAGGCGGTGCCGCAGGGCTTCATCAACAGCCTCAACAACACCTTCATCGAGGCCGCGGCGACCGGGGTCGGCGTGTTCGTCTCCAGCGGCGACAGCGGCGACGAGGTCGGTTCGTTCGGGACGCCGACGGTGGACTTCTACGCCGACAGCCCGTGGGTGACGGCGGTCGGCGGCAGCTCCGCCTCCGTCGTTCCGACGGCCGCCCCGTCGGGCCTGACGTACGCGGCCATCGACGACCCGGCATCCCCGCTGAACAACACCGGCTGGAAGCGCTCGTTCGAGGTCGGCTGGCAGACCGGGCTCGACGCGGTCAACCCGACGCCGACCGACCACATGTCCAGCGCCCCGTACGAGCTCGACGGCACCTTCGCGTCGCCGCTGCCCGGCACGTTCAACGGCGGCGGTGGCGGTGGCGTGAGCCGCATCTTCGCACAGCCCGCCTACCAGGCGGCGGCCGTGGGTGCGGCGTCGGGACGCCTGGTGCCGGACATCAGCGCGCTGGCGGATCCGAACACGGGCCTCCTCGTCGGTCAGACCCAGGCGTTCAGCAACGGCACCTACTACGACGAGTACCGCATCGGCGGCACGTCGGTCGCGGCTCCGCTCACCGCGGGCATGGCGGCGGTCGCGAACCAGGTGGCCGGCGCACCGCTCGGGTTCCTGAACCCGCGGATCTACGCGGCGTACTCGGCCGGAGGCTCGGCGTTCTACGACGTCGACCAGGCCGACATGTTCGGCACCACCGTGCAGTCCCCGCTGCCGTCGGTGCTGCGCGTCAACTATGTCGACAGCGAGAGCGCTGCGGGCGGTCTGAGCTACAGCCTGCGCACGCAGGAGGAGCCGAACCAGACCCTCCACAGCACGAAGGGCTACGACACGGCCACCGGAGTCGGGACGCCGAACGGCGCCGCGTTCTTCGCCGGCATCACGAAGTAGCGCGCATCCCAGCACGCCGTGCGCCCCTTCCGACGGGAGGGGCGCACGGCGTGCTGCTCAGGCGTGGCTCACGAAGCGGGTGCGTCCTCGGCGGCCTCCTCGGCCTCCTCGCCGTGCTGGACGATGTCGCCGTCCTGGAAGAGGATGCCCTGGGCGGTCTCGCGCCACTGGGGCTTCGCCCGGAGCAGGAACTCGAGCTCCATGCTGAAGTGCTTGTACTCCTCCGCGAGCGAGTCGAGCATGATCGCGCGGGCGACCTCGTCCTGCTCAACGGCGATGCGCTGCTCGTACCAGCCGATCGCCTCCGCCTCCTCCGAGAGGCTGGCGCACATCCGTGCGAACGTCCGTGTCTCCGCGCTGAGTTCGCTCGGGGGCTCGTGATACTGATCCGTGGACATGGATCTCCCTTCGTCGGGCCCATCCAATGCCGGGAGAGCCGGCACAGCAAGAGAGCGAGCCCCGCACGGGGTGCCCCTCGTACTGGGGTAGAGCGAAACCGGCCGGATGGTTTTGACTGAGCAGGATGCTCGCATCATCACAGCGGGCCGCATTCGAAAGTGAGCCGCCCGTGCGTGATCGCGCCGCCGCCGTCCGTATCCCCGAACACTCGCAGACGGCTCCGCCGCGCCGCCGCCATCGCGTCGTCGCCGGCGTCGCCGTCGCCGCACTGACCGCGGCCGGAGTGGCCGCCGTCGGCCTCCCCGCATCCGCCACGCCGGGCACCGCCTCCTACGAGGTGGCGTTCTCGGCCGCCATCGGCATCTCGGTCACCGATGTCGCCATCGACTCGTACACGGCCCAGGCGTTCGCCGCGATCGACAGCGGCGTCGCCATCCTGAACGAGATGGACGGCAGCACCGTCGACACGGTCAGCCTCCCCAACACCAACAACCGGCAGATCGACGCCGACGCCACCCGTGCCCTGGTGTGGACGCTGGACCCGGCCACCGGTGTCCTGTCGCGGATCGACGAGCGCACGAACTCCGTGACGGGTTCCGTCCCGATCCCCGGCAACCCCCGCGACCTCGTCGTCGACCACACGACCGGGAAGGTGTTCGTCACGACGGGGACCCTCGGCACGGTCGTCCCGGTGAACGAGACGACGCTCGCCCTCGGCACGGCCATCACGGTCGGCGGCACCGCCTTCCGCATCGGCGTGGACTCGCAGGCCGGCCTTCTCTACGTCGTGAACGCCGCGGGACCGTCGGTCGTCCTCGTGGACGAGGCCGCCGGGTCGGTCACCGGCACGGTGCCGCTCCCCGCGGCTCCGCTGGCGCTCACCGTCGACGCGGACCACCACCGGGCGTACCTCGGATCCCTGGACTCCGACAGCGTCATGGTCGTGGACGGCGCCGGCAAGGCGCTCGGTTCGCCGATCGCCGTGCCCAGCGGCTTCGGCCACGGCGTCTCGGCGCTCGGGATCGACCCGACGACGCAGACGGTGATCGGACGCAACGCCAACCAGGTGTTCCGCATCAACACCGAGAACGGCGCCATCCGCACCTGGAGCAGCACCCTGGGCGCGTACGTGCTCAGCACCGACATCGTGGCCGACGTGTTCACGAACACCGTGATCTACGGCTCCGGTGCGGCGGTGACCGGCCTTTGGGAGCCGGTGTCGTTCCTCGGCAGCGTCTCCGGCGTCGTCCCGACAGGCTCGCCCTACTCGCAGCAGATCTCGAGCTGGTCGATCGACGCGTCGCCGCTGACCTTCGCGGTGACCAACGGGTCCCTCCCGCCGGGTCTGACGCTGAACAGCGACACGATCTCCGGTACGGCCACCACCCCCGGCTCGTACACCTTCGACCTGACGGCGACCGTGCCGAGCAACGGCGAGTCCGTCACGCAGACCTACACCCTCCGGGTGGTCACCGTGAACCGGACGGCCGGCAGCGACCGGTTCGCCACCTCCGTCGAGGTGTCGAAGGCCGCCTACCCCGACCCGGCGACCGTCGGCACCGTCTACGTCGCCAACGGCATCTCGTTCCCCGACGCGCTCTCGGGCGGACCCGCCGCCGCGCAGGACTCCGGCCCGCTCCTCCTGACCGCTCCCGGCTACCTGCCCGCGTCGGTCTCCGCGGAGATCGCGCGGCTGCATCCTGCTCACATCGTCGTGGTCGGCGGACCGGCCGTGGTGAGCGACGACGTCCTCACCACGCTGCGCGGGCTCTCGACCGACGTCCAGCGGGTCTACGGCGGCGACCGGTTCGGCACGTCGCAGGCGGTCATCCGGCACAGCTTCACCTCGGCGCCCACCGTCTACGTGTCCACCGGCCTGAACTTCCCCGACTCGCTGAGCGCGGGCGGCGCGGCGGGCAGCCTCCACGCACCGCTGCTCCTGGTGAACGGGAACGCGACCTCGGTGGACCCGGCGACGGCGCAGCTGCTGCACGACCTGGGTACGACCCACATCGTCGTCATCGGCGGCTCGGCCGTCATGTCGCCCTCCCTGGTCGCCGACTTCGCGCACTTCGGCACGGTGCTGCACCTGGCGGGCGTCGACCGCTTCGACTCGTCGCAGCAGATCGTCGAGACGGCGTTCGCCAGCAGCAACCGCGTCATCCTGGCCAACGGGCTCAACTTCCCGGACGCCCTCGGTGCGTCCGCCTGGGCGGGCAAGAGCGCTTCGCCGCTCTTCATCACCCTCGGCGGCTGCGTGCCGCAGCGCACGCTCGACGACATCTTCTTCCTGGGGGCGACCAGCGTCACCCTGGTCGGAGGCACGTCGGTGCTGGCGCCCGAGGTGGCGGGTCTCACGAGCTGCGGAGGCGCGTCGATCGTGGCGCCGGCCTACCCGGCCCTCGCTCCGGTGGTGGCCAAGAAGAGCGGCGGCTCCGCGAGCGGCTCGGTGACGTACGACCACCCGGTGGCCCCGACGCTCCCGGTCAACCCGCGCACGCACGGCGACGCGGGGCACTAGCCGGTCGGCAGCAGCACACGGGATGCCGCACATCGTCACTCGCGGGTGAGGATGTGCGGCATCGCCGTGCCGTCACCGCCGGCTTATGCGGCAGCACCGGATGCGGCAGGATGTCGGCCATGACGGACACGGACGGAGCCGGCATCGTCGGCGTCAGCACGATCGGCATCCCGGTCGCGGATCAGGACAGGGCGCTCGCCTTCTATCGCGACGTGCTCGGGTTCGAGGTCCGGGTGGATGCGCCTCTCCCGCAGACGGGCGGCCGCTGGATCATGCTCGCGCCTCCCGGGTCTCCGGTCTCGGTCTCGCTGGTGCGGGCGAGCGACGAGGCGCCCGCCGGGGTCGAGACGGGCGTGCGCTTCGCGGCGCGGGATGCGGGGGTCGCGCACGCCGCCCTGGAGCGGCAGGGCGTCGCCGTCGGCGAGCTGCTGCGCTGGCCCGGTGTCCCGGCGATGTTCGCCGCCCACGATCAGGACGGGAACCGGTTCGAGGTCGTCGAGGCTTCCTGACCCGGTTGCCACGCCACTAGGGTGTGGACAGGGGGTGGCGTATGAGCGCACTGATGGCGGAGTTCGAGAAGGATCAGCGGCGGCGCCGGAGGGTCGGGCTCCTCGTGGGGCTGGCGATCCTCGCGGGCGCCGGGGCGTGGATGACCGGGCCGTGGGGTGTCGTGCTGCTCACCCGGGGTGACGTCGTCGGCTGGCTGCTCGTCGCGGCCGGTGCCGTCCTGCTCGCCGCGGCTCTGGTGGCCGCCGTCGCGGCGCGCCGCCTGCATGTGCCGATGGAGAGTCTCCCGGGCAAGGCGAACCCGCGCTTCGGCGAGCCGGAGCCCTCGCGCAACCCCAACGGCGGGTACTCGCTGGTGGACTCGCAGCTCGGGTCGCACTAGCTGCGACCGCGCCGGGCCCCGCCCACCGATAGGGTGGCGGGATGGCCCCCAGCGTGATCGTCATCGGCGCCGGAGTCGTCGGCGCCTCGGCCGCCTGGTCGCTGGCGCGCGCCGGCGCATCCGTCCTCCTGCTGGAGGCGTTCGAACGCGGGCACGACCGCGGATCGTCGCACGGCGCCACGCGGATCTTCCGGCACGGGTACGCCGAGCAGGACTACGTGGCGCTCTCCGTCCGCGCCCTGGACGGCTGGAACCACCTGGAGCGGACCTCCGGGCGGCGGATCTTCGACCGCACCGGCGCCGTCGACCACGGCGCGCCCGAGGCGCTCTCGGCGATCGCAGAGGCGCAGGATGTGGCCGAGCTGCCCTACGAGTGGCTCACCGGCGCCGAGGCGGCCGGTCGCTGGCCGGGGCTGCGCTTCGAGGAGAGGGTGCTGTTCAGCCCGGGCGGCGGCCGGCTGCGTGCGGCGGACGCGGTGGATGCGCTGCTCGACGCTGCGGAGGCCGCCGGCGCGCGACTCCGGTTCGGCGTGCGGGCCTCCGGGATCGATCCGGACGGTGACGCTGTGGCCGTGACCGCCTCCGACGGAACGCACACGGCCGACCGGGTCGTGGTGGCCGCCGGTTCGTGGACGCCCGAGCTCGTCCGTCCGTGGCTGGCCGCGAACGGCGTCACGATCCCGACGGTCACCGTCACCGAGGAGCAGCCGGCGCATTTCCCACTGCGGCCCGGTCCCGCGCACGACGAGAGCAGGTGGCCGAGCTTCGTGCACCATCCCACCGCCGACGGCTCGCCCAGCGTCTATGGGCTGCTGACCCCGGGGGAGGGTGTGAAGGTGGGCTTCCACGGAACCGGACCGGCCGTCGACCCCGACCTGCGCGACCGGACCATCGACCCCACACGGCTCAGCCGCCTGCAGGAGTACGTCGCGGAGTGGGTGCCCGGCGTCGACGCCACGCGTCCAGAGGGCATCAGCTGCCTCTACGACAGCACGGAGTCGGAGGACTTCGTGCTCGACCGCGTCGGCCCGGTGGTCGTCGCGACCGGGTTCTCGGGTCACGGCTTCAAGTTCGGCCCGGCGCTCGGCGACATTCTGCGCCGCCTCGCGCTGGACGGCGAGCCCGCGGAACCGCGCTTCCGCCTCGCGGTCGCGTCGCCCGACGCGTGAGCGCGGCTCAGCCCGGACGACTGCGGCGATTCGTCACGTCTGCGCGTGCGCGAACGACCGCAGACGTGACGAACAGCGGCAGAAGGGCTCCCGGGCCCGGGCCCGTCAGACCTGAGCGCCGAGCTTGAAGCCCCGGGGCTCGTCCTCCTTGCGGGTGTACGAGAAGCCGTCCGCCCCGATCGTGACCTCCATCTCGGAGTCGTCGGTGCGGGTCGTCAGCGGCTGCGGGTTCCCGTCGAGGTCGAGCACGGTCGACGCCTCCGTGTACCAGGACGGCACGACGGGGTTGCCCCACCAGTCGCGGCGCTGGTTGTCGTGCACGTCCCAGGTGACGACGGGGTTGTCCGGGTCGCCCGTGTAGTAGTCCTGCGTATAGATCTCCACGCGGTGACCGTCCGGGTCGCGGAGGTACAGGTAGAACGCGTTCGAGACGCCGTGACGGCCCGGCCCCCGCTCGATGCAGTCGCTGCGGCGCAGGGCGCCGAGCTTGTCGCAGATGGCGATGATGTTGTGCTTCTCGTGCGTGGCGAAGGCGACGTGGTGCATCCGCGGGCCGTCGCCGCCGGTCATCGCGGTGTCGTGCACGGTCGGCTTGCGGCGCATCCACGCGGCGTAGGTCGTGCCGTGCTCGTCCTGGATGTCCTCGGTCACGCGGAAGCCGAGGTCCTCCATGTACTTCACGGCACGCGGGACGTCCGGGGTGACCTGGTTGAAGTGGTCCAGCCGGACCAGCGCACCCGGCGTGTAGAGGTCGTAGCGCCACGCCAGACGCTCCACGTGCTCCACCTCGTAGAAGAACTCGTACGGGAAGCCGAGCGGGTCCTCGACGCGGACCGAGTCGCCGATGCCCTTCGTGAACCCCTCGCTGCGCCGCTCCACCCGGCAGCCGAGCTCGGTGTAGAACTCCACGGCGCGGTCCAGGTCCTCGGGCGTGCGCACGCGGTACGAGAACGCCGCGACGGCCGCCACCGGGCCCTTTCTCAGCACGAGGTTGTGGTGGATGAACTCCTCGAACGAGCGCAGGTAGACGGTGTTCTCGTCCTCCTCGGTCACGACGAGGTCGAGCACGTCGACGTAGAACTCGCGGCTGGCCGCGAGGTCGGTGACGACGAGCTCCATGTACGCGCAGCGGACGACGTCCGGCGGAGTCGCCTTCGGCGTCGGGATGCGGTCGGTGGGGGCCGGGATCGGGTCGGCTGCGGTCACGATGGGCTCGGGCGAGCCGGGGGTGATGGTCATGGTGGTGCTCTCTCTGCGCTGAGGGTGGGTCGGTACGGGGGAGGTCAGGCGTCGCCGGCGTCCTCGGCCGCCTCGGCGGCCTCCTCGGGCTGGTGCGCCGTGGCGCCGAACCGGGCGGTGTGGACGGGGCCCAGTGTGATGTGGACCGCCTGCTGGTCGGTGTAGAAGTCGATGGAGCGGTAGCCGCCCTCGTGCCCGAGGCCCGACGCCTTCACCCCGCCGAACGGGGTGCGGAGGTCGCGGACGTTGTGCGAGTTCAGCCACACCATCCCCGCCTCGACGTTCTGGGCGAAGGTGTGCGCGCGCTCCAGGTCGCTGGTCCAGATGTACGCGGCGAGGCCGTAGCGCACGCCGTTGGCGAGTTCCAGCGCCTCCTGGTCGGTATCGAACGGGGTGATGGCGACGACCGGTCCGAAGATCTCCTCCTGGAAGATCCGGGCGTCGGGGGCGACGTCGGCGAAGACGGTCGGGGCCACGTAGTTGCCGTGGTCCAGGCCCTCCGGGCGGCCGCCGCCCGCGAGCAGCCGGCCCTCCTGCTTGCCGAGCTCGACGTACGACATGACCTTCTCGTAGTGCTCGGGGTGCACGAGCGCGCCGACCTCGGTCTTCGGGTCGTGCGGGTCGCCCACGACGATGTGCTTCGCCCGCTCGGCGTACCGCTCGAGGAACTCGTCGTAGACCGGACGCTCGACGAGGATGCGCGAACCGGCCGTGCACCGCTCGCCGTTCAGCGAGAAGACGCCGAACAGCGTCGAGTCGATGGCGGCGTCGAGGTCGGCGTCGGCGAAGACGACGGCGGGGGACTTGCCGCCCAGCTCCATCGAGAGCCCCTTCAGGAACGGCGCGGCGTTCGCGAAGATGATCTGGCCGGTGCGGCTCTCGCCGGTGAACGAGATGAGCGGCACGTCCGGGTGCTTCACCAGCGCATCCCCGGCCTCCTCGCCGAGACCGTTGACGAGGTTGAAGACGCCGTCGGGAACGCCGGCCGCCCGGAAGATCTCCGCCCACAGGCTGGCGGAGAGCGGCGTGAACTCGGCGGGCTTCAGCACGACGGTGTTGCCGGTCGCGAGGGCAGGGGCGAGCTTCCAGCTCTCCAGCATGAACGGGGTGTTCCAGGGCGTGATGAGCCCGGCCACGCCGATCGGCTTGCGGTTCACGTAGTTCAGCTGGCTGCCGGGCACCTTGTAGGCGTCGTCCGCCTGCGCGACGATGAGGTCGGCGAAGAAGCGGAAGTTCTCGGCAGCGCGCTGCGCCTGCCCCAGCGCCTGGGTGATCGGCAGGCCGGTGTCGAAGGTCTCGAGCTCGGCGAGCCGCGCATCCTGAGCCTCGACCGCGTCGGCGATCCGGTTCAGCACCCGGGCGCGCTCGCGCGGCTTCATCCGGGGCCATGGGCCCTCGCGGAAGGCGCGGGTGGCCGCGGCGACGGCGAGATCGATGTCCTCCTTCTGCCCGGCGGCGGCCTGCACGTAGACCTCGTTCGACACCGGGTCGAGCACGTCGAAGGTCTTGCCCGACACGCTGTCGACGAAGCGGCCGTCGATGAAGTGCTGGATGCGGTCGGGAAGGTTCTCGGGGATGTGGTGCTGCGCCATGCGCGGCCTCCTGTCGGTGGATGCGGTCAGTGCTGCTGCTTGTGCTCGCTCTGGTACGCGTGGAGCGAATCGAGGGTCGCCAGCCGATGGCTGCGGGCGGCGAGCTCGATCTCCAGCGGATCGGCGCCGGATTCGATCAGTGCGAGGATCTGCTCGTGCTCGTCGACCGACTCGCGGGCGCGGCCGGGCACGAAGCTGAAGGTGGAGTCGCGCAGCACGGTCAGGCGGTTCCAGCCGCGGTGCACGAGGTCGAGGATGTGCGGGTTCGGGCACTCCTCGAACAGCACCGCGTGGAACTCCTGGTTCAGCTGCGTGAACCGGTGGGGGATGAAGTCGTCGAGACACGCGATCATCTCGCGGTTGATCATCCGGGCGCGCTCGATGTGGTCGCCGTCCAGCAGGGGAGCGGACATCCGCGTCGCCGCGCCCTCCACGAGAGCGAGGGTCTCCATCGTGTACGTGTACTCGGCCTCCTGCAGCAGGGCGACCTGGGCGCCGACGTTCTTCTCGAACGTCACCAGCCCTTCCGCCTCCAGCCGCCGGATGGCCTCCCGGACCGGGACGACGCTGATGTCGAGTTCGCCGGCGATCTGTCCGAGCACCAGGCGGAACCCGGAGACGTACCGGCCGTCGTCGATGCGCGTGCGGATGAAGTCGTAGGCGAGCTGCGACTTGCTCGGGGACGCCTGCTTCAGTGCTGCGTCGACCATGCGCGGTACCTCTCTCTCCACTCGGCGTTCATCGGGAACAGCCCGTCGACCGGGTGGCCCGCGGCGACCTGCTCGGCGATGAACTCCTCTTCGCGCTCCTGCTCGATCGCGTCGGCGACGACCTCCTCGACCAGGGCGGGCGGGATGACCAGGAGGCCGTCCGCGTCGCCCACGATCACGTCGCCCGGCTGCACGGTCGCGCCGCCGCAGGCGATGGTGAGGTCGGTGTCCCAGGGGACGTGCTTGCGGCCGAGCACCGCGGGGTGCGGACCGTTGTGGTAGGTCGGGATGTCGAGGGAGGCGACCACGGCGAGGTCGCGCACGCCGCCGTCGGTGACGATCGCGGCGGCGCCGTTGACCTGCGCGCGCAGGGCGAGCACGTCGCCGACGGTGCCGCTGCCGCGCTCGCCGCGGGCCTCGATCACGAGCACCTCGCCGGGGCCGACGGCGTCGAACGCGCGCTTCTGAGCGTTGTAGCCGCCGCCGTGCGAGCGGAAGAGGTCCTCGCGGTTCGGCACGTAACGGAGGGTGCGGGCCGTGCCCACCACGCGCACGTCGGGCCGCGTGGAGGTGAGGCCGTCGATGGAGACGTTGTCGAGGCCGCGCTTGCGAAGCTGCGAGCTGAGGGTGGCGGTGGCGACGCTGTTGAGCTTCGCGCGCAGCTCGTCGGTGAGCGTCCAGGCGGGTTCGGGCTGCGTGCCGTAGGCCTCGGCGCGCTGGAGATCGTCGACGCTGGGCTTCGTGCCGAAGTCGCCGAACGGGATGGTGCCCTCGGTGATGTGCGTCACCAGGCGGCCGGTGCTCGGCGCGCCCGGGGCGCAGGGCGCATCCACCTCGACCTCGACCGTGTCACCGGGCGCCGTGACGGACGAGCCGGCGGGGGTGCCGGTGAGGATCACGTCGCCGGGCTCCAGGGTCATCAGCTGCGAGAGGTCGGCGACGAGCCGGCCGAACGGGAAGAGCAGGTCGTCGGTCGTGCCCTCCTGCACCAGCTCGCCGTTCAGCCAGGTGCGGACGCGGAGGGCGGCGGGGTCGAGCTCGCCGGCGGCCAGGACCTCCGGGCCGAGAGGGGTGAAGCCGTCGCCGCCCTTGGAGCGGACGTTGGACCCCTTGTCGGCGGCGCGCAGGTCGTAGAGGCCGAAGTCGTTCGCAGCGGTCACGCCGGAGATGACGGACCAGCCGTCCTCGGGGGAGACACGGCGGGCCGCCCGTCCCACGATGAGGGCGATCTCGCCCTCGAAGGCCAGCAGCTCGGTGCCGGCCGGGCGCTCGAGCTCGCCGCCGGTGGCGGCCACGGAGGACGACGGCTTGAAGAAGTAGGAGGGCTGGGCGGGGGTGCGGCCGCGCTGCGCGGCGCGCGAGCGGTAGTTCAGGTGCACCGCGATGATCTTGCCGGGCCGGGGGATGTCCGTCACGGGTGGTGGCTCCTCATCGTCGGGGATCGGTCGGGCGGGACCGTATTCGAAATGATATACGATCCGTGCCGGGGCGTGCAATGTGCTCATTAGGATGCGGCCGCCGGCGCGTCGGGGGAGGCGCCGACGAAGCGGTCGGCCAGTGCCTCGGAGGCTCGGGCGAGCAGGGTCACGTCCGCTCCGACGAGCACGTAGGCGGCGCCCGCCGCGGCGTAGCGTTCGGCGGTGGCCGGGTCGAACGCGTTCACCCCGACCGGCGTGCCCGCCGCGTGGCCGGCTTCGATCACGCGCTCCACGGCGGCGACGACGTCGGGGTGGTTCTGCTGGCCGAGCAGGCCCATCGACGCGGCCAGGTCCGCGGGGCCCACGAGCAGCGCATCCACACCGTCGACCGCGGCGATGTCCGCGGCCGCTTCCAGTCCGTCGGTCGTCTCGATCTGGACGGTCAGCGACACGAGGTCGCTCGCCCGTGCCAGGTAGTCCGGGATGCGGCTCCAGCGCGACGAGCGGGCCAGCGCGCTGCCCACGCCGCGCCCACCGTGCGGCGGGTAGCGGACGGCTCGGACCATCGCCTCCGCCTGGGCGCCGCTGTCGACCATCGGCACGAGGATGTTCTGAGCGCCGAGGTCGAGCAGCTGCTTGAGGATGACCGTGTCTCCGAACGGTGCCCGGACGACCGGCACGGCCGGGTACGGCGCGACGGCCTGCAGCTGGGCCAGGATCGACTCCAGGTTCACGGGGGAGTGCTCGCCGTCGATCAGCACGATGTCGAGCCCGCTGCCCGCGCAGATCTCCGCGACGAGCGGGCTGCCGGCGCACGACCACATCCCGTACAGGGTGCGATCCGCCTGCTTCAGGCGGTCGGCGAACGTCGGCGTCGGGTCTAGACGAATCGGCATGTGACGGCTCCCAGGGTTCCGTAGTCGGCGTGGACGGTGTCCCCGCGCTCGACCCACATCGGGCGCGTGAACGACCCGGCGAGGACGATGTCCCCGGCCTCCAGGCGCGTGCCGTGCTGGGCGAGCTTGTTCGCGAGCCAGGCGACGCCGGTGGCGGGGTGGTCGAGGACGGCCGCGGCGACACCCGACTCCTCGATCGTCTCGTTGCGGTAGAGCAGCGCCGAGACCCAGCGCAGGTCGACGGCATCCACCGCGACCGGGCGGCCGCCGACGACCATGCCGCCCATCGCGGCGTTGTCGGAGATCGTGTCCACGATCGTGCGCCCCTGCATCTCGATGCGGGACGACAGGATCTCGAGCGCCGGGAGGACGTACTTGGTCGCATCCAGCACGTCGAACAGGGTGACGTCGGGGCCCGCGAGCGGCTCGGCGAGCACGAAGGCGAGTTCCACCTCGATGCGCACGTTCGAGAACTGCTCGAACGGGATGACGGATCCGGTCTCGTAGACCATGTCGGCGAAGATCGCACCGTAGTCGGGCTCGGTGATCCCGGTCGCCTGCTGCATGACCTTGGAGGTGAGGCCGATCTTGCGGCCCACGAGTCTGCGCCCCTCGGCGAGCCCGCGCTCGACCCACAGGCGCTGAACGGCGTAGGAGTCCTCGACCGTCATGTCCGGGTGACGCGCGGTCAGCAGCGGGACGGTTGTGCGGTCGCGCTCGGCGGCGGCGAGTTCGTCGGCGATGGCCTGGATGGTCGGGCGATCGAGCACTCGGAATCCCTTCGACATCGGAGGAGGGGGCGGAAGGCCCCGAGTGGATCGTATATCTTCCTGTACACCTCGGCCAGGCGCGCGATCGTAAATGCCTTCATCGAGCGAAGACCGGACGATCGTCGACACGCTGCGGCAGGACGGGCGGGGCGACTTCGACGCGGAGTTCCCGCGCGCCCATATCGAACCTCGCGCGGTGGAGCTCGACTCGCCTAGCTAGGGCCGCCTTCGGTATACCGCGCGCCTGCCCGCAGGCGCCGCCGCTCCGCCCAGACGTAGAGGGCGAGGTACACGACGAATGCGCCCGCCAGGCCGCAGACCAGCAGCGGGGCGGAGGGGCGCGACCACAGCAGTTCGCCGCCGCGGAGCAGGAGCGCCAGGAGGATCGCGGCGAGGCTCACCAGCTGCGCCTGGAAGATCTGGCGGAACGCGCTCCACCGGGCGTCGCCGAGCATCCACACGTTGACCATGCCGGGCAGCGTCAGGATGGCGCCGCAGACCCGGGCGGTCAGGGGTGTCAGCGGCCACGCCCACATCGAGATGGCGAGCTGCGGGGCGACGAACAGCACCAGCCCGACGACCAGCGAGCAGAGGCCGATCAGGGCGAGCAGGATGCGCAGCCACCGCGGGAGCGTCGCATCCGGCTCGGCGACGGCCTGACCGGGATCCTCGCCGCGATTGACGATCATCGCGGCGAGCACGAGGAACGGCGTCGTCACGTACAGCGTCACCCACACGATGAACGACAGGTGCCCGAAGTGGAAGCGGTCCCAGTGCAGGAAGGTCGCGACCGCGAGCAGCGTCGCGAACAGCAGCACGGCGGGGAAGCCGTGACGGACGGCGTGCCAGCGGTTGGGACGCACCACGTGAACGAAGAACACGATGCCGCCCACGTAGGCGCTCCCGAGGAGCATCGCGGTGATCGGGGGCAGGATCGTCCAGGCGAACAGCTTGTCCGTGGTGTCGGCCAGCGGGTAGAGCAGCACGACGGCGGCCACCAGGAACGGGATGATGATCGCGCCGACGACACGCGTGAACGGGTGCACGCGGTCGGTCACGGGCTCAGGCCCTCCGCCTCGGCGACCGCCTGGTCCGCCGGGAGCGACCGTCCCTCGGCGACCGCCGCCTCGAACGTCTCCGCATCGACTCCGGCCGTGCCGCCCGCGGCGAGCATCCGGTCGACGAAGAGCTGGTGGAACGAGAACGCCGGGACGTTGTGCAGCCCTGTCCGCTCCCGCAGCGATCGCGACGCGCCGAGCAGCCGGCCGGCCCGCCGGGCGTCGCCCGCGAGCGCCGCGACCGCCACCATGCCCTCCAGCCCGTAGGCGATCCCCTCCGCATGACCGAGCCGGCTCGACAGGGCGAGGCACGCCGCGAAGTCGGATGCGGCCCCGGCCGCGTCGCCGAGCAGCAGACGCGCCCACCCGCGGTGGTGCTGGGCGATGGTCACGCCGAGCTCGTCCCCGTTGTCGCGGGCCAGCTCCAGGCTCTGCTCGAAGTGGGCGAGCGCCGCATCCACCTGCTGCCGGAGCAGCGCCACGCGCCCCAGCATCACCTGCGCCATCGCCTCGCCCCAGCGGTCGCCGGAGCCCCGGAAGAGGTCGAGGCTCCTCGCCATCGCGTCGTCGGCGGCGGCAGGGTCCGGGCGGGGGGAGGCGAGCACCGCGAGCGCGAGCGAGATGAGCGCCAGCGCCTCGCCGTCGTCGACCCCGGTCCGGTGGAACAGGTCGGCGCTCTCGGTGAGGCTCTCCGCCACCGTCCCGGCCGGGTCCTGCCAGAACGTGATCGCCTGCGTGAAGTACAGCGCGATCGCGCGGGTGCGGTCGTCCAGCGGCTCGTCGGCGGCGAGGACCTCGTCCATCCAGCCACGCACCTCGCCGAGCAGACCGGCGATCCACCAGTAGACGTAGAGGCTCCAGGCGAGCTGGGCAGCGCCCGGCCAGTCGCGCCGGTCGAGCAGGTGGCGGACGGCGGCACGGAGGTTCCCGGTATCCGCCCCGAGGCGGACCACCCAGTCGTGCTGGGCGGCGCCTTCGAGGGCGGCGTCGGCGCGCTCGCCGAGGGCGAGGTAGAACGCCGCGTGGGCGTCGCGCACCGCGTCGAGCGTCCCGTCCTGCTGCGCCCGCTCCAGCGCGTACTCGCGCACCGTGGCGAGCAGGGAGAACCGTGCGGCGTCGGCGTCCTCGTGCTGCCGGACCAGGCTGTTGTCGACCAGCGCGGCCAGGGCGGGCAATACGTCCACGACCTCCCCGTCCACCGGCACGGCCGCAGCGACGGCCTCCGCCGCCTCCAGCGAGAAGCCGCCCTCGAAGACGCCCAGCTGGGCGAGCAGCGCCCGCTCGGGGCGGTCGAGCAGCTGGGCGCTCCAGTCGATCGTCGCCCGCAGGGTGCGCTGCCGCTCGGGCAGGTCGCGTGCTCCGCCGACGAGCAGGGGGAGGCGACGGTCGAGCCGTCGCGCCAGCTCGCGGGGCGGAAGCACCCGAACGCGCGCGGCCGCCAGTTCGAGGGCGAGGGGGAGGCCGTCCAGCGCCGTGCAGATCCGCGCCACGTCGTCGGCGTTCTCCGGGGTGATCTCGAAGTCGGGGCGGACGGCGTGCGCCCGCTCCACGAACAGCGCGGCGGCATCGTCGGCGGGCAGCGGTCCGAGCTCGTACCGGCGCTCGCCGCCCACGCGGAGGAGCGAGCGGCTGGTCACGATCGCCGCCGTGCCGGGAGCGGCCGCGAGCAGGGCGGTCACGACCGGCGCCGCCGGGAGCGCCTGCTCGAAGTTGTCGAGCAGGAGCAGCAGGCGGCGGTCGCGGAGGGCCGTCGTCACCTTGTCGGCCAGAGGGGCGTCGCCGGTGTCGCGCACGCCGAGCGCCTGCGCGAGCGCGCCGATGACCCCGTTCTCGTCGCGCGCGGGGGCGAGATCGACGAAGACGGCGCCGTCGGGGAAGCGGTCGCCCGGATCGGCGGCCGCGGCGAGCGCCAGCCGGCTCTTGCCCATGCCGCCGGGGCCGGTGATGGTGATGAGCCGGGCGCCGCTCGCGAGCATCCCGCGGATCGCCTCCACATCCGCCGCCCGCCCGATGAGTCGGGTCAGGGGAGCGGGCAGGGCCGGCGGCTCGGCCGGTGCCTCGGGGACGAGCGGTTGCGCGGGAGCCGTCGCGACGCGGCTCAATTCGAATCGCTCGGCGAGCAGGATGGCCAGGTCGGCCTCCAGCAGTACCTGCAGCTCTTTGGGCGATTCGATGTACTTGAACGACGCCCGGTCGTCGTTGCGGATGCGGTCGAGGAGCTCGGACAGCCGCGGCTCCCGGCCCGGTGCCGGGTCCTTGATGTAGATCAGCCGGGGCAGCTCGGGCGGGCACAGGTTGTACTCGTCCTCGAGACCGGAGACCTGCTCCTCGGGGGCGACCCAGCCGTACCGCTCCCAGTACAGGCCGACGAAGACGTCGCTCTGCTCGAGGTAGGCGCGGTACAGCTCGCGCGGCGGGTGCGGGCGGGCGCCGAGTTCGAACATCACGGGGGCGAGGTGCAGGCGCTCGATGGCAGCCCGCGCCGCCCGGCGTTCGGGGGCGAGCTCCTTGAGGGTCGAACTGACGAAGACCCGCAGCCTCTGGTCCGGCGTGCGGATCACGCGAGGCGTCGCGCTCATGCACGCATTCTGTTGCACGGGTCCGCTTTCGCACCAGGGGGCATGCGCCCCGGGCAGCGGCTGATCCGCGGCGGGACCGCGCCCTACTTCGCCCGCAACCGACCCGCCGAGGCCGTGGTCACGGTCGGGGCCGCGCCGTCCGCCGCCACCTCATCCCGCAGCGCCTGCAACGCGGCGGCGGAGGCAGACCCGGGCGACGCGTGGTAGATCACCAGCAGCTGACCGCCGGAGTCGCCGATGGGCAGCTTCTCGCGGCGGAGCTCCAGCATCCCGACCCGCGGATGGTCGAGCCGGGACGCGCCGCCCCCGAGCCCCTTCACGTCGTGGCGGGCCCACAGGCGCCGGAAGTGGTCGCTGCTCAGCGACAACTCGCCCACCAACTGCGCGATGCGCGGATCGTCGACATCGCTGCCGATGGAGGCGCGGAGGGACGCGATGATTCCCGCCGTCGCCTGCTCCCACTCCGGGTACAGCGCCCGCTCGTCCTCGTCGAGGAACACCGAGCGCAGCCGGTTGGCGCCCGGCCGGAGGCTGGGGGAGAGGGCCGTCGCCAGCGAGTTCGCGGCCAGGACGTCGAACATCCTGTCCTCGACGAAGGCCGGAAGGTCGATGACGTCGAGGAGTTGCAGGATGCCGGCCGGCACGGTGCGGCGCGGCGGCCGGCGCGCCCTGGTCGGCTGCGGATCGGCGAGGCTCAGCAGGTACGCCGTCGCGGCCGCGTCCAGCTCGAAGACGCGCGCGAGCGCCGTGAGCACCTGGGCGGAGGGATGACGGTCGCGTCCCTGCTCCAGCCGCAGGTAGTAGTCGGCGCTGATGCCGGCGAGCGTGGCGACCTCCTCGCGGCGCAGGCCGGGAGTGCGCCGGACGCCGGTGACGCGGAGACCGACGGACGCCGGGTCGACCAGCTCGCGCCGGGCACGGAGGTACTCGCCGAGGGAGTTCGGTTCGGAGCGGGAGGAGGCCACGGCGAGAGTCTAGGATCGCCGGATCACCGCATCCAGGTCCTCGTGCCCCCAGGATCGCGGCGGCACTGCCTGGCCGATCGTGGGCGGCGCAGAGTGAAGGCATGACATTCTCCGACCAGTTCCTTCGTACCGACCTCCCCGGCCGCACCGACCTCCCAGGCCGCGTCTTCCGCGCCGGCGACCTCGACCTCACCCGCGTCGGGTACGGCGCCATGCAGCTCGCCGGGCCGGGCGTCTTCGGACCGCCCGCCGACCGCGACGGAGCCATCGCCGTGCTGCGCGCGGTCGTGGAGGCAGGGATCACCCACATCGACACCGCCGAGTTCTACGGCCCCCACATCACCAACGAGCTCATCCGCGAAGCCCTCCACCCGTACCCGGACGACCTGCACCTCGTCACCAAGGTCGGCGCCGAGCGCGACGCGGAGGGCAACTGGCCCCACGCGCGCGAGCCGCAGCAGCTGCGCGACCAGGTGCACCAGAACCTCCGCTCGCTCGGGCTGGAGGCGCTCGACGTCGTCAACCTCCGGGTCGGCGGCTTCCAGCGTCCCGAGCCGGGCTCGCTGGCCGAGCAGTTCGGCGCGCTCGCCGACCTGCAGCGCGACGGGCTCATCCGCCACCTCGGCCTCAGCACGGTGGATGCCGCACAGCTGGCCGAGGCGCAGTCCATCGCCCCGGTGGTCACCGTGCAGAACTTCTACAACATCGCCAACCGCAAGGACGACGCGCTGATCGAGCTGACCGCGAGCCAGGGCATCGCGTACGTGCCGTACTTCCCCCTGGGCGGCTTCAGCCCGCTCCAGTCGGACGTGCTGGCCTCGGTCGCGCAGCGCTTGTCGGCCACGCCGCTCGCCGTCGCCCTCGCCTGGCTGCTCCAGCGCTCGCCGAACGTCCTGCTGATCCCGGGCACCTCGTCCGTAGCGCACCTTCACGACAACATCGCGGGCGCCGGACTCGCGCTCCCGGAGGACGCGATCGCCGAGCTCGACGCGATCGGCTGAGGCGTGGAGGGGATTCGGTCAGCTACCCGTTGCGTCGGATCCGAAATCGTATATCATTGCCGCACGGAGCGCCGCTCCGGACAACGATGTCGCACCCCGGGAGTACACAACGATGAGCACATCCCCCTTCACCCCCACCGGCAGCATCCGCTCGCAAGCGGACCGCCGCCGCGTCGTCTTCGCCACAGTGATCGGCACCACCGTCGAGTGGTACGACTTCTTCATCTACGCCTCGGCGGCCGGACTCGTCTTCGGCCAGCTGTTCTTCGCACCGGCCGGCCCGCAGTTCGCGACCGTCCTGTCGTTCCTGACCGTCGGCGTGAGCTTCCTGTTCCGGCCGCTCGGCGCCTTCCTCGCCGGCCACTTCGGCGACCGCTACGGGCGGCGCCAGGTGCTCGTCGTGACCCTCATCCTGATGGGCCTCGCGACGGCGCTGGTGGGCCTGCTGCCGACGTACGAGGCGATCGGCATCGCCGCGCCCATCCTGCTCATCCTGCTGCGTGTGCTGCAGGGCATCTCCGCGGGCGGCGAGTGGGGTGGCGCGGTGCTGATGGCCGTCGAGCACGCACCGACGGCCCGGCGCGGCCTGTTCGGCGCGTCGCCGCAGATCGGCGTTCCGCTCGGCCTGCTGCTCGCCTCCGGCGCCATGGCGCTGATGACCGTCATCGCCCCCGGGGACGCCTTCGTGGCCTGGGGCTGGCGCGTGCCGTTCCTGCTCTCCGTCGTGCTCATCGTGATCGGCTACTGGGTGCGCCGCCGGGTCGAGGAGAGCCCGGTCTTCACCGAGATCGCCGAGCGTCGTGAGCGCACGCGCATGCCGATCGTGCAGGTGTTCCGCAAGCACGCCCTGCTCGTGATCGTCGCGGCGTTCGTCTTCGCGGGCAACAACGCGGTGGGCTACATGACCACCGGTGGCTACATCCAGAACTACGCGACCAACCCGGAGGGTCCGCTCAAGCTCGAGCGCGGGCCGGTGCTGTGGGCGGTCGCCGCGTCGGCCATCACGTGGCTGGCCGCGACCTGGTTCGCCGGCTGGCTGAGCGACCGCATCGGACGCCGCACGACGTACATCGCCGGGTGGATCCTGCAGCTGGTCGGCGTGTTCGTCCTGTTCCCGCTGGTCAACACGGGGAACGTGGTCCTTCTGTTCCTGGGCCTCGCGATCCTCACGATCGGTCTCGGCTTCACCTACGGGCCGCAGGCGGCGCTGTACTCGGAGCTGTTCCCGGCGTCCATCCGCTTCTCGGGGGTGTCGATCTCGTACGCGATCGGCGCGATCCTCGGCGGGGCGTTCGCCCCGACCATCGCGACCGCGCTGGTGCAGGCGACGGGCACGACGCTCTCGGTCACCTGGTACCTGGCCGGGATGACGCTGCTCGGCCTGCTCGCGACGCTCCTGCTGCGCGACCGCACCGGCATCGCGCTCGGGCCGGACCACGAGGCGGAGCAGGCCGTGAGCCCGATCCGCGGATTCTCCCGTGAGCCGGAGCGCGAGGGCGCGACCGCGCGCGGCTGACACCGCTTAAGGGACGGCCCCGGACGGCGCACTTCGTGCCGGCCGGGGCCGTCCTCCGTCTCGTCAGTCGGTGACGAAGCGGAGCAGGTGCGGCGCCAGCGCCTCGCCGGACACGTCGTGGGTCTGGCCGGCCACCAGCTCGAAGGAGCCGTCCTGCGCCCCGGAGGCCACACCCTCCGCGCCCAGCCGCAGGAAGTCGGGCGTCTGGTCGCCGGCGAGTCCCAGCACGGGGACGGAGATCGCTTGCAGCAGTTCGTCCGGCACCCGGCTGTCGCCCATCGCGGCGTCGTCGTACCCGAGCGTCGGCGCGAGCGCGAGGGTGGCGTCCCAGCCGGGCGCGTTCCGCATCCCCTCGATCCCGGCCTCCGGCACGCCGACGCGCCGCAGGAACAGCTCGACCGCGGCGGTGCGGTCGTCGGTCGCCAGCGCCGCGAGCAGCTGCCGGGTGTACGCCTCGGCGGAGGGGAGCATCGGGTCGGGCAGGTACGGCGGCTCGTACACGACGACGCGCCGCACCCGGTCGGCGCCGAGGGCCGCGGCGGCCGCGAGCGCCAGTGCGCCGCCCGACGACATCCCGAACAGGGATGCGCGCCCGCCCGCCGCGTCGATGAGGGCGCCCAGGTCGTCGATCTCGCGGGCGACCGCCGTGGCCCGCGCCGACGGGTCGGCGAGCGCGTCCGTGCTCGCCCCGCGGCCCCGTCGGTCGTAGAGGACGACGGTCAGGCGGTCTCGGAGTGCCGCGGCGATCCCGCGCAACGGGCCGGCGTCGCGGAAGCACATGGCCCCGTCGACGAGCACCAGGACGGGGCCCGTCCCGTCGAGCTCGTAGGCGATTGTGCTTCCGTCGGGGGAGGTAAGCGTGCTCATGGCACGTCAGCGTAGCCCCCGGCGCGCCCGGAGGCGGGAAGCGGTCAGGCCCGGCTAGGAAAACCCAGGCGCGGCTACCGCCCTTGCCGGCGTCGCACCCCGAACCCGATGAGGACGCCGCCGCCGATCGCGACCAGCACGCCGGCGCCGCGGATCAGCCACTGGACGTCGCCCGTCGCCGCATCCACCAGCAGGGGACCGGCGAGGCCGACGATCACGAGCACGATCCCCACGATGAAGAACCAGGGGGAACCGTTCGTCCGCTCGACCATGCCCCGAGCCTACCGGGGCACGGCCGGGCGGACGTCGGTCACGGCAGGTAGTAGGTCGGGTTCGGCAGCTTGACCGTGCGGTCGGCGTGACCGCCGATCAGGTCGCTGAACTGGTCGCCGTAGTTCGCCACGATGTCGTACCGGCCGCCCGCGGGGGACTCGATGTGCGCCCGCGTCTGCGACTTGTACTCGATGGTCGTGCACTTGGGCGTCGCGCAGTTGATGTACGAGGGCTGCTGGGATGCGCCCACGCCCGTCCACTTGGTGTAGAAGTTCTGCGCGGTGAAGCCCGTGTAGCCGACCTTCGCCAGGTTGCCGAGGGTTGCGGCCTTCTGGTCGTCGTTCCGTCCGGTGAGGCCGATCAGGGTGCAGCCGGCCTTCTGCGCGACGGCCGCGAGCGTCGTCATGTGCGGGGTCGCGGGGAAGCGCTGCTCCTGCACCCAGACGTTCTGCTCGACCGGGTCGAAGGTGAAGTGCATGTCCGCCACCTCCATGTCGTACGTCCACAGGGTGGTGTCGTCGGTGTCGAGCACGATCGCCGGGTTCTTGTGCAGCTTCTTCTCGACGAAGCAGGTCGCCGCGAGCACGGGCAGCTGGCGCTGCACGATGCCGCGGAGCTCGGTGATGTACGGCGATGCGGTCTTGTTCGCGATGCCGGTGCCGGGGTCGCCGTAGTAGGTGGCGATGGTCTTCTTCACCGAGTCGATGTTCGGGATGCCCTCACCGCCCTGCGTCGCCCCGCTCGACCCGTCCGGCGCCATCGTGAAGTGCGTGCGGGGCGCGAGCTTCGGCTCCGTGACGCCGGGCAGGTCGGGCGACGGCAGGTAGTACGTCGGGTTCGGGAGCTTCAGCGCCTCCTGCGCGTAGCCGCCCTGCAGGTCCGACCACTGGTCGCCCACGTTGAGCGTGATGGTGTAGCCGAGGTCCTGGATGTGCTTCCGCGTGAGCGCCTTGTACTCGACGGTCGTGCAGCTGGCGGCGGCACAGGTGACGTACGACGGCTGCTGAGAGGCGCCCTTCCCGGTCCACTTCGTGTAGAAGCGGTCGGCGGTGAAGGCGGTGTAGCCCACCTTCGCGAGGTTGCCGAGGGTCGCGGCCTTCTGGTCGTCGTTGCGCCCGGTCAGGCCGAAGACCGTGTACCCGATCGCGGCGGCCCGGTTGGCGAAGTCGACCATCCCGGGGGTGGCCGGGAAGCGCTGGTCCTGCACCCAGACGTTCTGCTCGGCCGGGTTGAAGGTGAAGTGCATGTCCGCGACTTCCATGTCGTACGTCCACAGCGTGGTGTCGTCGGTGTCGAGCACGATCGCCGGCTTCTGGCCGTGCTTCACCGCCCGGTCGTAGCCCGCCTGCAGCTGCGCCTCCTGCTTCGCCAGGATGCCGTCGAGCTCGCTGATGTAGGGCGATGCGGTCTTGTTCGCGATGCCGGTGCCGGGGTCGCCGTAGTACGTGGCGATGGTCTTCTTGACCGAGTCGATGTTCGGGATGCCCTCGCCGCCCTGGGTCGCCCCGCTCGAGCCGTCCGGGGCCATCTCGAAGGAGGTCCGCGGCGCGAGCGCCGTGCTCCCGTGCCCGGAGCCCGGGCCCGGATCCCAGGCGAGCGCGGCCGGGGCGTCGGCGAGGCCGACGCCGAGCACGAGCGCGAGGGCTCCGGCGGCGCCGAGGAGCGCGCGGCGGAAGCGGGAGGAGGTGGAGGGAGTGGTCGACATGAGAGCACCTTCGCCATCGTCGGATCGTCTGCCCCTGTTCGGGGGCCGGAAGCAGCCTATCCACGCCCCTGCCGGAGAGGGAAGCGCGCGGATGCGCAACACCCAGCGGGATTGAAGCGGGCACCGCTAACGTTGACGCTCGTATGCGCACCGACACCGTCCTCGACACGTCCGCCCTACGCGCGGACTTCCCGATCCTCTCCCGCGAGGTGAACGGGCACCCGTTCGTCTATCTGGACTCGGGCGCGACCTCGCAGAAACCCCGGCAGGTGCTCGACGCCGAGCGCGCGTTCGCGGAGCGGTACACCTCCGCGGTGCACCGCGGAGCCCACACCGTCGCCGGGGAGGCGACCGAGCTGTTCGAGGACGCCCGCGCACGCGTCGCCGGTTTCGTCGGCGCGCAGCCCGACGAGCTGGTCTGGACCTCCAATGCGACCGAAGGCATCAACCTGCTCGCCTACGGCATGTCCAACGCATCCCTCGGACGGGGTGGCGCGGCCGCCGAGCGCTTCCGCCTGGGACCCGGCGACGAGATCGTGGTGACGGAGGCGGAGCACCACGCCAACCTCATCCCGTGGCAGGAGCTCGCTGCCCGCACCGGCGCGACGCTCCGGGTGATCGGGCTCACCGACGACGGCGCGCTCCGGCTCGACCAGGCCGCCGACCTAATCGGCGAGCGCACCAAGGTCGTCGCCTTCTCGCACGTGTCCAATGTGCTCGGAGCGATCAACCCGGTCGCGGAGCTCGTGGCGCTGGCCCACGCGCAGGGCGCCCTCGTGGTGCTCGACGCCTGCCAGTCCGTCCCGCACCTGCCGGTGGACCTCCCAGCGCTGGATGTGGACTTCGCCGTCTTCTCCGGCCACAAGATGCTCGGACCCACCGGAGTCGGAGCGCTCTACGGGCGCAGCGAGCTGCTGAACGCGCTCCCGCCGTTCCTCACCGGCGGCTCGATGATCACCCAGGTGACGCTGGAGGGCGCCGAGTACCTGCCGGCGCCGCAGCGGTTCGAGGCGGGCACGCAGCGCGTCTCTCAGGCGGTGGCCCTCGCCGCGGCCGTCGACTACCTGGATGCGGTGGGCATGGATGCGATCGCCGCGCACGAGGAGGCGCTCGGGCGCCGGCTGCTGGCCGGCCTCGGCGAACTCGAGGGCGTGCGCATCCTCGGTCCCGGGCCCGACGTCCCGCGCGTGGGCCTGGCGAGCGTCGTGGTGGAGGGCATCCACGCGCACGACGTCGGCCAGTTCCTCGACGACCGCGGCGTCGCCGTGCGCGTCGGCCACCACTGCGCGCAGCCTGTGCACCGCCGGTTCGGCGCGACGGCCAGCACGCGCATCAGCACCTACCTCTACAACACGGCCGACGAGGTGGATGCGGCGGTCCAGGCGATCGCCGACTCCCGCGTCTTCTTCGGCGTGACGGACGGAGCCGCCCGATGAGCGATCTGCAGAACCTGTACCAGCAGGTCATCCTCGACCACGCCCGAGAGAAGCACGGGTTCGGGCTCGCCGGCGACGAGGCGGCCTCGTCGCACCAGTTCAACCCGACCTGCGGCGACGAGGTCACCGTCGGCGTGCGCACCGCGGCCGACGGGCGCATCCTGTCGATCGGGTGGGAGGGTCACGGCTGCTCGATCTCCACGGCCTCCGCGTCGCTGCTGAGCGACCTGGTGCAGGAGACCGACCGCGAGCACCTCGCGGCGTCCATCGGGGCGTTCCGCGAGCTCATGCACTCGAAGGGTGCGCTCGAGGGGGACGAGGAGCTGCTCGGCGACGCCGTCGCGCTGGCCGGCGTCTCCAAGTACGTGACGCGCGTCAAGTGCGCGATGCTGCCGTGGGTGGCGCTGGAGGACGCCCTCCTGAAGTCCGCCGCCTGACCGGTCCCGCGCGGGTCAGGGGACCGGCGCCAGATCCGCCTCGTCGGCGATCGCCTCCAGCGCCGACGGC
Organism: Leifsonia sp. 22587; assembly: GCF_052044215.1. Lineage (NCBI taxonomy): Bacteria > Bacillati > Actinomycetota > Actinomycetes > Micrococcales > Microbacteriaceae > Leifsonia > Leifsonia sp. 22587. The sequence continues at coordinate 361,771 of NZ_JBQENB010000004.1, forward strand.
AGCGACGGGAACGTCGTGCCGTACACGAGTCCCGACGGACCGGCGGCCGTCCACGACTGGGTGCCCTTCGCGACCCTCCCGACGAGGTAGCGCCGATGGCCGCCCAGAACCTGCCGCTGGGCGATGGGCAGCGTCAGCGGGAAGGCGTACACGTCGCCCTGGGGACTGACCACCAGCTCCCAGCGGGCGCGGCCCGGGTTGAACTTGCTCGTGAAGATGCGCGACATGATCGACCGTTTGTACCGCGCGCCGGACCGCGGGCGCCATGAAGATGACGACCTGTTGCGAAAGCCTTCGTCACATGACGCGGTCAGTCGCCGAGGGACTCCAGGAAACTGCGCGTCGGCGCGAAGAACGTGGTCCCCGTGGCCGCCGTGGAGAAGTCGAGGATACGGTCGTAGCTGCCTTCCGGATCCCCGACGAACATGCGCTGCAGCATCCGCTCGATCACCCAGAGCGCCCGCGAGTAGCCGATGAAGTACGTGCCGAACTCGCCGTGGCCCGGGCGCCCGAACGGCATGTTGTCGCGGAGGATCTCGTGCTCGACGCCGGCCTCGTCGACGATGGTCGCGAGCGTCTTGTGCGACTTCTGGCCGTGCTCCGCGTCCGGCAGCTCGATGTTCTCGACCTTGGTGCGGCCGATCACGCCCTCCTGCGACGGCACGGGCAGGCGGTTCCAGCTCGACAGGTCGTGCAGGTACTTCTGCACGACGACGTAGCTGCCGCCGGCGTGCTCCGGGTCCTCGTCGCCGACGCAGGTCGCCGCGGCCATGTCGCCGCCTGCCGGGTTGGCGGTGCCGTCGACGAAGCCGAGAAGGTCGCGCGCGTCGAAGTAGCGGAAGCCGACCACCTCGTCCACCACCTGCACGGCATCGCCGAGGGCGTTCAGGAGCTGGCGCTCGAGCTCGAAGGTGAAGTCCCCACGCTCGGCGCGGATGTGGAACAGGAGGTCGCCCGGCGTCGAGACGGCGGTGTGCACCGGCCCGGCGATCTCGCGGAAGGGGTGCAGCTCCCGCGGGGGGACGGTGTCGGTGAGCCGCGTCCAGAAGTCCGCGCCGATGCCCACGTTGCACGACAGCCGGGCGCCGAGGTCGCGGAAGCCGACGGTCTTCACCTGGTCGGTGATCCCGCCGAGGACTCCTTTCGCCGTGGCGAGCGCCTCGGGCGTGTCCTCGACCGTCACGATCAGGAAGACCGCCGCGCGCGAGAGCGGGGCGTCGACGCTCTGCGGGTCGATCGGAACGCGCTGCCAGGGCTGGTCGCCGGTGTTCGCCATACCGTCATGCTGCCGTATCCGGCCGTCGCGTCGCCACCGGCCGCCGGACCCTAGGCTGGAGGGATGAGCCTCCCCAGCACCGACACCGTCGTCACCTATCCGGACGGCGACCTCACCGCGACCGGGACGGTCGTGCACCTGGAGTCCCTCCCCGACGGGCGGACGGCCGTGGTGCTCGATCGCACCGCGTTCCATCCCGTCGACCCGGTCTGGCCGGATCAGCCGGCCGACACCGGGGAGCTCGTCCTGGGCGACCGCACCTACCCGATCGTGGATGCGGTGGTCGGCGCCACCGACGGCGGCTCGCTCTTCGTCGGCGACGCGCCTGTGCGCACCGGAACCGAGGGCTGGGCGTTCGTCGTCTGCCACCTCGTCGAAGACGCGACCGGGCTCGAGGAGGGCGCGACCGTCGCCGTCTCCGCCGACGCCGAGCGCCGCCGGGCCCTGTCCACCGGCCACACGGCCTGCCACCTCGCCTCCCTGGCGCTCAACGAGGCGCTCAGCCCCCTCTGGACCAAGGAGGTGAAGATGGATGGTCGCGGCCGGCCCGACTTCGACCAGCTCGCGATCACCAGCTCCCGCATCCTGCCGGACGGCTCGATCGACGAGTACCGGATCGGGAAGAGCCTGCGCAAGAAGGGGTTCGCCGCGGCGGAGCTGCCCGCCCGGCTCGACGAGCTCTCGGCCACGATCGACGGCCTGCTCGCGGAGTGGGTGGCGACCGGCGCGCCGGTCGGGATCGCGCGCGACGGCGACGGCCACGGCCTGGGCGAGCGCCGGCGCTGGCGCGCCGAGCTGCCCGACGGCGTGATCGAGATCCCGTGCGGCGGCACGCACCTGCACTCCCTGTCCGAGCTCGCCGCGGTGACGGTGACGCTCGAACTCGTGGAGGCCGAGGGCGCCCTCACGCTGACGATGCGGACCAGCGCCGAACCGGCCTGAGCGGGAACGCGCGCTCGTCGTCGCGCGTCGTCAGCGGCTGCCAGCTCGCCGGGTCCGCGAACAACGCCACGGCACGCGCGACCGTGGCCGCATCCACGCACGCCGGCCGGTGCGTCAGCCAGCGCAGCAGGTTCTCCGAGCGGAGGACGGCCGCCCGGGCGGGCATCGCGCGCATCCGCAGCTCGCGCGCGCCGACCACGACGGTCACCGGCAGCACAGGCGCCTCCACTCCGGCCCGGAAGAGGAGGCCGCGCAGCCGGGAGGCCTGCAGCTCGGCATCGCGCAGCGACGGCTGCCTGACGCCGTCGGCCACCAGCGAGCGCTCGTCGACGGTCAGGCGCGCCCGGTGGTGCCGTCTCGTCCGAACCACGAACACGCCGCCCGGACCGACGACGAGGTGGTCGGGGTCCGTAGCGGGGCCGCCGGATGCGGCGGCCGCGGAGCGGAATGCGCTCCAGCCCTCGGGCAGGCGCGTCAGCAGCCTGCCGACCTCGCGCTCGCGCATCCACCGTCCACCCACCCGGCAACCGTACAGAGCGGAGAGCGCGCGCCCCAGTCCCCAGCCGGGGACAGGGGAGAGGGGCTACCCCTGTTCCGGGGAGGGGGCCGCTGGGGGGTGCGTGCGCGGCAGGTCCGCGTCGTCGGGGAGGCGCTCCTCGAGCGACTCGTTGTGCTCGGCGACGGCCTCCAGCCGGTCCGTGTCGGTGTTGCCCAGGTGGCTCACGGCCTCGGCGAGGTCGTCGGCGTCGCGGGGCACTGCGGTGTCGTCCGTTCGATCGGTCATGCCGGGCACTGTACGCGCGCACCGACCGTGGGATGTGACCTGCCGGGCTCCGGACGGGCTAACATGCGGAGCATGAGCCGCATCGAAACCGGGATCGTCTCCTACACCGTCTCCGGCGACTACCTCGCCCGAGTCGGGGCCGACTTCGACACGGAGGCCGTCGACGACGCCATCCTGGCCGAGCTGAACCGCATGCTGCCCGAGGGCATCGTCGTGGAGCGCAGCGGCCGGGTGCTCGCCGAGGAGGAGCTCGCCGAGGAGGCGCGCTCGATCGACTGGGACGCCCTGCTGCGGCAGATCGACGTGGACCAGATTTTGGCCGAGCACGGGCGCTGAGCCCGTCCCGTTCAGCGTGAGCGCTTGACCGCGTCGTATGCGGCGAGCGCCGCCTGCCGTGTCTCCTTGAGGTCGACGATCGGCTCCGGATACTCTCCGGTGTCCCACTCCGGCACCCAGCGGCGCACGTAGTCGCCCCGCCCGTCGAACTTCTCGCGCTGCAGCTCCGGGTTGAACACCCGGAAGTAGGGTGCGGCGTCCGCGCCGCTCCCCGCGACCCACTGCCAGTTGAACGGGTTGTTCGCGGGATCGGCGTCCACCAGCGTGTCCCAGAACCACTGCTCACCGTGCCGCCAGTCGATGAGCAGGTTCTTGATGAGGAACGACGCCGTCACCATGCGCACCCGGTTGTGCATGACGCCGGTTGTCCACAGTTCCCGCATTCCGGCATCCACGAGGGGCACGCCGGTGCGACCCTTCTGCCAGGCCCGCAATGCGGACGGATGCAGCCGGGGCCACGGGAAGGAGTCGTACTCACGATGGATGTTCACGGTCGCGATATCGGGATGCTCGAAGAGCGTGTGATAGGCGAACTCGCGCCAGCCCAGTTCGGCCTGGAAGGTCGACGCGCCCTCGGCGGTCGAGTGGTCGCGCCGTTCGCTCGTCGCGTGCCAGACCTGGTGCGGGCTCAGCTCACCCCAGCGCAGACGCGGCGAAAGACGGGAGGTCCCGTCCACGCCGGGCACGTCGCGCTCCTTCTTGTATGCGGCCAGGTCGTCGGCGAGGAAGCTCCGCAACTGGTCGTGCGCGGCCTTCTCACCCGGGATCCACGCCTCGCGGAGGCCGCCCGCCCAGTCTGGGTGGGTGGGCAGCAGTCCGAGGTCGTCCAGTTCGACCGTGCCGAAGCCCGGTGGCAGGCTGCCGGCCCGCAGAGAGCGCGGCGCCGGGCCGGGCTTCCGCGGGGAGGGGGCCGCCAGGCAGGCGCGCCAGAACGGCGTGTACACCGAGAACGCGGTGCCCTGGCCGGTGCGGATCGTCCACGGTTCGAACAGCAGGTTCGCGCCGAAGCTGGTCGCCTCGAGACCGCCGTCGCGCGCGGCGGTCTTCACCGCTTCGTCGATGCGGCGCTCGACACCGCCGTAGCGCCGGTTCCAGAACACCGCCGCGGCGTCCGTCTCCGTCAGCAGGTGCGCCATCGTCGACTCGGACGCGCCGCGGAGGAGCGTGAGGGAGGCGCCGATGCCCTGCAGCGACTCGGCGAGGGCCGCGAGGCTGTGGTGCAGCCACCAGCGGCTCGCCGCGCCGGGCGAGCGCAGGTCGGGCGTCTCCTCGTCCCAGACGAAGACGCAGATCACCGGACGCCCGGATTCCGCGGCGGCGTGGAGCGCCGGGTTGTCGGCGATGCGCAGGTCGTCGCGGAACCAGACGACCGCCGGCCGGTCCTGCTCGCGGGGGGAGCTCACGGTCGCGCCGGGCTCACAGGTCGAGGGAGTCGCCGGGCTCCAACGCGTAGAAGGTGCCGCCATTCTGCTCGGTCGCCCACTGCAGACGACCGTTCGCCATGTCCTTGCCGGCCCGCGAGAGCACCATCTCGTGGATGGGGAAGCTCCGCTTGGGCTTCACCGCGAGCACGTAGTCCATCGTCTCCGCGATCTTCATCCACGGTGCGCCGGCCGGTGCGGCGAGCACGTCGACCTCGACCCCCTCCGGCACGAAGAACGAGTCGCCCGCGTAGTAGAGGGTGTCGTCGACCAGCACGCCGACGTTGTCGACGACGGGGATGCTCTCGTGGATGACGGCGTGACGTCCGCCGAAGAAGCGCAGCGTGAAGGGCTCCGCCTCGACGGTGTCGCCCGGGTGGACGACGGTGATCTCGAAGTCCGTGGCGGCGGCCGCGACGCCCTCCGGCGCGTAGATCGTGGCGTCGGGGGAGAGCTCGAGGACGCGGTTCAGCTGCTCGGGGGTCCAGTGGTCCGGGTGCTCGTGGGTGATGACGATGGCGACCGCGTTCGCGGTGTCCGTCAGCGGAGAGGTGAAGCTTCCGGGGTCGATGAACAGCTTGCGGCCGTCCTGTTCGAGGAGCAGACCGGCGTGTTCGAACTTCGTGAGTCTCATGGCTCTTAGGAAATACCGGATGGGATGCGCACGCAAGCGCAGGGCGGTTGAGGAATATACCCCTGGGGGGTACTGTTGGAGGCGATATGGACGACATGAACGAGCACACCGCCGTCGACCACTCGGCGCACGACCACTCGGCGCACGACCACTCGGCGCACGCCGGTCACGATCATTCGGCTCACGCGGGTCATGAGCACGCCGGGCACACCGGGCACGCCGAGCACGGCGTCCACGACCATGCGGGTCACCACGACCATGCGGGCCACCACGACCATGCGGGCCACGGCGGCCACGACCACTCCGGGCACGCCGGCCACGACCCGGCCATCTTCCGGCGCAAGTTCTGGCTGACGCTCGTCCTGACCATCCCGACCCTCGTCTTCTCGCAGGGCCTGCAGGAGATCCTCGGCCTCTCGGGCCCCCGCTTCCCGGGCAGCCAGTACATCCCCGCCGTCTTCGGCGTCGTGATCTTCTTCTACGGCGGTCTGGTCTTCCTCCGCGGGGCGGTGGACGAGCTCCGGGCGAAGCAGCCGGGCATGATGACGCTCATCTCCCTCGCCATCGTCGTCGCCTTCGGCTACAGCGTCGCGGTGACCCTCGGCCTCCCCGGGATGGACTTCTGGTGGGAGCTGGCCACCCTCATCCTGATCATGCTGCTGGGCCACTGGATCGAGATGTCCGCGGTGATGGGCGCTCAGGATGCGCTGGGCGAGCTCGCGAAGCTGCTGCCGGACACCGCCGAGCGCGTTCCCGATCCGCACGCGGAGCCCGAGACCGTCCCGGTCGGCGACCTCCGCGTCGGCGACCTGGTGCGGGTCCGTCCGGGTGCCGCCGTGCCCGCCGACGGCGAGATCGTGGACGGCCGCAGCGACATCGACGAGTCGCTGCTGACCGGCGAGTCGAAGCCCGTGACCCGGGGTCCGGGGGAGCAGGTGGTGGCCGGAAGCATCTCCGGCAGCGGATCCCTCGTCGTCCGGGTGGGGCGCACCGGCGGCGACACCGCCCTCGCCGGCATCATGAAGCTCGTCGCCGACGCGCAGGCCAGCAAGTCGGGCGCGCAGGTGCTCGCCGACCGCGCGGCGGCGTGGCTCTTCTACGTGGCGCTCGCCGTCGCCGTGGTCACCCTGATCGCCTGGACGATCATCCGTCCCGGCGATCCCGCGTTCATCCTCGAGCGGGTGGTCACGGTGCTCATCATCGCCTGCCCGCACGCCCTCGGACTCGCGATCCCGCTGGTCGCCCAGATCTCGACCGCGCTCGGCGCCCGCAAGGGCCTGCTGATCCGCGACCGGCACGCGATGGAGGACGCGCGGCGCATCGATGTCGTCCTGTTCGACAAGACCGGCACCCTCACCGAGGGCAAGCAGGGCGTCGTCGCGGTATCCGCCGCCGACGGCGACGACGACCGGCTCCTGGCGCTCGCCGCGTCCGTCGAGGCGCCGGCGGAGCACCCGATCGGCGCGGCCATCGTGCGCGAGGCGCGCAGCCGCGGTCTCTCGGTTGTTCCGGTGTCCGACTTCGAGGCGCTCGGCGGACGTGGCGCCTCGGCGGTCGTCGGCGCGGAGGGCACCGTCATCGTCGGAGCGCCCCGGCTGCTCGCCGAGCGCGGGCTCGAGGTCTCGGGCGCCGTCGCCGAGGCGGCGGACCGGGCGGCGGGCGCCGGTCAGACCGTCGTCTACGTGCTCGCAGCGGACCGCGTCCTCGGCGTGATCGCCCTGGCCGACGTCGTCCGTCCGGAGTCGCAGGAGGCCGTCCGCTCGCTGCGCGAGCGCGGCGTCCGCGTGGCCATGCTGACCGGCGACTCGCGCGCGGTGGCGACGGCCGTCGCTGCCCAGCTCGGAATCGATGAGGTCTTCGCCGAGGTGCTGCCGGGTGACAAGTCCGGCACCGTCGCGCGGCTGCAGGCGGACGGGTCGCGCGTCGCCATGGTGGGCGACGGCGTCAACGACGCCCCGGCGCTCGCGCAGGCGGACGTCGGCATCGCCATCGGCGCGGGCACCGACGTCGCCATCGAGTCGGCGGGGGTCGTCCTGGCGTCGAGCGACCCGAGAGGTGTCGCCGCGGTCATCACGCTCTCCCGCGCCACCTACCGCAAGATGCTGCAGAACCTCGGCTGGGCCACCGGGTACAACGTGATCGCGCTGCCGCTGGCGGCCGGCGTCGCCATCGGCGCGGGCATCGTCGTGTCGCCCGCATTCGGTGCGGTGCTCATGTCGCTCTCCACCATCGTGGTGGCGCTCAACGCGCAGCTGCTCCGCCGGCTGCGCCTCTGAGTAGCCGAACCGCCGGGCAGCCGAACCGCCGGGCAGCCGAACCGCCGGGCGGCCGCGCCGTCGCGGCCCTCGAGCGCGCATGTGCCATCATCGTGCACTGTGACTGCAACTTCGCGGGCCGTCGTCGTCGCGGTCAACCCGATGGCCTCCTTCGGCCATCGACGGGAGGTCGGCCCGCGCGTCGTCGAGCGCCTGCGCGCGGCGGGCCACCGCGTCGTCGCCATGGACGAGGCCAACATCGAGCTCCTGCGCCGCGAGACCGCCGCGGTCCTGCGTGAGGGCGCCGACGCGCTCGTCGTGGTCGGCGGCGACGGCATGGCCAACCTCGGGATCGACCTGGTCGCCGAGACCGGCATGCCGCTCGGCATCGTTCCGAGCGGAACCGGGAACGACCTCGCCGACGGCCTCGGCATCCCGATCGACGACACGGAGGCCGCGATCGACCGGCTCCTGGCCGCTTTGGAGGGGGAGCCGCGGGTCATCGACGCGGGCACCATCCGCCACGGCGAGCTGACGACCTGGTTCGGGTGCGTCGTCTCCGCCGGTTTCGACGCGACCGTGAACGAGCGCGCCAACCTGATGACGCGTCCGCGCGGCCGGAGCCGCTACGTCGTCGCACTGCTGCGCGAGCTCGCCACGCTGAAGGCGCGCGCCTACCGCATCCACGCCGACGGCCGGACCATCGAGGTGCGCGCGATGCTGGTCTCCGTCGCCAACAACCGCTCACTGGGCGGCGGGATGCGCATCGTGCCCGACGCGGACCTCGCCGACGGCCGCCTCGACCTGTTCATCGTCGAGCGGATGTCGCGGCTGCGGTTCCTGCGGATGTTCCCGAAGGTGTTCCGCGGCGAGCACACCGACCTGCCGGAGGTGACCATCCTGCCGGTGACCAGCGTCCGCATCGAGGCGGCGGACGTGATCGCCTACGCCGACGGCGAGCGCATCGGCCCGTTGCCCATCGAGGTGACGGTCGTACCCGGGGCGCTGCGCGTCCTGGCGTGACCGGGCGGCACTCAGGGCAGGGGAGCCCCTCGCGACGCGCCCGGGACGCCCGTCCCGTTTTGGCACGCACCCGCCATCTGTGGCATGATCTTCTAGTTGCCAGACGGCCCCATCGTCTAGCGGCCTAGGACGTCGCCCTCTCACGGCGGTAACGCGGGTTCAAATCCCGCTGGGGTCACCAACAGCCCGCTTCCCTTGAAAACACAGGGAAGCGGGCTTTTTTCTTTGATCGACACGTACTGACTTCGGGCCTGATGCTGTCCTCAATATGGTCGGGTGCACGGGATCGCAGTTCGGCCATATTGCTGGCGGGACGCGGTTGCTGTAGGTTTGGGACCCCACATCCCCCACGCCTCTCGAAGAAGCGCAACCCGGGGGATTTTCCCTTTCTCGGCAGACTGGGCTTGTACCCACGAGACCGATGCGCCCCCGCGGAACGCGGACATACGACAAGCCGGCCCTGGACGGTGCCGAACTCGTCGAACGACTGATCGCGCGTGGGCTGGTCATCGACGATCAGCGACGCGCTGAGCGCTACATCCGGCACATCGGTTACTACCGACTCTCTCCGTACGTGATCCCGTTTCGCGCCGGTCCGGGATCAGACGCACTTCGAATCGGGACAAGCTTTCCTGCTGGAGGAGCATCCCGCCGTGCCACTGCGCGCATTGGGCATTCCGGAAGGCTGGGCTTCGGATCCGTTCTGGGCCAGGCGCCTCGCCGGCCCGGGCCCTCTCACAGCGCGATGACGCTGACCTGGTCCTTCCCGCGGTCCTTCGACCGGTACATCGCCTTGTCCGCGACGCGGAGCAGTTCCGGTCCGTCGAGTGCGCGCGAGTGCCCGGGCGTGTGCACCGTCACTCCGACGCTCGCGGTGATGGTGCGCGTCCAGCCGTCGTCGTGGAGGGGCTGCTTGATGGCGACCCGGATGCGCTCCGCGATGGCTGCGGCGCGCTCGTGGTCGGTGTCGCGGCACACGATGATGAACTCGTCGCCGCCGTACCGGCAGACCAGGTCGTCGCCGCGGACCGCGCTGCTGAGACGCGCGGCGATCAGTTTGAGGACCGTGTCGCCCGCGGTGTGGTCGAGGTCGTCGTTGACCGCCTTGAAGTCGTCCAGGTCGACGAAGATGAGCGCGAGCGGCTCCTGGCGCTCGATGGCCGCCGTGACGCTGGCCGCGATGTGCGTCCGCAGCAGCACCCGGTTGGCGAGCCCGGTGAGCGGGTCGTGCAGGGCGATGGCGGCGAGCTGCGCCTGCAGCCGGAGCCGGGCCACGGTCTGCGCCGCCTGGCGGCACAGCGACCGGAGCAGGTCGGTGGCGTGGTCGTCGAGCTCGGGAGGCCGGGAGAAGTAGCAGGCCAGCGTCCCGATCGGCGTGCCGGCCTGGAGCAGCGGAACGGTGAGGATCGTGTCCAGACGGGCCGCCCGCAGCGCGGTGGCGGCGTCGGGATGCTGCTGGCCGTCGCGCACCGTCCAGGTGAGGATGCCGTCGGCGGCCAGGGCCTCGGGCGGCACGCCGCCCGGCAGCAGGTCGGGGTCGAGCGGGACCGTCCCTCCGGCGAGGCGGGGATGGTGGTCGTCGAGGAAGACGGCCGCCGCGGCCGCTCCGAGGGCCTCCCGGGCGCTCTCCGCCAGCGCCTGCGCCAGCCGCTCCACGGTCTCGCTCTCGCCGAACGCGGTCGTGGCGTTCTGCAGCACGCGCGTGCGCGCCTCCGAGCTCTCGGCGATCCGCCGGGCCGTCAGCAGCTGGCGCTCGTAATCCTGACGGCGGCTGGCATCGAACACGGCGACGTGGACCAGCGGCGTCGCACCGCCGCGGTCGACCGCGGCGTTGACGAGGACGGGCAGCGCCGCATCCCGCGTCGTGCGGAAGGCGAGCGCCACCTCGCGCACCTCGCCCTCGAGGTGGAGGATCGGCACGAAGCGCGTCTCGTAGAAGATCTTCGCGCCCGGTTCGAGCAGGTCACTCAGCGGGGTGCCGGTCAGCTGCTCCGGCGTGATGCCGGTCCAGGCCGAGAACGTGGCGTTCACCCGCACGATGCGGCCCGCCTCGGTGAGGGTCAGCAGCCCGCAGGGGGCCCGGTCGTACAGCTCGCCCGGCGAGACCGGCGGCACGGAGGTCGCGGTCGGGTCGGTCATCGAAGGCGGCTCCGGATCGCGTGGGCGAGCTCCTCGGGGTCGGACAGGTTGGGGCAGTGCCCGCTCGCGCTGAGCTGCACGAACTCGCTGCCGGGGATGGCGTCGTGCACGTACCGCCCGACGGCCTCCGGCGCGATCGCGTCGTCGGAGCACTGCAGCACGACGGTCGGCACGCTGACGGCGGCGAGGTCGGCGCGGTTGTCGGAGAGGAACGTCACCCGGGCGAAGTGCCCGGCGATGACCGGGTCGGTGCGGCAGAAGCTGGCGGTGAGCTCCGCCCCCACCTCCGGCCGGTCGACGTTGCCGGCGATGATCGGTGCGATCGTCTCCGACCAGCCCAGGTAGTTGACATCGAGGGCGTCGAGCAGCCCGTCGATGTCGGGACGGGTGAAGCCGCCGACGTAGCCGTCGTCGTCGGTGTACCGGGGCGACGGGCCCACGAGGATGAGCCGGCCGAAGCGCTCGGGGGAGCGGTTGGCGGCGAGCACGCCGATCATCGCGCTCACGGAGTGCGCGACCAGCACGACGTCGTCGAGGTCGAAAGCTTCGACGATCTCGAGCAGGTCGTCCGCGTACCCGTGCAGCGAGTCGTACTTGGCGCGGTCGTAGGCCGCGAGATCGGAGTGGCCGGCGCCGACATGGTCGAACACGATCACGCGGTTGTCGTCCGAGAAGTACGGGATGACCGCGTGCCAGACCTCCTGGCTGCAGCCGAATCCGTGCGCGAACACGATCGGACGTCCGGCCGGGTTCCCGTACTCCCGCACGTTGTTGCGTCGCACCACGTCGACGGTCTCGGTCGATCGCGTCATGCGCGGTCCCCTCTGTCATTCACACACCGATACGGGTGCGAGGACCGGTCCCTCCCGGCGCTCTCCCGCCGTATCCGCATCACCGAGCCTACCCGCCGGTCGCGGGCGGCGCCCACATCACCGGGTGGCCGCACCCGGCATCCACTCCTCCGGGTAGTGGTCGCGCACCTCGGCGTTGAAGTACGCACCGGCCGACTCCGCCGACCGGAGGTCGCGCCAGACCCTCGCCGGCACGAGGAAGTACCGGTAGACCTCGCCGGAGCCGAACTCCACCTCCAGCGTCCGCAGCGCCGGGTCGTATCCGGCGGACGCGATCACCGAGCTGTCGAACGACTCCCGCTCCACGCTGCTCCTCCCGATCTTCGAGCCGAACACTACGCCGGGCCGCCCGTCCCGCTAGGCTTGCTCCAGCGAAGGGGAGTATCCCGGACGGCCCCGCCCGCGGCGACGCGGAGCGACGGCCGGCGCTGTGCACGTCATCACGGCCCGTCACGACGGCGGACCCGGGCGCAGCGGCACCGTACGGTGCGGGAGAGACTTTCGGCCGTAGCCCGCGCCCTTCGAGAGGTTTCCATGCATCTGGCCCTGCCCGCCTGGTTCGAGATCACGTCGTTCATCGTCCTGCTGCTGATCCTGGCGTTCGACCTGCTCTACGTGTACAAGCGGCCGCACATCCCGAGCCCGCGCGAGTCCACTCTCTGGGTGTCGTTCTACGTCGCCCTCGCGCTGATCTTCGCCCTGCTCATGCTGGTGATCGGGGATGCGGAGCACGCCGGCCAGTTCCTCGCGGGCTGGCTGACCGAGTACAGCCTGAGCATCGACAACCTGTTCGTCTTCGTCATCATCATGGCGAGGTTCAAGGTGCCCAGGAAGTACCAGCAAGAGGTGCTCATGGTGGGCATCATCCTCGCGCTGATCTTCCGCGGCGTGTTCATCGTCCTGGGCGCGGGCCTGATCGCGAGCTTCAGCTGGATCTTCTACATCTTCGGCGCCTTCCTGCTGTGGACGGCGTTCAACCAGGCCTTCAGCAAGCACGACGACGAGGGCGCCGAGGACTCCTGGTTCATCAAGTTCGCCCGCCGTCACCTGAAGGTGTCGACGCAGTACGAGGGCAACAAGCTCCGGACGACGGTCTCCGGGCGGCGGATGTTCACACCGCTGATCATCGTGTTCCTGGCTCTCGGGACGACCGACCTCCTGTTCGCGCTGGACTCCATCCCCGCGATCTTCGGCATCACCCAGAGCCCGTTCATCGTCTTCACCGCCAACGTCTTCGCCCTGATGGGCCTCCGTCAGCTGTACTTCCTGCTCGGCCACCTGCTCGACAAGCTGGTGTACCTGAAGTACGGGATCGCGTTCATCCTCGCCTTCATCGGCGTGAAGCTCGTGTTCCATGCGATGCACGAGAACGAGCTGCCGTTCATCAACAACGGCGAGCACATCGAATGGGCGCCCGACATCAGCACCTGGACGTCCCTCGCGGTCATCGTCGGTGCGATGGTTGTCGCTACGATTGCAAGTCTGGTGAAGCTGCGGATGAGCGGCACCACCGTCGCCGCGGCCATCCACGGCGACGACACCGAAGAGGACGACACCGAGAACGCGGCCGTCGACGGCACCCAGGAGGACCCCCGCACATGAGCTCTCTCGTCGGCGTGAGCGTCCGCAGCGACACGGGTGCGGTCAGGCACGTCAACGAGGACAGCGCTCTGGCGCAGGACCCGGTGTTCGTCGTGGCGGACGGGATGGGCGGCCACGCCCGCGGCGACCTCGCGAGCCGCACGGCGGTCGAGAGCCTGGCCCGCACCCTGCAGCCCGGCTCCCGGCCCACGCCCGACGAGGTCGTGCGGGCGATCGACGAGGCGAACGCGGCCGTCCGCGCCCTGTCCGGCGCCGACGAGTCCGGCGCGGCGGTCGCGGGCACCACGCTCACCGGCATCGTGCGCGTCCGGGTGCCTGAGCTGGCCGCCGAGCAGTGGATGGTCGTGAACGTCGGCGACTCGCGCGTCTACTCCTGGGACGGGCGGGAGCTGCGGCAGCTGACCGTCGACCACTCGGCCGTGCAGGAGCTGGTGGATGCGGGGCTGATCTCCGAGGCGCAGGCGGCCGTGCATCCCGAGCGCAACGTCATCACGCGGGCGCTCGGGGCCGAGGACTTCGTGGACACGGACAGCGCGCTCATCCCGGAGCAGGGCCGTCAGATCTTCCTGGTGTGCTCCGACGGGCTGACGCGCGAGCTGAGCGACCGGCGCATCGCCGAGATCCTCGCCGAAGCGCCCGAGGACCCGGCCGCGGCGCTCGTCGACGCAGCCAACGAGGCGGGCGGCCACGACAACATCACCGTCATCGTGGTTGAATCGGTGACCGGGGAGGACGCTCCGGCCCCCGTCGACACGCGTGACCGCGCGGACGGCGGAAGCGGCCGCGAGCTCGAAGACACGCAGCCGAGGGAGTAGTTCGTCCGTGTTCGAAGTGCAGCAGGCGGCAGCAGGGGAGTGGGCGGTCGTCGCGGCGGGGGGCCGGGCGCTGCTCGTCGCCGAGTCGAGCGGCGCGCGACTGCGGGAGCTCCTCGACGCGCTCCGCGCGGGTTTCGCCGAGACCCTGGATGCGCTCGTCGCCGGCGGCCTGAGCCGCACGCCGGCGTTCGCCCTGCTCGACACCTCGACGCCCACCGTGCTGCTCGCGGTGCGGGGCACAGCGAGCGCGACCGTCTCGGGCGGCGACGGCCCGCGCGAGGTCCGCGCGACCGGGGTGTCGTCGTGGGTGGAGACGCAGCTCATCGGGCTGACGGCCGTCGCGCTCGGAGACAGCGCCGACGCGGGCCTGCCGCTCGCCGAGGGCGTCGTCATGGCCCGTGGGGTGACGTGGACGGCCTCCGAGGCGGCCGACGACATCCACGCGACCGTGGCCGCTCCGCCGAAGCGCGAGCGGGACACCGGCCCGGTGGAGGCCGTGGCGGCCGAGCCGGACCTGCAGACGCGGGTACCGGAGGCGACGCTGGCGGCCGTCGAGGCGCCTCCCGTCGCCGAGTCGGCCCCCGAGTCCTCCGACGCGAGCACCGGCTACGACCACCTGTTCGGCGCCACGATGGTGCGCAGCGTCGAGGACGCCGCCGTGCGTCCCGACGAGGAGGAGGCCGCTCCGGCCCGTATCGACCTGCCCGGCTTCATCACCGACTCCTTCCCGCCCGCCGCGAACCGGCTGGAGGGCGACCATGACGGCCTGACGGTGATGAGCGGCGACCTTCCGCGACGGTCGGGGACATCCGGCGACGCATCGACGCCCGAGGCGGCGGATGCCGTCCCCGAGCGCCAGGCGTTCGCGGTGCTCCTCTCGGACGGCCGCCGCGAGCCTCTCTCCAGCCCGGTCGTCGTGGGGCGGGCGCCGAGCGCGACCGCCGTGCCGTCGCTCCGCGGTGCGCGCCCGGTCACCCTGACCAGCGCCGAGGACGACATCTCCCGCTCCCACGTCGCGGTGGCCGTCGAGGGGGACAGCGTCGTGGTGACCGACCTGCACTCGCGCAACGGCACCATGATCGTGCTGCCCGGCAACGCGCCGCAGAAGCTGCGCAGCGGCGAGCCGACCACCGTGGTGCTGGGCACGGTCATCGACCTCGGGAGCGGCGCGACGCTGACGGTCGAGGCCGCCGGATGAGGCGCATGGCGTCGCAGCCGCCCGAGCTGGACGGCTTCCACTTCATCCGTCTGCTGGGTTCCGGCGGCTTCTCGGATGTGTTCCTGTACGAGGGGGAGCTGCCGAAGCGCAGCGTCGCGGTGAAGGTGCTGCTGACGGACGGTGTCGACGAGGCCGCCCGGACGCGCTTCGTCGCCGAGGCCAACGTGATGGCGCGGCTCTCCGCGCATCCCTACATCGTGACGATCTTCCACACCGGGGTCGCCGGCGACGACCGGCCCTACCTCGTCATGGAGTACTGCTCCGGGCCGTCGCTCGCCGACCGGCTGAAGCGCGAACGGATCGGCGTCGAGGACGCGCTGCGGACCGGCGTCCGGCTCTCCAGCGCCGTCGCGACGGCGCACGCTGCCGGCATCCTGCACCGCGACATCAAGCCCGCCAACGTCCTGACCACCTCGCTGGGCTGGCCGGCACTGACCGACTTCGGGATCGCGTCCGCCCTCGAGGAGCTGCCGGTGCACACGACGACCCTCTCCGAGCTGCGCGGGTCGCCGTCCGACACCGCCACGTCGGGCAGTCGCAGCGTCGGGCTGAGCGTGCCGTGGTCGCCGCCGGAGATGTTCGCGGACGACCCCGACCCGGATGTGCGCAGCGACATCTTCTCGCTCGCCGCGACCGTGCACACGCTGCTGGCCGGGCGGACTCCGTTCGAGGTGCCCGGCCGCTCGAACGGCACCCTCGATCTGATGGGCCGCATCGAGCGGGGGATGATCACCCCGCTGGACCGCGCCGACGTCCCGTCGTCGCTCACGGCGACGCTGCGACGGGGAATGTCGACGCGCCGCGAGGACCGCTACCAGACCGCCGTGGACTTCGCCCGCGCCCTGCAGCGCATCGAGCTCGAGCTGGGGCTCGCGCCGACCAGCATCGACGTGCCGAACCTCACGATCGGCGACTCCCGTCCCGCGCCGGTCGCGGGGGACGAGCAGGAGACCCGTGCGCGGTCCGTGGCGACGATCCAGGCGCAGCCGGCGGCGCCGCGGATCGCGGCGCCGGAACCGGAGCGCGCCGAGCCGCCCGCGCCCGCCGAACCGGCGGCGACCCGGGTGCGCGGTGTCGTGCCGGTGTCGCCGGATGCGCCGGCCAGGGACGTTCCGTCCACAGCGCACGACGGTCTCCCCGAGCACACCGTCCTGCGCGCCCGGCCGGCGACCGCATCCACCCCGGCCGATGAGGACGAGACCCCGGCCGACCTGCGGGACGATGCGCCCGCCCGCGACCCGCGGCGTCGTCTCCTCGCCTGGATCGGCGCGGGGGCTGCAGCCGTGATCGTCCTCGGCATCGCCGCCGCCGTGCTGGCGAACGTGCTGGCACCCGCGTCCTCGTCGCCGTCCTCCGGCCCGCGAGCCGGCGACGACAGCAGCATCGCGGTCACCGTGGTGCCGCCGCCCGTGCTCGTGTCCGCCGTGCGCTCGCCGGACGGCGCCAGTGCGACTTTCGTCTGGAAGACGGAGGACGCGAAGAAGAGCGACCAGTTCACCTGGGTGCAGGAGGGCACGACCAACGGGCCGACGGTGGTCGGCGAGCCGACGGTGACCGTGACGGGTGCGACGCCCGGTGTCCCGGTCTGCATCGACATCCAGACGGTCCGGGCGGGGCGCACCTCCCAGCCGCTGAAGGCGTGCTCCACGTGACGGCCGAGGCGCGGCCGCTCACCATCGAGTTCTGCGGCGAGCACTACGCGGTCGATCCGGGCACCGAGTTCGGCATCGGTCGCGAGGCCGAGCTCACGATCGACGACAACCCGTACCTGCACCGCCGCTTCCTCACGGTCGGACACGACTTCGGGATGTGGTGGCTCAGCAACGTCGGAACCTTGCTGACTGCGACGGTGACCGACGCGACCGGGACGATGCAGGCGTGGCTCGCCCCGGGCGCGAAGCTGCCGATCGTGTTCCAGACCATGCACGTCATGTTCAGCGCCGGCGCCACCACCTACGACTTCACCATCTCGAGCGACGAGGACTGGTTCGACACCGCCGTGCGGGTGGATGCCTCCGGCGGCTCCACCACGGTGCTCCCGGTCACGCTGACCACGAGCCAGCGGCAGCTCATCGTGGCACTCGCGGAGGGCGTCCTGACGCAGACCGTCCCGGGCCGCGGCACCATCCCGAGCTCCGCCGAGGCGGCGGAGCGGCTGGGCTGGAGCATGACCACCTTCAACCGCAAGCTCGACAACGTGTGCGACAAGCTCGACAAGCTGGGTGTGGCGGGGCTCCGCGGCGGCCGGGGCAAGCTCGCCACGAACCGGCGCGCGCGGCTGGTCGAGTACGCCGTCACCACGCGCCTGGTCGGTGTCGAGGACCTCCCGCTGCTCGACCGTCCCGCGGGCGAAGGTGGTTCTGTGCCGCATCCCTCCGCCGGTGTTGACCAACCCGCGGAGGCGGAGGATGGTGGGGCGGACGACTGACGCGCAGACGCGTGGCCCGGCGGGAATGGGGAGTGCTCCCCATTCCGGACGCGTCAGGGGGTCGTGTTAGCGTTTACGCGATTTGTCCGGCCCGGGGGATAGCAGAGTCTTGGTTTCGTTGAGCACGTGGTTCCGACAGCGGAAGACGCTCGCCGTGACCACCGCCCTCGCGGTCGTGGTCGGCGTCCCGCTGACGGTGGCGGTGCTCCACAAGGGCTTCCCGGTCAACGCGGTCGACCTCGACACGCGCGACGTCTGGGTCACCAACGGTGAGAAGCTCCTCGGCGGCCGGCTCAACCACCAGATCGACGAGCTGGATGCGGCGGTCACCGGGGCGAGCTCCGACCTGGATGTGCTGCAGGACGGCTCGTCGTACTTCCTGACCGATCTCCCGCACGGCACGGTCGACCGGATCGACCCGGCGTTCGTGTCGCTCGGCGGCCGCATCCAGATCCCGCAGGACTCGCAGGTCGGCTACGGCGGCGACACGTTCTCGGTGCTGGCCCCGGACGGCTCGCTCTGGGTGCTCGACGCGTCCGGCCGCCTCGACTTCGACCGCGCCAAGACCAAGCCGGTCGCCAAGGCGGGCAGTGGGGCGCGCCTGGTGGTGTCCAAGTCCGGGAAGACGTTCGTCGTCGCGCCGAAGGGCAAGCGCCTCATCTCGGTCGACCGGCCCGGTGCGGAGCCGGCGACCCGGGACTTCCCGGTTCCCGGCGCGTTCCAGCTGACCGCGGTCGGCGACAGGCCGGTCGTGCTCGACACGCAACGCAACCGGGTGATCGGGGGCGACGGCACGGTCGTGGCGCTGCCCGCGAAGGGGCTGAAGCTGCAGCAGCCGGGCGACGACGGGCCGGCCGTGCTCGTCGCGACCGACAATGGCCTCCTGAGCGTGCCGCTCGGTGGAGGCACCGCGACCGCCATCCCTGCCGGAGCGACCTCCCGCGGCGGTCAGAGCGCGGTGTCCGCTCCCGTACGGCTCGGGCAGTGCTCCTACGGCGCCTGGTCCGGGTCCGGACGGTACCTCTACGCCTGCGACGGCAAGAAGCCGATCGGCATCGACATCGATCAGCCGGTGCAGGGCGACGACCTCGAGTTCCGCGTCAACCACGGCGTCATCGCCCTCAACAACCTCCGCGACGGCAACGCCTGGGTGGTCTCCTCGAACATGCGGCTGGTGCAGAACTGGGCGCAGCTGAAACCGAACGACACCACCGTGCAGGGCGACACCGGCGAGGAGAAGCCGGTCGTGCAGTCCTTCGCCGACACTCTCGCGCAGCGCAGCGACGTGAACCGGCCGCCGATCGCGGTGAACGACGCGTACGGCGTGCGCCCGGGGCGCTCGACGGTGCTGCACCTGCTCGCCAACGACACCGACCCGGACGGCGACGTGCTGACCATCTCCGACGTGTCGGCCATCCCGGCGGCGCAGGGCGTCCTGCAGACCGTCGAGGGCGGACGTGCCCTCCAGTTCACGCCGAAGGAGGGGCTGAGCGGCACCATCTCGTTCCGCTACTCCATCGACGACGGCCGCGGCGGCACAGCCTCGGCCCAGGTGGATGCGACCCTCAAGCAGCCGGCGGAGAACGCGGCTCCCGCATCCACCCGGTCGAGCACGGCGCAGACCGAGGTCGGGCAGTCGGTCGAGTACAACATCCTGAACGACTGGATCGACCCCGACGGCGACGACCTCAGCCTCGTCGCCGCGACGGCGACGACCGAGGACGACGTGCGCTTCAAGCCGAACGGCGACGTCACCTTCACGAGCAAGACCGGGCAGGCCGGGTCGAAGGAGGTGCGGGTCACCGTCTCGGACGGCCGCGCCTCGACGACCGGCAGCCTCATCGTGACCGTCAAACCGGCGGGCACCCTCGACCCCGTAGCGGTCACCGACTTCGCCGACGGGTTCACCGGTCGGCCGGTCGTCCTGCATCCCCTCGACAACGACCAGTCGCCGTCGGGGGAGCCGCTGAGCCTGGTCGGCGCGAGCCTCGACGGGTCCGGGGCGCAGGTGACGGCGGACGCGACCAAGGGCACCGTCACGGTGAAGAGCAACGCTCCGGGCGAGTACTACCTCGTGTACACGCTGGGCGCCGGCCCGAAGACCACCACCGGCCTCGCCCGGGTCGACATCGCGGCCCAGGGCGCCAGCGAGGCGCCGCCGATCGCCGTCACCGACAAGGCGCACGTGCGTCCGGGGGAGCCGACTTCGGTCGCCGTCCTGGACAACGACGTGTCGCCGTCCGGCCGGGTGCTGGCCGTCCGCTCCGTCGCGGTGGGCGCGGGCGCCCAGGACCTCAACGTCGAGGTGCTCGACAACGCGGTCGTCAAGGTGACGGCGCCGACCGTGCTCACGCAGCAGGTGCAGCTCACCTACGTCGTCTCGGACGGCATCAACGAGGCGACAGCGGGCATCACCGTGGTCCCCGTCCCGCCGCTCGTGCAGCACCAGCCGCCCGTCGCCGTCGACGACCAGGTGCCGGTGCGGGCGGGTGACGTGGCCACGGTCCCGGTGCTCGACAACGACTACTCGCCCGACAACGCCCCCTTCACCCTGGATGCGCAGCTGCGGGACGCGAGCGGAGCGGGCCAGGGCGCGACCGCCTTCGTCAGCGGTGAGAGCGTCCGCTACCAGGCGCCGACGGCGCCCGGGCAGTACAACGTCGTCTACGGCATCACCGACAAGTACGGGCAGAAGGCGCAGGCCACGGTCACCTTCGTGGTCGGCGCACCCGACAAGGGCTCCGACCGGGCGCCGCAGCCCCAGCCCCTCACCGTGCGCGCCTTCGCCGGCTCCTCCGTGCCGGTGGAGGTCCCCCTCGACGGCATCGACCCGGACGGCGACTCCGTGACCCTGTCCGGGCTCGCGACCCAGCCGACCCTGGGGCGCATCTCCGACTCCACCAGCCGGTCGTTCACCTACCAGGCATACCCGGACTCGGCGGGGACCGACACCTTCACCTACCAGCTCACGGACACGTACGGGAAGACCGCGACCGGCACCGTCTCGATCGCGGTCATCCCGCGTCCCAGCCAGGTGCGGCCTCCCATCGCGGTGAACGACCCCGTGCAGGTGAAGCCCGGCCGGACGATCTCCGTCCCGGTGCTCGACAACGACTCCGACCCGAACGGTTACGCGATCGCGCTGCAGAAGAAGCTGCTGCAGGTCGACGACGGGCTCAAGGCCTCCGTCCACGGCAAGGTGGTCCTCGTCACCGCGCCCAAGGAGGAGGGCTCGTTCGTCGTCCGTTACCAGATCACGAACGGCCAGGGCGGTGTCGCGAGTGCGTTCATCCAGGCCACCGTCACCCCGAACGCCAAGGACGTTCCCCCGACGGCGATCGACCACGTGCTGGAGCCCGACGAGGTCGCGGACAAGAGCAGCGTGAAGGTGAACGTGCTGGACGGCGCGACCAACCCCTCCGGGCTCGTGGACGACCTGAAGGTCGACGTCGCGGGACCGAACGCCTCGGCGGCCGAGGTGGCCCAGGACGGGACGGTCTCGGTCAAGCCGGGCGAGCAGCGGCTCGCGATCGCCTACTCGCTGACCGACACGGTGACCGGTCTGAAGGGCACAGCGTTCATCGTGGTCCCGCCGAAGGGCGACGCGACGGCGCCGCCGCGCCTCAAAGACGGGCTGCCGCAGCAGATCGTCCAGGCCGACGGCTCCAAGAGCTGGAAGCTCTCCGACATCCTCACCGTGCCCTCCGGACGCGGCTACAAGCTCACCGGGGCGTCGGGCGTCAGCGCGACGAACAGTGCCGGCGGCCCGTCGTACGGCGACGACCAGACGCTGACGTTCACCGCCGCGAAGGGATACCGGGGACCGGCCGCCATCACCTTCAAGGTGAATGACGGACGCGAAGCCGGTCAGACCGCGGACCGCGTGACCACACTCGTGCTGCCCATCACCGTCGGCGAGCCGGACCAGTCGGACGTCGCGCCGACGTTCACGTCGCCCAGCGAGAAGATCGAGCCGGGCGAGGCGCCCCTGTCGGTCGACCTGCGGGCGTCGAGCTTCCATCCGAACCCCGACATCCTGAACAAGCTGACCTACGCGGGCGGCACGTCGTCGAACCCCCGGATCCAGTCGTCGCTCAGCGGGTCGACGCTCACGCTCTCCGCGCCGCTGGGCGTGCAGGCGGGGGAGGCGGCGACGATCGCCGTCACCATCAGCTCCGGCACCCACACCATCACCGGCACGGTGAACGTGCAGGTGGTCAGTTCCAGCCGGCCGGTCGCCACCCAGAAGAACCCGCCGCAGACCGAGGAGGTCAAGCGCGGCCAGACGGCGACCCTCGACGGCGCCTCCAGCGACGCGCAGTGGGTGAATCCGTTCCCGGGGCAGCCGCTCACCATCACCGACGCGACCGCGCAGAGCGCGCCCCCCGGGGTGACGGTGACGCACACCGGCTCGTCGATCAGCGTCAGCGCGTCGTCCGGCGCCGCCATCGGCTCGGTCAACGTGCTGTACCACGTGGAGGACGCGACCAAGGATCCGAAGCGCACCGCCTCCGCCATCGGGCAGCTCCGGGTGACCATCCACGACGTTCCCTCGAAGCCGAGCGCACCGTCGAACCCGCGGGCGAGCGACGGCCAGGTCACGGTCTCCATCAAGGCGCCGGCCGACAACGGCAAGCCCATCACCGCGTACCAGGTCACGGACGGCACCCACTCGGTGACGACCGCCTCGGCGGGGGATGTGACGATCGACGGGCTCACCAACGGCAAGCCGTATTCGTTCACGGTCCGTGCGCAGAACGCCGACGGGTGGAGCGAGCAGTCGGCGGGGAGCACGCCGGTCACCCCGTACGGCACTCCGTCGAAGGTCAGCGGAGCGACCATCCGGAGCAGCGGCAACGCCCCGAGTGATCTCACGATGAGCTGGGACGCCCTTTCCGACCCGAGCGGCACAGGCGGCGGCAAGGCGACCTACTACTACCGGCTGAGCGGCGGCAGCTGGCAGAGCACCACCGGTACGAGCGCGACCGCCAACAACAGGGGAGCGGGAAACTACTCGTTCGAGGTCTACGCCGAGAACCCGGGCGGGAAGAAGGGGACGCCGGTGACATCCAACACCGTCCAGGTGAAGGACCCGCCGCCCCCGTCGCCGTCGGTCGACCTCTCGAAGGGCGACCTCAAGCCGGGATTTGTCCACAGCTACACGTACGACGTGACCATCCACGACTTCCCGAAGAACCGGACGGTGTCGATGCAGGTGCACTGCAATGGAGGGACGTTGTCGACGCGCTCGATCTCGACCGACAGCAACGGGTACGGCCACTACCACGGCGATCCGAACAGCAGTATCGAGCCGTGGTGCGGCTACCCCGGGGCGTACGTCGTGGTGGACGGCGTTCAGAGCAGCGTGCAGGACTGGTCGAAGTGAGGGCCGGGATGACCGGCCGGAAGAAGGAGAAGCAGCAGTGGCAGTGACACAGGAGCAGGCGGACTGGTTCGCCGGCGCGTTCGCGCAGCTGGTGGCGAACGTCGACAAGGCGATCCTCGGCAAGGAGCACAGCATCCGCCTGGTGATCACCGCGATGCTGTCCGGCGGGCACGTGCTGCTGGAAGACGTGCCGGGCACCGGCAAGACCGTGCTCGCGAAGGCGCTCGCCAACACCGTCGAGGGCACGCAGTCGCGCATCCAGTTCACGCCGGACCTGCTGCCCTCCGACGTCACCGGCGTCACGATCTACGACCAGTCGACCGGCCGGTTCGAGTTCCATCCCGGCCCCATCTTCGCGACCGTGGTGCTTGCCGACGAGATCAACCGGGCGAGCCCCAAGACGCAGTCGGCGCTCCTCGAGGTGATGGAGGAGGGTGTGGTCACGGTCGACGGCGTCGGGCACCCGGTCGGTGCGCCGTTCGTGGTCATCGCCACGCAGAACCCGGTGGAGCAGGCGGGCACCTACTCGCTTCCCGAGGCGCAGCTCGACCGCTTCCTCATCAAGACTTCGCTGGGATACCCCGACCACGCCACGACCGTCGACCTGCTGCTCGACTCGTCGAACCGGTCGCGGGCGTCGGCGGTCCGTCCGATCATCGCGGCGGACTCCGTGTCCACTCTGGCGCAGCTGGCGTCCGAGGTGCACACCGACGCCAGCGTCATGGGCTACCTGAGCGAGATCGTCACCGCGACCCGCGACGACAAGGATGCGGCGCTCGGCGTGAGCATCCGCGGCGCGCTGGCGCTCGCCCGGGCGGCCAAGACCTGGGCCATCTCCTCGGGCCGCACGTTCGTCACCCCGGACGACATCCGCGACCTCGCGCTTCCGGTGCTGGCGCACCGCGTGATCGTCGACCCGGAGTCGGAGTTCGCCGGCGTGACGGCCGCCGACATCGTCGAGCGCGCCGTCGCCTCCGCCACGCCCCCGGCGTACCGCGCCGCCTGAGCGGCCGCCGGCGAGATCCGCCCTTCCCGCAGAGAGGACCACGATGACCACCGACAGCCCGGCACGCGCCCGGCGCCGCCGCGCGTCCGCGTCGGACCAGGCCCGCATCGCGGCCGATCAGGTCGGCGCGGCCGTCGCGCGCGTGACGCGGAGCGTCTCCGACCGGGTGGCTCCCGCCGGCCGGGCGATCGGCCGGCGCGTCCTCCCGGTGGTCGCGGTCGTGAGCACGCTCGGCTGGATCGTCCTCGGCGGCGCGGTCGTCTCGGTGGTCCTCGCCGCGTGGCTCGGCTGGGCCGAGTTCGCGTACATCGGGGCGACCCTGGTCGCCGCCCTCGTGATCGCCGTCGCGTTCGTCTTCGGCCGGTCCACCTACCGGGTGGGCATCGAGCTCAACCCGCGCCGCGTCGTCGCGGGCGACCGGGCGCTCGGACGTCTCACCGTCGCCAACAGCGGCTCGCGCCCCGTCTTGCCGACCCGCATGGAGGTGCCCGTCGGGGAGGGGCAGGCCGACTTCACCATCCCGCGGCTGGCGCCCGGTGCCGAGACCGAGGAGCTGTTCGCCGTCCCCACCGCGCGCCGTGCGCTCATCCTCGCCGGGCCCGCGCTGTCTGTCCGCGGCGACGCTCTCGGCCTGCTCCGGCGCACCAACCAGTGGACCGACCGGATCGAGCTGTTCGTGCATCCCCGGACGGTGCGCCTCGCGGCCACCGCCCGTGGTCTCGTCCGCGACCTCGAGGGGCAGACGACCAAGCTGATCACGGACAGCGACCTCGCCTTCCACGCGCTCCGCACCTACGAGCCCGGCGACGACATCCGCAACGTGCACTGGCGCACCTCGGCGCGCACCGGGCAGCTGATGGTGCGGCAGTACCAGGAGACCCGGCGGTCGCAGCTCCTGCTCGCGTTCGACGCGGAGCGGTCGCGGTTCGCGAGCGACGACGAGTTCGAGCTCGGCGTGGCCGTGATGGCCTCGATCGGGTGCCAGGTCATCCGCGAGGAGACCGAGATCCGTGCGCTATGGCAGGGCGGCGCGATGCGCGTCGAGACGCCGACGGCGCTGCTCGACGACTCGTGCCGCATCCAGCCGGTCGATGGGGCGCACCCGAGCCTGCGCGAGTTCCTGCGGCAGGCGACGCTGCGCATCGCGGCGCCCAGCCTGGCCGTCACGGTGGTCGGCTCGCAGGCGGAGGCGGCGGAGCTACGGGCGGCGGCCGCCCTCTGGGGCGGCGACACGGAGACCATCGTGATCCGCGTCGACGAGGCCGCCGAACCCCGGCTCACGCGTCTGGGGCGATCGATGCTCATCACGGTGTCCACGCTGCCGGAGCTGCCGACCCTGCTGAAGCGAGCCGGCCGATGACCGCGGCGACCCAGGGCGGCGCGGGCCGCGCCGGCGCAGGAGGCGCCGGCGCGAGCCGTGCCACGCGCGCCGCCACTGCGACCGCGCCCGTGTTCGACCGCCTCTCCCGCACGACGTGGATCGACGTGGCCGTGCTCGTCGCGCTGAGCCTCATCGCCGTCGCCGGGTTCGAGCCCGCCTTCGGTCACTACGCGTTCGCGTCCGCCGCCGTCGGCGGCATCCTCGTCGGGGGAGGAGTCGCGCTGCTCGGCCGGCTGCTGCGGCTCTCCTGGTTGCTCACCGCGGTGATCGCGCTGGCCGCCTACTTCCTGCTCGGGACGCCGCTGGCGCTGCCGGGACAGGCGCTCTTCGGCGTGCTGCCGTCCCTCGACAGCCTCTCCGGTCTCGTGCTCGGCGCGGTCTTCGGATGGTCGGATGCGGTGACCCTGCAGGCGCCGCTCGAGGCGCCGCCGTACGTGGCGGTCGTGCCATACGTCGCGGGGTGGCTCGTCGCCCTGGTGTCGGTCTCCCTCGCCGTGCGGTGGCTGCCGCGCCGCGGTCCTCGGCGCGCCCCGGTCGGGCGCGCCGCCGTCCTGCTCGTCGGTCCCGCCCTGCTTCTGCTGGCGGCGATCCTGCTCGGCACGAGGGATCCGTTCTTCGCCGGGCTGCGCGGGGTCCTTTTCGCGGGCGTGGCGCTCGTCTGGCTCGCCTGGCGGCGCGGCCGGTTCGCGCGGGATCGCGTCGAGACCGACACGGCCGTCCGCCGCAGCCGGCTGCTGGGCGGCGCAGCCGTCGTGCTCGGCGCCGTGCTCGTCGGCGCTCTGGCGGGCGCCGTGCTGGCCCCGCCGGCGGCCTCGCGCTTCGTGGTGCGCGACGAGATCACGCCGCCGTTCGATCCGCTCGACTACCCGAGTCCGCTCGCCGGCTTCCGCAAGTACACCAAAGACCTGCAGAAGACGAAGCTCTTCACCGTGACCGGACTCCGTCAGGGTCAGGTGGTCCGGCTGGCGACCATGGACAGCTACGACGGCATCGTCTGGTCTGTCGCCGCCCCCGGCAGCGACACGGACGCGTCCGGGGCGTTCGAGCTGCTCGGCAGCACCATCCCGCGGCCACCGCTGTTCACGCCGGGCGCCGCATCCACGGCCTCCATCGACGTCCTGGGCTACTCCGACGTCTGGCTGCCGACCCTCGGCTACACCGATCGGCTGACCTTCGACGCCCACACCGGCCAGGACCCGACCACCACCGTGCGCGTCAACACGGCGACCGGCACGGCCGCGGTCACCAGCGGCGTGCGCGACGGACTCAGCTACACGGTGGGCGCGACCGCCCAGAAGATCCCCAACGACCGGGCCCTGGCGAAGGTGCCGCCGGCGAAGCTGACGCTGCCGCCGGTCACCAACGTCCCGGATGTCGTGTCGGCGAAGGCGGAGGAGTACGCGGGCTCCGCCGACACCGCGATCCAGAAGCTGCGGAACATCGAGCGGTCGCTGAAGTCGCTCGGGTACCTGAGCCACGGGCGGGCCTCCGACCCCGTGCCGTCTCGCGCCGGCGAGGGGGCGGACCGCATGACGGACCTGCTCTCGAAGTCGCCGATGGTCGGCGACCAGGAGCAGTACGCCAGCGCCTTCGCCCTCATGGCCCGCCGTCTCGGCTACCCGACCCGCGTGGTGATGGGCTTCGCGCCGAAGGTCACCGGAAGCACCACGACGGTCACCGGCGACGACGTCACCGCGTGGGACGAAGTGGCGTTCGACGGCGTCGGCTGGTTGCCGTTCTTCCCGACCCCGACCAAGACGGACGCGCCGAAGAACCAGACGACGAAGCCGAAGCTCGAGCCGCAGCCCCAGGTGCGCCAGCCTCCGCCGGCCGACCCGCGCGCCGAGGACCTGCTCACGCCGGTCAAGACGAAGGACAACGACCCCAAGGACAAGAGGTCCGGATTCAGCATCCCCGTCTGGGCCTGGGTCGTGCTGGGGGTCATCGGCATCCCGCTGCTCG
The DNA here is from genome assembly GCF_052044215.1 of Leifsonia sp. 22587. Taxonomy (NCBI): domain Bacteria; kingdom Bacillati; phylum Actinomycetota; class Actinomycetes; order Micrococcales; family Microbacteriaceae; genus Leifsonia; species Leifsonia sp. 22587. The sequence goes on from NZ_JBQENB010000004.1 coordinate 389,231, forward strand.
CGTACTTCGTGCCGCTGCTGCTCATCGCCGCGCTGAAGCGCCGCCGACGGCGGAGGCGCGAGACGACCGGTCCGCCGGACCGCCGGGCGGCCGGCGCCTGGGACGAGCTCGCCGACGGCTACGCCGAGCTGGGGCTCGCCATCCCCGAGCGGTCAACCCGGCTGCAGGCGGCGTCCTCACTCGAGGAGCAGTCCGCGGCGCAGAGCCTGCCGGTGCCCGACGGCGGCCTCCGCGACCTGGCACGACACGTGGACGCGGCGGTCTTCGACGGCACGGACGTCGCGGAGGAACGCGTCCAGACGGCCTGGGGTGCAACGGACCGCGCGCTGTCCGAGGCGACGAAGGCCGCGGGGCCGCTCCGCGCCCGGCTCGCCGCGTTCCGGTACCGCCGCCCGCGCCGGGCCTGACCGCCGGGCCGCTGAGCCGCCGGGCCCCGTCGCGGGCCGCTCCGTATAGTGGCCGTATGGACGACAGCGGGTTCATCGTGCCTCCGCCCGGACTCATCCCGCCGCGCCCGTCGGACGCCCCCGGAACCGGGCGCTCCGCGTCGCCCGGCCGCCCGCTTCCCGCGTTCACACCGCCTCCCGGCCTCCCGGCCGCACCCGGCGCCGGCCCCGCGGCCCCGGCGCAGCAGCCGCGGCCGGTCTGGCGCCTCGTGCTCGCGGGCGGCCACGCCGTCCCGGTGGGCCGCACCCTGCTGCTCGGCCGCAACCCGTCGCACGCCGCCCTTCCCGGCGCCCCCGACGCCGAACTCGTCGCGATCGACGACCCGACGTCGACGGTGTCGAAGACCCACGCCGCGCTCGCCCCGGACGGCGACGATCTCACGGTCACCGACCTCCACTCGACCAACGGCGTGGTCGTCGACGGCGCCCGGGCCGAGCCCGGTGAGCCGGTCCGGCTCCGGGGGAGCGCCGACCTGCTGCTCGGCGACCTGCGGGTCCGCGTGGAGCTGTCCTGACCGGAGGCCCGGCGCTGCCGGTGATAACCTGTCTCTCGTGTACGCGGGTCTTCTCCTCCTTAGCCGCCGCGGCGAGTCCTAGACATCAGGCCACCCTCGCCGCGGAGTCCGTCGACGGCTGATCCGTTCACACGCTAAGGAGTTCGCACGACATGAGCACCCCCACAGTCCCCACACACTCGGGACCCACATCCTCGGGGCCGCTGACGCTGGCCGAGAAGGTCTGGAACGACCACCTGGTCGCGAAGGGCGAGGACGGCTCGCCCGACCTCATCTACATCGACCTGCACCTGGTGCACGAAGTCACCAGTCCGCAGGCCTTCGACGGCCTCCGCATGGCCGGCCGTCCCGTCCGCCGGCCGGACCTCACCATCGCGACCGAGGACCACAACACCCCGACCATCGGCATCGACAAGCCGATCGCCGACCTCACCAGCCGCACGCAGATCGAGACGCTCCGCCGGAACGCCGAGGAGTTCGGCATCCGCCTGCACTCGCTGGGCGACGTCGAGCAGGGCATCGTCCACGTCGTGGGCCCCCAGCTCGGGCTGACCATGCCCGGCATCACCGTCGTCTGCGGCGACTCGCACACCTCCACGCACGGCGCCTTCGGTGCGATGGCGTTCGGCATCGGCACCAGCGAGGTGGAGCACGTGCTCGCCACGCAGACGCTGCCGCTCAAGCAGTTCAAGACCATGGCGATCACCGTCGAGGGCGAGCTGCGGCCCGGCGTGACCGCGAAGGACATCATCCTCGCCGTCATCGCGAAGATCGGGACCGGCGGCGGTCAGGGCTACGTGCTCGAATACCGCGGCAGCGCCATCCGCTCGCTCTCCATGGAGGGCCGGATGACGATCTGCAACATGTCCATCGAAGCCGGAGCCCGCGCGGGCATGGTCGCCCCCGACGAGACGACCTTCGCCTACCTGAAGGGCCGTCCGCACGCCCCCGAGGGCGCCGACTGGGACGAAGCGGTCGCCTACTGGAAGACCCTGCAGACCGATGAGGATGCCGTCTTCGACGCCGAGGTGTACCTCGACGCCGCCGACATCGAGCCGTTCGTCACCTGGGGCACCAACCCCGGCCAGGGCGTCTCGCTCAGCCAGGCGGTCCCGGACCCGGCCGCGATCGCGGACCCGAACGCCCGCGCCGCCGCCGAGCGCGCGCTGGAGTACATGGACCTGCAGCCCGGCACCCCGATGAAGAGCATCCCCGTCGACGCCGTCTTCATGGGCTCGTGCACGAACAGCCGCATCGAAGACCTCCGGGCCTTCGCGTCGATCATCAAGGGCCGCAAGAAGGCCGACGGCGTGCGCGTCATGGTCGTCCCCGGCAGCGCCCGCGTGCGCATCGAGGCCGAGGCCGAGGGCATCGACAAGATCGTCGAGGAGTTCGGCGCCGAATGGCGGTTCGCGGGATGCTCGATGTGCCTGGGCATGAACCCCGACCAGCTGGCGCCGGGGGAGCGCTGCGCATCCACCTCGAACCGCAACTTCGAGGGCCGCCAGGGCAAGGGCGGCCGCACCCACCTCGTCTCGCCGTTGGTCGCGGCGGCCACCGCCATCCGCGGAACCCTCTCGAGCCCCTGGGACCTGGAGCGCGAAGGCGACGACACGCCGCGCGATGGCGGCACGGATGCGCGCATCGGAGAGAAGGTGGGCGCCTGATGGAGAAGTTCGAGACCGTCACCGGAACCGCCGTCCCGTTCCGGCGCTCCAACGTCGACACCGACCAGATCATCCCGGCGGTGTTCCTGAAGCGCGTCACCAAGACCGGGTTCGAGGACGCCCTCTTCCACGCCTGGCGGCAGGACCCCGACTTCATCCTCAACCGGCCCGAGTACCAGGGTGCGACGGTGCTCGTCGCCGGCGCCGATTTCGGCACGGGTTCGTCACGCGAACATGCCGTGTGGGCGCTCCGCGACTTCGGATTCCGGGTCGTGCTGAGCCCCCGCTTCGCCGACATCTTCCGCGGCAACGCGGGCAAACAGGGCCTTCTGACGGGCATCGTGACCGAGGAGGACGCCGAGCGCCTCTGGGAGGCGATCGAGGCCCGGCCGGGAATAGCCGCGACGGTGGATCTGGTTGCCAAGACTGCGACCGTCGGTGAGGTCCAGGTGTCTTTCGACATCGACGACTACACTCGCTGGCGTTTGCTCGAAGGGTTGGACGACATCGCCCTGACCCTGCGCGACGAGGCGCTCATCTCCGAATACGAATCGGGCCGCGCGAGCTGGCGGCCCACGACCCTCCCGGTGAAACTTTGAACTCACTCCTTCAGGACGCCCAGGCAGCTGGAGCACGCGTCGGCCTCAAGGGCGACCGCATCACGATCAACGGCGGCATCCCCCTGCGGGGCCGCATCGAGGTCCGCGGCGCCAAGAACTTCGTCACCAAGGCGATGGTCGCGGCCATCCTCGGCGAAGGCCCCAGCGTGCTGCGGAACGTCCCGGACATCTCCGACGTCCGCGTCGTCCGCGGGCTGCTCGAGGTGCACGGCGTCAAGGTGACGGACGGCGCGGAGGAGGGCGAGCTCCTGCTCGACCCGAGCGCGGTCGAGTCGGCGCACATGGCCGACATCGACGCGCACGCGGGTTCCAGCCGCATCCCGATCCTGTTCTGCGGCCCGCTCCTGCACCGCCTGGGTGAGGCGTTCATCCCCGACCTCGGCGGCTGCCGCATCGGCGACCGCCCGATCGACTACCACCTCGAGGTGCTGCGCAAGTTCGGCGCGGTCGTCGACAAGCTGCCCAGCGGCATCCGCATGACCGCCCCGAACGGCCTGCACGGCGCGAAGCTCGAGCTCCCGTACCCGAGCGTCGGCGCGACCGAGCAGGTGCTGCTGACCGCGGTGCGTGCCGACGGCATCACCGAGCTCAAGGGCGCGGCGATCGAGCCCGAGATCATGGATCTCATCAACGTCCTGCAGAAGATGGGCGCGAGCATCTCGGTCGACACCGACCGCGTGATCCGCATCGAGGGCGTCGACAAGCTCGTCGGCTACAGCCACACCGCGCTGTTCGACCGCAACGAGGCCGCCAGCTGGGCGGCCGCGGCGCTCGCGACCGGCGGGGACATCTTCGTCGGCGGCGCCCGCCAGCCCGAGATGCTGACCTTCCTCAACGTCTTCCGCAAGGTCGGCGGCGCCTTCGAGATCGAGGACGACGGCATCCGGTTCTTCCACCCGGGCGGGCCGCTCAAGCCGGTCGTCATCGAGACCGATGTCCACCCGGGCTTCATGACCGACTGGCAGCAGCCGCTGGTGGTCGCGCTGACGAAGGCCGAGGGCGTCTCCATCGTCCACGAGACCGTGTACGAGCAGCGCTTCGGCTTCGTGGATGCGCTGATCGACATGGGCGCGAAGATCCAGGTGCACAAGGAGTGCCTCGGCGGCCACCCGTGCCGTTTCGGCCAGCGGAACTTCAACCACTCCGCGGTCATCATGGGTCCGGTCGACCTGAAGGGCGCCGACATCGAGGTCCCCGACCTCCGCGGCGGCTTCAGCCACCTCATCGCGGCGCTGACCGCCGAGGGGCGTTCGACCGTGAGCAACGTGGGCATCATCAGCCGCGGCTACGAGAACTTCATCACGAAGCTCCAGCTGCTGGGAGCCGACTTCACGATGGAAGGCTGAATCCGCTCACAGCCGGCCACGGCCCGGTACTTTTCCACAGATCCCACCCTGTCTCACCGGTGATACACTCCCACCATGGAGACTGTCAGCGTGAGAGATCTACGCAACCATGGCGGCGACATCCTCGACAGGGTGGCTCGCGGCGAACACCTGACCATCACGCGCGACGGCGCCGCCGTGGCGGAGCTTTCTCCGCTGGCGGCGCCGGGGCGCGCCCTGTCCGCGCTGATCGACGCGCGCCGCACGCTGCCCGCGGTCGACCCCCGCGCGCTGCGGGCGGACGTCGACGCGGTCGTGGAGCAGCAGTGGTGATGCAACCGGGGCTCCTCGACACGTCGACGCTCATCCTGCTGGCGCGGGTGGCGGATCCGTCCGAGCTGCCCGACATCCCGTCGATCAGCGCGATCACCCTCGCCGAGCTCTCCGTGGGGCCGCTCGTGGCCGCCACGGAGAGCGAGCGGGCGGCCCGCCAGGCGCACCTGCAGCTCGCCGAGGCGGACTTCGACCCGATCCCGTTCGACACCTCGGCGGCCCGAGCGTTCGCGCGGGTCGCCCAGTCCCTGCGGGAGGCCGGCCGCAAGCCGACCGCGCGGGCGTTCGACGCCCTCATCGCCGCGACGGCCATCTCCCGCGATCTGCCGCTGCACACCTGCAATCCGGACGACTTCGCGGGCATCCCGGAGCTCGATCTGCGGCCCGTCACGGTCGCGCCATGAGAGCGCCGCACACACCCGCATGCGCCGAGCGCCATGCCCGTCACGGATAATGGGATGGTGCCAGCAACCGATCCGCCCGTGAAGAAGCAGCGATCCGAGAAGAGCCGTCCCTCGATCTTCTGGGTGCTGGCGGGCATCCTGCTCCCCATCGGCTACCTGCTGGCCCGGTTCAAGATCGTGGACGGCGAGAAGCTGCCGCGCACCGGAGCGTTCATCCTGACGCCCAACCACTACAGCGAGATCGACCCGGTGATGATGGGCATCGTCGCCTGGAAGCTGGGCAGACTCCCGCGCTTCCTGGCGAAGGAGAGCCTGTTCCGGGTTCCGGTCGTCGGCTGGTTCCTGCGCAGGTCCGGTCAGGTCCCGGTCGCCCGCGGCGGAAGCGCGCGGGGGTCTGCCCCGCTCGAGGCCGCCCAGAAGGTCGCGGACGAGGGCCGGATCGTCGTCATCTACCCCGAGGGCTCCCTGACCCGCGACCCGGACATGTGGCCGATGCGCGGCAAGACCGGCGCGGCGCGGATGGCGCTCGAGCACGACATCCCGGTGATCCCGATCGCGCACTGGGGCACCCAGCAGGTGATGGCGCGCTACGCCAAGAAGATCAGCTGGTTCCCGCGTAAGACCATCGACGTCAAGGTGGGTGACCCGGTCGACCTGTCGGCCTTCCGCGGACGTCCGCTCGACAATGCGACGCTCACCGAGGCGACCGCCGTCATCATGGATGCGATCACCGCACTCCTCGAGGATCTGCGCGGCGAGAAGGCTCCCGCGGAGCGGTGGGACCCGTCCCAGCACAACCAGAAGGAGACCGGCCGCTTCGATGGCTAAGGCAGTGAAGGCTCCCGTCGCCCGTCCCCGCCGGATCGCCGTGCTCGGCGCCGGCAGCTGGGGGACCACATTCGCGAAGATCCTCGCCGACGGCGGCTCCGACGTCGTGCTCTGGGCGCGCCGGCCGGAACTCGCGCGCGAGATCAACGAGGTCAAGCGCAACAGCGACTACCTCGAGGGCATCAACCTGCCGCGCAACCTGCGGGCCACGTCCCGGCTGGGGGAGGCGATGCGCGACGCCGAGCAGGTCTTCGTCTCCATCCCGAGCCAGACCCTCCGGTCGAATCTCGAGGCGATGATTCCGTTCCTCGGGCCCGAGACCGTCGTCGTCAGCCTGATGAAGGGCGTCGAGAAGGGCACCGGCCTGCGCATGAGCGAGGTCATCGCTCAAGGGCTCCCGATCGAGCAGGACCGGATCGCGGTCGCCTCGGGTCCCAACCTGGCGCTCGAGATCGCGCGCGAGCAGCCGACGGCCGCCGTCGTGTCCTCGTCCAGCCTCGAGACGGCCCAAGCGGTCGCGATCTCCGCGACCAACCGGTACTTCCGCAGTTTCGTGAACACCGACGTCATCGGCACGGAGTTCGGCGGCGTCCTCAAGAACCTGATCGCGGTCGCGATCGGCATCGTCGACGGCGTCGGCTACGGCGAGAACACGAAGGCCTCGATCATCACGCGCGGACTGGTCGAGATGACGGACTTCGCCGTCGCGTACGGCGCGAAGGCGGAGACGCTGTCGGGCCTCGCCGGCCTCGGCGACCTCATCGCGACGTGCGAGTCCTCCCTCAGCCGCAACAACACCGCCGGGCGGCTCCTCGGGCAGGGCTACGGCTTCCACGATGTCGTGAAGCAGATGAACCAGACGGCGGAGGGGCTCGCCTCGGTGGCGCCCATCCTCACCCTCGCCGAGGCGCGGGGGGTCGAAATGCCGATCGTCCGTCAGGTCAGCCAGGTGCTCGCCGGTACGCTCGATCCGAAGGACATCGCACCGCATCTCACGACGGATTCGGACGAGCCGCAAGGCGAAAGGACATTGGATGACGGACAAGGTCGCGGTCGCGCTTCTCTTTGGGGGTCGCTCAAGCGAGCATTCGATCAGCTGCGCGACGGCGGCGGGCGTCCTTGAGGCGATCGACCGGGACCGCTACGACGTCATCCCGATCGGGATCACGCACGACGGCGCCTTCACCCTCCAGCCGGACGACGCGGCGCGCTTCGCGCTGAACGCCGAGAAGCTGCCGGAGGTCGACGACAACGGTACGCGCATCCTCTGGCCGGACAGTGCATCCAGCCGGGCACTGTCGGTGGTGAACCCCGACGGCTCCCGCTCGTCGCTCGGCGACGTGGACATCGTCTTCCCGATCCTCCACGGACCCTTCGGTGAGGACGGCACCCTTCAGGGCATGCTCGAGCTCGTCGGCCTGCCGTACGTCGGCAGCGGCGTGCTCGCCAGCGCGCTCGGGATGGACAAGCACTTCACCAAGACCGTGCTCCAGCAGGCGGGCATCCCGGTCGCACCGTGGCGCACGGTCACCGCCTACGAGTGGGGTACCCGTCCGGACGAGGTGCGCGACGCCGTCCGCCCGCTCGGGCTCCCGGCGTTCGTGAAGCCGGCCCGAGCCGGTTCGAGCGTCGGGGTGACGAAGGTCTCCGACTGGTCCGAGCTGGATGCGGCGATGGCGACCGCCCTCGCCGAGGACGACCGCGTGCTGATCGAGTCGATGGTGGCGGGTCGCGAGGTCGAGATCGCCGTCCTCGGCGGTCGTCCGGGGGAGCCCGCGCGAGCGTCCGTCGCCGGCGAGATCGTGCTCACCGGCCGCGACTTCTACGACTTCGCAGCCAAGTACCTCGACGCTCCGGGCATCGACCTGGTCTGCCCGGCGGACCTCACCGACGACCAGCTCGCGGAGATGCAGGACCTCGGCATCCGTGCGTTCGACGCGATCGGCGCCGAAGGGCTGTCCCGGGTCGACTTCTTCCTCACCGCGGACGGGTTCGTCGTCAACGAGATCAACACGATGCCGGGCTTCACGCCCATCTCGATGTTCCCGCGCTGCTGGCAGGAGTCGGGACTCAGCTACCCGGCGCTGATCGACGAGCTCATCCAGGTCGCACTGGCCCGCGCCGCCGCCTGACACCTCTCGGAGAATCCGGGCGCTGTCGGCGCGCCGGTGCGGCGATCAGGGGGCTGTCGTCGCGGTCGGAGCGGGCGTCGGTGTCGAGCCCGGGTCCGTGTCGAGCGTGGAGAGGCACTTCTGGGTCTGCTTGACCGTGGAGATCGCGCTGGCGAACTCGGGCAGCACCGACGAGTCGGAAACGCCGGAGACGTGGTCGATGATGACCTCGGTCGCCGGGGTGCGCCCGAACGTCTGGTAGACGATCGTCTTGGCCGCGGGGTCGGTCATCAGCACCCAGTCGACGCCGTTGACGTTGACGCAGGGCTTCGTCGTCGGTCCGATCGGCGGGACGCCGCAGCGCAGGATCACGACGGCCGGGTCGCCCCACGCACCGGTCGCCTGGGCGTCCGTCTCGCGCGCCGGCTCGTCCGCGACCGTGTCGGGGAGGCGGACGCTGATCTCCGCGCAGCCGGGCGCATTGCTGTCGGCGGCCGGGTCGAGGGAGACGGTCGGCGTGCAGCCGGCGAGGAGGAGTGCCGCTCCGGCGAGCAGCAGGGCCGGGAGGGCGCGGCGACGGGAGTTCATCGGTTTCAGGCTACCGTTTCAGATCATGGGAATCTCTGGGAGCGACGCGTCCGCGATCACGCTCGGTCAGGCGTCCGAGCGGGAGGCGCTGCGGCGCATCTTCCCGCGGCTTCCGCAGTCGTCGGCGACCCTGGTGGGCCCCGGTGACGACGCCGCCGTGCTCGCCGCACCGGACGGCCGCTTCGTCGTGACCACCGACATGATGGTCCACGGACCGGACTTCCGTCTCGCCTGGTCCGGACCGGTCGACCTCGGCTGGAAGGCCGCCGCGACCAACCTGTCGGATGTGGCCGCCATGGGCGCCGTGCCGACGGCGCTCGTCGTCGCGATCGCCGCGCCTCCCGAGACCCCGGTGGCGTGGCTGGAGGGCGTGGCGGACGGCTTCCGCGAGGCCTGCGCCGAGCTCGCCCCGGGCTGCGGAGTCGTCGGCGGGGACCTGTCCGTCTCCGCCACGCTGACCTTCGCGGTGACCGCATTCGGCGACCTGGAGGGCCGGACGCCGGTGCTGCGCAGCGGTGCGCGGCCGGGCGACATCGTCGCGGTGTCGGGCGCTCTCGGGCAGGCGGCGGCCGGTCTGCGCGTCCTCTTCGCGGAGGCGGTGGATGCGTCGGGCGAGCCGGACGCCGACCGCTTCGCCTCCGTCGCGGCCGCGCATCCGGACACCGTCGGCGCGCAACTCCGCCCGCGGCCGCCCATCGCGGACGGGCCGCGCGCCGCCGCGTCCGGCGCGACGGCGATGCTCGACCTGAGCGACGGCCTCGCGCTCGACGCGCGCCGCGTCGCGGAGGCGAGCGGGGTCGCGATCGACCTCGACACGTCGACCCTCGGCCCGGATGCCGCCACGGCACTCCGCGGCGGCGAGGATCACGGGCTCTTCGCTGCCTTCCCGGCCGGCACCCAGCTCCCGGGCGGATTCCGCCGCGTCGGCGTCGTTCGCGAGGGCCGGGGCCTGCTGGTGGACGGTGTCCCCTTCGGCGAACGCGGGGGATGGGACCCGTACCTGGAGTGGGACGGCGGTCAGGGCTGACCCGGCGTCACCCAGAAGATCGCGGTCTCGCCGTAGTCCTTGCGGCGTTCGAGCACGAGGCCGTCGGGGAGTGACGGCTCGGGCCCGCGGGCGCTGCGCTCGACGCACACCACGGCGTCCTCCGACAGCAGCGGTTGCAGCGCGGTCAATACGGCCGCCAGCTCCTCCTCGCCGACCTCGTACGGCGGGTCGATGAACACGACGTCGAACGGCCCGCTCGCCTGCCCGAGGTACGACTGCACGGAGGCGGCGCGCACGTCGATCGACGGCGGGGGCCCGTGGTGCCGGCTCGAGCGGGCGGCAGCGGTCAGCGCGGCCGCGTTGCGCCGGCAGACCTGCGCCGCCGCGGGGCTCCGCTCCACGAGCACGACCGAGGTCGCGCCCCGGCTCGCCGCCTCGAGGCCCAGGGCTCCCGAGCCCGCGTACAGGTCGAGCACCCGCGCCCCGCGGAGAGCATCCCGCGCCTCGAGGGCCGAGAACACCGCCTCCCGCACGCGGTCGGAGGTCGGGCGCGTCCCGCTCTTCGGCACCTGCAGGGTGAGCGATCCGGCGAAACCGGAGACGATTCGGGTCATAGCCCCCCGAGCCTAGCGTCGCGGAGGATGCACCCGCCAAGATATGAGGATGGAGGAACGCCTGGAGCAGGCAGAGCTCGACCGCCTGTGGCTCCCCGGTGACCCGATCGCCTCCGAAGAACGCCTGGCCGACGCCGTCGCCCGTTCGGACCGGTCGGAGGTCGTCCGCGCAGAGCTGGAGACGCAGCGAGCGCGCGCCCTCGGTCTGCAGGGGCGCATCGAGGAGGGCGAGGCGCTTCTCGACTCGCTGGAGCCGGCCTCCGGAGTCCTGGAGGTGCGCGTGCTCCTCGAGCGGGGCCGCCTGCGCCTCGCCGCCGACCGGCTGGAGGAGGCGGTACCGCTGCTGGAGGCGGCCCTGCGCGCGGCCCGCCGTGACGGCGACACCGGCCTCGCGCTGGAGACCGCGCTGACCCTCGCCGAGGCGGACGCCCCGCGGTCCGAGCAGTGGGTCGAGGAGGGGCTCGCCGATCTCGCCGGGACGGGCGATCCGCGGCTGCTGCGCTTCGGCGCCGTGCTGTTCGATCTGCGCGGCTGGGCGCGGTTCGCCGACGGCGACGCGGCGGCCGCGCTGGTGTCCTTCGAGGATGCGGTGCGCGCCGCCGAGCTCTACGGCACGCCCGACCAGCGCTTCGCCGCGCAGTGGGCGGTGGGCAGAGCCCTGCGGGCGCTGGGACGGACGACCGAAGCGCTGGCCGTCCAGCGACGGCTCCAGGAGGAGCGACCGGACGCGCGGGCCGTCGCCGCCGAGCTGGCTGAACTCGAGCGGTCGACCGAGCAGCGACCCACCGGCACGGATCCCTCCACAGGGTCCGGCGGGCGTCCCTTTCCCACCGCACCGCCGACCGACGGCGCAGTGCCGGGGGAGACGCATACGATCGAGTCATGACCTCCGCCTCCGCCCCGGCCGGCTCCGGGGTCGACGCCGGCGCCGTCGGCCTCGACTCGCGGCTGAGCGGCGTGCTCGGGGGCCGCACCGCATCCGCGTTCGAGAAGGCGTTCGGGATGCGCACGGTCGCCGACCTGCTCAGCCACTACCCGCGCCGCTACGCCAAGCGCGGCGAGCTCACGGCCCTCGCCAACCTGCCGCTCGACGAGAACGTCACGATCATCGCCGAGGTGCTGCGGGTGCAGGAGCGGCCCATGCGCGCCCGGCGGGGGAGCATCCTCGAGGTGAAGATCTCCGACGGCGAGGGGATCCTGACCCTCACCTTCTTCAACCAGGCGTGGCGGTCGCGCGAGCTGACGCCGGGCGTCCGTGGCATCTTCGCCGGCAAGGTGTCGGCGTACCGCGGAGCGCTCCAGCTCGCGCATCCCGACTACGAGCTCTTCGAAGCGGACGCGGAGAACGCGGTGGTCCCGGGGAGCGCCGCGGCGAAGGACTGGGCGATGACCCCGATCCCGATCTACCCCGCGACCGGCACCGTCGCGAGCTGGCAGGTGCAGAAGGCGGTCGGGCTGGCGCTCGACGCGCTGGGCGACGTGCCCGACCCGGTCCCGGACTCCGTGGTGGTGGAGCGGGGGCTCGTGCCGTTCCGCGACGCGTTGGAGGGCATCCACCGGCCGCAGAAGGATGCACAGTGGCAGCGCGCCCGGGACACGCTGCGGTTCCAGGAGGCGTTCGTGCTGCAGGCCGCGCTCCTGCAGCAGCGCGCGGCGACGCGCGAGGTGGCGGCCACCCCGCGGAAGGCGGTGCCCGGCGGCCTGCTCGAACGGTTCGACGCCGCGCTGCCCTTCGCCCTCACGGGTGACCAGGACGTCGTGGGCGGCGAGATCGAGCGCGACCTGGCCGGCACGGCGGCGATGCACCGGCTGGTGCAGGGCGAGGTCGGGTCGGGCAAGACGCTGGTCGCGCTCCGTGCCATGCTCGCGGTCGCCGACTCCGGCGGTCAGTCCGCCCTGCTCGCCCCGACCGAGGTGCTGGCCGCGCAGCACCTGCGCTCCATCGCCGCCATGCTCGGTCCCGATCTCTCCGCCCAGCTGATGCCGACCCTGCTGACGGGTCAGCTGTCCGCCGCCGAGCGCAAGCGCGCCCTGCTGCGCACGGTGTCCGGCCAGGCGCGCATCGTGGTCGGCACGCACGCGCTGCTCGGGGACGCGGTCACGTTCTTCGACCTCGGTCTCGTCGTCGTCGACGAGCAGCACCGCTTCGGCGTGGAGCAGCGGGAGGCGCTGCGGGCGAAGGGCGGCACTCCGCCGCACGTCCTCGTGCTCACCGCCACGCCCATCCCGCGCACGGTCGCCATGACCGTCTTCGGCGACCTGGACGTCTCGACCATCGCACAGCTCCCCGCCGGACGGCAGGGGATCGAGAGCTTCGTCGTCCCGCTCGCCGACCGCCCGGGCTGGGAGCGCCGGATCTGGGAGCGGGCCTCCGAGGAGATCGGGAAGGGCCGCCAGGTCTTCGTCGTCTGCCCGGCCATCTCGGGCAAGGATGCGGAGGACGACGGGGAGGAGCCGGAGCCCGACGAGGAGCAGCCCGACGGCGCACCGCCGCGGCCCATCGCGAACGTGGAGGCGGTCGCCGCGCAGGTGCGCGCCGATCCGCTGTTCCGGGACGCGCGCATCGGCGTGCTGCACGGCCGGCTGCCCTCCGAGACCAAGGACGAGGTGATGCGCGCCTTCGCGGCCGGCGACATCGACCTGCTCATCGCGACCACGGTCATCGAGGTCGGCGTGAACGTGCCGAACGCCTCCGCCATGGTGGTGCTCGACGCCGACCGATTCGGCGTCTCCCAGCTGCACCAGCTGCGCGGCCGGGTGGGCCGGGGTGACATCCCCGGACTGTGCCTGCTGGTGACCGCCGCCGAGCAGGGCTCCCTCGCCCGGGAGCGCGTCGAGGCGGTCGCCGCGACCCTGGACGGGTTCGAGCTGGCGAACGTCGACCTGGAACTGCGTCGCGAGGGGGATGTGCTCGGCAGCCGCCAGTCGGGCGGCCGGTCGTCGCTGCGCCTGCTGCGCGTGGCCTCCGACGGCGAACTGATCGCGGAGGCGCGGGTCGCGGCCGAGGAGACGCTAGAGTCCGACCCGGGGCTCGCCGAGCATCCCGCGCTGCGCGCCGCGCTCGCCCGCCGGCTGGACGAGAGCGAGCGGGCCTTCCTCGGCAAGTCCTGACCGCTCGGCGCGGTCGCCGGGTCAGCACAGTCGCCGAGTCAGCGGGACGACGGCCCGCAGGGCAGGATGCGCATCCCGTGACGCGGATCGCCGGGCAGCACCACGACGCGGCGGCGATCACCGAGGGGGTTCGTAAGCAGGGTCTCGGGCGGCAACTCCGGCACGAAGCCCCCGACGGGGCGCGTCCGTCGCGCGGCCACACGCAATCGGTGCACGGTCACCACCCGTGCCGTCGGGCTGAGCGAGGCGAGCCGGCGCTCGATCCGCGTCGCGCTCTGCTCCGCCTCCATCTCGTCGAAGCCGGGATGGGTCAGGATTCCGAGCGCGCTCCCTCGGCCGTCGCCGAGATCGAGCGGCACCTGCGCCGCCAGCCAGCCGCCCTCGCGGAACGCGGTGAAATCGCGGTCCGCCCGCCGCCGGACCGCCCGGCCGCCGACCACCGCCATGAGTGCGCTCGCCACGAAGCACGCGGCGAACACCGCGGCGACGACCAGCGGAGTTCGCCCGTCCGGCTGCATCGTCGCCCGGGACAGCGAGGCCAGGGCGACGATGAGACAGCACGCAGCGGCGGCAGCAGCGGAGCGGGCCAGTCCGCCGAGCAGGCCGTAGTCGCGCACGGCCGCGCGCAGATGCCCCGGCGAGGCAATGGATGCGCGCCGCTCGGCGGCCGCCGCGGTGGTCGTCACGTCGTGGTCCTCTCCCGGGTGCGGATGCGTTGCCCTCACCTCTGAAGACGGGAACGGCCGCCGATCGTGACGTGCGGGGGCCGCGAACTGCTTGGTAACGGATTCACAACGAAATGCCGGGATCCGCGGGATAGTCTGAAGGTCTATGAACAGGATCGCCGTTGTCCCTGGATCGTTCGACCCGGTCACGCTCGGGCACCTCGACGTGATCGAGCGTGCGGCGGGCATGTGGGACGAGGTCCACGTCGTCGTGGTCCACAACCCGGACAAGTCCGCACTGCTGCCCATCGCGCAGCGGGTCGCCCTGCTGGAGCGGTCCATCGAGGATGCGGGGATCGTCGGCAACATCGTCATCGCCTCCTGGTCCGTCGGGCTCCTGGTGGACTACTGCACCGACGTGGGAGCGCACGTGCTGGTGAAGGGCATCCGCTCGCAGGTGGACGTCGCCTACGAGACGCCGATGGCGATCGTCAACCGTCACCTCGCCGACGTCGAGACGGTCTTCCTGCTCCCGAACCCCGCGAACGCGCACGTCTCCAGCTCGCTGGTCCGGCAGGTCTCCGCCCTGGGCGGGGACGTCAGCCCGTACGTGCCGCCGGTCGTGCACGAGTACCTGCAAGAGACGTGACCCCACAGACGTGAATCCAGAGACGTGAGCCGAGGGCAATGAACACTTACGCGACGCGCCAGCCCACCGAGTCCTCCGTGGCGCCGCAGGAGGACACCGGCGCGGCCGCGCTCATGGACCTCGACGAGCTGCAGCGCGCCGCCGAGCAGATCACGGCGAACGTCGAATCCGTCATCGACGGCAAGCACGAGGCCGTTCAGACGGCGCTCGTCGTCCTCCTCGCCGAGGGGCACCTGCTGATCGAGGACGTCCCGGGCGTCGGCAAGACGATGCTGGCCAAGTCGCTGGCGAAGTCGGTCGACTGCACGGTGAGCCGCATCCAGTTCACCCCCGACCTCCTGCCGAGCGACGTGACCGGCGTGTCCGTGTACAACCAGGCGGAGCGGCGCTTCGAGTTCAAGCCGGGCGCTATCTTCGCGAACATCGTCATCGGCGACGAGATCAACCGCGCCAGCCCGAAGACGCAGTCCGCGCTCCTGGAGTGCATGGAGGAGCGGCAGGTCACCGTCGACGGTTCGACCTATCCGCTGGCCGCACCGTTCATCGTGGTGGCCACGCAGAACCCGGTGGAGATGGAGGGCACCTACGCCCTCCCGGAGGCCCAGCGCGACCGCTTCATGGCCCGCATCGCGATGGGGTACCCCGACGAGGGCTCGGAACTCGCAATGCTGACGACGCGCGACACGTCGAGCCCGCTCTCGCGCATCCGGCCCGTCGTCACCTCCGACGAGCTGCGGGCGATGATGATCACCGCGCGCAACGTGTTCGCGTCGACGCCGGTGAAGCAGTACGCGGTCGACCTCGTGCGGGCCACCCGCGAGGACCGCGACCTGCGGCTGGGCGCCAGCCCGCGCGCCACGCTGCAGCTCATCCGCGCGGCGAAGGCCATGGCCGCCCTGGCCGGCCGGGACTTCGTGCTCCCCGACGACGTGGACGCCCTAGCGGTCCCCGTCCTGGGGCACCGCCTGCTGCCCACCAGCCGCGCGCTCGGCCATCACCACGAGAGCGCGCCCGTGATCGCGGACATCGTGCGCCGGATCGTCGCCTCGACGCCGGTCCCGGTCGGATCGGGCTCCGCCGGATCCGCGCAGCAGCCCGGCGCCGTGGGTACTGCGACTCTGGGCCGCTCGGGACGCTAGCGTGCTGGTCCGCGGTCGCGCCTCCTCGCCGCTGAAGCGGCCGCGCCCGACCGCGCGCGGGTGGACGCTGGGCGCCGTCGGCGTCATCGCGCTGGTCGCCTCGGCGCTGTTCGGCCGCACCGACGTGCTGTTCGTCGGCGTGTTCCTCACCGTCCTGCCGCTCGCCGCGATGATCTCGGTAACGGTGGACCGGCCGCGGCTCACCGTCACCCGCAGCTTCCACCCGGACGTCGTCGCCGTGGGCGAGCGCACCACCATCGTCACGACCGCCCGGAACCAGTCGGCACGGCCCAGCCCGGCGGCACGCTGGCGCGAGTCGGCGCCGGCCGTGGTCGGCGTGCAACCGTCCGCCGCGTTCCCGCGACTGGGCGCGCACCAGCCGGACGGCGGCCTCGGCCGCGACACCGTCGTGCTGCGTCAGGATGTGATCCCGGAGCGCCGCGGCGCGCACGCGGTCGGCCCGCTCGTCGTGAGCCGCACCGACCCGTTCGGCGTCGCGTACGCCGAATACGCGATCGGCCAGCCGCGCCAGCTGCTCGTGACCCCGCGCGTCGTCCCGCTGTCGCGCGGCGAGCTGGACGTGGCCCACAGCGAGGGCACGGAGCACGAGCTCCTGCGCCACAGCATCCCGAGCGCCGACGAGCTGATCGCGCGCGAGTACCGCCCCGGCGACCCGCTGCGGCGCGTCCACTGGCGCGCCACCGCCCGTCACGACCAGCTGATGGTCCGGCAGGAGGAGCAGCGCAGCAATCCCGAGGCGTGGATGCTGATCGACACCCGCGCGCTCAGCACGCACACGCCGTCCGCCGCCGACGAGTTCGAGACGCTGGTCGACCTGGTCGCCTCGATCGGCGTCCACCTGCTCGACGAGGGCTTCGTGGTGAGCGTGGTGGAGACGGGGGACCGGCAGCTCTCGGGCCGCAGCGGCGCCGGCCGCACCGGCACGCTGGGCTCCACCACCGCGACGTACGACTCCGGAAGCGCGGACCGGATGCTGCTCGCCGACCTCGCCGGCGTGGAGTCGTCCGGCCACGGGCGAGACGACGCCGTCGCCGAGCTGGGCGGAGGCCTGCGCAAGGCCGGTCGTCCCGTGCCCGTGTTCGCCGTGCTCGCCGGCTCGCCGCTCCCGGAGCTCGGCGCTCTCGCCTCCCTGCGTTCGATGGGGGATCCGGCGGTCGCCTTCATCGCCGCATCCACCCCTGTGGAGGCCGCAGAGGTCTTGGCCGACGCCGGCTGGCTCTGCGTCCGGTTCGAGGCCGGCGACGACCCCGCCGAATGCTGGCAGCGCGCCCTCCACCGGCAACGGGATCGGGTGGTGGCCGGTGGCGACTGAGTCCCTCGCATTCGCGGTCCCGCGCGTCGCCGCGCGCCGGCGGGTCGGCTACTGGCGCATCACCGGCGCCCTGATGCTGCAGGTGCTGGCCCTGAGCTACGCGCTGGTCGGGCTGATCCAGGGACCGGGCTGGTGGTTCGCCCTCGTCGGGACCGCGGCGGCGGTGCTCGCGACCGGCGCCGGTCTCCGCAGTCTCGGGGTGCCCCGCGGCGTCGTCCCGGTGCTCCTCGTCGTGGAGTCGGCGGCGATCATGACGATCGCGTTCGGCCGCGGCACCGGCCTGCTCGGCCTCATCCCGACGCCCGCCACCGTCTCGGCATGGTCGCAGTCCCTCCAGCAGGCCATGCTGTCCATCTACCAGCAGGGGACGCCCGCCGAGCCGCTGCCCGAGTTCCTGTTCCTCGTGGTCGGCGGCGGCTGCCTGCTGGCCCTCATGCTCGACACCCTCGCCGTGGCCGTCCGGACGCCCGCGTTCACCGCCCTGGCCGTGGCGGCCGTGCTGGTCGTGCCCGGCGCGCTGCTCGGCGACGGTCTCGATCCGTTCGCCCTCGCCGCATCCGCCGCCGCCTACCTCTGGCTGCTGCGCAGTGACATCCGCACCCGGCGTTCGGCCACACCGCGCCCCGGCGCCGCGCTGTCCGTCGGCGCGTCGGCGGTCGCGATCGCCGTCGTGCTCGCGGGCACCGCACCCGGCTTCGACCAGGGCGGCGCCACCTCGTTCACCGCCGGCGGCATCTCGATCGGCGGCACGGTCACCCCGCTCGTGGATCTGGGGAAGGACCTGCGCCGCCCGGCGGCGGTCCGGGCTCTCACGTACACGACCACGTCGGCGAACGGGCAATACCTCAAACTCGCGTCGCTGGACCAGTTCACCGGCTCCGTCTGGAAGCACCGCGAGCGGGACACGAGCCGGCTCTCGGACGGAGCCACCATCGGCCCGGTGGCCGGACTGTCGGACACGGTCAAGACGACCAAGATCACCACGACGGTGGCCATCGACAACATGACGAGCCGCTGGCTACCCGCCCCGGCGCCGGTGCGCTCGGTGAAGGGACTCAGCGGCACCTGGTCGTGGGACCCGGACGACCTCACCATCGGCGGCATCAACGCGACGACGCAGGGCCAGCGATACACGGCCACCAGCCTGGTCCTGGAGCCGACCGCGGACCAGCTCAAGGCGGCGGGCGGCTTCGTGCCGGCGGACGTGCAGCGCGACCTCTTCCTCCCGCCGAACCTCCCGACGATCATCGAGCAGACCGCCCTGACGGCGACGAAGGATGCGCTCACCGAGTACGACAAGGCCGTCGCGCTCCAGGACTACTTCCGCGACAACGGTTTCGTCTACTCGACCCAGACGCCGCTCAAGCAGGGCTTCGACGGCGACGGCTCGCGCGTCATCGCCCGGTTCCTCGAGGTCAAGAGCGGATACTGCGTCCACTACGCGTCCGCCATGGCCCTCATGGCCCGCACCCTCGGCATCCCCTCGCGGGTCGCGGAGGGTTACCTGCCGGGCGCCACGAGCGGAGGGACCGCGACGAACCCCGGCGAGTACACGGTGACGAGCGACGACCTCCACGCCTGGCCGGAACTGTACTTCGCCGGCGTCGGCTGGGTCCCGTTCGAGCCGACCGTCGGGCGCGGGACGGTGCCGGACTACACGCGACCGCAGACGGACCCCGCCGCGCCGCCGCCCACATCGGCATCGACCTCCGGCGCGGCGCCGCGCGCGCTCGTCCCCACCGACCCGGCCAACCCGTCGGGCTCCGCGTCGTTCACACCGCAGTCGAGCGCGCAGCCGATCGCCACGGGCATCGGCGTCGGCATCCTCGTGATCGCCGTGCTGCTGGTGCCGGCCGCCTGGCGCCGGATGCGGCGGCGGCGGCGGCTCCGCGAACTCGCCGACGAGTGGGGCGGAGCGACCATCGTGTGGGAGGAGCTGCGGGATACCGTCCGCGACCTGGGCTGGACAGCTCCGCCCACCGAGACGCCGCGCGTCTTCGCGGGCCGGGTGGAGGCGGCGGTGGCGGGGACACCAGGGGAGGAGGCCGTGCGCCGTCTGCTGGCCGAACTCGAGCGCGACGCCTACGGGCCCCCGGCCCGCCGGTGGGCCGGCGGTCTCGCGGACGACCTCACGGCCGTGATCGCGGCGCTGGAGGCTCAGGCCGGCGCGGGCGTGCGGCTCAAGGCCGCGCTGATTCCTGTGTCCTTGCTGCCAGCGGGCTGGCCTTCAGCCGCACGACCCCGGAGCGCCGCGTAAAATAGTTCCTCGTGACCACGAAGAACTCCCCGTACGCCATCAATGTGTACGACCTCATCCGCCACCCCGGCGCCATGCGCGAGCAGCGCATCAGCATCCCCGTGACGGAGAAACTGGGCGAGGGGCTGATCAGCGTCCCGGAGGGCGAGACCATCGATCTCGACCTCCGTCTGGAGTCGATGCACGAGGGGATCCTCGCGACCGCGGACGCCGTGACGACCGCGACCGGCGTCTGCGGACGCTGCCTCACCGACATCGAGCAGTCCGTCCAAGTCGATTTCCAAGAACTTTTCGCGTATCCTTCTGACGAAGCTTTCGATTATGAGGTTCACGACGACCACGTGGATCTTGAACCTCTGATCAGGGATGCGGTGGTGCTGTCACTGCCCTTCCAGCCGGTGTGCCGGCCGGACTGCCCGGGTCTCGACCCCGAGACCGGGGAGAGGCTGGCGGATGAACCGGATCGCGAGCCCACCCAGACCATCGATCCTCGTTGGTCTGCGCTTGCCGGATTCCAGGCTTCCGACACCGATGAACCCCGACCGAACCCTCGCGGAACGAACACAGAGAAGAGATAGTCATGGCCGTCCCCAAGCGGAAGCAGTCGCGCGCCAACACCCACGCCCGCCGTTCGCAGTGGAAGGCCACTGCCCCCACGCTGGTCAAGACCATCGAGGGCGGCAAGGTCACCTACAGCCTGCCGCACCGTGCGAAGGTCGTCGAGGACTCTGCGGGCACCGCCCTGTTCCTCGAGTACAAGGGCCGCAAGGTCGCCGACGTCTGATCGTCGCCCAGCAGCGACGAACACAGTCACGGTGAGCACCGTGGTCGGAGAGAACCCTGACCGCAGCACACTTCTCGAGAAGCTCGGGGTCGACATCGACTCCGAGCTTCTCGAGCTTGCGCTGACCCATCGCTCGTACGCGTACGAGCACGGCGGCATCCCCAACAACGAGCGCCTCGAGTTCCTCGGCGACTCCATCCTGGGGCAGGCCGTCACGGTGAAGCTGTTCCGCGAGAACCCGGACCTCGACGAGGGCGAGCTCGCGAAACGCCGGGCCAGCCTCGTGAGCTCCGTCGCGCTGGCGGAGGTGGCCCGCGGCATCGGCCTCGGCGAGTACCTCAAGCTCGGCCGCGGCGAGAACCAGAGCGGCGGCCGCGAGAAGGCGTCCATCCTGGCCGACACCGTGGAGGCGCTGATCGGCGCCACCTACCTGGACGCGGGCGGCGACGCCGCGACCGCGCTGGTCCTGCGCCTGATCGAGCCCCTGCTCGACGACCCGGAGCGCTTCGGCGCCGCCATGGACCCGAAGACCAGCCTGCAGGAGGCCGCCGCCCACCGCGGCGCCGGGCTGCCGGTCTACACGGTGACCAACACCGGGCCGGACCATTCCAAGACCTTCCACGCCACGGTCGCCGTCGGCAGCCTCGTCACGGCGACGGGGGAGGGCACCAGCAAGAAGCAGGCCGAGATGGCCGCGGCGCTCAGCGCCTGGACGGAACTGACGAGAAAACGTGCCAGAGCTCCCCGAGGTTGAGGTCGTCCGTGCGGGCCTCGCGCCCGCCGTCACCGGCGCGACCATCCTCGGTGTGGAGGTCTTCGAGCCCCGCTCTCTCAAACGGCACGACCCGGTCGTCGGCGCGTTCGAGACGCTGCTCACCGGCCGCGTCATGGAGGGGCCGGTGCGCCGCGGCAAGTTCCTCTGGATCCCGCTGCAGGGAGCACCCCGCCGCGCGATCGTCGCCCACCTCGGGATGAGCGGCCAGATCCTGCTCCGCGAGCCGGGCACGGTCGAGGCGGGACTGCTGCGCATCCGACTGCACATCGAGAGCCCCGAGCACGGGGAGCTGTGGGTGCACTTCGTCGACCAGAGGATCTTCGGCTCGATGGCCGTGGACGCGCTGGTGCCGACGGACGACGGAGCCCACGGCGGTCTCGGGACGGACGAACCGCTGATCCCGACCCAGGTGACGCACATCGCCCGCGATCCGCTCGATCCGGCCTTCGACGACGCCCGCTTCGCCGCGGCTCTGGCGCGCAAGAACACGGGCATCAAGCGCGCGCTGCTCGACCAGACGCTGATCAGCGGCATCGGTAACATCTACGCCGACGAGGCGCTGTGGGCCGCGCGCATCCACTACGCCCAGCCGGCAACCTCGCTCAGCCGCGCCCGCGTGCGCACCCTGCTCGCCGAGATCCGTCACGTGCTCGAGAAGGCGCTGGCCGAAGGAGGCACGAGCTTCGACGCGCAATACGTCAACGTCAACGGCAACTCGGGCTACTTCTCGCACAGCCTCAACGCCTACGGCCGCCAGGGCGAGCCGTGCCCGCGCTGCGGCACGCCGATCGTGCGCGAGCAGTTCATGAACCGCGGGTCGCACTTCTGCCCGCACTGCCAGCGGCTGCGAGGCGTGACAGCCGCCTAGCCACGCTCGGCACGGCGGGGCTACTCTGAGCGCGTTTCAGCACGCGCCGGCCGGTGCGCGCTGGCTGAAGGGGGCGGCCATGCCCGGCTGGTATGTGCACATGGAGGTGGCCCACCAGACCGCCGAACGGCTCCGAGCGGGTCAGGTCCCGCCGGGGTGGGGCGTCGACAGCGCCGAGGCCCAGCGCGTCGGCGAGCTCTGCCACACCTGGCGGAACTACCTGGCCCTCGGGGCGCTCGGCCCCGACCTCTTCTACATGCTCCCGGACTTCGCCGGCACCAAGGGCGTCGTCATCCGCCAGGTCATCCAGTGGGTGATCGACGTGTGGGACGTGGTCGACGAGGAGTTCGTCGCCAAGTGGGAGAAGTGGATCGATCCGATCTCCACGAACAATTCCCAGCTCGCCTCCCAGCTGACGGGTGGGCTGTCCGCTCAGCTCGGGCAGATCGTGGATGAGCTGACGTCGGCCGTCATGACCGCCTTCAAGGGGCTTCTGGCGACCATGGGCGACTGGTTCGGTGTGCTCACCTCCGGAGCACCGCAGGGATACGGGAACGCCGACTTCTACTGGGCCGACACCTTCCACTACCGGCGCACCTACCAGTTCGCCCACGTGCTCTACCGGCAGGCCTCGGACGCGCTGGCTGCCGCGACCACCGACGACGAGCGGCACGATGCGGAGGCGCGCGTGGCCTTCGCGGTGGGGTGGATGACGCACTGCGGCACCGACGTCACCGGCCACGCGTTCACGAACGCGAAGACCGGCGGACCGTACCGGGACCACTGGCAGCGGCATCACCTGGTCGAGAGCCACATCGACAGCCAGAACTACGACGCGGGCAACAGCGGGCCGCTGTACGGCGAGTTCGGCCTGAGCGCCCTGCACTTCCGGGTCGCGTTCGTCCACCGGGGTGACGCTCCCTACGCCGGCCGGGCGGACGGCCCGCGGTTCGACTACTTCACCGGATTCCCCGCCTACGACACCTCGCAAGGGCCGAACGGGGCCGCGCACCGGCGCGCGCATTTCGACCAGGACACCGAGGGTCTGCCCGACCACCTCGTCCAGGCGCTGACGGATGCGATGGCTCTCGTCCATCCCGACGGCCCGCGCATCCTGAGCCAGGATCCGCCGTATTCGGAGACCGATGCGCAGGGCCATCCGGACGGCCGTCCCAACGCGGACGCCATGGCGCAGATGTGGACGATCGTCTACGGATACCTCAAGATCACCTGCAAGGACGGGCTCAGCCCGCAGG
Organism: Leifsonia sp. 22587; assembly: GCF_052044215.1. Classification (NCBI taxonomy): domain Bacteria; kingdom Bacillati; phylum Actinomycetota; class Actinomycetes; order Micrococcales; family Microbacteriaceae; genus Leifsonia; species Leifsonia sp. 22587. Next base: position 412,507 of record NZ_JBQENB010000004.1, read on the forward strand.
CGCCGGAACCTCCGGACGTGTTCACCGACCACTCGTTCCCGACGCCTCCGGGCGGCGGCGGCAGCGGGGTGAGCGACTCGAACGGCGCGGATGTGGACGACGACGACTCGTTCACCCTGCTGGACCTGCTCCTCGCGCTGTTCGCGTGGGCCGTGTACCTGGCGCAGGTCGCCCTGTGGCTCGCGACGATCCTGCCCGGCCTCATCCTCGACCCGCTCACCTTCCCGGCCCGGGAGGCGCTGTACTACGGACTCGTCGTGCCGCTGTGGAACCTGTACCTCCTCGCCCGGCGCGCCCTCGTCATGTCCGGCTTCCTGATGCCGAAACCGGACGAGATCGACGGGGGCCTGGTCACGCTGGGCGCCGCGAGCGGATCCTTCAGCATCGCATCGGCCCTCGACGACCCGACCGGTGTCGGTGTGCAGGCCATGGTGATCACCGAGCCGTCGGGCCGCCTGCATTCGGGCGCTTCGTTCGGGATCGACCGGGGCTACCCGCGCAACATCGTGCGCGACGACCCGGACGACGTCTCGGACATCGACATCACGTCCGCTCTCGGACTGACCCATCGTCTGCCGTACGCCGGCGATTCCACCGAGTTCAAGCCGAGCGAGTGGGTGGCGCCGTGGCGCTACCCGCTGGTGAACCAAGCGGGCGACGGCGTTCCCCGGGAGGACGCTGCGACCCATGTCGGTCCGTATCTCGTCATGCAGGACAGCAGGCTGCTGCTGTCGGCGCTGGCCGGCAGCGACGAGGCGCGTCAACGCCTGTCGGATGCCGGGTCGCCGGGCAAGACCTTCTCCGAGCTCGAAGACCTGCTGCCCCAGGACAAGCATCTCGGCGGTCCGATCGACTACAGCACGTATCTCGTCACGATCATGGCGGGGGAGCCCGGCGACGAGTTCCCGCAAAGCGACTTCAACCTCGACAGCGATCGCGGGTACGCCTGGCACTGCTGGGATTTCGACCGCCACGGGCTGGGCCGGGATGCCGCGCATCCCACCCGCGGGGAATGGGAGTACGCCACCGACACGACCGGCTTCGCGTACACCCAGCCCTGCACGCCGCCGCAGTTCCTGCATCCCGACACCGACGCACCTCCCTTCGTCGCGGGCGATCCGCCGGCCGAGACGCGCCTGTACGATCCGACGCGCGATCTCGCCGTGCACTACCTGACGCGTGACGTGGTGCCGCCGCCCGGGCCGCAGACTCCGGATGCCTGCCTGCCGTCGAAGCCGCACGAACCGTTCACCGACCACGAGTGGCGCCGCTGGCTGAGGGAGGGATGACATGGACGACGATCGGCAGCCGAGGCCGCCCGAGCATCCCGAACTGACGCCGGAAGAGCTGGCGGAGCAGGCCGGCACCGTCGAGGACCCGGTCGGCGCGCCGCCGCGGAACCCGGACTTCCCCGACCCGGACCCGGGCTGGAAGCCCGATCCCGGCCGCGCCCGGGAGTGGGAGGAGCTGGCCCGGTCCATCTCGAAGGAGCATCGGCCGCGCCGCGAGGACGTGTACCCGTACCTGCTGATCCGCGCGATGTCGCCGGGGGATCGCGGGCAGCGACCGCTCTGGCCGCCGACGGTGTGCTGGGAATCGCCGGACATCCTGCTCCTGGACGCCGCCTATGCCGGCCCCTTCGATCCGTCCCGTCTCGAGGCGACCGCTCAGGCCGGGCGCAGCTACCGCGTGTTCGTCCGCGTGTGGAATCTCGGGCTGCTGCCCGCGGTCGGCGTGCACGTGCGCGTCTGGGTGGTGGAACCCGGGTTCATCGGCGCGGGCAACGCCTCCGACCCCTACTACGAGCAGCACTTCGTCGGCGGCAGGATGGTCGACAAGCTGGATGACCGCACCCGTCCGGGGTCGGTGGCCGTCGTCGAGCTCGACGCGCCCTGGACCGTGGGCGAGGGCGCTTTCGGGCACTGGTGCATGATCGCGAGCGCGACGTGCCCCGCCGACGACTACCAGGGGCCGCTGCTGGTCAACGAGAACCGGCACATCGGGCAGCGGAACCTCGACATCCTCGCTCCCGACGCGGATCTGCAGCCTCTGTTGATGGGCCTGGGCGGCCTGGTTCCGGATGGCGCGACGCTCGAGGTCACGCACGGCGGCACGGCGGTGCTGCCGCTGCTTCAGGGGTTCCTCCCACCCGATGATGCGGCAGGGATCGAGGCGCCGGACGTAAAGGAAGTGCGGGCCGGCGTGGATCTCGGCGGCACCGCCCACCTCCTCACCGCCTTCCGCGAGGACGGCCGGACCACGATCGTGCGGTCGCGGGCTCTGCTGCAGCGGCTGGGGGACCGGAGCGGGGAGCTGGCCGCGATGCTCGCCCGGCCGGGCGGCGCCCGTCAGCTGATCGAGAAGCTCGGCCCCGACCGTGTCGGGGAGGCGGGTATGCAGACCGACGCGCCGCTGGACAAGGCGCTGCCGGAGGCGTTCACTCGCCTGCTCGATCTCCGCCGCCTCGAGGCGGAATCCGTGGCGCGCGGGCTCGGCGGCCCGGGCGGCGCGTGGCATCTGCTCCGTTTCACGCTCACGTCGGAGCGCCGCGAATTCGTCGGCGGCTACTCCGTGGCGCTGCACTGAGCACCGCCTCGCACCGGGAGGTGCCGGGCGGAGGACGGACTAGTCCAGCGTCTTCTGCCAGTGCCCGGTCAGGGCGTGCGGCCGGAACCCGAACGCCCGGTTGATCGCCAGCATCGGGTCGTTCTCGTCGGCGTTCCAGGTGAGGATGCGGCGGATGTGCGGCGCACGCCGTCCGAGCTCCTGGATGTTCCGCAATTTGACCGCCGTGCCGAGCCGGTGCCCGCGGTGGGCACGGGCCACCAGGGTGTCGTACTGCTCCGCCTTCGTCCCGTCGGCCGGCACCGCCAGCTCGGTGTAGGCGGCGATCTCGCCGGTCTCCTCGTGCACGGCGGCCGTGACCAGGAGCGGCTCGCCGCGCGCGACCAGGGTGCGCTCCTGCGAGCGGACCCGCTCGCCGTCCCAGTCCTCCGGGTCGACCGCGATGCCGGTCTGCGGGATGTCGGTCGACATGCGGGCTTTCATCGCCGCGAACCGTTCCAGCAGGTCGTCCGGCGCGGCGCCCCACCACGACACCAGCCGGAAGCCGTTCAGCGTCATGGTCAGGCCCGCCTCGCGCTCGGGTGGGAGCGGGAGGTGCAGCTCGCTCGACCGCTCGATCTGGCCCAGCGTGTACCCGTGCTTGAGCGCGAACCGCACGTGCGGCGACTCGCGCGGGAGGCCGGCGGTCCCGGCGGGAGCCCGGACCAGACGATCGGCGCCCTCGAGCGTGCGCACCGGGTGCTCCGTGTAGGTCGAGATCACCCGCCTGCCGCCCTCGGCGGCGAGCTCCTCGCCCTTCTCGAGCAGCGCCGTGCCGATCCCGCGGCCGCGGAGGGCGGGCGCCACGTCGACGAGCAGCGAGACCGTCTCGGAGTCCTCCTCGAGCGGGAAGATCGCCTCGACCCGGCCGACGATCGCGCCCTCCTCGACGGCCACGTGGACGATGCGCTCGACGTAGTCCTGCTCGCGGTGCGCCGCGAGCGCCTGCTCGGCCGTCTCGACGAAGTCGTCGTCGCCCCACAGGTCGACCACGATGCCGTTCAGCACGCCCACGAGCTCCTCGAAGGCGGCCGATTCCCGGGTGCCGAGCGCGTCGGGGATGTGCAGCCGCGTCACACGCATCGGGGACACCTCCTCGCGCCGGTCCGGGCAGGGGATCAGCCTATCCGCGCGGCCGTCGCGGTGTGAAGCGCGCGAACAGTTTGGTTTCGATCGTGTAAATCTGCGCGCCGATCGCGGTTGCAAAAGGTTGCGAGCACTGTATTCTCAGCACACATATTCGTGGCACGAACCAGCGAAAACGCAGGTTCGTGACGGATTTACGTCGAGAGGCAAGAGATGCTACGGAAGAAAGTCACCATCGGTGCGGCTGTTGCAGCGTCAGTCGCACTGCTCCTGGCGGGATGTGCGAACCAGCCGTCCACGGGAGGATCCACCAACGGGAACTCGTCCAAGGTCGACATCCCGGCGATCACGTCGGTCGATGTGCCCAAGGACGCGGTGCTCCCCGCCGGAGACGGGAAGGCCACCTGTCCTGCCGGCCTGACCATCGGCTACGTGGGCGCGGAGACGGGCCCCAACGCCCAGCTCGGTATCAACATCTACAACGGCATCCAGCTGGCGATCGACCAGCACAACGAGGCCAACAAGGGCTGCCAGGTCGGATTCAAGAAGTTCGACACCGAGGGCGACCCGAACAAGGCGACCGGTCCGGTCACGCAGGCGGTCAACGAAGCCGACATCGTCGGTGTCGTCGGCCTCCCGTTCTCGGGTGAGTCCAAGGCCACCGGCAACATCTTCGAGCAGCAGGGCCTGGTCCACATCACCCCGTCGGCCACCAACCCGGGCCTGACGCAGAACGGCTGGAAGACCTTCTTCCGCGGTCTCGGCAACGACGCCGTGCAGGGTCCGGCCGCAGCGAAGTTCCTCACGGACAAGCTGGAGGCCAAGAAGGTCTACCTGGTCCAGGACGACTCCGACTACGGCATCGGCCTCGGCACCCAGACCTCGAAGGCGCTCGGCGACGCGCTCGTCGGCACCGACAAGGTGACCACCGGCCAGAAGGACTTCTCCGCGGTGATCTCCAAGATCATCAACGCGAAGCCAGACGCGGTCTACTACGCCGGCTACTACGCCGAGGGTGCTCCGTTCGACCAGCAGCTGGTCAACAAGGGCTACAAGGGCACCTTCGTGGGCCCGGACGGTGTGAAGGACGACCAGTTCATCAAGCTGGCCGGCGACGCGTCCAGCAACGCGTACTTCACCTGCCCCTGCATCCCGGGTGAGCTGATCACCGACTTCGAGTCCGCCTACAAGAAGCTCGCGAGCGCCGAGCCGGGCACCTACTCGATCGAGGGCTACGACGCCGCCACCGTCCTCCTGTCGGGCATCGACAAGGGCAAGACGACCCGCGCCGACCTGCTCTCGTTCGTGAAGGACTACGACGCCGACGGTCTGAGCAAGCACTACAAGTGGGACTCCACGGGTGAGCTGCAGGCTCCGGCCGTCTACGGCTACAAGGTCGAGAACGGCAAGATCGTGCCGATCGGCACCATCGGCTGAGAGCGACACCCCGGGGGTGCCGTGGGCCCCGGCCCGCGGCACCCCCGCTATTTCGACTACGCTCGCTACCGACCGGATCGACGGCGACCCGGCACTGAACCCTGGATGCTCGAATGCTCGAAACCCTCCTCCTCCATCCCGCCCTCGACAGCTCCTGGATCAACTTCGACGTCAACGCGCTCGTCCAGAACTTCTGGAGCGCCACGTTCGACGGGCTCACCTTCGGCGCTGTCTACGGCCTCATCGCCGTCGGCTACACGCTGGTCTACGGTGTGCTGAACCTGATCAACTTCGCCCACTCCGAGGTCTTCATCGTCGGCGCCTACGGCGTCGTGATCACCCTCACCTCGCTCGGCTTCGGTCCGAGCGCCCCCAACCTCAGCCCCGCGGCGATCATCGGCGACCTGATACTCGCCCTCCTCGTCGGCATGCTCGCCTCGGGCGTCACCGCGTGGGTGCTCGAACGCGTGGCCTACCGGCCGCTGCGAAGGCGGAACGCGCCACGCCTGGTGTTCCTCATCACCGCGATCGGCGCGTCGTTCACGATCCAGTACCTGATCTTCCTGATCCGGGGCGCGAACGCGGAGCCGGCGGTGACCATGTTCATCCCGCAGCCGATCTTCGACGTGTTCGGCACCATCGTGAACAGCCAGCAGCTGATCATCGTCGTCGCCTCGGTGGTGCTGATGGTCGCGACCGACTGGTTCATCCGCCGCACCCGCACCGGCCGAGGCATCCGCGCCGTCGCGCAGGACCCCGACACCGCGACCCTGATGGGCGTGAACAAGGAGCGGATCATCCAGATCACGTTCATCACCGGCGGCATCCTCGCCGGTGCGGCCGCACTGTTCTACGTGATGCTGGTGCCCTCCGGCGTCATCTACAACGGCGGCTTCGTGCTCGGCGTCAAGGCCTTCGCCGCAGCCGTCCTCGGCGGCATCGGAAACGTCCGCGGCGCGCTGCTCGGCGGTCTGCTGCTGGGCGTCATCGGCAACTACGGCCAGATCCTCCTCGGCGACTCGCAGTGGACCGACGTCGTGGCCTTCGTGGTCCTCGTCCTGGTGCTGCTGGTCAAGCCGAGCGGCATCCTCGGCACCTCGCTCGGAAGGAGCCGCGCATGAGCATGACAGAAGGACCCCGGGTTCTGCCCGACGGTCGTGAGGAGCAGGCGGTCGACGCCTTCGAGGCGGCGCGCGCCAAGCGCAGCAACGGCCCGTTCGCTCAGCTCCGCGACCGCTGGAACAACCTGCCCCGCCCCGTGCAGTGGGCCTGGCTGCTCATCGTGGTGGCCATCGCCTACGCGCTCCCGTACCTGAACTTCTTCCCGCTGACCACGGCCCCGGGCAACGACTGGGCGCTGGCCTGCTTCTCGATGGCGGTCTACGCGCTCATCGCGATCGGCCTGAACGTCGTGGTCGGCTACGCGGGTCTGCTCGACCTCGGGTACGTCGCCTTCTTCGCCGTCGGGTCGTACACCGCGGCGATGCTGACCAGCCCGGATTCGCCGTTCGTGAAGATCCCGTACCTGTGGACCATCCCGGTCGCCATCGCCGTGACGATGACCTTCGGCATCATCCTGGGCGTCCCGACGCTCCGTCTGCGCGGCGACTACCTGGCCATCGTGACGCTCGGCTTCGGTGAGATCGTCCGCATCCTCGCGACGATCATCCCGGCGATGAAGGGCCAGGTCGGATTCCAGAACGTCGGGCACCCGCCGGGGGAGAACGCCGACGGCATCCCGATCTTCTCCAACTCCAACGGCGTGCCGTGGTACTGGCTGACGATCACCGTCATCATCGTGATCCTGCTGCTGGTCGGCAACCTGGAGCGCAGCCGAGTCGGCCGCGCCTGGGTGGCCATCCGCGAGGACGAGGACGCCGCGGAGATCATGGGCGTCCCGACCTTCAAGTACAAGGTGTGGGCGTTCGCGATCGGCGCCGGTGTCGGCGGCCTCTCCGGCGCGCTGTTCGCCGGCCAGGTGGGCTTCGTCAACAACCAGAAGTTCGACGTGCAGACCTCGATCCTGTTCCTCGCCGCCGTCGTGCTCGGCGGCGCGGGCAACAAGGTCGGCGCGATGCTCGGCGGTGCGATCGTGGCGTACATCCCGCTGCGGTTCACCGTCATCGCGGACTACAAGTACCTGATCTTCGGCATCGCGCTCGTGCTGATCATGATCTTCCGCTCGCAGGGCCTGTTCCCGGCGCGGCAGAAGCTGCTCGCGTACGGCAGGCACGCCTACCGCCGGGTGGCGGAGGCGGCGAAGGGGCGGCCCGGGACGCCGACGGCGGCGACGCCGGTGGTCGACCAGGGCTCGCTCGACGGAGACGGCGCGAAGGGAGGCGCACGATGACGGACGCACGCAACTCGGTGCCGGAGGGTGAGCCCGCCCTCGGCGTCAACGAGGAGGAGCTGGAGGCCGCAGGCATCGACCTGGAGGTCGCGGAGGCCGCAGCCCCGGATCGCGAGATCGCGGTCGAGGTGGGCGAGAACATCGTCGAGGTGCGCAACCTGACGGTCAAGTTCGGCGGTCTGACCGCCCTCGACGACGTCACGTTCGACATCCGCCGCGGCGAGATCCTCGGCCTGATCGGCCCGAACGGCGCAGGCAAGACGACCTGCTTCAACGCGATGACGGGCGTCTACAAGCCGACCAGCGGCGACGTGCTGCTGGAGGGCCAGACGATCAAGGGCCGCAAGCAGCACCAGATCACCCGCCTCGGCCTCTCGCGCACGTTCCAGAACATCCGCCTGTTCGGCGAGATGACGGCGCTGGAGAACGTGGTGGTCGGCCTGGATGCGCGGCACCGCACGTCGGTCCCGGGTGCGCTCCTGCGCCTCCCGCGGCACACGCGTGAGGAGAAGTCGTCCATCGAGCGCGGCATGGCGCTGCTCGAGTTCGTCGGCATCGCGGACCACGCCGGTTCGCTGTCCCGCTCGCTGCCGTACGGCTACCAGCGTCGCCTGGAGATCGCACGCGCGCTCGCCACCGACCCCAAGGTGCTCTGCCTGGACGAGCCGGCCGCCGGCTTCAACCCGGCCGAGAAGGAGGAGCTCATGGAGCTCATCCGCACCATCCGGGCCGACGGCTACACGGTGCTGCTGATCGAACACGACATGAAGCTGGTCATGGGTGTGACCGACCGGATCGTGGTGCTGGAGTTCGGGCGCAAGATCGCCGACGACACCCCCGAAGCCATCCGGAACGACCCGCGCGTGATCGCCGCCTACCTCGGGGAGCCCGAAGATGACGTTGCTTGAGCTGAAGAACATCAGCGTTTCCTACGGCCGGATCGAGGCCATCCACGACATGTCCTTCTCGGTGGAGGAGGGCGAGATCGTGAGCCTCATAGGCGCGAACGGCGCCGGCAAATCGACGACCATGAAGACGATCTCCGGCATCCTCAACCCGTCGAAGGGGTCGATCCTCTTCGACGGCGAGGACATCACCAAGATGAAGGCGCACATCCGCGTGGTCCGCGGGATCTCGCAGGCGCCGGAAGGCCGGGGCATCTTCCCCGGCATGACGGTGCTGGAGAACCTCGACATGGGCGCGTTCGGCCGGAAGGACCGCTCCAAGATGGGCGAGGACTTCGACCGCGTGTTCGCGCTGTTCCCGCGTCTCGCCGAGCGCAAGACGCAGGTCGGCGGCACGATGTCCGGCGGTGAGCAGCAGATGCTCGCCATCGGCCGCGCGCTGATGTCGAACCCGCGCCTGCTGCTCCTCGACGAGCCGTCGATGGGTCTGGCGCCGCAGTTCATCCGCCAGATCTTCTCGATCGTGACGGAGATCAACAAGCAGGGCACGACCGTCCTGCTGGTGGAGCAGAACGCCAACCAGGCGCTGGCCCGCGCGAACCGCGGCTTCGTCCTGGAGACGGGCTACATCACCCGCGCGGGCACCGGCAAGGAGCTCCTCGCCGACCCCGCCATCAAGGAGGCCTACCTCGGCGTCGCCTGACGCCCGTCCCTCCCGGCGGGTCGCCCCCCGTCGAGTACACGAAAACTGCACGGAATCCTCC
>NZ_JBQENB010000004.1:421661-634220 GCF_052044215.1 Leifsonia sp. 22587
TACCGTGCAGTTTTCGTGTACTCGACGGGGAAGTAGTGCGGCGCTCCGGCGCGGCGGCGGCGTGAACGTCCGGTAAATTCGCCTGCGTGTACTTGAAGAGTCTGACGCTCAAAGGCTTCAAGTCGTTCGCGCAGCCGACGACTTTCGCCTTCGAGCCGGGCGTCACCTGCGTCGTCGGGCCCAACGGGTCCGGCAAGTCGAACGTGGTCGACGCGCTCGCCTGGGTGATGGGCGAGCAGGGCGCCAAGACGCTTCGCGGCGGCAAGATGGAGGACGTCATCTTCGCCGGCACGGCCACCCGGGGTCCGCTCGGGCGTGCCGAGGTGCAGCTCACCATCGACAACTCCGACGGCGCCCTGCCGATCGAGTACTCCGAGGTGACGATCTCGCGCACCCTGTTCCGCAACGGCGGCAGCGAGTATGCGATCAACGGGCAGTCCTGCCGGCTGCTCGACGTGCAGGAGCTGCTCAGCGACTCGGGCCTCGGCCGCGAGATGCACGTCATCGTCGGCCAAGGCCAGCTGGACGCGGTGCTGCACGCCAGCCCGGAGGACCGCCGCGGCTTCATCGAGGAGGCCGCCGGCATCCTGAAACACCGCCGCCGTAAGGAGAAGACGCTCCGCAAGCTGGAGGCCATGCAGGCCAACCTGACCCGGTTGAGCGACCTGGCCGGCGAGGTGCGCCGGCAGCTGAAGCCGCTCGGGCACCAGGCCGAGATCGCACGCGAGGCGCAGTCCATCGCCGCGGTGGTCCGGGATGCGCGGGCGCGGCTCCTCGCCGACGAGGTGGTCACCCTGCGCCGCACCCTCGACGACCACAGCCGCACGGAGTCGGAGCGGCACAGCGAGCAGATCGTGCTGCAGGAGCAGCTGGAGCAGAAGCAGCTGCGCCGCACCCGGCTGGAGCAGGCGCAGGTCGGCGACGCGGTCGACACCGCCCGGAGCACCGCCTTCGCCCTCGAGTCCGTGCAGGAGCGGCTCCGCAGCCTGTTCACCCTCGCCAACCAGCGGGTCGCCCTGCTCGGCAGCCAGGGGGATGCGCCGGACTCCGGCCCCAGCGTCACCCCGCAGAACGTGCAGGACGCCCGCGACGAGGTGGAGCGGCTGCGCGGGGTGGTCGCGGAGGCGGAGGCCGCCTGGACCGCGGCGCAGGCGGCGACCCGCGACGCGCGCGCCCGCCTCGATGCGGTCGACGAGGAGATCGCGGCGCAGAGCGCCCTCGTGTCCCGCCACGACCTGGAGATCTCGAAGCTCAACGGCCAGGCGGAGGCCGCCGTCCAGCGGCTCGCCGCCGTCCGCGGCGAGGTGCTGCGGCAGCAGAACGCACTGGATGCCGCGACCGAGCGCCGCGAGCGCGCCCGGGCGGAGTTCGCCGCCCGTGAAGCGGAGGCGGCGACGGCCGACGTGGGCGAGGGCGACCTCGACGAAGCGTACGAACTGGCCCAGGCGACCGTCTTCGAGGCGGAGGGCGAGATCGAGCGGCTCCGCGAGGAGCTTCACACGCTGGAGCGCGAACGCGACGCCCTCGCTGCCCGCACGAGCGCCCTCTCGCTCGCCCTCGACCAGAAGGACGGCTCCGCCGCGCTGGTCTCCGCCCGGCTGCCGGGAGTCCGCGGGCTCGTCGCCGAACACGTCCGCGTGCATCCCGGCTTCGAGGCGGCCATCGCAGCGGCCCTCGGCACCTTGGCCGACGCCGTGCTCGCCGACGACCGCGGAGCCGCCCGGTCCGCGGTCGCGCACGCGGCCGCCGACGACCTGGGACGCGTCGAGGTGGTCGTCGCGGACGCCCCCGCCGCCTCCGTCGACCTGTCGGGGATCAGCGGCGTCGTCCCCGCGACCAGCGTGGTGGACGCGCCCGAGGGCGTGCGCGGCATCCTGGCCTTCACCGCCGTGGCGGACGACCTCGAGGCGGCCCAGAACGCCTTCGAGTCGTTCCGCACCCGGTCGCTCGGCGGACCCGTGACCATCATCACGAAGAGCGGGGATGTGCTCACCGAGCATGTCCTCCGCGGCGGCTCCGGCGCGAAGCAGAGCCGCATCGAGCTGATCGCAGACCGGGATGCCGCCCAGGAGCGCCTGACCGAGGTCACCTCGCTCAGCGACCGCGCGAAGTTCGCCCTCGCCGAGCAGCGCGGAGTGCTGCAGGTCGCCAAGGAGCAGTCGCAGGCGGCTCTCGCGACTCTGCGGGAGTTCGACGCGAAGCTTGCGGCCCGCACCGAGCAGTTGAACCGGCTGAAGGTGCAGCTGGAGGCGTCGCAGGCCGAGTTCGACCGGCTCAGCCGGGCGCTGGAGCAGGCCGGCGAGCGGGTGGCGGAGGCGGAGCAGGCGGCAGACAAGGCGAAGGCCGAGCTGGAGGCGGCGCGCTCCCGTCCGCGCCCCATCCTCGACGTCAGCGCCCGGGACGCGCTCGCGACCGAGCTCGACGCCGCCCGCGAGGCGGAGGTGGAGGCGCGCCTGTCGGTCGAGACGGCCAAGGAGCGCGTGCGTGCCGAGCAGGCGCGCGGCGAGGCGCTGGCGCGTCGCCTGGAGGCGGAACGGGCCGCCGCCGAGGAGGCGGCACGGCGGGCCGTGATCCGCCGCCGGCAGCTGGACGCCGCGGAGAGCGTCATCTCCGCCCTCCCGGCCGTCCTGGCGTCGGTCGACCGCTCTGTGGCGCAGGCGCGCCTCGAACTCGCGCAGGCCGAGGCCGAGCGCGCCAGCCAGAACGAGGAGCTCGCGACGCTGCGCCGCGACGAGAACGCCGTGCGGCAGCGCCTGCAGGCGATCACCGAGTCGGTGCACGGCCTGGAGCTGCAGATCTACGAGAAGAAGCTGCTCCTCTCGAGCCTGCTCGAACGCGCGGGGAGCGAACTGGGGCTCGTGGAGGATGTGCTGGTCGCCGAGTACGGCCCGGCTGTCCCCGTGCCGGTCGACGTCGCGCCCGTCGCTGCCGTCGAGGAGGACGCCGACGAGGCCGGCGACACCGACGCCGACGCCGAGCCCGAGACCGTCCCGTTCTCTCGCGAGCAGCAGCAGAAGCGTCTCGCGGCCGCCGAGCGGAAGCTCGCCCAGCTCGGCCGCGTGAACCCGCTCGCGCTGGAGGAGTTCGCCGCGCTGGAGCAGCGGCACAAGTTCCTCACCGAGCAGCTGACCGACCTCACGAACACCCGCAAAGACCTGCTCACGATCATCGAGGACATCGACGAGCGGATGCAGACCATCTTCGAGTCCGCGTTCGCCGACACGGAGGCGGCCTTCACCCGCGTGTTCCCGATCCTGTTCCCGGGCGGCCAGGGCAGCATCAGCCTGACCAACCCGGACGACCTGCTGACGACCGGCATCGAGGTCTCGGTGAAGCCCGCGGGCAAGAAGATCGAGCGCCTGTCGCTGCTGTCCGGCGGCGAGCGGTCGCTCGCGGCGGTCGCGCTGCTCATCGCGATCTTCAAGGCCCGGCCGAGCCCGTTCTACATCATGGACGAGGTGGAGGCGGCCCTCGACGATGCGAACCTGGGCCGGCTGCTCACCATCTTCGAGGACCTGCGCGAGAGCAGCCAGCTCATCGTGATCACGCACCAGAAGCGCACGATGGAGATTGCCGACGCCCTGTACGGCGTGTCGATGCGCCAGGACGGCGTGTCGGCCGTGGTCGGCCAGCGTGTCGCCCAGGAGCGCGAGCAGGAGCAGGAGCGGGCCAGCTAGCCCAGCGGCCGGCCCGGCCGAGAGTACGAGCGCAGGCTCAGAATTCGGCCGCAGCCTCCACCGCGCCCAGCTTCTCGTCCAGCCCGGCCAGTTTCTCGGCTGCACGCCGTTCGCAGTCCTCCGCCAGCGCCTCGACGCCGCCCCTGACGGGCGCCGGCAGGCCGTCCACGTCCACGTGCTCGCGCAGGTGACGGCCCAGCAGCACCAGGTCGCGGTGGTCGCCCAGCGCATCCTGCAGCTCCTCCGCCGCCTCGGCGAGCCGGACGGCGTCGCCGCCCAGGTCGTCCGCCACCGCCTCCGCCGCGTACCGGAGCCGCCGGGCCGCCTTGCGCGCGGAGTGCCGCTCCTCGAGGCGCTCGCCCTCGACGCGCAGCACCCGGCGCGCGGCCTTGCGGAGACCCTTCCGCGCGACGCGGTGCGGATGCGCCGAGCCGTCCTCGCTCAGCGGGGGAGCGGCGGCGAACGACTGCAGGTCGGCGAGCAGCTCGCGGTGACCCCGGCTCCGGACATGCCGGAGCAGGTCGTCGAGCGCCCGCCCGTACTGGGCGCGGGCCCGGGCCGCCATCGCCTCCACCGCGTCGGCGACGGCCGGATCCGTCTGCTCGCTCAGGAGTCCTTCGAGGTCGCGGGCCCGCACATCCAGGTCGCGCACATCGCCCAGCCGGTGCCCCAGCCGCTTGAGCCGGGCGCGCATCCGGCGCTGCTCCTCCTCGTCGAACGCCTTCCGGAACACCGCGAGGATGCTGCGCAGCCGCCGGACGCGCGTGCGGGCCTGGTGCACCGCATCCTCGCCGCCGGTCTCGATCGCCACCAGCTGCTCCGCCAGCTCCGCCGAGACCTCCACGAGCGCGTACATGAGCACACCGTACATCCGCGCGGCTAGGCTGATCGTCATGGCTGACCGCACCCCCTGGTCTCTGTCGGGCGCCCTCCGCGGGCTGTTCGCGAAGAAGACCATCGACGACGACACCTGGGACGACCTCGAGACGGCGCTGATCACCGCCGACTTCGGTCCGGATGTCACCGAGGCCGTGGTCGACGACCTCCGCGCCAAGGTCGAGCGGTACCACACCACCGACCCGGCCGACCTGCAGCGGATGCTGCGGGAGACGCTCGAGGAGCGCCTGTCGAAGCTGGACACCACGCTCAAGCTGAGCGACCGTCCGGCCATCGTGCTGGTGGTCGGGGTGAACGGCGTCGGCAAGACGACGACCATCGGCAAGTTCGCCAAGTTCCTGCGCACCTACGACCGCTCCGTCGTGGTCGGCGCGGCCGACACGTTCCGCGCCGCCGCCGTCGAGCAGCTGGCGACGTGGGCGGAGCGCGCGGGCGCCGAGATCGTCCGGCCGCAGCAGCAGGGCCAGGACCCGGCGTCCGTGGCCTTCCAGACGGTCGAGAAGGCCAAGCGCGACGGCACCGAGATCGTCATCATCGACACGGCGGGACGGCTCCAGACCAAGGGCGGCCTGATGGACGAGCTCTCCAAGATCAAGCGCGTGGTCGAGAAGCAGTCCCCGATCGCCGAGGTGCTGCTCGTCCTCGACGCGACCACCGGCCAGAACGGACTCGCCCAGGCGGAGGCTTTCCTCGAGCACGCGGGCGTCACCGGCCTGGTGCTCACCAAGCTCGACGGCTCGGCCAAGGGCGGCTTCGTGCTCGCCGTTCAGGAGCGCACCGGGATCCCGATCAAGCTGGTCGGCCAGGGCGAGGGCATCAACGACCTCACCGGCTTCACCCCGCACGTCTTCGCGCAGCAGCTGGTCGGATAGGGGCGGCGACATGGCGATCGAGCACGACTTCTTCGGCATCATCGACGAGACCGCGAGCGGCGGCCTCGCCTGGGACGACACGGTGGAGCTGGGCGACCAGGCGGTCGAGGTCGAGCTGCTGGCCGACGACGAGAGCGCCGTGCCGGAGTTCGCGGTGGATGCTGCGGCCGCGCTCATCCAGGCCCTCGAGGGCTTCGACGCCCGCGCCCGGGACGCGCTGGTCGCCGAGCTCAGTTCGCGGCAGTCGGCGACGACCAGCTACATCGACGAGCACGTCGACAAGCTGGGGGAGAGCCTCCTCGACCTGCTGGTCTACAACTCGGGCGACATCGCCATCGATGTGCTGCGCTCGCTCCAGCTGTTGAGCGTCGTGATCCAGGTGGACCACTCCGACGAGGACGAGGTGTTCGCGACGTTCGACTACTCGATCGCCCCGGACGAGTCGGATGCGCTGCTCACCGTGTCGTTCGACGTGCGCGGCGACGTGGTCTCGGTCGAGACCCAGCCGTAACGCGGCGAGGCCGCATCCCGGCCCGGTAGAATGACAGGATCATGGCTACTTTCGGCTCGCTCTCCGACCGTCTTGCGGACACCTTCAAGAACCTGCGCACCAAGGGCAAGCTGTCGCCGGCCGACGTCGACGGCACCGTGCGCGAGATCCGCCGCGCACTGCTCGAGGCGGACGTCGCCCTGCCGGTGGTCAAGGACTTCACGGCGAAGGTGCGCGAGCGCGCCCTCAGCGACGAGGTCAACAAGGCCCTCAACCCGGCCCAGCAGGTCGTGCAGATCGTCAACGAGGAGCTCGTCGCCATCCTGGGCGGCCAGCAGCGCCGTCTGCAGTTCGCGAAGCGCCCGCCGACGGTGATCATGCTCGCGGGCCTCCAGGGTGCCGGTAAGACGACGCTCGCCGGAAAGCTGGGCAAGTGGCTGGTCAAGGACGGCCACACGCCGCTCCTGGTCGCCGCCGACCTCCAGCGCCCGAACGCCGTGACGCAGCTGCAGATCGTGGGCGAGCAGGCCGGTGTTCCGGTGTTCGCGCCGGAGCCCGGCAACGGGGTCGGCAACCCGGTCAAGGTGGCGAAGGACGCGCTGAAGTTCGCCGAGACCAAGCAGTACGACACGGTCGTCATCGACACCGCCGGCCGTCTGGGCGTCGACGCCGAGCTGATGAAGCAGGCGGCCGACATCCGCAAGGCGACCGACCCCGACGAGGTGCTGTTCGTCATCGACGCGATGATCGGTCAGGACGCCGTGGCGACCGCCAAGGCGTTCCAGGACGGCGTCGACTTCACCGGTGTCGTGCTCTCCAAGCTCGACGGCGACGCTCGCGGTGGTGCGGCCCTCTCGGTCGCCTCGGTGACCGGCCGCCCGATCATCTTCGCGTCGACCGGTGAGAACCTCGACGACTTCGAGCCGTTCCACCCGGACCGCATGGCGTCGCGCATCCTCGACCTCGGCGACATCCTGACCCTCATCGAGCAGGCCCAGGAGGCCTTCGACGAGGAGGAGGCGCGCAAGGTCGCCGAGAAGTTCGCGACCGACTCGTTCACGCTCGACGACTTCCTCAAGCAGATGCAGCAACTGCGCAACATGGGCTCCATCAAGAAGATGATGGGGATGCTGCCCGGCGCCGGCCAGATGAAGCAGCAGCTGGACAATTTCGACGAGCGGGAGATCGTCCGCACCGAGGCGATCATCCAGTCGATGACCAAGGCCGAGCGCACCAACCCCAAGCTGCTCAACGGTTCGCGCCGGCTGCGCATCGCGAAGGGCTCCGGCAGCACGGTCACCGAGGTGAACCAGCTGGTCACCCGGTTCGAGCAGGCGGCCAAGATGATGAAGACGGTCGCGAAGGGCGGCGTGCCGAACGTGCCCGGCATGGGCCCGATTCCCGGCGCGTCCTACGCCGGCCGCAAGCAGCAGAAGAACAAGAAGAAGAGCGGTTCGCGCTCGGGCAACCCGGCGAAGCGCGCGGCGGAGAACGCCGCCCTCGCGGCCGGCGTCAAGCCCGGCGCCGGAGCTCAGGCGGGCGGCAGCGGCTTCGGCCTCGGCGGGGGAGCGGCAGCTCCCCAGGGCGGACCCTCCGAGGAGGAGATGGCCGCGCTGCAGAAGTTCCTCGGCCGCTGACTCCCGGCGCCCGGGCCGCCTCGCGCGCGCCCGCCGGGGTGGTGCTCGTCGCCGTCAGAGGGCGAGGTTGAGCGGACGCAGCTTCGACTCGATCGTCTGCGCCACGATCTTCTGACCCGCCGCGTTGGGGTGGATGCCGTCCGCCTGGAGCAGCTGCGGGTGCCCGACGAGCGGGAAGCCGATGTCGAGCCAGGTGCCGTCGACGTCGCGCACGGCGTCGCCCACGATCTCGTCGACGTGCGTCATGGTGGCCGGCGGCTGGTCCGATCCCCAGACGCCCGTGATGCCGATGATGGTGGCGTGCGGGAAACGCCCTCGCAGCTCGCGCAGCATCCGGTCGGCGTTGGCCGTCACGGCTGCGGGATCCTGCTCGCGGTCGTTGCGGGTGGCGGCGAGGAGGATGACCTGCGGCTGCAGGCGCAGCGCCGCGTCGACCTGCTGCCGGTACGTGGTCCCGTTCCAGCCGGGCTTCACGAACCCGGAGCCCGAGACGGCGAGGTCGGTGAGCTTCCAGCCGTGCGCGGCGGACACGAGGGCGGGCCACGCCTGATCGGGCGCGACGCCCTTGCCGAAGGCGATCGAGTCGCCGATCGCGACCGCGTCGACGGTTCCCGTCGTCCCCTGGCGAGCGCCCGTCCCGGCCGCTGCGACGGCGGTGGGCCGAGTGCCCTGCGCCGGCTGCACCTGGCCCGCCACCGGCCGCACCGAGGGGAGTGCCGAGCATCCCGCGAGGGCCAGCAGCGCTGCGGTCACCGCAGCGGGCGCGACGAGGGCGAGGCGGGTGCGGAGGCGGCGTCGGGTATGGATGCGCACGGGTGCGAGGCTAGACGGTGGAAGCTGCGAACCAGCTGTGACTCGCTTCACGGCGTGTCGGCACGGTGGTAACTCTCTGCGGGATCGAGCGCCTCAGCGGCGATCACCGCGGGAAGGTCTGCGCGGCGATGCTGTTCGCGATCGTCGTGGCGAGCATGCGCTGACCGGCGACGGTGGGATGCACGTGGTCCGCGAGGACCAGCTCGTCGCGGCCGCTGAACGGCTGGCCCAGCGAGACCCAGGACCCGCCGACGTCGAGCACGGCGTCGCGGATGGTCGCCGAGATGACCGCCACCTGTGCGGGCGCGGGTTCCGAGCCCCACAGTGCGCTGACGCCGATGATCCGGGCGTCCGGAAGAGCGGTGCGCAGCCGGCGCAGGGCCGCCGTGGCATCCGCCTTGAGGGTGCTCGTGGGCGCGAAGAGGTCGTTCCGCGTCGCGCCCACCAGGACGACGTCGGGGTGGACGCGGATGGCGGCGCTGACCTGGTCGTCGAACGTGTGCGTGTTGAGCCCGGGCACGGTGAACCCCGCTGCGCTCTCGCCGAAGTCGCTCAGCGTCCAGCCGAACCGCTGCGCCACCAGCAGCGGCCACGCATCCTCGGCGGGGACGCCGTTGCCGATCGCGATCGAGTCGCCGATCGCCGCGGCGATCACCGGGCGCGGCGTGGACGTCGGGCTGGGTACGGGGACGGGCTCCGCCGTCGGCGCGGCCTGGGTCGCGGCCATGCAGCCGACGAGCGACACGCCCAGGAGGGCGGCGGCCAGGAGCGCGGCGACAGAGGCCAGGGGTGAGCGTCGGGTCGTCACGTGATCAACGATAGGAGAAGCTGCCTGGGCGGAAGCTCACGCCCCGAGCCTGGTCTCGACGACGGCCGCGATCGCCTGCTGCCCGGGAAGGGTCGGGTGCTCGCCGTCGTCCTGCACCAGCCCCGCACCGTCGCGGTACGGCTGGCCGAGATCGAGCCAGGTGCCGCCGACGCCCTCCACCGCCTTCTGGAGAGCGTCGTCGAAGGGGGCGAGCTCGTCGTCGCCGGCCTCGCCGGAGAGGGCGTTGAACCCGACGATGTGGGCATCCGGGAGAGACGAGTGGAGGCGCGCGACCTGCTTCTCCATCGCGGCCGCGACCTCGGAGACATCGGTTCCGAGGTCGTTGTCGGAGGCGCCGATCAGCACCAGTTCGGCGTCGGAGGCGATGGCCGTGTCGACCTGGGCGGAGAAGTCCGCACCGTTCGACCCCTGCGCCACGAATCCCGCTCCGGGCACGCTGAGGTTGTCGAGCCGCCAGCCCCGGTCCGCCGCGACGAGGGCGGGCCAGGCCTCCTCCGGCTCGAGCCCGAGACCGGACTCGATCGAGTCGCCGATCACCGCGACCCGCGTGGCCGACGCGGTGGTCGTGCGTCCGGTGACCAGGCCCGCACCGCTGTTCGCACTCGCGCAGCCGGAGAGCGCGCTGAGCGCCACCAGAGCGGCGGTCAGGGCCGTCGCGGCGGTCGCGAGGGGGCGTCGGGCGAGCATGCACAAACCGTACGCGCGCATCCTATGGATGGGCTCTGGCCGCCATGAGCGGGAGCCGTACGGTCAGCGGCCGAGCCCGCTGCGCAGCTCGTGCGTGAGCGAGCTCACCACGGCCTGCAGGCTGCCGCCGTTCGCCTCCGCGACGGCCAGCTGACGCTGGTAGCTGCCGCCGGTGTCGAGGATCGCGAGCACGGTCGCCAGCTCGTCCGTGCATGCCAGCCGCTCGGCCTCCGGCTGGAGTTCGTCGACCAGCTCGCGCAGGGAGTCGGACACGAGCCGCTCGCTGCCGTCCGGCGCCACGATGATCTCCGCATCCAGCCCGTACCGTGCCGCGCGCCACTTGTTCTCGCGCACGAACCACGGCTGCAGCGTCACCGGTTCGACGCCCTGCTCCAGCTGGCCGGACATCCGGTCGGTGAGGCAGTGGATCAGCGCCGAGACGGCGCCCACCTCGTCCGCCGTCGACAGTCCGTCGCAGGCGCGCATCTCCACGGTTCCCCACTTGGGCGAGGGACGGATGTCCCAGCGCACCTCCGAGTGGTCCTCCACCACCCCCGTGGTCACGAGGTCCTGCACGTACTCCTCGTAGTTCGCCCACGTGCCGAACTGCCAGGGCAGCCCCGCGGTCGGGAGCTGCTGGAACATCAGCGCACGGTTGGAGGCGTACCCGGTCCGTGCTCCCGCCCAGAACGGGCTGGAGGCGCTGAGGGCCTGCAGGTGCGGGTAATAGGTGAGCAGCCCGTTCACGATCGGCAGCGCCTTGTCGACCGAGTCGATGCCGACGTGGACGTGCACGCCCCAGATCATCATCTGCCGGCCCCACCACTGAGTACGGTCCAGCAGCCGGTCGTAGCGCTCGTTCGGCGTCACCTTCTGGTCGAACCACTGCGCGAAGGGATGCGTCCCCGCGCACATCAGCTCGACGCCGAGCGGGTCGGTCACCCCCCGGACCAGCCCGATCAGCTCCTGCAGGTCGGCGATCGCCGCGGGCACGGTGTTGTGGACGCGGCTGACCAGCTCGACGGTGTTCAGCAGCAGCTCGTGCGTGATCTGCGGATGCTCGCGGCCGTCCGGCGTCCCCAGCTCCCGGAGCACCTCGTCGGCGAGCTGGACCAGATCGCCGGTGGACGCATCCACGAGCGCGAGCTCCCACTCGATGCCGACAGTGGAGCGCTCGGACTCCGAGAATTCGATCTGCATGCGGTCGTCCCGTCCGTCCGATTGTTCAAAGCAGCGCAGTATCTGACAGAATAGCTAGTTGAGTTCGACGTGCCCGACCCTCTATCCGGCGCGTGGGACGAACATTAGACCTCCTGCCGAGTGTGCCCCCACGCCCACGGCAGTCAGTTCGACACAACTCATCCACTCACACAGGAGAATCGTGGCCGTCAAAATCCGTCTGAAGCGCCTGGGCAAGATCCGCGCTCCGTACTACCGCATCGTCGTCGCCGACTCGCGCACCAAGCGCGATGGTCGTGTGATCGAGGAGATCGGTCTGTACCACCCGACCGAGGAGCCGTCGCGCATCGAGGTCGACTCCGACCGCGCTCAGTACTGGCTCGGCGTCGGCGCCCAGCCGACCGAGCAGGTCCTCGCCCTGCTGAAGCTGACCGGCGACTGGGGTCGCTACAAGGGTGACAAGAACGCCGTGAGCACCGTCAAGGTCGCCGAGGGCAAGGCCGAGTTCGTCGCCGACGACAAGAAGAAGCCGGTCCTCAAGCCCAAGGCCGACAAGGCCGCCGACGTCACCGCCGAGGCGGAGGCCGTCGTCGAGGCCGAGGTCGAGCGCGAGGAGGCCGCCGAGGCCAACGTCGTCGCCGAGGCCGAGGCGATCGCCGACGACGCGTCCGACGAGAAGGCCTGACGTCTTGCTCGCACCCGCGCTCACGCACCTGGTCAAGGGGATCGTCGATCACCCTGACGACGTCCACGTCGTGGCCAAGAGCTCCCCGCGTGGCGAGGTCCTCGAGATTCGCGTGAATCCCGAGGACCTCGGCCGGGTGATCGGCCGCTCCGGCCGCACGGCGAAAGCCCTCCGCACGCTCGTGGCCGCGCTGGCCGATGGCCGGCGCGTCCGTGTCGACGTCGTCGACGACTGAGGTGGCCGACCACAAACTGCCCCGCAAGGAGGTCGCCCCCCGGCCCGGTCAGACCGAGCTGCGGGTCGGGCGCCTGACCAAGGCGCACGGCCTCAAGGGCGCGCTCAAGCTGGAACTGTTCACGGACGAGCCGGAGAAGCGGTTCGTCCCGGGCGCGGTGTTCACCCTGCAGGTGCCCACCGCCTCCAAGTGGCACGGCAAGACTCTGGAGCTCCGCGAGCTCCGCTGGTACAACGGCCACCCGGTCGGATTCTTCGAGGGGGTCGACGACCGCACCGAGGCCGAGACCCTCGTCAAGGCGATCCTGTGGGTCAGCCAGGACGTGAAGGAGCTGCCCGAGGAGGAGGACGCCTGGTACGACCACCAGCTGGTCGGGCTCGAGGCGGTCCGCGACGGCGTCACGGTGGGACGCGTCGCCCGCGTCGATCACCTGCCGGCGCAGGATCTGCTGGCCGTGGCCACCGCCGATGGCGAGGTCCTGGTGCCGTTCGTCAAGGCGATCGTGCCGGAGGTCGACCTCGCTGCGGGGACCGTCACGCTGACGCCTCCGGCGGGCCTGTTCGAGGATCTGCCGGACGACGAGCCGGAGCCGGACGCCGAGTCGGAGCCGGAGGCCGATGCGGAATCGGAGTCCGACGCCGAGACGACCGAGACGTCCTCCGACGAGGACTGACCGCGTCACCCGCATGCTGAAGAAGGGCGACCCGACCGGGTCGCCCTTCTTCGCGTCTGCTCGCTCGTCAGGACACGATCGCCAGCCCGCGGCCTCGCAGGCTGCGCGCCTGCGCATCCAGGGCGGTGACCAGGCCGTCGTGCGTCGCGACGATGTGGCGATGGATGAGTTCCGCGGCGTCGTCCGGACGGCGCGCGGCGAGCGCCCGCACGATCTCCCGGTGCTCCTGCCACGCTTCCTCGCTCCGGGCGACGAGCCAGCGGGCACGCGCCAGCCGGGTCATGGCCGCATCCACCGCATCCGCGAAGAAGTGGTTGCCCGACAGGGCGGCGAGCCGCACGTGGAAGTCGGTGCCGGCCCGGACCGCCTCGTCGGCGGGGAGGGCGGTGTCGTAGGCGTCCAGTTCGTCCGCGAGCGCGGCGATCTCGTCATCCGTCGCGCGGGAGCTGCTGAGCCGGACCGCACCCGTCTCCAGCGCATCCCGCAGTTCGCTGAGCCGGGCGATCTCCCGGAGGTCGATGGGGGAGACCTCCCAAGCCCGGCCGTCGCGCACGACGAGGCCTTCGGACTCCAGCCGCATGAGCGCAGCACGGAGCGGAGTCCGGGACGCGCTGAGCTCCGTCTCCAGGCCGCGCTCGGTCAGGCGTGAGCCGGGGATGCGGTCGAGGTCGAGGATCTGCGCGCGCAGCGTGGCGTACACCTGCGGTTGCTCGGGCATGGATCCTCCTCTTGGTATACCAAGTCGGTATACCGCTAGGGTATACCCATGGATCGCCGAATCGCCCGCCGTCCTCACCCGTGGTGGATGCTGAGCTTCGGGGTGCTCGCGCAGGCCAGCTCGACGGTGTTCGTCTCCACCCCGGCGTTCCTCATCCCGCTGCTGCACACGGAGCGCGGACTCAGCCTCGCCCAGGCCGGACTGCTCGCCTCTGCCCCGACCCTCGGCCTCGTGCTGACACTGATCGCGTGGGGCGCGCTGAGCGACCGGATCGGGGAGCGCTGGGTGATCGCGTCCGGCCTCGCCGTCACCGCGGTGGCCGCCGTCGCGGCGATGTTCGTCGACTCCTACCTGGCGCTCGGCGCGCTGTTCCTGGTGGGCGGCATGGCGTCGGCCAGCCCCAACGCAGCGAGCGGCCGGGTGGTGATCGGCTGGTTCCCGAAGGAGCGCCGCGGTCTGGCGATGGGCATCCGTCAGATGTGCCAGCCGCTCGGCGTCGCGATCGCGGCCGTGAGCGTCCCACTGCTGGCCGCGAACGGGGGAGTGGCTGCGGCGCTCGTCGTGCCCGCCGTGCTGTGCGGCGTGTCCGCCATCGTGTGCGCCGTCGGGATCGTCGATCCTCCGCGTCCGCCGCGCAGTGCGGCAGGCGGCGCCGACGCGCATCCCCAGGCCGTCTGGCGGCCGTACCGCGAGACGTCGCTGCTGTGGCGCATCCACGGCGTCTCGATGCTCCTGGTGGTGCCGCAGTTCACGGTGTCGACGTTCGGGCTGGTGTGGCTCGTCGCCGAGCTCCACTTCACGTCGCTCGCCGCCGGGATCGTCATCGGCGTCAGCCAGTTCGCCGGCGCCATCGGGCGGATCGGGATCGGCGTGCTCAGCGACCGCGTCGGCAGCCACCTGCGTCCGCTCCGCTGGGTGTCGCTCTGCGCGGTGGGCGTGATGCTGCTGATGGCGGCCGCGTCGGCCCTCGGCTCGGCCGCCGCCGCGGTCATCCTGGTCGTGGCCGCGATCGTCACGGTGGCCGACAACGGGCTCGCCTACACGTCCGTCGCCGAGATCGCCGGCCCGTTCTGGTCGGGACGCGCGCTCGGCGCCCAGAACACCGGGCAGTTCCTCGCCGCCTCGGTGGTCGGCCCGGCCGTGGGCGCGCTGATCGGCTGGGTCGGCTTCCCGGTCGCCTTCGCCGTCGTCGCCCTCTGCCCGGCCGTCGCGACGCCGCTCGTGCCCCGCGACCGGGAGCTCGCCGTCGTCCCCGCGTGAGGTCCACCTCCTAGAATTCAGGGATGCGCATCGACATCGTCACGATCTTCCCGACCTTCTTCGATGTGCTCGACATCTCGCTGCTCGGCAAGGCCCGGCAGTCCGGGCTCATCGAGCTGGGCGTGCACGACCTGCGCGACTTCACTCACGACCGGCACCGGACGGTCGACGACACGCCGTACGGTGGCGGGGCCGGCATGGTCATGAAGCCGGAGCCCTGGGGAGAAGCGCTGGACGCCATCCTCGACAGCGCCGACGATCCGGTCGTCGTGTTCCCCTCGCCCGCGGGTGAGGTGTTCACGCAGCGCACGGCCCGCGAGCTCGCGCAAGAACAGCACCTCGTGTTCGGCTGCGGCCGCTACGAGGGCATCGACCAGCGCGTCTTCGACCACGCGGCCAGCCGGGCGCGCGTGCGCCTCATCAGCATCGGCGACTACGTGCTGAACGGCGGCGAGGTCGCGACGATGGCGATGATCGAGGCGATCGGCCGGCTGATCCCCGGCGTGGTGGGCAATCCCGAGAGTCTGGTGCAGGAATCGCACGAGGACGGTCTGCTCGAGTACCCGAGCTACACCAAGCCGGCGGTGTGGCGGGGGCTGGAGGTGCCTCCCGTGCTGCTCTCGGGCAACCACGGCGCCGTGGACGCGTGGCGGCACGAGCAGCAGCTCGAGCGGACGCGCGCCGTCCGTCCCGACCTGCTGTCCTGATCGCGTCCGCTAGGGGGCGGTGAGGACGAGCGGGCCGTCCTCGGTGATGGCCACCGTGTGCTCGGAGTGCGCGCCGCGCGAGCCGTCCGCGCTCCGCAGCGTCCAGCCGTCGCGGTCGGTGTAGATCTCGTCCGTCGTCTCGAGGAACCACGGCTCGATCGCGATGACGAGTCCCGGGCGCAGGGGGTACCCGCGTCCGGCACGCCCGTCGTTCGAGATGTGCGGGTCGCCGTGCATCGTCCGCCCGACGCCGTGGCCGCCGAACTGCGTGTTGATCGAGTACCCCTCGGCGTGCGCGACCGCGGCGATGGCGGCCGAGATGTCGCCGATCCTGCCGCCCGGCTGAGCCGCCTGGATGCCCGCCGCCAGCGCCCTGCGGGTCGTGTCGATGAGGCGCAGGTCCTCGTCGCGCGGCGTGCCGACCACGAGGCTCACCGCGGAGTCGGCGACCCAGCCGTCCACCGCGGCGGCGAAGTCGAGGGTCAGCAGATCGCCGTCCTGCAGACGGTAGTCGTGGGGGAGACCGTGGAGGACGGCGTCGTTCACCGAGGTGCAGATCACTTTGCCGAACGGGCTGGCGCCGAACGACGGGTGGTAGTCGATGTAGCAGGACTCGGCGCCCCGGCGGCGGATGAGGTCGTGGGCGAGCGCGTCGAGCTCCAGCAGGTTGACGCCGACACGTGCGGCCGCCGCCGTCGCGGCCAGCACCTCCGCGACGAACGCGCCGGCCGGGCGCATCTGCTCGATCTCGGCGGGCGTCCTCAGCTCGATCACGGGATCTCCTTCCACGTCGTACCGCTCCAGTCTCGCAGGTGAGCGTGGGGTAAACCCGCAGCCGCGGCACAGGCACGCGCGAGTACGCTGATGCCGTGATCATCCGCAAGGCGTTCTACTGGTGGCTCTTCCCCTCCGCCGTGGTGCTTCCCGTGTGGGTGCTGATCGGCTGGGCCGCCTTCCACGAGGGGAGCGGCTGGTCGTTCCTCGGCCTGCTGGTGCTCTGCCCCATCCTCTTCATCGCGATGCTCGTCGTCGGCGGCATCGTCATGGCGCGTCGCAGCGTGCGCGAGCGGCGGGCGGTGTCCTGGTGGGATGCGGGGCTCTTCGCCCTCTGGCACCTCTCGATCATCGGCTTCGGCTTCTTCCCGCCCGGCGCCACCGGATGGCTCGCCGTGGTCGGCGTGCTGCTCTTCCTCGCGATCTTCTGGCTCACCGTCTGGGAGCTGCTCACCGAGACGCGTGCCCGCGTGCAGCAGACGTTCGCCGCGTACGAGCGGATCGCGCAGCCGCGGCCGACCGAGAACACGCCGCGCGACGTGGTCGACGACGGGGAGTACATCGTCATCGAGGAGCGCCGCGACCGGGAGTGAACCGGCTGCGGAACAGCCCGCTTTGGTAAAGCGGGCCGCCGCATGGCAGAATTGATCCTTGTGCCGCGGCCACGCTCTGCCACGGGGGAGCCAGCACTTCTCGCGACACCCACTTATCGAACCCAGACGGCCGACGCTCCGGATCGGAGCCGGCCCCGAGTCCGTTCCCGACCTGTGGCGGGTACAGAGAGCGAACAGCCATGCACATCCTCGACCAGGTCGACGCCGCGTCCCTCAAGCAGGACATCCCCGACTTCCGCGCCGGCGACACCGTCAAGGTGCACGTGAACATCATCGAGGGCAGCCGCTCTCGTATCCAGGTCTTCCAGGGCGTCGTGATCGGCCGCTCCGGCGAGGGCGTCCGCGAGACCTTCACGGTCCGCAAGGTCAGCTTCCAGGTCGGCGTCGAGCGCACGTTCCCGGTCCACTCGCCGGTCATCGACAAGATCGAGGTCGTCACCCGCGGTGACGTCCGTCGCGCCAAGCTCTACTACCTGCGCGAGCTGCGCGGCAAGAAGGCGAAGATCAAGGAGAAGCGCGAGAACTGAGCGTCTCCGCGCCCTACGGCTTCACGAGCTCCCGGTCCGTTCCTCGGACCGGGAGCTCTGTCGTTTCGTGGACGTCGCGGCGCGTGCGAGCGCTTATCCTGGGACGGTCGGAGAGTTCGGCGCGGAGGAGTGAAGAGCGGATGATGACCCCGGTGTCGCCGTCGCTGCGGTTCGAGAAGGCGCTCTACCGCCAGGGGGTCACCTCGATCGTCGCGGTGGACGAGGTCGGTCGCGGTGCGCTCGCCGGCCCGGTCGCGGTCGGGATGGTCGTGATCGACACCGCGGTGAAGCGCATCCCTCCGGGGCTGCGCGACTCGAAGCTGCTGCCGGAGCCGGTCCGTGAATCGCTCGACCCGCTGTGCCGCAAGTGGGCGATGCACCACGCCGTCGGTCTCGCCACCGCCGCAGAGGTCGACTCGCTGGGTATCATGCGCTGCCTGGGGCTCGCGGGTGCCCGTGCGCTCGCGCAGCTCGAGGAGCAGGGCGCGCTCGTCCACGAGAGCACCCTCATCCTGGACGGCAACTACGACTACCTGAATCCGGCGCTGATGCGGCCGGCGAAAGTCGTGACGCGCATCAAGGCCGACCGCGACTGCGCCTCGGTCGCGGCGGCGTCGGTCATCGCGAAGGTGCACCGCGACCGGATGATGATCGCGCACGACCTCGAGTACCCCGGCTACGGCTGGGCGAGCAATAAGGGCTACTCGTCTCCCGAGCACTTCGCGGCGATCGCGGAGCTCGGCCCGAGCGCCCTGCACCGGCTGACCTGGCTCAAGCAGCCGGCCCTCCTCGACCTCGCCGAGTAGGCCGACCGGCCGCGCGCATGTCCGGGTTCGGCCGCCCCGGAGCGCTCGCGTCCCATCCGGCATAGACTTGACGGACGATGGATGAAGACGAGTTCGACGACTACGACCGCGAGGTCGAGTTGGCTTTGTATCGCGAGTACCGGGACGTCGTCTCGCAGTTCAAGTACGTGATCGAGACGGAGCGCCGTTTCTACCTCGCGAATGAGGTGGAGTTCGTGCGCCGGGACACCGAGCACGACTTCTACTTCGAGCTGACGATGAACGACGTCTGGGTGTGGGACGTGTACCGCGCCGACCGGTTCGTGAAGTCGGTGCGCGTCCTGACGTTCAAGGACGTCAACATCGAGGAGCTCTCCTCCAAGGAGTTCGAGCTGCCCAAGGAGCTCGCCCTCGACGAGTAGTCGTCGTCGCGGCCGATTCGCTCACAGCGACGGTCCGCCGCCTCTTCTCCACAGATTCGCCGCCCGCCGTCCCTCCGCCGCGCCGCCCCACGAGGCTGGATGCGGAGGTACACATGGCACAGAAAGACGAATTGGGCAGGCGCGGCGAGCAGGTGGCCGCCGACTGGCTGCAGGAGCGCGGCTACATGCTGGTGGACCGCAACTGGCGATGTCCGTCTGGTGAACTCGACCTGATCCTGCGCGACGGATCGACGATGGTCTTCGCCGAGGTGAAGACGCGTTCGTCCCTGGAGTTCGGGCATCCCTTCGAGGCGATCACCGCCCGCAAGGCGGCCCGGCTCCGGCGGCTCGCCGCGGCCTGGTGCCGCGAGCGCGAACCCGGGTCCACCGGTGTGCGGATCGACGCGGTCGCGGTCACCGACGCGTGGAGCGAGCGCCCCGTGGTCGAGCACCTGACCGGGATCGCCTGATGGCTCTCGCACGCACCTTCGCGATCGCACTCGACGGCGTCCGGGGCCACGTCGTCGAGGTGGAGGCCGACATCTCGGCCGGCCTGCCGTCGTTCGTGCTGATCGGGCTGCCGGACACCGCGCTCGGCGAATCGCGCAAACGCGTGGGCGCCGCGGCCGTCAACGCCGGCTGCCCGCTGTCGCAGAAGAAGCTCACCGTGAACCTGTCGCCCGCGGCGCTGCCGAAGCAGGGCTCCGGCTTCGACCTGGCGATCGCCATCGCGGCCCTCGCCGCGGCGGGAGCGGTGCCCCGCCAGGCGGCCGCAAGCGCCGTGCACCTCGGAGAACTCGGGCTCGACGGCCGTGTGCGCCCGGTGCCCGGCATCCTGCCGGCCGTGCTGGCCGCGCGGGACGCCGGCTTCGCGACGGTGCTGGTGCCCGCGGGCAACCTCGATGAGGCGCGCCTGGTCGACGGCCTGGAGGTGGTGGGCGTCACGAGCCTGAGGGCGGCGGCGATCCGGCACGGAGCGGGCCTCGAGCCGGTGGACGAGGAGCCGGTGGCCGCGAAGGCGGCCGCCGTGTCGGAGGCGCCCGAACCCGACATGGCCGAGGTGGCCGGCAACGACGAGGCGGTTGAGGCGCTGGTCGCGGCCGCGGCCGGCGGCCATCACCTGTCGATGGTGGGGCCACCGGGCGCCGGCAAGACCATGCTCGCGCAACGTCTGCCCTCGCTGCT
The DNA here is from genome assembly GCF_052044215.1 of Leifsonia sp. 22587. NCBI lineage: Bacteria > Bacillati > Actinomycetota > Actinomycetes > Micrococcales > Microbacteriaceae > Leifsonia > Leifsonia sp. 22587. The sequence goes on from NZ_JBQENB010000004.1 coordinate 441,328, forward strand.
GCCCGACCTCTCGGACGATGCTGCGCTGGAGGCCACCTGCATCCGGTCCCTGGCCGGACCGGGTGCGGCGGGCCGCCTCGTCCGGCGTCCGCCGTTCGAAGCGCCCCACCATACGGCGTCGGCGGTGGCGCTGGTCGGTGGAGGGAGCGGCCGGATCACGCCCGGCGCGATCGTGCGGGCCACCCACGGGGTGCTGTTCCTCGACGAGGCGGCCGAATTCCCGCCCTCGGTGCTCGACGCGCTGCGTCAGCCGCTCGAGAACGGCAGGATCACCATCCACAGGGCGAGCGGAGCGGCGTCCTTCCCGGCGCGGTTCCAGCTGGTCCTCGCCTCGAACCCGTGCCCGTGCGGGCACTACGGATCGTCGGATGCCGAGTGCACGTGTTCGCCGATGGCCCGCCGGCGCTACCTGGCACGGCTCTCCGGTCCGCTGCTCGATCGCGTCGACATCCGGCTCACCGTCCGCACCATGGGGCTGGCAGTCCTCCGGTCGGCGTCCGATGAGGGAGCGACCCGGCGGACGAGTGCGCAGCTGCGACGGCGCGTCGAAGCCGCGCGGGCGCGCGCCGCGGAGCGTCTGCGCGGGACGGAGTGGGCGCGGAACGCCGAGGTGGCAGGCAGCTGGCTGCGTGGGAATCACCGCCTCGGCGCGTCCGCCATCGCGCCGCTCGACCGCGCGCTGGAACGGGGAGCGATCACGATGCGCGGATACGACCGGACCCTGCGGCTGGCGTGGACACTGGCCGACCTGGACGCAGCATCGTCGCCCGACGTCGACCACGTGGGACGGGCGCTCTTCCTGCGGCGGGGGATCGGCGCATGACCGGCGGATGCGAGGAGTGCGCGGTGGCGGAGCACGTGCGGGAGCTCGCGGTGGAGAAGCCGGTGACGCCGCCCGAGACTGACGCGCCGGCGGGGGCGGATGCCTCGACGCGAGAGGTGCGCCGCAGCCCCCGGTCCGGGATCCCCGGGATCGGCACGTCGGAGCTCGCGCGGTTGATGGGGTCCGTGCGAGGCGGACCCGACCACGAGGACGAGGCGCTCGGTTCCGACGCACTCGTCGAACGGTTCGCCCGTGCGGCGCTGAGCACCGCGATCGAGCCGGGCGACCTCGACGCGGGCCGGGCGATCGACGCCGTCGGAGCGCTCGGGCTGCTTCGGGCGATCGTCGACGGGGAGGGTGCGCGGACGCTGCTCGACCGGATGCACGGGTCGGGCGCCTCGGTCGGGCCGCGGGGCGAGCAGCTCCGGGTTGTTCCGTTCACAGACATCGACCGCCGGCTACAGGACCGCAGCCACGCGACCGGTGCGAGCGGGCTCGAGGCACGCGGAGAGAGGCGGATGGCGGAGTCGCTGGAACGGTGGCGTCCGCGGTTGTCGCTCGACGAAGCCCGGCGGGCCCTGGAGCGCGCCCAGAAGATCGGCGCTCGACTCGTGACGCCGGACTCGCCGCTCTGGCCGGACGGCTTCGACGCCCTCGACGACGGACCGCCCGTCGCCGTGTGGGTGAGAGGAGACCCGTGGCGACTGCGGACGCTCGATCGGTCGATCGCACTGGTCGGCGCGCGGGCCTCCACGCAGTACGGCGAGCACGTCGCGATGGAGAGCGCCGCCGGACTCGTCGACCGCGGGTTCGCCGTCGTCTCCGGCGGCGCCTACGGGATCGACGCCGCGGCGCACCGGGCGGCGCTGCTCAGTGGAGGGGTCACGGTCGCCTTCCTCGCCGGGGGAGCCGACCGGCTCTATCCGGCCGGCAACAGCGAGCTGCTGCGCCGGATCGCGGCCGACGGACTGCTGATCGCGGAGCTGCCGCCCGGCTCCGCCCCCACCCGCTGGCGGTTCCTGATGCGCAACCGGCTCATCGCCGCCGCAGCTGGCGCGACCGTGGTCGTCGAGGCGGGACACCGTTCGGGGTCGCTGAACACGGCCGGGCACGCGGCTCAGATGGGACGTCCGCTCGGAGCGGTGCCCGGCAGCATCCTCTCGCCCGCGTCGGCGGGATGCCACCGGCTGATCCGCGAGTACGCGGCGACCTGCGTGACCACGGTGGAGGAGATGGCCGAGCTCGCGGATCCTCTGGGCACGGGACCCCGTGACGACCCGGAGGGTGGGGCGCCAGCGGGAGAGGGCGCGGCTGAGGGGCCGGAGGGGGCGATCGTCGCGCACCTCTCCCGGACGCGCCGCGCCTCGGCCGACGAGATCGCGGCCCGGGCGGCCCTCCCGTTCACCACGGTCGCCGCTGTCCTCGGGCGGCTGGACCTCGCAGGGAGGGCGCGGGAGAGCGGAGGCGGCTGGGTCCTGGTGGGGGAGAGGAGCGGGTGAGGTGGCCCCGCGCGTCGTTACGCAGGGCGTCGCTGCCCAGCGCGTCGCTACCTCGTGCGGCGCGCGGGAGGGCGAAGCTTGAACGGTGCACCTCTCCGACGCGATCGCCGCCTACGAGCGCCACCTGCGGGTGGAGCGCGGCTACTCGCCGCAGACGGTCCGCGCCTACCGCGCCGACCTGACGGCGCTCGCCGCGTTCGCGGAGACGCGTGAGGTCTCGTCGCCCGACGGTCTCACGCTCGACCTCTATCGCGACTGGCTCTGGGAGGGGTCGCAGCGCGGGCTCGCCAAGGCGACGCTCGCCCGGCGGTCGGCCTCGGCGCGGGGCTTCAGCGCCTGGTGGGCACGGACCGGCGGCGACACCGGCACGGCCCAGGGCGCAGAAGGAGCGGACGCCGCGGCGCGGTTGCGGGCGCCGAAGGCCGACAAGACGCTTCCCCGGGTGATCACGCGCGAGCAGATGGACGGCATCCTCGAGCAGCTGGCGGCACGCGCGGACGACGGGGAGCCCGGCGCCCTGCGGGACGTCGCGGTGATCGAAGTGCTGTACGCGGCGGGGATCCGCGTTTCCGAGCTCACCGGACTCGACATCGACGACGTCGACCTCGAACGGCTGACGCTCCGTGTGGTCGGGAAGGGTTCCAAGGAGCGGGTGGTCCCGTTCGGGGTGCCGGCCCTGCGGGCCGTGCGGGCGTGGCTCGACGGCGGCCGGCCGCGCTTCGCGGTGCCGGGGTCGGGGCCGGCCCTGTTCCTCGGCAGCCGCGGGTCGCGGCTCGGCAGCCGTGCCGTGTACGAGCTCGTCGCCGGACTGCTGGCGGATGTGCCCGGCCGGGGCCCGTCCGGCCCGCACGCGCTCCGGCACACGGCGGCGACGCACCTGCTGGATGGGGGAGCCGACCTCCGTGCGGTCCAGGAGCTGCTCGGCCATGCCAGCCTCGGCACCACCCAGATCTACACGCACGTCTCCACCGAGCGCCTCAAGGAGGCCTACCGGATCGCGCACCCGCGCGCCTGACCGCCACACGCGGGCTCGATCGCCTACCGGTGAGCCTGATCGCCCACTCGCGCGCCTCATCGCCGACGGTGCGCCTGGACGCCCACCGCTGCGCGATCGCCCGCGGTTCAGGGGCCGCCGAGCGGGAGCAGCACGGCGGGCGGCACCCGGGCGAAGAACAGCAGCGGGGACACGTACTCCCCGTCCACGCGGACGCCGACGTGCAGGCACGCCTCGGCGCAGTGACCACCCGCCGCCACCGTGCCGACGATCGCACCGCGGGCGACCGAGGTGCCCGGAACCAGCTCGGAGGCGACAGGCTCGTAGCTGGACAGCACGCCGCCGTGGTCCAGGGTCAGTACGGGCCGGTCCACCACCACACCGGAGAACCGGACCACCGCGTCGGCGGGAGCCGACACCACGACACCGGAGGACGCCTCCAGGTCGATGCCCCGGTGGCCGGCCGCGTACCGCGTGGCAGGCGCGGCGTACGGGCCGCTCACCGCGTGCGGGTCGACCGGCCACGACCAGGAGCCGGCGGCTCGGACCGCGGAGCGTCCCGCGTGCACGAGGTCGCCCGCGTACGACGCGCTTGCGCCTGGTGCGCCCGCGTCCGACGCGGCCGCCGCCAGACCGAGGCTCCCGAGCAGGAGCGGCACCACCACGAAGACCAGGGCGCCCATCCACCGCCGACCCCTACCCGGCAGGCGACGGAGCCGATCGACCACCGCATCCCTCCGCTGCTCACCCTTCGACATCGTCCCTCCGCACCCGCGACGCACCCGCGACGCATCCGCGCCGGGCACCTCCCGGCTCACCGACTCTCCCGCTCGGCGGGTCGCCCGAGGGACGCGGGAACCGGATCTGTGGAGAACCCGCACATCCGTGCAGGTGTGGGCGCACGCGGGGCCGACGGTTCTGCGGGAGCGATTCGGGGCGTACCGTGAGTTCCGCCCTCGCGCCCTCCTCGGACGGCGCGGACAGCGAGGCGACGACAACCGAAAAGGGATGACATGTCTGAACAACGAAGGAACACAGGCACCACGAGCGACGAGAACGTGCCGCAGCCCACCGCGAAGATGCGGCGCAGGGTCACCGGCCTGGCGATCGCGGCCGCCGTCGGCGGGTTCCTCTTCGGCTTCGACTCCTCGGTGATCAACGGCGCCGTCGACTCGATCCAGCACAACTTCGCGCTCAACGCCTTCATCACCGGCTTCATCGTCGCCATCGCGCTGCTCGGTTGCGCGGTCGGTGCGTTCATCGCCGGCCGGCTCGCCGACCGCTGGGGTCGCCTCAAGGTCATGCTGCTCGGCGCGGTCCTCTTCCTGGTCAGCTCGATCGGGGCCGGCCTCGCCTTCTCCGCCTGGGACCTGGCCCTCTGGCGCGTGGTCGGCGGTCTCGGCATCGGCATCGCGTCCGTCGTGGCCCCGGCCTACATCGCCGAGATCTCGCCGCGACAGTCGCGCGGCCGCCTGGCGTCGCTCCAGCAGCTCGCCATCACCATCGGTATCTTCGTCGCGCTGCTCTCCGACGCGCTGCTCGCGGGAATCGCAGGTTCCGCGTCCAAGGAGCTGTGGCTCGGCCTCGAGGCGTGGCGGTGGATGTTCCTGGTGGGCGTCATCCCGTCGGTGGTCTACGGCATCCTCGCCCTGACGCTCCCCGAGTCGCCGCGCTACCTGCTGGCGAACGGCCGCCGCGACGATGCACGCGCGGTGTTCGCGACCCTCGTGCCGGAGGGCGACCTCGACCGTCAGATCGGCGACATCGAGAACGCGATCAAGGAGGACCGCGAAGGCGCGAAGGCGACGCTCGCGGGGAACCGGTTCGGCCTCAAACCGATCGTCTGGATCGGCATCATCCTGTCGGTGTTCCAGCAGTTCGTCGGCATCAACGTGATCTTCTACTACTCGACCACTCTGTGGCAGGCGGTCGGATTCACCGAGAAGAACTCGCTGCTCATCACGGTCATCACCTCGGTGACGAACGTCGTCGTGACCATCGTCGCGATCCTCCTCGTCGACCGGGTGGGCCGCCGCCCGATCCTGCTCACGGGATCCGTCGGCATGGCGCTGTCGCTCGGCGTGATGGCGCTGGCGTTCACCTTCGCGGTCAAGCACGACGGCGCCGTCAGCCTCCCGAACCCGTGGGGACCGATCGCTCTCATCGCGGCGAACATCTTCGTAGTGTGCTTCGGCGCCTCGTGGGGACCACTCGTCTGGGTGCTCCTCGGCGAGATCTTCCCGAGCCGGATCCGCGGGAAGGCCCTGGGCGTCGCAGCCGCGGCGCAGTGGATCGCGAACTTCCTGGTGACCATCTCGTTCCCGCCGATGGCCGACTTCTCGCTGCCGTTCACGTACGGCATGTACGCCCTCTTCGCCGCGCTCTCGTTCTTCTTCGTGTTCTTCAAGATCCCGGAGACGAACGGCATGGCGCTCGAGCAGGCCGAGACCCTCTTCAAGAACTCCGGAGGCCGTGGACGCGGCGTCCAGGTGCGCTCCAGCGGAGACTCCGCCTAGTCCCGGTTGCTGCTAGACTCTTCGGAGCACTCCGCTCGTCGGGGTGACTACGCGTGCCCGCAATCCTGAGCAGGAACCAACCCTGCACGGGGACGCCCTCGCTGAGGGCGGCACGCGCATCCATTGGTCTCCCATCTCCCTCAACGGCAGCGCCGCGCGAGCGGGACGGGTGCGGATGCGCGCGGGGCACCAGGAGTGGCGGCCGCCCGGCCGTCGCAGACAACCGCAACCAAAAGGAGAACGGCAATGGCCGTCGTCACCATGCGCCAGCTGCTCGACAGCGGCGTCCACTTCGGACACCAGACCCGCCGCTGGAACCCGAAGATGAAGCGCTTCATCCTCACCGAGCGCTCGGGCAGCTACATCATCGACCTGCAGCAGTCCCTCGCGTACATCGACAAGACGTACGACTTCGTGCGCGAGACCGTCGCCCACGGCGGCACCATCCTCTTCGTCGGCACCAAGAAGCAGGCCCAGCAGGCGATCGCCGAGCAGGCGACCCGCGTCGGCCAGCCCTACGTGAACCAGCGCTGGCTGGGTGGTCTGCTGACCAACTTCCAGACCGTGTCCAAGCGCCTCGCGCGCATGAAGGAGCTCGAGGAGCTCGACTTCGAGGGCACCACCAGCGGCTTCACCAAGAAGGAGCTGCTGATCAAGAAGCGCGAGCTGGACAAGCTCCACAAGTCGCTGGGCGGCATCCGCAACCTGTCGAAGACCCCGAGCGCGCTCTGGGTCGTCGACACCAAGAAGGAGCACCTCGCGATCGACGAGGCCAAGAAGCTGGGCATCCCGGTCATCGGCATCCTCGACACGAACTGCGACCCGGACGAGGTCCAGTACCCGATCCCGGGCAACGACGACGCGATCCGCTCCGTCACGCTGCTGACCCGCATCGTGGCCGACGCGGCCGCCGAGGGCCTCATCCAGCGTCACCAGAAGCCCGAGGAGGGCGCCGAGCCGGCCGAGCCGCTCGCCGAGTGGGAGCAGGAGCTGCTGCAGACCTCGTCCGACGAGGTGCAGTCCAGCGCCGAGACCACCAAGGCCGCTGACGCCGACCTGGCCGAGGCCAAGGCCGATTCGGCCGAGGTCGTCGCCGAGGGCGAGGCCGACGCGGAGGCCGCCGAGGCCGCCGCTGCGCCCGAGTCCGAGTAATCCTCCCCACCAGAAGTCTTCGAGAAGAAGAAGGTTCCAGTCAGAACATGGCAAACATCAGCATCGCCGACATCAAGGCTCTCCGTGAGCAGCTCGGCACCGGCATGGTCGACACCAAGAAGGCGCTCGAGGAGGCCGATGGCGACATCGAGAAGGCCACCGAGATCCTGCGCCTGAAGGGCGCGAAGGGCAACGCCAAGCGCGCCGACCGCTCCACCAGCGAGGGCCTCGTCGCCGCCAAGGACAACGGCAACGGCACCGCCACGATGATCGAGCTCGCCTGCGAGACCGACTTCGTCGCGAAGGGCGACAAGTTCATCGCCCTCGCCGACAAGGTGCTCGACGCAGCGGCCGCGGCCGGTGCGACCACCGTCGAGGAGGCCCTCGCGGCCCCCGCCGGCAGCCAGACCGTCGCCGAGCTCATCGGTGACGAGGCCGCCATCCTCGGCGAGAAGGTCGAGCTCCGCCGCATCGCCGTCGTGAACGGCGAGCACTTCGCGATCTACCTGCACAAGACCTCCAAGGACCTGCCCCCGCAGGTCGGTGTCGTGCTCGGCTACGCCGGCGACGACGCGGAGACCGCCCGCAGCATCGCGCAGCACATCTCGTTCGCGAACCCGACCTACCTCTCCCGTGAGGACGTCCCGGCCGACGAGGTCGAGAACGAGCGTCGCATCGTCGAGGAGATCTCGCGCAACGAGGGCAAGCCCGAGGCCGCGCTCCCGAAGATCATCGAGGGTCGCCTCGGCGCCTACTTCAAGCAGGTCGCCCTGCTCGAGCAGGAGTACGCCCGCGACAACAAGCTGACCATCAGCCAGGTGCTGAAGGACTCGGGTCTCACCGTGTCCGGCTTCGCCCGGTTCAAGGTCGGCGCGTAGCAGACCATGAAGGAGTCCGGATCGTGACAACGATCCGGACTCCTTTTCTGTGCGCGGCACCCACTAGCTTTAACCAGAACCACAGACGGAAGGACGTTGATCACGCATGTCGGCAGCCACTCAGAGACATCCTTCACAGCGGCGCAGAGTCCTTCTGAAGCTCTCCGGCGAGGCCTTCGGCGGAGGCCAGCTGGGGGTCAACCCGGACATCGTCAGCAGCATCGCGCGTGAGATCGCGCAGGCCGCGCAGGACGTCGAGATCGCCATCGTCGTCGGCGGCGGCAACTTCTTCCGCGGAGCCGAGCTGTCGCAGCGCGGCATGGACCGCGGCCGCGCGGACTACATGGGGATGCTCGGGACGGTGATGAACTCGCTGGCCCTCCAGGACTTCCTGGAGCAGGCGGGCGCCGAGACGCGCGTCCAGTCGGCGATCTCCATGACCCAGGTGGCCGAGCCGTACATCCCGCGGCGGGCCGAACGGCACCTCGAGAAGGGCCGGGTCGTCATCTTCGGCGCCGGCGCCGGACTGCCGTACTTCTCCACCGACACGGTGGCCGCCCAGCGGGCGCTCGAGATCAGCGCGGACGTCGTGCTGGTCGCCAAGAACGGTGTCGACGGGATGTACGACGACGACCCGCGCACGAACCCGGACGCGAGGAAGATCGACCAGATCAGCCACCAGGAGGCTCTGCAGCAGAACCTCAAGGCGGTCGACTCGACGGCGCTGAGCCTCTGCATGGACAACGGGATGCCGATGCGCATCTTCGGGATCGAGCCCGCCGGCAACGTGACCGCCGCCCTCCTCGGCGCGGAGATCGGGACACTGCTCGGCTGACGCCGGGTGGCCGCGCAATAGACTAGACACCGACCCACCTACGTATAAGGAGACACCGTGATCGCGGATGTGATTTCCGATGCCCGCCAGCGCATGAGCAAGACCGTGGATGCTGCGAGGGACGACTTCGGCACGGTGAGCGCGGGCCGCGCCAACCCGGCTCTGTTCCAGAAGGTGCTGGTCGACTACTACGGGTCGCCGACCCCGCTGGCCCAGCTGGCCGGCCTCCAGAACCCCGAGGCCCGCGTCCTGCTGGTCACGCCGTACGACAAGTCGGCGCTCAAGGACATCGAGAAGGCCATCGTCAACATGCCGAACCTCTCGGCCAACGTGGGCAACGACGGCGAGATCGTGCGCGTCACCCTCCCGGAGCTCACCGAGGACCGCCGCAAGGAGTTCGTGAAGATCGTCCGCAGCAAGGGCGAGGACGCCAAGGTCGCGCTCCGCAACATCCGCCGCAAGGCCAAGGACGACCTCGACGCGCTGAAGGGCGAGGTCGGGGACGACGAGGTGGCGCGCGGCGAGAAGGAGCTCGAGACGCTGACCCGCACCCACGTGGAGGCCGTCGACGAGGCTCTGAAGCGCAAGGAAGCCGAGCTGCTCGAGGTCTAGCCGATGAGCGACGACAGCAGTCCCGGCGCGCCGGACCCGGTACCGCGCGGAAAGGCGCGATCCCGGGAGGAGTTCCGGGCGCAGGTGCAGGCCACCCGCGCCGACTTCGAGCGTCAGGTGCAGGCGCGCAAGGCTCAGCTCGACGCGACCCAGGAGCGGATCGCGGAGCGCACGGGCCGCAACCTGATCCTGGCGATCGTCATCGGCCTGGGGGTCGGCGCGCTCGTCCTGGTCAGCCTGATCTTCATCAAGGAGCTCTTCCTGGTGTTCGGCGTGGCCATGGCCGGCTTCGCCACCTTCGAACTCGTTCAGGCGTTCCGCGTCTCCGGGCGGCGCGTGCCCCGCATCCCGTCGATCCTGGCGGCCGCCGGGATCGTCCCCGTCTCGTTCTTCCTGCACTCGGGCGGCCAGCTGGTCTCGCTGTCCGCGGGGATCGTCCTGGTCGTCGTGTGGCGGCTGATCGAGGAGGCGGTGGTCCCCGCCGCCCGGCGCGGGTCGGCCGCACTGGGGCGCGACCTGCTGTGGTCGGTGTTCGTGCAGCTGTACATCACGCTGCTCGCCAGCTTCGTCATCCTGCTGCTGGCGGAGCCCGGCGGCGAGTGGTGGGTGCTCGCGTTCCTGATCCTGGTCGTGTCGGTCGACACGGGCGCCTACGTGAGCGGACTCTCCTGGGGCAAGCACCCCATGGCGCCCACGATCAGTCCGAAGAAGACCTGGGAGGGCTTCGCCGGCGCGGCTGCGGCTGCGATCATCGCGGGCATCCTGCTCTCGGTGTTCATGCTCGGGGAGCCGTGGTGGTTCGGCGTGGTGTTCGGCGTCGTCCTGCTCCTGACGGCCACCGCCGGAGACCTCGCCGAGTCGCTGATCAAGCGGGACCTCGGCATCAAGGACATGAGCTCGTGGCTGCCGGGGCACGGGGGATTCCTCGACCGGCTGGACTCCATCCTCCCGTCGGCAGCGGCCACCTACGTCCTGTTCCTCATCTTCCGATGACAGAATGGGGGAGTGAGCACCTTCCCCCGCAGCCCCAAGTCGAAGCCGGGCTACGACGTCGAACAGGTGGACGAGTTCCTCGCGACGGCGCGCCGTGCCTACGACGGAGACGCGTCGGCGCCGGACCTGACCGCGGCCGACATCCGGCACACCGCGTTCGCGATGACGAAGGGCGGCTACTCCACGACCCATGTGGATGCGGCGCTCGAGCGGCTCGAGGACGCGTTCTCGGCCCGTGAGCGCGAGGCCGCGCGAGCGCGCCAGGGCGACGCCGCCTGGTTCGAGGAGGCGCGGACGACCGCGCAGGTCATCCTGAACCGGCTCGACCGGCCGCTCGGGCAGCGTTTCGACCGGGTGAGCCTGCTCACGCTCGGCTACAACCGCAACGACGTCGACCGGTTCGCCAACCGCTTGGTGCGCTACTTCCAGGACGGACGGCCGATGAGCGTCGAGGAGGTGCGCACCGTGACGTTCCGCGAGCAGCGGGGCGGATACCGCGAGGTGCAGGTCGATCTGCTGCTCGACAGCGTGACCGACGTGATGCTGGCGGTTCGCTGAGTGCGGGGGCGGAATCTTGGGTTTTCCGACGATCTCCGTTATCGTTCTGTGATCGTGGGTAGACGAGAAGCAGCAGCAGCAGAGATCGTGCCGCTGACTCCGGCCAACCCGGTCGGCGTCGCATTCAAGCGGTCCCGCCGTCCGCACATCCGGTCGCGAGCAGCGGTGTGGGGTTTCGCGTTCACCGCGGCCGTCGGTTTCGCGCTCGTGAACGTGGTGGATCCCTTCTCCGGCGCGACGACGACGCCGGCCTACGCGGAGTCGCTCCAGCAGATCCCCACGACGGAGCGCTACGACGGTGCACCCGCCCAGAACCTGACGGCGCCGGACTCGGCGGCCCTCACCATCACCCGCGACGCGGTGACGGTGAAGGAGAAGCCGAAGCCCACTCCGACGCCGACCCCGACGCCCACGGCGTCCAAGAAGTCGTCCAGCAGCGGCGGAGGCGGCGCGCCGTCGGCGCCCATCCCGTCGCCGGGCACCGCGCAGGCGATCGCCTACCAGATGGTGCACGACCGCGGCTGGGGCGACGATCAGTACGGCTGCCTGGTCCAGCTGTGGAACCACGAGTCCGGTTGGCGCGTCAACGCCTCCAACCCGAGCGGCGCGTACGGCATCCCACAGGCGCTCCCGGGCAGCAAGATGGGCCCCGGCTGGCAGACCGACGCTTCGGTGCAGATCTCGTGGGGCCTCGGCTACGTGTCCGGGCGCTACGGCACGCCGTGCGGCGCCTGGGGCGTCTGGCAGTCCCAGGGCTGGTACTGACCGCTCTCCGGGCGGACCCGCCTAGACTTGACGCATGCCGCGCTCGAACCGTCCCCGTAGCCGCTCCGGCGGCCGGCCGGCGGAGGAGCCGGACAGCCTGGAGCGTCTGCTCTCCGGCTGGCGACGGACCGAGACGCGCCGCGGCGTGACGTGGAACGTGCAGCCGGTGTCGGCCGCGCAGGCGCAGAAGACGTACGTCTGCCCGGGCTGCGGCCGTGACATCCCGCCGGGGACGTCGCATCTGGTCGCCTGGCGCGCAGACGGCGTGCTCGGCGACGCCGCCGACCTGGCCGCACGGCGGCACTGGCACGAGTCCTGCTGGAGGATCGCATGACGAGCGAGGGTACGACCATCGAGATCCGGGGCGGCGTGGAGCTCCCCGCCCGCCGCGAGGACGTCGAGTTCCGGACGCAGGACGGCCTCACCCTGGTGGGCGAGCTTGCCACTCCGCTCGACCGTGAGCCGGTCGCGACCCTGGTGACGCTGCACCCGCTGCCCACGGCGGGCGGCTTCATGGATTCGCACATCCTGCGCAAGGCGGCTGCCCGCCTTCCTGCCCTCGCCGGGATCGCCGTCCTGCGCTTCAATACGCGGGGCACCGCGTCGCCGCGCGGACGGAGCGAGGGGTCGTTCGGCGACGGCGTGGGGGAGCGCTACGACCTGGAGGCCGCGATGGCCTTCGTCGGCGACCGCGGCCTGCCGCATCCCTGGCTCGTCGGCTGGTCGTTCGGCACGGAGCTGGCCCTGATGTACGGCCGCGCCTGCCCGGTCGACGGCGTCATCCTGCTCTCCCCGCCGCTCCACCGCGCCAAGCCGGAGCACCTGGAGGCGTGGGCGGGAGACGAGCGACCGCTGGTGGCGCTCATCCCGGAGCATGACGACTTCCTCCGTCCGGCCGCCGCCGCGGAGAAGTTCGCCCCGCTGCCGCAGATCGAACTGGTGACCGTCGAGGGCGGCAAGCACCTCTGGGTGGGGGAGAACCAGACCCGTCGCGTGCTCACGGAGATCGTGGAGCGCGTGAACCCGTCGGCCCTCCCGCTGCCGACGGAGTGGCCCTCGGGCGCTTAGCGAGCCGCTGAGGGCGTCTCAGAGTTCGTTCTGGCGCGGGATGACGACCTGCTTGACGATGAGCAGGATGGCCGCGGCGAACGGGATGGCGACCAGCGCGCCCAGGATGCCGAGCAGCGTGCCGCCCGCGAGGGCCGCCACGACCACGAGCGCGCCCGGCACGGACACGGCGCGGTTCATGATGCGCGGGCTGAGCACGTACGCCTCCACCTGCATGTAGATCAGGTAGTAGATGGCGGCGGCGATGGCGGTCGGCGGTCCGGAGAGGAAGCAGACCGCGACGATGATCACCGAGCCGGTGATCGTGCCGACGAGCGGGATCAGCGAGAAGAAGAAGGCGATGGATGCGAGCAGGATCGGGAACTTCGCCCCGATCACCGTCAGGAAGATCGCGCTGAGCACGCCGTTCACGAGGGCGAGGGAGACCTGGCCCATGACGTACTTGCCGACGGAGTCGGTGATCTGGTCGCCCAGGTCGGCGAACCGGGCCCGGCGCGAGGCCGGGACGAGCTGGTAGGCGGAGCGCTTGATGCTGGGCAGAGATGCGGTGAAGTAGATCGTCAGGATGACGACGATGATCACGCCGAACGCACCCTGGATGATGCCGACGCCGGTCTGCAGGACCTTGGACGTGATGTCGGGGAGGTTCTTCTGCAGCCACTCGGTGACGGCGTCGATGTTCTGCTGGTTGATGATCGACGGGAACTGGTGCTGCAGACTGAGGAACCACTTCTCGGCGGCGCCGCTGTTGACCCAGGAGATCGTGTTCTGCACGAGCTGGGAGGCCTGGTCGACCGCGATCGGGACGATCGCCCAGATGAGGCCGATGAACGCGCCGATGATGACGACGAGCGCGACCACCAGGGCCAGCCAGCGCGGGAACCGCCGCCGCTCGAGGAACGAGATGAGCGGCTCGATGCCGAGAGCGAGGAAGAGCGCGGCGCCGATGTAGGTGATGATCGTCGCCAGGCTTGTGACGGCGCTGAGGATGAGGATCCCGAGTCCGACGCCCAGGGTGCCGATGAGACCGAGGCGGAACGGATTCTGGATCTTCACGTGTTCCCCCTGGGATCAGTCGCGGTCGGCGGTCACCTTCTCGGCCTGCTGGAGGACGCCTCGGAGGTTCTCGAAGTACCCGGCCACGGCCTCGCGCTCAATCCTAATCTGCGCCAGTCGCTCCTCCGCGTCCGCCACGAGGCGTTCCGTGCGCTCCTCGGTCTCGGCGAGCAGGGCGGCCGCGCGCTCCTCGGCGTCGCGGATGACGGCGGAGGCCGTCTCCTCGGCCTCCTTGCGCGCCTCGGTGACGGTCCGGCGGGCCTCCGTCTCGAAGGCCTCCGCCTCGGAGCGCGCCTGCGCGGTGCGCTTCACGGCGTCGGCGAGCTGGACGTTCGCCTCGTCCAGGTACTTCTGGGTCTGCGCCACCGCCTCCTGGTGCCGGGCGAGGTACTCCTTCTCCGCCTCGTCGCGGCGCGCGCGCAGCTCGACGTCGAGGTCGATGCGCGCCTGCTCCACCTCGCGGGTCCGGTTCTCGACCTCTTCGAGCGTGGCGTTGCGCAGTGCGGTGAGCTCCGCCTCCAGCGCCGCCCGGGAGGACGCCGCCTCCTGCTCGAATGCGGCCAGCTTCTCGGCCAGTTCGGCGTCCAGGGCCGTGCGCGCCTCGGCGACCTCGCGGGCGAGCTCCGCCCGCGCCTCCGCGGTCTCCTTCTCCAGCGCGGCGCGCGTCTGCTGCGCCTCGTCGGCCAGGGCGACGCGCGTCCGCTCGGCCTCCCGCTCCAGCTCGAGGCGCTGCTGCTCGCGCTGGTCGGTGAGCTCGTTGGCGGTCGACTCCCGCTGGTCCGCGAGCTCGGCCGTGGTGCTCCGGACGTCTTCGGCGAGCCGGCTGCGGGTCTGCTCCTTCTCCGCGGTCAGGGCGCTCGTGGTCTGCTCGACCTCCGCGGCGAGGGCCTTCTTGGTCTGCTCCACCTCCGCCGCCAGGGCCGACTTCGTGGTGGTGACCTCGGTCTCGAGGGCCGACTTCGTCTGCTCGACCTCGGCGGCCAGCTCGGTCGTGGTCTGCTCGACCTCGGCGGCGAGCTCGGCGCGCGTCCGCTCGACCTCGTCGGCCAGGGCGGCCTTCGTGGTGGCGACCTCGGTCTCCAGCTCCTTCTTGGTCTGCTCGACCTCGGCGGCGAGGGCGGCCTTCGTCGTGGTGACCTCGGTCTCGAGGGCCGACTTCGTCTGCTCGACCTCGGCGGCCAGCGCGGAGGTCGTCGTCTCGACCTCGGCGGCCAGCCGCGCACGCTCGGACGCGAGCTCGGCCTGCAGGGCGCTGCGCTCGCGGCTGAGCTCGTCGGCGAGCGCGGTCCGCGCGGCGTCGACCTCGGCGGCCAGCTCGGCGCGGAGCTCCGCCGCCTCGGCGTCGAGCTCACGGCGGCGGCGGTCGGCCTCGGCGGCCAGGCGTGCCCGGGTCTGCTCGACCTCGGCCGCGAGCTCGCTGGCGGTCTGCTCGCGGTCCGCCGCGAGGCGGGCGGCCGTCTCGGCGCGGTCGGCCTCGAGCGCGGCGCGGGTCTCGGTCGTCTCCTTCTCGAGGGTCGTCCGCGTCTGCAGCCGGTCGTCCTCCAGCTGCTTCGTCGTGCGCTCCACTTCCTCGGCGAGGGCGGACTTCGTGGTCGTGACCTCGTTCTCGAGCGCTGCGCGGGTCGAGGCGACCTCGTTCTCGAGCGCCGAGCGGGTGGTGGTGACCTGGGTCTCGAGCTCCGAACGGGTGCGCGTCACCTCCTCGTTCAGCGCGGAGCGGGTGCGGGTGACCTCGTCGGCCAGCTCGGCCTTGGTGCGCTCGACCTCGTCGGCGAGCGCGCTGCGGGTGGAGGTGACGTCGGCGTCCAGCGCCGAGCGGGCCTGCTCCACCTCCGCCGCCAGGGCGGCCTTGGTCTGCTCGACCTCCGCGGCGAGGGCCTTCGTCGTCTGCTCGACCTCGGTGGCGAGGGCGAGCCGGCGGGTCTTCTCCTCGTGCTCCAGGTCGGCGCGCGTCTGCGCGACGGATGCGGCCAGCTCGGCGCGCTGCTCCTCGACCTCGCCGGCCAGGTCCGCGCGCGCCTGAGCGGCCTCGGCGGCGAGCGCGTTCCGGGTCTCGGCCTCTTCGACGGCCAGGCGATCGGCCGTCTCGGCGACACGGCGGTCGAGCTCCAGGCGGGTCTGGGCCGCTTCGCGCTCGAAGGCGGCGCGGTCCTCGGCGAGAGCGGTCTCGAGCTCCGAGCGGCGTGCCGCGATGGTGCGGTCGAGTTCGGCGGCCTCGGCGCGGGCGCGCTCCGCCTCGCGGGACGCGACGGCCTTGAGCTCCGCGGCCTCCCGGTCGGCCTCGGCGCGCACGGCGGCGGCCTCGCGCTTGCTGGTGGCGCGCAGCTCGGCGGCCTCGGTCGCCACGGCGCCCCGGATCGCCGCGGCCTCGCGCATGGCGTCGTTGAGCAGCGTCTCCTTGTCGGCGCGGGTCTTGGTGAGAAGCTCGCCCGACTCGATCTGCGCATCCTCGAGCAGCGTGGTCGCACGGGCCTGGGCGTCGGCGAGGATGCGCTCGGCCTGCGCGGCCGCCGCCTTCTTCATCTTGTCGATCTCGGCGGCGACGCCGGCGCGCAGCTTCTCGGCGTCGATGTCGGCCTGGGCGATCAGCCGGGTCGACTGCTCCTCGGCGACCCGCAGCGTGTTCTCGAGCTTGGTGCCGAGTCCGGAGTACGTCGGGCTGCCGACCTCTTCGATCTCGGCGTTGAGGTCGTCGATGCGCGCCTGGAGCCGCTTGATCTCCTTCGCGGAGTCCGCCGCCTGGGTGTTCGACTTGATCAGCTCGCGCCGCAGCTCCTGGAGGGCCTTGTCGACCTCGTCCTTGTCGTAGCCTCGGAAGACCTGGGTGAAGGTGGAATCGTCGGTCGCCACTGTGATTGCTCCTGGGGATTTCGGGTGGACCCGCTGCGCGCGCGCCGGGTCGATCCTACAATTCAGCGGTCTGCGCCCGCACGGGGGGATGCGCGAGCGTCCAGACAAGGGTTAGCTGCCTTTCAGGCACGTCCGGTATCGTCAGGTCACTGTGCCTGCCCCCCGAATCGGCACATGAGGAGCTCTGCTTGCGTTTCGTACTCGCCATCGTCGCGTTCGTCGTCGCCGCGGTCATGATCGTAGCCGGCATCGCGCAGCGGACCGTCTTCGCCCCGCCGAGCCGCATCCAGGCCGCCGCCACCGTATCCGGCGACCCCCGTTACGTGGTGATCGACGGGTCGGTGCTGAACGCGCATCCCGGACAGCAGACGCTCACCGTGACCGGTGCCCCCGACGCCGCGAAGCAGGTCGTCGCTTACGGCCGTACAGCGGACGTCAAGGCCTGGCTCAGCGGCCAGAAGTACGTCGCGGTCGGCTATCAGAAGGCCACGGGGAAGCTCTCCACGAAGGCCGTGACGGCGAAGCCGGCGACCTCCGCCACCGACGGTTCGGATTCCGGCAGCGGTTCGACCGCCACGCCGGCCCCGACCCCGTCGCCTACCGCATCGGCGGCCGCCGGCTCCGGCTCCTCGGAGACCACGTCCTCGGCCGCCGGCCCCAACCCGGCCGGGAGCGATCTCTGGCTCGAGGAGTTCGACGGCGACGCCGCCCAGGTCACGCGGATGAACATCCCGGACGACGTGAGCGTCATCGTCGCGTCCGACGGCCAGAAGTCGGCGCCGTCCCGTGTCAGTGTCACCTGGCCGGTCGACTCGAGCACGCCGTGGGCGTTCCCGCTGATCATCGGCGGTCTCATCCTGCTGGTGATCGGGATCGCCCTCTATCTCTGGGGCCTGTATACCCACCGCCGCTCGCGCGGCCCCCGCCGGAAGAGCGGACCGAAGATGCCCAAGCTGCCCAAGGCTCCGAAGTACAAGCCCACCGCCATGGTCGAGGCCACGCCCCGCGGACGCCGCTCCACCCGCCGCGCGCGCGTGATGCTCCCCGTCGCCCTGGCCGGCGCCCTGGCCCTCACCGGCTGCACGGCCGGGACGGACGCCGCGACGACGCCGTCGAAGACCGCGACGCCGCTCGCGACGGAGGCGCCGAACGCGAAGGACCAGCTCCCGCCCGCCGTGACCGTGCCGCAGCTCGAGCGCATCGTGAAGCGCATCTCCGAGTCGGCGGCCCAGGCGGACGCGAAGGCCAGCGCGGATCTCGCCAAGGTCCGGTTCATGGGGCCGGCCCTCCAGCTCCGCGAGGCCAACTACGCCATCCGCGCACACAAGTCGGACGAGCCGGCGCTCCCGGCCATCCCGGCGAGCCCCATCGTGCTCTCGCTGCCGCAGGCGACGGACACCTGGCCGCGCACCGTCGCGGCGGTGATCCAGAGCCCGAAGGATGCGAAGGGCAACGCGCAGGCTCCGATCGCCCTCACCATGGTGCAGGAGACGCCGCGCGACAACTACCAGGTCGAGTACGCGGTCTCCCTGGAGCCGAAGGCGAAGGTGCCGAACCTCGCGCCCGCCAGCATCGGTTCCGCCGTCGTCCCGCCGGACTCGAAGCTGCTCGCGCTCCCTCCGGAGAAGGTTTCCGCCGCGTACGGCGACATCCTGATGAACGGCGACAAGAGCCAGTACGCCTCGCTCTTCAACGCCGAGGGCGACACGCTGCGCACCCAGGTGGGCGCGGACTGGAAGGCGAAGCAGAAGGCCGCCGTGCCGGCGACCGCTTCGCTGACGTTCACCACCGCTCCGGGGAGCGGCTCGGACGTCGCGATGGCGACCAACGACTCGGGCGCGATCGTCTGGACGGACCTCCAGGAGTCGCAGGTGCTCAAGGTCGTGGAGGCCGGCGCCGAGGTCAGCGCGGGCAACACGTCCGCGGCGCTGAGCGGCGTCGCGTCGTCGAAGACGGGCATCGAGTCGACCTTCGGGTACCAGCTCGCGTTCTACGTCCCGCCGGTGGGCTCCAAGGAGAAGATCACGCTCCTCGGGTTCGCCCAGGGCATGATCGCCGCCAAGCAGATCCCGTAGCCGCCGGACGCTTCGCGAGTATCCTTGATTCTCGTGCCGCAGCCCGCACGTCAGGAGGATCAATGAGCAACGTCCCGCCCCCGCCCACCAACCTGCGCGGGGCCGTCGACCTGAGTTCCCTCGTCAACCGGCCCGCGCCGTCGGCCGACGGCGGCGCGTCCGGCCAGCCGGCCGTGGGAGGCGAGCTGACGCTGCCGAGCCTCTACTTCGAGGGCACGGACGCGAACTTCAACGACTTCATCGACCTGTCGATGCGCGTCCCCGTCGTGGTCGATCTGGTCACCGCGCGCGCCGAGCAGTCGGCGCAGTTCTCCGCCGTGATCGACCGCGTCGTCGGCGGCTTCGGCGGCCGGCTCGTGGTCGTCCGCATCGACGTGGACGCGAACCCGCAGCTCACCCAGGCGTTCCAGGCGCAGGCGGTGCCGACCGTGGCCGCCCTCATCGCCGGCCGTCCGGTGCAGCTGTTCTCGGGCGTCGTCCCGGAGGAGCAGCTGCGCGACGTGTTCGAGCAGCTGCTGCAGCTGGCCGCGCAGAACGGCGTCACCGACACGGTGGCCGTGGAGGGCGGCGCGCACGCCGCCGAGCAGCCGGACGGAGCCGCAGAGGCCGCACCGGAGCCCCCGCTGCCGCCGCTGCACGCGGAGGCCTACGACGCGATCGAGCGCGGCGACTACGAGGGTGCGATCCGCGCCTACCGGACCGCTCTGGCGCAGGATCCCCGCGACACGATGGCGGCCGCAGGTCTCGCGCAGGTCAGCCTGCTCGCGCGCCTGGCCGGCCACACGGCCGACGAGCTCCGGAGCGCCGCCGCGGAGGCGCCGCGCGACGCGGACGCCCAGCTCGGCGTCGCCGACCTCGACATCTCCGGCGGGCACGTCGACGACGCGTTCGACCGCCTGCTCACCGTGTTCCCGTCGCTCGACGCCGCGGGCAAGGAGGCGGTGCGGACGCGGCTGCTCGAGTATTTCGAGATCGTGGGTGTGGACGACCCCCGCGTGGGCAAGGCGCGGGCTAGGCTGGCCTCGCTGCTGTACTGAGCCCGCTCTCCGGGCGGCGGTCGGCGGCTCCCCCCACTCGACTCTCGCTCAGGAGTGATCGCGCATGTCCCGTGTGCTCGTCGTCGGAGGCACCGGCCTGGCCGGGCGCGCCGTCACCGCTGAAGCGATCGACCGCGGGCACGAGGTCGTCGTGGCCGCCCGCCGCGTGCCCGACGACGACGCCGACGAGTACGTCGCCGGCGCCGCCTACGTCACGGCCGACCTGGTCACCGGCGACGGGCTGGAGGAGGCGGTCGACGGTGTCGACGTCGTCGTCGACACCAGCAACGCGGTCGGCAAGCAGGCCGCGCACGTCTTCGCGACGGGTGCGCAGAACCTCGTCCACACCGCCGCGCGCTTCGGCGTGCACCGGGCGGTGCTGCTCTCCGTCGTGGGCGTCGACCACTCCTCGTACGGCTACTACCGGGCGAAGGCGGCCCAGGAGCGGGCGTACCTGGACTCGGCGCTCGACACGCGGATCGTCCGCGCCACCCAGTTCCACGACTTCGTCACCGCCATCTTCGACCGCGGACGCCCGATGGGCGCCCTGCTCGCGCCGACCGGCACCCGCTTCCAGCCGATCGCGGTGACCGACGTCGCCCGGGTGCTGGTCGACGCCGCCGAGGGCACGGGGGAGCCCGACAGCGTCATCCACGTCGGCGGTCCGCAGGTCGAGACGGCCCGCTCGCTCGCCGAGCAGTGGAAGCAGGCCAGCGGGACCCGCCGCTACATCCTCCCCGTCCGGCTGGGCGGCGCGCTCGGGTCCACCTGGCGGGCGGGCCGCAACCTGGTTCCCGAGCACGCCGTCGACGGCCTCGGCTACGCGGCCTGGATCGACTCGCGCGGCTGAGGGCCGTCGACGGCGGAGCGGTCAGCGCCGGGGCTTGAGCCAGAGCGCCCCGAGCGGCGGCAGCGTCAGCACCGCCGATGCCGGGCGGCCCATCCACGGCTCGTCCACCGCGGTGACCGCACCGAGGTTGCCGACGCCGGAACCGCCGTACGCCTCGGCGTCCGTGTTGAGCAGCTCCTCCCACTCGCCCGCGAACGGCAGCCCCATCCGGTAGCCGCTGTGCGGGTTGCCGGAGAAGTTGAACAGCATCGCGATCGGCTCGCCGTCGCGGTCCTTGCGCAGGAACGCGAGCACGTTGCCCTGGGCGTCCGAGCCGTCCAGCCACTCGAAGCCGGCGGGGTCGTTGTCGAGGGCCCACAGCTGCGGGTTGTCGCGGTACACGGCGTTGAGCTGGGAGACCAGGTTCCAGAGGCCCTGGTGGGCCGGCTGGTCGAGGATCCACCAGTCGAGCCCGCGCTCCTCGCTCCACTCCGACGGCTGGCCGAACTCCTGCCCCATGAAGAGCAGCTGCTTGCCGGGATGCGCCCACATGAACGCGAGGAACGCCCGCACGTTGGCGAGCTGCTGCCAGTGGTCGCCGGGCATCTTGGTCAGCAGCGAGCCCTTGCCGTGCACGACCTCGTCGTGACTGATCGGCAGGAGGAAGTTCTCGCTCCACGCGTACACGAACGAGAAGGTGATCTCGCTGTGGTGGTAGCCGCGGTACATCGGGTCCTGGTGGATGTACTGCAGGGCGTCGTGCATCCAGCCCATGTTCCACTTCAGACCGAAGCCGAGGCCGCCGGACGAGGTGGGGGCGGTGACGCCGGGGTAGCTGGTGGACTCCTCGGCGATCATCACGGTGCCGGGGTTGCGCTTGTACGCGGTGGCCGTGACCTCCTGCAGGAACCCGATCGCCTCGAGGTTCTCGCGGCCGCCGTGGATGTTCGGCTCCCACTCTCCGTCGTTGCGCGAGTAGTCGAGGTAGAGCATCGAGGCCACGGCGTCGACCCGGAGGCCGTCGACGTGGAACTCCTCCAGCCAGTACAGCGCGTTGGCGACCAGGAAGTTCCGCACCTGCGAGTTGCCGTAGTCGAAGATGTACGTGCCCCAGTCCTTGTGCTCGCCACGCCGCGGGTCCGGGTGCTCGTAGAGCGGCTGCCCGTCGTAGCGGGCGAGCGCCCAGTCGTCCTTGGGGAAGTGACCGGGCACCCAGTCGAGGATGACGCCGATGCCGGCCTGGTGCAGCCGGTCGATCAGGTACTTGAGGTCGTCGGGGGAGCCGAACCGGCTGGTCGGGGCGTAGTAGCCGGTGACCTGGTAGCCCCACGACCCGCCGAAGGGATGCTCGGCGAGCGGCAGGAACTCGACGTGCGTATAGCCGAGGGCGCCGACGTAGTCGATCAGCTGGTCCGCCGCCTCGCGGTACCCGAGGCCGGGGCGCCAGGAGCCGAAGTGGAGCTCGTAGATGCTCATCGGGCCCGCGTGCGGGTCCGTCTGCGCGCGCTGCTGCATCCACTCGTCGTCCGCCCAGTCGTGGCGGCTCACCGTGATCTTGGAGGCAGTCGCGGGCGGCACCTCGGCGAACTGGGCGAGAGGGTCGATCTTGCGCACCCAGCGGCCGTCCTGCGCGAGCAGGTCGAACTTGTAGATCTCGCCCTCGCCGATGCCGGGGACGAACAGCTCCCAGACGCCGGAGGCGCCCATGTTGCGCATCCCGTGCAGCGTGCCGTCCCAGCCGTTGAAGTTCCCGACCACCCGGACAGCGCGGGCGTGCGGCGCCCAGACGGTGAAGGAGGTGCCGACAACGCCGCCGAGGTCGCGCACGTGGGCGCCGAGCGCCGTCCAGAGCGTCTCGTGGCGTCCCTCACCGATCAGGTGGAGGTCGAGCTGGCCGATGGTGGGCAGGAACCGGTACGGGTCGTCCGCGGTCCAGGTGCTGCCGTCCTCGTAGCGGGCCTCGATCTCGTAGGCGCCGGGGCCGGTGATGTCGACGCCCTGCCAGACGCCGTGGCCGAGGTGGCCGAGCTCGACGTGGGCGCCGTTGGCGAGCACCGCGAAGACCTCGGTGGCGAGCGGGCGGAGCGCCCGGATGACGGTCACCGGGTCGGCGACGCCGGGGGCCGCGACCTGGTGCTGGCCCAGCACGGAGTGCGGGTCGTGGTGGCTGCCTGCGGCGATGGTGGCGAGCAGGGTGTCGTCGAGCGTCGGCAGGTCGACGGCGGCCGCGCCTTCGGGAATGGGGGACATGGTGCTACTCCTCGGTTCTCGTGCGGGCGGTGGGTCTCGTTCGGGCGGTGGGTCTCGTTCGGGCGGTCAGAGCGGGCGGACGGACAGGATGTGGACGGGCTCCGTGAAGGCGTCGAGCCGGACGTAGTTGTCCGTGCCCCACGTCCAGCGCTGCCCCGTCACCCGGTCCTTCACCTCGAACTGCGCGCCGACGGGGATGCCGAAGGCGGTCGGGTCGAGGTGGACGATCGTCTCGCGCACCGAGTGCGGGTCGACGTTGGCCACGACGATCACAGCATCCGCCTTGCCGCTCCGGGTGAAGCGGCCGTCGAGGTACTTCGAGTACACGAGGATGCTGTCGTCGTCGCTCCAGTGGATGCTGAGGTTCCGCAGCTGCCGGAGGGCCGGGTGCTCGCTGCGCGCGCTGTTCAGCATGGTCAGGTAGCCGGCCAGCGAGCGGCCCTGCGACTGGGCGCGGGCGTAGTCGCGCGGGCGGTACTCGTACTTCTCGTTGTCGATGTACTCCTCCGCTCCCGGCCGGGCGACGTTCTCGAAGAGCTCGTAGCCCGAGTAGACGCCCCAGGTGGGCGCCGCGGTCGCCGCGATGGCCGCCCGGATCTTGAAGGCCGGCTGGCCGCCGAACTGCAGGTACTCGGTGAGGATGTCCGGGGTGTTCACGAACAGGTTCGGCCGCAGGTAGTCGGCGGTCTCGTGCGCGAGGGAGTCGAGGAACTCCTCCAGCTCCTCCTTCGTGTTCCGCCACGTGAAGTACGTGTACGACTGCTGGAACCCGGCCTTCGCCAGGGTGCGCAGGAGCGCCGGCCGCGTGAACGCCTCGGCGAGGAAGACCACATCCGGGTCGGTCGCGTTGACCGTGTGGATCAGCCACTCCCAGAAGTGCAGCGGCTTGGTGTGCGGGTTGTCGACGCGGAAGATGCGCACGCCGAGTGACATCCAGTGCCGCACGATGCGCAGCACCTCCTGCCGCAGCCCCTCGTAGTCGTTGTCGAAGTTGATCGGGTAGATGTCCTGGTACTTCTTCGGCGGATTCTCCGCGTAGGCGATCGTGCCGTCCGGGAGGGTGGTGAACCACTCCGGGTGCGTCGTCACCCACGGGTGGTCGGGCGACGCCTGCAGGGCGAGATCGAGGGCCACCTCGAGGCCGGCCTGCTTCGCCTTGCCGAGGAAGAACGTGAAGTCCTTCTCCGTGCCGAGGTCCGGGTGGATGGCGTCGTGGCCGCCCTCGGCGCTGCCGATGGCCCACGGCGAGCCGGGGTCGTTCTCGCCGGCGTCGAGCGTGTTGTTCGGACCCTTGCGGAAGGTGCGGCCGATCGGGTGGATCGGGGGGAGGTAGACGACGTCGAAGCCCATCGCCGCGACCTCGGGGAGGCGCTTGGCCGCAGTGCGGAACGTGCCGGACTGCCACGACCCGTCGGGCAGCTTCTTGGCGCCCTCGGACCGCGGGAAGAACTCGTACCAGCTGCCCACACCGGCGCGGGTGCGCTCGACCTGGATGGCCCGGGTGGGCGACAGCGACGGCAGGCTGACCACGGGGCGCTCGGTGAGCACCTGCTGGATGCGCGCATCCACCGACGCCTGGAACCGCTCGTCGACCGTCCGCTTCTCGTCCGCGACGACCTTGGCGGCCTCGGAGAGGTGACGCCGCTCGGCGGTGCTGCGGCGCTTGTCCTTGGAGGCGGTCACGAGCAGGTCGTGACCCATCCGCAGCATCAGGTCGACGTCGATCCCGGCGGGCACCTTGACCTCGGCGTTGTGCCGCCAGGTGGCGTACTCGTCGGCGTACGCCTGCACGCGGTAGCGCCAGAGCCCGGTCTGCTCGAGCTGGACCTCCACCTCCCAGCGGTCCGTGCCGGGGGTGAGCGGACGCATGTGGTGCTCGGTCTGCCGGCCGGAGGGGTCGAGCAGCAGGAGGTCCACGCCGATCTTGTCGTGCCCCTCGCGGAAGGCGGTCGCACGGA
Organism: Leifsonia sp. 22587; assembly: GCF_052044215.1. NCBI lineage: Bacteria > Bacillati > Actinomycetota > Actinomycetes > Micrococcales > Microbacteriaceae > Leifsonia > Leifsonia sp. 22587. Next base: position 466,076 of record NZ_JBQENB010000004.1, read on the forward strand.
ACGGGATCACCTCCCCGCTGAACGCCGTCGCCGCCCACAGCCCCTCGTCGACCTGGGGCGAGAGCTCCAGGATCGGGATGCGGGGGAGCAGGGGCTCGTACGGCTCGCTCTCGCTGGGCGCCGCGGCGGCAGGCGGCTGGGCCACCGGTGCCGGCGGGGTCGCCTGCTTGCCCCGTGACTTCGTGCCCGCCGCAGGCGTCACGGCCTGGGGGGATGTCGCCGTGGCCGCCTCGGGCGCTGCGGCTGCTGACCTGGTCGCTGCGTTCTTCACCACGCTCCCGAACGTACACTCATTAACCCGCGCGTCATGAGGCTCGTTTACAGTGGACCGAGTGAAGGCCATCCGTCGATTTACCGTCCGAGCCGTCCTCCCTGAAAACCTCTCCGCATTGGAGGAGATCGCCGGCAACCTCCGCTGGTCCTGGCATGAGCCCACCAAGGAGCTGTTCGCCCGCATCTCGCCCGAACTGTGGCAGCAGGTCAAGCACGATCCGATCGCGCTCCTGGGCGCCGTCGAGCCGTCGCGGCTCGCCGAGCTCGCCGCGGATCCCGGATACGTCGAATGGGCGAACCACATCCGCGACGACCTGCACTCGTACCTCAGCGAGCCGCGCTGGTACCAGTCGCTCGGCGACGGCGCGCCGCAGACCATCGCCTACTTCTCGCCCGAGTTCGGCATCGCGGCGACCCTGCCGCAGTACTCCGGCGGTCTCGGCATCCTCGCCGGCGACCACCTGAAGGCGGCGAGCGACCTCGGCGTCCCGCTGGTCGCCGCCGGCCTGTTCTACCGCTCCGGCTACTTCTCGCAGGCGATCACGCCCGACGGCTGGCAGCTGGAGAGCTACCCGGTCCTCGACCCGGACGGGCTGCCGCTGAGCGTCCTCCGGAACCCGGACGGCACGCCCGTGCAGGTCTCGCTCGCGCTCCCGGACGGCGTGCTGCACGCCCGCATCTGGCAGGCCGCTGTCGGCCGCGTCAAGCTGCTCCTGCTCGACACCGACATCCCGGACAACGAGGAGCGTCTGCGCTCGGTCACCGACCGGCTGTACGGCGGCGGCGGCGAGCACCGCCTCCTCCAGGAGCTGCTGCTCGGCATCGGCGGCGTCCGCGCGGTCAAGGCGTGGACCGACCTCACCGGCGCCCCCGAGGCGGAGGTGTTCCACACCAACGAGGGGCACGCCGGGTTCCTGGGACTCGAGCGCATCTCCGACCTGATCGGCGAGGGCCTGACCTTCGACCAGGCGCTGCAGGTGGTGCGGGCGGGAACCGTGTTCACGACGCACACGCCGGTGCCCGCGGGCATCGACCGGTTCGACCGGTCGCTGGTCCAGCGGTACTTCTCGACCTCGCTGCTGCCGGGCGTGACGCCCGACCAGGTGCTCCCGCTCGGCGCGGAGGACTACCCGGGCGGGTCGCCGGACGTCTTCAACATGGCCGTGATGGGACTGCGGCTGGGCCAGCACGCGAACGGCGTGTCGAAGCTCCACGGCGACGTCTCCCGGCACATGTTCAACGGGCTGTACCCGGGATTCGACCCGCAGGAGGTGCCGATCGACTCCGTCACCAACGGCGTCCACGCGCCCACCTGGACCGACCCGATGCTGCGTGCGCTCGCGCTCGAGCGGCTCGGCACCGAGGACACCACGCACGCCGACTGGGCGAACTCGTCGGCGGTGACCGACATCGACCTGTGGGGCGTCCGCAACCGGATGCGGGAGCAGCTGGTGCAGGATGCGCGGCGCCGTCTCGCGGCGGCGTGGGAGGAGCAGAACCCGGGCGGGATCGCGCCGGCGTGGATGAGCGACCTGCTCGACCCGAACGTCCTCACCATCGGCTTCGCTCGGCGCGTGCCCACGTACAAGCGGCTCACGCTGATGCTGCACGACCCGGAGCGGCTGCGGAGGATCCTCACCAACCCCGCGCGTCCCGTGCAGTTCGTGATCGCGGGCAAGTCGCATCCCGCCGACGACGAGGGCAAGCGCCTCATCCAGAAGCTGGTGCAGTTCGCCTCGGAGGCCGACATCCGCGAGCGGATGGTGTTCCTCCCGGACTACGACATCGGCATGGCGCAGCTGCTCTACCCGGGCACGGACGTCTGGCTGAACAACCCGCTGCGGCCGCTCGAAGCCTGCGGCACGTCGGGCATGAAGGCGGCGCTCAACGGGGCGCTCAACCTGTCGATCCTCGACGGCTGGTGGAACGAGTTCTACGACGGCGAGAACGGCTGGGCGATCCCGTCCGCCGACGCGGCCGGCGACGGCGCGGAGCGCGACGCGCTCGAGGCCGAGGCCATGTACGACCTGATCGAGCACCAGATCGCGCCGCGGTTCTACGACCGCGACGGCGACGGTGTGCCGACCGCCTGGGTGTCGCGCATCCGTCACACGCTGTCGACCCTGTCGTCGCCGCTGTCCGCCGAGCGGATGGTGCGCGAGTACGTCGAGCGGCTCTACCTGCCCGCGGCCGGCTACGAGAACCGGCTCACCGAGAACGACTTCGCCGACGCCCGGTCGCTGGCCGACTGGAAGCAGCGCGTGGAGGCGGCCTGGCCGGGTGTCGCCGTCGCCCACGTCGACGCGGGCGGGGTGGATGCGGTGCCGCAGGTGGGAGACGAGCTGCACGTCCGCGCCCTCGTCAACCTCAACGGGCTGGAGCCGGGCGACGTCGAGGTGCAGGTCGTCTACGGCCGCAGCCAGGACGGCGACGAGCTGGTCGACGTGCACCGCCGGGCCCTCACCGTCGATGACAGCGTGCCGGGCACCCACGACGCGTCCGTGCCGCACGAGTTCGTCGGCACGGTCCGTCTCGGCTGGGCCGGCTCGTTCGGCTACACGGTCCGCGTGGTCCCGGTCAACGACCTCCTGCTCACTCCCGCCGAACTCGGCCTCGTCGCCGCCGCCTCCTGACCCCCGCCCCCTCCGTCGAGTACACGAAAAGTGCACGCTGAACCGGCGTGTCGCGTGCACTTTTCGTGTACTCGACGGAGGGGCGCGGGCGTGGGCGTGGGGGAGCGGGGTCAGCGGGTCAGGCGGACCGTGGGGAGGGTGGCGGAGCCGGCGGGGTGGGAGGACGTCGCGCCGTCGCGGGTGAAGCCGTTGCGGCGGTAGAAGGCCTCGGCTCGGGGGTTGCCGTCGAGCACCCAGAGGTAGGCGGGCGCGTCGCCGATGGCGGCGTCCAGCAGCTGCTGACCGGCTCCCGAGCCGTAGGCCTTCGCCAGGATGTAGATGCCCTCGAGTTCGCGGGGGCGCGGCCGGTCGTCGTCGCGGCCGGAGCCGGCGGTCGCCCAGCCGATCACCTCGCCGTCGCGTTCGGCGACGAAGGCGTCCGTGTCGCCGCGCTCCAGGATGGCCGTCCAGTTCCGGGCACTCTGCTCCACGTCCATCCGGGCCAGAAACTCGGCGGGCATGTGACCGGCGTAGGCCTCCCGCCAGGCGCCGATGTGGACGACGGCGATGGCGTGCGCGTCGTCGACCGTCGCGGGCCGCACGGTCACGGCGCCCGGGACGGTCACTTGGCGATGGGCGCGTACGCGGCGCCCGTCGCGGCGAGGAGGTCGGCGGGCGCGAGCTCGATGTCGAAGCCCCGCTTTCCGCCCGAGACGAAGACGGTGTCGAAGAGCTGCGCCGTCTCGTCCACCACGGTGACGTGCCGGGTCTTCTGGCCGATCGGGCTGATGCCGCCGACGACGTAGCCGGTGCGGCGCTCCGCGACGGCCGGGTCCGCCATTGACGCACGCTTCGCGCCGACGGATGCCGCGAGCGCCTTGAGGTCGAGCATCCCGGTGACCGGCACGACGCCGACTACGAGCCCGAGGTCCGTGTCGGCGAGCAGTGTCTTGAAGACCCGGTCCGGCTCGACGCCCAGCGCCTCGGCGGCCTCCAGGCCGAACGACGGCGCCGCCGGGTCGTGTTCGTACGGATGCGCGGCGAACGGGATGCCCGCCGCGGTCAGCGCGACCGTCGCCGGGGTTCCCGCCGCCGCTTTCGGCCGCGCCATCAGACCGTCGCCTCCGGCTCCTCCACCCGCGGGCCGCTCGCCCGGTAGAGCTGCATCGACGTGCCGCCGACCAGCCGTGTGGTCCCGGGGGCGAACTCGGTCGGCTCCTCCGTGATCGGGACCTCGGTCGCCGAATCCCACAGCAGCTGGTACGAGGTGACGCCGGGCGCCACGGGCAGCGACACCTCCACGTCGTCCTCCACGCCGTGCACGATGAGCAGGATGCGGTTGAACTCCTCGGTGACCGGGGTCGACGCCGCCAGATACTGGAGGGTGCGGTTCTCGGGCGAGTTCCAGTCCTCGTCGTCCATCCGCTGACCGGTGGCGTCGTACCAGTCCATGTGGCTGGCGTTCGGCGTGGTCTGGCCGGAGACCGCGTAGCGGACGGGGCGCAGGGCCGGGTTCTCGCGGCGCAACTGCAGCAGCCGCTTGGTGGTCTCGTACAGCTCCCGCTGCTCCCGCGTGCGCAGCCAGCTCAGCCAGGTCAGCTCGCTGTCCTGGCAGTAGGCGTTGTTGTTGCCGCGCTGGCTGCGCCCGTACTCGTCGCCCGCGGTGATCATCGGCACACCGGCCGAGAGCAGCAGGGTGCCCATCAGGTTCCGGATAGCCTTGGCGCGCGCCAGCAGGATGCCCTCGTCGTGCGTCGGACCCTCCACCCCGTGGTTGAAGGACCGGTTGTTGTCGGTGCCGTCCCGGTTGCCTTCCCCGTTGCCGAGGTTGTGCTTGACGTCGTAGGCGGTGAGGTCGGCCATCGTGAAGCCGTCGTGCGCGGTCACGAAGTTGACGGAGGCGAGCGGGCCGCGGTCCGGCGAGAACGTGTTCGACGACCCGGCGAGCCGGGTCGCGAATCCGCCGATGCCGACCGGCGCCTGCCCGTTGCGGCGCGCCTCGGCGATGTCGGCCAGCCAGAAGTTGCGGACGCGGTCGCGGTAGCGGTCGTTCCATTCGGACCATCCGGCGTGGTCGCCGGTCGGGCCCGGGAAGTTGCCGGTCTGCCAGCCGCCGAGCCCCACATCCCACGGCTCGGCGATCAGCTTTACGCCCTGCAGCGCCGGGTCCGACTGCGCGGCGACGAGCAGGGGATGGTCGCGGTGGAACGAGGCGTCGGTCCCGCGGCCCAGCGTCGCGGCGAGGTCGAACCGGAACCCGTCGATCTGCATCTCGTTCGCCCAGTAGCGCAGCGAGTCGAGCACGAGCCGCTGGGGGACGGGGTTCCCGAAGTCGACGGTGTTGCCGCATCCGGTCACGTCGATGTACGCCCCGGTGTCGTCGTGCCGGTAGTAGGTCGCGTTGTCGATGCCGCGGAAGCTGGTGCGCGGACCCTCCATGCCCTCCTCGGCCGTGTGGTTGTAGACGACGTCGAGGATCACCTCGATCCCCGCGAGGTGCAGCAGCTTCACCATGCCCTTGAACTCGGCGAGCACCGCCTCGGGCCCGGCGGCCTGCGCGGCGCGCGAGGCGTAGGGGATGTGCGGGGTGAAGAAGTTGAGGGTGTTGTAGCCCCAGTAGTTGGTGAGCCCCTCCTGGATGAGGCGCTGCTCGGACACGAACGCGTGCACCGGGAGCAGCTCGACGGCGGTGACGCCCAGCTCCTTGAGGTAGCGGATAGTGGACTCGTGAGCCAGCCCGGCGTAACTGCCGCGCAGCTCCTCCGGGATGTCGGGGTTCAGCTTGCTGATGCCCTTGACGTGCGCCTCGTAGATCACGGTCCGGTCGAGCTCCGTGCCGGGCTTGCGCGCCTCGCCCCAGTCGAAGCCGTCGGCGACGACGACCGAGCGCCAGCCCTCCGAGCCGACGCGCACGAGACCGCGCGCGTACGGGTCGATGAGCAGAGCCTCCGGGTCGAACGAGTTCGCGGGCGCGTTCGGGCCCGACACACGCACGGCGTAGCGGGTGCCGACCGTCAGCGACCGCGAGCGGCCCACCCACACGCCGTTCGCATCCCGGGTCATCGGGACCGCCTTGACCATCCAGTTCGGGTCGGCCGCGTCGAAGAGGCACAGCTCCATCGCATCGGCATTGGCGGAGAAGACCCGGAGCTCACCCCCGTGCGGCCCGACACGGACGCCCAGGTTGCGCAGGGGATCGGTCGAGGTCATGCGATCTAGAGTAGTGACACACGCTCGGACTCAGCTTCGGAGGACCCCGTGCCGGTCTACCTGGACCACGCCGCCACCACGCCGATGCGCCCGGAGGCGATCGCCGCCTACACCGAGGCCATGGGCGTCGTCGGCAACCCCTCCAGCATCCACAGCCAGGGGCAGCAGGCGCGGCGGATGCTCGAGGAGGCGCGCGAGCGGGTCGCGGCGACGCTCGGGGCCGACCCGATCGAGGTCGTCTTCACCTCGGGCGGCACCGAGGCGATCAACCTCGCGATCAAGGGGATGTTCTGGGCGCGCAACGACGGCGTGTCGCGCCCCCGCATCCTCGTTCCCGGGGGCGAGCACCACGCCACGGTGGACACGGTGGAGTGGCTGGAGCGCGCGGAAGGGGCGCAGCCGTCCTGGCTGCCGCTCGACGCGGACGGGCGGATCGTCGTGCCGGGTCACGTGCCGGCGGACGCGGCGCTGCTGACGTTCCTCTCGGTCAACAACGAGGTCGGGACGGTTCAGCCCGTCGAGGCGCTCGCCGCGGTGGCGCGGGATGCGGGCGTCCCGGTGCACGTCGACGCGGTCGCCGCCTACGGGCACCTGCCGATCGATTTCGCGGCCCTCGGGGTGGATGCGCTGAGCGTCTCGGCCCACAAGATCGGCGGGCCGGTCGGTATCGGCGCCCTCGTGCTGAGCCGTACATCCACCGTTGTTCCGCTCATCCACGGCGGCGGCCAGCAGCGCCAGGTGCGCAGCGGGACGCAGGACGTGGCGGCGGCGGTGGCGTTCGCCGTCGCGGCGCAGGCCGCGGCCGCGGAACTGTCCGTGGAGACCGCGCGAGTGTCCGCGTTGCGCGACCGGCTGATCCGCGGCGTGCGCGCAGCGGTGCCGGAAGCGGTGCTGTCCGGGCCGGAGCCGGGGCCGGAACGTGTGGCGGGGAACGCGCACTTCGTGTTCCCCGGCGCGCAGGGCGATTCGCTGCTGTTCCTGCTCGACATGGCGGGCGTGTCCGTCTCGACGGGGTCGGCGTGCCAGGCGGGCATCCCGGAGCCGTCGCACGTGCTGCTCGCGATGGGCCGCGGCGAGGACGAGGCGCGCGGGGCACTGCGGTTCACGCTGGGCCGCACCTCCACCGAGGCCGACGTGGATGCGCTGCTCGCGGCGCTGCCCGCCGCCTACGAGCAGGCGTCGCGCGCCGGCCTCGCCGAGCGCGCGCCGCGCCTGGGGCGCTAGCGCCCGCGCATTCGGCACGAATGTCGCCTCTCGCGCCTCCTGAGCCGGCATTCGGCACGAATGTCGCAGGGACGGTGGGCGGGCATTCGGCACGAATGTCGCCTCTCCCGCGTCCTGAGCCTGCATTCGGCACGAATGTCGCCCCGCGGAGCGTGCGGCGAGCGCCGGGTAGAATCGCGGGGTGAAGGTTCTGGCGGCGATGAGCGGGGGGGTGGACTCCGCGGTGGCGGCGGCGCGCGCCGTCGAGGCGGGGCACGACGTCGTCGGAGTGCACCTGGCGCTCTCGCGCATGCCGGGGACGCTGCGCACCGGCAGCCGCGGCTGCTGCACGATCGAGGACTCGATGGATGCCCAGCGCGCGGCGAACATCATCGGCATCCCGTACTACGTGTGGGACTTCTCCGAGCGCTTCAAGCTCGACGTCGTCGACGACTTCATCGCCGAGTACTCCGCCGGACGCACCCCCAACCCGTGCATGCGCTGCAACGAGCGCATCAAGTTCGCGGCGCTGCTCGAGAAGGCGCTCGACCTCGGGTTCGACGCCGTCTGCACCGGGCACTACGCGGCGATCGTCACGGACGCCGAGGGCAATCGCGAGCTGCACCGGGCCAGCGCCTGGGCGAAGGACCAGTCGTACGTTCTGGGCGTGCTGACCTCCGAGCAGCTGGCTCACGCGATGTTCCCGCTGGGCGCGACGCCGTCCAAGGCGGAGGTGCGCGCCGAGGCGGCCGCGCGCGGCCTGAGTGTCGCGAACAAGCCCGACTCGCACGACATCTGCTTCATCCCGGACGGCGACACCCGCGGCTGGCTGGCCGAGCGGGTCGGCACGGCGACCGGCGACATCGTGGACCGCGAAGGCAACCGCCTCGGCACCCACGAGGGCGCGCACGCGTACACCGTGGGGCAGCGCAAGGGACTGAACGTGGGATACCCGTCGCCGGATGGACGCCCGCGGTTCGTGCTGGAGGTGCGGCCGAAGGAGAACGAGGTCGTGGTGGGTCCGCGGGAGGCGCTCGACATCGCCGAGATCGCCGGTTCGCGTTTCACCTGGGCCGGCCTTCCTCCCGCGCAGCCGGAGACTCCGTTCGCGTGCGAGGTGCAGATCCGCGCCCACGCGGATCCGGTGCCCGCGGTGGCGCAGGTGCGCGACGGCGAGCTGGTCGTTCGGCCGGATGTGCCGCTGAACGGGGTCGCGCCCGGTCAGACGGCGGTCGTCTACGTCGGCACCCGCGTGCTCGGCCAGACCACGATCGACCGCACGGTCTCCGCCGTCCCGGTCTGACCTCCCGAGGGCCGCTGCACCGCGCAACGCACCGCGCACTGCACCGCGCACTGCGCGCGAACTCCTGCCTGCCCACGAGCCGCTCCGGCCTCTAGGCTCCGAGCATGCCGGTTGAGAAGGCGATCCGACTGAGGCGCGAGGCATGGGGCTTCGCCATCGGCTCGCTGTTCTTCCTCGTCGGCGCCGTCCCGGCCTACCAGCTCGCCGTCGGCGCGGTCGCGACCGATCTCACCTTCTTCGTCGGTGCGCTCTTCTTCACGGCCGCTGCGTTCATTCAGCTCGCCCTGAGCGGCCGGCGACCGCCCCGCACCGGCGGCAGCAGGCCGGACCGGTACGACTGGTGGGCGGCCGCCGTGCAGTTCCTCGGCACCCTGTTCTTCAACGTCAGCACGACCGAGGCGCTGATCGTCGCGGCGAACAGTTCCGCGCGGGTCGGCGACGGCTGGCGGCCTGACGCGTTCGGGTCCATCTGCTTCCTCATCGCCAGCGGCCTCGCCGTCGCGGCGACCGTCGACCGGGAGCGGCTCTGGGACCCGCGGGCGCGCACCTGGCACGGCACCTGGCTGAACCTGTTCGGGTCGGTGCTCTTCGCCCTGTCCGCCGTCGGCGCGTACACGATCCCGGACAGCGGGGACCCGGTCAGCCTGCTCTGGGCGAACCTGGGCACGTTCCTCGGCGCCGCCTGCTTCCTCGTGGCGGCGGTGCTCAGCCGGAGGTCGATCCCGGTGCGGGTGCGGACGGCCTGACCTCCCGGCGTCGGGGGTCCCGAATAAGCTTGAGGATGTGGCGATCGAGACGACGACCGACGACCAGTCCGCCGACGCGCGGGCCGAGGCGCAGCAGCTGACGACGCGCATCCTGGAGTTGCGCGACGCGTACTACGAGCGCGACACGGTGCTCGTCAGCGACGAGGAGTACGACCGCATGATGCGGCGCCTCGAAGAGCTGGAGCGGCTGCATCCCGAAGTGCAGTCGCAGGACAGCCCCACCCAGACCGTCGGCGGCCGGGCGCAGACGACGCTGTTCGCGCCGGTGGAGCACGCCGAGCGGATGCTGAGCCTCGACAACGTCTTCTCGCTGGAGGAGTTCGAAGCGTGGGCGGCGCGCGTGGAGCGCGACGCCGGCCGTCGCGTCGACTACCTCTGCGAGCTGAAGATCGACGGCCTCGCCATCAACCTCCGCTACGAGAACGGCGTGCTGGTCTCGGCCGCGACCCGGGGCGACGGGGTCGTGGGGGAGGACGTGACGGAGAACATCCGCTGGATCCCCGCCATCCCGAACCGGCTGGCCACCGACGAGCCGCCCGCGCTCGTCGAGGTCCGCGGCGAGGTGTTCTTCCCGGTCGCGGAGTTCGAGGAGCTGAACGCGCACCAGCAGGAGGCGGGCGAGCGCGTGTTCGCGAACGCGCGCAACGCGGCCAGCGGTTCGCTCCGGCAGAAGGCCGAGGGCAAGAACCCGGCGCAGCTCGAGCTGATGCGCAACCGGCTGCGCCGCCTGCACATGCTGGTGCACGGAATCGGGGCATGGCAGAACCCGCCGGTCGACGCGCAGTCGAAGATCTACGAGCTGCTGAAGGGCTGGGGGCTCCCGACCTCCACGCACTACCGGGTTGTCGATGACGTCAAGAAGGTCGACGAGTTCATCGAGTACTACGGCGCGCACCGCGGGGCGGTCGAGCACGAGATCGACGGCATCGTCATCAAGGTGGACGAGCTGGCGCTGCACGACGAGCTCGGCGCCACCAGCCGTGCACCCCGCTGGGCCATCGCCTACAAGTACCCGCCGGAGCAGGTGAACACGAAGCTTCTCGACATCGTCGTCAGCGTGGGCCGCACCGGTCGCGCGACGCCGTTCGCGGTGATGGAGAAGGTGCGGGTCGCCGGTTCGGAGGTTCGCCAGGCCACCCTGCACAACCAGGAGGTCGTGAAGGCCAAGGGCGTGCTGATCGGCGACACCGTGGTGCTGCGCAAGGCCGGTGACGTGATCCCGGAGGTGCTGGGCCCGGTGGTCGAGCTCCGCGACGGTACTGAGCGCGAGTTCGTCATGCCCGAGAACTGCCCGGAGTGCGGCACCAAGCTCGCGCCGGCGAAAGAGGGCGACATCGACCTGCGCTGCCCGAACGCCGAGTTCTGCCCGGCCCAGGTGCGCGGGCGCGTCGAGCACATCGGCTCCCGCGGCGCCCTCGACATCGAGGCCCTCGGGGAGGTCGCGGCCGCCGCGCTGACGCAGCCGCGGTTCCCGGAGACGCCGCCGCTCCCGACCGAGGCGGGGCTGTTCGGGCTGACCCTGGCCGACCTGTTCCCGATCGAGGTCGTAGTGCGGGATTCGGAGACGGGCCTGCCGAAACTGACCGACTCGGGGGAGGAGAAGGTAGACACCCCGTTCCGCCGTCGGCGGCAGAAGAAGGACGGGCCGTTCGAGCCGGACGGCGAAGTCTTCGCCGGGAACGAGCTGTACGTCCCCTCGAAGAGCGCTGTCGAGCTGTTGAGCAATCTCTCGACGGCGCGGGAGAAGCCGCTGTGGCGCATCCTGGTCGCGCTGAACATCCGGCACGTGGGGCCGGTGGCGGCGCGTGCCCTCGCCAACCACTTCGGGTCGCTCGACGCGGTCCGGTCCGCGTCGCGCGATGAGCTGGCCGCGGTGGATGGTGTCGGCGGCATCATCGCGGACGCCGTGCTGGCCTGGTTCGAGGTGGACTGGCACCGCGAGATCGTGGAGAGATGGGCGGCGGACGGCGTGCAGTTCGCGACGCCCGGCCACCCGGGACCGGGTCATGCCGACGAGGCCGGGGGAGTGCTCGCCGGCCTGACCGTCGTGGCCACCGGCTCGCTCGACGGCTACACGCGCGAGGGTGCCCAGGAGGCGATCATCGCGGCCGGCGGCAAGGCGGCATCCAGCGTGTCCAAGAAGACGGACTTCGTCGCCGCCGGACCGGGCGCGGGCTCCAAGCTGGCCAAGGCGGAGGAGCTCGGCGTGCGGGTGATCGATGCGGCTCAGTTCCGCATCCTGGTCGAGCAGGGGCCCGCAGCGCTCGACGCATGAGTCTCTCGGTCCGTCATCCTGTGGACAGGATTCGAATTCTCCCCCTGAATCGGGGGTAGAACGGCCCGCCGTCCGCCACCCATTCATGGGTAGAGTCAAGACGTGCGCTCCCCCGGGCGCACGCGCCGCACATGCATAGGGCTTAGCTCGCTCGCTCTCGGAGGGACCCGGACGGAGTGCTGGTCGGCTTTGCAGCTGTACTCACTGTTACCTCGGTAGTCTCCGGACTGACCGGGGTCTTCGTGCTGCCTGCGGATGCCGCTCCCGCGCCCTCGATGTCGATCACGGCGGCGGTGTCCTCCGCTCCTGCCGCGGTCTCCGGCTCGGTGTCCGACGTGCCGACGGCCCCCACGGGCGGTGGCGCATCCGCCTCGGTGCTCTCCGCCGTCAGCGGAATCGAGGCGTCGGCGCTGCCGTCGTTCATCGACGCCAACCGGGCGAAGCTCGAGAACCTGTTGAAGCAGCATCCGGCCCCCGCCGACGTGAGCAGGCTGTGGAAGCTCATCGACCCGGCCAAGCAGAAGATGCTCATCCAGGCGGCGCCGCACGTCGTGGGCAACCTCGAGGGGGTTCCGTACGACGTCCGCGGCCGCGCCAACACCATCGACCTCACGCAGACCATCTCGCGGGTGACGTCGACGCTGAAGTCCGAGCACGGCCGCACCGAGCGCGTCGCGCTCCAGCGCCAGCTGAAGACGCTGGACAACGTCTCGAAGTCCCTCTCGAAGCACGACGGGGTGAAGCGGACGCTGGTCTCGCTCGACCCGTCGCCCGACGCCAAAGCGGCCATCGTCGTCGGCGACCTCAGCACGGCGCACTACGTCAGCGTGCTGGTGCCGGGCATGTACATGTCGGTCGGCGAGCAGATCGAGGCCTGGGCGAAGGTGGCACAGGAGCAGTACGACCTGCAGACCGGCTTCCTGCGCCGGGTGCTGGGCCCGCGCGGCAACGGCGGCGCTCCCGGCGTGGCCGTCGTCGCCTGGATCGGCTACCAGACGCCCGTCCTCACCAACATCGGCGGCACGGCGCTCGCCACCCAGGGCGCCGATAGCCTGGAGCGCACGCTGGAGGGCATCCGCGCCCTCCGTGGAGCCGATCAGCCGTACCTGAGCCTCTTCGCCCACTCCTACGGCTCCACCGCCGCCTTGATGGCTCTCGAACGGCATTCGGTGTCGGTGGATGCGCTCGCGCTGATGGGCTCGCCGGGAAGCGCCGCGCAGTCGGTCGCCGGGCTGTCGGTCACCGGCGGCAACGTCTTCGTCGGCGAGGCGCCGCTCGATCCGATCGTCGACAGCGCCTTCTTCGGGAGCGACCCCGGGTCGCCGGCCTACGGCGCCCAGCGGATGGGCGTGGACGGCGCCACGGACCCCCTCACCGGCGCCTCGCTCTCCGGATCGTCCGGTCACAACGAGTACTTCACCGCGGGCACGGAGTGCATGCGCAACCTCGCGATGATCGGCATCGACCGCGGCGATCTCGTCCTCACGGGCGGTGGATCGGGCGGCTCGACCGTTCAGACCGCTTCCGCCCGCTGAGCCTGGCCCCAGGGCGCCGGAGCCGGTGTCGGCGCCGCGTCCCATAATGGAGGGGATGCGACAGGACGACGACCGGAGCGCTCAGCAGGGTGCCGGGCACGACGACGTCGCCGACGACGCTGCGGCGCGTGGCGCTGCGACGGGTGACGCTGCGGCGGGTGGCGCTGCGGCGCGCGGCGCCAGCCGTAGAGCGTTCCTGAAGGGCGCGGGTCTCGTCGCGGCGGGCGCCGTCGCGGGCGGCGCGGCCGGGGGCGCTGCGGGCGCCTCGTTCGGCGCGGCCGCCGGCTCGTCGTCGCCGACGGCGGACGAGTCCGGCGAGGAGTACCCGCCGCTGCCCCCGCGCGGCGGCGGACCGGGCTTCGATCACCTCGTCGTGCTCATGTACGAGAACCGTTCCTTCGACAACCTGCTCGGCCGCCTCTACGACGAGGACACGCTGCCGAGGGGCGCCCGGTTCGAGGGTCTCGCCTTCGGCGACTACAGCAACCCGGACCCGGCCGGCGGCCCCGACATCCCGGCCCACGTGTACCAGGGGACGACGGACTTCGTGATGCGGCAGCCGTCGCCCGACCCGGGCGAGGTCTACCCTCGGGTCAATACGCAGCTCTACGAGGTCGTCGACCCGCCGTCGAACGCCGACGAGCGGCTGCGTGAGCTGCAGCCGCCCTACAACGCGCCGAAACCGGGCGCGCGCCCGACCATGCGCGGATTCGTCCGCGACTACGTCGGCGTGCTGCGCAAGGACACCGGCCGCGAGCCCGCGCTCGACGACTACCGCCGGGTGATGGGCGGGTTCAGCCCGGACATGCTGCCGGTCTTCTCCACGTTGGCCCGCCAGTTCGCCGTGTACGACGACTGGCACTGCGCCGTCCCGTCACAGACGTTCTGCAACCGCTCGTTCTTCAACGCGTCCACCTCGCACGGCTACGTCGACAACGGCGGGGCGGAGGGCCTGCGCAAGTGGTTCGACCCGAAGAACGACGCGCCCACGATCTTCAACCGCTTGGAGGAGGCGGGGCGCAGCTGGCGCGTCTACTACGACGACCGCCAGCTCATCTCGCTGACCGGCTTCATCCACGCTCCCGCCCTGCAGCCGTACTGGAAGTCGCACTTCCGCACGATGTCGCAGTTCTACGTGGATGTGGCGGAGGGCACCCTCCCGGACTACGCGTTCGTCGAGCCGCGGCTGCTCTACGACCACAACGACATGCACCCGCCGGGCGGCCCGATGACCGCCGCGGACGTCGACGGCGGCGAGGTCGTCGGCGGGGCGATCTCCGACGTCCGGGCCGGCGACCTGCTGCTGCACCGCGTGTACTCGGCCATCCGCTCCTCCCGCAGTGCGACCGGCTCGAACGCGCTCAACACGATGCTGCTGGTCACCTTCGACGAGCACGGCGGCACGTACGACCATGTGCCGCCGGGGCCGGCGACGCCGCCCGACGACAGCGGACCGGGGGAGAACGGCTTCGCGTTCGACCGGCTCGGCGTCCGCGTACCGGCGATCGCGATCTCGGCCTACACCGAGCGCAACACGATCATCCACGAGGAGATGCACCACGCCGCGGCGATCGCGACGCTGTGCCGGAAGTTCCGGATGAAGCACCTCACCGAGCGTGATCGGGGCGCACACACCATCGACAATGCGATCAACCGCACCACCCCGCGGCAGCCCGGCACGTGGCCGGACACGCATCCGCAGTACCTGCCCGCGAACCCGGAGGCGGACGCGCCCGCGCCCGAGGACGAGGACCGGCCGCTCAGCCCGCCCGGCGTGGGCCTCGTCGGCCTCCTCATGGCCCGCTACGGCGAGCCCGGCGCATCCGTGCCGCGCACCTACAAGGAGGCGTACCAGGCCGTGGCCCGGCTGGGACACGGACTGTTCGGCTCGTCCTAGAGTCCTCGCCCTAGAATCGATACGGCGGCCTCGCGATCGCGAGCGCGCCCCCATCTCACCGAATCCCACGGAGACGCACCTTGTCTGAAACCAGCGCAGGCGACATCAGCGCCGAACAGGTCGCGCACCTGGCGAACCTCGCCAGGATCGACCTCAGCCCGGAAGAGCTCGAGAGCCTCACGAAGGAGCTCGGCCAGATCGTCGAGTCCGTCGCCAAGGTCCAGGAGGTGGCAGGGCCCGACGTGCCCGCGACCAGCCACCCGCTGCCGCTCACGAACGTCTTCCGCAGCGACGAGGTGCGCCCGTCGCTGACCGTCGAGCAGGCGCTGTCCGGCGCCCCGGCCCGTGAGGGCGACCGCTTCAAGGTCGCGACCATCCTGGACGAGGAGTAACGCCCGATGACCGACCTCACCCGTCTCGCCGCCTCCGAGCTGGCGACCCGCCTCGCCGCCGGCGAGGTCTCCTCCGTGGAGGCCGTCCGCGCGCACCTCGACCGCATCGAGTCCGTCGACGCCGATGTGCACGCCTTCCTCCACGTCGCGGGCGACGCCGCGCTGCGCACCGCCGCCGACATCGACTCCCGCCGGGCGGCGGGCGAGCCGCTCGGCCCGCTCGCCGGCGTCCCGATCGCGATCAAGGACGTGCTCGCCACGCAGGACATGCCGTCCACCGCCGGGTCGAAGATCCTCGAGGGCTGGCTGCCGCCGTACGACGCGACCGTCGTCCGCAAGCTGCGCGAGGCCGACCTCGTGCCGCTCGGCAAGACCAACATGGACGAGTTCGCGATGGGCTCCTCCACCGAGCACTCCGCCTACGGCCCGACGCGCAACCCGTGGGACCTCGAGCGCATCCCGGGCGGCTCCGGCGGCGGCTCGGCCGCTGCGGTGTCCGCGTTCGAGGCGCCGCTGGCCCTCGGCTCCGACACCGGCGGCTCGATCCGCCAGCCCGCCGCCGTGACCGGATCGGTCGGCGTGAAGCCGACCTACGGCGGCGTCAGCCGGTACGGCGCGATCGCGCTGGCCAGCTCGCTCGACCAGGTCGGGCCGGTGTCCCGCTCGGTGCTGGACGCGGGCCTCCTGCACGACGTGATCGCCGGGCACGACCCGTTCGACTCGACGTCGCTCTCGGACACCTGGCCGTCGATGGCCGACGCCGCGCGCGCCGGCTTCCGCGACGGAGCCCTCTCCGGCGTCCGTGTCGGCGTCATCCGCGAGATCGCGGGCGACGGCTTCCAGGCCGGGGTGAAGCAGCGCTTCGACGAGGCGCTGGCCCTGCTGGAGTCCGCCGGCGCCGAGATCGTCGAGGTGAGCGCCCCCAGCTTCGAGTACGCCGTGTCGGCCTACTACCTGATCCTGCCGGCCGAGGCGTCCAGCAACCTGGCGCGCTTCGACTCGGTCCGCTTCGGCCTCCGCGTCGACCCCTCCGACCCGCCGGTCACGGTCGAGCGAGTCATGGCGGCCACGCGCGACGCGGGCTTCGGCCCCGAGGTCAAGCGCCGCATCATCCTCGGCACCTACGCGCTGAGCGCCGGCTACTACGACGCCTACTACGGCAGCGCCCAGAAGGTGCGCACGCTCATCCAGCGCGACTTCCAGGCCGCCTTCGAGAGGGTGGATGTGCTGGTCAGCCCGAGCGCGCCCACCACCGCGTTCAAGCTGGGCGAGAAGATCGACGACCCGATGGCGATGTACCTCAACGACATCACCACCATCCCGGCGAACCTCGCCGGGGTCCCGGGCATGGGCCTGCCGATCGGGCTCGCGCCCGAGGACGGCCTGCCCGTCGGCATGCAGCTGATGGCGCCCGCCCGCGCGGACGCCCGCCTCTACACCTACGGCGCGGCGCTGGAGCGCCTGCTGGAGGAGAAGTGGGGCGGCACGCTGCTCAGCCAGGCGCCCGATCTGAGCGCCACCGAGATGTTCGCGAGCGAAGAGGGAGCGGTCTGATGGCGAACGCCACCGCGCAGAAGCTGATGGACTACGACAAGGCTCTGGAGCTGTTCGAGCCGGTCCTCGGATTCGAGGTCCACGTCGAGCTGAACACGAAGACCAAGATGTTCTGCGGCTGCGCCAACGAGTTCGGCTCCGGCGCCAACACGAACACCTGCCCGACCTGCCTCGGCCTCCCGGGCGGCATGCCGCAGGTGAACGAGAAGGCGATCGAGTCGAGCATCCGCCTCGGTCTCGCCCTCGGCTGCGACATCGCCGAGTCGAGCCGGTTCGCGCGCAAGAACTACTTCTACCCGGATCTCGCGAAGGACTTCCAGACCTCGCAGTACGACGAGCCCATCGCCCACGACGGCGCGATCACGATCGAGCTGGAGAACGGACGCGAGCTCACCATCGAGATCGAGCGCGCGCACATGGAGGAGGACGCGGGCAAGCTGACGCACGTCGGCGGCGCCACCGGCCGCATCCAGGGCGCCGACTACTCGCTGGTCGACTTCAACCGCGGCGGCGTGCCGCTGGTCGAGATCGTCACCAAGATCATCGAGGGCGCCGAGGCGGACGCTCCGGAGGTGGGCCGCACCTACGTGCGCGCCATCCGCGACATCGTGAAGGCGCTCGGCGTCTCCAACGCGCGCATGGAGGAGGGCAACGTCCGCTGCGATGCGAACGTCTCGCTCCGCCGCCGCGGCTCGACGGAGCTCGGAACCCGCACCGAGACCAAGAACGTCAACTCGCTGCGTTCCATCGAGCGCGCCGTGCGGTACGAGATCCAGCGCCAGGCGGCGATCCTCGACGCCGGCGGCACGATCGTGCAGGAGACCAGGCACTGGCACGAGGACACCGGCACCACCAGCGCCGGCCGCCCGAAGTCGGACGCCGACGACTACCGGTACTTCCCGGAACCCGACCTCGTGCCGGTGGCCCCGAGCCGGGAGTGGGTCGAGGAGCTGCGTGGCACGCTGCCCGAGCAGCCGTCGCTGCGCCGCAAGCGGCTGACCGCCGAGTGGGGCTTCACCGCCCTCGAGTTCCAGGACGTCGCCAACGCCGACCTGCTCGACGAGGTGGAGGCGACCATCGCCGCCGGCGCGTCCCCTGCGGCCGCCCGCAAGTGGTGGACCGGCGAGATCGCCCGCCTGGCCAACGCGCAGAACGTCCCGGCCGGCACGCTCGTCAGCCCGCAGCACGTCGCCGAACTGGCCGCGCTGATCGACGCGGGCACGCTGACCGACCGTCTGGCCCGGCAGGTCCTGGAGGGTGTCATCGCCGGCGAGGGCAACCCGCAGCAGGTCGTCGACGCCCGCGGCCTCGCCGTGGTCTCCGACGACGGCGCCCTGATCGCGGCGATCGACAAGGCGCTGGCCTCCCAGCCGGACGTGCTCGCGAAGATCCGCGACGGCAAGGTCCAGGCCGCCGGTGCGGTCATCGGAGCCGTCATGAAGGCGATGCGCGGCCAGGCCGACGCGGCCCGCGTCCGCGAGCTGGTGCTGGAGCGCGCGAGCGCGACCCCCGCCGAGTAAAGAACAGCGGTCCGTCGTCGAACGGACGACGCGGGTGAGCGCGGCGCACGCCGTCGGGCTCACCCGCGCGTTCTTCGCCGACTCCCAGCCGGCGCGGGCAGAGTAGGCGCATGGGCGTCTTCACTCTCGGCGGGCTCACCACCGCCCCTGCATCCACCCGTCCCGACCTGCTCGCACCGTCCACGCTCGCGGCGCTCGACGCGCTGGGCCGGCTGGACGAGGTGGGCGTCGTGGAGATCGACCCCGACGTCTCGGACACGGCGGCGACGCGCGACCGGTTCGGCCTGCATCCCGCAGACCTCGCCAACTGCGTCGTCGTCGGCGGCAAGCGCGAGGGCGTCGAGCGGATCGCCGCCTGCGTCGTGCTCTCCACCACACGCGCCGACGTCAACAACACCGTGAAGCGGATGCTCGACGTGCGCAAGGCGTCCTTCCTCCCGATGGACCGCGCCGTGGAGCTGACCGGGATGGAGTACGGCGGCATCACCCCGATCGGGCTGCCCGACGGCTGGCCGGTGCTGGTGGACTCCCGCGTCGCCGAGCGTGACGTCCTCATCATCGGCTCGGGCGTCCGGCGCTCGAAGATCCTGCTGCCCGGGAGTCTCCTCGCCGACCTGCCCGGAGCGCAGCTGATCGACGGGCTCGGCCTGGAGGCGACCGTATGAGCGGGCCCGAGGAGCGTCCGCCGCGATGACCGGGACGGCCGCCGACCGGGTGCTCACCCCACTGCGCTCCCGGCTGATCGAGACGCTCGCCGGGCGCTCCGACGAGGTGCCCGCGTGGATCCTCCGGCTGGAGGAGGGCGAGGACGCGGGCTTCTTCGGACCGGGGAGCGCATCCTGGGCCGTCCACGGCGGCATGCCCACACTCGTGGCCGGTGTCCGGGCCCTGCTGCTGCAGGCGCTGCATCCCGGGGCTCTCGCCGGCGTCCGCGACTTCTCCCGCTACCGCGAGGACCCGCTGGGGCGCCTGGCCGGCACGATCCAGTGGATCCACACCGTCACCTTCGGCAGCCGCGACCAGGCCGTGGCGGGCTCGGAGATGGTGCGCTCCCTGCATCGCCGCGTCACCGGTACATTCGTCGACGGCCACGGCGTGACGCGTCCGTACTCCGCCAACGACCCGGAGCTGGCGCGGTGGGTGCACCTCGCCTTCACCGACGCCTTCCTCACCGCGCACGAGCAGTGGGGCGGCGAGCTGCCCGGCGGCGCCGACG
The DNA here is from genome assembly GCF_052044215.1 of Leifsonia sp. 22587. Classification (NCBI taxonomy): domain Bacteria; kingdom Bacillati; phylum Actinomycetota; class Actinomycetes; order Micrococcales; family Microbacteriaceae; genus Leifsonia; species Leifsonia sp. 22587. The sequence continues at coordinate 485,833 of NZ_JBQENB010000004.1, forward strand.
GCTACGTCGACGAGTGGGCGACGGCGGCCGAGCTGATGGGCGTCGAGGATGCGCCGCGCACGGCCTCCGCGCTCCGTGGTGAGATCGACGCCATCACCGATGCGGGGGAGCTGCGAGGCGGTCCCGAGGTGGAGGAGATCGTTCGCTTCATCCGCCGGGCGCCGCTCCGCCGCATGCTGCGGCCGTCGTATCGCATCCTGTTCCGGGCGGCGGTGTCGACGCTGGAGCCGCGCCACCGCGCCCTGCTGGGGCTGCCATCCACGCCGGTCGAGCGGATGCTGCCGCTGCACTCGGCGACGGGCGCCGTGCTCAGCGGTGCGCGGGTGCTGCTCGGCCCGCAGACGCAGGCCGAGCTGGCGGCGCGCCGACGGCTCGCACGGCTCGCCGGAGCGTGACCGGGTGCGACAGGATGTCCTCATGCAGGAAGACCTGACCGAACGCACCCGCACCGTCGTCTGGGAGGACCCGGCGCCCGGCGTCGCCGTGATGCCCACCATGAGCGGCCTGGACTACCTCCGGGCGATGATCCGCGGGGAGCTGCCGCCGCCTCCCATCGCGGAACTCATGCGCATGACGCTCGTTGCGGCCGAACCCGGCACGGCGACGTTCGTGTGCGACCCCGACGAGTCGCACTACAACCCGATCGGCACGGTGCACGGGGGGCTGATGTGCACGCTGCTCGACTCCGCGCTCGGCTGCGCGGTGCAGACGACGCTGCCGCAGGGGCAGGGCTACACGTCCATCGAGATCAAGGTCAACTACCTCCGCCCGGTCTACGCCCACACCGGGCAGCTGACCTGCACGGCGACCGTCACGAAGCCGGGCAATCGGGTCGCCTTCGCGGACGGCGTCATCACCGACGGCTCCGGCAAGACGGTCGCGACCGCCACGGGTTCGCTGCTGGTGTTCCCGATCGGGGGCTGAGCGCCCGTCCGGTCGCGTGTCAGCTCGCCTGCATTGCTAGCAGCTGGTCGCGGACCTTGCGACGGATCACCTTGCCGACGATCGAGCGGGGGAGCTCGTCCACCTGCACGACGTGCTTCGGCACCTTGTACGGCGTGAGGCAGTCCCGGCCGTAGGCGCGGATGGCCTCCTCGTCGAACGAGGCGCCCTTCTCCATGACGACCGCGGCCACGACATCCTCGCCGCCGCGGCGGTGCGGGAGCCCGACCACGGCGACGTCCTCGACCCCGGGGAAGGAGCGCAGCGCGTCCTCCACCTCGGTGGGGGAGACGTTGAAGCCGCCGGTGACGATCAGCTCCTTGATGCGGTCGACGATGCGGACGAAGCCGTCCTCATCCATCGTCACGATGTCGCCCGTCCGGAACCAGCCGTCCGGGGTGAGCACGTGCGCCGTCTCGTCCGGCTTGCGCCAGTAGCCGCTGAACACCTGCGGTCCGCGCGCCAGCAGCTCGCCCTCCTCGCCGAAGGGGCGGTCCGACGACGGGTCGTCCGGGTCGGCCACGCGCAGCTCGGTGCTCGGCAGCGGCAGTCCGACCGTGCCCTCGCGCCGGGTGGCGCCGACGGGGTTCGCCATCAGGACCGGGGAGCACTCGGACAGGCCGTAGCCCTCGACGAGGTACCCGCCGGTCTTCTCCTCCCAGAGGTCGACGATGCCCTGCGGCAGGCTCATGGCCCCGGAGATCGCGATCTCGATGCCCGACAGCGAGACCTTCCGCTTGTCGGCCGCCTGCACCAGCCGCTCGTAGATCGGCGGGACCGCGGGCAGGAAGGTCGCCGGATGCTTCTTCACCACATCCAGCACCAGGTCCGGGTCGAACTTGGGGAAGAGCACGAGCCGCGCGCCCATGCTCATCGCGAAGGTGAGGCAGAGGGTCAGTCCGTAGGCGTGGAACAGCGGGAGGACGGCGTAGACCACCGAGGTGCCGCGCTCGATGGTGGGCACCCACGCGCGGGACTGCGCCGCGTTCACCGTGAGGTTGCCGTGGCTCAGCATCGCGCCCTTCGGGCGTCCCGTCGTGCCGGAGGTGTACTGGATGAGCGCGAGGTCGTCGCGCTCGGGCCGGGGCACCGACGCCTTGATGCGGCGGGAGGCGACCAGCGAGTCCCACGTGATCGTTCCGGACACCTTCGCGGTCAGCTGTTCGCGCGCCTTGCGCGCCGCCGGCACCGGCAGCCGCAGGGCGAACCGCTTCGAGGCGGGCATCGCACGGGTCAGATCGACGGAGACGATCGTGGTGACGCCGAGATCGGCGGGGAGCTCCTGCACGGTCGCGGCGACTTTGTCCCAGACGATCGCGACCGTCGCGCCGTGGTCCTCGAACTGGTGGCGCAGCTCCCGCGGCGTATACAGCGGGTTGTGCTCCACGACCACCGCACCGAGGCGCAGCACGGCGTAGAACGCGGCGACGTGCTGCGGGCAGTTCGGCAGCACGAGTGCGACCCGGTCGCCCTTCGACACGCCGAGCTTGCGGAGGCCCTCCGCCGCACGGGCGATCTGGTCGCCGAGCTCGGCGTAGGTGGTGGTCGCGCCGAAGAACTCCAGCGCGACATGGCGCCCGTAGGTGCTCACGGACTCCTCGATGAGGTGCGAGAGGGACCCCTCGGGCACCTCCACCTCGGCGGGGACGCCGGGCGCATAGCCCGACACCCACGGCTTCGCGCTGTACGGGGACGGATCGCTCGTCACGCTGTCGCTCGTCACGCCCGCAAGCCTACGCGGAGGCGACCAGCGCCCGCACGGCATCCTCGATGGGGGTGTCGCCGCCGACGACCTCCCACTGGTGTCCGATCGTGGCCGGCTCGTGGAGTGCGAGCGCGATCAGGCGCGCGACGTCCTCGCGGGCGATGCTGCCGCGGGGGACGCTGTCGCCGAGGGTCACGCGGCCCGTGCCCTCGTCGGTCGTGAGGCCGCCCGGGCGCAGGATGGTCCAGTCGAGGCCCGACTCGCGGAGCGCCGCATCCGCGTCGCGCTTGGCCTCGACGTAGGCCTTCCACACCGGGTCGGAGTCGTCGACGGGTGCGTCGACGCCCCAGGCGGAGACCTGCACGAAACGGCGGACGCCCGCCTGACGGGCGGCCTCCTGCGCGAGGACCGACCCGCCGTAGTCGACGGTGCGCTTGCGCTCGATGCCGGAGCCCGGACCGGCGCCCGCCGAGAACACGACGGCATCGCAGCCCTCGATCGCGCCGGCGAGGGCCGCCGCGTCGGAGTGCTCGATGTCGAGCAGGACGCCCTCCCCGCCGAGGCGGTAGACGTCGTCGGCGTGCTCGTCGTTCCGGACGACGCCGACGAAGTCGTCGCCGAGGTCGTAGAGCACCCGCATCAGCTGCTGGGCGACTTTTCCATGGGCACCGATGATCGCGACTCGAGTCATGCGTCCATCCTTCCACCGCCGTGCCTCGCCGTGGGCGCACTACCCCCGGGCCCGCTGGCGCCCAGTCGTGAGTGGATGCGCGAATCCGCGACGGATTCGGGCATGTGCTCACGACTCGCTGCTCCCGCGGGCGCATGGCGGCATGCGCGATCGTCGGAAAGTGGGGTCGGAATCTCCGACGCAACGCTCTGAAGCGGGAGATTCCGCGCCGGATCGGCCGGATCTCCCACGCACGCGCGCGAATCTCCGACGCACGCGCTCGGATCTCGTGGCGCGAGCGGGCAGGCGGCTCGCTGACGGCTGTGCGACACGCGTCCGCCGGGCGCGAACGCTCTGGGCCGCGAGCCCGCGCTCTGTTACGGTCGTCACCATGACAGCCCTGCTCGAACTCCTCGGACGCGCCTTCGCGTCCGGCGTGGGTTCGCTCGGCCTCGGGCACGTCGGCGGCAGCACCGCCGGCTTCGTCGCCCTGGCCGGTGTCGCGGGTGCGCTCGGTCTCGTCGCGGTGCTCGCCGCGGCCGCGGTGCGGTCCGTGGCGGCCCTCGCCGCCTCGCTGCGCGTGCGGCCGGTGTGGTCGCGGCCGGTCGAGCCGGCCGCGGGCTGGCTCGCCGAAGGGCCGTCGGATCCGGCGGCCGACGGACGGCCGCGTCCCCGAGCACCCGGCTTCTCTCTGCCGGTCGCGTAGCGCGCGCCGGGCCCAAACGGGTCTACGGCGCCCCCGTGACCAGACGCGTCCTCACTCCGACGACTCGCAGGGATCACTCACACCATGGACTTCTTCTCCTGGCCGCCGATTGCGGCCATCCTCGACGGCGCCTACGGCCTCGTCACCGGCCTCTCGGCCACCGTCGCCCCGTTCGCGGGCACGCTCTCCGGACTTCTCGCGGTCGCGATGCTGACCGTCCTCGTCCGCGTACTCCTCATCCCCGTCGGCGTCAGCCAGGTGCGCGCCGAGTATGCCCGGCGCCGGCTCGCCCCGCAGCTGGCCGAGCTGCAGCGGCGCCACTCGGGCGACCGCGAGACGCTCGCCCAGAAGACGATGGAGCTGTATCGGGCCGAGCAGGTCTCCCCGTTCGCCGGGATGCTGCCGCTGCTCGCGCAGATCCCGGTCGTCACGCTCGTCTACGCGATCTTCACGCACGCCACGATCGCGGGGCACGCCAACGCGCTGCTGGGCGAGCACGCGTTCGGGGCTCCGCTCGGTACGAGCTTCGTCGGGCTCACCGGCGCAGGCGCCGGAGTCTGGCCCGCGATGCTGGTGTACGTCGGCGTCCTCGCCCTGATCGCCGTCGTGACCACGGTGTCGCGCCGCGTGCTCACCCTGCCGCAGCCCGAAGGGTCGGCCGCGCCGGCCGGGATGGTGCGCGCGCTGTCCTTCCTGCCGTACGTGACGGTGCTGTTCGCGGCGTTCGTCCCGCTGGCGGCGGCGGTGTACATCCTCACCTCGACGGCGTGGACGGTCGCGGAGCGGTGGACGCTGCGCCGCCTCCTCGACCCCGCCCGCGGCGCGGGGGGAAGCGCGCGGCCGACGACGTCGCACTGACGCCCACCCGTCGTGCCGCGTGCTCTCGGAGCTTCCTCAGGCGCCGAAGTGCGAGCATGGAGCCATGCGGAAGCGTGGAGCGAAGGAGGGGCGGCCCGCCGGCGGGCCGTCGACGGACCGGATCCCGGGCCTCGGCGTGGGCGTGCAGGTGTACGTGCGCGAGCGGGAGCAGCCCGCGGCGGACGACTGGGTGGGGGAGCCCACCGGGGTCATCGTGGCACCCGGCGACCGCAACCTGCGCAACGTGTACGGTCCGGCGGACGGTTTCACGACCTGGACGGTCTCGTTCTTCGAGCCGCAGCGGCGGCGCGACGGCCGCGGTCCGTTCGAGCGGGCTGTGATCCCGGCGGCGCTGCTGGTCGCGGAGGAGCCGCTGAGCGACTGACGCGTCCGGGGACCCGCGCGACGGCTCCAGGACTTCTCCTGGGCCTCCCCAGGCGCCGCCTGGCATCCTCTGGCATCCTCTGGGACTGAACCGGTTCGGCTGCCACTACCTGCGCCGCCCGGGCGAACCTAGAATGTCGGCATGTTCGTCGAGGGCACCCTTCGATGGCAGGTCACGGAGGACTGCCCGTGGGACCTGCTGATGGCCCTCGCGGTGCGCGACCTCGCGGGACTGTCCGACCGGGTCCGCCCGACCCTCCCGGCGCTCGACCCGGCGGTCTCGCCGGCGCTCCGGCCGCAGCGCACCGGGGGGCCCGACCGCCGCATGCGGACGCGACCCGTGCCGCTGGGCGGCCCGGCCCGCTCGCAGCCGCACGGCGACGAGCCTGCGGATGGGACCGACGCGTCCGACCCGCTCGCGCGCCAGTGGCAGGCGTGGTTCGAGGTGGCGGCCGACCGGCACCGCCGGCTCACGGCGCCGCTGCTGCAGCCTCCCCACTTCGAGGCCTTCGACCGGGCGATCGACCTGCAGGACGCGATCATCACCCACTACGACGCGGCCGCCGGATGGGCGGCCGAGCGGCACGCCGAGTACGTCCGGTCGAGCGCGCAGAACCACGCGCAGCGGGCGGCCGACATCGTCGACGTGGTGCACGAGCGGGAGCACGAACTGCGGCGGCAGGCCGGCTACTTCCGCCTCGACATCGACGTGCTGCCGCTCGCGGAGGAGGGCGCCTGGATCGTCGGCCCCCACACGGTCGCCATCAGCGCCACGATGCGCGACGACTCGGTCGCCTTCCGCGACTGGCTGCGCCCCCTCGTCGCCGCCCTCGTCTGACCCGCCCAGACCGCGAGTGGTGAGTAAATGCTCGAATCCCGCACGGATTCGGGCATCCACTCACCACTCGATGCCAGAGCGCCCCGCGTTACGCGGGGCGCTTCGACGGCGACGTCGTGAGCGCCGGGTCCGTCTCCGCGACATCGCCGACCGCCTCGTCGATGCGCGCGAGCACGTCGCCGGACAGCCTGATGCCGGCGGCCTCCGCGTTCGACTTCACCTGCTCGGGGCGGGATGCGCCCACGATCGCGCCCGCGACGTTCGGGTTCTGCAGCACCCAGGCGACGGCGAGCTGCGCCATGGTGATGCCGAGCTCGTCCGCGATCGGCTGCAGCCCTTGGACGGCCGTGAGCACGTCCTCGCGCAGGAAGCTGCGGATCGCGTCCGCCCCGCCCTTGTCGTCGGCGGCGCGGCTGCCCTCCGGCGCCTCCTGTCCCGGCTTGTACTTGCCGGTGAGCACGCCCTGGGCGACCGGCGACCAGACGATCTGCGAGATCCCGAGCTCGGCCGATGCGGGCACGACCTGCTTCTCGATCACGCGCCACAGCATCGAGTACTGCGGCTGGTTCGAGATGAGCTGGATGCCGAGATCCTTCGCCAGTGCGTGTCCGGCGCGCAGCTGGTCGGCCGTCCACTCGCTGACGCCGATGTAGAGCGCCTTTCCCTGGCGGACGACGTCCGCGAAGGCCTGCATGGTCTCCTCCAGCGGCGTCTCCGAGTCGTAGCGGTGCGCCTGGTAGAGGTCGACGTAGTCGGTTCCGAGGCGCTGCAGCGAGCCGTCGATCGACTCCAGGATGTGTTTCCGCGAGAGCCCGACGTCGTTGTGACCCTTCGGGCCGGTCGGCCAGTAGACCTTGGTGAAGATCTCGAGGGACTGGCGGCGCTCGCCCTTCAGCGCATCCCCGAGCACCTGCTCGGCGACCGTGTTGGCGTACGCGTCGGCCGTGTCGAAGGTCGTGATGCCGGCGTCGAGGGCCGCGCGCACCGACTGCGTCGCGGTGTCGTTCTCCACCTGGGATCCGTGGGTGAGCCAGTTGCCGTAGATGATCTCGGAGATCTTGAGTCCGCTGTTGCCGAGGTACCTGAATTCCATTGCTCCAACGTATCCCCGTTCGCGCGCATGTCGGCGGCTGGTGAGAAGCTGGGGGTGTGGGACGAGCGGACGGCAGCCAGCGGCAGGTGAGCGCGGCCGACGTCGACGACTCGGAGGCCGCCATCCTGCACGTCGACATGGATGCGTTCTTCGCCTCGGTCGAACTGCTCGAGCGTCCGGACGCGCGCGGCAAGCCCGCGATCGTCGGGCACGCGGGCGGGCGCGGCGTGGTCACGAGCGCCACGTACGAGGCGCGGCGCTACGGCGTCCGCAGCGCGATGCCGATGTCGCAGGCGATTCGTCTCTGCCCGAACGCGATCATCCTGCCGCCGCACTACGAGCGGTACACCGAGTACTCCGCGAAGGTCATGGAGATCTTCCACGAGGTGACCCCGCTGGTGGAGCCGTTGAGCATCGACGAGGCGTTCCTCGACGTCTCGGGGGCGCGCCGCCTGCTCGGCTCGCCACGCCGGATCGCGGAGCTCATCCGCTCCCGCGTGCAGGAGGAGACGGGCCTCACCTGCTCGGTCGGCGTCGCCGCCACGAAGTTCATGGCCAAGCTGGCCTCGGGACGGGCCAAGCCGGACGGACTGCTGGTGATCCCGCGGTCCGAGACGCTGAGCTTCCTGCGTCCGCTCCCGGTCGGCGCGCTGTGGGGCGTGGGGGCGAGCACCCAGTCGTCGCTGGAGCGGATGGGGCTGCTCACCGTCGCCGACCTCGCCGACGCGCCGCTGCACGTGCTCCAGAAGGCCGTCGGGGACGCGAGTGGCCGTCGCCTGCACGAGCTCGCGAACGGACGTGACCCGCGGCGGGTCGTCACCGAGTCGCGCGAGAAGAGCATCGGGCATGAGAACACCTTCGGCACGGATGTCGGCGACCTGGATGTGCTGCGCCGCGAGTTCCTGCGGCTCTCCGGCCGCGTCGGCGAGCGGCTGCGAACGCACGGGATGGTGGCCCGGACGGTGTCGATCAAGGTGCGGTTCGCCGACTTCCGCACCATCACCCGCTCCCGCACGTTGGCGGAGCCGACGAACGTCGGCCGGCGGCTCTTCGAGGAGGCGTGGGACGTCTTCGACCTCCTCGGCCTGGACGTGCGGCAGACGCCGTTGCGGCTCATCGGCGTCCGGGCGGAGCAGCTGCTCGACGCCGGCGGCGACGCGATCGCCCTGTGGGATCCGGACGAGGAGTGGCGCGAGACCGAACGGACATTGGATGCGGTGAGCGCCCGGTTCGGCCGCGGCGCCATCGGCCCGGCGTCGCTGGTGCGGCGCTCACGCGACGCCGACGAGGAGGAGCGCGACGGCCGCAACCCGAAGTACGTGAGCGACTGAGCGCGCGCCCTGTTCACCCGGGCGGCGGAGCGCTACCGTGGCCTCATGACGAACTTCTCGCTGAAACTCGCCGAGACCGTGAGCGGCTCCGGCATCAAGTCGGTCTACGGCGAGCCCGTCGTCGTCGACGGCACCACGATCGTGCCCGTCGCCGCGGTCCAGTTCGGCTTCGGAGCGGGCGGCGCCGGGGATGAGGACGCTCCCGGCGGCGCGGGCGGCGGCGGTGTCGCGATCCCGTTCGGCGCCTACATCTCGGACGAGCTCGGCGTGCGCTTCCGCCCGAACCTGATCACGCTGCTCGCGGTCGGCATCCCCTTCGTGTGGGTGGCCGGTCACGCGTGGTCGCGCGTGATCCGCGCCCTCAAGAAGTAGCGAGCGGTTCCGCTGCCGGCCGGGGACGTGCGTCGTCCCGGCTGGGGCTACACTGAGTGCGAACACGGGAGTCCGGTGAGCCGGGCTGAGAGGAGACTTCTCCAAGTCTCGACCGTCGAACCTGATCTGGGTCATGCCAGCGCAGGGAGGCAATTTCTCACATCCCGTGCCCTGTTCCATTTCGACTGAAAGGGCACGAACAGTGCACGCAACCATCTCCACCGTGGGCGCACGCCCGCGCACCCTCCGCTGGCGCGTCGTCGACATCGTCGTCGCCAGTGTGGTCGCCGTCGCATCCGGCGTCGTCTTCTGGGTCTGGGGCGTCGTCCAGAACCCGATCTCGGGGCCGATCGGCGCCGTCCTGCCCGGTTTCCAGGGCATCCTGAACGGTCCGTGGCTGTTCGCCGGGGTGCTCGTCGCCCTCATCGTGCGGAAGCCCGGCGCCGCCCTGTACGGCGAGCTGGTCGCCGCGATCGTGTCGGCCCTGATCGGCACGCAGTGGGGTTTCGCCACGCTGCTCTCCGGCGTGGTGCAGGGCCTGGGCGCCGAGATCGTCTTCGCGGCGTTCCTCTACGCCAACTGGCGGCTGGTGCCCGCGCTGCTGGCGGGCGCTGGCGCCGGCCTCGCCGAGTCGATCCTCGACCTCCTCTACTGGTACCCCGGCTCCAAGCCCGAGTTCGCGATCGTCTACGCGATCACCACGATCGTCTCGGGAGTCGTGGTCGCGGGACTCGGCTCCTGGCTCGTCGTGCGCGCCCTGGCACGCACCGGCGCGCTGAGCCGGTTCGCGGCGGGCCGTGAGGCGCACAAGGCTGCACGGGTCTGACGATCGGATCTGACGATCGTGGGTGACGGACTGCCGGTCCCGGCCGCCGTTCGGGTCGACGGCTGGGGCTGGCGCTACGCGGGGCGCAGCGGCTGGGCCGCACGCGGCGTGGACCTGCGCATCGAGCCGGGCGAGCGCGTGCTCCTGCTCGGCGCGTCCGGCGCGGGCAAGAGCACGCTGCTCGCGGGCCTGGCCGGGGTGCTGGGCGGCGAGGACGACGGCGAGTCGGAGGGCGCACTGACCGTGGCCGGCCGTCCGCCCGCGGAGACGCGGGGGACCGCCGGGCTGCTGCTGCAGGATCCCGACTCGCAGGTCATCCTCGCCCGGGTCGGCGACGACGTCGCCTTCGCCGGCGAGAACCTCGGCGCGCCGCGCGACGAGCTCTGGGCGCGCGTGCGCGAGTCGCTCGTCCGGGTCGGGCTCGACCTCCCGCTCGACACGCCGACCGCGCACCTCTCCGGCGGCCAGAAGCAGCGGCTGGCCCTGGCCGGCCTGCTGGCGATGCGCCCCGGCCTGCTGCTGCTCGACGAGCCGACCGCGAACCTCGACCCCGAGGGTGTGCTCGAGGTCCGGGATGCGGTGCGCGCGGCGCTCGACGCGGGCGGCGCGACCCTCGTCGTCGTCGAGCATCGCGTCGCCGTCTGGCGCGACCTGGTCACGCGCGTCGTCGTGCTCGGCGCCGACGGCGGGGTGCTCGCCGACGGGTCGCCGGATGCGGTGCTCCGGGATACGGCGGGGGAGTTGCGGCGGGCCGGTGTCTGGTTGCCGGACACTCCGATCCCCGAAGCGCCCCACGTCCCCGAGGGGGATGCGCTGCTCACCGCGCGTTCGCTCGCGGTGGGCCGCGGCCCGGCCGTCACACGCGGGCGGCATCGGGGCCGGCGATCCGGACGCTCGGATGTCGCGACTCGGGCCACACGGGTGGGTCCGGCGATCGATCTCGCGCTGCGCGAGGGGTCCGCCGTCGCCCTGGTCGGCCGCAACGGCGCTGGCAAGTCGACGCTCGCCCTCACCCTCGGCGGACTGCTGCCCCCGGTGGCGGGCGAGCTGACGGCCGAGCCGGCTCTCGCTTCCGGCGCCTCGCCGCATCCGGCCGACTGGCGGTCGCGCGACCTGCTCACCCGCATCGGGAGCGTGTTCCAGAACCCGGAGCACCAGTTGATCGCCTCCACGGTGCGCGACGAGCTCGCTGCGGGACCCCGGGCGCTCGGGCTGGCGCCGGGCGAGGTCGACGCGCGGGTGGAGGAGCTGCTGGTCCGCCTGGCGCTGGACGACCTCGCCGACGCGAACCCGTTCACGCTCTCCGGCGGCCAGAAGCGGCGGCTCTCCGTCGGAACCGCCCTCGCGACCCGTCCCCGGCTCCTGGTGCTCGACGAGCCCACCTTCGGCCAGGATGCGCGCACCTGGAGCGAGCTCGTCGCCCTGATCGCGGACCTGCGCGCCGAGGGTCACGCCGTGGTCGCCGCGACGCACGATGCGGAGTTCGTGGACGCCATGGGAGCCGCCCGGGTGCGGATGGATGCCGCGGAGGTGCGCGCATGACGCTCGTGGAGCCGCTGCGCACCGGACCGCTCGCGACGCTCAACCCCGTCGCCAAGCTCGGCGCGGCCCTCGTCGTGACCGTCGCATTGCTGCTGTCCATCGACCCGGTGTCGGCCGGCGTCGCGCTCGTTCTCGAGCTCGTGCTGCTCGCCTTCGCCGGCATCCCGCTTCGCACCGTGCTGGCGCGCACGGCGCCGGTCTGGGTCGCGGCGCCGCTCGCCGGCCTCACGACGCTGCTGTACGGGCAGACCTCCGGCACGGTCTACGTGCAGTGGTGGGCGGTCGAGATCAGCGACGGCTCGATCGCGCTCGCGCTGGCGACGACGCTGCGGGTGCTGGCGATCGGCCTCCCCGCCGTGCTGCTGTTCGTCACGATCGACCCGACCGACCTGGCCGACGGCCTCGGCCAGCTGCTGCGCCTGCCCGCGCGCTTCGTCATCGGCGCCCTCGCCGGCCTCCGCCTCGTCGGCCTCTTCGCCGAGGACTGGCGCGCGCTCACCCTGGCCCGCCGGGCGCGGGGCGTGGCGGAGTCGGGCGCGCTGCGCCGCTTCCTCGGGCAGGCGTTCGCGCTGTTCGTGCTCTCGCTGCGCCGTGGCACGAAACTGGCGACCGCGATGGAGGCGCGCGGCTTCGGCGCGCCCGGGCGGCGCACGTGGGCGCGGCCGTCGGTGTTCCGGGCGCGCGACTGGGCGGCGCTGGCCGTCGCCGTGCTCGTCGCGGCCTGCGCCGTGGGTGCCGCCGTGGCGACGGGGAGCTGGAATGCCCCGCTCGGCTGAGCTGGCGGCGCTGGATGCCGCGGTGGCCGCCGCCGCCGACGCCGCAGCCGCGAAAGGACGGACCCCGGTCGTGCTCATCGACGGCCCGAGCGGCGCCGGCAAGAGCTCGCTCGCGGACGCGCTCCTGGCCGCATGGCCGGCGACCGGCACGCCGCGGCTGGTGCGGATGGACGACCTCTACCCGGGCTGGGACGGCCTCGATGCGGGGAGCGAAGCGGTCGGGCGCGATCTGCTGGAGCCGCTGCGCGCATCCGGCTCGGGATTCTGGACCCGCTGGGACTGGAGCCGAAGCCGCCCCTCCGGCCGGGTCGCGGTGGAGGGGGCGGAACCCCTCGTCGTCGAAGGCTGCGGCGCCCTGTCCCGCCGGAACGCCGCCTCGGCGGACCTGACCGTCTGGCTGCAGGCCGACGACACGCTGCGCAAAGAGCGGGCCCTCGCCCGCGACGGGGAGACGTTCGCGGTCGAGTGGGACCGCTGGCAGCGGCAGTTCGACCGCTTCGTCGCCCGCGAGCATCCCCTCGGGCAGGCTGCTCTGGTGCTGGATGTGACGGGCGCCGATCTCACGGAGGGCCGCGCGGGGACTACGGTGGAGTCATGAGCGACGCACGACAGGACCCCGAGTACATCGTCGAATACGCCGACGGACCCCTCGTCGGACAGACCGACCGCCGCTTCCTGGTGGACGGGAAGCCGGACGAGCGGATCGGCGTGATCGCCGCCGTCGAGGGCCTCGAGTCGACCTTCTGGTACGTCGCGGCCGACCGGCGCGAGGTCGAGGGCCAGATCCATGTGACCTACCGGTTCGACCAGCCGGACTCCGACCCGGTGGCGGCCGACAAGGAAGACGAGTCGATCTTCGGCTTCGGCGCCTGAAGCAGCGTCTCTGCCGCACGCGACGCCCGGTCCCGCCGGGCTAGGCCCAGCCGAGTTCGTGCAGGCGGTCGTCGTCGATGCCGTAGAAGTGCGCGATCTCGTGCACGAGGGTGATGTGCACCTCGTCGCGGAGTTCGTCCTCGTCGGCGCTGATCGCGAGCAGCGGCTCGCGGTACAGCACGATGCGGTCGGGCATCTCACCGAACCCGTAGTCGCCGCGCTCGGTGAGCGCGACGCCGTCGTAGAGGCCGAGCAGGTCGAGCGAGCCGTCCTCCGGGCGGTCCTCGACCACGAACACGACGTTGTCGAGCCCGTCGACCATCTCGTCGGGCAGGCGGTCGAGCTCGTCGGCGACCAGCGCCTCGAACGCCTCGACGTCCAGCTCCAGACTCATCGGACCTCCCGGCTCATCGGCACTACGGGCTCGCGGCTCACCACGCCGCAGCGACGGCGGCGTGCAGGTCGAGGAGGCCGTCGGTGCGCTCGCTCGGCCCGCGGCCGAAGCCGCACTCCGTGCCGACCCCGAACGCCGTGACCGCGGTCGCGGCGGCCTCGGCGCGGCGCCGCGCGCCCTCCACGCAGTCCTCGTGGTGCAGCAGGCCCAGGTAGAGCTCGGTCCCCTCGGGAACCGCGACCCCGGCGAGCGGCGCGAAGTACGCCTCGTCGTCCCGCTCGATCGGAACGGGCAGGTGCACCCAGGTGACCGGTCGCGGAGCACGGCTCAGGATGCCGCCCAGCACGTCCGCGAGCCGGCCGGCGTCGGCGGGCTGCACGAAGTGCTGCTCCTCGACGTCGCCATAGCAGAGGTGATAGCCCAGCTCCACGTCGACCGGAACGGCCGCGGCCTGGCGTTCGGCGCGCTCGAGCACCCCGGCGAGCACGTCGTCGCCGAACCACGACGGCATCCGGCCCTCGAGCAGGGCGAACTCGACCGCGGTGTCCCACTGGATGGCGAGTTCGTCGTGCGGGATGCCTGTCAGGATGCGGTCCAGCTCACCGAACAGCGCGCGCTCGTAGGCGGGTTCGATCGCCGCGCGGTCCTCCGGCACGATGAACGGGCCCACGACCCCCGCCGGCGTCGGCAACGAGACCTGGAAACGTGTGCCGGGCGGGATGACTCCCTCGGAGCGCAGCCGCTCGAACACGGCGTAGGAGTCGAGCGCCGCGTCGGCGTAACCCAGGTTCGGGAACTCGAGGTCGTCGGCGCTCACGCCCGGGTCGAGGCGGAAGGGGCGCCCGTCGAACCGACCGCGAAGCAGCGAGGGCGGCACGTCGATGCGCGAGATGCCCGCCATCGTGTCGAGGCGTGCGGTCTGGAACTGCACCCAATAGAACCGTTCGCCGACCTCGCCGTCCGGGATGCGGCGCATCCGGTCGCCGAGGTGCCCGCTCACCGTGCGGAACACGGTCTCGGCGTCGGGCAGGTTGACGCTGCCGACGAGGTGGGCTCCACGGATGACAGGGGAGACGGTCTGAGATTCGGGGCTGCTCGTGCTCACCCGCGGAGTCTATCGGCGGGCGCGGACAGCACGGCGACGGCAAGCAGAACGGCGGCCGGGGAGAGAACCCCGGCCGCCGTACACCGCTCGCTCAGCGGATCAATACCAGTTGAACGACTCCGAGTGGCCCCAGGCGCCGCAGGGCGTCCCGTAGCCGCGGGCGATGTAGTCGAGACCCCACTTGATCTGAGTGGTCGCGTTGGTCTCCCAGTCCGAGCCGGCCGAGGCCATCTTGCTCCCGGGGAGCGCCTGCGGGATGCCGGTGGCGCCGCTGCCGGGGTTGGAGGCCTGGTAGTTCCACTGCGACTCGCGCTGCCACAGCTTCTCGAGGCACCCGAACTGGTCGGCGCCCCAGCCGTACTGGCTCGCGGCGAGGCTCGCGGCCGTCGCCTTCGCGCCCGCCGGGGTGTTGGCGTTCGCCTGCGCGGCCGCGGCTGCAGCCGCCGCGGCCGCAGCAGCGGCAGCGGCCTTGCGGTCCGCCTCCGCGCCCGCGGCGGCGAGCGCGTCCGACGCCGCCTTGGTCTTGTCGATGGTGCTGCGGAGCTTCGTGTCGTCGAGCTTCGTGAAGCCGCTGAGGCCGGCGATCGCCGTCTTCGCGGCCGTCGGGTCGGCCTTCGCCTGGTTGGCGGCGAGGGTCGCCTGGGCGCCGGCGAGGGTGGTCTTCGCCTCGTCCTCGAGCCGCTCGCGGACGATCGAGCCGTAGACGCCGAGCTGCTCGTGGCGCATCCCGGTGGACTCGGAGAGCTCGCGGGTCTGGCGCTCGCTGGCCTGCTGCTGCGCCATGACGGGGGCGATCAGGCTGGCGCTCATGATCACGGCGGCTGCGCCGGTCACGATGCGGCCGAAGGGGATGGGACTGTTCTTGACGGTGGAACGGAGAGTACTGAGCATTGTCTTCCTGGATCGGGTTATCCCGGCTGCAGCGCGCGGACGCCGGAGCGTGCGCGGGGGGACCGTGGCTCATCGGGAGCGGTCCAGCGGGCGACCGCGGAGCACGCGCGGAAGCGCCTCGTGGACCCGTGGTCCGGAAGGCGCGGCGTGCGGCGCGGGTGTGCCGGGCGTTCGGAAGGCTCGAGCATCCAGGAGCGGGCGCGGGGGCGCCTCAGGGGTTGGGGGCTGGATGCCGCCTGCGCGGCACGGACGGCACTCACGGCCGTCGATAAACGACCCTAGGCCCCGATTCTGGACGGTTCGGGCATAGAGCCTGGCAAAGTCGTGTACGCGTCAACGACTTTGGGGGTCGACCGCCGCCGTCGCCTCCTCGGCCTCGACGGCCGCTTCGGCCGCATCCATGCGCCGGTCGGTGACCCACAGCATCGGGATGAGCTGCAGCACGATGAGGCCGCCCATGATCCAGAACACCGACTGCACGCCGAACGCCTGGCCGAGCAGTCCGCCCGCCGCCGCGCCGAGCGGCATGGTGCCCCAGGCGAGCAAGCGGTAGGCGCTGTTGAGCCGGCCGAGGAGCCGGGTGGGGGTGACGCGCTGGCGCAGCGAGACCGTGATGACGTTCCAGACGGAGATCGTGATGCCGCCGAGCAGCATCCCGGCGCCGATGACGAACGGATTCGCGGTGAAGCCGGGCGTCGCGACGGTCAGCAGCGACCCGGCGATCGTCAGGACCAGGGCGCGCGACCGCCCGAGCAGCCGTTCGGCCGGCTCGGCGAGGAAGGTCCCGAGCACGCTGCCGATCGCCGAGCAGGTGAGCAGCAGCCCGTACGCCGGGTCGCTCAGCTTCATCGTCGAGGAGGGACCGGCCGCGTACAGCACGAACACCGTGAAGGCGGCGGAGGCGGCGAAGTTGAAGATGCCGACCATGATGGCGAGTGTCCGGAGGAGGGTGTTGCCCGCGAGGAACCTCAGGCCCTCGGCGATGTCCGCACGGATCGTGGTCGGCTCGGTGCGCCCAGAGACGAAGCGGCCGCGGACCAGCAGCAGCACCCCGATCGCCGCCACCCAGAGCAGCACCGGGGTTCCGAACGCGACGCCGACGCCGACGGCGACGAGGAATCCGCCGAGCGGCGGACCCACGAACTCGTTCGCCGTGAGCTCGGCGGCGTAGAGGCGGCCGTTGGCCCGTGAGAGACGGTCGCGGGGGACCAGCTGCGGCAGGATCGACTGCGACGAGGTGTCGTAGATGGTCTCGGCGACGCCGATGCAGAGCGCGGCCGCGTAGAGCAGCCAGATCGACCCGGCGCCGGCGACGGTCGCGACGGTGAGGCACGCGAGGAACAGCGCGCGGGCGCCGTTGGCCACGAGCATCAGCCGGCGGCGGTCCCGGCGATCGGCCAGCGCGCCGGCGGTGAGCGCGAAGAACAGCCACGGCAGCGTGAACGCGAAGGTGAGCCCGGCGATGAGGGCGGGGGAGTCGGTGTAGCGGATCGCGACGAGCGGGAGCGCGACTTTCATCGCGCCGTCGGCCAGGTTGGAGAGCCCGGCCGATGTCCAGAGCCTCCAGTAGCGCGTGCCGAGCCCATCCGTCGTCATGAGCCCAGGTTCGCACACTGATTGAGAAAGTTCAATCGATAGGAGTTCACTCAATCGTTGATAGTCTGGACACGTGACCGACGACCTTCCGCGTGCGAGCGGTGCCGACCCGGACGCCAAGCGCAGGCCTGCGACCCCGGAGGAGCTCAAGGCGCTCTCGCACCCGCTGCGCGTGCGGATCGTGCGGTTGTGCGGCGACCGCGACTGGACCAACAAGCAGCTGGCCGACCGCCTGGGGATCGACCCCGGCACCGTCTACTACCATGTGCGGCAGCTCGTCCGGACCGGATTCCTCGAGCCCGCCGACGTGAGGACAGGGGAGTCCGGCGCGCTCGAGAAGCCCTACCGCTCGACGGGCAAGAGCTGGTGGCTCACCGTCTCCCTCGACGACCTGGACCTGAGCCAGGGTCTCGCCCCCGTCGAGGCGTTCCAGCAGGAGCTCGCGGAGGCGGGTCCGACATCCATCGCCACCTACGCCCGCTTCTCGCTGCACCTCTCGCCCGAGGATGTCGCCGAGCTCGACCGCCGCATCGTGGCGGTGCTCGACGAGTTCATCGAGCACGACGCCGAGCGCGCGCAGCATCCCGCGCACGGCGGCATCTTCCTGGTGCACCGGGCCCTCGACCCCGGCTCCGACGACGCCGCCGCCTCCGCCTAACCCCACTTCCGTCTGACGCCATCTCCGCCTGACGGGCGGCGACTGCCCCCGTTCGTTACGACTGCGCCGCGGCGAGCAGCCGCAGACGTTCCGAACCACCGCAGTCGCGGTCGGCGGATGCGGTCAGAGCGCCTTCGCGGCGGCCGCCAGCACCTGGGCGAGCGTGGGGACGCCCTCCGCGCGGAACACCTCGGCGCCGTCCTGGCCTTCGACGATGACGGTCGGCGTCGAGCGGATGCCGTCGCGCTCGGCCCGGTCGATGTTGCGGGCGACGTCCAGTTCCGTCACCGCGATGCGGGGAGCGAGGCGCGCGGCCTCCGCGAGCACGGCGCGCGTCTGCATGCACGGCTCGCAGAAGGCCGACGTGTACAGGGTCAGGCGGGCACGGGTGTGCTCGGCCCCGGTGACCTCCGGGACAACGGCCGGTGTCGAATCCACCCTGTCAGTGTACGTCCGGCGAAATCGCGGCGACGATCCTGCAGAACCGGGCGTCCCGGCGCGACCCGGCGGGTCTGTGCGACCCACAATCGTCCCGTGAGCCGAACGACCTATACGCGCTACGTCGCCCTCGGAGACTCGCTCACCGAGGGGCTCTGCGACAGCGCGCCCGGCGCCCCGGACGCGTTCCTCGGCTGGGCGGACCGCCTCGCCGGCATCCTCGACGGCGACGCCCGCCTGGCCGGCGACTCGGTCGAGTTCGCCAACCTGGCCGTGCGCGGACGCCGGATCTCCGACGTGGTGGAGGCGCAGATCCCTCACGCGCTGCAGCTGCGCCCCGACCTCGTCTCGGTCATGATCGGCGGCAACGACCTGATGAGCCCCTCCGCCGACCCGGATGCGCTGGCCGCGCGGCTCGAGACCGGCATCCGCACGCTGCGCGACTCGGGGGCGACGGTGCTGCTCGCCAACATCTTCGACCCGCAGTTCGCCTTCTTCCTGAAGCCGTTCCGCGGCCGCGCCGCCGTCTTCAACGCGAACATCTGGAGCATCGCGCGGGACCAGCGCGCCGTCGTGCTGGATGTGTGGGGGGTGCGCGAGTTCCGCGACCCGGCGATGTGGGCGTCCGACCGCGTGCACCTCAGCACGCGCGGGCATCGCCTGCTCGCCGCCCACGCGGCGCACGCCCTCGGCGTCCCGTACGCCGAGGTGAGCGGGCCCGAGGCGGCCGCCGTGCCCGAGCCGCCGGCGCCGCCCGACGAGCTGCCCCTGCGCACGTGGCTCCGGGTCTACGCGATCCCGTGGGTGGCCCGCCGGCTGCGGCACGTCTCCACCGGCGACGGGCGCGGGCCCAAGCTGCCGGTCCCGCAGCGCGTGGGGCTCAGCGGCCACTCGATTCCGGGCACCGTCGGAGGGCCGCACTAGACTCGGTGTTATGGCTACCTCCTCGGATCGACTGGTCTGGATCGACTGCGAGATGACCGGCCTCGACCTCGAGGTCGACGAGCTTGTCGAGATCGCGGTGGTGATCACCGACTTCGAGCTGAACGTGCTCGACCCGGGCCTCAGCATCGTCATCAAGCCCGACGACTCGGCCCTCGAGCACATGGGCGACTTCGTGCGGCAGATGCACACCACCTCGGGGCTCATCGACGAGATCCCGAACGGCAAGAGCCTCGCCGAGGCCGAGTACGAGGTGCTGGAGTACGTGCTCAAGTTCGCGCCGACCGCGCGCACCGCGCCGCTCGCCGGCAACACCATCGGCACCGACCGGATGTTCCTCGCGAAGTACATGCCGCGGCTCGACAACCACCTGCACTACCGGAACGTCGACGTGTCCTCCATCAAGGAGCTCGCGCGCCGCTGGTTCCCCCGCATCTACTTCAACGCTCCCGAGAAGAACGGCGGGCACCGCGCGCTGGCCGACATCCTCGAGTCCATCCGCGAGCTCGACTACTACCGCTCCGCCGCGTTCGTCGCGCCTCCCGGCCCGAGCACGGAGGACACCCAGGCGCTGAGGGACGGCGTCGTGGAAAAATGGGCTCCCCGCATGTACTAGAATCGATGAGTTGCTTGCGCCGCCCACTCGGTTCGGCGCGACACATGGTGGGTATAGCTCAGTTGGTAGAGCGCCTGGTTGTGGTCCAGGAGGTCGCGGGTTCAAGCCCCGTTACTCACCCCACCAAAGAAGGGCCGGACTCCCCGAGTCCGGCCCTTCTTCGCGTCTCCGCCCCCCAGCGTCCCCCCTCTGTCGAGTACACGAAAAGTGCACGCGACACGCCGGATTCGCGTGCACTTTTCGTGTACTCGACGGGGGATGGGATGCGTGCGCAAGAGGGTGCCCCCGGCAGGAATCGAACCTGCGACCAAGAGATGAGAAGCACCGCGAGAACTGCTCCGGTGCCCCCGGCAGGAATCGAACCTGCGACCAAGAGATGAGAAGCACCGCGAGAACTGCTCCAGTGCCCCCGGCAGGAATCGAACCTGCGACCAAGAGATTAGAAGGCTCCTGCTCTATCCGCTGAGCTACGGGGGCGACGCATCCACGATACCGGAGCGGCGCCGGGCTCAGAGCGTCGCGCCGGACTTGCCCGCGCGGTTCACGATCGCGATGACCGGGCGCCGTCCGCGCAGGCCGAACCGCAGCCGCAACTGCGCCTGGTGGGCGATCAGCACGGCGACGACCGCGGCCGCGGCGGCGGGGAGGAGCCCGGAGATCGCGATCGCGATGTGCGGGCCGACCTGCTCCACGATCCACCCCATCAGCGGCCCGCCGAGCGCCTGGCCGCCGAGCAGCACCAGGATGTACAGCGAGATCACACGGCCGCGGATCTGCAGGTTCGACGACATCTGCACCAGCGAGTTCGCCGCCGTGATGAACAGCAGGTTGCCGACGCCGACGCCGATCAGCAGCATCCCGAACGCCAGCTCGCCGGGGGCGAATCCCGCCAGCGCCTGCACGATCCCCAGGGCGGCCGCCGTTCCGACGACCATCGACAGCCGCACGCTGGTGCGCCGGGTGGATGCGAGCGCCCCGGTGAGCGCACCGGCGGCGACGAGCGCGTTGAACATCCCGTAGCCCTGGGCGCCCACGTGGTAGACGTCGTTCGCGTACGCGGCGAGGAACACCGGCATGTTGAACGCGAAGACCGCGACGACGGCGACCATGACGATGGTCCAGAAGATCACCGGCTTCCGGCGCACGTACCGCATCCCCTCGGCGAGCTGCCCCTTGGTGCGCGGGGCCGCCGGCGACGCGTGCAGTTCGGAGCGCTTCAGGGTCGCAACCGCGAACACGACCGCGAGGCACGCGACGGCGTTGATCGCGAACGACCACCCGCCGCCGACCGCCGTGATGAGGATGCCGCCCAGCGCCGGCCCGATCAGGCCGCCGAGCTGGAAGATCGAGGAGTTGAGGCTGATCGCGTTCCGGAGGTACTTCGGGCCGACCAGTTCGTTCACGAACACCTGGCGGGCCGGGTTGTCGACGACCGTGACGAGGCCGAGCACGAACGAGATCGCGTAGACGTGCCACACCTCGATGACACCGCTCAGGGTCAGCACGGCGAGGAGCGCGGCGAGCGCGGCCGCGCACGACTGGGTGACGACGAGCAGGCGCTGCTTGGAGTAGCGATCCGTGATCACTCCGCCCCACAGGCCGAACAACAGCATGGGGGTGAACTGCATGAAGACGGTCACCCCGACCGCGGCGACGCTGCCGGAGAGCTGCAGCACCAGCCAGTCCATCGCGATGCGCTGCATCCACACCGCCGTGTTGGCGACCAGGTTGCTCGCGGCAAAGCGCCGGTAGTTCGGCACGCGGAGGGAGGCGAAGGTCTCCTTCCACGGCGGGCGGGCGGAGAGGACCGGCATGGGTCCGGTGGGCGGGGCCGCTGCGGGGGAGTGCGCCACGTGCGTGTTACCTCGATGTCAGTGCTGGTTCCGTATGAAGTGTCCTCATTGACATTACGCAGAACCGACTATTCTTGTTCCCGATCCGAGCTATAACTCCTATTGGCTTTTCGAATGGATGCGCGCGATGTTCGATCCGGTCCTGCTGCAGACCTTCCTGGCCGTCGCCGACACGCGGAGCTTCACCCGTGCCGCCGCCCGGCTCGGCATCAGCCAGCCGACGGTGAGCCAGCACATCCGGAAGCTGGAGCAGTCCGCGAAACGGCAGCTGATCGCGCGCGACACCCGTGAGGTGCGGCTGACGGACAACGGGGATGCGATGGCCGGCTTCGCGCGGACGATCCTCGCCGCCCTCGCGGAGGCGGACAGCTACTTCAGCGGTTCCGCCATGCGCGGCCGGCTGCGCTTCGGCGCGGCGGACGACCTCGCGATCACGACGCTGCCGCGCATCCTGCGCCACTTCCGGCAGCAGAATCCGCAGATCAACCTGGAGCTGACGGTCGACCAGTCGGCTCCGCTGCACCGCAAGCTCAAAGCCGGTCAGCTCGACCTGATCTTCATCAAGCAGACGCCGGGGACGACGGAGGGCACGGTGGTCGCGACCGACGAGCTGGTGTGGATGGGGCAGGAGAAGACCATCCTCGATCCCGACGGCCCGGTGCCGCTGATCTCGTACCAGGGGCCGAGCCTCAGCCGGCAGGTGGCGATCGACGCGCTGGAGTCCGCGGGGCGCACCTGGCGCATCACCTGCAACACCCGCGAGGTGAACGGCGTGCTCGCCGCCGTGCGCGCGGGGATCGGGGTGGCGGTGTTCCCGCGGTCGCTCATCCCGACCGACCTGATCAAGGTCACGAACCGGTTCGGGCTGCCGGATCTCGGGCACGTCGACTTCACGCTGCTGTCGAACCCGTCCGCCGCACGGGAGCCGGTGGAGGCGCTGACCACGGCGATCCTGGCGCGTGCGGTCAGCAGGGTGGCCTGACCGCCAGCCGGCCGAGAACCTGGCGCTTCAGCCTTCGATCGGCACCGCATCCGGATCGGCGGGTCGCACACCGCCGTCCGCGGATCGCCGGCGCAGCAGCAGTGCGACCAGCGGGAAGATCAGCACCGACAGCATCCCCGCGCCGACCAGTGCCGTCGCCGTCCCGCTCTGCAGGTCGTGCTCGCGCACGCCGATGTCGGTCACCGCGACGATGATCGGCAGGCCGGTCGCGGTGAAGAGGGTCAGCGCGGCGCGGTCACGCCCCGTCGAGCCCGGCGGGGCGGCGAAGGAGCCCGGGAGGCCGCGCACCACGACGAGCAGCACCAGGAAGATCGGGAGCAGGAGCAGCGCGCGCGGATCGCCGAGAAGGGCCTTGAGGTCGAAGCCGATGCCCGTGTTGATGAAGAAGACCGGGACGAGCACGCCGAATGCGACCGCCTCGAGCTTGCTCTCGATGTGGTGGGCGTCCTCGGGCGCCGCCCCGCCGAGAAGGATGCGGCACAGCACGCCCGCGGCGAACGCGCCCAGCAGCATGTCGAGCCCGAGAGCGATGCTCAAGCCCACGAGCGCTGCAATCACGAGCACGACGAAGCGCACCGCGAACTGTCCGCTGGTGTGCAGCGTGGCGCGGACCAGGCTCTGGAAGCGCTCGTGCCCGCCGCGCGACGCGAACCAGATCGCCGCCCCCGCGATGATCGCGAAGCCGATCAGCACGAGTGCGGCGGCCAGCGGTTTGCGGCCGCTGAGGAAGAGCGAGATGGCGATGAGCGGCCCGAACTCGCCGACGGCGCCCACCGCGATGACGACGCGGCCGAACGGCGTCCGCAGCTCGCCCGCATCCCGCAGCACCGGCATCAGGGTGCCGAGCGCCGTGGAGGTCAGCGCGATCCCCAGGTAGACGCCGGTGATCAGCTGGCCGACGATGAGCGTCGCGAGCACGATCCCGACGATCAGGGAGATGAGCCAGGTCAGGGAGGCGCGGCGGATCGGGCGCCCCGCGATCGCGGCGAAGTCGATCTCGTTGCCGGCCATGAAGAAGAGGAAGGCGAGGCCGAAGTTCGACACCGCCTTGAGAGCGTCCGTCTCCGGAACCCAGCCGAGCACGCTCGGGCCCGCGATCAGACCGAGCACGATCTCGAACACCACCAGGGGGATCTTGACGAACCGGCCGACGACGGTGGTCAGCAGCGCCGCGGCGACGGCGATCAGCGGGACGAGGACGACGGTGGACACGGCGGGAGCCATGCGCGCATGCTAGCGACGACGACGGCGATCGCGGCAGACCGTTCCGGACGTTCACACGCACGAAATCCTGCGGGACTATCGTGGCGTCATGCGTGAACTCCAGGCGAAGATCATCGAGGACCTGCACGTCCGTCCCGAGGTGGACCCGGCCGAGGAGGTCGACCGTCGCGTCGGCTTCCTGGTGGACTACCTGCGCTCCACCGGCGCCAAGGGCTACGTGCTCGGCATCAGCGGCGGCCAGGACTCGTCCCTGGCCGGCCGGCTCACCCAGCTCGCGGTGGAGCGGCTCGCTGCCGAGGGCATCGAGGCCGACTTCGTGGCCGTCCGGCTGCCGTACGCCGTGCAGCGCGACGAGGACGACGCCCAGCTGGCGCTGTCGTTCATCCAGCCGAAGAGCTCGGTCGTGTTCAACATCCAGCGCGGCACCGACGGCGTGGAGGACGAGTACGCGGACGCTCTCGGCGAGCCTATGTCCGACTTCGTCAAGGGCAACGTGAAGGCGCGCATCCGCATGGTCGCCCAGTACGCCATCGCCGGACAGCGGGCGCTGCTCGTGGTGGGCACGGACCACGCGGCGGAGGCGGTGACGGGGTTCTTCACCAAGTACGGCGACGGCGGCACGGACATCCTGCCGCTCACCGGGCTCACCAAGCGTCAGGGCAAGCAGCTGCTGCAGTACCTGGATGCGCCCGCGCGCCTCTATGAGAAGGCGCCGACGGCCGATCTGCTCGACCTGAACCCGGGTCAGACGGACGAGGACAACCTCGGGCTGACCTACAGCGACATCGACGACTTCCTCGAGGGCAAGGATGTCAGCGACGAGGTCGCGGAGGCGCTCGAAGCCCGGTACCGGGCCACCGAGCACAAGCGCCAGCCTCCCGCGAGCATGTTCGACGCCTGGTGGGGCGAGGGGTCGTACAGCCGCTGAGCGGCGAGAACGACGAAGGGCGCCGGCTTCTCAGCCGGCGCCCTTTCGTTTCGGGTGGAGTGTGCCGCCGTCGTGTCGGCGGGGTCGGTCAGACGGGCTGGCCGAGCCGGGCGGTCGGAGACGTGTCGGCGGTCGCGTTCGCGTCGGCGGCCGCTCCCGCGAACGGGGCGGCGCCGGTGCGCTCGGGCTCGGTCGTCTGCGTTGTCGCGGGCGCCGGCGCCGCCGCGTCGCCGCCTGCCGTCGCTGCGGCGGGCGCCGCGTACTGCTCGTGGTGCTGCTGGGCGACCCACGCATCCTGCTGCGCGATCAGCGACCGCTCGCTGTCGGTGTTCTCGAAGCGCCACCGCTCGAGGTCGCTCTGGAAGATCTTGCGGGCGCGGCGCGGGTTGTTCTGCCACTCGATCAAGCGGTCGCGGAACTCGGCGATCGCCGGGTCCAGCTGGTAGCCGAACGTCGCGGACGCGCGCTTCATCTCGGCGAGCTGGTGGCCCGCCCAGGTGGCGGCCAGGCCGGAGTTGCGGATGGGGAGCAGGCGCACCATGATGTCGGCCTGGCCGACGGCCCGGTCGGAGAGCACCTGCTCGGCCGGGGTGAGGGAGTTCCAGACGGACGCCTCGGTCGCGGCGTCGACGAGCGCGGCGATCGCGGACGCCTTCTGCTGGCGGTCGGTGCGGGAGAGGAGGCCCTTGATGGCACCCCGGGCGATCCAGGCGGCGATGAGGCCGGAGAGGATCACGGCGACCGCGAGGACCACCGCGTAGAAGATCACCGGGCGCGCTGCCGGCGACGTGAGCCAATCGACGAAGTCATTCCACCACTGCATGCCGTGATGGTAACGGCGGTCCGGTCGGCGGGCCGGGAGCCCGCCCGTCGTGTCGCCAACACCGCATGCCGGCGCGCTCCGGCGACGTGGTCGCGGCGTCGGCACGGCAGAATGGGAGTGCGTGACGAAAGGGGAACCCCATGCAGACCTTCGTGGTGGCCGGCGGATGCTTCTGGTGCCTGGACGCGGTGTACCGCGTGCTGCGCGGTGTGAAGGATGTGGTGTCCGGGTACACCGGCGGAACCGTGGTCGATCCCACGTACGAGGAGGTGTGTACCGGGCGGACCGGCCATGCCGAGGCCGTCGCGGTGACCTTCGACCCGGAGATCATCCCGCCGAGCGTCATCCTCGACGTGTTCTTCACGCTTCACGACCCGCGCCAGCTGAACCGCCAGGGCAACGACATCGGCACCCAGTACCGCTCGGCGATGTTCTACGACGGCGAGCACCAGCGCGAGCTGTTCGAGGCCGCCCGCGACCGTGCGTCCGGGTACTGGGACGGCGGGATCGTCACCACCATCGAGCCGCTCGGCCCCTTCTACCGCGCCGAGGAGTACCACCAGGACTTCTTCGCCAAGAACCCGGGCCAGGGCTACTGCCTCGCGGTCGCGTTGCCGAAGGTGAACAAGATCCGCGCCTCCTACGCGGACTACGTCGCGGCCTGAGGGGCGCTCGCCTCGCGGATCTGTCCACAGGTCGGCCGCTTAGGCGGGTTCTCCACGGATGTCCCGTCCGCGATTCCTGCGCTCGGCCGCTCGACGAGAGTGGTCTCGGGGCCGCCGCCGGGCGGTCCGGATTGGAGAGATCAATGTCCGAGACTGTCGCCGTCCGCGGGTTCGTCGCCACCGAGCCCCGTCACCTCGTCACGGAGGGCGGGCTGCCGATCACGAGCTTCCGGCTCGTCACCACGCGGCGCCGCTACAACCGCCAGGCCGCCTCGTGGGAGGACGGTGGGAGCAACTGGTACACCGTCAGCGCGTTCCGCCGGCTCGCGCTGAGCGCGGCGGACTGCGTGGCGAAGGGCGACCCGGTGCTCGTCTCCGGGAGGCTGTGCCTGCGCGAGTGGACGGGCGAGAAGCAGGGGATGACCGTGGAGATCGAAGCAGACTCGATCGGGCACGACCTCGCCTGGGGCCGGTCGCGGTTCACCAAGTCGGCCGGGGGCGACTCCGCGAGCGGAGCGCCGGACGAGGCGCCGGAGCCTCCCGACGCGCTCCCAGCGGCCGCCCCCTAAGATGAGGCATATGACGCCTCCCGTGGTCCGCCGGACCGGTCCGTTCGCCGTGTCCGCGGTCGTGTTCGCGGCGTCCGCGGCGGTCGCTCTGGGCCTCGCCGGCTGCACGGGCGCACCCGCACCGAGTGCGTCCCCGGCGGCGTCGACCGCGGTCGCAGCGCCGAGCCCGGCCCCGAGCGCTTCCGCGCCGGCGGCCATCGCGCTCGTCCCCGGTGGGACGGCGGAGCAGAACCTTCCGTACTTCGACCAGGTGAACCACGCGACCCTCGCGGCGAACCCGAACGCGCAGGGGCGCGACTTCATCGACGCCCTCGTGGCGGCGGGGTTCCAGAAGAGCGACATGCAGGTGACCGTCGACACCACGACCATCGGCCTGAAGGCGAACAGCATCCAGTTCTCGGTGCGGATGGGCGACACCTGCCTGATCGGCCAGAACGGCGCCGACGCGGGCGGGTACTGGAGCGAGGTCGTCCCCGTGCTGTCGACGGGCACCTGCCTCGTCGGGCAGACGCGCGCGATCGACTGGTGAACCGAGCACGCCCGTGGTGATCTGAGCACGCCCGCCCGATGGGCGGTGCTATCCCGGTATCCTCGAATACGGCAAACAGCCGACGACAGGGAGTTTGAGAAGAAGAGTGGCCGAATACATTTACTCGATGGTGCGGGCCCGCAAGGCGGTCGGCGACAAGGTGATCCTCGACGACGTGACGATGGCGTTCCTCCCCGGAGCCAAGATCGGTGTCGTCGGTCCCAACGGCGCCGGTAAGTCCACCATCCTGAAGATCATGGCCGGCCTGGACACCCCCTCCAACGGCGAGGCCAAGCTCTCCCCGGGATACACCGTCGGCATCCTCATGCAGGAGCCGGAACTCGACGAGAACAAGACGGTCCTCGAGAACGTCCAGGAGGGCGTCGGCGAGATCAAGGACAAGGTCGACCGCTTCAACGAGATCTCGGGGCTGCTCGCCGACCCGGACGCCGACTTCGACACGCTGCTCGCCGAGATGGGCACGCTGCAGGAGCAGATCGACGCGGCCGACGCGTGGGACCTCGACTCCCAGCTGGAGCAGGCGATGGATGCGCTGCGCTGCCCGCCGGGGGACTGGCCGGTGAACACCCTCTCCGGTGGTGAGAAGCGCCGTGTCGCGCTGTGCCGCCTCCTGCTGCAGAAGCCCGACCTGCTCCTCCTCGACGAGCCGACCAACCACCTCGACGCCGAGAGCGTGCTCTGGCTCGAGCAGCACCTGGCCAAGTACCACGGCGCCGTGCTCGCCGTGACGCACGACCGGTACTTCCTCGACCACGTCGCCGAGTGGATCGCCGAGGTCGATCGCGGCCACCTCTACCCGTACGAGGGCAACTACTCGACCTACCTCGAGAAGAAGCGCGAGCGCCTCGAGATCCAGGGCAAGAAGGACGCGAAGCTCGCCAAGCGCCTCTCCGAGGAGCTCGACTGGGTGCGCAGCAACGCGAAGGGCCGCCAGGCGAAGTCCAAGGCGCGTCTCGCCCGCTACGAGGAGATGGCGGCGGAGGCCGAGCGCACCAGGAAGCTCGACTTCGAGGAGATCCAGATCCCGCCGGGGCCGCGCCTCGGCCAGGTCGTCATCGAGGCCAAGGGCCTGGAGAAGGGCTTCGGTGAGCGCATGCTCATCGACGGGCTCAGCTTCACCCTCCCGCGCAACGGCATCGTCGGCGTGATCGGCCCGAACGGCGTCGGAAAGACGACCCTGTTCAAGACCATCGTCGGGCTCGAGCCCCTTGACGGCGGAGACCTCAAGGTCGGCGAGACGGTCAAGATCTCGTACGTGGACCAGACCCGTGGCGGCATCGACCCCAACAAGAACGTGTGGGAGGTCGTCTCCGACGGTCTCGACTACATCCAGGTCGGCAAGACCGAGGTGCCGTCGCGCGCCTACGTCTCGACGTTCGGCTTCAAGGGACCGGACCAGCAGAAGAAGTCCGGCGTGCTGTCGGGCGGTGAGCGCAACCGCCTCAACCTCGCGCTCACGCTCAAGCAGGGCGGCAACCTGCTGCTCCTCGACGAGCCGACCAACGACCTCGACGTCGAGACGCTCTCCAGCCTCGAGAACGCGCTTCTCGAGTTCCCCGGCTGCGCCGTGGTCATCACCCACGACCGGTGGTTCCTCGACCGCATCGCGACGCACATCCTCGCCTACGAGGGCACGGAGGAGAACCCGTCCGACTGGTACTGGTTCGAGGGCAACTTCGAGGCCTACGAGGAGAACAAGGTCGAGCGTCTGGGGCCGGACGCGGCGAAGCCGCACCGCTCCGCGTACCGCAAGCTCACCCGCGACTGAGCCGGGCGACCCGATGCGACTGCACGTTCCGATCAAGCTCCGCTGGAGCGACCTCGACGCCTACGGGCACGTCAACAACGCCGAGATGCTGCGCCTCCTCGAGGAGGCGCGCATCGAGGCGTTCTGGGTGACCGACGACAGCGCCGAGGCCGGATCGGCGAACGGCGAGCCGGTGCGGGGGAGCGGCGAAGCGGTCGGAGCGTCGACGGCCGTCCTCGACGGACGCCCCGGCGCGGACACGCTCACCCTGATCGCGCGTCAGGAGATTGAGTACCTGGCGCCCATCCCGTACCTGCGTCAGCCGCTCGACGTGCAGCTGTGGCTCGGGCGGCTCGGCGGCGCCAGCCTCGAGGTCTGCTACGAGGTCTGGTCGCCCGAAGGCACCGAGCCGCCCACTCTGTTCTCGCGGGCCGCGACCACGATCGTGCTCGTCGACGCCACGACGCAGCGCCCGCGGCGCATCAACGACCGCGAGCGCGACGCCTGGACGCCGTACCTCGACGAGCCGGTCGCGTTCGCGAAACGCGCCTGACCGGCCGTCGCCCCGCCCGGCAGGCGAACTGACCGGCAACGCGGCGCCCCGCCCGGCAGCGCCGGTCAGGGCGTCGGCGACGGCGCGGTCGGCAGCGGCGTCGGGCTGAACGAGTTCTCCCAGATCGCCCGCGAGCCGGCCTCGCCGATCAGCACGACCTCCACGATGGTGCCGACGGCCAGCACCAGGGCGATCACGGTCAGCACGACGAGCACCACCCGGTGCACCACCGGCGACGGCTGGCGCCGGGAGCCGGGGCGATCGATGAAGAAGAACCACGCCCACTGCAGCACCGAGAACACGAACAAGGCGATCACCCACGGCAGCAGCGTGCGCCCGAGGGCGGCGTGCTGCAGGATGAGCGGCGTCGACGGCACGCGCGCCTGCAACCACTCGCCGGCCTCCGTCACCACCGGCACCAGCACCAAATCCGCCAGCGCCAGCAACGGCACCACGATCCCCAGACGCCGGCGCGCCGCGGGCCAGATCGGCACCAGCAGCGCGGCGACCGCCGTCAGCGGGATCAGCACCACCACGAAGTGGACGAGCAGGACGTGCAGCGGCAGCCCGTTGACCTCCACGACGGCCCCTACTCGGTCACGGTCACGGAGTCGCCCGAGACCTGCGCCTTCAGCTTCGGCAGCGGGTCGCGCGCGGGACCGTTCAGCACGTCGCCGGTCGCCCCGTCGAACCGGGAGCCGTGGCACGGGCAGTCGAACTCCTTGCCCTGCGGCGCCACCGTGCAGCCCTGGTGCGTGCACACCGCGCTGAACGCGACCACCTGGCCGGCGCTCGGCTGAGACACCACGATCGGCTTGCCGCCCAGCGTCGCCGACACCGCACCGCCCACCGGGATGGACGCCAGCGACACCTCGGCGGTACCCGAACCGCCGCCGGAGCCGCCGGAGCCGCCGGAGCCGCCCGAGCCGTCGCCGGAGCCGCCCGAGCCGTCCGCACCACCCGGTGTGCAGGCGGCGAGCAGCAGGGCGCCGGCGGAGACTCCGCCGATGGACACGAGCGTGCGGCGGGTGAGCGGTGCGTGGTCGTTCATGCGGGTTCCTCCCGTTCGGCGGATTCGTCTCTTACCGTATTCACGAGACGATGCAGCGGTCGGTTCAACCGTGGCGTGTGAACCTTTCCACCGGCTGCATCGTGTACAGGGTGGAGGTGAACATGCCGGAGGAGGACGCCCGCTTGCTGCGCGAACTGCACGACCAGCACGCGCAGGCGGTCTGGCGGTACGTGGTGCACCTCACCGGCGACCGGGCGATGGCCGACGACATCGTGCAGGAGACGCTGCTGCGCGCCTGGCGGAAGCCCACGGTGCTGGACCAGTCGCAGCAGTCCGCCCGGACGTGGCTGTTCACCGTTGCGCGCAACCTGGTGATCGACGGGCGCCGCAGCGCGCAGCACCGGCACGAGTTCGGCACCGACGAGGTGCCGGAACGTCCGGCCCCGGACAGCGAGGCGGATGCGGTCCTCGACGCCTGGCTGGTCTCCGACGCCCTGGCCGAGCTCTCCGTCGAGCACCGGGCCGTCATCGTCCACGCCTACTACGGCGGACGCTCGGTGGCCGAGATCGCCCGCGAGCTCGACATCCCCGAGGGCACCGTCAAATCGCGCCTCCACTACGGACTGCGGGCCCTGCGGCTCGCCCTTCAGGAGAGAGGGGTGACGGAACGATGACCACCCACGACGAGTTCGCCACCTGGGACGCCGCGTATGTGCTCGGCGCGCTCTCACCGGCCGAGCGGCGCGAGTTCGAGGCGCACCTGCGCGACTGCGAGCGGTGCTCGGAGGCCGTCTCGGAGCTGGCGGGTATGCCGGGCATCCTGAGCCGGGTGCCCCGCGAGCAGGCGTTCGCCCTGCTCGACGAGGAGGCGCCGGAGACGACGCCCGCCGATGACCGCGGGCCCTCCCCGGAGCTGCTCCCGTCGCTTCTGCACCGCGTCCGCCGCCGCCGGGTCCGGGCGCGCTGGCTGATCGCGGGGCTCTCCACGGTCGCCGCGGCGCTGCTCGTGGGCGTCGCCGCGCTCGTGCTGCCGACCGTCCTCAACCCGGTGTCTGCGCCGCAGACGGCCGTCGCCATGCAGCAGGTCGAGCCGAGCCCGCTCACCGCGGACGTGCGGCTGACCGCCGAGCCGTGGGGCACGCGCATCGACTCGACCTGCAAATACGCCCACGTCGGCGGTGAGGAGGGCTCGCACACCTGGACGTATGCGATGGTCGTCACCGACCGCGCGGGTCACCAGTACACGATCTCCACCTGGACGGCCGACGAGGGCACCACCGCGCGCCCGATCGCGACGACCAGCGTGCCGCTGAAGGACATCGCGAGCGTGGACATCCGTGCCGCCGGAGCCGGGACCGTCCTGCTCCGCAGCACCTTCGACTGACCGGCGGGCGACGCCTCGGGCCCCGGTTCAGTCGGCGCGGGGGAGGCGGATCGTCGCCTCCTGCGCGACGCTCGCCACCAGGCGTCCGTCGCGGGTGAAGATGCGTCCCTGCGAGAGGCCGCGGCCGCCGCCGGCGGTCGGCGACTCCTGCACGTACAGCAGCCACTCGTCGACGCGCGCCGGGCGGTGCCACCACATCGCGTGGTCGAGGCTCGCCGCCTTCAGCCCCGGCGTCGCCCAGGCGATGCCGTGGCGGCGCATGACAGACTCCATGATCGTGTAGTCGCTCGCGTACGCCAGCGCGGCGCGGTGCAGCGCCATGTCGTCCGGCATCTCGCCGATCGTCCGGAACCACACCGCCTGGTGGGCGACGCGGTCGCCCTCCACGGACAGGTAGATCGGGGAGGTGACGTGCCGCATGTCGAATGGCCGCTGGCTGGCCCAATACTGCGCGACCGGGTGCCGGACGTCCTCGAGCGTGGACGCGGTGGAGGGCAGCTCCTCCGGTCCAGGGATGCCGTCCGGCATCGCATCCTGGTGCTCGAAGCCCTCGTCCTCGGTCTGGTACGACGCGATCATCGACAGGATGGGCAGGCCGTTCTGGTACGCCTGCGTGCGCCGGGTGGAGAACGAACGGCCGTCGTGGATGCGATCGACCGAGAAGGTGATCGGGAAGTTCACGTCGCCCGGCCGCAGGAAGTACCCGTGCATCGAGTGGATGCTGCGGTCGTCCTCCACGGTCCGGGTCGCCGCGACGATGGACTGGGCGAGCACCTGGCCGCCGAAGACACGGCCCAGCGGCATCCACTGGGAGGGGCCCGTGAAGATGTCCTCGCTGGTGCGGGCACCGGTGTCGGTGAGATCGAGCGCGGTCAGTAGGGAAGCCAGGGGCTCGGTCACGGTGCCTCCAAGTCGATGGTCTGTTGGTAGTTTAGACACCCGATGAACCAGTCGTTTTCCCTGATGGATGCCCTTGCCGTCGCCGACCTGCAGACGTATCTGTCTCGGGCGGCCCGTGTCGAGGAAGGTTCCGTGCGCCTGATCGCCGGTTCGGGCGTGCTCGCCGTCTACACCGCGATCCTGTACCCGCGCGGGCTGCTCGACACCACGCCGACGGTGCTGGGCCTGCGGACCTTCGCCATCGGGAACGACGCCGAGTTCGACGCCGTCGTGCCGATCCGCTCGCTGCTCGACCGGGTGGCGCGCGTGCGCGAGAGCGCCGAGGCGGCCGCCGCCGAGGCGCAGGCGGAGGCGGGCGCCGCGCCCGACGGTCCGATCGAGATCCGGCTGCCGCTGGAGGTGTCGACGGTCACCTGGGCGGGCATCTCCCCGCCGCGCGGCGGCTGGCACAAGGTGGGCGAGACCGATCCCGGCCGCCTGCGGACGGTGGCGCGCGATGGCATCGCCGAAGTCGCGGACGCGGTCCCGACGGGGACCGGCGAGCAGCTCGTCCAGCGCGTCCGCGCCGAGGTGTGGGGCCGCGAGATCGAGGGCCTCGAGTACGTTCCGGCGGGCGCCGGCTTCGCCGCCGAGAGCCTCGGCTTCCTCGGCGACGACGAGCCCGTCACCATCCACGAGACCGGCACCTGGACCCGCCTCACCACCCGCCGCGGCCACACCCTGGTCCGCCGAGCCTCCTGGAGCCTCCGCCGCTAACCCCCCAGCCCCCATCGAGCCCCGCCCCTCCATCGAGTCCTCAAAAAGTGCACGCGACACGCCGCAAAGGCGTTCACTTTTCGAGGACTCGACGGAGGGGGGAGAGGGCGCAGGTCAGGCGAGGGCGGCGGCGCGGCCGGCCTGGCGGCCGGAGAACAGGCAGCCGCCGAGGAACGTTCCCTCCAGGGCGCGGTAGCCGTGCATCCCGCCGCCGCCGAAGCCGGCCGCCTCGCCGACCGCGTACAGCCCCGGCACCGGACGGCCGCCCGGGCCGATCACGCGCCCGTCGAGGTCGGTCTCGATCCCGCCCAGGCTCTTGCGGGTCAGGATGTGCAGCTTGACCGCGATGAGCGGTCCCGCCGACGGGTCGAGCAGCTTGTGCGGCGGCGCGACGCGGATGAGCCGGTCACCCCGGTACTTCCGCGCCCCGCGGATCGCGGCGAGCTGCAGGTCCTTGCCGAACTCGTTGTCGAGCTGCCGGTCGCGCTCGTGCACGTGCCGGGTGACCAGCTCGGTGTCGAGGGGGACGTCCGCGATGCGCTGCATGCCCGCGAGCAGCTCGTCCAGGGTGTCGGCCACCACGAAGTCCTCGCCGTGCTCCTTGAAGTCCTCCACGGGGCCGGGGGCGCCCGGTCCGACGCGGCTGGCGAGGAGGCGCAGGTCCTTGCCGGTCAGGTCGGGGTTCTGCTCGCTGCCGCTCAGCGCGAACTCCTTCTCGATGATCCGCTGCGTCAGCACGAACCAGCTGTAGTCCGAGCCGGTCCGGCGCAGGTGCTCCAGCGTCCCGAGCGTGTCGAAACCGGGGAACAGCGGCGACGGCAGCCGGTCGCCGTGCGCGTCGAGCCACAGCGACGACGGACCCGGGAGGATGCGGATGCCGTGCCGCTCCCACGCCGGGTCCCAGTTGGTGATGCCCTCGGTGTAGTGCCACATCCGGTCGCCGTTGATGAGGTGCGCGCCGGCGGTCTCCGCGATCCCGAGCATCCGCCCGTCGACATGCGCGGGCACGCCTGACAGCATGTGCGCGGGCGGCTCGCCGAGGCGCGCGGGCCACGCGGCCCGCACCAGCTCGTGGTTGCCGCCGATGCCGCCCGACGCGACGATCACCACGGGGGCGCGGAACTCGAAGTCGCCGGTCACCTCCCGGTTGCTCGGTGCGCCGCGCTCGGCCGGGTCGGGCGCCAGCACGGCCCCGCGCACTCCGACCACCCGGCCGTCTTCCACGATCAGCTCGTCGACGCGGTGACGGTTGCGGACGGATGCGTGCCCGCTGGCGGCGGCCGACTGCACCCGCCGGGCGAATGGTTCGACCACGCCCGGTCCGGTGCCCCAGGTGATGTGGAACCGCGGCACCGAGTTGCCGTGGCCTCCCGCCGAACCGCTGCCGCGCTCCGCCCAGCCCACGACGGGGAAGAACCGGAGGCCCTTCTCGTGCAGCCACGCGCGCTTCTCGCCGGCGGCGAACTGCAGGTACGCCTCGGCCCAGCGGCGCGGCCAGTGGTCCTCCGCCCGGTCGAAGCCGGCCGAGCCGAACCAGTCGTCACGGGCGAGGGCGAGCGAGTCGTGCACGCCCATCCGCCGCTGCTCGGGCGAGTCGATCAGGAACAGCCCGCCGAACGACCACCACGCCTGTCCGCCGAAGGAGGCCGAGGGCTCCTGCTCGACGATGGTGACGCGACGTCCCGCGTCCAGGAGCTCGGAGGCGGCGACCAGTCCGGAGAGGCCGGCTCCGACGACGATCGCGTCGGTTTCGTGTGTCATCCGTGTCTCCTTCGGCACCGGGATGGCGGGGGAGGGCTACTCCTCGAATGTGTTGACCATAGCGAACGCCGCCCGCTCGAGGTAGCTCCAGAGCGTCTCCTCCTGGAGGGGCGGCAGCTCGAGCCGCTCGACCGCGACGCGCATGTGGGCGAGCCAGCGGTCGCGGGCGTCCGGGTTGACCTTGAACGGGTTGTGCCGCATCCGCAGCCGGGGGTGACCGCGCTGCTGGCTGTAGGTCGTGGGACCGCCCCAGTACTGCTCCAGGAACAGGAGCAGCCGCTCCTTCGCCGGTCCGAGGTCCTCCTCCGGGTACATCGGACGGAGCACCGGGTCGTCGGCGACCCCGTCGTAGAACGCGTCGACGAGGCGCTGGAAGGTCGGACGGCCGCCGACCTCGTCGTAGAACGCCTTCTGCGGGCCGGTGGGGATGAGCGGCAGGCTCACGTCGGGTCTCCGTCCGTGCGCTTCTCGGGTGCGGACTTCGGGGCGGCGCCCGCCGGCTTGTTCTCGATCGCCGGGGTGACCCGGATCGCGCCCGGATCGGCCGGAGGCGTCGCCTGCGCCGTGCCGCGCTTGGCCGCGGCGCGGGCCTTCCGGCCCTTCAGCGGCGGCTCGGTCGTGACGGTCGGGCTGGGGCGGGTGCGCGGCGGCTTCGCGCCCATGACGCTGGCGGCGCTGTCGAAGCCCGTCAGCACGACGGCCGAGAGGGAGGGCAGCTTCACGTCCAGCTCGTCGAGCGCCTGCTTGATGCGGAGGCGCAGCTCGCGCGACACGTCGTCCTTGGCGGTCGTGCGGGTCTTCAGCACCAGGCGGATGACCATCGCGTCGGCCGAGATCGACTCCAGCCCCCACAGCTCCGGCTTCTCCAGGATGCGCGAGCGCCACTTGGTGCTCGACGCCAGCGCGTTCGCGGCCTCGAGCATCTTGGCCTGCACGGCGTCCATGTCGACGTCGTACGGCACGGCGACATCGATGATCACCCGCGCCCAGCCCTGCGACATGTTGCCGACGCGCAGGATCTCGCCGTTGCGCACGAACCAGAGCGTCCCGTTGACGTCGCGCACCTGGGTGACGCGGATGCCGACCGCCTCCACGACGCCGGTCGCCGACCCGAGGTCGACCACGTCGCCCACGCCGAGCTGGTCCTCCATCACCATGAACAGGCCGTTGAGCACATCCTTGACGATGTTCTGCGCGCCGAAACCGAGACCGGCGCCGATGGCTGCCGTGAGGAGCGCGAACGAGCCCAGCACATCCGGCACGAACACGTTCAGGATGAGGATGATCGCGATGATGCCGATCGTCACGTTGACGATGTTCGTGAGCACCGAGCCGAGGGTTCGCGTGCGCTGCACGAGGCGCACGGCCGCGAGCGGCGAGGCGACCAGCGCCTGCGTGTCGCTGACGTTCTGCCCCTTCTTCACGCCGCTGACGATGCGCTGCACGACCTTGCGGATGACCACCCGCAGGATCCAGCTCAGCAGGAAGGCGCCGCCGACGATGCACGCGGCGCTGAGGATGTTCCAGCCGGCCGCGACGGCCCACGACCCGAGTTCGGTCCAGAAGGTTGCTTTCAGGATCTCCATACCGCTCCGAGCCTAGCGAGCCGCGCCTTGGCGGTCGCTGGACCGGCCGGGCGGTTCACGGTTCCCGCAGGCCGTTCTCGTAGGCGAAGATCACCGCGTGCACGCGGTCGCGCAGGTGCAGCTTGGCGAGCACGCGCCCGACGTGCGTCTTGACCGTCGACTCCGTGAGGTAGAACCGGGCGCCGATCTCGCCGTTGCTGAGCCCCTCGCCGATGGCGGCGAGGATCTCGCGCTCCCGCGGCGTGAGGGCGGCCACCGGGTCGTGGCCCGGAGCGGGGGATGCGCCGCCGGCCGGCAGCCGGTCGGCGAAGAGCTCGAGCATCGCGCGCGTGACGCGTCCCGACACCGCCGCGTCCCCGGCGGCGACGCTGCGCACGGCGGAGACGAGTTCGTCGGGCCGAACGTCCTTCAGCAGGAAGCCGCTGGCGCCGGCGCGCAGACCGCCGAAGGCGTACTCGTCCAGGTCGAAGGTGGTCAGCACGATCACGCGGGCCGACGGCTGCGCCGCGATGATGCGCCGGGTGGCCTCGATCCCGTCGAGCACCGGCATCCGCACATCCATCAGCACCACATCGGGCCGGAGCTCCGCCGCCAGCCGCACCGCCTCGGCGCCGTCGGAGGCCTCGCCCACCACGACGAGTCCGGGCTCGGCCTCCAGCACCATGCGGAAGCCGAGGCGGACGAGCTGCTGGTCGTCGACGAGCAGGAGGCGGATGGGGCCGTCGCTCACGGCGTCTCCTTCCGGGTCGGGGTGGATGCGGGGGTCGGCGTGGATGCGGGGGTCCGGGTGGATGCGGGGGTCCGGGTGGATGCGGCGCCCGCCGCGCCTCGCAGCGCCGGGAATACCGCCCGCAGCCGCCAGCCGCCGCCCGGCCGCGGTCCGGCTTCGATCGTGCCGCCGTACAGCCCGACGCGCTCACGCAGCCCGAGCAGTCCGCGTCCCGACCCCTGATGCGGCGGGCCGTGCACGGTCGCGTCGTCGTCCACCGTCAGGATCACGCTTCCGGGCTGGAAGACCGTGACGACCCGCACCGCGGTCGCCGTCGCGGCATAGCGCAGCACGTTGGTCAGCCCCTCCTGCACCACGCGGTACACGGTCAGCTGCTGCCCGGCGTCCTCCGGCGGCACCCCCGACACGGTGATGCGCACCGGCAGGCCGGCCGCGCGGAACGTCTCGATCAGCGCGCCCAGGTCGGCGACGCCGGGCTGGGGTGCGCGAGCCGCGGGCTCGCCGTCGTCGTCGCCGAGCACGCCGAGCAGGCGCCGCATGTCGGCGAGGGCCCCGCGGCCCGTCTCGGCGACGAGCCGCATCGTCTCGGCGGAGCGTTCCGGCGCGGTCGCGGCGAGGCGCCCGGAACCGTCTGCGAGGGTGATCATCACCGTGAGGCTGTGCGACACGATGTCGTGCAGCTCGCCCGCGATGCGGCTGCGCTCCGCCGCCGTCGCGATCTCGGCCTGCTGGTCGCGCTCGCGCGCGAGCTGCCGGGCACGGTCGATGAGCGCATCCAGGTACCGCCGCCGGTTGCCGACGTTGCTGCCGATCAGCACCGCCACGGCCGAGAAGAGGAGCACGATGATGCCGGCGGGGAGCGCCGCCGTCCGCAGCTGGGTGAACACCTGGGCCTGCTGGAGCAGCACCTCGGTGGTCAGCGTCGCGACCGTGACGGCGGCGGTGACGGCGTACGCGATCCAGGCGGAGCGGATGGAGCGGTACACCGCCAGGGCGTAGAGCGCGAACAGCGTCGGCAGCAGGTCCACGTCGCGGCCCAGGAACACGCTGGCGCCGAGGACGAGCGTCGCCAAGGCGAACACGACCACCGGCCGGTGCCGGCGCGCCAGCAGCGCGACGCCCGCGGCCGCGGAGAGCACCAGGAGGACGGCCTCCTGCACGCTCGGCCGCATGGCGAAGCCGACGAGCGACACGATCACCGTCGGCACCAGGTAGAGGGCCGCGAGCAGCACATCCACGACGAGGGGATGCGCCGCGAAGTAGCGACGGATCGCCCCGGGCGGCCTCGGCAGTTCGAGGCCGTCCGGGGCGTCCGGTGCGGGGGAGGGAGCGGTCACGTCGGCGGTCAGGCGTCCCTGCGCTGCAGGAGGAGCGCGCCGCCGACGAAGGCGACGGCGGCCCAGACGAGCACGGTGAGCACGTTCGCCCACGGTTCGAGGTCGCCGTTGGCGAGACCCGCCATGCCGGAGCCCGCGTTGCTGATCAGGTAGTGCTGGGCGTCGGTCACCCACTGCGTCCGCGTCAGGCCGCCGACCAGGCTCGCGATGATCGGCAGGACGAGCAGCACTCCGAGGGCGCCCGCGATCCCGCCCGCGGTGGACTTCAGGATCGCGCCGACCCCGAGGGCGAAGACGGCCACCAGGCCGAGGTAGGCGCCGGCTCCGAGGATCGCCCAGAGGGTGTCGCTCGAGAACAGATCTCCCGTGTAGCCCTTCGCGGTCAGGATGGGCACGGCGACGGCCCACGACGCGGCCGAGCTGATCAGGCCGGCGAGGAACGCCACGACGAACAGCACCAGGGTCTTGGCGCCGAACACCGGGAACCGGCGCGGGACGGCCGTGAAGGACGAGCGGATCATGCCGGTCGAGAACTCGCCGCTGATGACGAGCACGCCGAGCACGGCGATGACCAGGGAGGCGAACGTGAGGCCCGCGGTCGCCGCGGTCTGCGCGAAGTCCGCCGCCTGCGCCTCGACGGCGGCGCGCTGCGCAGCGGAGACCCGGTCGACCAGGGTCGACTTGTCGGGGATCGCGACGGCCACCAGGGCGGCGATGCCGACGACGAGCACGACAGCGCTGATCAGCGTCCAGAACGTCGAGCGCAGCGTCCAGAGCTTGATCCACTCCGAGCGGACCACCCGCGCGAAGTTGAGGTGGCCGAGCGAGGTGTGCGGGTGGACCGTGCCCTGCTGGGTGGTGGTGGCGGTGCTCATCGGCTGACCTCCGTGCGGTATTCGACGTCGTCCTGGGTGAGTTCGAGGTAGGCCTCCTCGAGGGAGGCGCTGATCGGCGTCAGCTCGTGCAGCACGATACCGTCGCGGGCGGCGGTCTCTCCGATCTGCGCCGCGGTGAGGCCGGTGACCTCCAGCAGCTGCGCCTCGACGCCGGTGACGGCGACGTCGGCGCCCGCCACCGCCCGGGCGAGCTGTTCGGGCTGCGGGGTGCGCACGCGGACGGCATGCCGGGTGGCCTCGGCGAGGATGGTGTCGACCGGGGCGTCCGCGAGCACACGACCGCGTCCCAGCACGACGATGTGGTCGGCCGTCTGGGCCATCTCGCTCATCAGGTGCGACGACAGGAACACCGTGCGGCCCTGCGACGCCAGGTGACGGGCGAACTGACGCACCCAGAGCACGCCCTCGGGGTCGAGGCCGTTGACGGGCTCGTCGAGGATGAGCGTGGCGGGGTCGCCGAGCATGGCGGCGGCGATGCCCAGCCGCTGCCCCATCCCGAGCGAGAAGCCGCCGACGCGCTTGCTCGCGACCGTTTCGAGTCCCGTCATGCCGATGACCTCGTGCACGCGGGACTTCGGGATGCCGTGCGTCGCGGCGAGCGCGAGCAGGTGCGCGTAGGCGGTGCGCCCGGTGTGCACGGCCTTGGCGTCGAGCAGGGCGCCCACCTCGGTGAGCGGGGAGCGGAACTCGGCGTAGCGCTTGCCGTTGATGAGCGCGCGTCCGCGGGTGGGCCGGTCGAGTCCCATGATCATCCGCATGGTCGTGGACTTGCCGGCGCCGTTCGGGCCGAGGAAGCCGGTGACCTTGCCCGGCTGGATGGTCACGGTGATGTCGTCGACGGCGGTCTTCTCGCCGAAGCGCTTGGTCAGGTGATCGAGCTGGATCATACGTCCGAGACTAGGGGCGCGGCTCGCGTCGCGGCATCCTCCCGCGGTACCACCCCGGAGGGCCGCCTGGTACGACGGAGGGGCCGTGCAGACGCACGGCCCCTCCGGTGATCGCCGCGACGGGAGCGCTCGGCTCCGATCAGGCGGCGGCGTCCCGCTCCTGGGCCGCGAGCGCGCGCTCGACGCCTGCCAGGTTCTCGACCACCATGCGGCGCAGGGCGGCCGGCTCCGGGTTCGCGTCGAGCCAGGCGCGGGTCGCATCCCGCAGTTCCTCGTTCGCGAGCGGTGCCGGGTACATGCCCTCGACCAGGTACTCCGCGATCTTGTAGGTGCGCGAGGTCCAGATGTCCTGCAGGGCGGCGAAGTACGGCTCGACGAACTGCGCGAGCACGGACTTGTCCTTGGCGCGCTGGAACCCGATGCCGGTGTACCGGACGATCGTGTTCGGCAGGGCGTCCGAGGCGAACACCGAGTCCCAGGCCGCCTGCTTGCCCTCGAGCGTCGGGATGCTCGCGCGGGCCTGCGCGGCGAACTGGCCGCCGTTCGCGGTGTTGTCCGCGGCGAGTGCCGCGTCGATCTCGGCGGTGCCCGCGGCGCCGCCGGCGACCAGCGCGATCAGCAGCTCCCACGACAGGTCGGTGTCGACGGTCAGACCGTCGAGGGTGACCGAGCCGTCGCGGAGTGCGGCGATGGTCGACAGCTGCTCGTCGGTGGAGGCCAGCGCGGCGAAGAACTTCACGAACTGGAACTGCGCGTCACTGCCCGCCTCGGCGCCCTTCGCCAGCTCCCACAGAGCGTCGGCCGCGCCCTGGGCGGTCTCCTTCTGGCGCTCCGGCGCGACGTAGGCCGTCGCGGCGAGCACGAGCTGGTTCAGCGTGGTGCGGATGGTGGTCGACTCGGTCTCCGAGGCGATGTTCCCGAGCACCAGGCGCACGTAGTCGCTCGCGCTCGTCTCGGCGTCGCGGGTCGCATCCCACACCGCGCCCCAGACCAGGGAGCGGGCGAGCGGGCTCTCGATGTCGGACAGGTGCTCGATCGCGACCGCGAGCGACTGCTCGTCGAGACGGATCTTCGCGTAGGCGAGGTCGTCGTCGTTGATGAGCACGAGGTCGGGGCGGCGGGTGCCGACGAGGTCGGCGACCTCGGTGCGCTCACCGTCGACGTCGAGCTCGAAGCGCTCGTCGCGCGTCAACTTGCCGTCGCGGAGGTTGTAGAGGCCGATCGCGAGGCGGTGCGGGCGGATGGTCGGGTAGTCGGCCGCCGCCGACTGCAGCACGGCGAACGAGGTGATCGTGCCGTCCGCATCCACCGTCAGCTCGGGACGGAGGGTGTTGACGCCCGCGGTCTCCAGCCACTTCTCCGACCATCCGGTCAGGTCGCGGCCGCTGGTGGCCTCGAGCTCGACCAGCAGGTCCTTGAGCTCGGTGTTCGAGTGCGCGTGCTTCTTGAAGTACTGCGCGACGCCCGCGAGGAAGTCGTCCTGGCCGACCCACGCCACCAGCTGCTTGAGCACCGAGGCGCCCTTCGCGTAGGTGATGCCGTCGAAGTTGACCTGCACATCCTCGAGGTCGTTGATCGTCGCGACGATCGGGTGCGTCGAGGGCAGCTGGTCCTGGCGGTACGCCCAGCTCTTCTCCATCGCGGCGAACGTCGTCCATGCCTCGGTCCACTCGGTGGCCTCCGCGGTCGCGAGCGTCGACGCGTACTCGGCGAACGACTCGTTCAGCCAGAGGTCGTTCCACCACTTCATGGTGACCAGGTCGCCGAACCACATGTGCGCCAGCTCGTGCAGGATCGTGACGACGCGGCGCTCCTTGATCGCGTCCGTGACCTTCGACCGGAACACGTAGGTCTCGGTGAAGGTCACCGCGCCGGCGTTCTCCATCGCGCCCGCGTTGAACTCCGGCACGAAGAGCTGGTCGTACTTCTCGAACGGGTAGGCGTAGTCGAAGCGCTCCTCGTAGAACGCGAAGCCCTCGCGCGTCTTGTCGAAGATGTAGTCGGCGTCGAGGAACTCGGCCAGGCTCTTGCGGGTGTAGACGCCGAGCGGGATGGTGCGGCCGTCACGGCTGGTGAGCTCGCTGTGCACCGACTCGTAGGGGCCCGCGACGAGCGCGGTGATGTAGGAGGAGATGACCGGGGTCGGCGCGAACGACCAGACCTTCTTACCGTCGCCCGCCGCCTGCGGCTCCGGCGTGGGGGAGTTGCTGACGACCGCCCAGTGCTCCGGTGCGGTGACGGTGAAGCTGAACTCGGCCTTGAGGTCGGGCTGCTCGAACACGGCGAACATGCGCCGCGAGTCCGGCACCTCGAACTGGCTGTAGAGGTATACCTCGCCGTCGACCGGGTCGACGAAGCGGTGCAGGCCCTCGCCGGTGTTGGTGTAGATCGCGTCGGCGTCGACGGTCAGCTCGTTCTCGTCCTTGAGACCGTCGAGCTGGATGCGCACGCCGTCGCTCACCGTGGAGGGGTCGAGCTCGACGCCGTTCAGGGTGACGGCGTGCACCGTCCGCGTGATCGCGTCGATGAAGGTCGACGCGCCCTCCTTCGCCGAGAAGCGCACCGTCGTGGTGCTGCGGAACGTCTCCGGCCCGGTGGTCAGGTCGAGCCTGACGTCGTAGCTGTGGGTGCGGACGAGCGACGCACGCTCCTGCGCTTCGATGCGGGTGAGGTTTTCTCCGGGCAACGCTGGCTCCTTCGAGGGGATGACTAAAGAGGTCGAACGTGTGGATCGTGTCCACCGCACCCACCTTAGCCACCGAGCCGTCGAGGGTCGGCGGTCCTCCCTAAACTGTGGATATGCGCATCCACATCGCCACCGACCACGCCGGCCTCGACTTCAGCACGCATCTGCAGGAGCACCTGAGCGCGGCGGGTCACGAGGTGGTCGATCACGGTCCGACGGAGTACGACCCGATCGACGACTACCCGGCGTTCTGCATCAACGCGGCGGCCGCGGTGGTCCGCGACCAGCAGGCCGGCGTCGAGGCGCTCGGCATCGTCTTCGGCGGTTCGGGCAACGGCGAGCAGATCGCGGCGAACAAGGTGCGCGGGGTGCGCGCAGCGCTGGTGTGGAGCCAGTCGACCGCGCTGCTCGC
The DNA here is from genome assembly GCF_052044215.1 of Leifsonia sp. 22587. Classification (NCBI taxonomy): domain Bacteria; kingdom Bacillati; phylum Actinomycetota; class Actinomycetes; order Micrococcales; family Microbacteriaceae; genus Leifsonia; species Leifsonia sp. 22587. Next base: position 529,651 of record NZ_JBQENB010000004.1, read on the forward strand.
CCGGCAGCACAACGACGCCAACGTCATCGCCATCGGCGCCCGGCAGCACACGGTCGAGGAGGCCACCGGCTTCATCGACGCGTTCATCGCCGAGCCGTTCTCGTTCGAGGAGAGGCACGTGCGCCGCATCGCCCAGCTGGCGGAGTACGAGGCCACCGGCGACATCGCGGGCAAGAACGTGGACCACTGATGCCCGAAGGCCACTCCGTCCACCGCATCGCGCGGCAGTTCGCCGTCAACTTCGTCGGCCACCGCGTGGCCGTGTCGTCCCCGCAGGGCCGGTTCGCGGCCGATGCGACGCGCATCGACGGCCACGTCATGACGGATGCGCGCGCGGTCGGCAAGCAGATGTTCCTCGAGTTCGACAACGACTTGTGGCTCCGCGTCCACCTCGGCCTCTACGGCGCGTGGGACTTCGCGGGCGACATCAGCATCGACCCGACGATCGCGAGCGCGAACGGACGGATGGGCCAGACCAACCAGCGCGGCACCGACCTCGGCGAGCCGATCCTCGACGCGGCGGGCGAGAACTCCCTCCACTCGATCGGCGCGCCCCGGCGCACACGCCTGCGCATGGCCGAGTCGGAGAAGGTGGAGGCCGAGATCACCTCGTTCCCGCCCGAGCCCATCGGCCAGGTGCGCGTGCGGCTCCTCACCGACAGCGCCGTCGCGGACCTGCGCGGACCGACCGCCTGCGAGGTGCTCGACCCGGCCCAGGTGGATGCGGTGATCGCGAAGCTCGGACCGGACCCGCAGGTCGACGCCAGCCGGGAGGCGGAGGACCGCTTCGTCTCGATCGTCCGGCGCAAGCCCACCTCCATCGCCCTGCTGCTGATGGATCAGAGTGTGGTCAGCGGCATCGGCAACGTCTACCGCGCCGAGCTGCTGTTCCGCGCCCGGCAGAACCCGCACACGCCCGGCAAGAAGGTGCCGGAGGAGACGGTGCGGGCGCTGTGGCGCGACTGGGTGCACCTGCTGCGCATCGGGGTCGAGACCGGCCAGATGATGACGATGGACGACCTCGACGAGGAGTCCTACCGCAAGGCGATGGCCAGCCGCGACGACCGGCACTGGGTCTACAAGCGCGAGGGCCTGCCGTGCCGGGTGTGCGGGACGAACATCCTCATGGAGGAGCTGGGCGGCCGCAAGCTGTACTGGTGCCCAGTGGACCAGGCCTAGGAGGGCGCGATGCGACAGAACCCGAGCTTCACCCTGGGCGACCCCGACGAGCTGAAACGGCTCGTGCGCGAGAACCCGTGGGCCACGTTCGTCAGCGCCCCCTCGACGGGACTCGTCGCCTCGCATTACCCGGTCCTCCTCGACGAGACGCGGGAGGAGCTGAGCCTGCTCGCCCACGTCGGACGGCCGGACGAGCAGTTGCACGAGCTCGGGCAGCACGAACTGCTCATCGTCGTGCAGGGTCCGCACGGGTACATCTCCTCCGGCTGGTACGACGAGAAGCCCGCCGTGCCGACCTGGAACTTCATCGCCGCGCACTTCTCCGGCGTCCCGGAGATCCTGAGCGACGAGGAGAACCTCGAGGTGCTGGAGCGCCTGGTCGACCACTTCGAGGATGAGCTCCCGTCGCCGCGGCGGATGCGCGGCACCCTCAAGGACTCGGAGTACGCCGACCGCATCGCCTCCGGCACGGTGGGTCTGCGCCTGACGCCCACCCGCGTGGTCGCGAAGCAGAAGATGAGCCAGAACCGCCCGGACCACATCGTCGAAACGATCATGTCCGAGCTCGGCGGCGACAGCGCGTACGCGAGCGAGGGGCTGCTCCGCGAGATGCGGATCGTGCACGAGCGGCGACGCGCGGCACGATGACGGTGGTGCTCGCCGGGGGCCGGATCGCCGCGGTCTCTGCGTTCGGTGTGTCCGGTGTGGACGGGCTGGTGGATGTCGTGCTCGACGAGGGCAGGATCAGCGCGGTGCAGCCCGCCGGGACGGCGACGGACGTCGGGCCCGTGGAGCGCATCCCGCTCGATGGGCGCTGGGTCGTGCCGGGGCTGTGGGACCAGCACGTCCACTTCACCCAGTGGGCGCAGACCGCGCGTCGGCTCGACGTGTCCCGGGCGGCGTCCGCGGCCGAGGCCGCGGCGCTGGTGCGGGAGCGGGCGGTGCAGGAGCGCGCGGCGGGCGCCTCCGGCGCCTCTGGCGACGACGTGCTGGTCGGCTTCGGCTTCCACGATGCGCTGTGGCCCGACGAGCCGACGCGTTCGCTGCTCGACGCGGCGACGGACCGCCCGGTCGTCCTGATCGCGGGGGACCTGCACTGCTCGTGGCTCAACAGCGCCGCGGCGCGACGTTTCGCTCCCGGCACCACGGACGCCGTGTTGCGCGAGGACGCCAGCTTCGCCGTCACCAGCGTCCTGACCGCGGCCGACGACGCCACGCTCGACCGCTGGGCGGCCGACGCCGCACGCGCTGCAGCGACGCGAGGGGTGGTCGGGATCGTCGACCTCGAGTACGGGTGGAACCTCGACGTTTGGATGCGGCGGATGGGCGCCGGCGGCGGGCGTGGCGGTGACGGCGTCGGCCGGAATGGCGGTGAGGGCGACGCTGCGGGTCTGCGCGTGGAGTTCGGCATCTACGGCGAGCACCTCGACCGGGCCGCCGGTCTGGGCTTGCGGACGGGCGCAGCCATCCCCGGCACCGGCGGCCTGCTGACCGTAGGGCCGTTCAAGGTCATCTCCGACGGTTCGCTCAACACCCGCACCGCCTTGTGCTCTCACGCCTATCCGGACGGCGGCCACGGCGTCGCCAACCTCGCGCCCGCGGAGCTCGTCGAGCGGATGCGGTTCGCCGTCGACCACGGCCTGGAGCCGGCCGTCCACGCGATCGGCGACGAGGCGAACCGCCGGGCGCTGGACGCCTTCGCTTCGATCGGCGCGGGCGGTCGCATCGAGCACGCGCAGCTGATCGACCCCGCCGACGTCCCGCGCTTCGCCCGCCTCGGCGTGACCGCGAGCGTGCAGCCCGAGCACGCCATGGACGACCGGGACGTCGCCGACCGCCTCTGGCAGGGACGCACCGACCGCGCCTTCCCCCTCGCCGACCTGCACGCCGCCGGCGCCCGCCTGGCTTTCGGCTCCGATGCCCCCGTCGCCCCTCTCGACCCCTGGGCCGCGATCGCCTCCGCCGTCGGCCGCACGCGCGACGGTCGCGAGCCGTGGCACCCCGAGCAGACGATCCCCGCGGACGTCGCGCTCCGCGCATCCACCCGCTCCACCCTGTCGCTCGGTCAGCCCGCCGACCTCGCCGTGCTCGACCGCGACCCGCTGGCGGCGTCGCCCGACGAACTCCGCACGATGCCGGTCGCCGCCACCCTCCTCGCGGGCCGCGTCACCCACGACGCGCTGCGCTGACCCCCGCGCCCGGCGTCCCTCGGGCGCCCACCGTCCGGGCACCATTCGTGCCGAATGTCGCGTCCCGCCCCGCCAATCCCGCCATTCGTGACGAATGTCGGCGCGGGACGCCGCGCCGCTCTCACGCTGACGCCTCGCGGGTTGGGCACGATTTGTGCCAAATCGTGGTTCTGACGTCGTCAAAACCGCGATTTGGCACAAATCTCGCGCTTGCCTCCGCCACGCGATCCCAGCGCACGCCACCTCGACGGTCCCCGTTCTTCACGATTTGTGCCAAATCGTGGTTTTCGCGGCGCTATAACCGCGATTTGGCACAAATCTCCGCCCTCGCGCGACGCCGCCAGCCGCCGCCTCAGTGCCCGCGCAGCAGCAGCCGGTCCGCGCCCGGCGTCGTCGCCACGGCCGTGTTGCGCAGCGACTCCGTGTAGGCGTCCAGGTAGCCGTAGTGGGCGAGGTGCTCGGCGTACTTCTTCTCGAACAGGACCGTGTCGGTGATGCCCGACCACGCCGACGACAGCGGGTCGTCGTTCCACGGCGAGTGCAGCACCGGCGCGTGACCGGTGACCGGCAGCAGGTCGGCCTCCTCGTCTCCGTCGACGCTGATGACCGTCGCGCCGAACGAGGGCGAGCGCGGGTCGCGGCGGGTGATGCGCCCGAAGCGCGCCTCGCCGTCCGCGTCGGCCTCGCCGGCGTAGCTGTGCCGCGTGTGCAGCGCGGCGGCGTTCGGGATGCGGCTCTCGATGCCCGCGGACCCGAGCATCACGAAAGCGTACACGCCGAGGTCCGACGCGTCGGCGAGGGCGTTGGCGCTGGTCGTCGTCCCGTACGAGTGCGCCACCACGTTGAGCGAGCGCGGCGGGCTCGTGACGCGCACTGCGTTGACGCCGCGCAGGTCGTCGGTGAGCAGGGGAGCGCCGCGGGCGGCGTAGTCGCCGAGCGCCGCATCCAGCCCGGGTGGGGGAGTGACGTACCCGATCCATGACACGACCGCCCGCCGTTTGGATGCGCCCACCTCGCCCTGCTCGTCGTACAGGTTCTGGGCCGACTGCGTCCACAGCTGCATGTCGTCGGTGTACGTGCCCATCCCGGGCACCACGAACGTGATCTCGGACGCCTTGTCCAGGTCGCCCAGCGCGATGGCGGCGAGCGGCGGTCGGTCGAGGCTCAGGGTGATGAGGTGCCGCGCGGGCGTGCGCTTCCCCTTGAGGGTCTTCTGGATGGCCGTCAACGCCCCGAGCACCCGTTTCGTCAGCTCGTCGTCGGGATGCGCGCGGACCTGCCGCTCCGCCTTCGCGATCGCCTGCCGCAGGGCCCGGCGGTTGGCGCGGTCCCGGTCACGGTAGTCGACGCCGTCGAGGTTGCCGATGATCTCGGGGATCGTCTCCACCGCATCCTCACGATCGGCCGCATCCAGCGACGCCCAGTCGTCGTGAACGGCGTCGGGGTCGGTGTTGGCGAGCCGGATGAGCAGTTCCGGATGCTTCTGGAGGTACGCCTCCTGCTGCTCGTCGTTCATCGCCTTCAGCACGTCGAAGGTGGTGATGGGCGCGGCGCCGGCGGCGGGAGCGACGAGCAGGCCGATCAGTGCGACGGCGACCAGGCCTCCCGCGACGAGCACCCGGCGCATCATGGCGCGAGCGTAGTGCTGCCGTGCTCCGCGTGTCCATGACCCGGCGGGCGTGACGGGCGCCCACCCCGCCCACGATTTGTGCCAAATCTCGGTTCTGGCGCCGCCATAACCACGATTTGGCACAAATCGTCGCCGCGCGAGCGACGCCACGAGGGGCGCACCGGACCGCCCCACGAACGACGAAGGGCCGCCCGCTTCCGCGGACGGCCCCTGCCGAAGCGCGACTACTCGCTGATGTGGGCGAACAGGAACCAGCGGTCCTTGTCGAGCCCGCGGGCGATCTCGATCGCGACGTCCTGGCTGGTCTGGTCGAGCTCCGCGAGCTCGCGCACGGCCGTGTTCACGGCGGCGAGGGCGGCGTCGAGCTGGGCGATGACCTCGGCGATGGTCTCGTTCGACGGGCGGAAGCCCGCGGTGAGCTCGCCCGTGGTGGTCTTCGCGGCCACGGTGCCGAGGCGTGCGTCGACGGGGAGGCCGAGGGCGACGATGCGCTCCGCGGCGAGGTCGGCCCACTCCTGCGCGTGGTCGACGATCGTGTCGAGCAGCTCGTGCACGCCGATGAAGTTGGCGCCGCGCACGTGCCAGTGCGCCTGCTTGCCGTTGACCACGATCGCGGTCAGGTCGATGACGACAGGGGTGAGGAACTGCGCGACTCCGGCCGCGACGTCGGGGTTCGAGACACTCTGGGTTGCGGCGATGTCCGTCATGGGTGGCGTCCTTTCTTCTGCCTGTCATGAACGCTAGCGAGCCGACGGAATTCCGACAACGAAGCCAAGGCTGCGCTTACTGAGGTCGGGTTAACCCCCGAACGGTTCCGGAGGCGCCCGGGATGGGGTGAGCGCGCCGATCCCGCGAGGCTGAGGTCATGTCCACTGAACCCGCCCCCGTCTCTGCCACGCTGGATGCTGTGACACCCACCCAGCCCCGTCCCGCCCGAGCGAACTACGGCTCGCTGTGGCGGGGCGTGCCGCGCGAGCTCGGCTTCCTGGTGCTGACCATGCCGATCGCGATCATCGGGCTCTCCGTGCTCATGTCGCTGTTCTGGACGGGCGTCGGCACCATCGTCATCTACGTCGGCTTCTTCCTCATCGTCGCCGCCTTCTACACCGCGCGCGGTTTCGGCGTGGTCGAGCTGACCCGCCTGGACTGGGCGGGCCGGCCGTCCATCCCGCGCCCGGTCTGGGAGAAGCCCGGCACGCCCCGCACGTTCGTGCGCTCCGTCTTCGGCCCCTTCGCCAACGGCCACTACTGGCTCTACCTGCTGCACGGCATCCTGATCAACCCGATCGTGAGCATCGTCTCCTGGTCGCTGACGATCGTGTGGGTGTCGGTCGCTCTCGGCGGGCTGACCGGGTGGATCTGGGAGCCGTTCATCCCGCAGGGCGACCGCTCCTTCTTCCTGTCGCAGACCGTCGTGGACGCGGTGTTCCGCACGCACTCGACGTTCGACCCGACGGTGGGCGACCGCATCCTCTACGTGATCGCCGGCATCGTGTTCGCCGTGACCCTGCCGTTCGTGACCCGCGGGCTGACCCTGGCGCACGAGGCCGTGGCGCGCGGACTGCTCGGCCGGTGGCCGTCGGAGGCGCTGCAGCGCGAGGTCGCCGACCTGTCCGCCTCCCGGGGCGCCGCCGTCGCCGCCGAGGACCAGGCCCTGCGCCGCCTCGAGCGCGACCTGCACGACGGCCCGCAGCAGCGCCTGATCCGGCTGCAGATGGACATCGCCGCCGCCGAGCGCAAGCTGGCCGACGACCCGGAGGCCGCCGCCACGCTGCTCGCGGAGGCGCGGCAGCAGGCGGGCGACACCCTCGAGGAGCTCCGGGCCCTGTCGCGCGGGTTCGCCCCGCCCATCCTGCAGGACAGGGGCCTCGTGGCCGCCGCCGAGTCGCTGGCCGCGCGCAGCCCCATCCCGATGACCGTCGAGTCGTCGCTGCAGCCGGGGGAGCGGTTCAGCCCCGAGATCGAGCGGAACGCCTATTATGTGCTGGCGGAGCTCGCAGCGAACCTGGCCAAGCACTCGGGCGCGCAGGCGGCCCGGCTGTTCCTGGATCGGTCGGTGGATGCGTCGGGCGCCGCCTGGCTGAGCGTCTGGCTGACCGACAACGGCCGAGGCGGCGCGTCGCCGGTCGAGGGCCACGGGCTCCGCGGACTGGAGGAGCGGGTCCGCGGTCTGCGCGGCGAGCTGGTCGTCGACAGCCCGGCCGGCGGGCCCACCCGGATCGGGGCGCGCATCCCGCTCGCCTGACTCCGGCCGCGCTCTAGGCTGGGGGCGTGCCGAGCGAATCCGTCCCCCTCCGTGTGGTCGTCGCGGACGACTCCGTCCTCCTCCGCGAGGGTCTGATCCGGCTCTTCGACGAGGCCGGGTTCGACACCGTCGGCGCGTTCGGCGACGCGGACACGCTGCTGGAGGCGGTGCCCGACCTGATGCCGGATGTGGCGGTGCTGGATGTGCGGATGCCCCCGACGTTCCGCGACGAGGGCGTGCGGGCGGCCCTGCGCATCCGGCGCGAGCATCCCTCGATCGCGGTCCTGCTGCTGTCGCAGTACGTCGAGGGGACCTACGCGCAGGAGCTGCTGGCCGGCGGCGAGGGCGGCACCGGCTACCTGCTGAAGGACCGGATCGCGTCGCTCGACGAGCTGCGGGATGCGGTCTCCCGGGTGGCGGCGGGCGGCACGGTGCTCGACCCGCAGGTGGTGCGCGAGCTGCTGACCCGGCGCACGGACCCGCTCGCCACCCTCACTCCGCGCGAGCGGGAGGTGCTGGAGCTGATGGCCGAGGGCCGCACCAATGCCGCGATCGCGGCCCGCATGGTGGTCGGCGTCGGCGCGGTCGAGAAGAACGTGACGTCGATCTTCCAGAAGCTGGGCCTGGAGGACTCCGGCGACGACCACCGCCGGGTGCTCGCGGTACTGGCCTTCTTGCAGCACTGAGTGTTGGATGGCCGCATGGCCGGATTCGACGACTTCACCAAGAAGGCGCAGGAGTTCCTGAACGACCCGAAGGTCAAGGACGCGCTCAGCTCCGAGCAGGCGGAAGGCGTCAGTGACAAGCTGCTCGACGGCGTGGCCGGCGCCGCCAAGAAGGTCACGGGCGGCAAGTACGACGACAAGATCGAGGGCGCCCGCGACCAGGCCGACAAGCACGTCGGCAACGAATAGCGGTCAGTCGCCGGGCCGCAGCGGCCGGTAGGACGCGAACGCCTTCCGGTACGTGCGCATGCCCCACAGCAGCGAGAGCACGACCACGGCGACTCCGACCACGCTTCCGAGCACAGCCGCGACGACCGGATGCGCGCCGAGCGCCCACGACGCCCCTCCGACGAGGAGACCGACGACGATCGCCTCCACGATGGTGATGATCATCATGGAGCTTCCGAGCACCGGAGTGGGCCCCCGCGGGTAGAAGAAGTGGTAGGTGAGCCGCGCCCCGGCCTCGTCGTCGTGCGCCGACGCCATCAGGAACTGCTCGATCCCGGGGTCGAGTTCGACGTACGCCGCCCGGAGCCGGTTCATGGCGACGACGTACATCAGGTCCTCGCTGGCCGTGTTGAACGCCCGGACCTCCGTGACGAGCCCGAGCAGCGCCAGCGCGAACAGCACCCCCAGCGCGGCCACGCCGAACCACCCGCGGAAGCCGCTCGCCTGCCCGATGAACCCGAGCGTCACCAGTCCCGCCGACACGAGCGTCAGGAAGATCGCGATCCGCGTCAGCACCTCGCTCTGCGTCGTCGACCGCGACGCGAGCAGCCCCCAGTGCTCGGTCGCGAGCAGCTGCGCACGCAGGCTGCGCTGCGCATCCGTGAGCCCGTCCTCCGGCGGGGGTGTCGCCGTCATGACGGCATTGTGCCGCGCCGGCGCGCCGTTGGCACCAGCGACTGCGGTGCTCCGTCACGATTGCGGCTGCTCGCGCGGCCGCAGACGTTACGAAAGGCGGCAGACACGCCCGACGGGCGAAAACGGAGGGGATGACGGGAATCGAACCCGCGTAATCAGTTTGGAAGACTGAGGCTCTACCATTGAGCTACATCCCCGAGCGCCGCGGTTGCGGCACCGGGCCGCCTTCTGCGCGACGGCCGGAGACCATCGTAGTACACGCGGGGGATGCGGGCGTGCAGTAGACTCGACCACGGTCTTTCGCACCGCTTCAAGCCGGGGCGTAGCTCAGCTTGGCTAGAGCGCCCGCTTTGGGAGCGGGAGGTCGCAGGTTCGAATCCTGTCGCCCCGACGAGGACCTCGTTCCTTGCGAGAAGACCACCGTTCGAACATTCAGGAGAACCCAGACATCGTGAAGACCACGGTCGAGAAGCTCAGCCCCACCCGCACCAAGCTCACCATCTCGGTGACGCCGGAGGAGCTGCAGCCGTCCATCAAGCACGCGTACGAGCACATCGCCGAGCAGGTGACCATCCCCGGTTTCCGCAAGGGCAAGGTGCCGCCGCCCATCATCGACCAGCGGGTCGGCAAGGCCGCCGTCCTGGAGCACGCGGTCAACGAGGGCCTCGACGGGTTCTACCGCCGTGCCATCGAGGAGAACGACGTGCGCCCGCTCGGGCGTCCGGAGGCCGACATCACCGAGTGGCCGAACGAGAGCGACTTCTCGGGCGACCTGCTCCTCACCATCGAGGTGGATGTGCGCCCCGAGGTGAAGCTGCCCGACTTCGACGACATCACCATCACGGTGGATGCGGCCGAGGTGGGCGTCGACGACGTGGAGGAGGAGCTCGACCGGCTCCGCAGCCGCTTCGGCACGCTCGTGACCGTCGACCGTCCCGCCAAGACCGGTGACTTCGCGCAGATCGACCTGACCGCCGAGATCGGCGGCGAGGAGGTCGACACCGCGGCCAACATCTCGTACGAGATCGGCTCCGGCGAGCTCATCGATGGCATCGACGAGGCGCTCGACACGCTGACCGCCGGCGAGACCACCACCTTCGAGGCCCCGCTCATGGGCGGCGACCACGAGGGCGAGAACGCGCAGATCACCGTCACGCTCAACGCCGTCAAGGAGCGCGAGCTCCCCGAGGCCGACGACGACTTCGCCCAGATCGCCAGCGAGTTCGACACCATCGGCGAGCTGCGCCAGAGCCTGCGCACGCAGGTCGAGCGCGCCAAGGTGTTCGGCCAGGGCACGGCCGCCCGCGACCAGCTGGTCGACAAGCTCCTCGAGCTGGTCGAGATCCCCGTCCCGGAGCAGCTCGTCGAGGACGAGGTGCACCGTCACCTGGAGCAGGAGAACCGCCTCGAGGACGACGTGCACCGCGCCGAGGTCAAGGAGTCCAGCGAGAAGACCTTCCGCACGCAGATCCTCCTCGACGAGGTCGCGCAGGAGAACGACGTCAAGGTCAGCCAGGACGAGCTCACCCAGTACCTCGTGCAGGGCGCCGCTCAGTACGGCATGGACCCGAATGAGTTCGTGAAGATCCTCAGCGAGAACGGCCAGATCCCGTCGATGGTCGGCGAGGTCGCCCGCAACAAGGCGCTCGCGATCATCCTCGGCAAGGTGAAGGTCGTCGACAGCAACGGCAAGCCGGTCGACCTGGCCGAGTTCACCGCGATCGCCGACGGCGACGAGTCCGACGACGCCGCAGCCTCCGACGAGGCCCCCGCGGCCGACGAGGCGCCCGCCGAGGAGTCCGCCGCCGAGGAGGCTCCCGCGGAGAAGCCGAAGAAGCGCTCCACCAAGAAGAAGGCCGACGACAAGTAAGCCTCCCTCGCTCCCGAAGCCGGGCCCGCGCTCTCCGCGCGGCCCGGCTTCGCTGCATCCAGGAGTCGCAACACGCCGTTGAGGGCCGGCGATGACGGCGTGTCGCGACCCGTGGATGCGCGGCCCGCGATCTGCCACGATGGGCACGGGCACGGGCACGGGCACGGGCACGGGCACCGGCACGGCGACAAGACGGAGGAGACGCGGATGGACGACTGGCGGCAGCGGGTGGATGCGGTGTGGGCGGCGGCCGACGACCCGGGGGAGGATGCGACGCTCGCGGCGATCGACGCCCTGGTCGCCGAGCGTCCCGCCAGCGACCCGGAGGCGCTGTTCGAGTCCGCGAGCGCCCGCGACTTCGCCGGCCTCGAGGCGGACGCCGAGCCGTTCTACCGCGCGGCGCTCGCCCACGGCCTCGCCGAGCCGTACCGCGGGCAGGCGATCGTGCAGCTCGCCAGCACGCTCCGCAACCTCGACCGGTCGCCGGAGGCGCTGGCCCTGCTGCGCGACTTCCTCGCGGCCGAGCCGGAGCATCCCCTCGCCGACGCCGCCCGGGCGTTCGCAGCGCTGGCGCTGTTCGACGACGGGATGGCGGCCGACGCCCTCCGCGAGGCGCTGGAGGCGCTCGTTCCGCACCTGCCGCGCTACGGCCGCGCCGTGACCGCCTACGCCGCCGCGCTTGACGACGACTAGGCGCGCGGCCCACCCGCCGCGACACCGCTCTCTGCCGAGGGCGAACAGCACGGAAACCGGCTCGGCGCTCCGATAGATTCAATGCCAAGCGACAAAGGAAATGGAGCGAACATGGCCGACATGGGTATCCAGCCCAACGTTTTCGACAGACTGCTGAAGGACCGCATCATCTGGCTCGGCTCCGAGGTCCGGGACGAGAACGCGAACGAGATCGCCGCGAAGCTGCTCCTCCTGGCCGCGGAGGACCCGAAGCGGGACATCTACCTCTACATCAACTCCCCGGGCGGTTCGATCACCGCCGGTATGGCCATCTACGACACGATGCAGTTCGTCCCGAACGACATCGTCACCGTCGGCATCGGCATGGCCGCCTCGATGGGCCAGCTGCTGCTCACTGCGGGCACCAAGGGCAAGCGGTACATCACCCCGAACGCACGCGTGCTGCTCCACCAGCCGCACGGCGGCTTCGGCGGCACCGCGAGCGACATCCAGACGCAGGCTCAGCTGATCATCGACATGAAGAACCGCCTTGCCGAGATCACCGCGGCCGCGACCGGCAAGACCGTCGAGCAGATCAACGAGGACGGCGACCGCGACCGCTGGTTCACCGCGCAGCAGGCACTGGAGTACGGCTTCGTCGACCACATCCGCGAGTCGGCGCTCGACGTCGCCGGCGGCGGCGGCACCGAGCCGGAGAAGAACTGAACGACCGCGGAAGGACAAGGACAACGTCAATGAACATCCCCATGCTCGGCGGAGCCGCCCAGGGCGGCGTGCAGGCCCCCGGCGCCCGCTACATCCTCCCCAGCTTCGAGGAGCGCACGGCCTACGGCTACAAGCGCCAGGACCCGTACGCGAAGCTCTTCGAGGACCGCATCATCTTCCTCGGCGTGCAGGTCGACGACGCCTCGGCGGACGACATCATGGCCCAGCTGCTCGTGCTCGAGAGCCAGGACCCGGACCGCGACATCGTCATGTACATCAACTCGCCCGGTGGCTCGTTCACCGCGATGACGGCGATCTACGACACGATGCAGTACATCCGCCCGCAGATCCAGACGGTCGTGCTCGGCCAGGCCGCCTCGGCCGCCGCCGTGCTCACCGCGGCCGGCACCCCGGGCAAGCGCCTGGCGCTGCCGAACGCGCGCATCCTGATCCACCAGCCCGCCGTGGGCGAGGCCGGTCAGGGGCAGGCGTCCGACATCGAGATCCAGGCGAACGAGATCATGCGCATGCGCACCTGGCTGGAGGAGACGCTCGCGAAGCACTCCAAGCGCTCGGTGGAGCAGGTCAACAAGGACATCGACCGCGACAAGATCCTGTCTGCGGAGGAGGCCCTCGAGTACGGCCTGATCGACCAGGTGCTCACCAGCCGCAAGACGCTGCCGGCGCTGGTCAAGTAGTAGCCTTCGCTGCATGAGCGAACGGGGCGATCGATTCGACGATCGTCCCGTTCGCCGTATCCGGGCGTATGCCGACGCCGCATACGATCCGGATGCGTGGCCCGCCGACATCCCCGCGGTGCGCCAGCTCCTCCACGAGGGACTCGAGCTCCCCGCGGGCGTCACGATGCTGGTCGGTGAGAACGGCGCGGGCAAGTCGACCATCGTGGAGGCGGTCGCCGTCGCGTACGGTCTCCCGCCCGAGGGCGGCAGCAACCAGGGGCGCCACGTCACGCGCCCCACCGAGTCGCCCCTCTCCGACTGGATCTTCCTGGAGCGCGCCCCCTGGGCCGCCAAATGGGGGTTCTTCCTCCGCGCCGAGACGATGCACGGCTACTACAGCTACTTCGAGGACGTGGCGACGGCGTCGGACCCGCGCTTCCACGAGATGAGCCACGGGGAGTCGTTCAACACGCTCCTCGCCACGCGCCTGAATCACCCGCAGTTCGTCGCCGGGCTGGTGTGCCTGGACGAGCCGGAGGCGGCGCTGTCGTTCCAGTCGACGTTGGCGTGGCTGGCGAACCTTGATGTGATGGCCAAGCGCGGCACGCAGGTGCTGTGCGCGACGCACTCGCCGATCCTCGCGGCGCTGCCCGGCGCCCACCTGCTGGAGCTGGGGGAGTGGGGGATCCGCGAGACCGCCTACGAAGACCTGGAGATCGTCCAGCACTACCGCTCGTTCCTCGACGCGCCGGGCCGCTACCTCCGCCACCTGCTCTGAGCCACGCGGTGGCGCCGCAGACGCATCTGCTGTGGGCAGAACCGCCGCGAGACGCAAAACGTCCGACATGCGCGCCAATGTCGGTTCCACGGGTTAGGCTCGACAGAAGACACCCGAAGAAGGAGGGGGAGGGATGGCACGCATCGGGGAAAGCGCCGATCTGCTCAAGTGTTCCTTCTGTGGAAAGAGCCAGAAGCAGGTCCAGCAGCTGATCGCCGGTCCCGGCGTGTACATCTGCGACGAGTGCGTCGAGCTCTGCAACGAGATCATCGAGGAGCGGCTCGCCGAGGCGGGCGAGGAGACGTCGAGCGAATTCGACCTCCCCAAGCCGAAGGAGATCTTCGGCTTCCTCGAGGAGTACGTCATCGGCCAGGAGCAGGCGAAGCGCGCTCTGGCCGTCGCGGTCTACAACCACTACAAGCGCGTCCGCGCCAAGGCGACCATCACCTCCGCCGACTCGATCGACGACGTCGAGATCGCGAAGTCGAACATCCTGCTGATCGGCCCCACCGGCTGCGGCAAGACGTACCTCGCGCAGACGCTGGCCCGCCGGCTCAACGTGCCGTTCGCGGTCGCCGACGCCACCGCGCTGACGGAGGCCGGCTACGTCGGTGAAGACGTCGAGAACATCCTGCTGAAGCTCATCCAGGCCGCCGACTACGACGTCAAGCGTGCCGAGACGGGCATCATCTACATCGACGAGGTCGACAAGATCGCCCGCAAGGCCGAGAACCCGTCGATCACGCGCGACGTCTCCGGCGAGGGCGTGCAGCAGGCGTTGCTGAAGATCCTCGAGGGCACGGTCGCCTCCGTCCCGCCGCAGGGCGGCCGCAAGCACCCGCACCAGGAGTTCATCCAGATCGACACGACGAACGTGCTGTTCATCGTGGCCGGCGCCTTCGCCGGGCTGGAGGAGATCATCTCCTCGCGTGCGGGCAAGAAGGGCATCGGCTTCGGCGCCCCGCTTCACTCCAAGGGCGACGACATCAACCTCTTCAGCGAGGTGCTGCCGGAAGACCTGCACAAGTTCGGGCTCATCCCCGAGTTCATCGGGCGCCTCCCGGTCGTGACCACGGTGACGCCGCTCGACCAGGATGCGCTGATGCAGATCCTCACCGAGCCGAAGAACGCGCTGGTGCGGCAGTATCAGCGCATGTTCGAGCTCGACGGCGTGCAGCTGGAGTTCGACCACGCGGCGCTGGAGGCCATCGCCGATCTCGCGGTGCTCCGCAAGACGGGCGCCCGCGGTCTGCGCGCCATCATGGAGGAGGTGCTCGGCCCGATCATGTTCGAGGTGCCGTCCAGCTCCGAGGTGGCTCGTGTGGTCGTGACGAAGGAGGCGGTGCTCGAGAACGCGGCGCCGACTATCGTCCCGCACCGCCCGCGGCGCGAGGAGAAGTCGGCGTAAGCACCGGCTGCTTGATCAGCATCTCGGGAGCCTTCGACACCATCAGCCAGGCCGGAAGGATCGCCAGGCACAGGATGGGCAGGATAAGCAGGTTCTGCGTGACGGCGACACCGATGAAGATGGCGATCCAGCCGTCCCGCGCGACGGCCAGCGTCAGCCCCATCACGCCCGCGGCGACCGCGATCTGAATCGGGATTCCCGGCACTAGCGCGTTCGCGAGCGTGCCGATCGCCGCCCCGATGAAGACGGCGGGGAAGATCCGGCCGCCGCGGAACCCGGCGCCGGCCGCGACCAGCAGGGCCGCGAGCTTGACCAGGACGATGAGCGCCAGCTGTCCCGCCGAATAGTCGGCGCGGGAGGTCACCAGCTGTCCCATCTGCGTCAGGCCCTTGAACAGGGTGATCGGGCCGCCGAGGGCGCCCAGGCCGCCGAGCACGGCGCCGCCCAGCAGGGTCATCAGCAGCGGGTGCCGCAGCGCATGGAAGGCGCGGTGGACGATCGGGAACACGATCACGCCGACGAGCCCCACCGCGGTGGCGATGACGCCGAGGACGATGGCGGCGAGCACATCCCAGCCGGTGACGGTCGTGTAGGCGGGCATCGGGATGCCGAAGTGCGGATGCGCGAGGAACGTCATCGTCAGCGACCCCGCGGCGGCGGCGACCAGCGGCAGGAACAGCTTGTCCCACAGCGCGCCGCCTCCCTTGATGGCCGCGACCATCCCGGTGAAGACCAGGGCGGCGGCGACGGGAGTGCCGAACAGGGCGCCGATGGTGCCCGAAGCCGCCATCATCAGCACCAGCTGCAGGGGGACGGCCTTCCACAGGCGGCCCACCAGCGCCACCATGAGGCTGATGTTGATGGCGATGATCGGGTTCTCCGGCCCCAGGCTGACGCCACCGGCGAGGCCCAGGACGGCGGCCAGCGCCAGCGACGGCACCACCGCGGGCCGCAGCGGAGGGGCGACGAGCTCCGTCGTCGCCGAGTCCGGGCCCGCATGACCGGGGACCAGCCAGACGGTCAGCCCCACCGCGGCGCCGGTCACGGTCAGGACTGCGAAGATCCACCACCCCGACGACGGGTCGATGCCGAGCGCCTTCGGCAGGTTCGTCCACACACCGTCCTCGATCAGGCCGGCCAGCGCTTCGATCGCCCAGAGGGCCAGGGCGCTGACCACGCCCACCACGACGGCCGGGATGCTGAGGAGGACGAGCTGGCGCACCGACGGCGCGGCGAGCTCCGGCTGCGTGGCGGTCATGGCCACCCCCTCTCGACTGCGCTCAGCGTAGAGGGTGGCCGGTGAGGCGGGCTAGGCTCAGTTGTCCAGCCCGCGACGCTTCAGCAGCGGCTCGATCTCGGCGTCCCGGCCGCGGAAGTCGCGGTACGCCTCCAGGGGGTCCTTCGACCCGCCGACGCCGAGCAGACGGTTGCGGAAGCGGTCGCCGTTCTCGCGCAGCAGGCCGCCGTTCTCGCGGAACCACTCCACCGTGTCGGCGTCCAGCACTTCGCTCCAGATGTAGGAGTAGTACCCGGCGTCGTACCCGCCCGAGAACGTGTGGGCGAAGTAGGTGCTCGCGTAGCGGGGAGGGACGGCCGGGTTGTCGAGCCCGACCGCGGCCAGGGCGTCCGCCTCGAACGCGGCGACGTCCGTCACCTCGTCGTCGGCGGTGATCCGGTGCCACGCCTGGTCGAGCAGCGCGGCCGCGAGGTACTCGCTGGTCGCGAAGCCCTCGTTGAAGCCCTCGGCGGCGTGCAGCCGGTCGACGAGCTCCTGCGGCATCCGCTCGCCGGTGACGTGGTGCACCGCGTAGTTCTCGAGCACCTCGGGCCACAGCATCCACATCTCGTTCACCTGGCTGGGGAACTCGACGAAGTCGCGGAACACGTTGGTGCCGGCGAACTTCGGGTAGGTGACGCGCGCGAACAGGCCGTGCAGCGCGTGGCCGAACTCGTGGAAGAGGGTGTTCGTCTCGTCGTAGGTGAGCAGGGTCGGCTCGCCGGCGGCGGGCTTCGGCACGTTGAGGTTGTTGACGACGACTGTGGGCGTGTCGAGCAGGTCGGACTGCGCGATCAGCGGGTTCATCCAGGCACCGCCGCGCTTGGAGTCGCGTGTGTACAGGTCGAGGATGTAGAGCCCGAGGCCGCTGCCGTCCTCGTTGCGCACCTCGAAGACGCGCGCCTCCGGGTGGTACGCCACCAGGTCCGGACGCTCGGTGAAGGTGATGCCGTAGAGACGGGTCGCGGCGTAGAAGACGCCGTCGCGCAGCACGCGCTCGGCCTCGAAGTAGGGCCGCATCGCCGCGAAGTCGACGTCGAACTTCTCGGCGCGCACCTTGCCGGTGAGGTGCGCCCAGTCCCACGCCTCCACGGTCTCGCCGTCGGGCAGCTGGCGCTGCAGGTCCGCCTGCTCCGCTCGTGCGTTGCGGGCGGCCGCGGGCGCGAGGCGCCCCAGCATGTCGGCGACGGCCTCCGGGGTGCGGGCGGTCTCGTCCGCGGTGACGTAGGCGGCGTGCGTGTCGAAGCCGAGCAGGCGGGCACGCTCGGCGCGCAGCCGGGTGATCTCGAGCACGAGGTCGCGGTTGTCGTTGTCGCCGCCGCGGATGCCGCGCGAGCGCGAGGCCGCCATGATTCGCTCCCGGGACGCGCGGTTCGTCAGGTCGGCGAGCCACGGGTGTCCTGTCGGCAGCACGAGGGTCACCACGTACTTGCCCTCGAGCCCGCGCTCCGCCGCTGCCTGCGCGGCGGCGGAGAGCTCGCCCTCACCGAGGCCGGCCAGCCCTTCGGCGGTGTCGAACACCACGGCGAGGTCGTTCGTGTCGGCGAGGAGGTTCTTCTCGAACCGCGTCGTGAGGGTGGAGAGCTGCTGGTTGTACCCCCGGAGCCGCTCCTTTCCGGCCTCGTCGAGCCCGGCGCCGGCCAGGGTGAACTCGGCGTAGTAGCGCTCGACCAGGTAGCGCGACTCCGCATCCAGGCCCAGCTCGTCGAGCCGCGCGTGCAGGCCCGCGATGCGCTCGTACAGGCGCGGGTTGAGCCGGATGGCGTCGCTGTGCGCGGCGAGCTGCGGCGCGATCTCCTCTTCGAGGGAGTTGGTGAAGTCGGTGCTGTCCGACGAGCTCTTGTTGAAGAACACCTCCGCGACGCGCTGCAGCACCTGGCCCGACCGCTCCAGCGGCAGCATTGTGTTCTCGAAGGTGGGGGAGTCGTCGGTCGCGACGATCGCATCCACTTCGGCCAGCTGCTCCGCGAAGCCGCGCTCGAACGCGGGACGGTAGTGCTCGTCGCGGATCTCAGCGAAGGGCGGGAGCCCGTACGGCAGGGTGCTGGGTGAGAAGAAGGGGTTCGACGTGTCGGCCATGGTCCCAGCCTAGACAGGCGCTGAGGGATGCCGCAAAGGTTTCGTTGCAAACGAATGAATGCAAAGAGAAGCTTGCAAAGAAACCTTTGCTGTTCTACGCTGGGTGACATGACGAACGAGGAACAGCCGGCACAGCCCGGCGAGCCCGCGGAAGCTGCGGAGGCCGCGGCCCCTGCGGCCCCTGCGGCCCCCGCGGTCGGCGGCGCAGCAGGCGGTCGGTGGCCCCACGAGGACGCGCTGGGCATGGCCGCACTCCGCGCCCTCGCGCATCCCCTGCGGGTGGAGCTCATGAACGAGCTCTCCGACTTCGGCCCCGCGACCGCGAGCATGCTGGCGGAGCGCCTGGGGGAGTCGAGCGGCGCGACCAGCTACCACCTCCGTCAGCTCGCCAAGCACGACATCATCGTCGAGGACACCGAGCGCGGCTCCGGGCGCGAGCGCTGGTGGCGCATGGCGCCGGGCGGCGTCACCATCGGCTCCCAGGAGACGCTGGACACCCCGGCCGGCCGGGAGGCCAACGAGCTGATCTCGCTCGGCTGGCAGCAGAACAACGAGCGCCGTCTCTCCACCTTCCTGCGGCGCGGCCTCGACACGTTCGGGTTCGAGTGGATGGAGTCGAGCACGCTCTCGACGTCGCACCTCGAGCTCACGCGCGAGCAGCTCGCCGAGCTCGGCCGCGAGTACTACGAGCTGCAGGACCGGCTGAAGCAGAAGTGGAAGGCGCAGGAGGCGGAGGCCGAGACGGCCGCCGCCGAGGGCGGAGCGACCCCGGCGGAGCGCAAGCGCGTCCAGGTCCAGTTCAACGCCTTCCCGCTCGTGGAGCAGGAGGAGCGCTGATGAGCGGCACGGCGGCATCTCCGCTGGCGGTTGCTCCTCTGGGGCGCGGGTTCGCCCGCCTCTGGACCGCGGCCATCGCGAGCAACCTCGCCGACGGTCTCGGGCGCACCGCCGTGCCGCTCATCGCCACGACGCTCACCCGCGACCCGGCGCTCATCGCCGGCGTCAGCGCGGTGACGTTCCTGCCGTGGCTGCTCTTCGGCATCCCGGCCGGGATGCTGCTCGACCGGGTCGACCGGCGGGTCGCGATGGCCGTCGCGAACTCGCTCCGCTTCGCCGTCGCCGCCCTGCTCGCCGTGCTGATCACGACGGATGCCCTCACCATCTGGCTGCTCTACGCCTGCGTGCTGGCATTCGGGCTGGGGGAGACCGTCTTCGACAACGCGACGACCACCGTGGTGCCCGCGCTGGTGTCCCGCGATCAGCTGGACCGCGCGAACGGGCGGATGCAGTCGGCCGAGATCACCATCCAGAACTTCATCGCGACACCGGTCGCCGGGTTCCTGTTCGCCGTGGCCATCGTGCTGCCGGTGTGGCTCACCGGGGCGGGGTTCCTCATCGCGGGTCTCCTCGCGCTGACGATCCCGGCCGCCGCCGCCCATGCCGCACCGCGTGCGGGCGTCGAGGGAGAAGCCGCCGTCGAGCGCCCGCCGCTGTCTGCCGTCATCCGCTTCCTCTGGGAGTACCGCTTCCTGCGCTGGATGATCGTGCTCACCTCGATCACCGCATCCGCGCTCGCCTTCGCGCAGGGCAGCGTCGTGCTGCTCCTGCTGCAGACCTTCAGCGTGCCGGCCGCCCTGATCGGCGTGGTCACCGCGGCCATCGGCGTCGGCGCCCTGGTCGGAGCGCTCGTCTCCAGCCGCTTCGTCGTCCGCTTCGGCCGGGGCCAGGTGATGTTCTGGGCCATCCTCGTCAGCGGGGTCGGCATCCTGGGCGTCGGCCTCACCGCGAACGTCGGCGTCGCGATCGCCGCGTACGCGATCGGCGCCTTCGGCGTGGCCGTCTGGAACGTGCCGTGGGGCGCGCTCCGTCAGGCCGTCATCCCCGGCGACATGCTCGGGCGTGCGCTCGGCATCGTGCGCACCATCGGGTGGGGGCTCACCCCGATCGCCACCGTCCTGGGCGGCTTCGTCGCCCGCATCGACCTCCGGCTGCCGTTCGTCATCGGCGGCGGGCTGGTGGTCGTCCTGACGCTCATCGCGTCCCG
Organism: Leifsonia sp. 22587; assembly: GCF_052044215.1. Taxonomy (NCBI): domain Bacteria; kingdom Bacillati; phylum Actinomycetota; class Actinomycetes; order Micrococcales; family Microbacteriaceae; genus Leifsonia; species Leifsonia sp. 22587. The sequence goes on from NZ_JBQENB010000004.1 coordinate 550,016, forward strand.
TCTCATCCTGTCGGCGTCCGCTCAGGCGCCCGCCGCCGAACCCGTTCCGGAAGGACAACCGTCATGACCGCCGTCCTCGTCCCCGTGCACCGTCCGCTCACCCACCGCGTCGCCGTCCGCCTCGGCCGGGCGCTGACCGCCTGGGGAGACCGTCCGCCCGCCCGCGATCTGCGTCACGCCGAGCGTGTCGCCCGCATCGAGGGCACGCGCGACACCGCCGCCCGGATGCTGCCGCAGCTCCCGCGGTGACCCTGTCGCCGCGAGGGTGCTAGGCCTCGTCCTCGTCGTAGTCCGACGCGTCGGCCTCGATCTGCTGCGTGATGGTGGCCGAGTCCTCCTGCGGGTTGTAGCGGATCTCGGTGCCGTCGTCGAGCGAGACGACCGGCTTGCCCTCGAGCCAGGTGAGCGTCCAGCTCCAGCCGGTGGTCTCGACATCGGTGGCGACGAGCTCCTCCTCGACCGTCTGCACCGCGTAGGCGACGACCTCGGGCAGGGAGGAGGGCGCCGCCTCGCCGACGGCCCAGCGCGTGCCGAGCTGCATCAGGCGCGTCCCGCCTCGGTCGTGGCCGTGGCGTTCGCCTTGGCGAGGTCGATCTCGTAGGTCACCCAGGAGGTGCGCTCCGCGACCGAGTCGTAGAGCTGCTGGGCGGTCTGGTTGTCGTGGGCGGTGATCCACTGCACGACCCCGAGCCCGCGCTCCTCGGCGATCGACCGCGCCTTCTGCAGCAGCGCGCTGCCGACGCCCTTGGTGCGCTCGTCCTCGACGACGAACAGGTCGTCGATGAAGAGGCCGCGGTCGCCCTCCAGCGGACGGGCGAACTCGCGCACGTGGGCGAGGCCCACGATGCGGTCGCCGTCGACGGCGACGTAGCCGCTCTCCTCGTGCTCGGGAGCCGTCAGCCACGACCACAGGACGAGCGCCTTCTGGTCGGTCAGCTGGGTGTCGTAGAACTCCGCGTACTTCGCGTACACGTCGAGCCAGGCGAAGAAATCGCCGTCCTTGACCGGTCGAACCTCGATCGACATGGATTCCTCCGTTCGCGTTTCGCGCCCGGCTGCGAGTCCGGTGCGTGTTCCGACCATATAACGGTCCCGTTCAGGGGACGAGATCGTAGGTGACCCACCTGGTCTTCTGAGCGAACTTGTCGTAGAGGCGGCGGGCGGTCTCGTTGTCCTTCGCCGTGATCCACCGGACGACCGACAGGCCGCGCTCGCGCGCCGCCTTGCGCACCGCTTCGAGGAGGGCGGAGCCGGCTCCTGCGCCGCGTGCGTCGGGGCTCACGAACAGGTCGTCGAGGTAGAGGCCCTTGCTGCCGTCGAGGGGACGGACGAACTCGCGCACGTGCGCCAGCCCGATCGGGGTGCCCTCCTCGTCGACGGCGAAGTACGCCTCGAGCTCGTTCTCCGGGTCGGAGATCCAGCTCCACACCAGGAGCGCCTTCTCGTCGGTGACGGGGCTGTCGTAGAACTCGCCATAGCCGACGTAGAGGTCGAGCCAGGTGAAGAATTCGTTGTCCTGGACTCCTCGGACGGTGATGGTCATCGTTCCTCCTCGGTCGGGGCCGCGGCGAGCAGGATATCGGTCACCTGCAGCTCGTCGGCGGAGGCGAACCGCAGGTCGGCGATTCTGCCCACCGAGCGGAGGTCGCCCGCGGCGGACTCGACGGCGGCGATCTCCGCGGCCGGACCGGCGATGACGGCCGAGTCGACCGGGGTGCGCTGGGACGCCTTGGCGGCGGTCTTGGCGCCGCGGATGCCGGTGAGCGCGCGGCCGACGATCGCGAGGACCTCGCGGTCGGCGCTCCAGTCGAGGGCGACCTCCGTCGCCACCGGCCACGGCGCCACGTGCACCGAGCCCTCCTCGGACCAGCTCCACGCCTCCTCGGCCGCGAACGGCAGGACCGGCGCGAACAGGCGGAGGAACGTCGAGAGCGCGACACGCAGGGCGACGACGGCCGAGGCCTGCTCTTCGCCGGCCTCGCCGTAGGCGCGCTCCTTCACGAGCTCCAGGTAGTCGTCGCAGAACGTCCAGAAGAACGGCTCGACGATCTCCAGGGCCCGCGAGTGCTCGTAGTTCTCGAGTGCCGTGGTGGCGTCGGCGACGACAGCCGCGAGGTTCTGCAGCATGCTGCGGTCGAGCGGGCTGGTGACCCGGTCGAGGTCGAGCGATGCGGGGGCCTCGAAGCCGAGGATGAACTTCGCCGCGTTGAGCAGCTTGATCGCCAGACGGCGGCCGATCTTGATCTGCGTCGGGTTCTGCGGGTCGAACGCCGCGTCCGTGCCGAGCTTGCTCGACGCGGCCCAGTAGCGCACCGCGTCCGAGCCGTGACGCTCCAGGATGTCGGCGGGCGTCACCACGTTGCCCTTCGACTTCGACATCTTCTTGCGGTCGGGGTCGACGATGAAGCCGGAGAGGGCGGCGTTGCGCCACGGGGCGACATCCGCCTCGAGCTTCGCGCGCAGCAGGGTCGAGAACAGCCAGGTGCGGATGATGTCCTGACCCTGGGGGCGCAGGTCGTACGGGAAGACGGCGCCGAAGAGCTCGTCGTCGCGCATCCACCCGCCGGCCAGCTGCGGGGTCAGCGAGGACGTCATCCACGTGTCCATCACGTCGTGCTCGCCGACGAAGCCGCCCGCCTGACCGCGCTGGGCCTCGTCGAAGCCGGGCGCGGTGTCGGACGACGGGTCGACCGGCAGCGACTCCTCTGAGGGGAGGATCGGCTGGTCGAACAGCGGGTTGCCGTCCGCGTCGAGCGGGTACCAGACGGGGATCGGAACGCCGAAGAAGCGCTGGCGCGAGATGAGCCAGTCGCCGGTGAGGCCGTTCACCCAGTTCTCGTAGCGGATGCGCATGAAGTCGGGGTGCCAGTCGATCTCGCGGCCGAGCTCGATGAGCCGCGCGCGCAGCTCCTCGTCACGGGCGCCGTTCTTCACGTACCACTGGCGGGTCGAGACGATCTCGAGCGGCTTGTCGCCCTTCTCGAAGAACTTCACCGGGTGCTGGATGGGCTTTGGCTCGCCCTCGAGGTCGCCGGAGGCGCGCAGCAGCTCCACGACCGCCTGCTTCGCCGAGAACACGGTCTTGCCCGCCAGCTGGGCGTACGCCTCCTTGCCGGCCTCCGAGGTGATCACCGCGGGCGGCTCGGGCAGGATGCGGCCGTCGAAGCCGATGATCGCGCGGTTCGGCAGGTCGAGCTCGCGCCACCAGGTGACATCGGTGATGTCGCCGAAGGTGCAGATCATCGCGATGCCCGATCCCTTGTCCGGCTGCGCCAGGTGGTGAGCGACCACCGGGACCTCGACGTCGAACAGGGGCGTGCGCACCGTCGTGCCGAACAGCGGCTGGTACCGCTCGTCGTCGGGATGCGCGACCAGCGCCACACAGGCGGGCAGCAGCTCCGGACGGGTCGTCTCGATGTACACCGGGCCGTCGGCGCCGTGGAAGGCGACGCGGTGGTACGCGCTCGGCTGCTCGCGGTCCTCCAGCTCGGCCTGGGCGACGGCGGTGCGGAAGGTGATGTCCCAGAGCGTCGGCGCCTGCGCCTGGTACGCCTCGCCGCGCGCGATGTTGCGCAGGAACGCCAGCTGGGAGGTGCGGATCGAGTCGCGCCCGATGGTGCGGTAGGTCTGCGACCAGTCGACGGAGAGGCCGAGCGTGCGCCAGAGCGCCTCGAACTGCTTCTCGTCCTCCTCGGTCAGCCGCTCACAGAGCTCGATGAAGTTGCGGCGCGAGATCGGCTTCTGGTCCGCCGCCTTCGTGCTCTTGTTGTCGCCGCCCTCGAAGGGAGGTGTGAAGTCGGGCTCGTAGGGGAGCGACGGGTCGCAGCGCACGCCGTAGTAGTTCTGGACGCGGCGCTCGGTCGGCAGGCCGTTGTCGTCCCAGCCCATCGGGTAGAACACCTTCCGGCCGCGCATGCGGTGGAACCGGGCGATCACGTCCGTGTGCGTGTAGCTGAAGACGTGTCCGATGTGCAGCGACCCGGAGGCGGTCGGCGGCGGGGTGTCGATCGAGTACACGCCGTCACGGCCGGCGGCCAGGGCGCCTTCGCGGTCGAACAGGAAGGTGCCGTCCTGCTGCCAGCGGTCACCCCACTTCGACTCGAGGCCCTCCAGTGCGGGCTTGTCCGGAACGCGAGCGGCGGGCGTGTTCTCGCTCATGGGGGTCCTCCGAGTCGATATGTGCGGCACCGTGTCCACGGGGTGCCTGAGTGTAGGGATCCCCTCCAGAGTACCGAAACCCGGGGGCGGACGCGTCGGACGACGCGTCCGCCCGTTCGTCAGACCTCGTCGATGATCGGCTTCCGGCGCGCGGCCAAGAGGGCCGCGACCAGGGTGATCAGCGACATGACGGCCAGGACGATGCCGGGGTGCCACCAGGCGTTGCCGGTCGCCTGCCCGAAGATCAGCGTGAGCGCCGGGACGAACGAGGTGACCAGCGCCGCGAGGCTGTAGGCGACGGAGAGTCCGCTGTAGCGGACGTCGCTCGGGAAGAGGTCCGACATCAGTCCGCCGAGGCCCGCCCACGACAGGGTGGGCAGGATGCCGCCGATGATCATGCTGCCGACGAGCACGGCGAAGGAGGCGGACTGCAGCAGGAAGTACATCGGGAACGCGACCAGCAGCGTCCCGACCGCGCCGATCGCGACGACGCGCGCCGACCCGATCCGGGTCGCCCACAGGCCGAAGAGCGGGATGGTGACGAGCTGCAGCAGGCCGCCGATGGTCGTGGCGACCAGCAGGTCCTGGTACTTGAAGCCCAGCACCGCGGTGCCGTAGTCGACCATGTAGGTGTTCATGAGCGAGTAGGAGCCGATGCCGAGCACGGCCGCGCCGATGGCGATGACGAAGCCGGTCGGAGCCTTGCGGAACACGTCGACGACGGGGAAGCGGTCACGCTGGCCGGTCTCCAGCAGCTTCCGGAAGACGGGCGTCTCATCGATCGACCACCGCAGGTAGAGCGACACGAGCAGCAGCGGGAACGCGGTCAGGAACGGGATGCGCCATCCCCACGCCGCGATGTCGGCCGACGACATGCTCAGGGTGAGCACGATGAACACGACGGCGCTCAGGATGGAGCCCACCGGCGAGCCGAGCTGGGGGAGCGCCGCGTAGAAGCCCCGGCGCTTCGGGTTCGCGTACTCGGTCGCGAGGAGGATCGAGCCGCCCCACTCGCCGCCGACCGAGAAGCCCTGCACGAGGCGGAGGAGGACGATCGCGATCGCGCCGAACCATCCCGCCGCCTGGTAGGTGGGCAGCACGCCGACGAGACCGGTGCTGAGGCCCATGAGCAGGATGGTGATGAGCAGCGTCGGGCGCCGGCCGATCCGGTCGCCGAGGTTGCCGAACACGACTGCGCCGATCGGGCGGATGACGAAGCCGGCGGCGATCGCCAGGAACCCGGCCAGCGCCCCGCCGAAGGTTCCGAGCGGCGCGAAGAAGAGCGGGCCGACGAAGAACGCCGCGAAGTACGCGTAGAGGTAGAAGTCGTACGACTCGAGCGCCGTGCCGACGAACGACGCGATGGTGACGCGCCGCGCGGTGCCCGGGGTGATTCCCGGGCGGTCGGTCTCGCTGCGGACGGGGGCTGTGGTGGTAGTCACGGGAGTCCTTCGGAGGTGAATAGTATGTGGACCGGGTCCAATAATGGCACGAGAAGGGAACGCCGCATGCCGCAGCCGCATTCCCCGGGCACGTCCGCCGGGGCGGGAGCCCGCGCCTCCGGCAGCGGACGGCCCCGCTCGTCGTCGCGCGCGATGCTCGCCGAGGCCGCGGCGGAGCTGTTCCTCGAGCAGACGTACGCGGGAACCACGGTCGACGACATCGCCCGCCGGGCGGGCGTCAGCCGGGCCACCTTCTTCAACTACGTCGGCTCGAAGAGCGACCTGCTCTGGCTCGAGGTCGACGAGGCGCTCGCCGCCTTCGACACGACCGTGGCATCCGTCCCCGCTGATCTGGCGCCGATGGATGCGGTGCTCGACGCGGTCACCCGCCTCGCCGACGCGTTCGGCCCCGGACGCCTCCCGCTCGCGGTCACGCAGGTCGACCTCATGGGCACGGATGCGGAGCTGCAGGCCTCGGCGCTGCCGCGCTTCCTCGCGCTGGTGCGGAGGCTGGAGGCGTTCATCGCCGCCCGGGCCGGCCTCCCGTCCGACGCCCTCCTCCCGCGCGCCGCCGCGACCGCGGTCGTCGGCGCCGCGGTCTCGGCCGCGGCCGCCTGGGCCCGCGCGGGCGTGCGCCGTGGCCCGCTCACCCCGCTCGTGCGCACCGCCGTCGCCCCCGTCTGCGCCGGCTACGCCCCCGTCCTCTGAGCGACTGCGGTCGTTCGCCGCGTCTGCGGTCGGTCGCGCAGGCGCAGACGTTCCGGGACGCAGCAGTCGCGGCCGGCCGCCCACAAGGGGCGGCGGAGCCGGTAGGATGGACGGCACAGACAGCGACCCGGGTATCGCCGGCGAGTCTTCGGAAGAACGGCGCGCAGCGCTCAGTAGAACCGAACGGGTACGGCCCGTCACAGCCGCGAGATGAGTGGCCCTCCCCGGCGACGGAGGCGGAGCGGGCAAGCGGGGTGGTACCGCGACGGGCGCGAGAGCGTCCGGCGTCCTCGTGCAGCACGTGAGAATCTGCCAGGAGAGAGATGCCGTACCCCAAGTCCGCGCCGGACTCGTCGCGCGACGACGACCAGCGCCCCGGCGACCAGCGCCCCGACGTTCAGCGCCAGGAAGTCGTGGCGAGCCCGGTCTTCCCCGAGATCGAGACCGACGTCCTCGCGTTCTGGGAGAAGGACGGGACCTTCCGCGCCTCCATCGACAACCGCGACGGCGCCGAGGAGTGGGTCTTCTACGACGGCCCCCCGTTCGCCAACGGCCTCCCGCACTACGGCCACCTGCTGACCGGGTACGCGAAGGACGTCTTCCCGCGCTTCCAGACCATGCGCGGCAAGAAGGTGGAGCGCCGCTTCGGCTGGGACACGCACGGCCTGCCCGCAGAGCTCGAGGCCGAGCGGCAGCTCGGGATCACCGACAAGAGCCAGATCGAGGAGATGGGGCTCGCCGCCTTCAACCAGGCCGCGAAGGACTCGGTGCTCCGCTACACCCGCGAGTGGCGCGAGTACGTCACCCGCCAGGCGCGCTGGGTCGACTTCGACAACGACTACAAGACGCTCGACACCACCTACATGGAGTCGGTGATCTGGGCCTTCAAGCAGCTGCACGAGAAGGGCCTCGCCTACGAGGGCTACCGCGTGCTGCCGTACTGCTGGCGCGACCAGACCCCGCTGTCCAACCACGAGCTGCGGATGGACGACGACGTCTACAAGATGCGGCAGGACCAGACGGTCACCGTCACCTTCCCGCTGGTCGGCGAGAAGGCGGAGGTCCTCGGGCTCACCGGCACCCGCGCCCTCGCGTGGACGACGACCCCGTGGACCCTGCCGACGAACTTCGCGCTCGCGGTCGGCCCCGACATCGAGTACGCCGTGCTGCCCTCCGGTCCGAACGGCGCCGCCGACTCGTACGGCGACCCCGACCAGGAGGTCCTGAGCGGACGCTACCTGCTCGCCAAGGACCTCGTCGGCAACTACGCCAAGGACCTCGGCTACGACTCCCCGGCGGATGCGCTGGCGGCGGTCACCGGCACGCTCCGCGGCTCCGAGCTCGCCGGCGTCGAGTACGACCGGCTCTGGGACTACTACGCCGACACCGAGAAGTGGGGCACGCAGAACGCGTGGCGCATCCTCGTCGACGACTACGTGACCGTCGAGGACGGCACCGGCATCGTCCACCAGGCGCCCGCCTACGGCGAGGACGACCAGCGCGTCACCGAGGCGGCGGGCATCCCCGTCATCATCTCGGTCGACGACGGCGGGCGCTTCCTGCCCGACGTGCCCGAGGTCGCCGGCGTGCAGGTGTTCGAGGCGAACAAGACGCTGACCCGGCTGCTCAAGGAGCAGGGCCGGCTGCTGCGCCAGGCGAGCTACGAGCACTCGTACCCGCACTGCTGGCGCTGCCGCAATCCGCTCATCTACAAGGCCGTCTCCAGCTGGTTCGTGCGGGTCACCGACTTCCGCGACCGGATGGGCGAGCTCAACCAGCAGATCACCTGGGTTCCCGAGAACGTCAAGGACGGCCAGTTCGGCAAGTGGCTGGCCGGCGCCCGCGACTGGTCGGTGTCGCGCAACCGGTACTTCGGCTCGCCGATCCCGGTGTGGAAGAGCGACGACCCCGCCTATCCGCGGGTCGACGTGTACGGCTCACTCGAGGAGCTGGAGCGCGACTTCGGCCGCCTGCCGCTGAACGCGGCCGGCGAGCCGGACCTGCACCGCCCGTTCATCGACGATCTCACGCGCCCCAACCCGGACGACCCGACGGGCCGCTCGACGATGCGCCGCATCCCGGACGTGCTCGACGTGTGGTTCGACTCCGGGTCGATGCCGTTCGCCCAGGTGCACTACCCGTTCGAGAACCGCGACTGGTTCGACACCCACAACCCGGCCGACTTCATCGTCGAGTACATCGGGCAGACCCGCGGCTGGTTCTACCTGCTGCACACGCTCGCGACCGCGCTGTTCGACCGTCCGGCGTTCAAGAACGTGATCAGCCACGGCATCGTGCTCGGCAGCGACGGGCAGAAGATGTCCAAGTCGCTCCGCAACTACCCGGACGTGAACGAGGTCTTCGACCGCGACGGGTCGGATGCGATGCGCTGGTTCCTCATGTCGAGCCCGGTGCTGCGCGGCGGCAACCTGGTCGTCACCGAGGAGGGCATCCGCGAGGGCGTGCGCCAGGTGCTGCTCCCGCTGTGGAACACCTGGTACTTCTTCTCGCTGTACGCCAACGCCGCGGGATACGAGGCGAAGCGCTCGACCGCGTCCACCGACGTGCTCGACCGCTACCTGCTGGCCAAGACCCGCGACCTGGTGGAGGCCGTGACGGCCGACCTGGAGGGGCTGGACTCGACGCTCGCCGCCGCCAAGCTGCGCGACTTCGCCGACGTGCTCACCAACTGGTACGTGCGCCGGTCGCGCGACCGGTTCTGGGAGGGTGTGGGCGAGGACGGCTCCGGCGCCGAGGCCTTCGACACGCTTTACACCGTGCTCGAGACGTTCACCCGGGTCGCCGCGCCGCTCCTGCCGCTCGTCGCCGAGCGCATCTGGAAGGACCTCACCGGCGGCCGCTCCGTGCACCTCACGGACTGGCCGGAGGCCGGCGAGTTCCCCGCCGACGACGCGCTGGTGGATGCGATGGACCGCATCCGCGCGATCAGCTCGACCGCCCTGTCGCTGCGCAAGCAGGCGGGCCGCCGCGTGCGGCTGCCGCTCGCGTCGCTGACCGTGGTGGCGCAGAACGCCGAGGCGCTCCGTCCGTTCGAGGGCATCCTGCGCGACGAGCTCAATGTGAAGGCGGTCGAGCTGGTCGAACTGCGCGACGACAGCGCAGCGGAGTACGGCATCACGAGCCGTCTCACGGTCAACGCCCGCGCCGCCGGGCCGCGCCTGGGCAAGCAGGTGCAGCAGGTCATCCAGGCCGCCCGCGCCGGCGACTGGACCGAGGTGGACGGCGTGGTGACCGTCGGCGGCGTCGAGCTGGTCGACGGCGAGTACGACCTGGTGCTCGAGACCGCATCGGGCGGCGACGACTCGTCGGCGCTCGCGCTGCTCGCGGGCGGCGGCTTCGTGCTGCTCGACACCGCGACCACGCCGGAGCTGGAGGCCGAGGGCCTCGCGCGGGACATCATCCGCGCCGTGCAGGACACGCGCAAGGCGGCGGGGCTCGACGTGAGCGACCGCATCCGGCTCAGCCTGGCGTTCGACCACGAGGACGACGCCCGTGCGCTCGACCTCGCGGGCGACGTCGACATCGCGACCGAGACGCTCGCGCTGGCGATGGAGATCGCCGCGGCGGACGGCGCGTTCCAGAAGCGGTTCGAGGCGGGGCAGTTCGCCAACGCCGGCGCGTTCACCGTCGGCGTGACCAAGGTGGAGGTGGAGTCGTGACCGACGAGGAGGACTTCCGCGAACGCGCGGAGGAGGTCTACCAGGCGCTGCTGGCCCGGGTCGGGGAGGGCGCGCCCGAGCGCCGCCTCGACGCGACCCGGCGGGCCGTCGAGCTGCTCGGCGATCCGCAGCGGGCGTACCCGATCATCCACGTGACGGGCACCAACGGGAAGACCTCGACCAGCCGCATCGCCGAGAGCCTGCTGCGCGCCTACGGTCTGCGCACGGGCCTCCTGACGAGCCCGCACCTGGTGCGCTTCAACGAGCGCATCGTCATCGACGGGCAGCCGATCGACGACGAGGCGCTGGTGCGCAACTGGGAGGACATCAGCCCGTACCTGGAGATCGTGGATGCGGAGCTGACGGAGGCGGGCAAGCAGCCGCTGACGTTCTTCGAGGCGCTCACCGCGCTCGCCTACGCGGCCTTCGCGGACGCCCCGGTGGATGTCGCGGTGATCGAGGTCGGCATGGGCGGCGAGTGGGACTCGACCAACGTCGGCGACGGCCAGGTGGCCGTGTTCACGCCGATCGCGCTGGACCACACGAAGGCGCTGGGCGACACCATCGAGGAGATCGCGCGCACCAAGTCCGGCATCATCAAGCCGTCCGCCGACGTCGTCTCGTCGGCGCAGACCCCTGAAGCGGATCGCGTGCTGCGGGAGGCGTCGGAGCTCACCGAGTCGACCTTCGCCGAGCAGCCCGCCGACTTCGGCGTCGACAGCACGCGCGTAGCGGTCGGCGGCCAGCTGGTGACGGTCCGCGGACGGGCGGCGACCTACGAGGACGTCTTCCTGCCGCTGTACGGCGACCACCAGGCGCAGAACGCGGCCGTGGCCGTCGCCGCGGTCGAGACGTTCCTCGGCCGGGGCACGCAGCCGCTCAAGACGGATCTCGTCGAGGAGGGCTTCGCGACGGCCACGTCGCCCGGCCGTCTGCAGCTGATCGGCATCGAGCCGAGCATCCTGGTGGACGCGGCGCACAACCCCGCGGGCGCCGAGACGCTGGCCGACGCGCTCCGCAGCTACTTCGACTTCGACGAGATCACCTTCGTCATCGGCATCCTGGGCGACAAGGATGCGCGCGGCGTCATCCGCGCGCTCGCCCCGGTGGCCACGCAGTTCTTCGTCACCCGGCCCGACTCGGAGCGGGCGCGCGAGGCGGAGGAGTTCGGCGACCTGGTGCGCGAGGAGGTCGGCGACGAGGCGACGATCGTCTACTCGGACCCGATCGACGCGCTCGAGTCGGCCCGCGACTGGGCCGGTGAGGAGCCGCGCCGCGCGGTCGTCGTCGCCGGGAGCATCGTGCTCGTCGGCCAGGCGATGGCGTATGCCGAGGAGCAGGAATGGAAGCAGGCCGCGTCGTGACCGACGCGCCGCAGGGCCGGGTCCGCCGTCAGCGCTCGCTCCGCGAACTGCTCGGCTCGATCGTGCTCGGCTTCGAGCTGCTCGTGGTGTTCCTCGGCGCGCTCGTGCTGTTCGGCCTTCACTCGCTGCCGGCCTGGCTGGCGCTCGGCGGGGGAGCGGCGCTGATCGTGCTCATGATCATCGCGATCGGGCTGCTGCGGAACACCGCGGGCGTCGTGCTCGGCTGGATCGTCCAGCTGATCGTGGTCGCCGCCGGCATCCTCGTCCCCGCCTTCTTCATCGTGGGCGCGATCTTCACCGCCATGTGGGCGTACTGCATGATCGCCGCCGCACGCATCGACCGCAACAATCGAGCGGCCGCATCCGCGGCCGACAACGGAACGGAGAATCCATGACCACCGCCGTCGAAGAGACCCTCGTCCTCATCAAGCCCGACGGGGTCGCCCGCAACCTGACCGGCGAGATCCTGCGCCGGATCGAGGCCAAGGGCTACTCGCTCGTCGACCTCCGGATGCTGCAGGCCGACCGCGACCTGCTCGCCCAGCACTACGCCGAGCACGAGGGCAAGCCCTTCTACGAGCCGCTGGTGGAGTTCATGGAGTCGGGCCCGATCGTCGCGATCCGCCTGGCCGGGAACCGCGTCATCGAGGGCTTCCGCTCGCTCGCCGGCGCGACCGACCCGACGACCGCCCTCCCGGGCACCATCCGCGGCGACCTCGCCCGCGACTGGGGCCTCAAGGTGCAGCAGAACCTCGTGCACGGCTCCGACTCGCCCGAGTCCGCCCAGCGCGAGCTGGCCCTCTGGTTCGGCTGACCCGCACCGCGCATCCCGCCGCGCAACATTCGTGCCGAATGTCGCCTCCAGCACGCTGAGAGGGGACATTCGGCACGAATGCGTCCGGCGAGCGACCGTGCGCCGGGTCAGATGAAGGCGCGGTGGATCCAGTCCAGCTGCAGCTGCGCCAGCACCGCGACGATCGCGTAGCAGACGATCGTGATCAGCGGCACCCAGCCGTACAGCGTGCGGAAGAGCGCACGGGCGCGTTCCGGCAGCGGGATGTTGCCCTCCTTGAGGTTGTAGAGGGTCACCGCCCAGAAGGTCGGGATGGTCACGACCCAGGTCACCATGCACCAGGGGCACAGCACGTTCAGCACGGTGAGCGACTGGGTGATCAGGAAGATGACCAGCACCAGCGCAAGCACCACGCCGACGTTGAACGCGATCCAGTACCAGCGGGCGAAACGCCCCCGGGTCGCCAGCAGCCCGACGCCGACGGCGATCGTGGCGGTCCACCCGCCGATGCCCAGCAGCGGGTTCGGGAAGCCGAGCAGCGAGCCCTGCCACGAGTTCAGGTTCTTCGAGCAGCCCACCAGCACCGAGAAGTTGCAGGACAGCTGGGCGCCCGGGTTCTCGAGCAGGTGGAACTTGTCCACCGTCAGCATGAAGGCCGCCCAGACGCCGATCAGTCCGGCGATGATCAGGAAGACGGCGAGAGCGGTCGGGCGGCGGTAGGCGGCCTCGGCGGGACTGGCTGACACCCTCGGATTATGGCATGCCCCCTGCGTGTCGTCCTGGGAGGCGACCGCTGCGAGGCGCAGCCGTGCGATAATCGTTGCAGCAGTCGTCCCGGCCCCGGCCGGGAACAGCGACAGAAGGCTTGCGGGCGCCTGGAGCGCCCGGGAAATGCCGGCCCTGGAGGCCGGCGCGAACAGTGAACCGGATGCAGACGGCGCCACGAGCCCGGCGGCATCCGAACAGGATTGAGGGAGGCGCCGCGCGCGCCGCCTCCCGACGGAGAGTACCCGGCGAGCGGGGAACCGCCGACCGGTCGAGGAGTGCACCAGCGATGGTGGATAACGAGAATATCGACAACACGGACAACAACGAGACGGAGACAGGAGGACGGAAGCGCAAAGGGCTCTTCGGCACGCGACGCGTGGTGAGGAAGGCCTCGCCGGCGTTCGGTGACGCACCGGCCGAATCCGCTTCCGACTCTGCCGCTTCTTCTTCCGAGCAGGCCGCAGCCCAGACGCCGGCCGAGGACGTTGAGCAGGCGCCTGAGGCCGCTGAGCAGGCGCCCGAGGCCGCCGCCCCGGTGGAGACCGAAGCGCCCGTCGCCGCGGACGCCCCTGCAGCCGACGCGGTGAGCGGCGTCGCCGCGCCCGTCGTGGCGCACGAGCCCCCGGCCCTCCCGGAGAAGCACGGCGAGGACGAGCCGCCGCTCGTCGCCGCAGCCGCCCCCGGCCTGCCGCCGACCACCCTGCTCTTCCAGGCGCCCGACATCCTCCCGCTCCCGCCGCTGCCCGACGCCGACGAGGAGCCGGCCGGCGGAGTGCGCCGCCGCTCCCGCCGTCGCGCGGGCGAGACCGGGCGCGAGGGCGCGAACGACCCCGCGAACACCGTCGTCAAGGTCCGCACCCCGCGCGAGCCGGAGCTGATCACGGAGCCGCAGAAGGTCAAGGGCTCCACGCGCCTCGAGGCCAAGAAGCAGCGCCGCCGCGACGGCCGCGACGCCGGGCGCCGCCGTCCGGTCATCACCGAGGCCGAGTTCCTGGCGCGCCGCGAGTCCGTGGACCGGCAGATGATCGTGCGCTCGAAGGGCGGCCGCATCCAGATCGGCGTGCTGGAGGACAAGGTGCTCGTCGAGCACTACGTCGCCCGCTCGCAGGAGGCGTCGCTCATCGGCAACGTGTACCTGGGTCGCGTGCAGAACGTCCTCCCCAGCATGGAGGCCGCCTTCGTCGACATCGGACGCGGCCGCAACGCCGTGCTGTACTCCGGCGAGGTGGACTGGGATGCGGTGGAGACCGGCAACCAGCCGCGCCGCATCGAGCTGGCCCTCAAGGCCGGCGACCGCGTCCTGGTGCAGGTCACCAAGGATCCGGTCGGCCACAAGGGCGCGCGCCTCACCAGCCAGATCTCGCTGCCGGGCCGCTACCTCGTCTACGTGCCCAACGGGTCCATGAACGGCATCAGCCGCAAGCTGCCGGACACCGAGCGGTCGCGGCTCAAGAAGATCCTCAAGGAGGTGCTTCCGGAGAGCGCCGGCGTGATCGTGCGCACGGCCGCCGAGGGCGCGACGGAGGAGCAGCTGACGCTCGACGTCAACCGCCTCACCGCGCAGTGGGCCGACATCAGCTCGCGCGTCGAGACGCAGCAGGCGCCCGCGCTCCTGCACAGCGAGCCCGACCTCCTGATCAAGATCATCCGCGACGTCTTCAACGAGGACTTCCAGAAGCTCGTCATCGCGGGCGACGACGCGCGCCAGACGATCGAGAACTACCTCCGCCAGGTCGCCCCCGACCTCCTCGACCGCGTCGAGGCCTACACCGGCGAGCGGGACGCCTTCGACGAGTTCCGCATCACGGAGCAGATCGAGAAGGCGCTCGAGCGCAAGGTGTGGCTGCCCTCGGGCGGTTCGCTCGTCATCGACCGCACCGAGGCGATGACGGTCGTGGACGTCAACACCGGCAAGTTCGTCGGCTCGGGCGGCAACCTCGAGGAGACCGTCACCAAGAACAACCTGGAGGCGGCCGAGGAGATCGTCCGCCAGCTGCGCCTGCGCGACATCGGCGGCATCATCGTCGTCGACTTCATCGACATGGTGCTGGAGTCGAACCGCGACCTCGTGCTCCGCCGCCTGGTCGAGTGCCTCAGCCGCGACCGGACGAAGCACCAGGTCGCCGAGGTCACCTCGCTCGGTCTCGTACAGATGACCCGCAAGAAGCTGGGCCTCGGCCTGCTCGAGACGTTCAGCGAGGCGTGCGAGGTCTGCGCGGGCCGCGGCGTCATCGTGCACCACGACCCGGTGGTCAAGCACCGCCAGCCGCAGCAGCAGCCGCAGAACGAGCGCCGTCGCGGCCGCGGCGGCAACGGCGGCGGCAACGGGGGAGCGAACGGCGCCCCCGCCGCCAACGGCCACAGCGGCACCCACGCCATCACCGACGACGCGAAGAACGCGCTCGCGCAGATCGCCGCGTCGACCATCCACCACCACGAGGACGGCACGAAGCCCTCGGAGCCCGGCGAGGTCTCCGAGGTCACCATCGCCGAGGTGACGGTGACGGAGGTCACGGCCACCAAGAAGCGCCGCCGCAAGGGCAAGGGCGACCGGCAGCGTCCGGCCGCCGAGCAGGCCGACGGCGCCGGAGCCGAGACGCAGCAGGCGGAAGAGCAGTCGGCCGACCCGCGCGCCTCCGACGATGACACGCAGGTCGCGGTCGCGGTCGAGGTCGCCGAGCTGGACGTGACGGAGATCGACGTCGAGACCGGCGAGGCGGACGAGGCGTCCGTCCCGCTCATCGAGCTGCCGGATCCCGCTCCGACGCACACGCCGGTCCGCCGCTCCCCGGAGGAGACCGAGCACCTGCTCGACTCCGTGCTGGACGCTCTGCCGCAGCCGAAAGAGCCGGGTCAGGGCCGCAGCCGCAGCCGTCGCGCCAGCACCGCGGTCATCGCGGGCGGCGAGAAGCTCCCGACGTCCGACTGACGCCGCGGCTCGTCACCGTCCGGGTCAGTGGCCCGGGCGGTGACGGTCGCGTGCGCGCACCCGCAGACCGCTGGCGATGAGCCGCGAGACGAGCTCCTTGCCGGGCACGGGATGCGCCCCCGCCGCGACGAGCTCGTCGTAGCGCCGGTCGGGCACGTCGTAGTGGTCGAGGTCGAAGGCCCGGCGCTGGATGCCGTTGGCCTCCGCGAACGCGTGCAGTTCGTCCAGCGACGCGTCGCTGACCAGATGCGACCACAACATGCCGTGCGCCGGCCATGCCGGGGGATCGATCAGGACCGTCATAGAATGATTCTAGGAACCGGTTCCGCTGGCGGAGCCGCGCGGTCCCGACGGCCCTCTGCGGGCCGGTCCGCCGAGGTTGTGCCGAATTGACGCCATCCTGGGCGTCGGGTAAAGTTGACCGTTGGTGTGTGTCGGGCGTCGCCCGCATCACCATCTTGGTTTTCTGAGAGCCGCCGGGTGTGAGAGCTCCCGGGCGGACTCGCCAGTGCCTTGCGATCAAGGCGAATTCCAGAAAAGTTGAAGAGCAGGACCAGATCCGCGGCTGCGCCGGGAGCTGTTCCCCGACGAAAAGGTACTGACAAGTGGTTTACGCAGTTGTGCGCGCCGGTGGCCGGCAGGAGAAGGTCGAGGTCGGCACCATCGTGACGATGGACCGCATCAAGGCCGACGAGAACGGCACGGTCGAGCTCGCACCGGTGCTGCTCGTCGACGGTGACAAGATCACCTCCGATGCCGCGTCGCTCGCGAAGGTCACCGTGACCGCCGAGGTCCTGGGCGACCTCCGTGGCCCGAAGATCGTCATCCAGAAGTTCAAGAACAAGACCGGTTACAAGAAGCGCCAGGGCCACCGTCAGGAGCTCACGCGCGTCAAGATCACCGGCATCAAGTAACCGACGGCCACGTAGCCCGACAGCCTCGAGGAGAAGACACCATGGCACACAAAAAGGGAGCGAGCTCCACTCGCAACGGCCGCGACTCCAACGCTCAGCGCCTCGGCGTGAAGCGCTTCGGCGGCCAGACCGTCAACGCGGGTGAGATCCTGGTCCGCCAGCGCGGCACCCACTTCCACCCCGGCGTGAACGTCGGCCGTGGCGGCGACGACACCCTCTTCGCCCTCGCCGCCGGTGCGGTCGAGTTCGGCACCAAGGGCGGCCGCAAGGTCGTCAACATCGTGGAAGCCTCGGCCTGAGCCTCACCACGAGCAACACCTTCCGGATGGGCGGGCTTCGGCCCGCCCATCCGCCGTTTGAGCACTAAACAGCAGTAGGAGAAGCACCATGGCGACGTTCGTTGATCGCGTGACGTTGCATCTGCGCGCCGGAAACGGCGGCAACGGGTGCGTCTCGGTCCGGCGCGAGAAGTTCAAGCCGCTGGCCGGCCCCGACGGCGGGAACGGCGGCAACGGCGGCGACATCGTGCTGGTCGCCGACCCGCAGGTCACCACGCTGCTCGGCTACCACCGCCACCCGCACCGTTCCAGCGAGAACGGCGGCTTCGGGATGGGCGACCACCGCAGCGGCCACACCGGCGAAGACCTCGAGCTGGCCGTCCCGGTCGGCACGGTCGTCAAGGACGAGGCCGGCAACGAGCTCGCCGACCTGACCGAGCCGGGGATGCGCTTCGTCGCGGCCCCCGGCGGCGTCGGAGGCCTCGGCAACGCGGCCCTCGCCAACCCGAAGCGCAAGGCGCCCGGCTTCGCGCTGCTCGGCACTCCCGGCTGGGAGGGCGACATCCGCCTCGAGCTGAAGACGGTCGCCGACATCGCCCTGGTGGGCTACCCGTCCGCCGGCAAGTCGAGCCTCATCGCCGCGCTCTCCGCCGCGAAGCCGAAGATCGCCGACTACCCGTTCACGACGCTGCACCCCAACCTCGGCGTCGTGCAGGCCGGCGACGTGCGCTACACCGTCGCCGACGTTCCCGGCCTCATCGAGGGCGCGAGCGAGGGACGCGGTCTCGGCCTGGAGTTCCTCCGCCACGTGGAGCGCTGCTCGGCGCTCCTGCACGTGCTCGACTGCGCCACGCTGGAGCCGGGCCGCGACCCGCTGAGCGACCTGGATGTCATCCTCGCGGAGCTCGCCGCCTACCCGGTGCCCGAGGGCCAGACGCCGCTGCTGGAGCGCCCGCAGCTCGTCGCGCTGAACAAGATCGACGTGCCGGATGCGCGTGAGCTCGCCGACTTCGTCCGGCCGGAGCTCGAGCAGCGCGGCTACCGCGTCTTCGAGATCTCGACGGTCAGCCACGAGGGCCTCCGTCCGCTGTCCTTCGCGCTCGGCGAGATCGTCGAGACGGCCCGTGCCGAGCAGGCGGCCCTCGAAGAGGCGCGGCCGCGCATCGTGATGCGCCCGAAGGCCGTCGACGACTCCGGCTTCGTGGTCAAGGTCGAGGGCGGCACCGACGGACCGGTGTACCGCATCCTCGGCGCCAAGCCCGAGCGCTGGGTCGCTCAGACGGACTTCGCGAACGACGAGGCCGTCGGCTACCTCGCCGACCGCCTCGCCAAGCTGGGCGTCGAGGACGAGCTGGTCCGCGCCGGAGCCGTCGCCGGCTCCACCGTGGTCATCGGCCGCAACAACGGCGTCGTCTTCGACTGGGAGCCGACGCTCACCTCGACCGCCGAGCTCATCACGGCGCCCCGCGGAACGGACGCCCGGCTCGACACCAATCAGCGCCCGACCCGCGCGCAGCGCCGCGAGGACTACTTCGAGCGCATGGACGCCAAGGCCGAGGCCCGCGAGGAGCTCCAGCGCGAGCGTGCCGCCGGTCTCTGGGCGGACGACAGCTACGACGAGAACGCGGTCCGCGAGGCGGACGTGCGCGACGACAGCGCCAGCGCAGACAGGGAGACCAGCGAGGGATGACGATCGACGACCGCAGCCAGATCCCCTCCGCCCGCCGGATCGTCGTCAAGGTGGGCTCCTCGTCCATCAGCGGCGAGAACGCGGGGCAGATCGCGCCGCTGGTCGACGCCCTCGCCGAGGCCCACGGCCGCGGCACGCAGGTCGTCCTCGTCTCGTCGGGCGCCATCGCGACGGGTATCCCGTACTTGTCGCTCACCGAGCGCCCGACCGACCTGCCCACGCAGCAGGCCGCCGCCGCGGTCGGCCAGAACGTGCTGATCTACCGCTACCAGGACAGCTTCGACCGCTACGACATCGTGGCGGGCCAGGTGCTCCTGACCGCCGGTGACATGGAGAACCCGACGCACCGCAGCAACGCCAAGCGGGCGATGGAGCGGCTGCTCGACCTGCGCATCCTGCCGATCGTCAACGAGAACGACACGGTCGCGACCCACGAGATCCGGTTCGGCGACAACGACCGGCTCGCCGCGCTGGTCGCACTGCTCATCGACGCCGACCTGCTGGTGCTGCTGTCGGATGTCGACGCCCTGTACACGAAGCCGCCGCACGAGCCCGGCGCCGCGCGCATCGAGTACGTGGGGTGGGACGACGAGCTCGACGGCGTCGAGATCGGTTCGACCGGCCTCTCCGGCGTCGGCAGCGGGGGAGCGGTCACGAAGGTCTCCGCCGCCCGTCAGGCGGCCGAGCGCGGGACCGCGGTCGTGCTGACGGCGACCTCCCTGGTCTCGCGCGCCCTGCGGGGCGAGCAGGTGGGCACCTGGTTCGCACCCGCGCCCGTGTCCGGTGCGGCCGCTGCGTCCACCCCCACTGCGTCCACCCCCGCCGACGCCGCCGCGTCCTAGAATCGACGCATGTCCTCGATCACCGAATCGGCGCCCGCCGCGACCCTGTCGCTGCAGGAGCGCCTCGAGGCCGCGAAGACGGCGTCCCGCGCTCTCGCGACGGCCAATACGGACCAGAAGAACCGCGCCCTCCGCGCCATCGCCGACGGCGTGCTCGCGGCGTCGGCCGACGTGCTCGCCGCGAACGAGCTCGACCTGGCCAACGGGCGTGAGAACGGCCTGACCACCGGCCTGCTCGACCGGCTGACGCTGAGCCCGGCGCGCCTCCAGGGGCTGGCGGACGCGGTGCTCGAGGTCGTCGGGCTGACCGATCCGGTCGGCCAGGCGGTCCGCGGCAGCGCGCTCCCCAACGGCATCCAGATCACGCAGGTGCGGGTCCCGTTCGGTGTCGTCGGCGTCATCTACGAGGCGCGGCCGAACGTGACCATCGACATCGCGGCCCTCGCGATCAAGAGCGGGAACGCGGCGGTCCTGCGCGGCGGCAGTGCGGCGATCGAGACGAACCGCGTGCTCGTCCGCGTCATCCAGCAGGCGCTCGCCTCCGCGGGCCTCCCCGCCGACGCGGTGCAGACCATCGACGACTTCGGCCGCGAGGGCGCGGGGGAGCTCATGACGGCGCGCGGGTACGTGGACGTGCTCATCCCGCGCGGCAGCGCGGAGCTCATCCAGGCGGTCGTCACGCAGTCCACGGTGCCGGTCATCGAGACGGGCGCCGGCGTGGTGCATGTCGTGCTCGACGAGTCCGCGCGCGAGGACTGGGCGGTCGACATCGTCCGGAACGCGAAGGTGCAGCGGCCCAGCGTCTGCAACGCCGTCGAGACGCTGCTGGTGCACCGCGCGGCCGCCGACCGGCTGCTGCCGCCGGTGCTGAGCGCCCTGCGCGACGCGGGGGTGACCATCCACGCCGACGAGCGCGCCCTGCCCTTCGCCGCGGACGCCGTGCCGGTCACCGACGAGGACTACGCGACCGAGCACATGAGCCTCGACATCTCGGTGAAGGTCGTGGACGACCTCGACGAGGCGATCGAGCACATCCGCCGCTACTCGACGCAGCACAGCGAGTCCATCGTGACGAACGACCTGGCGAACGCCGAGCGGTTCCTCGCCGAGGTCGACTCCGCGGTCGTGATGGTGAACGCCTCCACCCGGTTCACCGACGGCGGCGAGTTCGGCTTCGGCGCCGAGGTCGGCATCTCGACCCAGAAGCTGCACGCACGCGGACCGATGGGCCTCCCCGAGCTGACGAGCACGAAGTGGATCGTCCGCGGGTCCGGGCAGATCCGCGCGTAGGCGACCGCTAGACTCGACAGCGGGCCTCACGGCCCGGAGAAAGGATTACGCACGATGTCATTTCTGACGACCGTCCTCGCCGAGGCGGAGACCCACGTCGAGCTGCCGATGCCCACCTGGGCGTTCGGGGCGATCGCCATCGCGCTGTTCATCGCTCTCGCCTTCGTCGCGTGGAGCTTCAAGGACGTCGCCAACCGGCACAGCCACCGGTCGGCCCCCGACGCGGCGGCCCACGCGGGCGCCCCCGGCGCCACGCACCACGGCACCGGCCACCCGACCCAGGGGCACTGAGCCGCCCGGGCATGGAGCTGACGGAGACGGGCCGGCCGCGCATCGGCGTGATGGGCGGCACTTTCGACCCCATCCACCACGGCCACCTCGTCGCCGCCAGCGAAGTCGCGCAGTCGTTCGACCTGGACGAAGTGATCTTCGTCCCGACGGGCCAGCCGTGGCAGAAGGGTCCGGTCACGGAGGCGGAGCACCGCTACCTGATGACCGTGATCGCGACCGCATCCAACCCCCGCTTCACCGTGAGCCGGGTGGACATCGACCGCGAGGGTCCCACCTACACGATCGACACCCTGCGTGACCTGCACCGCGAGCGTCCGGATGCCGAACTCTTCTTCATCACGGGCGCCGACGCCATCGCGCAGATCCTCAGCTGGCGCGACGTCACCGAGCTCTGGGAACTCGCGCACTTCGTAGCTGTGAGTCGTCCGGGACACGACTTGAGTATTTCTGGATTGCCGGAGCAAGACGTAAGCTTGTTGGAAGTTCCGGCCCTGGCGATCTCGTCGACCGATTGCCGGAGCCGGGTGAGCAGGGGATTCCCGGTCTGGTACCTGGTACCGGACGGGGTCGTTCAGTACATCTCCAAACACCATCTGTATCGGAGCGTGGCATGACATCGTGGCCTGAACAGCCGCCGACGGGCCAGCCGCAGGCGCAGACGCGGCGACAGGCGAGGGAGTTCGAGCGCTCTGCAGCGCGCCGCGCGGGCACGTCCGAGCCGACGCCCGGCGGCCAGATCCCCGAGATGACCACGACGGCACCACCCCGCGACGAGCGGCCGGTCGAGACCGACGCCGTCGCCGACGAGGCCCGTGTCGAGGAGCCCAGCGTCGAGGAGGCACAGGCCGACGAGACCCGCGTCGACGAGGCCCCGGCCGTGCCGACCGCCAAAGCCGCGGCCCCCGCGGACGAGCGCCCGGCCATCCCGGCCAGCGCCTTCGCCGAGCCCGGCGTCACGTCGCCCTCCCGCGACGCCTTCGACTTCTTCCGCCAGTCTCCCGACCCGTCGCAGCCCGAGCCGGTGACCCAGCCCATGGCGATCCTGCAGCCGGCCCAGTCGGCCCAAGCGACTCAGTCGGCTCAGCCGGCCCAGGCTCCTGCGGCTGGCGCCACGGCTCCGTCGACTCAGACGCCGACGGGCGAGCGCACGCTCACCCGGCGCGAGCTGCGCGCGATGCTGCAGGCCCAGGAGGCGAACGCCCAGGCCAACCACGCGCCTGCGCCCGGCGAGGCCGTCTTCCCCGTGTCCTTCACCTCGGGCCCCGAGGGCGGATCGGCGGAGGCTGAGGCCGACACGTCGTCCGACGGCACCGCGGCGACCGAGGGCACCGCGACCGCGGCGACCTCGATCCCCGCCCCCGCCGGAACGCCGTCGAACGAGAAGTCGTCGTGGCCGTTCGCGTCCTTCGCTCCCTCGTCCGCCCAGACGGCTCCGACCTCATCCCGCTCCGCCCAGGACGAGCCGACGGTGACGCAGAGCCCGACCTCGCCGTTCGCCGCCTTCGGGGCGCCGATCGCGGCGAAGCCCGCGTCCGATGCGCCGGAGGAGCCGGCCGCGGTGGCCGCCCCCGAGGAGCCCGCCGAGGATACCTCGGCGCAGGAGCGCCGTCCCTTCACTCCGCCGACCGGCCACTGGTCGACCGCCGCGGAGCTGGAGGACCAGAACCAGCCGATCACGACGCGCAACGTCGCGCAGTCCACGGCTGCGACTACGACCAACGCGCTCATCCTCCCGGTCATCCCGCAGCCGGACACCAAGGCTCCGCTCACGAGCACCGGGGAGATCCTGGTGACCGGATCGATCGACCTGCCCCGCGGCATGGGCGCGACCGGCGCGCATCCCGACCGCATCGACTCGTCCGACATCGACCGCCTGCTCGACGGCGAGGAGAACGAGTTCAACACGTCCGAGGTGCAGCCCGTCCGCGCGTCCCGCGCGATCAGCACGCACACGTCGACGCGCGGTGTCATCACCCCGCCGAAGAAGCGCGGCAACGCCCTCCCCGTCGTCCTCATGGTGACCGCGGGCGTGCTCGCGGTCGGTGTCATCGGGCTGCTTGTCGCGGCCTACGTCCTGAAGGTGTTCTGATCATTCGCGCCCTCGCATCCCTTTCCACCCTGACGTACCGAACGCGACCGGAGGACCGTCCGTGACCGCATCCCCGCACGCCCGCGAGATCCTGCAGGTGGCAGCAGCCGCCGCCGACTCGAAGGGCGGCCAGGATCTCGTCGCCCTCGACGTCTCCGGGCCGCTGCCCCTGACCGACGCGTTCCTGCTGGTCAGCGGTCGTGTCGAGCGGAACGTGCTCGCCATCGCCTCCGAGGTGGAGGACAAGCTCAACGAGGCCGGCGTCAAGACGCTGCGCCGCGAGGGCAAGGCCGAGGGCCGTTGGGTGCTCCTGGACTTCGGCGACCTGGTCGTCCACGTCTTCCACGAGGAGGACCGGATGTACTACGCGCTCGAGCGCCTGTGGAAGGACTGCCCGGTGCTCCCGATCGAGCTCCCCGTCCACGAGACGGCGGAGTAGCCGCTCCCAGGCTTCTCGCGGGTTCGCCTGAGAACCCTCTCATGGTCGGCCGCTTGGATGGACGCATGAAGTGTCCCACCGACAACGCGACCCTGGTCATGAGCGAGCGCCACGGCATCGAGATCGACTACTGCCCGGAGTGCCGGGGCGTCTGGCTCGACCGCGGAGAGCTCGACAAGATCATCGACCGGGCGGGCACGCTGCCGTCCGCGCCGCCGACCGCCTCGACGCAGCCGGCGCAGGCGTACGACGACGCCCGGTACCGCGAGCGCGACCACCGCGAAGCGCAGTACGGCCGGCCGCAGTACGACGAGGCGCCGTACGGGCAGCGTCCGTACAAGAAGAAGCGCGAGAACTGGCTCAGCGAGCTCTTCGACTGAGGCGAGCGCCGCTCAGTTTTTTCTGAAGCTCACGATGTAGTACGCTGGACGAGTTGTTCCGGCCGGTCCGAAAGGTCCGGACGAGCAGCGTCCGGGTCTGTGGCGCAGCTGGTAGCGCACCTGCATGGCATGCAGGGGGTCAGGGGTTCGAGTCCCCTCAGATCCACTCGAAAACAACGTCGGTCCACCGAAAACCCCCGGTCAGAAGCTCTTCCGCTTCCGGCCGGGGGTTCTTTCGTGTGGCCGGGCGCAGAGTCGGCGTTGTGCGGCTTCCGGACGCTGCGTTAGCCTCCGACGGGGTGGATGTCGACCATGACCATGCAGAACGGACACGGGGCGGACGCCGTCACCTTCGCGGGCGGCGTGCTCGATCCCTATCGCCATGTCTGCGCCTTCGTGAACGGGCAGGCCGAGGCGGATGCGGTGCTCGACCCGTTCGTGCGCGACGGCGTCGACCGCGGTGACCGGCTGCTCTACTTCGTCGACACGGCCACCCCCGGAGCCCCGCGAGTCCGCCTGCGCCGGCTCGGCTACGACCCGGTCGCGCTGCTCGCCGAGGGCCGGGCCGAGGTGCGCACCTGGGCGGATACGTACCTGCGGACGGGGGACTTCGACCAGGACGACATGCTCCAGCAGCTCGACGGGATGCTGCGGGGAGCGGCGACGCCGCGCATCCGCCTGCTCGCCGACATGGGGTGGGCGGCGTCCGACCGGGGAGCGGCCCAGCGGCTGATCGAGTTCGAGGCGCGGGCGAACTTCGTGCACGCCCGGCACCGGCACGTGGTCATCTGCATCTACGACACCTCGCGGTTCGACGGGGCGTTCATCATCGACATCCTGCGCACGCATCCGATGGTGCTGGTGGGCGGCATCCTGCAGCAGAACCCGTTCTTCGTGGCGCCGTCCGAGTTCCTCGACGAGCGCGCGACCGGGAGCGGCGGCTGACGGGCGATGGGCGCTGAGGAGCGGACGTGGATGCGCGACCTCGGCGCGCTCCTAGCTCTGCCGTCGCTGTGGGTGGATCACACGCCGGCCGAGATCGCCGACGGCCTGCTGAGCGTCGTCACCGGGATGCTGCGGCTGGATGCGGCGTACGCACGCTTCCACGGTTTCGACGGGGGGCCGGCGCTGGAGTCGTGGCGTCCCACCGGCGCGGAGCCGCCCGGGCAGCTCGTCCGGGCGGTCGACGGCACGGGCGCGGAGGCGCCGGCCATCGACAGCGGAATCGAGACGACGGCCGTCCGGGCAGGAGGCTCGCCGCCGGAGCCCCCGCTCCTCGCTCGGATGACCACGCTGGCGCTCACCCTCCCGTGGGGCACCGGGCTCATCGCCGTCTCGGCGGCGAGGCCGGACTTCCCGACGGAGCGGGAGACCCACCTGCTGCGCGTGGCGGTCGGGCAGGCGGCCATCGCCCTGCACACCGCGCGCCGGCTTGCGGCCGAGCAGAATGCGCGACGGGAGGCGGAGCAGGCGCTCGAGCGTCAGAGCCGGGTCCTGCGGTCTCTGGTGGAGGAGGTCGGCCCGGTGCTCGGGGCGGCCTCCCGGCGCATCGAGGAGGCCTCGCGCGAGGTGGCACGCGACGCGGCGAGGGAGGCGGCGCATCCCGTCGACGCACCGAACCTGACGCGCCGCGAGCTGGAGGTGCTCGGTCTGCTCGCGCAAGGACTCAGCAACAAGGAGATGGCGGCGGTCATGTGGCTGAGCGACCGGACCGTGGAGCGGCACATCACCGGTCTCTACCGCAAGATCGGCGTGGCCCGGCGCAGCGAGGCGACCGCGTACGCGCTGCGGCACGGGATCGCCTGAGCCCGGGGCGGCCGCCTCCGACCGGGCCCCGCGAATACCGGAGGCCGTCGCGATTCTCCCCGCGAGCGGGATCGCGCGTACAGTGCATGGGGCCCGTATGACGGGTCGCCTGTGCAGCCCTCCCGAAAGGCCCGAATCCTGTGCCCACAGCCGTTGACGCTCGTCCGAGCCGCCTGTCCGACTGGAACCGACGGTTCGTCGTCGAGGAGCGCTACCTCCCCGCCGAGGCCCGGCGGCGTCTGTACCTGACGTCCGTCGTCCTGGTGGCCGTCGGCCTGACGGCGTTCGTGATCCTCGCGGTGAACGTCATGACGCACACCGGCTACGAGCGGCTGGATCTGCCGGTCGAGCGCTGGTTCAACGCGCAGCGGTCCGCCGAGACGACCGGGTTCATGACCGTCCTTGCGATCATCTTCGGCCCCGTCGCCATGCCCTTCATCGTGGGGATCACCGTGATCGTGTGGGCGGTGACGGCACGGCACGTCTGGCGGCCCCTCCTGCTGGGCGCCGGGATGCTGACCGGCGTCGTGCTCGCGCTGATCCTGGCGCCGCTCATCCGGCACCCCCGGCCGCCGCTGTCGCTCATGCTGATGGAGCCCGATCACACGTACTCGTTCCCGTCCGGGCACGTGCTCGGGGCCTCCGACTTCTTCCTCCTCCTCGCGTTCCTGCTGGCGAGCCGCATGCAGAAGCGCTGGTTCACCGTCGTGGCGTTCGTCGTCGCCGCCGCCCTGATCGTGCTGCAGGTCGCGAGTCGGCTCTACCTCGGCTACCACTGGATCAGCGACACGACGAGCTCCGTCGCGCTGTCCCTCGCCGTCGTGGGAGGCGTGATCGCCCTCGACACCCGCCGCACCGTGCGGGTCGAGGGCGAGAAGATCGAGGGCGAGCTCTCGCAGCCGCAGGTGGACGGCACGTGAGCGGCGGCGGCTCCACGGGTGCGGATGCGGGCGAACGCGTCCGCGAGGTCGCCCGCGGCGCACGCGACAGCACCGTCTTCCACGTCCTCGCCCGCGTCGGCTTCGCGGCGAGCGGACTGGTGCAGGTGCTGCTCGGCGCGCTCGCCATCCAGCTCGGGGTCAACCATTTCGCCGACGCCGACCAGTCGGGCGCGATGGAGCAGCTCGCGCAGCTGCCCGGCGGCGTCGTGCTGCTGTGGGTGAGCGTGGTCGGTCTGTTCTCCCTCGGAGCGTGGCTCGTGATCGAGGCGGCCGCCATGCGGGGCGGCAAGCCGTCGGTCCTCTGGGCGCGCCGGCTCCAGAACGTCGGCAAGGCGCTCGCGTACGCTGCGCTGGCCCTGACAGCACTGGGCGTCGCGCAGGGGCACCACGATGACGCCAGCTCGTCGACGCGGGTGATGAGCGTCCACATCCTGGCGCTGCCGGGAGGCGCGGCGCTGCTCGTGCTGGTCGGGCTGGCGATCGTCGGGATCGGCGGCTACCTGGTCGTCAAGGGCGTGCGCCGTCGCTTCCTGCGCGACATCGACGTCCCGGAGCTGACGGGGATGGCGACCGTCGTCTCCGTCCTCGGCGTCGTCGGCTACATCGCCAAAGGCTTCGTGCTCGTCGTCGCCGGCGTGCTGTTCGTCGTGGCCGCCGTCACCGTCCACCCGGACGCGGCGTCGGGCCTCTACGGTGCGTTCGCATCGCTCCTGACGCTGCCGCTCGGGAACGTGCTCCTCATCGCCACGGGCTCCGGCCTGATCGCCTCCGGCGCGTACAACGCTCTGCGGGCGTGGATCGCGCGGTTCTGACGACGGACGGGGACCTGCCGCCCGTCACCCGAAGGTGAAGCAGTACGCCTCCGCGCCCGCCCGCTCGAATCGCACCTCCATGACCCGCTCGGCGATGCCGCCGGTCTGCCGGATGAGCTGGAAGGTGTCCTGGCGGTCGAGCGTCCCGCGGCCGTCCGCGTCCACATCGGTGCCGTGCGCGTCGCCGGGGGGATGCCCGTCCAGCAGCACCTGGAAGGGGATGCCGGGCTCGCCCGCGGCCGGACCCATCACCAGGTTCGCGTCGCGCGCGTGGAAGGCGTACGCCAGTCCGCCGCCCGCCTCGTCGAGGACGGCCGCTGCGCGGGTCTGCGTCCAGCGCCCGGACAGCGCCCAGCCGTTGAGCGGCAGCTCGCGCGGGGTCTCGTAGGGCCACGGGCGGTCGTAGCGGTCGGGCGACTCGGCGACGAACCCGCTGCTCTGCCCGTAGCCGAGGTAGGTCTCGGGCGAACGGAGGTCCCGCCAGTCGGCGGCCACCTCGACCCCCGCCGGCTCCACCATGACGAGGTCGAGGTCGAGGTCCGCCGCCCCGGCGTCGAGCAGGAGCCGCTGGATCATCATCTCGGTGCGCGCGTACTCGCCCTCGCCGAAGTGGTGGTACCGCAGCCTCCCGTCGGCGTCGGCGAGGTAGAGGGCCGGCCAGTAGTGGTTGGCGAAGTCCTCCCACACCCCGTAGTCGTCGTCGACGGCGACCGGGTAGCGGACGCCCAGCGCGGCGGTCCGCGCGGTGACGTTGGTCCGGTCGTGCTCGAACCCGAACTCGGGGGTGTGGACGCCGACGATCGTGAGCCCGGATGCCGCGTACTTGTCGTGCCAGGCCCGCAGGTAGGGCAGCGTGCGCAGCCAGTTGACGCACGTGTAGGTCCAGAAGTCGACCAGCACGACGCGGCCCCGCAGCCCCTCCGGGGTGAGGGGTTCGCTGTTCAGCCAGCCGGTGGCCCGGGAGAAGCCGGGGAGGCGTCCCTCGTCGGGCAGCCGCTCGGGGTCGCCCGCCAGCCGGTGCGCCAGGGACCGGAACGGCCCGCGTTCGCGCTCATCCGCCATGACGCACCTCGCCCGCTGCGACGGCGTCGCGCTCGTCCGCCATCCGCGCCGCGTCGATCATCGCCTGGGCGAAGACCTCCGGCCGCTCCTGCGGGAGGTTGTGGCCGGCGCCGCCGCCGACCTCCCGGTGCTCGTACGGTCCGGTGAAGGCGGACCGGTACGCGGACGCCGGGGGATGCGCCGCGCCGTTCCTGTCGCCCTCGAGCGTGATGGCGGGCACCGCGATGGGCGGCCGCGCGGCGAGCCGGTCCTCCAGCTCGTCGTAGGCCGGGTCGCCCTCCGCGAGCCCGAGCCGCCACCGGTAGTTGTGGATGACGATGTCGACGTGGTCGGGGTTCGCGAACGACTCCGCCGAGCGGGCGAAGGTGTCGTCGTCGAAGTCCCACCCCGGGGAGGCGGTGTGCCAGATCAGCCGCGCGAACTCGACGCGGTTCTGGTCGTAGCCGAGGCGGCCGCGCTCGGTGGCGAAGTAGAACTGGTACCACCAGGCGAGCTCGGCTGCGGGCGGCAGCGGCTGCGCGTTCACCGCGCGGCTGCCGATCAGGTAGCCGCTCGCGGTCACCTGGGCGCGGCAGCGGTCCGGCCAGAGTGCCGCGAGGATGTTGGCCGTGCGCGCGCCCCAGTCGAAGCCGCCGACCACCGCCGACCGGACGCTCAGCCCATCCAGCAGGGCGACGGCGTCCAGCGCGAAGACCGCCTGCTGCGCGTTGCGGGACGCGGACGGATCCCGGAAGGTCGTCGTCCCGTACCCGCGGAGGGACGGCACGACGACGCGGAACCCGGCGTCCACGAGCTGCGGCACCACGGCGTCGAAGCTGTGGAGGTCGTACGGCCAGCCGTGCAGCAGCAGCGCGACGGGGCCGTCGGCCGGTCCGCTGTCCGTGTAGCCGACGTTCAGGTCGCCGGCATCCACCTGTCGGAGTTCGGTCATGTCCGTGCCGGTTCAGCGCAGCGACCGGAAGGTGGCGCGCATCTCCTGCGAGAACAGCTCCGGCTGCTCCCAGGCCGCGAAGTGCCCTCCCCGGTCGAGCCGGTTGAAGTGGATGAGGTGAGGATACGCCGCCGTCGCCCACGTCCGCGGAGCGGCGTAGATCTCGTCGGGGAAGACGCTGACCCCGGTCGGGAGCGGCACGCCCTTCGGGGCGAAGAACGCGAGCTTGCTCTCCCAGTAGAGCCGCGCGGAGGAGACGGCGGTGTTCGTGAGCCAGTACAGGGTCACGTTGTCGAGCACGTCGTCCCGGCTGAGGCCCTCCGAGCCGCCTGCGAAGACGCGGGCGATCAGGTCGTGGCTGCGGGCGTCGTGGTCGAGCATCCACGCGGCCAGGCCGACGGGGGAGTCGGCGAGGGCGTAGAGGGTCTGCGGGCGGTTGCCCATCTCCTGCGCGTAGGCGAGCCCGTGCGCGTAGAAGAAGGCGAGCTGGTCCCAGGCGCCGCGCTCTTCGTCGTTCAGGTCGGCGGGCGGCTCCTGCTTCGCATCCAGCGCCTGCTGGATCGCGTCGGGCACCGTGGCCGGCATGTTGGTGTGGATGCCGATCAGGCCGGGCGGGGTGAGCAGCGCGAGCTGCTCGGTGACCGCGTTGCCCCAGTCGCCGCCCTGCGCGACGTAGCGGTCGTAGCCGAGCCGGGTCATGAGCTCGGCCCAGGCCTTGGCGATGCGGATGGGGTCCCACCCGGTGGCGGTCGGCTTTCCGGAGAAGCCGTGCCCGGGAAGCGACGGGATGACCAGGTGGAACGCGTCGGCGGCGTC
The DNA here is from genome assembly GCF_052044215.1 of Leifsonia sp. 22587. Taxonomy (NCBI): domain Bacteria; kingdom Bacillati; phylum Actinomycetota; class Actinomycetes; order Micrococcales; family Microbacteriaceae; genus Leifsonia; species Leifsonia sp. 22587. The sequence goes on from NZ_JBQENB010000004.1 coordinate 580,439, forward strand.
CGCGCCGTGGGCGGTGGGGTCGGTCAACGGCCCGACGATCTTGAGCTGCTCGATGATGGAGCCGGGCCACCCGTGGGTGACGATCATCGGAAGGGCGTCCTCGTGGGGTGAACGCACGTGGATGAAGTGGATGTCGAGCCCGTCGATCTCCGCCGTGAACTGGGGGAGGTCGGCCAGCCGGGCTTCGACGCCGCGCCAGTCGTAGTCCTCGGCCCAGTACTCGGCGAGCGCGCGCATCGTCTCGAGGCGGACGCCCTGCGACGTGTCGTCGACGGTCTCGCGCTCCGGCCAGCGTGTGGCGCGGATCCGGCGCCGGAGGTCGTCGAGCTCGTCCTGCGAGGCGGTGTACGTGAAGGGGCGGACGGCGGCGGGGGAGCTGTCGGCGTCCGGGCGGGGTTCGGCGATGGTCATGGTCGGGCTCCTGGGTCGCGTGACCGGCGGCCGGTCGGCCGCCGCGGTCCGAGACTGGACCGGGCGCGGCGCCCGCGGCATCCGGGAAACCCCCACCGCCGTCCCCGCCGGACACGGAATTGGGGGGAACCCCGCAGCGGCAGGGTGCATGTGTGAACCCCTTCATCCGCCGAGCGCGTCTCGCAGCGGACGGAAAGCGCCGCCGACTAGGATTTCGACAACGACCGACGACCCGAGGGATGCCGATGACCGATCTGCCGCGACGTCACCAGCGCGCCCGCGGACCGGAGGGCGTGCGTCACGGCCGGCTGCCGCGGAGGCGTGGCGGCGTGGCGGCGCTCAAGCTGCTGGCCGCACTCGTCGCCGTGGTGGTCGTCAGTGTCGGCTCGGTCGCGGCCTACGCCGTCTGGGATGTCGCCCACTCGATCAAGACCGGCGTCCACCTCCAGGCGCTGCCCGGCCACTCGGCGATCCCGCAGGACATCCCGAACGTGTCCGCGATACCCGGCGGCGTCAACCTGCTGCTCGCCGGCACCGACAGCCGCAGCGACCTGGGCGGGGTCTACAACAGCGCCGACGAGCAGGATGCGAGCAGCGGCGCGGGCAACAACGACGTGACGATGCTGCTGCACATCGCCCAGGACCACAAGAGCATGGTCGTGGTCAGCTTCCCGCGCGACCTGATGGTCCCCATCCCGGACTGCCCGTCTCCCGACGGTCAGGGCACGATCGACGGCAGCTCCTACGCCCAGTTCAACACCGCGCTCTCCCGCGGCGGGCTGAACTGCGTCGTGGCCACCGTGTCCAAGATGACCGGCCTCACCATCCCGTTCGCCGCGGTCATCAACTTCAACGGCGTGAGCGCGATGTCGAGCGCGGTCGGCGGCGTGACGGTCTGCCTCGCCAGCCCGGTCACCGACGACTACACCAACCCGCCGCTCGACCTCCCGGCCGGCGAGAACACGATCGTCGGGGATGTGGCGCTGTCGTTCCTGCGCAGCCGCCACGGCGTGGGCGACGGCAGCGACCTGGGCCGCATCTCCAACCAGCAGGTGTTCCTCTCGGCGCTCGCCCGCAAGGTCGTGAGCGGCGGCGTGCTGTCCAACCCGGTGGAGCTCTACGCCCTGGCGAAGGCCGCGGTCAACAACATCACGCCGTCCGAGACGCTCACCAATCCGACGACCCTCGTCCAGATCGCGCTCGCGCTCAAGGACACCGGGCTCGACAACATGGTGTTCGTCCAGTACCCGGCGGTGACGGATCCCGACAACCCGAACCGTGTCGTGCCTCAGGACTCGGCGGCGGATGCGCTCGACGAGGCCCTGGTGAACGACCAGCCGGTCAAGCTGACGGGCTCCACCGGCCGGGCCGCGGAGGATCCGACCGCGACCGCATCGCCGGCGCCCGACGCCGGGGCGGGCGGCGAACCCTCGCCCGTGACCCCGGCGACACCCGCCGCGCCCGCGACCCCCGCGGCGCCTGCGCCGGGTGCCACTTCGGCGCCGACGGACAGTGCCGGCGCGCCGGTCGAGCTGCCCTCCACGATCACGGGTCAGACCGCGGCGCAGCAGACGTGCACCAAGGGCAACGACTGACCTGCTCCGCCTTCCGAGGGGCGGGGCGGCGCATCGCGCTTGCCACGACCGGGCCCGGACACGTTAACTGAGGGCATGACCAACACACGGATCGAGCCGATGACGTCGCTCCAGCTTCGGGTGCTCATCATCGCGATCCTGTCGAGTTTCGTCGCCTTCCTCGACGGCGCCGTCATCAACGTCGCGCTGCCCGCGATCTCACGGGATCTGGGCGGTGGTCTGCCACTCCAGCAGTGGGTGGTGGATGCGTACCTCGTCACCCTCGGGTCGCTCATCCTGATCGCCGGGTCGCTCTCCGATGTGTTCGGGCGCAAGCGCGTGCTCTACGCGGGGCTGATCGGGTTCGGCGTGACGTCGCTGCTGTGCGCGTTCGCGCCGACCGGCATCTTCCTGGTGCTCGCGCGGGCCCTGCAGGGTGTCGCCGGGGCGCTGCTGGTGCCGAGCTCCCTCGCGATCATCATCTCCCGCTTCGAGGGGCCCGCTCAGGCGAAGGCGATCGGCCGCTGGACGGCGTGGACGGGCGTCGCGATGATCGCGGGGCCGGTGGTGGGCGGCATCTTCGTCGACACCCTCGGCTGGCGGTGGGTGTTCGTCATCAACGTGATCCCGATCGCGATCACGCTCGTGCTGATGATGACCCTCGGCACCACGGACACGGGGATGGGCGGCCGCGTCGACTACGTCGGAGCGGTCCTCGGCTCGGTCGGCCTCGCCGGCACCGTGTTCGCGCTCATCGAGCAGGGGACGTACGGCTGGTCGGACCCGCGCGTCTGGATCCCGCTGGTCGTCGGACTGCTCTGCCTCGCGACGTTCTTCGTGGTCGAGACCCGCGTGAAGCAGCCGATGCTGCCGCTGGGTCTGTTCCGCGTGCACAACTTCTGGGTCGGCAACATCGCCACGTTCTTCGTCTACGCCGCCCTCTCGTTCGGTCCGCTGATCGTGACGCTGTACCTCCAGCAGGTCGCCGGGTTCTCGGCCATCGCCGCCGGTTTCGTCTTCATCCCGTCGACCCTGTGCATGCTCCTCCTGTCCGGTCTGTTCGGCGGTCTGGCCGGGCGTTACGGTCCCCGGCTGTTCATGGCGGTCGGTCCCATGATCGCGGCCGCCGGCTTCGTCTGGCTGCTCCTGATGGGCAGCAACGTGAACTACTGGACGACCCTGCTTCCGGCCGTCCTCCTGTTCGGCGTCGGTCTCTCCATCACCGTCGCACCGCTCACCAGCGCGATCCTCGGCGCGATCCACCCGGAGCAGGCGGGCATCGCCTCCGCCGTCAACAATGCGGTCTCGCGCATCGCGGGCCTGCTGGCGATCGCGGCGGCGGGCATGATCATCGGCGGGACGCTCGACACGGCGGGCCTCCACCGCGCGATGCTCACCGCGGCCCTGCTGCTGCTGGTCGGCGGCGTGGTCTCGGCCGTCGGCATCCAGAACCGCGCCCGGGCGGCGGCGAAGGTTCAGACCGTGACGGACTGACCGGAGAGCGCCAGCATCGCGACGTCGACGATGGCGCAGGTCATGATGAGCTGCATCAGCAGACGCGTCGGGCTGCGGCGCAGCAGCAGGACGACGCCGGCGACGGTCGCCGCCAGGCCGATGACGAGGCCGACGATCAGGAGCGGACGCACCGGAAGGCCCGGACCGAAGGTGATCAGCACCGTGGCGACCGCGAGCGCCGCGAAGGCGAGCAGCCCGCTGACGCGCGCGCCCAGCCGGTGAGGCAGGCCGCGGATGCCCGTGCGGGCGTCGTCGTCGAGGTCGGGGAGCACGTTTGTCACGTGCGCCGCCACGCCCAGGAGGGCGCCCGCGACGAACACCCACCACTGGGGGAGCGCCGGCGTCGCCTGGCCCAGCGTCGCGATGGCGGGCAGCACCCCGAAGGCGACGGCGAACGGCAGCCACGACCAGGCGGTGGCCTTGAGGCCGAGGTTGTACGCCCATCCGCTCGCGATCGCGATGACGTGGGCGACCAGCGCGCCTGCGCCGAGCGGGAGGGTGACGAGGATGCCGCCGACGAGCGCCACGAAGGCGGAGGCACGGACGGTCGCGACGGACACATCCCCCCGCGCCGCCGGCTTGTCGGTGCGCGCGACCGCGCGGTCGCGCGCGGCGTCGAGCCAGTCGTTGCACCAGCCGATGGAGAGCTGGCCCAGCAGGACGGCCAGGGCGAGCACGGCGAGCCGGAGGGGCGGATAGCCGAGGCCGAGTCCGAGGCCCGTCGCGATGACCGTCACGACGACGGTGGGGCCGGGATGGCTGGCGAGGAGGAGGGAGAGCACCTTCTTCGCCATGCTGGTCATCGTATCCCGATCCCCGGCTGCAAAGATCTTGCGCGAATACGCAAGCAGTTGCGTACACTGTCGGCATGTCGAAACGTCTGGCCGAGGTGGCCCGCAAGGTCGGTGTGAGTGAGGCGACGGTGAGCCGGGTGCTCAACGACAAGCCCGGTGTCTCGGAGGCCACGCGCCGCGCGGTGCTCACCGCGCTCGACGTGCTCGGGTACGAGCGGCCGACCAAGCTCCGCGGCGAGCGCGCACGCCTGGTGGGCCTCGTGCTGCCGGAGCTGCAGAACCCGATCTTCCCGGCGTTCGCCGAGATCATCGGAGGCGCGCTCGCGCAGAACGGCTACACGCCGGTGCTCTGCACGCAGACGGCAGGCGGCATCACCGAGTCCGACTACGTCGACCTGCTCCTGCAGCAGCAGGTGTCGGGCGTCGTGTTCGTCGGAGGCGCCTACGCGCAGCAGGATGCGGACCACACGCACTACGGGCGCCTGGCGGATCTCAACCTGCCGACGGTGCTGGTCAACGCGCCCGTGGACTCGCTGCACTTCGCCACGGTCTCGTGCGACGACACGGTCGCCACGCAGCAGGCGCTGAGCCACCTCCGCTCCCTCGGCCACGAGCGGATCGGGCTGCTGCTCGGGCCGCGCGACCACGTCCCGTCGCAGCGCAAGCTGGAGGCGGCGCGCCGGCTGGCCGACGGATGGGGGACGCCTCTGGACGAGTCCCTCGTCGTGCACTCGCTCTACTCGCTCGAGGCCGGCCAGGCCGCCGCCGCCCGCCTGCTCGCCGCGGGCGTGACGGCGATCCTGTGCGCGAGCGATCCGATGGCGCTCGGGGCGATCCGCGCCGCCCGGCGGGCCGGGCTCTCGGTGCCCGGGGATGTGTCGATCGTCGGCTACGACGACTCCGCGCTGATGAACTGCACCGAGCCCCCGCTGACCACGATCCGGCAGCCGATCGAGCCCATGGGGCGCACGGTGATCGAGCTCCTGCTGCGGCAGATCTCGAGCGATTCTGCCCTGCGGGACGAGCTGCTGTTCGAGCCCGAGCTGGTGGTCCGTGGATCCACGGGCCCCGCCCCGCACGTGGCCTGAAACACGCAATCGCACGCAAAAGTACGCAAACCAATTACGTATTGTTGAGTTCTTGCGTCATTCTGTCGGCTTAGCTACATTTCGGTGAACGACGACGGCGCCGCACGGTCCGTCGGCTCCGACGACCGAAAGGCTGAGCGTGGATCTCTCCGTGATGGACGGCGACAGCACCGCGACCGCGGCGCGCGGCGCGGGCTTCCCGACGCCTCCCGGCGACGATCCCGACTGGTGGCGCAGCGCGGTCATCTACCAGATCTACCCCCGCAGTTTCGCCGACGGGAACGGCGACGGGGTCGGCGACCTCGCCGGCGTCCGCCAGCACCTGCCGTACCTGGCCGATCTCGGGGTCGACGCGCTCTGGTTCACGCCCTGGTACGCGTCGCCGCTCGCCGACGGCGGGTACGACGTGGCGGACTACCGCCGCATCCACCCGGCGTTCGGCGACCTCGCCGAGGCGGAGGCGCTCATCCGCGACGCGCTCGCCCTCGGCATCCGCACCATCGTGGACGTCGTCCCCAACCACGTCTCCGACCGCCACCGGTGGTTCCAGGAGGCTCTCGCGGCAGGACCGGGCTCCCCGGAGCGGGAGCGGTTCTGGTTCCGCCGCGGCCTGGGGCCTGACGGCGACCGGATGCCCACCGGGTGGCGATCGAACTTCTCCGGGGACACGTGGACGCGCACGACGAACCCGGACGGCACGCCCGGCGAGTGGTACCTGCACCTGTTCAGCCCGCAGCAGCCGGACCTCAACTGGAACCACCCGGATGTGCGCCGCGAGCACGAGGACATCCTGCGCTTCTGGTTCGACCGCGGCGTCGCGGGCGTCCGCATCGACTCGGCCGCCCTGCTGGTCAAGGACCCGTCGCTGCCCGAAGTGCCCGAGGAGCCGGCGCCGGGCGCGCATCCCACCCAGGACCGCGACGAGCTGCACGACATCTACCGCGCCTGGCGGGCTCTCGCCGACGGCTACCCCGGCGCCCGTGTGCTGGTGGGCGAGCTGTGGCTGCCGGACATCGAGCGGTTCGCGGCGTACCTGCGCCCCGACGAACTGCACACGGCGTTCAACTTCGACTTCCTCGCGCGGCCGTGGGATGCTCGCGAGCTCCGCGCCTCCATCGACGAGACGCTGCGGGCGCACGCTCCCGTGCACGCACCCAGCACGTGGGTGCTGTCGAACCACGACGTCACCCGCGCGGTGACCCGCTACGGCCGCGAGGACTCGTCGTTCGCCTTCGCCACCAAGCGCAAGGGCACGCCCACCGACCCGGAGCTCGGCCGCCGCCGGGCCCGCGCCGCCGCGCTGCTCACGGCGGCGCTGCCCGGATCGCTCTACATCTACCAAGGTGACGAGCTCGGGCTGCCGGAGGTGGAGGACCTGCCGGACGAGTTGCGGGAGGATCCGATGCACGAGCGGTCCGGCGGCATCGACCCCGGGCGCGACGGATGCCGGGTGCCGCTGCCGTGGCGCGGGACCGCCGCACCGTTCGGGTTCAGCCCGGACGGAGCGACCGCCCCGCCCTGGCTGCCGCAACCGGCGGAGTGGGCCGGGCTGACCGTCCAGGCGCAGCAGAGCGACCCGTCGTCGATGCTCTGGCTCTACCGGCAGGCGCTGCGCATCCGCCGCGCCGAGCCGGGACTCGGCGACGGCTCGCTGCAGTGGCTGGACGCCCCCGACGGCGTGCTCGCCTTCGCGCGCGGGCCGGTCTTCACGAGCGTCACGAACCTCTCCACCGCGCCGGTGCCGCTGCCGGAGCACCAGGCGATCCTCCTCAGCAGCAGCCCGCTCGTCGGCGGGCTGCTCCCTCCCGACTCCACGGCCTGGCTGCGCACGCACGCCCGGCCCGCGGGGCACCTCACCACCTGAAACGCACCATCCACGCAACACATCGCACTCGAAAGGGTCAAGACAATGAAGTCACCACGCACGATCGCGGCCGTCGCCGCGGTCACCCTCGCCGGAGCGGGTCTCCTGGCGGGATGCTCGTCCGCCGGCGGCGACGCGGCCGACGGCAAGGTCCACATCACCGTCGCCAGCCTCATCCCGGGCAGCGACAAGGCCGCCTTCAAGGCCTTCGACGACCGGGTGAAGGAGTTCGAGAAGGCCAACCCGGACATCGTCATCAAGTCCGAGGAGTACCAGTGGACGGGTCCGACCTTCGCGACGCAGCTCGCGGGCGGCACGCTCCCGGACGTGTTCAACGTCCCCTTCACCGACTCCCAGTCGCTGCTGCAGGCCGGGCAGCTCGCGGATATCACCGCCGAGGTGAAGAAGCTGCCCTACGCCGACAAGTTCAACGAGAACGTGCTGGCGGTCGCCAAGTCCGGCGACAGGATCTACGGCATCCCGTACGGACCGTACGCGATGGGCCTGTCCTACAACCGCGAGATCTTCCAGAAGGCCGGGCTCGACCCGGACAAGCCGCCGACCACCTGGGACGAGGTGCGCGCCGACGCGAAGACGATCGCCGAGAAGGTCCCCGGCGTCGCCGGCTACATGCAGATGACGCAGGGCAACACCGGCGGCTGGGAGCTGACCACCACGGTCTACTCGCGCGGCGGCCGGATGGAGACCACCGACGGCGGGAAGACGAAGGTCACCACGAACAACCCGGTCACCAAGGAGGCGCTGCAGTGGCTGCACGACCTCCGCTGGAAGGACGACTCGGTCGGCAGCAACTTCCTGCTCGACTGGAGCGGCATCAACCAGGCGTTCGGCGCCGGTCAGATCGCGATGTACCCCTCCGGCTCGGACGTGCTCACCTCGCTGGTGCAGCAGAACAACGTCGACCCGAAGAACTACGGCCTGACGATGCTGCCGATCGACAGCGCGAACAGCGACGCCGGAGTGCTCGTCGGCGGCAACGTGGCGGCGGTCAGCCCCAAGTCGTCGCAGGCGCAGAAGGAGGCCGCGGTGAAGTGGATCGACTTCTACTACATGCAGAAGCTGCTCAACAAGGAGCAGGCGATCGCCGACGCCAAGGTGCTGGTGAAGTCGAACCAGCCGGTCGGCGTCCCGACGCTCCCGGTGTTCGACAAGGCCACCTACGACCAGAACATGGAGTGGATCAAGGACGAGGTGAACGTGCCGCAGGAGAACGTGGCGCCGTTCACCGACAAGATCTTCGACGCCTCCCTGGTGCCGGAGCCGAACAAGCACACGCAGGAGTTGTACGGCGCGCTCGACTCGGTCGTCCAGGCCGTGCTGACGGATGAGAAGGCCGACATCGACCAGCTGCTCAGCAAGGTCGACAGCGATATTCAGAAGCTCGTCGACGCGGACAAGTGACGAATACAGACAAGTGACCACACACGATCGACAGCTGAGCCGTCCCCGCCGCACGCCCCTCACCTGGGTGCGCGGCGGGGGCCTCAGCTCCCTGCTGTTCCTCCTGCCGATGCTGGTGATCTTCGGGATCTTCTCGTGGTGGCCCATCGTCCGCAGTGTGGTGATGAGCTTCCAGCACACCAACCTCGTCAGCGCGCCGACCTGGGTGGGCTGGGACAACTTCGTGCAGGTGGTGAACGACCCGCTGTTCTGGACCGCGGTCGGCAACACCGCCTGGTTCGCCCTGCTGGCGCTCGTGCTCGGTTACCCGGTGCCGCTGATCGCGGCGGTGCTGATGAGCGAGGTCAAGCGGGCGCGGGGACTGTACGGCGCGCTGGCGTACCTGCCGGTCGTCGTGCCGCCGGTCGTGGCGGTACTGCTGTGGAAGTTCTTCTACGACGCCCGCCCCGACGGCGTGTTCAACACCATCCTGGGCTGGGTGGGCATCCCGCCGCAGCCGTGGATCCAGTCGGCGGCGCAGGCGATGCCGTCCCTCGTCGTCGAGGCGACCTGGGCGGCCGCGGGCGGGACCATCATCATCTACCTGGCCGCGATCACCGGTGTGGCGCCCGAGCTCTACGACGCGGCGGAGGTGGACGGCGCGGGCATCTGGCACAAGATCTGGCACGTCACCCTGCCCCAGCTGCGCAGCATCCTGCTCATCACGCTCATCCTGCAGATCATCGGCACGGCGCAGGTGTTCCTCGAGCCGTTCCTCTTCACCGGCGGCGGGCCGGTCGACTCGACGGTGACCATCCTGCTGCTGATCTACCGCTACGCGTTCCAGAACTCGCTCGGCGGCGACTACGGCGCGGCGACGGCGCTCAGCCTGATGCTCGCCGCCTTCCTCGCCGTGCTGTCGCTCGTGTACTTCCGTCTCACCAAGTCCTGGAGCCAGAATTGACCACCACGACGTCGCTCCCGCCCGAAGTCCGCACCGTCCTGACGGACGTCATCGAGGACGGTGCGTCGCCCGAGCCCCCGCGGCGCCGGCGGCGCGGTCGCCGGGCCGCCGAGTCGGCCGACCGCGGCATCCTCTCGGTGTCGGACCGGCGCAAGGCCGGGGTGCGCTGGANGGACCACGCGCGTGGTCCACAGCGTCCTGCTCGTGGTGCTGGTGATCGTCGGTCTCGGTCCGCTGCTGTGGCTCGCCAAGTCGGCCATCACGCCGACCGAGGACACCCTCCGGACGCCGATGGCCCTGTTCCCGCACGGGGTGGACTGGGCGAACCTGTCGACCGCGTGGTCGACCGTCCACATCGACGTGCAGTTCATGAATACGATCTGGGTCGCTGCCGGCTCGTGGGCCGCGCAGCTGATCGTGGCGACGACCGCGGGCTACGCGCTCAGCGTCCTGCGGCCGGCGTACGGGAAGGTGCTCTACGGGCTCATCCTCACGACGCTGTTCGTGCCGTCGGTGGTGCTGCTCGTGCCGCTCTACCTCACCATCCTGAACCCGCCGCTGCTCGGGCAGTCGCTGATCAACACCTTCTGGGCGGTCTGGCTGCCGGCGGGGGCGAGCGCGTTCAACGTCGTGCTGGTGAAGCGGTTCTTCGACAACCTGCCGCGCGAGGTGTTCGAGGCGGCGCGGACGGACGGCGCAGGCCCGTTCCGCCTGTTCTGGTCGATCGTGCTGCCGATGTCGAAGCCCATCCTCGGCGTCGTGTCGGTGTTCGCGATCATCGCGGCCTGGAAGGACTACCTCTGGCCCCTGCTCGTGCTGCGGGACCCGGGCATGCAGCCTCTGTCGGTGCGGCTGCCAACCCTGCAGGCGGCCATCCAGCTCGACGTCTACCTGGCGGCGCTGGCGATCTCCACGCTCATCCCGATCGCGCTGTTCCTCGTCTTCCAGGGGCTGTTCCTGCGCAGCGCGGGACTCGGAGGCGCCGTCAAGGGCTGACGGCTAGCATCGAGGGATGCGCAGAGCCGGGCGGAGGACGACCGCGATCGTGGCCGCCGCCGTGACGGCGGTGCTCGGCGCGACCCTGGCGGGGTGCGCCTCGGCGGCGCCGGCCGCGCGGCCGAGCACGAGCGGGCACACCGGTGCGGCATCCTCGTCGCCCTCCGCCCGAGCCACGGCGACGCCCGCGCCCGACCCCGTCGCCGACTACGCCCGGCAGCGGCTGGCCAACATGACGCTGCGCCAGAAGGCGGCGAGCCTGTTCATGCTGCACCTGCCCGGTACCGACCCGGCGGCGCTGCGGGGCTTCGTCGACCGCTACGGGCTCGGCGGCATGATCCTGATGGGCGACAACATCCCCGAGACGCCCGCGGCGCTGGCCGCCGAGACGGCGGCCATGGGCGCCTCGGACCCGGGCCTGCCTCCGCTGATCGGCATCGACGAGGAGGGCGGCGACGTCACCCGCCTGCCGTGGGACGACCAGCCGGGCGCGGAGGTGCTCCGCGGCGAGGCTCCCGCCGCGACCCAGGCCGCGTTCGCCCGCCGGGCGCAGCTGCTCAAGGAGGCGGGCGTCTCGGTGAACTTCGGGACCGTCGCCGACGTCACCGCCGACCCGGCCTCCTTCATCGCGGACCGGGTGCTCGGGACCGACCCGGCGGCGTCCTCCGCCCGGGTCGCCGCGTCGGTGGCGGGGGAGCGCGGTACGGTCCTCAGCACTCTCAAGCACTTCCCGGGTCACGGCGAGAGCGAGGCCGACTCGCACCACGCCATCCCCTCGACCGGCGTCAGCGAGGCCGAGTGGGCGGCACGGGATGCGCCGAGCTTCCGCGCCGGGGTGGATGCCGGCGCCGAGCTGGTGATGTTCGGGCACCTCGCCTACACGCAGGTGGATGCGGCCCCCGCATCCCTCTCCGCCGCCTGGCACCGCGTGCTCACCGACCGGCTCGGCTTCCGGGGCGCCTCCATCACCGACGACCTGCGGATGCTGCAGGACTCGGGTCTGCCGCAGTACCAGGACCCGGGTGAGAACGCCGTGCAGGCGATCGCCGCGGGCAACACGATGGTGCTGGATGTGCTGCCGGCCGGCTCCGATCCCGCGGCCCTGGTGGATGCGGTGGTCGCCGCCGTGCAGCAGGGCCGCATCCCCGCCGCCCAGCTCGACGCCGACGTGCTGAAGCTGCTCCAACTGCGGCGGTCGCTCGCGCCGAAAGAGTGACGCGTCAACATTTTTTCCGGAATCGGGAATGAAGCGGGATTCGATGCGCTTGCATGTATTCGACGCAGGGTGGAAAGGCCGCCCGCGCACGACTTCGAGGAGACATCCGTGACCATCGAGATCCCCGGCTACAAGGCAGGCACCTGGACCATCGACCCCGCCCATAGCGAGGTCGGCTTCAGCATCCGTCACCTGATGATCAGCAAGGTCAAGGGCGTGTTCGAGAACTTCGACGCCACCTTCGTGACCGCCGAGAACCCGCTCGAGTCGAAGGTCACCGCCAAGGCCGACGTCGCCTCCATCAACACCAAGGACAAGAACCGCGACGCGCACCTGCGCACCGGTGACTTCTTCCTGGCCGAGGAGCACCCGACCATCGACTTCGTGTCGACCGGCGTGCGCCACGAGGGCGGCGAGTTCCTCGTCGACGGCGACCTCACCATCAAGGGCGTCACCAAGCCCGTCACCTTCGAGTTCGACTTCGGCGGCTTCGGTCAGGACCCGTACGGCAACTACAAGGCCGGCGCGACCGCCAAGACCAAGATCAACCGCGAGGACTTCGGCCTCACCTACAACGCCGCGCTCGAGACCGGCGGCATGCTGCTCGGCGACGAGGTCACCATCACGCTGGAGCTCCAGGCCGTCCTCGCTCAGGCCTGATCGCAGCCGCCTGAGCCTCCGCGCTCCCTCGACGACGCCCCGTCGTCGAGTCCGCACTTTCTGCACGCTGATCGCCCCGCGAGCGTGCAGAAATCGTGGACTCGACGGCGGGGCGTTCGCCGTTCAGTGACCGATCAGCGGGCCGAGGGCGCGGGAGACGACGGAGGGCTGGCGGGTGACCGACTCCTCGAGGTCGGCGGACTCCATCGCCACGAGGCCCGCGTTCGCGCCGGCGAAGCGCAGCGGCTCCGGCTCCCAGCGCGGGGAGCGGTGCCCGACCCACGGCAGCGCGGTCAGCTCAGAGCGGGTGCCCGTGAGCAGGTCGGCGAGGGTGCGGCCGGCCAGGTTGGTCGTGCTCAGCCCGTCGCCGACGTAGCCGCCGGCCCAGGCCTCGCGCGCCTCCTGGTCGTAGCCGACGCTCGCGTGCCAGTCGCGGGGCACGCCGAGCGGGCCGCCCCAGTGGTGCGTCACCCGGGCGCCCGCCGCATCCGGGAACAGGTCGAACAGGGTGCGGATGAGGTGCTCGCGTACCCGCGGAGACCGGTCGTACTCCGGCCGGATGGCGCTGCCGAGGTGGTAGCGCGCGCCGCGTCCACCGAACGCGAAGCGGTTGTCGGCGGTGCGCTGCCCGTAGACGATGAGGTTCCGGAAGTCGGTGAACGTCTGACCGTGCTCGATGCCGATGCGCTCCCACGTCGCGTCGGGCAGCGGCTCCGTCGCGATCATCAGCGAGTAGAGCGGCAGGATGCGCCGTCCGATCTGGGGGAGCTGCGAGCCGTATCCCTCGGTCGCGTTCACCACGGTTCCGGCCCGGACGACGCGGTCCGCGCCTCCCGAGCGCACCCGGACGGTCCCGCCCTCCCAGGACTGCACCGTGGTGCCCTCGGCGATCGTGGCGCCCCGCCGCTCCACGACCCGGGCGAGGCCCCGCACCAGCTTCGCCGGGTGGATGCGCGCGCACGCGGGCGTGAAGGTCGCGGCCACGGCGTCCGCCGCCCGGAACCGGGCGCGCACCGTCTCGGTGCCCCACAGGGACACGTGGTCGACGCCGAAGCGCTCCGACTCCTCGAACTCGGCGCGCGCGGCGGCCACCTGCGGGGCGGACCGCGCGAAGGTCACCGTTCCGCCGCGCGTGTAGTCGATGTCGATGCCCTCGGCTTCGGCGACGCGGCCCACCTCGTCCACGGTCCCGACCATCGCGCGCCGTGTGGCCACGGCGGCGTCGAAGCCGTACCGCTGCTCGAGCTTGGACGCCGACCAGGGGAAGAGAGACGAGCACCAGCCGCCGTTGCGGCCGGAGGCGCCGAACCCGGCGACCTCCTTCTCCAGCAGCACGATCCGGAGCGCCGGGTCGCGCTCCTGCAGGTAGTACGCCGTCCACAGGCCGGTCAGGCCGGCGCCGACGATGGCGACGTCGGCCTCCAGGTCGGCGTCGAGGCCGGGGCGGGGGCGGAAGCCGTCCTCCGCCTCGGCGATGGAGTCGAACCAGAAGCCGACGCTGCGGTAGTCCATTGCGCTCCTCTTCTTTAAGAGACGAGTCCGGGACCGCGTGCGCGATCCCGGACTCGTCCCTCGGGTGGCCTACAGGTGGTTCGACGCCTCGGTGAGCACCGACTCCAGGATCTGGCGGATCTCGACGAACTCGCTCGGCCCGATGGTGAGCGGCGGGGCGAGCTGGACGACGGGGTCGCCCCGGTCGTCGGCGCGGCAGTAGAGGCCCGCGTCGAAGAGGGCCTTCGACAGGAACCCGCGGAGCAGGCGCTCCGACTCGTCGTCGTCGAACGTCTCCTTGGTGTTCTTGTCCTTCACCAGCTCGATGCCGAAGAAGTAGCCGGCGCCGCGCACGTCGCCGACGATCGGCAGGTCGAGCAGCTTCTCCAGCTCGGCGCGGAACAGCGGCGAGTTCTCGCGGACGCGCTCGTTGAGGCGCTCCTCCTCGAAGATGTCCAGGTTGTCGAGCGCCACCGCGGCCGAGACCGGGTGACCGCCGAAGGTGTAGCCGTGGTAGAACGACGTGTTGCCGTGCTTGAAGGGCTCGTAGATCCGGTCGCTGATGATCGTCGCGCCGATGGGGGAGTAGCCGCTGGTCATGCCCTTGGCGCAGGTGATCATGTCCGGCACGTAGCCGTACTCGTCGCACGCGAACATGTGGCCGATGCGGCCGAAGGCGCAGATGACCTCGTCGCTGACCATGAGCACGTCGTACTTGTCGCAGATCTCGCGCACCCGCTGGAAGTAGCCGGGGGGCGGCGGGAAGCATCCGCCGGAGTTCTGGACCGGCTCGAGGAAGATCGCGGCGACGGTCTCCGGACCCTCGAACTGGATCATCTCCTCGATGCGGTTCGCCGCCCAGACGCCGAAGGCCTCGATGTCGTCGCTCGGAGCGCCCATCTCGTCGGCGCGGTAGAAGTTGGTGTTCGGGACGCGGAACCCGCCCGGCGTCAGCGGCTCGAACATCTCCTTCATGGCGGGGATGCCGGTGATCGCGAGCGCGCCCTGCGGGGTGCCGTGGTAGGCGACGGCGCGGGAGAGCACCTTGTGCTTGGTGGGGCGCCCCTGCAGCTTCCAGTAGTACTTGGCCAGCTTGAAGGCGGTCTCGACCGCCTCGCCGCCGCCGGTGGAGAAGAAGACGCGGTTCAGATCGCCCGGAGCGTAGGAGGCCAGCCGGTCGGCCAGCTCGATCGCGTTCGGGTGGGCGTAGGACCAGATGGGGAAGAACGCGAGCTGCTCGGCCTGCTTGGCCGCGGTCTCGGCGAGGCGCTTGCGGCCGTGGCCGGCGTTCACGACGAAGAGTCCGGAGAGGCCGTCGATGTACTGCTTGCCGTGGGAGTCCCAGATGTGGTGGCCCTCGCCGCGCGTGATGATCGGGACGCCGTGGCCCTCCTCCATCACCGACTGACGGGCGAAGTGCATCCAGAGGTGATCGCGCGCTTTGGCCTGCAGCGCCGCCTCCTCGGCCGCGATGGGTTCGCCGAACGTTTCTACGGTTGTCGTCATGGTTATCGCGTTCCCCAGTTGTAGAACTGTTTGTGGAGTTTCAGATACACGAACGTCTCGGTGGAGAGCACGCCCTCCAGCGTCCGGATCTCGGAATTGAGCATCGTGATGAGGTCGAGGTCGTTCTCGCACACCACCTCCGCGAGGATGTCGAACGTGCCCGCGGTCAGCACCACGTAGTCCACGTCCGGCATGGCCGCCAGCTTGTCGGCGACCGCCCGCGTGTCGCCCGTGCAGCGCACGCCGATCATCGCCTGCCGGTAGAAGCCGAGCTGCATCGGGTCCGTCACGGCCACGATCTGCATCACACCCGACTCGGTGAGCTTCTGCACGCGCTGGCGCACAGCCGCCTCGCTGAGACCGACGGCCTTGCCGATCTCCGCGTACGACTTGCGGCCGTCCACCTGCAACTGCTCGATGATCGCCTTCGAGACGTCGTCGATCGTCGCAGCCTTCTGGCCGTTCGTTGCCCGAGGGGTACTCATGGACCGATTCTGTCAGCGGATCAGGGACCTGGCAAGCGATTCCGCACGTATCTGGCCATTCCGGTGACGAAATCAGTAGGCTGCGGGCATGAGCACACCCGAACTGCGGAACTTCGTCGACGGTGGCCACGTGGAGGCGCGCGGCTCGTCCGGCATCCCCCTGATCGACCCCGCGACCGAGGACGTGTACGGGACGGCGCCGGTCTCGACGGCGGAGGATGTGGCCGACGCCTACCGTGCGGCGGAGCGTGCTTTCGGCGTGTGGGGACAGACCACGCCGGCCGAGCGGCAGCTCGCCCTGTTCCGGATCGCCGACGCGATGGAGGCGCGGGCCGAGGAGTTCGCCGACGTCGAGTCCCAGGACACCGGCAAGCCGCGCGCCACGCTCGTCGAGGACGAGATCCTGCTCTCTGTCGACCAGATCCGCTTCTTCGCCGGGGCCGCCCGCAACCTGGAGGGCCGCTCGGCGGGGGAGTACATGCCCGACCACACGTCGTTCATCCGTCGCGAGCCGATCGGCGTCGTCGGCCAGGTGACGCCGTGGAACTACCCGCTGAACATGGCGGTGTGGAAGTTCGCCCCGGCGCTGGCGGCCGGCAACACGACCGTGCTCAAGCCGTCGGACACGACGCCGCTCTCGACCCTGCTCCTAGCGGAGGTCGCCGCCGAGTTCCTCCCGGCGGGCGTGCTGAACGTGGTGCTCGGCGACCGCACGACGGGGGCGGCGATGACCGCGGACCCGGTGCCCCAGCTGATCTCGATCACCGGCTCCGTGCGGGCGGGCATGGAGGTGGCGCGCGCCGCCTCCTTCGACCTGAAGCGCGTGCATTTGGAGCTCGGCGGCAAGGCGCCGGTGATCGTCTTCGACGACGCCGACCTCGAGAAGGCGGTGGAGGGCATCGTCGCGGCCGGGTACTTCAACGCCGGTCAGGACTGCACCGCGGCCACCCGGCTGCTGGTGCAGGACGGCATCCACGACGAGTTCGTTGCGGCGCTCGCGCAGTACGCCCGCGACAACGCCCGCACGGGAGCGCCGCGCGAGGCCGGCATCCTCTACGGTCCGCTCAACAACGCGAACCAGCTGGCTCAGGTCGAGGGATTCGTCGACCGGCTGCCCGACCACGCCCAGGTGGAGACCGGCGGCCGCCGTCAGGGCGACCGCGGCTACTTCTGGGAGGCGACGATCGTGTCCGGGCTGCGGCAGGACGACGAGGCCGTGCAGAACGAGATCTTCGGCCCGGTGCAGACGGTGCAGCGGTTCTCCGGCGAGCGGGAGGCGCTGGCGAACGCCAACGGCGTGAGCTACGGGCTCGCGTCGTCCGTCTGGACGAAGGACCACGGTCGCGCCATGCGGTTCGCCAAGGGGCTCGACTTCGGCTGCGTGTGGATCAACACGCACATCCCGATCGTGGCCGAGATGCCGCACGGCGGGTTCAAGCACTCCGGCTACGGCAAGGACCTCTCGCAGTACGGCTTCGAGGACTACACCCGCATCAAGCACGTGATGTCGTACATCGGCGAGTGAATCATCCTGTCCTATAGGTATCGAGCCGCCGTCTCCGCTACGCTGCCTCCACACACATCGTCGTGTGGAACAGAAGCGAAAGGCAGTCGATGTCTGCAGAGCACCCGTCCGAGCACCTCGGGGACGGCGAGCACCTCGCCGTCCTCGGATACGAGGACTCCTTCAACCGGTCGATGACCTTCTGGGCGAACTTCGCCCTCGGTTTCACCTATCTGTCGCCCCTGGTCGGCGTGTACTCGCTGTTCGCCGTGGCGATGGCCACCGGCGGGCCGCCCTCCATCTGGTGGATCGTGATCGTCGGCGCCGGGCAGCTCCTGGTGTCCCTCGTCTTCGGCGAGGTGGTCTCGCAGTACCCGATCCACGGCGGCATCTACCCGTGGGCGCGGCGGCTGTGGGGCCGGAGGTACGCCTGGATGGCGGCCTGGATCTACATCTGGGCGATGATCGTGACCATCACCGCGGTAGCGGGATACGGGAGCGGGTTCCTCGCCAGCCTGTTCGGGCTGGAGCCGACCAAGGAGGTCACGCTCGGGCTCACCGTGCTGCTCCTGGTGGTGGCGCTGGCCCTCAACTTCACGGGGACGAAGACGCTGGCGACCGTCGCCCGCATCGGGCTGGCCGCGGAGCTGATCGGCGTGATCGCGGTCGGGCTGTACCTGCTGATCTTCCAGCGCAAGCACCCGTTCTCGGTGTTCTTCGACACCATGGGCGTGCAGGGCGACGGGTCGTACCTCGTGGCGTTCCTCGGCGCGGCCCTGGCCGGCCTGTTCCTGTTCTACGGGTTCGAGGCGTGCGGGGACGTGGCGGAGGAGGTCGCGGACCCGGCGCGGCGCATCCCGAAGGCCATGTCGATGACGATCCTCGTCGGCGGCGTCTCGGCGCTGTTCGCATTCGGCGGCTACGTGCTCGCCGCTCCCGACCTCGAGAAGATCGTCGCGGGCAAGGACGTGGACCCGATCCCCGAGATCCTGCAGTCGGCGCTCGGCACGGTCGGCGCCAAGATCTTCCTCGTCGTCGCGGTGACCGCGTTCCTGTCCTGCGTGCTGAGCCTGCAGGCGGCGGCGAGCCGGCTGCTGTTCTCGTTCGCCCGCGACGGGATGATCCCGGCGCACCGGTGGCTGGCGAAGGTGTCGCCGCGGACGAAGGTGCCGGTCAACGCGCTGATCGTGGCGTGCAGCATCCCGGTGCTCATCACGCTGATCGTCTACGTCGGTCCTGACGGTCTGATCACGCAGGTGACCGCCTTCGCCGTGCTCGGCATCTACGTGGCGTTCCAGTCGGTCGTGCTGGCGTCGCTGCGGCAGCGGGTGAAGGGGTGGCGTCCCGCCGGGCCGTTCAGCCTGGGCGGCGCCGGTCTGGTCGTGAACATCCTGGCGCTCGCGTACGGCGTGTTCGCGATGGTGCTGCTGGCGTGGCCGACGGCGACGGGCAGCGTGTTCAACGACTGGATCGTGCTCATCGGGCTCGGGATCGTCGCCGGGGCCGGTCTGCTGTACCTGTTCATCGCGCGGCCGGACCGTCACTCGGATGCGCCGGAGGGCGACGCGATCCGCGTCGCCGAGCTGCTGCGCGCGCGGCGCGCCGCCCCCGCGACGCCCGCGGCCCCCGCTCCCGACGCCGCCGTCTGAGCGCACGATTTGTGCCAAATCGCGGTTCTCGCCTCGGTGAGACCGCGATTTGGCACAAATCTCGGGCCGCGGGTCAGGACTCGCGGCGCGGGATCCCGAGGGGGTTGCCGTCGCGGAGTTCGGGCGGGAGCACCTCCCGGGGCGCGTCCTGGTAGGCGATCGGCGTCAGCCAGCGGCGGATGGCCGTCGCCCCGACCGAGGTGTGCACGCTCGCGGTGGTGGCCGGCCAGCCGCCGCCGTGGTGCTGCGCCCAGCCGATCGCGACGCCGGTCGGCCAGCCGTCGAAGAGCAGGCGTCCCGCGATGCCCGACAGGCGGTCGGCGAGCGCGGTGACGTCCTCCCCGGATCCGCGGTGGATCGCCGCGGTGAGCGAGTGCTCCAGGGCGCTCAGGATGCGGTCGAGCTCGTCGTCGGAGTAGCTCACCACCACGGTCACCGGGCCGAAGCACTCGGCGAGGAAGGTCTCGGGATCCGCCAGGAACGCGCCGGCCGGAACCGACACGATGGTGGGCGTCGAGACACCATCGCCATCGCTGCCGCGGGTGACCGTCACCTCCGGTCGCGCGGCCAGCGCCTCGACGCCGTCCGCGAACGCCTCGGCCATCCGCGGCGTCAGCTGCCGGCTCGCGGGCGCGTCGCCGAGGGCGGCCCGCGCCGCCTCCTCGACCCCGCCGCCCGCCGGGGCGATGACGAGCCCCGGCTTGGTGCAGTACTGGCCGGCGTCGCGGGTGAACGAGCCGACGAGTCCCGTGCCGATCTCGGCCGCGCGTTCCGCCGCGGCCTGCCGGGTGACGACCACCGGGTTGATGCTGCCCAGCTCGCCGTAGAAGGGGATGGGGTCGGGGCGCGACACCGCGAGGTCGAACAGCGCGCGGCCGCCGCGGACGGAGCCGGTGAAGCCGGCGGCGCGGACGCCGGGGTGACGCACCAGCTCGACGCCCGCGTCCATCCCTTCCACCAAGCCGAACCAGCCCGCGGGCAGAACCGCCGCGGCGAGAGCAGCGGTCGCGCGCGAGAGCTCGGGATGCCCGGGGTGCGCCTTCACGATCACGGGACACCCGGCGGCCAGGGCCGACGCGGTGTCGTTGCCGAGCACGGAGAACGCGAACGGGAAGTTGGAGGCCGCGTACACGGCGACCGGGCCGAGCGGGCGCAGGATGCGGCGGAGATCCGGACGCGGCGGCACGAGCGACGGGTCGGGAGACTCGACGACGGCCTCCAGGTATCCGCCTTCCCTCGCGACGCCCGCGAAGAAGCGGAGCTGCGCCGCCGTGCGGGTCACCTCGCCGTCGAGACGCGCTGTCGAGAGGTGGGTCTCGTCGTGGGCGATGGCGACGAGGTTGGCGCGGTCGGCCTCCAGGGCGTCGGCGAGCGCCTCCAGCCGGTCGGCGCGCCCGTCCCGCGTGGTGCGCCCGATTCCGGAGCGTGAAGCGGCCGCGACCGCGTCATCCACTGCGGTCATCGTCGTCGCAGTCCCGCCGCTCATGCGAACGCCGCCAGCCCGGTGAGCGCCCGCCCGAGCACCAGGGTGTGGATCTCGTCGGTGCCCTCGTAGGTCCGCACCGACTCGAGATTCGCCATGTGCCGCATGACCGGGAACGCGTTCGTGATGCCGTCGCCGCCGAGGATGGTGCGGGCCTCGCGCGCGATCGCGAGCGCCTCGCGCACGCTGTTGAGCTTGCCGACGCTGATCTGCGTCGGCGTGAGCGTTCCCGCCTCCTTGAGGCGGCCGAGGTGCAGGGCGAGGAGCACGCCCTTCTCGTACTCGACGAGCATGTTCGCGAGCTTCTCCTGGATGAGCTGGTTGGCGCCGATCGGACGGCCGAACACCTCCCGGCTCGTCGCCCGCGCGATGGACACCTCCAGGCAGTCGCGTGCGGCGCCCATCGCTCCCCAGACGATCCCGTAGCGGGCCTCGTTGAGGCACGAGAACGGCCCCGAGAGCCCGCGCGCCCCGGGCAGCTGGGCTGAGCCGGGGACGCGAACCTCGTCGAGCACGATGTCGCACTGCACCGACGCGCGCATCGAGAGCTTGCCGTCGATCGCCGTGGCCGTGAAGCCGGGGGTCGACGTCGGGACGAGGAAGCCGCGGACGCCGTCGTCGGTCGCGGCCCACACGACGGCGATGTCGGCGAGGGCGGCGAGGCCGATCCACCGCTTGGTGCCCGTGATGAGCCAGTCGTCGCCGTCGCGCCGTGCGCGGGTGCGCATGGCCGCCGGGTCGCTGCCGCCGTCGGGCTCGGTGAGGGCGAAGCAGCCGATCTTCTCGCCGCGCGCCATCGGCGGAAGCCACTCGGCCTTCTGCTCGTCGGAGCCGAACTTCGAGATCGCGCTCATCGCGAGCGAACCCTGCACCGACACGAAGGTGCGCCAGCCGCTGTCGGCTGCCTCCAGCTCGTGGCAGACGAGACCGTAGCTGACCGCGCCCGCTCCCGCGCATCCCTCATCCTTCAGGTGCATGCCGAGCACGCCGAGCGCACCCAGCTCGGCGACCAGCTCGCGGCGGAAGTGCTTGTCCTCGAAGTCCTGCTCGATCACCGGCCGGATGCGGTCGGCGGCGAAGGCGCGCGCGCGGTCGCGCCAGCCCCGCTCCTCGTCGCTGAGCAGATGGTCGATGCTGAACGCCTCGTCGAGCGTCGTCGTCACGGTGGGTCCTCTCGCCGGTGGTCAGTCCTCGTCGGCCCAGCGCGCGTCGTGCGCGCCGAGCAGCGGGGCGGGGGTGCGGTGCACGGCCGGTGCCGTGTCCAGGTGGATGGGCGTCGCCGGCTGCCGGGAGCGGCGGCCGGTGGCGGGGTCCACGGTCTCGACGACCGGGTCAAGGCCGAGCGACGCCGCGAACACGAACGCCTCGGCCACGCCGTTGACGAGGCCCGCCGGGACCCGCTCGCGGGTCAGCGTCGCGACCCAGTCCGCGGCGGGGCGGACGGCGAGCAGCGGTTCGAGCGCCTCGCGCAACTCCGCGCGGTGGGCGACGCGCGCCTCGTTGGTCGTGAAGCGCGGGTCCGTCGCCAGTGCGGGCCGCCCGAGTGCGGCGGCGAAGGCGGCGAATTGACGGTCGTTGCCGACGGCGACGACCAGGTCGCGGTCGGCGGCCCGGAACAGCTCGTAGGGCGCGATGCTGGGATGCGCGTTCCCGAGCCGCTCGGGGGAGCGTCCCGTCGCGAGGGTGCCCGACGCCTGGTTGGTGAGGGCGGCGAGCAGCGAGCCGAGGAGGTCGACGTCGACGCGCGAGCCGCGCCCGGTCGCTTCCCGCTGCCGGAGGGCGAGCAGGACGCCGGAGAACGCGTTCAGGCCGGTGAGCACATCCACCAGGGCGACGCCGACCTTCGTGGGCTCGCCGCCGGGCGATCCCGTGATGCTCATGAGGCCGCCGACCGCCTGCACGAGCAGGTCGTAGCCGGGCAGCGCCGCGCCGGCGTCGCGGCCGAAACCGGTGATCGAGCAGTACACGAGCCGCGGGTTCGCTGCGCGGAGCGTCGCCTCGTCGAGGCCGAAGCGCTCCATGACGCCGGGGCGGAAGTTCTCGACGACGATGTCGGCGGTCTCCGCCAGCCGGCGCGCGGCGGCGAGGCCGTCGGACGTGCCGAGGTCGCAGACGACGGACCGCTTGTTCCGGTTGACCGCGCCGAAGTAGGTGGATTCGCCCGCCTCGTCGGCCGGCGGCCGCCAAGCGCGCGTGTCGTCGCCCGTCGGGCTCTCGATCTTCACCACGTCCGCGCCGAAGTCGGCGAGCATCATCGTGGCGTAGGGCCCGGCCAGGACGCGAGAGAAGTCGGCGACGCGGACACCTGCGAGGACGCCGGCCGGGAGGCCCTCCGGGGTCGGCTCCGCCATCCGCGCTCCTTTGCTCGACGTCGATTCATCCTATACCGGATGAATCGACCGGGATATCGTGGTCCCGTGACCAGCGAGCCCCGCACCGTGCCGCAGACGACGCGCGCTGTCCCCGGTGCCCGCGACGCCGTCTTCGCCCAGCTCGCCGACGCCGGCCGGGCGGAGCAGGTCGCCCGGCGGCTCGCCGACGCGATCGTGCTCGGCGTCCTCGCGCCGGGGGAGCGGCTGCCCAGCGAGGCGGAGCTCGCCCGTCGCTTCGGCGTCGCCCTGGTGACCACCCGCGAGGGCTTGGGGATGCTGCGCCAGGACGGACTCCTGGAGACTCGTCGCGGACGTGACGGAGGCAGCTTCGTCGTGCGCCCCGGCGACCCGGACGACGCCCTGCTCACCACGCGTCTCCGCGGACTCTCGCAGGTCGAACTGGGCGACCTCGCGGTGTACGTCACGGCGATCGCGGCGGGCTGCGCCGACCGCGCCGCCGAGCGTGCGACCGCCGAGGACGACGCGCGCCTGCGCGCCTGGCTCGCGGCGGCGGACTTCTCCAAGGCTCCGGAGGCGCGGCGCAGCGCCGGAGGCTTCCTGCTCGAACTCGCCGTGCTGAGCCAGTCCACCCGGCTGGTGCGCGAGCAGCTGCGGCTGCAGGCCGAGTTCGGGCCGCTGCTCTGGCTGGGGATGCGCGACGCGGCCCTGCGCATGGCGACCCGGGATGCGGTGCACGGCGTCGCCGACGCGGTCGCGGCCCGCGACGCCGAGCGCGCGCGTGCGGGTGTGAGCGCCCTCCTCGGCGCCGTCGCCCGGTGGCTGCTCGCCGCGAAGGCGCGGATCGAGACCGGGGGTGCGATCGGTGGCTGAGACGCCGGCGACGCACGGCTCGGCGGCGGTCGACGCGGCGGCGGCTCAGGTCGAGGAGCTGTTCGCACGCATCCACGCGACCCTCGACGGCTGGCGCGAGGCGCTGCCTGGCCCGGGCGACGGGACGGTGGACGAGCGTGTCGCCGCGCTGGTGCTGCCTGCACTCGACGCCGACGACCCGCTGCTCATCGGCGCGGGCTACATCGCCGCGCCGGAGGGGCCGGAGGGTGACCTGCGGTTCGCCTGGTGGCTGGGCGCGCTCGACGACAATCCCGTCTTCGGCGCCACCTCGGGGCCGTCGAAGCTCGATCTCGCGTCCCGTTCGTACTCCGAGTACCTCCGCGACCTCCGCTCGCTGGAGTGGTACCGCATCCCGCAGTCCACCCACCGCACGCACGTCACCGGCCCGTACGTCGACCATCTGTGCGCGTGCGACTACATCGTCACCGTGACCTCGCCGGTGGAGCGTTCGGGCGCGATGATCGGGGTGGTCGGGGTCGACGTGTACGTCAAGCGCCTGGAGCGCGAGCTGCTCCCCGGGATGCTCGCCGCCGGGCGTCCGCTCGCCCTGGTCAACGCGGCGGGGCGCGTCACGGTGTCCACCGACCCCGCGGTCACGGTCGGGACGGTCGTCGCGGTGCCGGACGGCGCGCGCCACTGCGCGGGGACCCCGTTCCGCCTGGTCGAGCATCCCGTCGGTCGGTGACCGTGCCGGTTCCCGGCTACACTCGCATCGACCACGAGAGGAGCCGACGATGACTGGCGGCTTCATCCGTTACGCCCCGACGGCCGGCCCCTCGCGATGGCTGCTCGTCGCCGGGCGCCGCTTCGTCGCCGCCGTCGAGAGCACCGTCTCCGACGAGATCGTCGACGCCGTGTACTGGCTCGCCGACTCGGACCTCGCGACCATCGAGTCCGTGGTGGGTGCGTTCCCGTTGGCCGGACCCGACAGCGTGCGGTCCTTCGCCGTCGCGGAGCTCGCCGAGCCCAACGCGGCGGGCGAGGTGACGGTCACGGCGGTCGTCCGCGGCTCCGCGGCGATCGACGTGTTCTCCGTCGGGGGAGCGCGCCGGTTCTCCGCCGGGGGCGTCCAGCCGTGGGTGCTGGCGGAGTTCCGCACCGTGACGGGCCTCGTGCTGCAGGGCGACGACGCGGCGACCGGACCGGTCGCGCGGCTGGCCATCGGCTCGCTGCCGCTCGGCATCGGCGTCGCCGACGGCGAGCTCCTCACCTGGACGCTGACGCCGATCGAGCGCGCCGAGCGGAGCGCCGCACCGGCCCACGCTGAGACAGCCGCCGAGGCGCCGGACGACGGGTCCGCCGGCCCGGCGGCCGAGGAGACGATCATCCGGGACCGCAACCGGAGCTCGAGCCTGTTCGGCCGGGGTGCGGGCGCGGCGGCCGACGACCCGGAGGTCGTGCCCCCTGCCGTCCACCCCGCCGCCCACGAACTGCCGGGTGCGGTCGACATCGAGGAGCCGACCGCCGCACCGGCGCCCGGACCCGCGAGCGCCGCGCCGCGCATCCCGCCGCCGCCCGCTGGGCCGTTGGAGCGCGACACGCCGTCCGCCCCGCTCACCGTCGTGCCCACGGACGAGCTGCCCATCACCGAGCCGGTCGTCGCTCCTCCGCCCCGCGCGACCTTCGCGGTGCGCCTCCCGTCGGGGGACACCATCGCGCTCGACGCCCCGGTCCTGGTGGGACGGCGCCCCACGATGCAGCGGGTGGAATCCGGCGAGACGCCGCGGCTGGCGACGGTCGCATCGCCGACGCAGGAGGTGTCGTCGACGCACGCCCGCATCGAGCAGTCGGGGGACGCCGTCGTGGTGACCGACCTCCGTTCGACGAACGGCACCGTCGTGACCGGTCCCGCGGGCGCCCGCCGGCTGCGGCCGGGGGAGTCGGTGGTCGTGCTCGCAGGAGCGAGGGTCGAGATCGGCGACGGTAATATCATCGAGATCACCGCCCGACGAGACGAAGGACGCGAGTGACCCAGATCGGTCGCAGCAGCAGACGCCACACGGTGGCCGTCCCCGGCGATCCCGACGCGCGCATCAGTCTCTCGTGGGCCGCGCTGAGCGACACGGGATACCGGCGCAGCGTCAACGAGGACAGCCTCCTCGCGCGGTCGCCGATCTTCGCCGTCGCCGACGGGATGGGCGGTCACACCGCGGGCGACTTCGCCAGCACGGCGGTGGTGACGCGCCTCGCCGAGAAGGTGAAGGCGGACTTCGTCGGCGAGGTGACGCTCACCGAGGCCCTGCGCGCGGCCGTGGACGACATGAGCCGCGGGGTCGGGCACACCGACCTCGGCACGGGGACGACGGTGACCGGGATCGCCCTGACCCTGGTCGACGGCTCGCCCTACTGGCTGGTGTTCAACATCGGCGACTCCCGGGTCTACAGCTACCGCGACGGCACGCTGGAGCAGCTGACGGTCGACCACTCGATCGTGCAGGAGCTGCTCGACGCAGGCGCCATCACGCCGGCCGAGGCCGAGGTCCACCCGCACAGCAACGTGATCACCCGCGCGGTCGGCTTCAACGAGGACCCGGTGCCGGACTACTTCCTGCTGCCGATCGTCGCCGGCTCCCGGCTGCTGGTCTGCTCGGACGGCCTGACGAAGGAGCTGACCGAGCACGGCATCCGCTACTTCCTCGGCGAGGGCTCGTCCCCGCTCGACGCGGCGCAGCAGCTGATGGATGCGGCGCTCGGCAACGGCGGCCGCGACAACGTGACCGTGGTGGTGGTGGACGTGCTGGCGACGCCGGAGTCGGGAGCGCACCGCGACGGGGAGTCCCGCAGGCCCGCCCGCAGACACTGAAACTGTCCCCCGACTTGGGGGTAATCGAGTTGTCCCCAGTGCGGGTCCGGCCCGGCTGCGGCTCAGGAGCGGCTGCCTACAATTATCAAACGCTTTTGCAGCCGCGAACGCGTTTCGTCGACGAACCGGAGGAGCCATGGCCCGGCGTTTGCCGTCCCAGCCGCCGAACCTCCCCGGATTCTCGTACGTGCGCGTGCTCGGGTCCGGCGGATTCGCCGACGTGTTCCTCTACGAGCAGAACATGCCCCGCCGCCAGGTCGCGGTCAAGGTGATGCTGGCCGAGGTGGTCACCAGCCAGGTCAAGCAGATGTTCCAGGCCGAGGCCAACCTCATGGCCCAGCTGAGCACGCACCCCTCGATCCTCACCGTCTACCAGGCGAGCGTGTCGTCGGACGGGCGTCCCTACCTGGTCATGGAGCTGTGCTCGGCGGCGATCGGTCAGCGGTACCGGTCGGAGCCGCTGTCCGTCCCCGAGGTGCTCAGCATCGGCGTCCGGATCGCCAGCGCGGTCGAGACGGCCCACCGCGCCGGGGTGCTGCACCGCGACATCAAGCCGTCCAACATCCTGAGCACGGCCTACGGCCACCCGGTGCTGAGCGACTTCGGCATCGCGGCGACGCTCAGCGAGGCCGACGTCACGGAGGCCATCGGCCTGTCGATCCCGTGGTCGGCCCCCGAAGTGCTGCTCGACGAGACGAGCGGCACGATCGCCAGCGAGGTGTGGTCGCTCGGCGCGACGATGTACTCGCTGCTCGCCGGGCGCTCCCCGTTCGAGGTGCCGGGCAAGGAGAACACCTCCGCCGAGCTCATCCAGCGCATCACCAAGAGCCGGCCGCTGCCGATCGGCCGGGCCGACGTCCCGCCGCGGCTGGAGCAGGTGCTGCTGCGGTCGATGTCGCGCAAGCCCGGGCAGCGTCAGCGCAGCGCCCTCGAGTTCATCCGCGAGCTGCAGGCGGTGGAGGCCGAGCTCGAGCTGCCGCAGACGCCGATCGAGGTCGCGATGGACGACTGGGCGCTGGCCACGGCCGGCGACCCGGAGGACCGCACCCGCGTCAAGGGCGTCGTCGCCGTCGATCCGGGCGCGCGCCGCCGCCGTCGCCGGACGGCGCCCGCCTCCGCGACGGTCACGCGGGCCGCGACGCACACGGTGGTCCGGGAGAGCGCCGGCAGCGCGCAGACGCCGCAGCAGGCGCCCCCGTCGAAGGTCTCGCGCGCCCTCGTCGCATCGCTCATCGCCTGCGCGGCGCTGGTCGTGGTGCTGGCCGTGACGGCGTCCGTCGTGCTGGTGCGCGCCGGATCGAACGGCGACATCCCCACGGTCCGCGACCTGAGCGGCCGGGTGACCGGGAGCACGATCGTGTTCAGCTGGAGCGATCCCGGACTACAGAGCGGCGACACGTACCAGGTGACCGTGCAGGACCAGCCGCCCAGCAGCCAGCACGCCACCGAGTTCCGGGTGGATGCGAAGCCCGGCGAGACGGTGTGCGTCACGGTCACCGTGAACCGCGACGGCAAGACGGGCACGCCCAGCGGCCAGAAGTGCGTCGAGAGGACGGACGGGACGTGACCCCGCTCGCGCGCCTCGGGTCCTGGCTGGCCGCTCACAAGTCCGTCGCGGCGACGGCGGTCAGCGGCACGGCCATCGCGGCGCTCGTGACCACGCTGGCGGTCGTGTCCGGGGGATACAGCGCGCAGCACCTGCACCTCGACGACGCGGCGGTGTGGGTGGCCAGCGACGCGAAGAAGTCGCTCGGCCGGGCCAACACCGAGATCGACAAGCTCAACTCGGTCGTCGCGGGCACCGGCGAGGCGCTCGACGTCGTGCAGGACGGCACCGATGTGCTGCTGATCGACCGCGAGGCCAACACGATCGCGGTCGTGGATCCCGCGAAGGCGGAGGCCGGCAAGTCGGTCGCCCTCCCTCCGCGGTCGCCGCAGGTCTCGCTCGCAGGAGGCCACGTCGCCCTCCTGTCCCAGACCACCGGGCAGCTGTGGCTGACCTCCGTGGCGCAGCTCGACCGGTTCAACTCCGGCTCGGCGGCCACCGTCGACCTGGGCGGCCGCGCCGTCTCGGCGATGGATCCGTCCGGTGTGCTCTTCGCCTACCAGCCGGGCACGCGCTCGCTGGTGCGCGCCGACCTCAACGCGGCCGAGCCGTCGACCACGACCACCCCGGTCGCGACGCGGGGCGACGGCGCGAACGTGTCCCTGACCGCGGTCGGCGGGCACTGGGCGCTGCTCGACCCCGACCAGCGCACGCTGTGGGTGGACGGACGCGCCGTCGACCTGAGCGCGCTCCTGGCCGTGGGGGCCGAGCCGGTGCTGCAGCAGCCGTCCGCGGACGGGGACGCGGTCTGGATCGCCACCGGGACCGGGCTCGTGCGGGTGCCGCTCGACGGCGGACGACCGACCCGTCCGGTCGCGCAGGTCAGCGGTACGCCGGCCGCGCCGGTGACCGTGGCAGGGTGCACCTACGCCGCCTGGAGCGCCGGGACGGCGTGGCGCTCCTGCTCGAGCACCGGCGCGGGGGAGCGCTCGACGCTCCACCAGGTCCCGGCCGGCGCCACGCTCGACTTCCGGGCCAACGGCGACCGGGTGGTGCTCAACGACGGGCGTTCGGGCGTCGCGTGGGCCGTGCAGAGCGGCAACACCCGCATCGACAACTGGGACGAGCTCGTCTCCAAGAAGACCACGCAGGAGCTCGTCAACCAGACCAAGCAGGACACGGCGCCGCAGTACGAGAAGCAGGAGCAGCCTCCCGTCGCGGTCGCGGACACCTTCGGCGCGCGCCCCGGCCGCGTCACGCCGCTCCCGGTGCTGCTCAACGACTACGACCCCAACGGCGACGTGCTGACGATCGACTCGTTCACCGCCGTGCCCGCCACGCAGGGGACGCTGCAGCTCACCAACGCGGACCAGCAGTTGCAGCTGTCGCTGCCGGACACCGCCACGGGCTCCATCGGCTTCGACTACACGATCTCGGACGGCCGCGGCGGGACCGCGACCGCCCACGTCACTGTGACCGTCCGCAGCGCCGGGGAGAACGCGCCGCCGGTCTGCGTCCGGAACGCGAAGGCGGTGGTCCAGGCCGGCGGCCGCGTGACGTCGGCGGTGCTCGGCGACTGCTACGACCCCGACGGTGACTCGTTCTACCTGTCGGCGGCGTCCATCCCGGCCCCCGACACCGTCACGTTCACCCCGCAGGGCCAGGTCGCCTACTCGGACCACGGCGACGGCACGGGCGTGAAGGATGTGGCGCTCACCCTCTCCGACGGCCGGGCCGAGTCCGCCGGGCTGCTCGCCGTGACGGTCCGTCCGCCGGGGCAGGTGCCGATCATCGCCGACCCGTTCGCCGTGCTGGCCTACCAGGGCCAGGAGGTGACGGTGTCGCCGCTCGACCACGTGCGGGGCGGCAACGGAACCGTCCGGCTCAGCACCGTGCCCACCAAGGCCGACGCGACGATCACGCCCGACTACCAGGGCGGGACGTTCCGCTTCGAGTCCGACCAGGCGGGGACGCACAACATCGAGTACTCGGTGACCGACGGCGTCATCACGTCGACCGGCGTCGTGCGCGTCGAGGTCAAGGCTCCGCCCGGGGCCAAGACGGCGCCGATCGCGGTGCCGCACACCGCGTTCATCCGCGAGCAGTCCTCGCAGGACGTCGACGTGCTCTCGACCGACATCGACCCGTCGGGCGGCGTGCTGCTCGTGACCGGGGCGACGGAGCCGGAGGCGTCGAGCGGCGTCCGCGTCCAGGTGCTCCAGCAGCGCACCCTGCGGGTCACGCTCAGCCGGCCGCTCGCGGGACCGGTCGATTTCCACTACCGGCTCAGCAACGGCCTCGCCGACACCGTCGGAACGGTCACGGTCGTCCAGCTGCCCCCGCTGACGGTCCACCAGCCGCCGATCGCCGCACCCGACTCGGTCTCGGTGCGCGTGCGCGACGTGGTCGACATCCCCGTGCTGGCCAACGACGTCCAGCCCGACGGCGACACGCTGACCCTCGATCCGACGCTCGCGACACCGCTGCCGAACGGAGCGGGCCTGCTGTTCGTCAGCGGCGACCACCTGCGCTACCTGGCGCCGTCGAAGCCCGGCAATTACACGGCGGCGTACAAGGTCTACGGCGCCGACGGCCAGTGGGCGACCGCCGAGGTCACCATCGCCGTGCGCGAGCGCGACGCCGCCACGAACAATCCGCCGGTGCCGAAGACCGTCACCGCGCGCGTGCTCGCCGGCGACACCGTCCGCATCACCGTCCCGCTCTCCGGCATCGACCCGGACGGCGACTCGGTGCAGTTCATCGGCCAGGAGACCAATCCGCAGAAGGGCGCCGTGATCGCCTCCGGGCCGGACTGGATGGACTTCCAGGCCGGCGACTACTCGGCCGGCACCGACACCTTCACCTACGCGGTGGTGGATGCGCTCGGCGCCCGGGCGACCGGGACCGTCCGCGTCGGCATCGCCGCACGCGCGGAGGGCGCCCGCAACCCGATCGCGGTCGAGGACGACGTGACCGCGCGCCCAGGCCGCACCCTCACGGTGCAGGTCCTCGCCAACGACAGCGACCCCGACGGCAGCCCGCTGAGCGTCACGGCCGTCGCTTCGCTCGACGGCAAGGCCAAGGCGAAGGTGGCCGATGACCTCGTGACGGTCACGGCCCCCAAGACGCCGGGCGCATACGGCTTCCTCTACACGATCCAGAATGAGCGCGGCGGCACGAGTCAGGCCTTCCTCCGGCTGACCGTCGACCCGAAGGCGCCGCCCGCGCGGCCGGTGGTCTCGGACACCACGCTCGGGCTGTCCGACATCCTGGGCAAGGAGCGGGTCGACGTCAACGTGCTCGCCAACGTCTTCTTCGCCGACGGTCCCGTCTCGACGCTCAAGCTGTCGCTCGTGCCCGGCTACAGCGCGGACGCGCAGGTCACCTCCTCGAAGCGGCTCCGGATCGCCATCGGGGCGAAGAGCCAGATCGTCCCGTTCCGGGTCGCCAACCCGGAGGACGAGTCCGTCGTCGCCTACGGCTTCGTCCACGTGCCCGGGTACGACGACGCCCTCCCGCAGCTCAAGCGCGGCGCCCCGAAACTGACGGTGGTGAGCGAGAAGACGCTCACCATCCACCTCAACGACTACATCGTCGCGGTCGGCGACCGGAAGGTGCGGCTCACCGACGCGGCCACCGTCCGGGCCACCCACGCGAACGGCGACGACCTGGTCGCCGGCAACGACACCCTCCAGTTCACGTCGTCGCCGCGGTACTTCGGCCCGGCGTCGATCTCGTTCCAGGTGACCGACGGCGCGAGCGCGACCGACCCGTCCGGCAACGTCGCCACGATCGTCCTGCCCATCGAGGTGACGCCGCGCGAGAACCAGCCGCCGGTGTTCACGGGTGCGCTCATCGACTTCGAGCCCGGCCAGACCAAGACGATCGACCTGACCAAGATCACGAAGTACCCCTACGCCAAGGACCAGGGCGAGCTCGTCTACTCCATCCAGAACCCGCGTCCCGAGGGCGTGAGCGCGTCGCTCGACGGGCAGAAGCTGACCGTGACCGTGGCGACCGGCACGGCGAAGGGGTCGACCCCTTCGCTCTCGATCGGTGTGAAGGATGCGGTGAACGCCGGCCAGGCCGGACGCATCGACATCTCCGTCGTGCCGTCGACGCGGCCGCTGGCGAGCCCGCAGCCCGACCGGGTGATCGCACCGCGCGGGCAGACCTCCTCCGTCGACGTGCTGGCCAACGACGGCGCCACCAACCCGTTCCCGGGCAAGCCGCTGACCGTCGTCGCGGTCCGCGGCATCGGCAGCGGGCTGCCGGACGGCCTGACCATCACCCCGAGCGCCGACAACTCGCAGCTGCAGGTGTCGGTCTCCTCGACCGCCGCGGCCGCGGACACGACGCTCCAGTACGAGGTGGCGGACGCCACGGGCGACCCGGACCGGTACACCTGGGGCACGGTCACGGTGTCGGTCCAGGACCGCCCGGCTCCCGTGTCGAACGTGCAGATCGGCACCATCGCCGACCGCAGCCTGACGCTCAGCTGGATCCCGGGCGCGTTCAACAACTCGCCGATCACCGGGTTCGAGGTGACGATGGCGAGCGCGTCGACCGGGCAGGTGCTCTCCACCACCCCGTGCGCCACCACCACCTGCGCGATCACGACGCCCGGCAACGGCCCGGCGAACGCGGTCACCCTGAGCGTGCGCGCCCGCAACGCCCTCGGGCTCTCCGATCCGACCGCCTACGCCGAGCCGGTCTGGTCCGACGTCATCCCGAACGCGCCGACGGCGCTGTCGTCGTCGCCGCTCGACCAGGGGCTGCGCATCACCTGGTCGAAGCCGGCGGACGCGCCGGGAGCCAGCCCGATCACCTCCTACGTCGTGTCGCTCGGCGGCGTGACCAACGCGCTGCAGGTCTCCGGCTCCGATCCGGTGGGGACCAGCTACGCCCTGAACATCACCGATCCGGGCATCGCGAACGGCGCCGCCATCGCCTACACGGTGTCGTCGCGGAACGAGTTCTACCAGGGCCGCACGACGTGGAACCAGAGCCAGGGGAGCGGCGTCCCGGCCGGTGCGCCCACCACGACCGGCATCGCCCCGGTGGCGACCCCGGACACCAAGGGCGGCACGAGCGCGACCCTGAGCTGGTCCAACGTCTTCGGCGACAACGGCAAGGCCATCACCGACTCCTACGTCGCGGTGTTCCAGGGCGGAAACCCGACGAGCTGCCAGGTGACGGGCGTGCAGTCCGGCCAGCCCACGCTGTCCGCCAACAATCTCCGCCGGGTGCAGGGCGGCAGCACCGTCTTCACCGGGCTGAGCCCCAACCAGAGCTACAACTTCATCGTCTACGCCTACAACGGCCAGGGCTGCACGCCGGCCGCCATCGTGAGCGCCACCCCGCGGCAGTCGCCCGGCGACGTGACCGGGATCGCGGTCGGCCCGCGGCAGCAGGACGGCACGACGGTCGACTTCCCCGTCACCATCTCCTACAACGCCGGCGGCGGATCGAACCCGCGGTTCGACTACCAGCTCCTCAGCGGCGGCGCGGTCGTCGACTCCGGGACGTTGGCGGGCACGAGCGGGGTTCTCTCCGGCTCGGGCAACCACTACGGGGTGCCGCTCACCGTGCGCATCACCCGGGTCTGCGAGGGATACCCGGACGGCTCCTCACTGTGCACCGACCAGAACGCGACGCAAGACCTGGGCGTCGCGGTGAGCCTCGCCATCGACGGCCAGCGGTACGACCCGGCGAGCCACGTGTTCACCTGGACCGGCTGGCCGACCGGCGCCTACGACGCCGTCACCTACAGCTGCGACGGCACCACGGAGCTCCCGATGCCGCCCGCCGGCCAGACCGCGTCGTGCACCGCCCCGGCGAACGATCCGTCGCCCACGCTGGTGGTCCGGGTCGTGTCCGGCGGCGACACGTACTCCGCGTCGTACCCGGGATCGGGGATGCCGTGAGCAGCGGACGCCATACTGAGGTGAGCCGCATCCCGCGGCACACCATCCCACCCCTGCGGCCCGACCGGCCGCGCCCCGAACCGAAAGAGGCCGGAGCATGACGATGACCCCCGAGCAGGCCGGCTGGTTCTCCGGAGTGTTCGAGCGCCTCGTCGCGAACATCGACCGCGTGCTGCTCGGCAAGACGCACGTGATCCGCCTGGCGCTCACGGCACTGTTCAGCGAGGGGCACCTGCTCCTCGAGGACTACCCGGGAACCGGCAAGACGTCGCTCGCCCGCGCGATCGCCGAGAGCGTGCGCGGCACGACCAACCGCGTGCAGTTCACCCCCGACCTCCTGCCCGGCGACATCACCGGTGTGAACATCTACGACCAGCGCACCGGCGCCTTCGAGTTCCACCGCGGGCCCGTCTTCGCCAACATCGTGCTTGCGGACGAGATCAACCGCGCCAGCCCGAAGACCCAGTCCGCGCTGCTGGAGGTCATGGAGGAGCAGCAGGTCACCGTGGACGGCGTCCGCCACTCGGTCGGCGCGCCCTTCATGGTCATCGCGACCCAGAACCCGATCGAGCAGGCGGGCACGTACCGGCTGCCGGAGGCGCAGCTCGACCGCTTCCTGATGAAGGCGTCGATCGGCTACCCGGACCACGAAGCGACCCTGCGCATCCTCGAGGGCTCGGAGCGGAAGGCGCACGAGGTCGTCGTCCCCGAGGTGATCTCCGCCGCGACCGTCGTCGAGATGGGCACCATGGCGCGCGGAGTCCACGTTGACCCGACGATCAACGACTACGTCTCCCGCCTGGTCGAGGCCAGCCGCACCGCCGACGAGATCCGGCTGGGCGTCAGCGTGCGCGGCGCGCTCGCCCTGCTGCGCGCCTCCAAGACGCTCGCCGCCGCATCCGGCCGGTACTACGTGACCCCGGACGACGTGAAGGCTCTCGCCGAGCCCGTGCTCGCCCACCGCCTGGTGCTCGACCCGGAGGCCGAGTTCGAGGGCGTCAGCGCGTCCAGCCTCATCGGCCAGCTCCTCATCGAGACCCCGCCGCCGAGCGATCGGGCCGCCGTGTGACCACCGTCACCCGTTCGCAGACCGAGCTGACCAACGCGCGCGCCCGGATCGTCGGCGAGCGCGAGGGGTTCCTCGCCGACGCGATCGTGTGGGTCGTGCGCAACTCCGCCGCAGCCGGCCGTGCGATCGCCGCGGTGGCGCACCGGGTCGGCGCGGTGGTGACGGCGCTCGGCTGGTCCATGCTCGTCCTCGCGGTGCTCGCGCTCACCGCCGGGTACGCGTGGGGCTGGGTGGAGGCGGTCGTCGCCGGGTGGACCGCGCTCGTGCTGCTGGTGGTCGCCTCCGGCTACCTGATCGGCCGCACGGCCTACGAGGTCGGGCTGTCGCTGCCCGCCAACCGTGTGGTCGTCGGCGACCGTGCGCCCGGCGAGGTGGCTGTCCGCAATCCGCTGCGGCGGAGGCTGCCGGGCGTCCGCGTGGAGGTGCCGGTCGGGCACGGGCTGGCGGAGTTCGCCGCTCCGTCGCTCGCGCCGTCCGAGGAGCACTCGGACGTCTTCGTCGTCCCGACCACCCGGCGCGGGATCGTGCCGATCGGCCCGGTCCGCACCGTCCGCGCGGACCCGATCGGGCTGCTCCGCCGCGAGGTCGTGTGGGCCGACTCGCTCGACCTGTTCGTGCATCCCCGCACCATCGCCATCCCGAGCATGAGCACCGGGTTCGTCCGCGACCTGGAGGGCTCGCCGACGCGCGACCTGACCTCCAGCGACATCGCCTTCCATGCGCTGCGGGAGTACGTCCCCGGCGACGAGCGCCGCTACATCCACTGGAAGTCCACGGCGAAGACCGGCAGCTACATGGTGCGCCAGTTCGAGGAGACGCGGCGCAGCCACCTGCTCGTGGCGCTCAGCCTCTCGGCAGCGGACTACGCCACCGACGAGGAGTTCGAGCTCGCCGTGAGCGTCACCGGCTCCCTGGGCGTGCGGGCCATGCTCGACTCGCGCACCGTGTCTGTGGTGGCCAGCGCCGAGACGCCCGAATTCGCCAAGCGGATGGTGTTCAGCGCCCGCCGCCTGAGCACCGTCAACCGCGGCCGGCTGCTCGACGACCTCTCCGGGGTGGAGACGGCGGACTCCGCGCTGCGGCTCGCCGAGCTCGCGCAGGTCGCGTCGGAGGACTCGGCCGGCATCTCGATCGCGTTCCTCGTCTGCGGCTCCACGCCGACGGCGGCGCAGCTGCGCGGCGCCGCCGCGCACTTCCCGCTCGGGGTGGACGTGGTGGCGATCGTGTGCGACGAGGGCGCCGTGCCGTCGCTGCGCCGCGTCGCCGACCTCAGTGTCCTCACCATCGGCTACCTGGAGGACCTGCAGCGCAGCCTCGCGAAACGGCTGGCCACCTGATGCCCGCCCGCCGCTCTCTCCGCGCGCTCGTCGACGTCGCGTTCGCCCTCGTCGCGGTCGCACTCGGCGCCTGGGCGTTCTGGCCGGTCTACCAGTCGAGCGCCTTCGTGGTCATGCTCGTCGCGACCCTGCTCCTCGGCACGGCGATCGGCGTCGTCGGATGGGCGTGGCGGCTTCCCAGCATCGCGGTCGCGGGGCTGGTGGTCCTGGTCTACCTCGGCACCGGGGTGCAGCTGGCCGTGCCGTCTGAGGCCTCCACCGGCGGCCTGCTCCCGACCCTGCCGGGCTTCGTGGACCTGGTGCAGGGCACGTGGCTCAGCTGGAAGCAGCTGGTCACCATCAGCGTGCCGGTCGGCTCGTACCAGGCCCTGCTCGTCCCGGCCTTCCTCCTGACGCTCCTGGCGACGGTGGTGACCGTCTCCACGGCGCTGCGATGCTCCCGGCCCGAGCTCGCGGCCCTGCCGCCGGTGCTGCTGCTCGTCGCGGGCATCCTGCTCGGCTCCTCGGTCGCACCGGTGCCGTTGCTACTGCTGTTCGCCCTGTTCGCCGTGCTGCTGGCGTGGCTCATCCGCTTCCGCCTGCTGCGGCGTTCGGCGGCCGTCCGCTCGCTGCGCGAGCAGAGCGGCCAGCTGGTCGAGTCGCGCAGCGAGCGGCGCTCGACCGCGCTGCTGACCGCCACCGGCGCGACCGTCATGCTCGTGGCGGCATCCGCGGGCGGCATCGCCGCGGCGGCCCTGCTCCCTCCGCCGGGGGAGCGCGAGGTCGTCCGGACCGCCGTCGAGCAGCCCTTCGACCCGCGCCACTATCCCAGCCCGCTGAGCGGCTTCCGGTCGTACCTGGAGCCTGCGGAGGCGGAGAAGACGATGCTCACGGTGGCCGGTCTCCCCGCCGACCGCCGCCTGCGCATCGCGACCCTGGACACCTACGACGGAGTCACCTACTCCGTGGGGAGCGGCGACGTCACCAGCGCGTCCGGTTCGTTCGCCCGCGTCCCGTACCGGCTCGACCAGGGCGCGACGAACGGCAAGCGGACCACGACGACCGTGGTGGTGGGCGCCTATCGCGGTCCGTGGCTGCCCGGAAGCGGTCAGCTCGAACAGGTGGAGTTCCGGGGCGCCGATGCCGGGCGCCTCGCGGACTCGTTCTTCTACAACGACGTGACCGGCACCGGCGCCGTCACCGCGCCGCTCCGCACCGGCGACATCTACACGGAGCAGTCCGTGGTGAAGCCCCTGCTGACCGCCGGCCAGCTCGAGAAGGTGCAGCCCGGGTCCGACTCCGTCCCGCGCCCGTCGGTGATCCCGGACGAGCTGCAGTCGGTGCTGCAGAAGTACACGGCGGGCGTCTCGGGCGCCGGCCCGAAGCTGGCCGCTGCACTGCGCGGGCTGGCGCAGGACGGCTACATCAGTCACGGCATCAGCCCGAAGGAGCCGGCCAGCCGGTCCGGCCACGGTGCGGACCGCATCACGGAGCTGCTGACCGACGTCCCCATGCTCGGCGACCAGGAGCAGTACGCGGTCACCGCGGCGCTGATGGCCCGGCAGCTCGGCTTCCCCGCCCGGGTGGTGATGGGGTTCGTCGCCCCGAAGGACGTGACCACTCCGATGGTCGCCTTGACCGGGTCGGACATCTCCGCCTGGATCGAGGTGCAGACCAACTCGGGCTGGGTGACCGTCGACCCCACGCCGCCGCTGCGGCCGGTGCCGCCGAAGCAGCCGGAGCAGCCCACGCAGATCTCGCGGCCTCAGACGAACGTCCAGCCGCCGGTCGACGACAACCCGCAGCGGAACGACGAACCGCCGCAGGCGCAGGTCGACCCCTCGAACCAGCCCAAGCCGAACCCGGTGCTCGAGACCCTGCTCGCGGTGCTCGTGGTGGTGGGATGGACGCTGCTGGTGCTGGCGCTCGTCGCGTC
The DNA here is from genome assembly GCF_052044215.1 of Leifsonia sp. 22587. Taxonomy (NCBI): domain Bacteria; kingdom Bacillati; phylum Actinomycetota; class Actinomycetes; order Micrococcales; family Microbacteriaceae; genus Leifsonia; species Leifsonia sp. 22587. The sequence continues at coordinate 618,861 of NZ_JBQENB010000004.1, forward strand.
GCCGTTCCTGGCGGTGCTCGCCGCGAAGTGGCGGCGGCGCGTCCTGCGGAGGTCGGCGCCGACGGCCCGGGAGCGCATCGTCGGCGGCTGGCGCGAGTTCGCCGACGCCGCCGTCGATCACGGCTACGACCCGCCGCCCGCGGCCACCCGGGTGGAGTTCGCCGGCACCATCGGAGGCTCGCGGGCCGCGGCCCTCGCGAAGGTCGCCGACCGGGCGACGTTCAGCGGGGTCGCGCCGACCCCTGCGGAGGCGGAGTCGGTCTGGAAGGCGGTCGACGACCTGCGCGGCCAGCTCGCGAAGCGCGACACGCGCTGGAAGCGGCTGCTCGCGGCGGTCTCGCTGCGCTCGCTCGGCTACCGTGGAAGACGAAGCGGGAAAGGACGGAACCGATGAACTGTCGCGTGTGCGGAGCAGAGCTGGCCGAAGGCACGCTGTTCTGCCCGATGTGCGGCAGCTCGGTGACCTCCTCGCGGCTGCGCCCGCCGGAGATCGCCGATCAGCGTCCCTCGGACACGTCGATCATCTCCGACCGCCTCGCCGAGCGTCCGTCGGCGCCGGCGATCGCCGGACGGTTCCCGGACCAGCTCGAGCTCGACGAGGACGGGCTCCCGCCCACGCAGGCGATGACGATCATCCCCGTGGAGGAGGCGCCGCCGCTCCACCCGGTGGCGCACCGCTCCTACACGCTCAGCTTCTCCACCGGCGACGTCGTCGAGGTGTCCGGCTCCGGGCTGATCGGACGCCGCCCCATCACGCAGCCGGGGGAGCACGTGGACCAGCTCGTGGTGCTGTCCGACCCGACGCGCAGCGTCTCCAAGACGCACGTGGAGTTCGGGCTCGAGGGCGACGAGCTGTGGATCTGCGACCGCTACTCCGGCAACGGGACGGTCGCGCATCCACTCGGCGGCGTCGCCCGGCAGTGCGAGGCGGGCCGACGCTACCGCGTGACGCGCGGCACCCGCGTGGAGATCGGCGACCAGTGGTTCGACGTCTCCTGAACGCGGGCGCCGCGCGGCGCCGCTGACAGCAGCGGTTACGCCAGCGCGTCGGCCACGGCGACGGCCTCGAGGCCGTGCGCGGAGGCCACGCCCTCGTTCGTGACGCGCCCGTGGTGCACGTTGAGGCCGAGCGCGAGGGACGCGTCCGCGCGGAGCGCCTCCTGCCAGCCGCGGTTGGCGATGGCGCGCGCGTAGGGGAGCGTCGCGTTGGTCAGCGCGTAGGTGGAGGTGTGGGGGACCGCACCCGGCATGTTGGCGACGCAGTAGAACACCGACTGGTGCACCGTGAAGGTGGGGTCGGCGTGCGTGGTGGGGTGGGAGTCCTCGAAGCAGCCGCCCTGGTCCACCGCGATGTCGACGAGCACGCTGCCCGCCTTCATCCGGGACACCATCTCGTTGGTGACGAGCTTCGGCGCCTTCGCACCGGGGACGAGCACCGAGCCGATGACGAGGTCGGAGGCGACGACGGCCTTGTCGATCTCGAAGCTGTTCGACGCGATCGTCTTGATCCGTCCCGCGTACAGGGCGTCGAGCTCGCGGAGGCGCTGGATGTTCGTGTCGAGCACGGTGACCTCGGCGCCGAGTCCGACCGCGACGGAGATCGCGTTGGTGCCGGCGACGCCGCCGCCGAGCACGGTCACGACGGCCGGGTGCGTGCCGGGGACGCCCGGCACCAGCAGGCCGGGGCCGCCGTTCGGCTTCAGCATCGTGTTGGCGCCGACGATGGGCGCGAGCCGTCCGGCGACCTCGCTCATCGGGGCGAGGAGCGGCAGGGCGCGGGTCGGCAGCTGGACCGTCTCGTAGGCGATCGCGGTGACACCGCTGTCGACGAGCGCGCGGGTGAGCGCCTCGTCCGCGGCGAGGTGCAGGTAGGTGAAGAGGACGAGGCCGCGGCGGAAGTAGCCGTACTCGCTCTCGATCGGCTCCTTCACCTTCAGGACGAGGTCGCCGGCCTCCCAGGTCGATCGGGCGTCGGGCAGGATGGTCGCTCCGGCCCCGGCGTACAGCTCGTCGGGGATGGAGGAGCCGACGCCCGCCCCGGTCTCGACGAAGACCTCGTGACCCGCCCCGACCAGGTCGTGGACTCCGGCCGGCGTGATCGCCACCCGGAACTCGTTGTTCTTGATCTCGCGGGGGATCGCGACCTTCATGGGGCTCCTTCGACACTCGACATGGGGTTCGCATTCACCATAGCCGGGTTCACGGAGGATTTCGATAGGTATTACGGCACCGCGATGCTGATTTCGCGGGCCGACCGGGCCGTGGCAGACGATTTCCGCACTCGCCAGGTGCGCCCGACCGGTCCGGTCTCCCGCTGTCGCGGCAGAACGGCCGGTCTGCGGTTTCCCGGGCGATTCGACCGATCCGGCACGGATTTCGTAAAGATTGTGTTTCCGAATGGATGATCCGACCACTTTTTGCTGCGGATCGCGACGGTTGTATGTCAGGATCGGTCCACCGCGACGGCACGACGACGTGCCGCCGAAGCGCCGTCGCCCGTGGTCCGTGTTCGATCCCCGAGGAGCACCACAGTGAAACCGAGCAACCTTCCGCAAGACCCGATGATCCGCCAGCTCGTGCAGTCGGCGCGTGCCTCCCAGCTGACGCGCCGCGGCCTTCTCGCCGGTGCGGGAGCCGGCGCGGCCGCCCTCGCCCTCGCCGCGTGCTCGACCGGTGGAGCGTCCAGCAAGCCGACCGCCGCCAAGGACCAGTCCGCCTCGGACAAGACGCTGACCTGGGCCAACTGGCAGGCCTACCTCGACCAGGACGACGCCGGCAAGTACCCGACGCTGGAGGCGTTCGAAAAGCAGAGCGGCATCAAGGTCAAATACGACGTCGCCGTCGACGACAACAACACCTACTACGCGAAGGTGAAGGACCAGCTCGCCCTCGGCAAGGACATCGGCGCCGACACCGTCTGCCTGACGGACTGGATGATCGCGCGCTGGATCCGCCTCGGCTACGTCCAGCCCTTCGACGAGTCGGCCATCCCGAACAAGAAGAACCTCGTCGCCAACCTGCAGGACGTCGACTTCGACCCGGGCCGCAAGAAGTCCCTCCCGTGGCAGAGCGGTTTCGCCGGCATCTGCTGGAACAAGGAGAAGCTGCCCAGCGGCCTGAAGTCGGTCGACGACCTGTGGAAGCCGGAGCTCAAGGGCAAGGTCGGCGTTCTCAGCGAGATGCGCGACACCATGGGCCTGATCATGCTGCAGCAGGGCGTGGACATCTCCAAGGACTTCAGCGACGCCGACTACGAGAAGGCGATCGACAAGATCACCAAAGAGGTGAACGACGGCCAGATCCGCAACATCAAGGGCAACTCGTACCTCAACGACCTGAAGTCCGGCGACACCCTCGCCGCGATCTGCTGGTCGGGCGACATCACCCAGCTGAACGCCGAGGCCGGGGACAACTGGGAGTTCGCCATCCCCGAGGCCGGCGGCACCCTGTGGAGCGACAACTTCGTCATCCCCATCGGTTCGACGCGCAAGGCCAACGCCGAGAAGCTGATCGACTACTACTACCAGCCGGAGGTCGCCGCCGAGGTCGCGGCCTGGGTGAACTACATCACCCCGGTGGAGGGCGCCAAGGAGGAGGCGACGAAGATCGACCCGTCGCTCGCGGACAACCAGCTCATCTTCCCGGACGAGGAGACGCTGTCGAAGGTCAAGATCTTCCGTTCGCTGAGCCCCGCGGAGGAGCAGAAGTATCAGGCGTCGTTCCAGAAAGTGATCCTGGGGGCCTGATGCCGAAGGGAGTCTTCGCCGAATCCGGCGCCGATCTGCGGCTGGACGGCATCACCAAGCGGTTCCCGGGCTTCACCGCCATCGAGGACCTCAGCCTCACCATCCCGGCCGGCTCGTTCTTCGCCCTGCTGGGGCCGAGCGGATGCGGCAAGACCACCACCCTGCGCCTGGTGGCGGGGCTCGAGGAGCCCACCGCCGGCCGCATCATGATCGGCGGCGAGGATGTGACGCGCACCAAACCGTTCCAGCGTCCCGTCAACACGGTGTTCCAGAGCTATGCGCTCTTCCCGCACATGACGATCCTCGAGAACGTCGCGTTCGGGTTGCGCCGCCGCCGCATCGGCGACCCGGTCGCCAAGGCGCACGAGGCGCTGCGGCTGGTCGAGCTCGACCACCTGGCCGCGCGGCGGCCCGCGCAGCTCTCCGGCGGCCAGCAGCAGCGGGTGGCGCTCGCCCGCGCGATCGTCAACCGGCCGGCGCTGCTCCTGCTGGACGAGCCGCTCGGCGCGCTCGACCTGAAGCTCCGGCGGCAGATGCAGCTGGAGCTGAAGTCCATCCAGACCGAGGTCGGCCTCACCTTCGTGCACGTCACGCACGATCAGGAGGAGGCCATGACCATGGCCGACACCGTCGCGGTGATGAACAAGGGCCGGATCGAGCAGATGGGCTCGCCCGAGATCCTGTACGAGCTGCCGTCGACGGTGTTCGTCGCGAACTTCCTGGGCCAGTCGAACCTGTTCGCCGGTCCGGTCCGCGACGCGTCGGGCGAGCTGCTCGGCGTCGACGTCGGGGGAGAGCGCATCCAGGTGCCCCGGGCCCGCGCCCAGCGCACCAGCGGCTTCGTCACCGTCGGCGTGCGCCCGGAGAAGCTGACCCTGCACGAGACCCCGGAGACGATCCCGTCCGGCGCGAACCGCCTCGGGCCCGGACGGGTCACGGACGTGTCGTTCAGCGGTGTGAGCACGCAGTACCTGGTGGATGTGCCCGGTCTCGGCACCATCGTCGTGTTCGCGCAGAACACGGCCAGCGGACCGATCGCCGGTCTCGGCGCCGAGGTCTGGGTGGCCTGGGACGCCGGGCACACCTTCGTGCTCGCCGACGAGCCGCCCGCGGACGGGCGCTTCTCCGACGACGCCGACACCCAGGCGATCGCGGCCCAGGCCCGGGAGCGGATGCTCACGGAGCTGGAGGAGGCGTAATGGCCCTCGCCGCGTTCACCGGGGCGCCCCCTGTCCAGGACCAGGAGCCCGCGGTCCGCCGCAAGAGCGGGATCGCGCTCGTCCTGCTGCTGCCGGGCGTGCTCTACCTCGTGCTGTTCTTCCTCACACCGCTGATCTCCCTGATCATCACGTCGTTCCAGGCGCCGGTCGTCGACGGGGACATCGGGCAGTACCAGACGGCGTTCCAGTGGCAGAACTACGTCGACTCGTTCTCGGAGTACTGGCCGCAGATCATCCGGTCGTTCGGCTACGCGCTCATCGCGACCGCCGCGGCGCTGCTGATCAGCTACCCGCTGGCGTACTTCATCGGCGTGACGATGCGCGGACGGCCGCTGGTGCAGAACCTGCTGATGACGCTGGTGATCGCCCCGTTCTTCATCAGCTTCCTGCTGCGGACGCTGGCGTGGAAGGCGCTGCTCAGCGACGACGGCTGGATCGCCAGCTCGCTGAAGGCCCTGTCCATCCTGCCGCCGGATGCGCACATCACGGGGACGCCGTTCTCGGTGATCTTCGGGCTCACGTACAACTTCATCCCGTTCATGTGCCTGCCGCTGTACTCGACCCTGGAGCGGCTCGACACGCGGCTGCTCGAGGCCGGACAGGACCTCTACGCCAGCCCGTGGACGACCTTCCGCAAGGTCACCGTCCCGCTGTCGATGCCCGGCATCGTGTCGGGGACGCTGCTGACGTTCATCCCCGCCGCCGGCGACTACATCAACGCGTCCCAGGACTTCCTCGGGGCCGCCGACACCTCGATGATGGGCAACGTCATCGAGAGCAACTTCCTGGTGCTGCAGAACTATCCGGCGGCCGCGTCCATGTCCGTGATCCTGATGGCGGTCATCCTCGTCATCGTCGGGTTCTACGTGCGGCGGAGCGGGACGGAGGAGCTCCTGTGACCACCATGATGACGCCCACCGACACCACGACGCCGCCCAGCGCCGCGCGCGGCCGGCGGCGGTACAAGGGGCTCGGGCTCGGGGTCTACGCCTTCCTCGCCCTCGCGTTCCTGCTGATCCCGATCGTCTACACGTTCATCTTCTCGTTCAACGACGCGATCAAGAACAACATCGCCTGGCGCGGATTCACGCTGCGCAACTGGACCAACGTCTGCGACGCCGCGGGCATCTGCGACGCGTTCATGGCGAGCATCATCATCGGCATCATCTCGACGGTCTGCGCGACCGTGCTGGGCACGATGATCGCCATCGCGCTGATGCGGTACCGGTTCCGGTTCCGCTCGCAGACCAGCCTGCTGCTGTTCCTTCCCATGGCGAGCCCGGAGGTGGTGCTCGGTGCGGGTCTCGCCGCCCAGTTCCTGAGCCTCGGCGTCAACAAGGGGTTCGGCACGATCATCATCGCCCACGTGATGTTCTGCATCAGCTTCGTGGTGGTCACGGTGAAGGCGCGCGTCGCATCCCTCGACCCCGCGCTGGAGGAGGCTGGGCGCGACCTCTACGGGTCGCCGAACGCCGTCTTCTGGCGGATCACGTTCCCGCTGCTGCTGCCGGGCATCCTGTCGGCCGCGTTGCTGTCGTTCTCGCTGAGCTTCGACGACTTCATCATCACGAACTTCAACGCCGGTGCGGTGACCACGTTCCCGATGTACATCTACATCGCGGCCTCGCGCGGCATCCCCGCGCAGGCCAACGTGATCGCCTCGGCCGTCTTCATCCTGACGCTCCTCGTGGTGCTCGTCTCGCAGCTCACCGCCGCCGCCCGCGCCCGCCGCCTCGCCCGCCAGTAGTCCCGCGCGCTCGCGCCCCTCCGTCGAGTACACGAAAAGTGCACGCTTCACGGTGAGAAAGCGTGCACTTTTCGTGTACTCGACGAGGGGAGGGCTCGGGGGAGGGGTCAGGCGTAGGAGGCGCGGATGGCGCCGACGGGCTCGCCGCGGCCGAGGACCGCGAGGTCGAGCTTCGGGGCGACGCGGTCGACGTCCTCGTGGCTGAGCGCGCCGGCGTCCGCCAGCAGCCGCAGGGCGACGATCGAGGCGGCGCGCAGGCTGCCGTCGAGCACCTTGAGCGTCACCGTCGTTCCGTCGGGGGCGGCCATGACCATCACGCCCTCGGCTCCGCCCTTGGCGAAGACGCCGAGCTCGTCGATCACGACGGTGTTCGCGCGTCCCGGGCCGTCGATCGCCCAGCCGTCGGCGAGCACCGCGTTCTTGAGCAGCGCCGCGTTGCGGAACAGTGCGAACGGCGAGCCGTCCGACGCGGTGGCGATGCGCTGGATGCCGCGGGCGAGCGCGATCAGCGACATCGCGTGCACGGGAGCACCGCATCCATCGACGCCGGTCGCGACGACCTTCTCCCCGGTGAGGCGCTCGATCGTGTCGCGGATGTGCTGCTGCACGGGATGCTGCGGGTCCAGGTAGCTCTCGGTCGGCCAGCCGTTCACCCGGCAGGCCAGCAGCATGGCGGCGTGCTTGCCCGAGCAGTTCATGAACACGGGGTGCTTGTGCTCCCCGGCCCGCACCAGCTCGTCGCGCGCCGCCGTGTCGAGGGGCCAATCGGCCGGGCAGTGCAGCGCGTCCTCGGTGAGCTGGGCCTGCGCCAGCAGACCCCGCACGACGGACAGGTGCGCGGGCGTCCCGGCGTGGCTCGCGGTCGCAAGGACCGCGTTCGCGCCTTCCAGCGGCACACCGGCGCCCATCACGGCGACCGCCTGGAACGGCTTCATGCTCGACCGCGGGAAGACCGGCCGGTCCGGCGCGCCGAGGGTGCGCACGATCGTGCCGTCGGGACCGAGCACCACCGCGGAGCCGGCGTGCCGGGACTCCACGAAGCCGCTGCGCTCCACCACGGCCAGCTCGACGGACTCGTCGACGGAGAACACCTCGGCGCCCACGGAGACCTCGGGGCTCACAGGGCCGAGATGGCGTCGTCGATCACCGAGACGGCGTCGGCGATCAGCTCGTCCGAGACGGCCAGGCTGGGCAGGAAGCGCAGGACGTTGCCCCACGTCCCGGCGTTCAGGAACAGGATGCCCTGCTGCGCCGCCGCCGCGACGATCGCGTTGACCGCCTCGGGGTTCGGCTCCTTGGTGGTCTGCGCGGTGCCCGGCTTGACCAGCTCGATCGCGATCATGGCGCCGATCCCGCGGACTTCGCCGATGATGTCGTGCTTCTGCTGGAGGGCTTCGAGGGCCGGCTTCAGCGCCTTCTCGATGCGCTGCCCCTCGGCGAGGAGGTCGTTGCGCTCGATGGTCTCGAACACCGCGATCGCGGCCGCCGCGGCGACCGGGTTGCCGCCGAACGTGCCGCCGAGGCCGCCGGGCTGTGCGGAGTCCATGATCTCGGCGCGGCCCGTGACGGCCGCGAGCGGCAGGCCGCCGGCGATGCCCTTGGCGCTGAGCACGAGGTCCGGGACGACCCCGAAGTGCTCGCTGGCGTAGTACGCGCCGGTGCGCGCCATCCCGCTCTGGATCTCGTCGGCGATGAACACGACGCCGTTGGCCGTGCACCACTCCTGCAGCGCGGCCAGGTAGCCCTCGGCCGGGACGATGAAGCCGCCCTCGCCCTGGATCGGCTCGGCGACGAGGCAGGCAAGGTCGGAGGCGCCGACGACCTTCTCGAGGTACGCGATCGTCCGGGCGGCCGCCTCGGCGCCGCTCAGGCCGTCGCGGTACGGGTAGGAGTTCGGCGCGTGGTAGACGTCGCCGGCGAACGGACCGAAGCCGGTTGCGTACGGCATGGCCTTGTAGTTCATGGCCATCGTCAGGTTCGTGCGGCCGTGGTACGCGTGGTCGAGCACGGCGACCGCGCGGCGGCCCGTGTATTTGCGGGCGATCTTCACGCCGTTCTCGACGGCCTCGGCGCCCGAGTTGACGAGCACGGTCTTCTTGGCGTGGTCGCCGGGCGTGTGGGCGGCGAGCAGCTCGGCGACGCGCACGTACTCCTCGTACGGGGTGATGGTGAAGAGCGTGTGGATGACGTCCTGCAGCTGCCCGGCGGCGGCCTCGACGACCGCGGTCTCGGTGTGGCCCACCGTGGTGACGCCGATGCCGGCGCCGAAGTCGATGAACTGGTTGCCGTCCACATCCACCAGGATCGCGCCGTTGGCCCGGGCGATGTACACGGGCAGCGCAGAGGAGACGCCGGTCGGCACGACGGCCAGCCGGCGCTCGTGCAGCTCCTGCGACTTGGGGCCGGGAATGGCGGTCACGATGCGGCGTTCTTGTGGAACGGAGTAGACGGGCGCGGGGGTGCTCACGGTGTCAGTCATGGTGATCCGAGTCTAGCCGCGGTGCGAGAATCGGAGCATGAAGCTCGAGCACTCGTACGCGATCGACCTGCAGTGGACCGGCAACCGGGGGACGGGCACCAGCGGATACAAGGACTACGGCCGCGATCACGTGGTGAGCACCGAGGGGAAGCACTCGATCGAGGGCTCGGCGGACCGGGTGTTCTTCGGCGACCGCGACCGCTGGAACCCCGAGGAGCTGCTGCTCGCGGCGCTCTCGCAGTGCCACATGCTCAGCTACCTCGCGGAGGCGGCGGGGGCGGGCGTCGTCGTGGTCGGCTACACGGATGCGGCCACAGGCACCATGGTGCAGACGGGCGACGGCGGCGGACACTTCACCGAGGTCACGCTGAGGCCGCGGGTCACGGTCGCCGACCCGGCGCAGGCCGAGCTGGCCGCGTCGCTGCACGCGCCCGCCTCGCGCAAGTGCTTCATCGCGGCGAGCGTGAACTTCCCCGTCCACCACGCCCCGGAGCTCCTCACCCTCGCCTGACCGAGGGCGCAGGGCGCGACGACTCAGAGGCGCTCGGGGCGGAGGGCGCGCTTGACGCGCTCGACGGTGTTGGCGGGCGGCGCCTCGTTGTAGACGCCGGCGAGCTCCTGGCCGGTGAGCCCGTGGATGGCCGCCATGATGGCGTCCGTCGCCTGGCGCCGCGCGCGTCCCGAATCCGCCGGACCGAAGGTCGACACGTCGATCGGCTGCCCGAAACTCACCGTGATGCGGTGGATCTTCGGGATGCGCGCGCCAACGGGCTGCATCTGGTCCGTCCCGATCAACCCGACCGGGACCACGACGGCGCCGGTGGTCAGCGCGAGCCAGCCGATGCCCGTGCGACCGCGGTAGAGGCGCCCGTCGAGCGACCGCGTCCCCTCGGGGTAGATGGCGAAGGCCGCACCGGTGTCGATGATGCGCTTGGCCTGGTCGAGCGCCTCCTGCGCCGCGGCCCCGGCGCCCCGCTTGACGCCGACCGCGCCGATCGCCGTGAAGAACGCGCGCGAGACGCGTCCCTTCACACCGGTGCCCTCGAAATAGCTCGACTTCGCGAGGAACTGCACGCGCCGCGGAGCCGTCATCGGGATCACCACCGAGTCGATGAACGACAGGTGGTTGCTGGCGAGGATGACCGCGCCGTGCTTCGGGACGTTGCGCTTGCCGATCACGCGCGGCCGGTAGACCAGCTTCAGCAGCGGCGCCATGAGGATGCGGCCGGCGAAGTACAGCGCGCCGGGCCTCTTCACCTCGGCGACGCCATCGTCGGGTTCGTCGATGCTCATCCCTTCGAGGGTAGGCGCGGACGTATGCCGGAGGCGGCATGCGCGCCGGTCCGGCGCGTCACGGCTCCAGCGGTGTGCCGAGCGTGCAGCCGAATCCGCCCCGGTAGACGAGGCAGCCGTCGACGAACCCGGTGTAGCGGACCGCGAGCGGCGAGCCGAACCAGGCGCTGTAGAGCCGCGAGAAGTTGAGGTTGCCGTAGGCGGAGCACGCCCCGCCGGGACCCTTCGGCGCCTTCAGCGTCTCGCCGTTCGGCTGGTAGGGCGTGTAGTTGTACAGGTTCGCGGTCGCCTGGTTGAGGATGGTCACCGTGCTCGCCCCGCAGGCCGCATCCGGGTGGTACTGGATGGTGTTGCCGCCGATCTTGTACCGCCAGTCACGGGGGTGCACGGTGTACTCGCGGAACTGCCACGCCGCCCGGTACACCTGGTTGAAGAACCCGAAGTAGCGGGTGTCGCAGGCGGCCGTGTCGGGGCACGCGTACCCGGTGGCCCGCTGGTAGCCGGAGGCGCTGGGCGTCGTGAGCAGCGACTGCTCCTTCTGCAGCAGCACGAGCAGCACACGCGGGCTGACCGTGCAGGCGTGGGCGACTCGCGCGATGATGCTGCTCGCGCGCTCGTTGCGCTTCGGCGCGATCGCCGTGCACCGCTCGGCGGAGGCCGGCTGCGCCGGCACGTCCATCCGGAAGTCGGACAGGCAGGGTGAGTCGTCCTTCGGATGGCACGAGCGCTGCTCCAGGAAGTCCTGGATCTGCGCCGCGGTCATCGCGTCCGGGTTGAAGAAGCTGTCATCGCTGATGATGTAGCCCGGGTAGAACGGCGCCGGCGGCTCCGCGACGGCCGCCGCGGGCACCAGCGCGAGCGCCGCCGCCGCGGCGGACGCGGCGGCGATCAGCCGCAGGCGGGGGAGCCGCACCGGTCGGGCCTCAGCGCGTGGTCTTCAGGATGTCGATCACGAACACCATGGTGTCGGTGGCCTTGATCTCTCCGGAGCCGGCCGAGCCGTAACCGTCGGCGGGCGGGACGATCGCGATCACCTGCGAGCCGACCTTCTGGCCTTCGAGCGCCTTCTTGAAGCCCGCGACGACGCCGGTGGTCTGGAAGGAGGCGGGCGCGCCGCGGCTCCAGCTGGAGTCGAACATCTCGCCGTTCCGCCACAGGACGCCCTTGTACTGCACCGTCACGGTGTCGCCCGGCTGCACCGTCTCGCCGTCGCCCTGCTTGAGGAGCGCGATCTTGGTCTCGGTCGGCGGGTCGGCCTTCGGGATGGTGATGGCCGGCTCGCCGGTCTTGGCGTTGAGCTTCACGGTCGGGAACCCGGCGGTCGGGGCGACCGGCGTGCCGTCGGCGCGCGTCGGGGTCAGCGAGACCACGTCCGCGACGAAGACGACGCTGTCCTTGGTGGTGAGGCCCAGCTGCGAGAGGTCCTGGTTGCCGAAGGCGTCCTTGGCCGGTGCCGTGAGCACGACGCGCGACCCGGTCGGCAGGCACTCCACCGCGCGGACGAGGCCGGGCACGTACGCCTTGTCGTTCACCTGGATGGTCGCAGCGGCGGAACCGTCGAAGCCCTGCGACGCCGTGAGCTCCTTGCCCGTCGTCCCGTTGTAGGCGGCCAGCGCGATGTCGACGCTGGAGCCGCCCTTCGCCTCGGCCCCGTGACCCGTGATGACGACGGTGCGCTCCACGTCGGTGGTCTTGAGCGGCGCGTCGAACGTGACCTTGGGGGTCGCGCGGTAGTCGCCGGTCACCTTCACCGACTTCGACGCCGTGCCCGACTTGACGTTCTGGCACGCGTTCGCGGCGGGGGTCGACGTGGCGGCGGGAGCGGCGGAGCTGCAGGCCGCGAGTCCGGCGACGAGGAGGGCGGCCGACGCGGTCGCGGTCAGGGCCTTGAGAGAGGTACGCACGGTCGTCCATCCTGCCCTATCAGCCTCCGCCGAACCTGAGCGGCGGGAATGGGTCGGCTGGATGCGCCGCCTACGATGGATCCATGACCCGCGAATTCACCGTGCCCCAGTCCCGTCACCTGGTCACCGAGCTGCCCGGCCCGCGCTCGGTCGAGCTGCAGCAGCGGCGGGTCGCGTCGGTCAGCCGCGGCGCGGGCACGCTGGCCAACATCTACATGGAGTCCGGCTCCGGCGCGATCCTGGTGGATGTGGACGGCAACCGCCTGATCGACCTGGGATGCGGCATCGGCGTCACCACGATCGGCCACGCGCACCCGGCCGTTGCGGCGGCCGCCGCCGAGCAGGCGTCGAAGCTCACGCACACGCTCTTCACGGTGACGCCGTACGAGAACTACGTCGCGGTCGCCGAGAAGCTCGCCGAGATCACGCCCGGCGACTTCGAGAAGCACAGCATCCTGGTCAACTCGGGTGCGGAGGCCGTGGAGAACGCGGTGAAGATCGCCCGCAAGTTCACCGGCCGCCGCGCGATCGCGACGCTCGACCACGCCTTCCACGGCCGGACCAACCTGACCATGGCGATGACGTACCGCCCCTGGCCGGAGCGCGCCGGCATGGGACCGTTCCCCGGCGAGATCTACAGCCTGCCGATCAGCTACCCGTTCCGCGACCCGGAGGGGATGACGGGCGAGGAGGCCGCGGAGCGCACCATCGACTACATCCGCACGCACATCGGGGCGACCGAGCTCGCCGCCCTCTTCGTGGAGCCGATCCAGGGCGACGGCGGCATCATCATCCCGGCGCCGGGCTACTTCGCCCGGCTCGCCGAGTTCTGCGCCGAGAACGGCATCGTGTTCGTCGCCGACGAGATCCAGGCGGGCATCGGCCGCACCGGCACGTGGTACTCCATCGAGCACCACGGCGTCGTCCCGGACCTCGTCACGAGCGCGAAGGGCATCGCCGGCGGGTTCCCGCTCGCGGCGGTGACCGGCCGCGCGGAGATCATGGATGCGGTCCAGCCCGGCGGCATCGGCGGCACGTTCGGCGGCAACCCGGTCTCGACGGCGGCGGCCCTCGCGGTTTTCCAGGCGTTCGAGGACGAGGACCTGCTCGCCGAGGCCCGGCGCGTGGAGAAGGCGCTGTGGGCGCGCATCGGCGACTGGGCGGACCGCTTCCCCGTGGTCGGCGAGGTGCGCGGCAAGGGCGCGATGTTCGGCGTCGAGCTGGTGAAGCCCGGGACGAAGACTCCGAACCCGGAGGCGCTGAAGGATGTGCTCGCGCACGCCACCCGCAACGGTGTCATCCCGCTCGACGCGGGCAGCTGGGACAGCGTCCTGCGGCTCCTGCCGTCCGTCGTCATCAGCGAGGAGCTGATCGACGACGCGGCGACGGTGCTGGAGGAGGCGCTCGGCCGCCTGGGCTGAGCAGCCCCGCCGGGCGACGGCTCTCGTACGATGGCCTCGTGCGCAGAGTCATCATCCTCGGGTCCACCGGTTCCATCGGGACGCAGGCGCTCGACGTCATCGCGGCGAACCCGGACCGCTTCCGCGTCGTCGGCCTGAGCGCCGGGCGGAGCGCCGACGAGCTGGCCGCGCAGGCGGAGCGCTTCGGCGTGGTCGACACGGCGCTGGGCGCGGCCGACTCCGAGCTGCTGGTGCGGTCGGTGGAGGCGGACGTCGTCCTCAACGGCATCACCGGCTCCGTGGGCCTCGGTCCGACGCTCGCCGCGCTCGAGACGGGGGCGATGCTGGCGCTGGCGAACAAGGAGTCGCTGATCGTCGGCGGCGGGCTGGTGAAGCGCGCCGCGGCGCCGGGTCAGCTCGTGCCGGTCGACTCCGAGCACTCGGCCATCGCGCAGGCGCTCCGCGCGGGGTCCGCCGGGGAGGTCCGGCGCCTCGTGCTGACGGCGTCGGGCGGCCCGTTCCGCGGTCGCTCCCGCGAGTCGCTGCGCGACGTCACCCCGCAGCAGGCGCTCGCGCATCCCACCTGGGACATGGGGCTCGTGGTGACCACCAACTCCTCGACCCTCGTGAACAAGGGCCTCGAGGTGATCGAGGCCCACCTGCTCTTCGACGTGCCGTACGACCGGATCGACGTCACCGTGCATCCGCAGTCCGTCATCCACTCGATGGTGGAGTTCGTGGACGGCTCGACCATCGCGCAGGCGTCCCCTCCGGACATGCGCCTGCCGATCTCGCTCGGCCTCGGCTGGCCGGACCGCGTCCCCGAGGTCGGCGTGCCGCTGGACTGGACCGCCTCCCACACCTGGACCTTCGAGCCGCTCGACGACGAGGCGTTCCCCGCGGTCGCCCTGGCGAAGCGCGTCGGGATGGCCGCGGGCACCTACCCGGCCGTCTTCAACGCCGCCAACGAGCAGGCGGTCGCGGCCTTCCACGCCGGGGCGATCGGCTACCTCGACATCCTCGGGACGGTGGAGCGGGTCGTCGACGCCCACGTGCCGGCGGGCGAGCTCACCCGCGAGTCGCTCGCCGAGTCGGAGCGCTGGGCGCGCGCGAAGGCCGACGCGCTGATCGCGGCGCGCTGAGCGCGGGTCGCTGAGAGCGGCGCGCTGAGAGCGGCGAGTGAGCACGGCGCGCTGGGCGCGGGTGGCCTGGGCGGGGGTGGCCGCACCAAGGCGCACCGACCGATCCTCGGAGAAGGGCCTCCAAATCTCCGACACAGCGCTCTCTGGAGGGAGATCCGGAGGGATTTGCGCTGAATCTCCGACGGTCGCGCGCAGATCTCCGACGATAGGGGACCGGACGGAGGGTGCAGCCTGCGCTTGCCCGGACGCCGGCCGTAGGCCGCCTCGACCTTTCCCCACCGGCCGATCGTCGGAGAAGGGCCTCCAAATCTCCGACACAGCGCTCTCTGGAGGGAGATACGGAGGGATTTGCGCTGAATCTCCGACGGTCGCGCGCAGATCTCCGACGATAGGGGACCGGACGGAGGGTGCAGCCTGCGCTTGCCCGGA